>NZ_JALJEA010000001.1:0-1258277 GCF_023242405.1 Pseudomonas sp. MWU12-3088
CTCCGGTACTTCGGGTTCCGATGACTGGCGTGCTCCAGTCGTCTGATCGTGGAGACGATCACCCTGACCGGCGATAGCGGTCAGGGTGTTTTTCGACGGACAAGGTTCGCAGACAGCGTTTTTCGAGCTGGCACGCCTTCAATCAGGGAGCAGTTCAATGCGTCAAAGGGACTTGAGGTTTACCTTTTCCGTGCTGTCCGGACGCACGGAGTTTGAAGTGGTTGAGTTCACGCTCGAAGAGGCACTTTGTGAACCTTTTCGTCTGACGGTCGAGCTTGCCAGCTTCAGCTCGAACATCGACTTCGGACAAATACTCGACCAACCCGCGCTACTGACAATCTGGCAAGGAAATACGCCGGTTCGTTATGTTCATGGACTGGTCTCCAGCTTCACCCAAGGCAAAACCGGGTTCCGTCGTACCCGGTACCAAGTTGTCGTAGAGCCACAACTGGCAAGATTGGCGCTGAGTTCAGACTGGCGGATATTCCAGCAAAAAAATGTCCCGGAGATCCTGAAGTCCGTGCTGACTGAACACGGGATAATGAACTATGAGCAAAACATCAATGTAGAGCACCTGCCCCGGGAGTATTGCACCCAGACCGGGGACACTGACCTTTATCTCTTTGACAGACTTTCAACCGAAGAAGGTCTTTTTTATTACTTCAAGTTCGATGCCGATACCCACACGCTGATTCATGGCGACAAACTCTATGTGCAAGAACGCGTTCCAGGCGGGCCGGTGCGTTATTCGCCACAGCCAGTGGCGGACGCCGAGCACCCTGGACTCTACACATTCAGCTATACCGAAAGCGTTCGCACCACCGAACAGACGCAACGCGATTACACCTTCAAACGCCCAGTCTATGACCAGCAACATCACCTCATCGGTGAGGACCTGCAGGGCAAGGCGCAAAGCTATGAGCGTTACGACTATCCCGGGCGCTACAAGGTCAGCTCGGCCGGCAGGTCCTTCACTGAAACCCGTCTTCGCGGTCGCCGCCGGGATGCTCACGTAGCAAGGGTGGAAGGTGATGACCCGCGTTTGCTACCCGGTTTTTCATTCCAACTGTCCAATCATCCCAGAGACGATTTCAATCGCTGGTGGCGCTCGATACGCATCACCCATAAGGGGGTGCAACATACCAGTCAGCAGGAGGAGTCGGCTGATACACAAGTGGGGGTCAGTTACGACTTCGTGGCGGAAATCGTCAGCGAGGACACCGAGTGGCGACCGGAACCCATGCCTAAACCCCGAATCGACGGCCCCCAGATTGCAACCGTGGTGGGTCCTGAGGGGGAGGAGATCTATTGCGACGAGTGGGGCAGGGTGAAGGTCCAGTTCCCATGGGATCGGGAAGGCAAGAACAACGAATTCAGTACGTGCTGGATCAGAGTGTCACAGAACTGGGCAGGTGCAGACTGGGGCCACATGGCGATACCGCGCATTGGGCAGGAAGTGATCGTTGACTATCTCGATGGCGATTGCGATCAACCCATTATCACGGGCCGAACCTACCGCGCGACCAACTCGCCTCCTTACAGACTGCCTGATCACAAGATACTCAGCACCATCAAAAGCAAGGAGTACAAGGGTAACCGCGCCAACGAACTGCGAATCGACGATACCACCAAGCAGATAAGTGCGGCCTTGATGAGTGATCACGGCAGCACCGCGCTACATTTGGGCTATCTGACCCATCCACGACCGAATGGCGGCGATCCCAGGGGCGAAGGATTCGAACTGCGCACTGACGAACATGGTGCAGTCCGCGCGGCGAAGGGCTTGTTGCTCAGTACTGAAGAGCAGATCAATGCAAACGGCGGGCACCTGAACCGGGCCACGGCGGTTCAAGTACTTGAAGCTGCACTTCAACTGGCAAAGGAACTGGGCGATTACGCTCAAGAACATCAGGGCATCGATCACGATACCGAGCAGCAAAAGACACTCAGTGAAGCAGTGCGCGACCTGGGGCATGGCGCCAACGACGAGTCAGGAAAGGCCAACGGTGGAAACCCGGCAATCGCCCTGAGCGGTCAGGCGGGTATCGCGGCGGTTTCCCCCAACTCGCTGACCCTGGCGGCGGGTGGACATATCGATACGGTTGCGCAACAAAATCAACAACTCACCAGTGGACAAAAATTCGTGATCAACGCCGGGGCGGATCTGGGGCTTTTTGCCCAAAGCGGCGAAATGCGCCAGATCACTCATCAAGGGCCGATGCTGCTGCAGGCCCAAAAGGACACCATCCGCCTGGAGGCCGATCAGAGTGTAGAAATCAGCGCTGGCAATCAGCATGTGGTGCTCAGCGCCAAGGAGCACATCACTCTCACCTGCGCAGGCGCTTACCTCACGCTCAAAGGCGGCAACATTGAACTGGGCATGCCAGGCAACTTCATCGTCAAAGCCGGTAAACACAGCCTTGTCGGTCCGGCCCATGCTTCAACGACTTTCAATACCTGGGCGCAGACACCGTTCAATGAACGCGTGCGCGTGGTGCGTAACGGAAGCCCGTTGCCCAACTATCGCTACGCGATGACACGGGCGGACGGCGCGCGAGTGGAGGGTGTGACGGACGGAGATGGTTGGGCTGCCTTGCAGCAGGGGCTGACGACAGAAGGCTACGAGTTCCATCTTCTCGGGCCTGCCGAATGATGCGGCCCAAGCTGACGAATGTTTTTTCAGTCAACATAAAGCACAGAGGCAGGGAGAGCCTGAATGAGTGAACCAACAAGGCCGGTTCCTACCCAGATTGGGCCGGATGGAAATGTCATGGCGCGCGTGACCATGAGTCGCGCTTCCAACCTGACCCGCGCGGAACTCGTCGCACCACCGGATAACGCCATTCCGGTCATTTTCATCCCCGGCATCATGGGCAGCCCCTTGATAGCGACAGGACCGAATGCTCGTTTGATGGGCAACGATAATAACTGGGCCTGGTTTCCCGACGACGCCACGGGGTGGGTGGCCGGCTTAACAAAATGGAAAAGCTACAACACCCTGACGCCCCTTGAACGCAAGCAACTCCTCGACCCGCAACAAACCCGTGCATTCTCGACTCCCGAAGACTCCGATCTGGCCACCGTGACGAAGTTTGTCACCACACTTCCCGTACAGGAGGCGAGAAACCGTGGATGGGGCTCAGTGTCGCTGGATTCCTATGGACCGATCCTGAATTTCCTGGAGGCACAGCTACGATTCATCCTGGCCCAGGATGGCCGCCCTTATCCCGGGATAATGGGAGCATTGCCGCGCGACACCTCTATCTGGGGTGGTCTGAAAGGCTACAGTCCTCTTAAAACAGATGATTTGAAGGCAGCGGCCGAGTTCCGTTACCCGGTTTACGCCGTAGGCTACAACTGGCTCAATTCCAATTCGCAGGCAGCAGACTATCTGGCAGGGCGAATCCGGGCCGTGCTGGAACGATGCCGAAAAGAGCTCAAAGTCAAATGCGAGCACGGTGTAATTCTGGTTACACACTCGATGGGCGGACTGGTTGCCCGCATGTGTGCCAAACGTAATCCAGACCTGATCCAGGGAGTGGTACACGGTGTCCAGCCTGCCATCGGCGCGGGTACCGCTTATCGGCGCGTCCGCGCCGGCTGGGAGGACGTTGCGGGAGCGATAGGACTGGGCGGGACGGGCAAGAAAATCATGCCCATCTTTGCCAATGCTGCCGGCCCATTGGAGCTGCTGCCTAATCAGCGCTATGGGGAAGGATGGCTGCGCGCGACATACGATGGCAAAGAGCTGTTCAAGTTACCGAACGGACCAGACCCATATACGCAGATTTATCTGAAACAGAATGCTTGGTGGCGATTGATGAATGCTGCCTGGATCAATCCGGTCGGAAATACCACTCAGGCAACGCTGATCAGTGCCTGGAGCAACTACGAAAAAATGCTCGGACAGGCCAAAGCGTTCCACATGGGATTGGGCGACTACTATCACCCGAACAGCTTTGTCCACTTTGGCTCTGACGCCAGCCACCAGGCATTTCACAAGGTCACCTGGAAAATGATCACCGGATATCTTCCTTCAAACAGGCCAGGTATGCCTCCTACCCCACTGCCTCCCCCATCCCGCGAACAAGCGATAACTTTGCGCCTTACAGGGGATAACCATGAGGGACGGGCCATGATGACCAACGATGTCGGTGAGGAAAGCTGGATCAACAAGCAAGGCACCGCGGTCATACATAACAGTCGGGGAGATGGTTATACCGCGGACATCCAGGGCCAGGATCAGGCCGGAGATGGCACCGTGCCCGCGCATGCAGCTGAAGACGCGGCGGAGAAGGCCGTGTTTGCCGCGCGCATGACGGGTTTTGACCATCAAGGCTCCTACAAAAACCGAAACGTGCAAAACCTGACGCTCTATTCCGTTCTGCGAATTGGTGCCAACGCCAGGAAGTTACCCGCGTGAACGCTCGGTACTCTCTGGCACAAACTGTCTTTCTTGTTTCGTTACTGGGGGCCCAGACCTTTGGCAGTAGCCAGTTGCATGCCCGCCAGACAGACCGGAGCCATCCGATGAGTGAGTTGACCCGAAACATGCAAAACCATTGTGTCGGCCGGTTGTTGATCGACCTGCCACAAGGCACAACCTGGTCCGCCAACGCCAGCAGTGCACAGATCGGCAACCTGACTGTCGCCGTGACCACAGGCATCAGCCAGGATCAGTATGACGAATTGATCGAGCGCCGGTGGCAAGAGGTGCAGGCCATCAAGAAAGATCAAAACGGCAAGGCCTATCTACAACCGTCCGAGCGCATCACCTCGACCGAAGGGGGCACTCTTTTCGCCTACGAGTTCGAGTACGTCGAAGGTCTGGCCGAAGATGACGAAACGGTCGTCCAGAAACTGTTTCATCAGGCTGAAGGCTACCTTTGGCGAGATGGAAACCTGTTCAGGATATCTCCGTCACTCAATGCAAAGGCTGCTATCAGCCAGCTGTTCCCGCGATTGCACTCACGGGAAGCCGACGAGATTCCCACCAGGCCTGGTCTTTGCCTGAGCCATACGTTCATTGATGGTTACTACGACATTGCCAATGGAGATCAGGAAGAAGTGAGCTGGGGGTTCACACTGCCTCTTGATCTCTCGTTGGTTGTCAGAGAGGCGGCCGTGTGGGAGCCGTGTCAATCCATGCTTGAGCGTCGCCGTGAGGCCGACAAGGAAAGCGCAGGATTGGTCGCGCGCCTGTTGGCCGAACCTGGTGTTGTTGCAGGTCGCAAGGAATACCGGGCAGTTGAACGGATAGTCGGAGAGCTGGCAGGTGAAGAGTACGTCATGGGGGGGACCGAACAGAAAGAACCCCAGGTATTCAAAACCAATATCGGCGGTGAGTGGGCCTATGCCGGGCGCGCAACGCCCACGCCGCTTCCCGGCATCAATCTGGGGATGGACACGACCTATCAGACAACTCGACAACCGGCCTCACTGGGAGCATTTCCTGAGTACGAAGAGACTAACGGAAGACCGACACAAGAACAGTTCTTCGAAGTCTGGGACGCCATCATCGACAGCGTCCGCTTACGCCCATCGGCATTGCTGCCACCTACGGGTGGAGCGCCGCGACCGCCTGATCCGGACAAACCAAAGGTTGTCAGCAAAGCCGCAGCAGATGATTATGTCCTGGAAGAGTTCCTGACCAGCTTGCCTTCGTCGCAGAACTGGATGGATAAACTTTGAAGTGATTTCTGAGCCCAAACTCTCGACACATCCAAGGACGGTCATTTTATGCAATCTCCCATCACCGACCCGATTGATGCGGGTCGATCCAGATTGTTGGTCTTTTCCTTTCTCATCGCTTTTTTTGCCATGATGCTCATGGTGCTGCGCATAGCACAGCAAAACTACATCATGGCCTTGGGTGCGCTTTGGGTAGCAAACGCACTGACCGCCATACTCCATGCCGTGTACTGGGGGCGTCATGGTGTGTCGGGCGGTTTCAAAGCCGCGATTGTGTTCCAGCTCTTATTGACTGTCGCGCCATTGTTTTTCGGCAATCTGGGTATCGCACTTGTATTTTTGATGCTGGGGGGGGAAGTCCATTACTGGTAGCGGCGAAACCAGAACAATCAATCTACGAACAAACTTTTGGCAGGCACTATCCACCCTGTCGACGACATCAAGGATCTGACATGGATATCATTCGTCTAGGCGACTCCACCAGCCATGGGGGTACCGTAATTGAGGCGTTCAACAACACCGATCTGAACGGCAAGCCTATTGCTGGCGTGGGCCACAATGTCGACTGTCCTCAATGCAAAGGGAAATTTCCGATTTCGGAGGGCAGCGCTACGCTTGATGTCGGCGGAGTTCCCGTCGCGCTGCACGGCATGAAGACTGAATGTGGCGCTAGCCTGATTGCGAGCAACCCCAAAGGGGATGCCGATAAGTAAACGATGCAAGTTGACTTGTGTTCCGCTAATAGCACCCTCACATGGGGGAATATTCATTTTTTACATCTATGAAAGTTAACGATCTGGTATTGCCCGACGCTTACATCGTCTTCGCTTCCAGGTATCAAGCGTCAGGCGGGTTTTGTAATCTTCGGCTCAAGGATGAGCAGTACTCCTTTGGTAACGGGCTGGAAACCGAGCTTACCCAGATCTACATCGACGAATCCGAACTGACTGCAAAATCTCAGAGGCTCAAGGAAGACTTTGTGGCCGATGGTTACACCGTCGATGGTGTGCCTATCGGGCTCGACGGCATGAAAACCGCGTGTGGCGCCGCGTTGATTGCCAGCGGTCCGAAAGGGGCGGTTGTCAGCTGATTCACTGAATTTCGATAAGGAACCAGATCTCCGGTCAGCGATTCAGACAAGGCTGAGATCCAGTCTTTTCGTGCCTGGCACAACACGGGACAGACTTGGATAAGCAGGGAGAAGGGATTATGGAATACTTTGTGCTTTCTCAAAAAGAAGAGTCCGGTTGCCCGGTCGGATTCTTGCAGGCGGATCTATACGATAAGTTCTACTCAGATACCAAGGACGTTGAGCATGGTTTTTTTTCGTGGTACGCGGAGAAAATTCATTACAAAACGCATACGCCTTACCCAGAAGGCATGGTGCTTATTTCCAAAGACAAGTTCTATGACTTTGATATACGTAGCATTGCCCGATTTTATATAGTCAGTGACGAATTCATGTTTGTTTGTAGCGAGATGGATGTTGCTGTTACTGATTCGGTGCCAATCAAGGTGGTTTCCAAAGCTGGAGAAAGTATTTCATCCAGGAACTACAATGCTGTCCTTTTTGAGGAACTGGATGCGCGCTCGCAAACTGACCCGGCATCGACTTTTATAGAGGAGGATGGGTTGATCTTCAGATTCAAAAAGCTTGTATTGCCAGCAGGCTTTAATCGGAATCTGTTCAAATTCAAGGGGCTGATTTCAGGTAGTAATACGCTTATCTGTTCAAGTGAGTTCAAGAAGCTCGCGGAAGGTATCAAAGGGGTAAACTTCACTCCTCTGAAGGATGTGATCTGGTCGGGCGTGAGACCTATTTGACAGCGAGCACAGGGTTTATGAATTTTTATGTGCTTTCACAGAAAGAGGAGCAAGGCTGTCCTGTCGGGATCTTACGTGCTGATCTTTTCGACAGATATTATTCCTGCACAAGAGATGTTGAATTTGGTTTTTTTCCCTGGTACGCGGAAAGGGGGAAGCCCGGGCCGCGTACACCCTTTCCGGAGGGTATGGTTTTAATCTCCAAAGATGAAAACTATGAATTCGATATTCGCAGCGTTTCGAAATTTTTTTATGTAGTGAGTGACGAATTTTTAGCCGCCTGTAATAGCTTCAATGTGAATATGGTTGATAGCGTCAGGATCGACGTGGTTTCGGAGGGCGGAAAATGCATTTCCTCAAAACATTACAATGCTGTGTTGTTCGATGAGCTGGATGTACGGACAAACTGCGATCCAGCCTCTACGTTCGTAGAGGAAAAGGGCAGGCCGATCCGGTTCAAAAAATTAGTGCTTGCTGAAGATTGGAAATTCGACCTTTTCAAGTACAGAAGACAGGTGTCAGGAAGTGATAGCCTGATCTGTTCTCAGGTGTTCAGAGATGCGGCAATCGATTTCAAGGGTATTGATTTCACCCCTTTGGAAACGGTTGTCTGGTCTGGGATTAGACGAATATGAAAGATGTAAAACCGGATTTTCGCCTGGTCGATAAAACCAGTCCTGTTCATATTCAGGTATTTGCAGGTAATAGCTCTGATGGTCCGGTACACGAGGAACTCCCGGCTCGTGTTGTAGGCGCAACAGCCTATGAACTGCTGTCCTCGCCCGGGCTGGCGCTGAATATGGCCCGCGGAGACGTCATATCGATCAAAAACAAAAACACCCATGCGGTGGTGCTTGAACGAGGTGGCAACTTTTGCATTCACATATACGCCGATTCCATTCCTGCTGCGGATATCGCTGAGCTGGAAGTCGATGTGCGGCGTGAACTGGGTGGAACGCTGGACGGCGTGTTTGAGGGCAATCTTTCGTTGGCCGTTCCAGCGAGCAACGGGATGAACAAGATCAACGAGGTTTTTGACCGATTTCGCGATAGAACCGGGATTCAATGGTATTACGCCAACATCTATCAGAACCTGGATGACGATGATGACGAGACGCTGTTGAACTGGTGGCTCGAAGGCTGATGACCCTGAGCCCACAATCGAGTCGAATCGGATCAATAAACAAGGAGTAGCTGTGAGCGAACATGAGCGGGTTTATCCCAGCGCAGCGCAGCGCGCGATCTGTGAAAAATACGGGATGTCTGTGCTTCCTCCCGAGGAAATGGTCGCTATCGCCATTGAGTCGCTAGGAAACACACCCATTTATGGCACACGTGTTTGTTTGCCGGATGGGGGGAATGTCAGCTGGTTCATCCACGGCGGCACGCATTCAGCGGCGATTGATTTTTACCAGCCGGTTTGTATTGAACACTTGCCCGAAATGCTTCCGCTGGTGATGAAATATCTGTGTTTGCCCACGGGGGCAAAATTCATCATCGATACCAAAGGGTACGAAGACGTCTGGATGGAGGAGTGACTTAGTCAAAGGAGTGACAAGATGAAAGATGCAATCCACTTTGACGATAACCAAAATCGAGTTCAAAACTCTCCAACATTTAAAGGAATAAATATGAAGACCGCTTCTTTGATTCTCGCCATGGCAGCCGCGTTTGGCACCCACTCGCTCGCCCACGCCGAAGGGCAAGACGCCGCCACCCTGAAAGGGATATACGACAACGGCCGCAACATGTCAGGCCTGATCAAAAGCTGTGTCGACAAGGGATTCCTGAAAGCGGACAGCACCGAGAACGCCAACAAGATGGCCGCATTCGTCGGCAACATGCCAGGCGATTTCGACAAGCGCGACGGCGACAAGAACGAACAGTCTGGCCGTAAAGGCGAAGTGTTCACGGATGGGGAATACAAGAGCCTGGAAAGCAACCTGCCGCCGAACCTCACGCTCAAACAATGGTGCGAACAAGCGGATCAGGGCATGCGCGAAGGGCTGAAGCGCGTCGGTCTGTAGCCGTCAGCCGATTCAGGACCGACTGCAACGGCAAGTCGATTGCCGCAGTCGGTCTTCAGGTCAGTTGAGTCCCCGATAGACAGGCCTAAGCTAATGCAAAAAAGATATTTGTTCGGAGTTTTATATATCGTTTAGTTTTGATTCACAGACGAATCAAAGCATCAAACCGACAGACCCCCGATTGCCATGACGGCACACGCTGAATCGATCACAGGCTCTTCAGGTTTGATTCACACGGGAGTGAATCATGCCGCATACCTTGGACATCACCGCATTACCAACCCTTGATCTGTCGCAGCTCGACGGTACGCCGCAGCAGCGCCAGGCCTTTCTCGATGACTTGCGTCACGCTGCTCGCGATGTCGGGTTCTTCTACCTGACCGGCCATGGCATCGACGCCAATCTTCTCAAGCAGGTTCAGGATCACGCCCGCCAGTTTTTCGCCTTGCCCGACAGTGAAAAAGCCGCTGTCGGGATGATCAATTCGCCGCATTTTCGCGGTTACAACCGCGCCGCTTCCGAGATCACTCGCGGGCAGCCGGATCAACGTGAACAGTTCGATCTGGGTGCCGAGCGTGAGGTCTTGCCGCTGACGGCCGACAGTCCGCTGTGGGCGCGTCTGCAAGGTCCGAATCAATGGCCGCAGGCGTTGCCGCAACTCAAGCCGTTGCTGCTTGATTGGCAGCAGGCGATGACCCAAATGTCGCTGCGCCTGCTGCGCGCTTTCGCCCAGGCACTCGCGCTGCCGGAGAACGCCTTCGATCGTTTGTACGGCGACAAACCCAACGAACACATCAAGCTGATGCGCTATCCGGGGCAGTCCTCGACGGCGAGCAATCAGGGTGTCGGCGCGCACAAGGATTCGGGTTTCCTCAGTTTCCTGCTGCAAGACCGGCACGCCGGCCTGCAAGTGGAGATCGAAGAGGGGCGCTGGATCGACGCGTTGCCACGGGACAACACCCTGGTGGTGAATATCGGCGAGCTGCTGGAGCTGGCCACCAACGGTTATCTGCGCGCCACGGTGCATCGCGTGGTCTCGCCGCCGGCGGGCAGTGAACGGTTGTCCATCGCGTTTTTCCTCGGTGCGCAACTCGACGCGGTGGTGCCGCTGTATCCGTTGCCGACGGTGTTGCTGCGCGAAGCGCGAGGCCCGGCGAGTGATCCGCTCAATCCACTGTTCCGCGATGTCGGCTGGAACTACCTCAAGGGCCGGCTGCGTTCGCACCCGGATGTGGCGCGTCGGTTCTATGCCGACGCATTGCTGCCCGAACCAGCGGCTCGCAAGACCGCCAACGCCTGATCCATCACTCGCTAAAGGATTCTCCTCATGTTGAAAACAGCAGGTTTGACCCTGGCCGTCCTCGGCGCGCTGGTGACTTCGTTCAGTGCTCAAGCGCTTGAGCCGTTGCGGGTCGCGGCAGACCCCGTGCCTCATGCGCAGATTCTTGCGTACATCCAGAAGCTTGATCCGCAACTGAACCTCAAGGTGATCGAAATCCCCCAGGGCGTGAACTCCAACGAGCTGCTGGTACACGGCGATGTGGACGCCAACTACTTCCAGCATCTGCCGTACCTGCAATCCCAGGAAAAAGCCCTCGGCGAAAAACTCGCAGTGGCGGCCACGGTGCACATCGAACCGCTGGGCATCTATTCCCACCGCCACAAAACCTTCGCCCAGGTGCCGGACAAGGGAACGGTCGCAGTGCCGAACAACGTCACCAACCTGAGCCGCGCGCTGTACCTGTTGCAAGACAACGGCCTGATCAAACTCAAGCCTGGTTTCAATGACCCGGCGGCCGATCAGGCAACGCCCAAGGACATCGCCGAAAACCCGAAACACCTGAAGATCCTCGAAATCGAATCACCCCAACTGCCTCGCGCACTGGACGACGTGGATCTGGCGGTAATCAACGGCAACTACGCGCTGGAGGCCGGTCTGGTGCCGGCCAAGGATGCGCTGGGCCTGGAGAAAGCCGAGCACAACCCTTACGCCAATATTCTGGTGACCACCCCAAAACTGGAAAACGATCCGCGCATCCAGCAACTGGCCAGGGACCTGACTTCGCCGCAAGTGGCCAAGTACATCGCCGAGAGCTTCAAGGGCTCGGTGATCCCTGTGGCGGATGCCAAGCCATGATCGTCGTCGAGCGGTTGAGCAAGACCTATTCGTCAGCGTCGACCCCGGCGCTGGACCAGGTATCGCTGAGCATTCCCGATGGCGCGATCTACGGGATTCTCGGGCGCAGCGGCGCGGGCAAATCGACGCTGCTGCGCTGCCTCAATCTGCTCGAACGTCCGGACGCCGGGCGGATTCTGCTGGACGGCGAAGACCTCACCGCACTGTCCGATCAGGAACTGCGTCGTCAGCGTCAGCGCATCGGCATGATCTTCCAGGGTTTCAACCTGCTGCATTCGCGCAATGTGTTCGACAACGTCGCGGTGCCGCTGGAAATTGCCAAAGTCGCCAAACCACAGCGTCATGAACGGGTTCGGGAACTGCTGGATCTGGTGGGTCTGAGCGACAAGGCTGAAGCCTTTCCTTCGCAACTTTCGGGTGGCCAAAAGCAGCGGGTCGGGATCGCCCGGGCTTTGGCGGCACGTCCGGCGTACCTGTTGTCGGATGAAGCCACCAGCGCCCTCGACCCGGAAACCACGGCGTCGATTCTGGAGCTGCTGCGCGACATCAATCGTCAGCTCGGACTGACCATTGTGCTGATCACTCATGAACTGGACGTGGTGCGTTCGATCTGCAATCACGCCGCGTCCATGGCTAACGGAAAACTGGTGGAGGCGGGGCCGGTGGCCCGATTGCTCGCCGATCCGCAGTCCTCACTCGGCGCTTCGCTCAGGCCAAGTTGCGGTTTGCCGCTGGGGCACGACGCCCCCGGTTTGAGTTTTCTGCGGCAATACGGCGTACGGGCGGCCCACTCATGAACCGCGTCATCGACTGGAATGAAATCCTGCAACTGGTGCTCAACGCCAGTGGTGAGACCCTGTACATGGTGCTGCTCGCCGGGCTGTTCACCTTGTTGATCGGCTTGCCGCTGGGGGTGTTGCTGTTCATCAGCCGGCGTCAGGGTTTGTACCCGCTGCCCCGGATCAATCAGGCACTGGGCGCGCTGATTAACCTCGGGCGTTCGCTACCGTTCGTGGTGATGCTGATTGCCCTGATCCCGCTGACCCGCCTGGTGGTTGGCACCACGTTGGGCAGCACCGCCGCCGTAGTGCCGATCACCATCGGTGCCTTCCCTTTTTTTGCGCGGATCGTCGAGAACGCCCTGGACGAAGTCGAAAAGGGCCGCATCGAAGCGATCCTCGCCATGGGCGGTGATATCCGCCATGTGATTTTCAAAGTGCTGCTGCCCGAAGCGCTGCCGGCCTTGCTGGCGGGTATCACCCTGACGCTGGTGATGCTGATCGGTTTTTCCTCCATGGCCGGGGTTATCGGTGGCGGCGGGCTCGGCGATCTGGCCATCCGTTACGGCTATCAGCGGTTCAATAATGAAGTGATGGTCGCCACGGTCGTGGTGCTGGTCATCCTCGTCCAGGGTGTGCAGAGCCTGGGTGATCGGCTGGTGCGTTCACTGGCTCATCGACGTTAAGGAATCTTATGAGTGCGCCTGTCGCCGTGACCTCCGAGCCACTGATTCGTGTGCGTGAACTGAGCAAGACCTTCGGCTCGAACCGCGCGCTGGAGCGGGTCAGCCTGGAGATTTTTCCCGCCGAAGTGGTGGCGTTGCTCGGCGCCAACGGCGCGGGCAAATCGACGCTGGTAAAGATCCTCGCCGGCAGTCAGTCGGCCGACAGCGGCGATATTCAGGTGGATGGTCAGCCTCGGCAATTCAACTCGCCGCTATCTGCTCGGCGGTTCGGCATCGTCGCGGTTCATCAGCAGATCAACGAGGGCGTCGCACCCGGATTGAGCGTGGCGGAAAACCTGTTGCTCGATGAACTGTGCCGCCCGGACGGCGACTTCTGGCTCAACCGCAAACGCCTGCTGGAGCGCGCCGCGAACATCGCGGCCGGGCTTGGTTTGGTGCTGCCGCTGGAGCAACCGATCGAACACCTCGGTCAGGCCGAACGGCAACTGGTGGTGCTGGCCCGTGCCTTCGCTCTGCAACCTCGGTTGCTGATTCTCGACGAACCGACAGCAGCGCTGTCGGATGTTGAAGCGCAGCGTCTGTTTGGTCTGATCGACACACTGCGCAGCCGGGGTGTGGCGATCATTTATATCTCCCATCGCCTGTCCGATCTGCAACGGGTGGCGGATCGCGCCATCGTCCTGCGTGACGGGAAACTGGTCGGTGAGTTCAGTGCGCGGCAATTGCCTCAGGCGCTGGAAGCCATGCTTGGCCAGGCGCTGGAGGCGCATGTTTACACGCCGCGAGCCACAGGGCGCGAAGTGCTGAAGCTGCGCAACGTGAAACTGCTGCCGCGCACCCGAACCTTTGACCTGACCTTGCATGAAGGCGAAGTCGTAGTGCTCACCGGGCTGCTCGGCGCCGGTAAGAGTGAGATCGCCGAAGTGCTGTTCGGCCTGCGCAAACCGTTGTCCGGCTCATTGCAACTGGACGGCGCCGACTGGCAACCGGGCTCGCCACGGCAGGCGATCCAGAGCGGCGTGTTTTTCGCCGCCGAAGACCGGGCCAGTCAATCGCTGGTGCCGGACTTTTCATTGCGCCGAACCCTGACCTTGCCGTTTCTCGAACGCTTCACCCGTGGCGGTTTCATCCGCAACCGCGCCGAAGCGGCAGCGGTGGAGGCGCAGGTTGCGGCGCTGGGGATCAAGACCGCTGGCATCGATGTGCCGATGAGTGCGCTGTCCGGCGGCAATCAGCAGAAAGTCGTGCTCGGTCGCTGGCTGCTTGGCGAGGGCAGGGTGCTGATCCTCGACGAACCGTTTCAGGGCGTCGACGTACGTGCCCGACGCGAGATCGGCCAGCTGCTGCGCGACAGCGCCGATGGCCGCGCCACGCTGGTGATTTGTGCGGATGTCGATGAAGCCCTGGAGATCGCCGACCGGATTCTGCTGGTACGCGATCACGCGGTGGTCGCCGAGTACCCGCGTGCCGGTCTGGATCGCGCCGTTCTGGTCGCTGCGCTGGCCGGCACTGATCCGCAAAGTTCTTTCATTCAAGCCGCGCCAAGGAGTAGAGCGAGTGCCTGATTCGAGTTCCCTGTTGTCATCCGCCCCGGCGACGTCCGAGCGCTTCGTGCAGGCGCTGATCCGTTACGGCCTGCTGTGGGTGCTGACGTTGATCGTGGTGTTTTTCAGTGTCGCGGAGCCGGCGTTTCTGCGGGTCGGCAACCTGTTCAGCATCTTGCAGTCGGTGTCGATTGTCGCGCTGCTGGCATTGGGTGTGACGCTGACCATGGCCGTTGGCGGGCTTGACTTGTCCATCGGCGCGGTGGCCGCCATGAGTCTGATGATCGCCAGTTACGTGATGGTGGTGCTCGGCTGGGGCGCGCTGCCGGCGGTGCTGATCAGTCTGGCGGGCGGCGCGCTGGTCGGGCTGCTCAACGGCTGGCTGATCGTGAAGATGCGCGTGCCGGACATTCTCGCGACGCTGGGCAGCATGTTCCTGGTGATCGGCGTGCAACTGATTCCCACGGGCGGGCGCTCGATTGCGGTGGGCATGACCCTGCCCAATGGCGATGAAACCGAAGGCTCGTTCAGTGCGCTGTTTCTCGCGCTCGGCCGTGGGCGGCTGTGGGACATCGTGCCGGTTCCGGTGTTGATCACGGCGGTTGTCGCGCTGGCGGTGTGGCTGTTTCTCGAACGCACGCGCATCGGCCGGTTGTTCTACGCGATTGGCGGCAACGAGCAGGCGGCGCGGCTGGCGGGTGCGCCGGTGCAGCGCTTCAAGTTGCTCGCTTACGTGCTGTCGGCGCTGTTGGCCTCGCTCGGCGGAGTGTTGTTGGCGGCGCGGTTGGGGCGCGGCGATGTCAGTTCCGGCAACGGTCTGGTGCTCGATGCACTCGGCGCCGCGCTGATCGGTTTTGCCGTGCTCGGAGCGAAGAAGCCCAACGCCTTCGGCACGCTGGTCGGCGCGTTGCTGGTGGCGTCGTTGCTCAACGGCCTGACCATGCTCAACGCGCCGTATTACGCACAGGATTTCGTCAAGGGACTGGTGCTGGTGCTGGCCCTGATGTTCACCTTCGGCCTCGCGCATCGGGCGCGTTGAGCCGGTCCATTGATGCTTCAAGGAAAGATCCATGCACGGTTCAATCAAGCAGTTCGCACGTCATTGCCTCACCGGTGCCTTGCTTTCGGCACTGGCACTGAATGCCCAGGCCAAAGCCTTGCCGGGTGCACCGGCACCGTTCGATAAAGGTCAGGTACAAATTGCGCTGGTGGGGTATCTGTTCTCCGGGGATTTCCCTGAAGCCTACCTGCGCGGCGTCGAGAAACAGACCGAAGCACTGGGCGCCAACCTGCGGGTATTCGATGCCCGGCAACAGGCGGCCAGTCAGGGTGAAATGATCGATCAGGCGGCCGACCTCGGGGTGGACGGGATCATCGTGCAACTGGGCCTGGCCGAAACCCTCAAGGGGCCGATTGACCGGGCGCTCGCCAAAGGCATCAAGGTCGTTGCTTTCGACGTCGATCTGAACACACCGCAGGTGACTCAAGTCGAGCAGGACCACCACGCGCTGGCGCGTCTGGCGCTGGATCAGGCAGTCAAGGACAACGGCACCCGCTTCGACGCCGGGTACGTTTACATCAGCGGTTTCACACCGATGGAGCGTCGTGACGAGATCTGGAGCCTGGTCAAAAAGAGCAACCCGGGGATTATCGAGAAGGCGCGGTTCGGCACCCTCAATCCGCCGATTGCCAACTCCGTGGCCGATCAGGCCAGCGCCGTGCTGCGGGCCAATCCGGGGATCAGCGTGATCTTCGCGCCGTTCGATGAGTTCGCCAAAGGCGCGAAGATCGCCGTCGACGAGGCGGGCCTGAGCAGCAAGGTGAAGATCTACAGCGCCGACATTTCCACCGCCGACATCCAGATCATGAAGGAACCCGACAGCGCCTGGGCGGCGACGGCGGCGGTCAATCCGCAAGTGGCCGGGGCGATCAGCGTGCGCAGTCTGGCGCTGCTGATCGCCGGCGAGAATCCGGGGCACAAGGTGCTGGTGCCGCCGACCCTGATTACCCGTCAGCAGTTGCTGGATCTGGATGTGAAAAACGTCCGCGATCTGGGGCAGAAACTGCCGTCCTTCGGTGATACCGCCAACGTCGCGCGGGCGCCGTGGATTCCTGTGGCGAACTGAAAATCCCAACACCCAAAAACTACAGCAGACATATGCCGTGCACTGACTGACGACTCCTTTTTTGTCGGCAGCGGACGGGTATTAGCTGCGATAAAAGGAGCTGTCACATGATTCACCGTTCCCGTTCATTACTGGCCGTCGCTGTTGTCAGTGCGATCTGGCAACTTCCCGCGCAAGCCGAGGACACGTCTACCCACGTCGACGATGACACACGGTTGGGCACCGTGCTGGTCACCGGCACCCGGGGCACGGCGCGCACGGTACTGGATTCGCCGGTGCCGGTGGATGTGCTGACCGCCGAAGATCTCAAGTCCGCCGGTGCCGCCGACGGCGAACTGGGGGCGGCGTTGCAAACGCTGTTGCCGTCGTTCAGCCTGCCGCGCCAGTCCAACTCCGGCGGTGCCGACCATGTGCGCGCTGCGCAACTGCGGGGCATGAGCCCGGACCAGGTGCTGGTGCTGGTCAACGGCAAGCGCCGGCACACCTCGGCGGTGGTCAACGATTCGTCGAAAATCGGTCGTGGCACGGCGCCGGTGGACTTCAACTCGATCCCCATCAGCGCCATCAAACGCATCGAAGTGCTGCGTGATGGCGCCGGTGCGCAGTACGGTTCCGATGCGATTGCCGGGGTGATCAACATCATCCTCGACGACGCTCCCGAGGGCGGTGAAATCTCCACCAGTTATGGCGCCTACCACACCCATCAGGACGCCATCGACCGCACCACCACCGACGGCCAGAACAGCGTGACCACCGCCAAGATCGGCACACGGATTGGCGAGGAGGACGGCTTCATTCGTGGCGGCACCGAGTACAAGAATCGCAACCCGACCAACCGCGCCGGTTTCGATGGTTTTGCCGACACGCCGGGCCAGCGCAACTATGTGATGGGCGATGGCCTGGCGCGGGACGTGAACCTGTGGTTCAACAGCGAACTGCCGCTGGCCGGCGGCAAGGCCTACAGCTTCGGCACTTACAACCAGCGCCATACCACCGGCGCCGAGTTTTACCGTTATCCGTCGGAGCAGCCGCAGTTCTATCCCGACGGCTACCTGCCGCAATCCCTCGGCGACAACACCGACATTTCCGCCACCGCCGGTTTCAAGGGCTTGATCGGCGATGATTGGGACTTCGACAGCAGCCTGACCCATGGCCGTAACCGCTTCGAATCGGCGACCCGCCGCACCCTGAACGTCAGCCTCGGTGCGGACTCGCCGACCCGTTTTGACACCGGCGATTACGAGCTGCGCCAGACCACGGCCAACCTCGATTTCAGTCGTGAGCTGCGCCTCGGCGGCCGCTCGTTCGTCCTGGCGCTGGGCGGTGAATATCGCTACGAGAACTACCTGACGTTTGCCGGTGACGAGGCTTCTTATATCGGCTCCGGGGCTGATGGCGCCAACGGTTTGCGCCCGAGCGAAGAGTCGGATCTGGATCGCAACGTGTTCGGCACTTACGCCGAGTTGTCCGGCGATCTCACCGACCGGTTCTTCGTTGACGCCGCCACCCGCTGGGAGCATTACGACGATGCCGGCAGCAAACTCACCGGCAAACTCAGTGGTCGCTACAAATTGACCGAGCAGTGGGCCGTGCGTGGCGCGGTGTCGAACAACTTCCGCGCACCTTCGCTGGCGCAGAGCGGCTTCCAGAACACCACCAGCAACTTCGGCGAGGGCGGCACGCTCACCGACATTCGTGTGCTGTCGGTCAACGACCCGATTGCCCGGGCTCTCGGTGCACAGAAACTCGATCCGGAAACCTCGAACAACTACAGCCTCGGTCTGACCTTCCAGTTGAACGATCGCTTCGATGCGTCCCTCGATGTGTTCCGCATCGACGTCAAGGATCGCATCACACTGTCCCAGCGCATCGGCAGCGACGCGCTGGAAAGCTACATCAATGACAATTTCGGCGTGCCGGGCGTGCATGACGTCAACTTCTTCACCAACGCCGCCGACACCAGCACCCACGGCGCTGAACTGGTGCTCAACTACCATCAGCCGTTCTACGAAGGGCAACTGGGCCTGACCACGGCGTACACCTATAACCACACCAAGGTCACCAGCACCAAAGGTACGCCGTCGCAACTGACCGCATTGGGGATCGGCAACGATGCGCTGGTGGGCGTCGAGGAAACCAACACCCTGACGGATGCGGCCCCCAAGGATCGTTTCGTGTTTTCCGCCAACTGGGCCAGCGAGCATTGGGGTTTGCTTGGGCGCCTGACCCGACAGGGCGAGACCACCCGGGTGTTCGATTTCGGCGACTCGCAGCCTGAGCAGACCTACGGCGCGGTGTGGCAACTGGATGCCGAGGTGACCTACAAATTCACCCCGAAATTCAACATCGCCCTGGGTGGCAACAACCTGACCGACAACTATCCGGAACGCTCCGGCTCGGCCATCAACTACGGCGGCAACCTGCCGTACGACGTGCTCTCGCCGATCGGCACCAACGGCGCTTACTACTACGCCCGCGCCACTTACGGCTTCTGAGATTTGCCGCCATGGATGGCGGACCCTCTGCAGGATCAAGCATGAGTAAAACCAACGGCCCCCAACGCCATTTGCCGGTATTCCAGGCGTTGCTGATCACACTGGGCATGGTCATCACCACCGATATTCTCAAAACCGCGCCGACCGTTGCCTTGAACGTCGGGCTGGAACATTTCTATTGGGTCTGGGTCCTCGGCGGATTGGCGTCGATGGCCGGAGCCTTGTGCTTTGCCGAAATGGCCACCGCGTTTCCGCACCCGGGCGGTGACTATCATTTCCTGCGCACCGCGTATGGCGAGCGCATGGGTTTCCTGTTCGCCTGGTCGCGATTCTCGGTGATGCACACCGGGTGGATCGCGTTGTCGGCGTTCATGTTTGCCGACTACTTCAACGCGGTTTTTCCGCTGGGACAGTACGGCTCGGGGCTGTTTGCCGGCGCGATCATTGCGGCATTGGTGTTGCTGAATCTGACGGGCAAGCACATCGGCTTCATCACCCAGACCGTGCTGGTCGGGCTGCTTGCTCTCGGGTTCCTGAGCATTGCCAGCGCCGGGGGCTGGCTGGCGTGGCAAGGGATCGAACCGACGCTGCCCAGCGATCCCGTCGTGCCCGAACACACCGGCGCGGCAGGGTTTTCCGCCGCGATGATCTTCGTGTTTCTGGCCTTCGGCGGCTGGAGTGATGCGGCGACATTATCCGCCGAAGTGCGCGATGGCCGACGCGGAATCTTCATCGCCATGCTCGGTGCACTGACGGTGTTGATGGCGATCTATCTGGCGTTGAACTGGGCGTTCGTCCAAGGCCTGGGATTCGAAGGCCTGGCCGCGAGCAACGCGCCGGCGGTGGAATTGTTGAACCGCGCCTTTGGTGCGCCAGGGGTGATGCTGATTCTGTTGATGGTCGGTATCGCGGCCATCGCCACCATCAATTCAACGCTGTTGGTCGGTGCCCGCACGACCTACGCGGCCGCCCGCGATGTGCCGCAACTGCGTCGCTTCGGTGAATGGGACGAACGCGATGGCGTGCCGCGCAAAGCCTTGCTGGCCGAGGGTGCGGTGGCGTTGTTGCTGGTGTTGTTCGGCAGTTTTACTCAGAGTGGCTTCAACACGATGGTTGAATATCTGACGCCGGTGTACTGGTTGTTTTTGAGTTTGAGCAGTCTGGCGTTGATCATTCTGCGGCGGCGATTTCCCGAGGTGCCGCGGCCGGTCAGAGTGCCGCTTTATCCGATTTTGCCGCTGCTGTTTTTCGGGTTGTGCGTTTACATGCTGTATTCCAGTGTGACGGTGGTGGGGTTAGGGGCTTTTTTGGGGATCGGGGTTTTGCTGGTCGGGGCGCTGGTGCTGGCGGGGTTGAGCCGCCTGGTGTCGACACCTCGGCAAGCTCTGCAGCAGACAATGGATTAGAACGAAACCTGGGCCGGTTGCGACAAACGCAACACCGACAAATCCCCCGTAATCCGCTTGTAAGCCAGACGAATCGCCTCGATGTCGCTTTCACGCTTCGGGCTGCCTTCGTGCAGGATCACAATCACCTTGGTCGCCAGCCGCTCAGGCACTTTCGCGTCATGGTCCTTCCACTGCCCGTAGGCGTCCAGCACGGTGAAGCCGTCCGGGAACCGCGACGTCACTTCCTGATCGAGAAACTCGCGCCAGCGCGCCGGGCTCACCACACCTTCCTTGCCATCGATCGACCCAACCGAGAAATACAACTCGGTGCGCACCCACTGCGCCTGGGCCGGGCGCGTGGCATCGCCTTGCAGGGTTGAACTGGCGGGATCTTTGGTATGTACGGAGGAAGGAGGAGGCGTGGCACAACCGCTGATTGCCAGAAACAGTGCAGCCACCAACAGGCTTTTTTGCATGGAACGTCCCTTTTTATGAGTTGAGTGCAGGCGCGAGCCATCATAAGGGGCATCAGTAATAGCGATAAAAGATTAAAAAATGGCCGTCTGCTTGATTTACGGAATAAGGAGATCAGCGAGAAAACCATGAAACAGCGTTTTCTCCGGGCACAAAAAAGGCGCGTGAGCGGTTAACTCATGCGCCTTTCATTCATTTGCTGGCGTTCAATACGATCCGATACCGTGCCTTGCCGCTGCGCAGATGGTCGACAGCTTCGTTGACCTTGCTCATCGGAAATTCCTCCACCTGCGGCAGGATCTGATGCCGCGCGCAGAACTCCAGCATGGTCGCCGCCGTGGCGGGCGAGCCCACCGGGGAGGCGGACAAGGATTTTTGTTGAGGGATCAGATTGAACACATGCACCGGAATCGCATCGGGCACGATGCCGACAAAGTGCAGCCGCCCCTTGCCGCGCAAGGTGGCGAGCATCGCGGTCCAGTCGAGATTGGCGTTGGCGGTGATCAGCAGGAAATCCAGAGTCCCGGCAATCGCCTTCAGCGCATCGCTGTCGGTGGAGGCAACGACCTTGTGTGCGCCAAGACGCTTGGCTTCGTCCTGTTTGCTCAGCGACGAGGTGAACGCCGTAACGTCGCAGCCCCACGCATTGAGAAAGCGCAGCGCCAGGTGACCGAGGCCGCCAATGCCCACCACGCCGACCCGGTCGGTCGGCTTGATGTCGAACTCCACCAGCGGGTTGAACACCGTGGAGCCGGCGCAGAACAGCGGGCCTGCGAGGGCGGGGTCGAGATTGTCCGGGAGTTTCAGCGCCCAGGCCCAATGGGTGCGCAAACGATCGGCGAAACCGCCGTGGCTGCCGATGATGGTGGGTTTGGCAGTGGCGCAAAGGTGATGGGAGCCGCCGATACAGGACGAACAATGCATGCAGCTGCCCTTGTACCAGCCGATGCCCACGCGCTGGCCGACTTCCAGGCCGCGGACCTGCGGGCCTGTACGCACGATGCGCCCGACCACTTCGTGACCGGGAATGAACGGGTATTGGCTGATGCCCCAGTCGTTGTCGATCAGCGACTGGTCGGAGTGACAGACGCCGCAGTATTCCACGGCGACTTCGACTTCTTCATCCCCGAGCGGGCCGGGATCGTAACTGTAACGCTCCAGCGGAGCGCCGGCCGAGGTGGCGGCCCATCCGGTAAACGTCGTCGGTTCGGTGTTATTGCTCACAGGACACCTCCAGGTCTGGCGCTGCGGGCGCAGCCTGAAGAGTCTAGCGGGTCATCGCGTATGCGCGAGCCAGGTGTCCAGCACGCGCCGGTCGAGTTCTTCCCAGTCCGCCATGCCCAGCACCCGCGTGGTGTTGAGGCCGCGCAGATAACCGCGCAACTGATTGGCCACGGCCCGTACCGACTCGGAATCAGCCGCTGACTGGCCCAGCACGGATTCGTATTCGACGAGGTATTCGGCCACCCTGTCGCGGAATTCGGGCAGGACGGCATCGCGGATCAAATCAAAGGTACGCACGGAAAATCCTCATTTGTTTTCGTTGTGATCGAGTGTGCAGCAGTCTGCACGCTGCGCAACTATTGGTTCAAGTAATAGTGACCATCAAGAAACGCAAGTTCTGCTTTGCGGCCGACAGGCGGAAAATCGCCTCCATCGAAACGCAGCTCAAGGAATTTGCGCGATGAAGACTCTGACCCGACTGGCTTTGGTCGCCCTGCTGATGGGCGGGGTAGCCACCACTGCACCGACTTACGCAGCCGACGCCGGTACGTGCCATTTTCTTCCCGTCGGCGGCGCCAGCAGCGGACTGCAGCACTCGCAAACCGTGGGTGTGCTGTACAGCGAAAACACGCTGGAGAACCAGCAATACCTGGAGCGCTACCACGACGTGGCGGTGAACGGTGCCAAGGATGCGCTCGATGCGCGGATTCGCGAGGCCTTCGTCAACAGCTCCGACCCGGAACTGGCCATCGACTGGTTGATGAGTTCGTTGCAACAGCAGTTTCTCTCGGTGACCGTCTACGACAGCCTGGATCAACTGGTGCAGGCCCATCCCGACGTGGTGGTGATGCTCGACACCCACAACCGCCTGCTGACCCAGCGCAACAGTCAGGTCGAAGCGCGCTTCGCCGCACGTTTCTACGACGCCAACTTGCAATACATCGGCAAGGCCGAAGGTGCGGTGGAGAAACAGCTGCCGTCGGTGTGGGTTCACAACAAGGCCGCGCCCGAGATTGCAGCCCAGATCGAAAAACAGCGGGACCTGCAATTCAGCGCCTTGAAGCAGTTCGATGATTCGCTCAAAGCCTTGGTGACTGCCGGCTGAGCACACTTATTAAAACCGCAACGGCAGCGCCCGTGACGCTGAACGTTGCTTGAAAACCGAACCTTTTATTTTCAGGATTTTATCCATGCGTGCCTTTTTTATCCCTGCCATGGCGTCTGCCACTTTGCTGCTGACCGCTTGTGCTTCTGCGCCGAATGACCCGACGCTGACCTTGCAGACCCACAAGACCCCGGCCCAGTACGCCGAATGCGTCGTGCCGAAACTGCAGAACAGTGCGATGAACCCGACCGTCTCGCAGACCCAGCGCAGCTACCGGATCGTGGTGCCGAGCAAAGTGGCGGCGGACAACGTGCTGGAAGCCTACAAGGCGCAGGACGGCGGCAAGGTCTTCTTGTATGAGCGCCACTTGCTGGCGTCGAGTTTCATGCCGTCGAGTTTTGAACAGGCCGCCCAGGAGTGCCTGTAACGCCCGACGGTCAACGCTTTTGACGATGCTCCTTTGGTTGGCCGCAACCAACCAATTCCTTTGCCCCGCACCTTGCGGGGCTTTTTTTGCCCGGCGTTTGGCGCAGTCGGCGCTACGCTGGATAGCGGACAAGGTTTTTCGGGAGAACAACGATATGAAGAAGGACAGCAGCGGCGCGGCGACCGAGAGTCCCTCGGCGCTGATCGACGCCAGAATCAACGAACTGAACGACTGGCGCGGCCAGAAACTGGCCGAGATCCGCGCGATCATTCACGAGGCCGATCCGGAGGTTATCGAGGAGTGGAAGTGGCGGGGTGTTCCGGTCTGGTCACACAACGGCATCATCTGCACCGGAGAGACCTACAAGGCCGTGGTGAAAATGACCTTCGCCAAGGGTGCGTCGCTGGAGGATCCGTCGGGACTGTTCAATGCCAGCCTTGAAGGCAATACCCGGCGGGCGATTGATGTTCACGAAGACGACGAAATAGATGCAAAAGCACTGAAAGCGCTGGTGCGTTCGGCGATTACGTTGAATTCGAAAAAGTGATTTGCCGTTGAGGCAGAGATGAAGCAGAGGAGGGTGAAACGAGGAAGAAAATGGCAGGGGCGGCTGGATTCGAACCAACGCATGGCAGGATCAAAACCTGCTGCCTTACCGCTTGGCGACGCCCCTGTAGCTATTGTGTTCAGTCCCGGGAGGACCTCTGCAACAGTGGGCGGCACTTTACCAGCGCTCTTGCGTTCTGGGAACCCCTGAAGCAAATAAATTTCATGGAAAACAGCTACTTATTTTCAAACCCGTGTTTTGTGAGCGTGTTTGTGGGCTTTTTCACGGGTCGCAGGGTACTCAGTCCGGGTCAGGCGAAATCAGTCGCTGCTGCAACCAAGCAGAATCCAGCGTTGGCCTTGGGCATGGACATCGAGCGCGAACTCCCAGAACACGGGATAGCCGGGGTGACCCTTTCTTAGCCAGAAAGTGCTCACCTGATCAGCCTGTTCAACGTGTGCGGCTTCCAGCAGTTTCCCGGCAAGCTGCAAGACCTCGGCTCGTTTCAGTTCCAGATCGATAGGGCCGGCGCCCTCATCGCCAGGGTAGGTCAATGATTCAATGACCAGCTCCTTTGCATCCTCGACGGACAACGGTGTCGTGCGATCCACCTCACAGTTGCCTGAAACTGAAGCCCTGAGCGCATCGACCAATGACTGATTCGCGTTTAGAGGACCGTAAACGTTAACCCACACCTGATAATTCCACCCGTAAAGCAGGTGCTCCAATCGAAGGAAATCCTCGGGTCTGTTATCACTTGCGACCTGCATGAACGCTTCCTTTAACCAAGGTGTTTGCCACGAAACCGATTGCGCATTGATCGCAGTAAAGTCCGTTGATGAATTGCTCAAGAGGCGGGGCATTGAGCGATTGCGGCTCGCACTCGTCTATGGCCAGTTGATCCAGCCGGCGATAGCCTGTTTTTTCTTCCTCGGGAAACAGCTTGCTCGGGCTGGCAGCGCCGATGAGGATACTTTTGGGGCGAACGGCGTGAGCCGAGCCGCAGCGAGGGCAGGCCTCTTCGCAGTCACGTTGCATGGCATGACCTGACACATAGAGAGAGGCCGCCAAGGATACAGATGTTCTTGACGGTGGTCTCTCCCGTGCAGCGTCCGGCTCAGCTCAACGTACTCGGCGCCACCCCCAGCAACCCCGTCAACGTGTTCATGATCGCCTGCTGACGGGCGCGGTCCGTCTGGTGCCTGGCCTCGGCGGCCGCGACGTCAGCGTGGCAATGCGGGCAGATCGATTCGTTGGGGTGAATGTACTGCAGGCAACTGCGACACAGCGCCAGTTGCACGGGGATTCGTCCTTCCTCCGGCGATTTCTGGCCCTGATTGATCCACGCCAGTTTGATCACCTGGCCGCTATCGCTGACGCTGCTGACTGGCTCGCCGGTGTCGATACGTTCGGTGATCAGGTCGAAACGGCCGACGGCGAAGGAGCGTTGCGCAGCGTCTTCGAGTTTGACGATGCGCTCGCGCAGTCCGCGTTTTTGCAGTTCCAGAGTGCGGTAATGGCAGTAAGGATTGTTGCCGGGCTTGCCCAGCAGCGAGTGCGATGTCCAGGTGCAACCGCCCCGGCAGACATCGTTGTAATAGCAACTGCGGCAGTAGCCCCACAGGTCGTCGACCGAGCGCAGGCGGCCGAAGTGGATGCCTTCGCTGTAGTGCCAGATGTCGTGCAGGCTCATGTTGCGCACGTTGCCGCCGGAGAAACCGACGGTCGCCAGCGACGGGCAGCCTTTCACTGTGCCGTCGGCCTCAAGCGCCAGCACGGTCTGGCCCGCCGCGCAGCCGCTCCAGTGCACGCGCTCGTCCCCGAAGCCGCGCCACAAATGTTCGTAAGGGCCGTAGTAGCCAATGTTGTTGCCGACGTTCATCAGCAGGCCGCGATCCACGCCTTCGCGGTACAGGCGCGCGAGCAGCGGCATCACTTCCAGCAGTTGATAGGGTTGCAACAGCAGTTCCGGGTGATCCACGGCGTTGCCCATGGCCACGGTGATCTGGATCTGCCAGTGGGTGGCGCCGAGTTCGATGATGGTGTCCATCAGTTCCGGCAAATCAGGCAGGGTCGCCGCACCGATCTGGGTGTTGACACTCACCGCCAGCCCGGACGCCTTGGCCCGGCGCAGGGTGTCGACCGCCTTGTCGAACGAACCGGGCACGTTACGCACCTTGTCGTGCAACGGCGCGAGCCCGTCCAGAGAGATCCCGACCCCGTTGAGACCCGCATCGACTGCGGCCTGCATCTTCGCCGGCGTCAGGTTGCGCCCGCCGGTCTGGATTGCGCAGTACATGCCGTGGTCGTGGATGGCCTGGATCAGTTGCGTCCAGTCCTTGCGCAAATAGGCTTCGCCGCCGATCAGGGTGATCTCGCGGGTGCCGAGGGCAGCGAGGGAATCGATCACGTCGAGGCATTCACGGGTGTTCAGTTCATCGGGGCGTCGATGACCCGCGCGTGAGCCGCAATGCAGGCATTTGAGGTCGCAGGCCAGGGTGATTTCCCAGACCACGTGCACCGGCACGTAGCGTTTGAGATCGGTGTCACTGAGGTAACGGGCAGGGCGGATGTCTGTCATGGGAGATCCTTGCGCACGGACCTGTGCGCGGCACGATTGGAATGACCTCGATTCGCCGCAAGACCGGGCGAGGCCGGCAGTGACCTCGCCCGGGGCGTGCGGTTTAGCGTGCTTCCAGACGCGCGATTTCTGCGTTCAGTTGCTCAAGGGCACTGCGCAAGGCTCCTTCGTGAGCCAGTTGCTGCTCGCCTTGTTGCACCGCTGTTTTCAGTTGCGCCAGATCACCGCTGGCCTGGGCCGTCTGCACGGCTACGGCATACAGCGGATGGACGTGATGCTCCGGCGGCTGTGGCTCGACACTGGGCGCCTGATGCACGGCGACGTGACGTACGTCATGCCACTGGCCGTTTTCGTTGTAGCGGTAATCGACAAAACCGCTGCTCCAGTCGTTCAGAATGCCCTTAAGGTGAAAGGTCTGGGCGATCTGACTCAGCGGGCCACTTGGACTCCCGTCGAGGGTCAGGATGATGTAGTTCTCGGCCGACGGCGTCAGCCTTGCCTCGGAATAGTCGCCCCAGACCCGGGCATGAAAATTGACCGGCGGCCAGGTGCTTTGAAAGACGCTGGCCACACCGCTGACTTTTTTGCGGACGGTATCGACAACGATATCGAGGGTCAGAACAGGTGCGCCGAGCAGGGAATTGCTGGCGATGAGGCGGGTGTGAAAAAGTCCGATCGACATGATGCTGCTCCCTTGTGAATGTATGGGTTCCAATAGCCGATCAACGACTTTGCAAGCGGCTGATTTCTTTCTTGGCGGCGTCCACCGCGATCCGCAACTGCGGCAACTGCTCCAATTGCTGCCTGGCAAGTCCCGACAGGTTTTTCATCTGGGCCAGGTCGCCGCTGGCGATGGCGCCCTGAATCGGCGCGGCATACAGCGGCAGAACCGGTTTGTGCCGCTCGATCACCGGGCCGGGATTGAAAGATGGCAGGACGTTCGAATGCACCTCCACCAGATGTGCCGGCACATTGTTCAGTTCGTGCCAGCGCTGGCCGTCGAAATACTCATAGTTGGCCACGCCTTCACGCCAGTCAGTGCCGACCACCAGATGAATCTTGAAGTTGATGATGGAGTTGGAGCCGGGGCCTCCATGGTTGCCTTGAGCGGTGATCAGGATCTTGCTGACACCGGGCTTCATGACCGTCATGTAGGTGTATTCGCCCCAGACATCCGAGTCGACGTCGAGTGGCGGATTGGTCGCTTGAGTGATGGCGGCGTTGCCGGTGACATGCTGCTGTGGCGTGGACACCAGCAGGTTCAACGCAAGACTTTGCGCCCCCGGCTGACCCGTGCCGATCCGATAGCTCACGGGGAA
Organism: Pseudomonas sp. MWU12-3088; assembly: GCF_023242405.1. Classification (NCBI taxonomy): domain Bacteria; kingdom Pseudomonadati; phylum Pseudomonadota; class Gammaproteobacteria; order Pseudomonadales; family Pseudomonadaceae; genus Pseudomonas; species Pseudomonas sp. MWU12-3088. The sequence continues at coordinate 28,375 of NZ_JALJEA010000001.1, forward strand.
CAAGCCGACATTTTGTTGCTGAACTGAACCAGACATGTGAATTGCCTCCATTGCAATGGGGTTGATGGCCTTAGTGTTTTTCCAGACGGGAAACTTCTTTGGCCAGTTTTTCGTACGCGGTTTGCAGCTCCTTCGCTTCCGGCTTCGTTGAATCGCGCTGCTTCAACAAAGTCTTCATCTGTTGCAGATCACCGCCCGTGATGGCGCTCTGGATGGCGACGCCGTAAGGTGGCATGTTGTGTTTTGAGCCAGTCATATCGAGGGTTTCCTCGTGGTGGTTGCCGAACATCCCCTTCAGGCGAGGGGCGTCTTTCCTGACAGGCAGGCGACAGCCAGCGGCAGGAAACACTGGCGACAGTGGTGCCTGGCGAGGTGAAGGCCTGATCCATCCGGATCCGTCAAATCGTGGTGATTGAATGGGCGTCGATGCGACGCCGAGGGCGTCAGCCGAAACCGTCGGGTCTGCTGTCAGGCCCGCTGTTCGGAATCGGGAGGCGCGTCTGCCGTGGCAGAGGGCAAGAGAAGTTCGCCTGTACGTTGGTCATCTTTCTGTCCTTGATAGAAAGCAACGAAACACAGGGATAGGTTGTTCACTCATCAAGAGTGCATTAACCCGCAAGCACAAAAACCATCCCTGATTTTTCTTCCAGTGCTGCTGATGGCGTTCGTCGATGGACGTTTGCCAAGTGGCCAGCATATCGCCAGCCACGCAACCCTAGCCCTGTTTGTTCGGGGCTGCCAGAAAAAGCGCCGAACGGTCATGGCCGCTGCTATCCTGCGCGAATCATGAAGCAGGCAGTGGATGAGCGCGCTGTATGAACACGAATCGTGACCAGTTTCCCTTGCCCGAAGACCTCAAGGTATTCCTGACGGTCATCCGCAAGAACAGCTTCGCCAGCGCCGCCGACGAGTTGGGCTATTCGCCGGCCTACGTCAGCAAACGCATCGCGGTACTCGAAAGCACGCTCTCGACAAAACTGTTGCACCGCACCACCCGGCGTATCGCCCTGACCGACGATGGCGAGCGGGTGCGGATCTGGGCAGAAAAGCTGCTGGGGGACTTCGATGATTTCCTCGGCGAGATTGCCCAGGCCCGGCACCAGCCGGCGGGTTCGCTGCACATTTGCAGCAGCTTCGGTTTTGGCCGCAATCACGTCGCACCGGCGATCAGCCAACTGGCCCGAACTTGCCCGAAGCTCGACATCCGCCTGGACGTATTCGACCGCGTGGTCGATCTGGTGGGCGAGGGCTTCGACCTGGAAATCCTCGTCGGCGATGACCTGCCGGGCCAGCACCTGGCGCGCAAACTGGTCAGCAATCGGCGGGTGCTGTGCGCCACGCCGGACTACCTCGAGCGCCGGGGCACGCCGCAAACCCTTGAGGATCTGCAAGACCACGATTGCCTGGTGCTGAAGGAGCGCAACAATGCGTTCGGCATCTGGGAGCTCAGCAAAGACGGGCAGCAGGAATCGGTGCGGGTCAGCGGCCCGTTGTCCTCCAACAGTGGCGAAATCGTCATGGAGTGGGCCCTGAGCGGCGGCGGGATTCTGTTGCGCTCGATGTGGGACGTCAAACCGATGCTCGAACAGGGGCGGCTGGTGCAGGTGCTGGAGGATTACACCCAGAGTGCCAACGTCTGGGCGGTGTTCCCGACGCGGCTCAGCGAGTCGGCCAAGCTGCGGGTCTGCGTGGAGTTTCTCGAAGAGTATTTCCGCGACTTGTCTGTCGAATGAAAAACCGGGTGGTTCAGTGAGCCACCCGGTTTTTTGTGTTCAGCCCAGCCAGGGGTTTTCTGCCAGATGTCGCGCTTCAAACGCGCGAATCTGCTCGGTCCGTTGCAGCGTTGTGCCGATAGCGTCCAGACCCAGCAGCAGTGACTGTTTGCGCAACTCATCAATCTCGAAAGCGATCCGTGTTCCGTCCGCCAGCTCGATGGTTTGCTCGGGCAAGTTAACGCGGATATGCGCGGTTGCCGGAACGCTGATGACTTCGGCAACCTGCTTCAACTGCGCGGCATCGAGCTGAATCGCCAACACGCCGTTGCGCTGACAGTTGTCGTAGAAAATCCCGGCAAACGTGGTGCCGATCAGCGCCCGGATCCCGACCTGCTTCAAGCCCCATACCGCGTGCTCACGGCTGGAGCCGCAGCCGAAATTCGGTCCGGTCACCAGAAACGCCGCGTCCTGCCAGGCGGGCTGATTGAGCACGAACTCGGGATTGGGTTCGCCTGAGGCCAGAAAACGCAGATCGAAAAACAGCCCCCGATCCAGCCCCTGACGATCAATGCCCTTGAGAAACTGCTTGGGCATGATCACGTCGGTGTCGATGTTGGCCGCCAGGAACGGCGCGGCGCTGCCGCTGATAGTGGTGAACGGTTGCATGGCTCAAACTCCCGGCGCGAAGGCGCGAACGTCAGTCAAATGTCCGGTGATGGCGGCTGCGGCGACCATTGCCGGGCTCATCAGGTGGGTGCGCGCCCCGGCGCCCTGACGACCTTCGAAATTGCGATTGGTGCTGGACGCGCAGCGATCACCCGGCGCCAGCACGTCGTCGTTCATCGCCAGGCACATCGAGCAGCCCGATTGCCGCCATTCGAAACCGGCGTCGCGAAAGATCTGCGCCAGCCCTTCGGCTTCCGCCTGATCGCGCACCAGCGTCGAGCCGGGCACGATCATCGCCCGCACGTGGGGCGCCACGTGCTTGCCGCGCACCACGCGGGCAACGTCACGCAAGTCTTCGATCCGCGCATTGGTGCAGGAGCCGATGAAGGCGTGGCTGATCACCACTTCGCTCAGCGGCGTGCCGGGTGTCAGGCCCATGTAGTCGAGGGCGCGTTGCAGGCCTTGGCGCAGAATCGGATCGGGCTGGCTGGCCGGGTCCGGCACTCGTCCGCCGACCGGAGCGGCCTGATCCGGGCTGGTGCCCCAGGTGACCATCGGTTCCAGAGCCGAGACATCCAGGCTGACTTCACTGTCGAACACCGCGCCATGGTCGCTGTGCAGGCCTTTCCAGCGCTCGACCGCCTGCTCCCAGAGTTCGCCTTTCGGCGCGCGCGGCTTGAGTTGCAGATAGGCGAAGACCTTGTCGTCCGGTGCCATGAACGCCCCACGGGCACCGGCCTCCACGGCCATGTTGCAGATGGTCATGCGTGCTTCGACGCTGAGATCGCTGATCGCCGGGCCGGTGAATTCGATGGCAAAACCGGTGGCCCCCGAAGCACCGATCTGCTCGATCAGCGCCATGATGATGTCTTTCGACGTGACGCCCGCACCCAGCTCACCGTTGACCGTCACCCGCATGGTTTTCAGGCGTTTGTAGACCAGGGTCTGCGTCGCCAGCAGGTGTTCGATTTCCGAGGTGCCGATGCCGAAACCGAAGGCGCCCAGTGCGCCGTAAGTGGTGGTGTGGCTGTCACCGGCCGCCACCACCATGCCCGGCAAAATAAAACCCTGTTCCGGCGCCACGACGTGTTCGATGCCCTGGCGCTTGTCCAGCACATCGAACAGCTCGATGCCGAAGTCGCGGCAGTTCTCTTCGAAGTACGACACCTGCCGCGCACCGCCCGCGTCGGGCATGGTCGCGATGCGCATCGGCGCCGTGGGGTTCACATGATCGACCACCGCCAATGTCGCAGCGGGCCGCCAGACTTTGCGTCCGGCGTCGCGCAGTCCGCTGAAAGCCTGAGGGCTGGTGTATTCGTTGGCGACCTGGCGGTCGATGTAGAGCAGCACGTGGCCCTGATCGTCGAGGGTGCAGACGGTGTGGCTGTCGATGTGCTTTTGGTACAGGGTTCTGGGGCTGGGCATGGCGTTGGCTCTTTTCTGTCAGTGCAAAACAACGTACGGACAGAGTCATTGATCGCCGAAACGGCATCAATAGCGCTTTGGTGATGCCATAGGACACGAAGTGTGAACAGTCATCACGTCAACGGCGATTGAAATTACTGCTTTGGCGCACGAGCAGCATCGCCGCTATCTCCTGCAATCAGCAAACGCTTCAGTAGCTCTCGCTGGTCTGCACTTGGAGCCACCCCTCGGGTTTCGCCCTCCAGAACGACGACACCATCCTCGTTGGTCAAGGTGACGACTGCCGTCGCGCGTCCTTTGCTATCTAATTCCGTGATCAGCCAAACGCATGTCACGGTGTCTCCCGGATAAACCGGGCGCTTGAAATTAAAAGTCATCGACGCCGCCAGCCAGCCGATCTGACCACCAATTTCAGTAACCAGGCTGGCCGTCAGCAATCCGTGCGAGACGGGCGCTTTGAAGTGATGTGCTTCGGCAAAGCGCTGGTCGAAATGCACGGGATTGTAGTTGCGGGAAATCTGCGCAAAACGCAGGATGTCTTCGACCGAGAAGCAGCGGGAGAGGGTGAAGCGGTCGCCGATTTTCAGACCGTCGGCCGCGCGTTGTCTGAAGCTTTTCATCGATGGTTTTTTTCCTGTGCACGATCAAGAGGAAATACATGCTCGGGCCCCGGAAACCTCCCCGTTTGCACATCGTCGGCGAAGTCGCGGGCCGCGCCGAGCAGCACACCGCGAAGGTCGGCGTATTGCTTGACGAATCTGGGCAGGTGTCCGGTCCTCAACCCCGCCATGTCCTGCCATACCAACACTTGAGCATCGCAGCCCACGCCAGCGCCGATGCCAACGGTGGGGATGGAAACGGCGGCGGTGATTTGCGCCGCGACTTCGTCGGGCACCATTTCAATCAGCAATGCAAAGGCGCCTGCGGCTTCAAAGGCACGAGCACTCTCGATCAGCCGATGTGCCTCCTGCCCCCGTCCCTGAACACGATAGCCGCCGAGTTGATGTTCAGCTTGCGGTGTGAATCCGATGTGCGCCATGACAGGTATTCCGGAGCGCGCCAGTAGCGCGACTTGCGGCAGCATCTCCATGTCACCTTCGATCTTGACGGCATGTGCACTTCCTTCCTTCATGAAGCGCACGGCGGTATGGAAACATTGCTCCGGCGTGGCCTGATATGAACCGAACGGGAGGTCGGCGATCACCAGCGGTCTGCGCGTCGACCGGCTGACGGCACGCACCAGAGGGATCAACTCATCAACCGTCACAGGTAATGTCGACTCATGGCCGAAGACGTTGTTGGAGGCCGAGTCACCCACCAGCAAAACGGGAATTCCGGCCTCTTCGAAGATGCTCGCGGCGTACATGTCGTAGGCCGTGAGCATCGCCCATTTCTGGCCGAGCACCTTCATTTGCTGAAGATGAGGAATGCGAACGCGTGAGTGCGGGTTCTGGTTGTTGCCATAGGGCGAGGTTGTGTCACTCATGGTTGTGCCTTTTGTGAGCGTCATTTTCAGGTGGGTATCTGTTCTGCCAGCAGAAACGCTGCGATCAACACCATGATTGCGCCAGAAAGGCGACTGACGAATCGCGCAGCCACGGGACGTGCCTGTAGAACAGAACGAGAGCCGAATCCGACCAACAGGTAAATCACCCCACAGCTGAAAGCGTGTAAAAGCCCCAGCGCCATGATCTGTATCGGCACCGGCCATGCCGCTGTCGGGTCGGTAAATTGCGGCAGCAGGGCCAGGAACAAAAGAAAGACCTTGGGATTGAGGCCGCTGACGCAGGCACCCTTGATCGTCCAGCGTGACCAGGAACCCGACGTCTGGTTCTCTGCCGCTTCGGGCGTGGAGGGATTTCGCAACATGTTGATGCCCAGCCACAGCAGATAAAGGCTGCCGGCGATCGTCAGTATCGAGAGGGCGAGGGGATTGCTCGCCACCAGTCCTCCGACACCGGCCGCCACTACCAGCGTTGCAAGCAAATGCCCGATCAGTAATCCCGCCACGGCGGGCAGCACGACACGGCCAACCAGACCCGCCGAAATGGCGTATGCCCAGTCTGCACCGGGGGTGATCACGAACAGAAACGAAACCGCCCAGAAGGCGGCGAACAGACTCAGGGACATCTTTTATCTCGTAAACAGTGGGCTTTTGGCGTGCAACGTTCACGAAAAAGAATATTGGAATCGGGCTAGAATCTTTTCCCAAATATTCCAGCAGTGGCAGTGTGATGTGGGAGAAAAGCGTTAATGGACAGAATTGATCAGAAGATTCTTGCCGAGCTGCAAGCCGACGGTCGTCTGTCGATCACAGAACTGGCTGATCGGGTCGGGCTCAGTCTCTCTCCTTGCCATCGTCGGGTTCGGGCGCTCGAAGAGAGCGGGGTGATCATCGGCTATCGTGCGCAACTGGCGCCGGGCGCGCTGGGGCTGAACTTTTCGGCGATGGTGTTTGTGACGCTACGCGAGGGCAATCGCCAGGCGGTGGAAGCGTTTGAAGACGCAGTGACGCAGATCCCGCAAATCGTCGAAGCGCAACGATTGTTCGGTGAGCCCGATTACCTGCTGCACGTCGTTGCGCGGGATCTGCCGGCCTTTCAGCAGCTCTATGACGAGCGCTTGTCGACCTTGCCGAATGTCCAGCGACTGACTTCTACGCTGGTGATGAAACGGGTGATTCAGGATCGTTCGCTGCCGCTTTGAACGACAGCGAACGGTTACTCGGTGGCGTCAAAGGCCTTGTGGTAGCTGACGACACCGATTGGCAACTCCCCACCAAACGCCAACGCCTGAAAGTACTCCGCCGGAATCCCCGGCAACTCCAGGCCCGCATGGGCCTTGAAGCCGAAGCGGCCGTAGTAGCCCGGATCACCCAGCACCACGCAGCCAACGCCGCCGATGCGCTGCAACTCCGCCAGCGAGGCCTTCATCAGCGCCGAGCCGATGCCTTGCTGCTGGCGGGTCGGGCATACGGAAATCGGGCCCAGTCCATACCAGCCTTGAGCGCCGGAGGAAATTGTCACGGGTGAAATGGCCACGTGGCCGACCACCGAGTCATTTTCCACTGCCACCAGCGAAACGCTGAGCTGGCCGGCGCTACGCAGCACGTTGACGATGAATTGTTCGGTGTGGCTGGAGTGTTCTTCGTGCTGGAACGCGGCCTCGGTGATTCGGGCGATGGCGTCGATGTCTTCGGGGCGTTCGTTGCGGAGGGTGATGTGTGTATTCATGCGTTCTCGGGTATCCCGGTCAATCAGGGTCCGAAGGGTTTCGAACAGCGGATCGGCGTTGGTGTATTGCTTGCCGTAGGCCAGGTTGAAGCCATAGTCGAAGTCTGGCGGATTCTTCCCTTGAGTGTGTTGTAAAAGTGTTTCCAGCTTGTCCAGTGCCTTCACGGCTTTGGCTTCGGGAGAACGGGCGTTTTCGTAGTCGTCCCAGAGTGCGAGGATTTCGCTTCTCAGCGCGTCGTCCAGAGAACGGGTGAGCAGCAGCAAGTCGTTGCGTTCCTGTTCGCCCTTGTCGGGAAAACCGGCTTGATCGACTGCCGGAATGTCACCGTTGATGGCCTCGCCGAGGTCATGGATGACGCACATTTTCAGGACTTTCAGCACATCGAGCCCGGCCAGGTCGTCGGCGAACACGATCGCCATCAGGCACAGGCGCCAGCTGTGTTCGGCGGTGCTTTCGCTGCGCCCGGAGGAAGTGTGCGCGCTTCTGAGGACATCCTTGAGCCGCTCTGCTTCGCGCAGGAATTCGAGGCGTCCCTTGATCTTTTCGAGGTTCATACAGTGGCCGGAGTAAAGAGAGCAGGGTTCAAAGCCTAGGCCCGGCCTCGATCATCGTCCACGCATAAAATATGCGGCGCGCGGTCTACAGCGTTTCCACCAGCCGTGCGGCGGTGCCGTCGGAGAGGGCGATCCGCGTCCAGCGGCAGAGACTCGGCTGGATCGGCACGAGGGCGGAGTCATTGCTGCCCGTCAGGAATTCCAGAGCCGGCGGCGCCTGGACTTCTCGCCAACCGGTGTCATCCAGCAAGTATTCCTTGTGCCGGATTTCCGCTGTCGCAAAGCGCCACAGCGATTGCCCCAGCAGATCGCTCAGCGGACTGCTGAACTGCGCGGCGCGGGCCGGGGAGCAGGCGAGCAGGCGATGGGTCAGGTCGCAGACCAGGTGAACCGGCTGTGCGCTTTCCGTCACCAGCCGTGCGAGGGCCTGATCGGCGGCGCTATCGAGTCGCGCCGCGAGCAGCGTTTCGAGTTGCCGATGCGCGTCCGGGTCCATTGCCTGCACTCCGCTTTCCCAACGGGAAATCGTCGACTGGGTCACCTTGAACAACTCGGCGGCATGGCTCTGCTTGACGCGATGCAGCACACGCCAGCGGCGCAGGGCGATGCCGGGGAGACTGGGCTTGAGCAAGGTGTCGGGCATGGCGATGGATCGCAAAAGGAATGCGGGCCGACAGTCTGAAGACTGTCGGCCCGTGCTGCAAATCGACGCGATATCAGGTCATTCCGGCACCCTGGCGATCACCTTGATCTCGAACTGAAATCCATACAGCCACGTCACGCCGACCGCCGTAATGGTCGGGTGCGGCGCCTCGCCCCAGAACTCGGGAACCACTTCCCAGATGGTTTCGAAAGTCGATTGCGGGTCGACCATGAACACCGTCACGTCCACTACGTCATCGAAGCTGCCGCCGGCTGCGCCGAGAATCGCGTTGAGGTTGGTGAAGGCCCGGCGCACCTGTTGCTTCAGATCCGGCTCGGGCGAGCCGTCCTCAAGGCTGCCGACTTGCCCGGAGACAAACAGAAAACCGTTGGATCGAACGGCCGGCGAATAGCGATTGCGCTCGTACAAGGCATGACGTCCGGGCGGAAAAACCACGTCGCGTTTTGGCTGGGTATGGGTCATGAGGTGTCTCCTTCAATGGGTTGAAAACCTGCGATGGAGAAACTCTAGGGACTTGCATCGGCCCGATAAACGCGCAACCTTGGCGTTCACTGTTTTGGATAGCCAAACAATCGAGCCGCCATTAGAGGTTGGATATGGACCGTTTCGACGCGATGCAGGCCTTCACCCGAGTGGTAGAGGCGGGCAGTTTCACCAAAGCCGCCGAAACCTTGCACATGAGCAAGACCACCGTGACCCATCTGGTGCAGCAACTGGAGGCGCGCCTGCGGGTCAAGTTGCTCAACCGCACCACGCGCAAGGTCAACGTTACCGCTGACGGTGCGATTTACTACGAGCGGGTGGTCAGGTTGCTGGCGGACCTGGACGATGCTGAAACCGGTATTAGCCAGGCTTCTGCTGCACCCCGCGGGCGGCTGCGGGTGGATGTGCCGAGCCCGCTGGCGCGCCTGATCCTGATACCGGCGTTGCCGGACTTTCACCGGCGTTATCCGGATATTCAGATCGACATGGGCGTCAGTGATCGCATCGTCGACATCATCGATGAAAACGTGGACTGCGTGGTGCGCGGCGGCGAGTTGCTGGATCAGTCGCTGATGGCCCGTCGGGTTGCCGATCTGCAACTGGGAGTATTTGCGGCGCCGAGCTATCTGGCGCGCGCCGGCACGCCTCTGCACCCTAGCGAGCTGGAAGACACGCAGCATCGGGTGGTGGGATTTCTCTGGGCGCGTACCGGCAAACCGGTGCCTTACGCCTTGCGCAACGCCAACGAGTCTCTCCTGATCAAGGGCCGGCATGTGCTGGCGGTCGATGATGGCAACGCCTATCTGGCGGCCGGCCTTGCCGGTCTGGGTGTGCTTTGGTTACCTCGCTACATGTCGGCTGAACATGAGGCCCGGGGCGAGCTGGTGGCGCTGTTCGAAGATTGGGATCTTGAGCCGATGCCGCTGTACGTCGCGTATCCGCCGAACCGGCATATCAGCCAAAAGCTGCGGGTATTTATCGATTGGATCGTGGCGTTGATGGCCGAGCATGCCAATGGCCCGGAACTTGCTCGCCGCGCTCCCGGACTGTCAAATAAATAGCGAATAACGGCAATCACAACAGTCGACAGTCTGGATGCACCGCTATTCACACATGGAGCGTCACCCGCAATGAATATGTACATCGATATTGTCGGCGCGTGCAATTTGAGCTGCCCTTCGTGTCCGATGGGTAACTCGGAGAACGTCAACTTCAAGAAAGCCATGCAAGTTGACATGTTCAGGAAAATCGTCGAGAAGGCCCGCAGAGAAGGGGTCGAGTCGATTTTTCTTTACAACTGGACCGAGCCGTTGATCCACCCGCGAATCGGCGAGTTTGTCGAAATCATCAACGCGGCCGGTTTGCGCAGCGGTATCAGTTCCAATTTGAATCTGGCGAAAAACATGGAGACGGCGATGCTCGCCAATCCATGGTTCTTCCGTATCTCGCTGTCCGGGTTTTATCAGCAGACGTACGAACAGGGACACGTGGGCGGTGACATCGAAGTCGTCAAGGCCAACATGATCAAACTGCATGAGCTCAAGCAGCAACATGGCTTGAACACGCGGATCGAGGTCTATTACCACCGCTACCTGGACAACATGGAAGAAGAAGGGCTGATGCGTGAATTCAGCCAGCGTCTGGGCTTCGAGTTCTCGACCGGCTATTCAGTGATGATGCCGCTGGAGAAAACGCTGGCGCTGATCGAGCGCGACCCGTCGGTGACCGATACCGACCGCGAGACGCTGCAGCGACTCGCGCTGCCACCCTACGACGACCTGGTCAATCTGGTCCGTCAGTATCCACAGCAGGCCTGCACGCTCAAGGATGACTGGCTGGTACTCGACTGCAATGGCAACACCATCCTGTGTTGTTCCATTTTCAATCAGACCGAATATCAGGTCGGCAAGTATCTGGACATGCCGCTGGCGCAACTGACCGGGCTCAAGTCCACTCAGTCGAACTGCATCGACATGTGCAATCGCTGCGCGAACAACGGATTGCACATCTACTCGGCGCACTCCAATCGGGGTCCGCTGGAGAGTCACGCGGTCAACCGGATTATCGATTTCCAGCGGCGCACGATCATGGGCTTGCCGATCGATAGCGACCGGCTTGGGCGCAGTGGCGAAGTCAGTGCCGAGAACTTCGACGAAGCGCAATATCTACATATGAACCAGGACGTCAAAAACGCGATTTCCACCGGGGCATTCACCAGCGGTTATCAGCACTACGTCCTGTTCGGTCGGCTGGAAGGCCGGCTCGGCGCAGGTCATTTCACGACGGTCTGAGCCTGCAGGTCGGGTTCTGCCAGTTGAGCTGACAGCCATTGACTGAAGCATCGCGCCATCGGGTCGTTCTCGCTGTCGCGATGGGTCAGCATCGCCCAGTTCGGGCCGCGAATGGTTTGCTCCACCAGAGGCTGCAACAGCCCGTTTTCCAGTGCCTGGCGGCTGAGCAATCGGCTGACCAGCGCAATCCCGAGACCTGAACACGCCGCGTCCAGCAGCAGGCCGGGATCAGAGAAGCTCAAGCCCTGATCCTGCTGCCCTATATCGATTCCAGCTTCCACGGCCCAATGGCTCCAGTCCATTTCCCGCTCGCCGTGCAGCGTCGTGCGTTGCGCGGCGGGCTGCGCCAACACGCTCGGATGGCACGCCGGATAGAGGCGGTCGGCATGCAGAACCTTGAAGCTGCACTCAGCCTGAGAACTGATGTCGTCGCGCACCGCGATATCGATGGTTTGTGTCGCCATGTCCGGCACTTCATCGGTGCTGTAAATCCACAGATCGACCTGCGGGTGCTGTTGCCGGAAATCCGCCAGGCGCGGCAGCAACCAGTGCCGGGCAAACGCCGGCGTGGTGTTGAGCACCAGTTGATTGGGTTTCTGGTACTGCCCCAGCCGGCGGATGCCCACCGACAGTTGCTGCAACATCGCCTGGGTGGTGCTGAGCAGATCGTGGCCGGCGTCGGTCAGGGCGACGCTGCGTCCGCTGCGAAAAAACAGCGGCTGCTCCAGATACGCCTCAAGGCTGCGGATCTGCTGGCTGATGGCCGACTGCGTGAGGCTCAGCTCTTCGGCAGCCTTGTGAAAACTGCCCAGCCTTGCGGCAGCTTCGAAGCCGCGCAACGAGCTGAGGGGTGGCCAGTGTTTCAGCATGATCGATAAGTTCCTCTAATCAGTTTTCCGCTAAATCCATCGTTTGTTTGCCCTTCAGGCCGCCATTAGCATGCACGTCAACGCCGCCAAGGCTGTTTTCATTGAACACAATGGCTTAACTCAAAGGGCTTTTTACCATGCAGCAGAACAAAAACAACAACAGCGGTTGGATGATGCCGGCAGAGTGGGTAACGCACGCCGCGACCTGGATGGTCTGGCCCCACAACAAGGCCCTGTGGGAGTCGGGCTGGCGCGTGACCCTGCCGCTGGTGCAGGAAGATTTCGCCCGCGTTGCCAATGCCATCGCCCGGTTCGAACCGGTGAAAATGGTCGTCGATCCGTCGGCCATCGCCAGCGCCAAGGCCTTGTGCGGGCCGAACATCGAACTGATTCCGCTGGCGGTCAACGACAGCTGGTGCCGCGACTCCGGCCCGAGCTTCGTCGTTCATCCGGAGCAAGGTCTGGCCGGTGTGAGCTGGCGCTTCAACGCCTGGGGCGGCAAGTCGGCCCATGACCTGGACGAAAGCCTGGCCCGCCGCGTACTCAATCATTTGGGCGGCGAGTGCTTCGGTACGGCGCTGAGCAACGAGGGCGGCGCAATCCATGTGGACGGCGAGGGCACCTTGATCACTACCGAATCGGTGCTGCTCAACCCCAACCGCAACCCCGGCGTGAGCAAGGCCGAGATGGAAGAAATCTTCAGCCGTCTGCTCGGCGTGAAGAAAACCATCTGGTTGCCGGGCGATCCGGATTACGTCACCGGCGACATGACCGACGGCCACGTCGATGGCGTCTGCGCTTTCGCCCGTCCTGGCGTGTTGCTGGTGGATGCCACTCACGATCGCAGCTCGGTGTACGCCGAAGTGGTGCGGGAAAACCGCCGCGCGCTGGAGCTGGCCACCGACGCCCAGGGTCGCAAATTCGAGCTGATCGAGCTGTATGAAGCCACCGATGCGGTGGACACCGAAGCCGAAGTGTTCTGCGCTTCGTACACCAACTTCTACATCGCCAACGGCGCGATCATCATGCCGGCGTACGGCATCGAGGCCGACCATGTGGCGGCAGAAACCCTGTCCAAGGCATTCCCGGGCCGTGAAGTGGTGCCGGTGCAGATCAATCACCTGGCCCATGGCGGCGGCGGTGTGCATTGCATCACCCAACAGCAGCCAGCCTGGCCGGTGGAGGGTTGATCGATGACGATGTTGAAAGTCGCTACCACCCAGATGCCGTGCACCTGGGACCTGAAAGGCAACCTTGATCGCGCCGAGCAGTTGGTGCGTGAAGCGGCGGCGCAGGGCGCACAAGTGATTCTGTTGCAGGAGCTGTTCGCCACGCCGTATTTCTGCATCGAGCAGAGTCACCATCACATGGCGCTGGCTGAGGAATATCGCGACAGTCAGGTGCTGTCGCGCTTCGCCGCACTGGCCCGGGAACTTGGCGTGGTGCTGCCGCTGAGCTGGTACGAAAAGGCAGGTAACGCCTACTTCAATTCCCTGAGCGTGGCGGATGCCGACGGGCGTTTGTTGGGCGTGTACCGCAAGACCCACATCCCCAATGCCATCGGCTATCAGGAGAAAGAATATTTCAGCCCCGGCGACACCGGTTTCAAAGTCTGGGACACCGCATTCGGCCGCCTCGGTGTTGGTATCTGCTGGGATCAGTGGTTCCCGGAAACCGCCCGCTGTCTGGCGTTGATGGGCGCTGAGGTGTTGCTGTATCCGACCGCCATTGGCTCGGAACCGGGCTGCGCGGATCTGGACTCGCGGGACCACTGGCAGATGACCATGCGCGGCCACGCGGCTGCCAACCTGCTGCCGGTGATCGCCTCCAACCGTGTTGGCCGCGAAGTGGCCGGCACCGATGCGACGCTGCAAATGAATTTCTACGGCTCGTCGTTCATCTGCAACCACAAGGGAAAAATGCTCGCCGAAGCCGACCGCGCCAGCACCGGCGTGCTGGTGCAAAGCCTGGATCTGGCAGCCATGCGCGAAGATCGCCTGAGCTGGGGCATCTACCGCGACCGGCGCCCGGAAATGTACGGCGCGTTGTTGAGTCAGGACGGCCGTCATCTTCACGCTCGCTGGAATCCTCAAGGAGTCTGATATGCACACCTCACACAAGTGGTTGCTGGGCGCCCTGGGCCTGGCGCTGGCTGGTCTGATGCCCGTCGTACACGCCGAAGACAAGACCCTGCGGCTGTACAACTGGGCGGATTATTTCGCCGAAGACACCCTGAGCAAATTCACCGCCGAAACCGGGATCAAGGTGATCTACGACGTGATGGACGGCAGCGAAACCCTGGAGGCCAAGATGCTCTCCGGCGGCAGCGGCTACGACCTGATCTTCCCCGGCGACACCGTGGCCGAACGCCTGATGCGCGCCGGCAGCCTGTTGCCGCTGGATCCTTCGAAAGTCACGGCGATGAACGACATCGAACCGGGCCTGCAAAAACTGCGCAGCCATTACGAGCATTCGAACAAGGCCACGGTGCCGTACACCTGGGGCACCATCGGTCTGACTTATAACGCCGAGCAGGTCAAACAACGCATGGCCGACGCCCCGGTCAACAGCCTCGACATGCTGTTCAAACCGGAACTGGCCGCGAAGTTCGCCGATTGCGGGATTTCGATGATCGACTCCCCGGACGAAGTGCTGGCCGTGGTGCTCAATTATCTGGGCCGTGATCCGCGCAGCGCCAAGCCTGCGGATCTGGCGGCGGCCAGTGACTTGCTGATGAAACTGCGGCCGTACATCCGCAAGTTCCAGTCGCAACCGGTGACCGATCTGGTCAACGGCAACCTGTGCCTGTCCCTCGGCTACAGCGGCGACATGACCCAGGCCCAGCGCACCTCGGACAGCGCCGGCAAGCAGACCCGCTTCCAGTACCGCGTGCCCCGCGAAGGCACCACGGTGTGGATGGACACCATGGCCATTCCGGTGGATGCCAAACACCCGGAATACGCCTACGCGTTCATCAACTTCGTGATGCGCCCGGAGAACATGGCCGCGATCAGCAATTTCACCGGTTACCCGACCTCCAACGCCAAGGCCCGGCCAAACGTGGATGAGGCGATGCGCAACAACCCGGACATCTACCTCGACGAAGCGACCTATGCTCGTCTGATACCGGGCAAGGATATTCCCCAGGCCGACATGCGCGCCCGCATGCGCACCTGGACCAAGTTCAAGACCGCCACTGCAAAGTGATTTTTCCGGGCCGCTTCGGCGGCCCCTTACACATCAGGAACGTACACATGCCCACTCGTCGCGAGTTCATCAAACAGGTTTCAGTCGCCGCCGGCGTAGGCGCTGCCGTCATGGGCCTCGGTCTGTCCCCGGCGCGGGTGCTGGCGGCCAGCGAAGGTCGCTGGTTCATGCCCGACGAGGGCGACAAACACGAACGTGCCTACATGGCCTTCGGCGCGCAGGACGCGATCTGGGAGGACTTCACCGAAGACGTCCAGGAAGCCCTGGGCCGCATCGCCCGCGCCATCTCTCGCTACGAACCGCTGACCATCTACTGCCGTAGCAGCGAGCGCAGCCTGGCCGAAGAGATTTGCGGCACGTCCAACATCACCTATCAGATCGCCAACCTCGACGACATCTGGATGCGTGACATCAGCGCCAACTTCGTCATCGATGACAAAAGCGGCCTCGGTGCGGTGGACTTCAATTTCAGCGGCTGGGGCAACAAGCAGCAGCACTCGAAAGACGCGAAAATCGCCCAACGAGTGGCACAAGACGCGCAAGCGACCTACATCCGCAGCGAACTGGTGGGCGAGGGCGGCGGTATCGAAGTCGATGGCCACGGCACCGGGATCATGACCGAAAGTTGCTGGGTCAACGCCAACCGCAACCCCGGCTGGAGCAAGGCCGATGTCGAGGCGGAACTGAAAGCACGCCTGGGCCTGCGCAAGATCATCTGGCTGCCGGGCATCAAGGACAAGGACATCACCGATGCCCACGTCGATTTCTACGCGCGATTCGTCAAGCCGGGCGTGGTGATCGCCAACCTCGACACCGACCCGCAATCCTACGATCACAAGGTCACGCTGGCGCATCTGGAAATCCTGAAGAAGGCCACCGACGCCGACGGTCGTCCGTTGCAGATCCACACCGTGTCGCCACCGCTGAAGCCGCGCAAGACCAAGTTCAACAAGAACAACGACGACTTCGCGGCCGGTTACATCAACTACTTCGTCATCAACGGCGCGGTCATCGCCCCGGAGTTTGGCGACAAGGACGCCGACAAGAAGGCCTTCGACCTGCTCAAACAGCTCTATTCGAACCGCGACGTGGTGCAGATCAACATCGACGCCATCGCCGCCGGTGGTGGCGGGATTCACTGCGTGACCAGTCACCAGCCGGCGTGAGGCCGTTCCTCAACGAAACCGTTGGGGAAGCGCTTCGGCAAAGGGATAGAAGTCAAACCAGGGTTTGGCTTCGTCGATCACCTGGCTGAAAGACGGGCGCTGCACCAGTCGCTCGAAATAGGCACTGAGGCGAGGGCGGTCGTCGCCAAACGGCACCAGCGTACTGGCGTAAAACAGCGCCGGGCTGGCGGAGCAATCGGCCATGCTGTAATCCGGGCTGGCGATCCACGGGTGGGTCGCCAACTGGTTTTCCAGCATGTCGTAGGCAGTGTTCAGCAAGGTGCGCTGGCTGCTCAGGTCGGCGTTTCTGCTGTGGATGCGGTCGGCGACGATCTGCGACATCGGCGTCATCACGTAGTTGTCGAAAAGCCGGTCCCAGAGACGAACCTGCAGCGCTGTGTCCCAATCGTCGGGGATCAGACGGCCAGCCCCGGCGTGATAGCGGTCCACGTATTCGATGATCACGCTCGACTCCGGCACGCTGCGCTGACGGGCGCGATCCTGCAGCACCGGGAATTTGACCAGTGGCCACAGCGCCCGCAACTCGGCCCGCTCGGCTTCGCTGGACAGGTCGATCAGGCGTTTTTCGAAGGCGACACCGTGTTCGTACAGGGCAATCAGGGCTTTGTGGCAGTAGGACGACAACGGATGGTAGTAGAGGGTCAAGTCCATGGTTCAACGCCTCGCGGTGATAGTGAAAAACACTACACAGGTATAGCCCGCCTGCGCACGGCCACACATTTGATTTCCACCAGCAGCCCCGGATGGGCCAGTTCGCTGACGCCGATGCAGGTCCAGGCGCAGAAACCTTTGGGGAACACGCGGTTCTTCACGTCACGAAACACCGGCATGTGCTGGCTCATGTCGACGTGATAAGTGGTCATCTCCACCACATCGTCGAAGGTGCAGCCGCCGGCCTTCAACACCTCGTCGAGGTTTTCCCAGGCACGGATGAATTGCTGCTCGGGGTCTTCGATGACTGTCAGATCTGCGGTCCGGCCGACCTGACCGGCACAGTAAAGCGTATCGCCGACCAGAACCGCCGGAGCGTAACCGGCGCGTTCGACGATGGGCTTCATGGATTCGGGAATGATGATTTTGCGATCAGACACGGCCGGGGCTCCAGGTAAACGGTAAGTCGGGTCACTTCACGCGAAAGTATCGAATCAGGTTGACGGTTTTCGTGAACACGGCATAAGCCAAAGCGGCCATCGCCAGTCCGGCGATGGCCGGGCCCACTGCATTGATGCCGGTGATGAGCAGCATGTAGAGCGACAGCATCAGTATCAACACAACATAACTGGCGAGTGTTTTTCTAAAGAACGCCAACAGCAGCGGGACGAATGCCACTACCACCGAATGAATGGCCACCGCCTGCAAAATCTCGATTATCAGATACGAGAAAGCATCTTCGCCGCTTGCTTGCGTGGCGATCAGCCAGGATTCGTTCATCAGCCAATTCAGGGCGCCAACCCCCATCAGGCTGATGACGACAATCAGCGCCATGTTTATTGCTCGGGTGCTCATTGGTCTTCATTCCGCCCGTGGGCGGCCGCCGCCAACTGTTCGGTATCCACCCGAACAAACACCGAATCACCCACCGCCGTCAGCACATCCCCGGCGTAGACCTCGCAGATTACCCGGCTCTTGCGCCCGATTTCACCCTCGACTTTCGCCTTCAACGTCAGCGGTACGCCCATGGGCGTCGGCTTGATGAATTTGATGCCGAGGTTGCCGGTGACGCAGTTTATGCGCGGCAGGCTTTCGGCTTCACGCCCTTCGGCGCGGTAGTGGTAAGCCATCGCCGTCCAGTTGGAGTGGCAGTCCACCAGCATCGCGATCAAACCGCCGTAGACCAGCTCCGGCCAGCCGCAGTATTTGGCCTCGGGCACGTGCTCGGCCATGACGTGCACGCCGTCTTCGTGCCAGAAGCTCTTGATGTGCAAACCGTGCGGGTTGCTGCTGCCGCAACCGAAGCAGACGCCGTCGGGGGCGGCGGTGTCTTGCAGGGAAGTGTCGAGTTGGGACATGCCGGGGTCATCCTTAAACTGTTAGCCGAACCGGGCGGATTCTAACCCCGAATAAAGGACGAAGCGTGATTTAGTCCGGCGCCAGATCCCCATACCAGTAAGCTGCCGTGACGCCGCCATCCATGAGGAAGTCGCTGCCGGTAATGAAGGTGCCCTCAGGTCCCATGAGCAAAGCACCCACGGCAGCCACTTCATCCGGTGTGCCGCCACGCCCGGCGGCGCTGCGTTCGATCATGCGCCGGTAACCTTCACCGCGTGGGCCGTTCAACTCATCCCGCGCCAGTGGCGTGAAGATGATGCCCGGGCTGATCGTATTGACCCGCGCGCCCCGTTTGCCCCAACGCACGGCCTCGGCCATGACCCGCAGCGAGTTGCCGCGTTTGGAGACTTGATATGCATGCAGCGGGTCGCTGATGCGTTCGGCGGACAGCATCGGCAACGCCAGCAGCTCCTCGGTCGGTGTCGTCGCCAGCGCCTTGTTCTGTTCAGGGCTCAGCGCCGGCAAGCGGTGACCGGATTGCGAGGCAATCACGATGGCCGAACCGCCGGCCGCGATGACCTGGCCGAATTCCTCCAGCACGACGGCCGTGCCGTACAGGTCGACGCGCAAAATGGTTGCGGCTGACGCTTGCGAGGGTGAAACCCCGGCCGCGTGAATCACTCCGCTGATGTCACCGAGGGCGGTAGCGGTCCGCACCAGCGTTTGCACCGAGGCACGAGAGGCAACGTCCACCACGGCGGTGGTCACGTCGAAACCGGCATCGAGCAGGACCTTTGCGGCGGCATCGGCGTTTTCCTGTCTGAGATCGGCCAACACCACATGCTTGCCGGCACTGACGCGCCGGGCAATCGCCTGGCCGATGGCGCCCGCACCGATCACCACGATCACTTTCGCTGAATTGTTCATGGGTTCATCTCACGTGAGAGTCGGATTCCCGACGAGGTGAACGACTCTATATTGCTGCTGATTGCTCAACAATATAGGGTTGGCTGCATGCCTTAGTGAGGGATTTTCATCAATGCTGCGCGCAGATCTGCCGGGCCTTACTGCTTTCATCGCGATTGCCGAACAACGCAGTTTCAGTGGTGCAGCGCGAGTATTGGGAGTGTCTTCATCGGCGCTCAGCCATTCGATGCGCAACCTGGAGGCGCGCCTGGAAATGCGCCTGTTCAACCGCACGACGCGCTCGGTGTCGCTGACCGAAGCGGGGGAGCAGTTGCTCAACGGGGTTCGACCGTTGATGAATGACCTGGCGAACGTGGTCAACGAGGTCACCTCCGCCCGGATCAGCCCCTCAGGGTCGATCCGCATCAGTGCGTCGGAGTCATCGATCCGGCCGCTGATTCGCCACGTGGTTCCCGAGTTCATTGCCCGCTACCCGAACATCCATATCGAGTTCGTGGCCGACGGTGCGCTGCAAGACATTGTCAGCGACGGTTTTGACGCCGGCATCCGGCTGATCGATGACGTGCCACGCGACATGATCGCCATTCGCTTCGGGCCTGACGTGTGTTTCGCTGCCGTGGCCTCGCCGGACTACCTTCAACAGCATCCGGCGCCACAGGTGCCGCAGGATCTCAAGGCCCATCGCTGCATTCGCTTTCGCTTCACCGGTGGCGGTCTGTTTCGCTGGGAATTCAGACAGGGCGAACAAAGCGTCAGCCTGGATGTGGAAGGCAGTTTGACGATGGACAACCTCAACCTGATGGTCGAGGCCGCGCTGGCCGGTGCGGGCATCGCCTGGGTGCCGCAGTCCCTGGTGGCGGAGGCTCTGCAGGCCGGACGGTTGGTCCGCTTGCTGGAGCCATGGAGTCCGAACTATTCGGGGCTGTGCCTGTATTACCCGGCCAACCGACATCCGCCCACCGCGCTGCGATTGTTCGCTCAGGCCGTGCGGGACTGGGCGAGCGGGGGCGCCTCGTAGCGTTGCCTCAAATCAACAACCCCAGCGTATCGAACAACTCGACATCCTCTGGTCGTGCCGAGCGTGCGCGGCGGCGGATCACTTGCAACAGGCAATCGACAAAACACTGCGCCGCCGCACCCAGCGGGGCGTTGCGCGGGGTGACGATGCCGATGACATCGTTGGCGAAGGTCTCGGCGAGATCGAGCCGGGCCACGCGTTCGCGATAGCCGGGCACTGTCAGCATCGGTTCGGGAAAGTAGCTGAGCATGTCGGTCTGCTCGATCAGCGACAGGGTCAGTTGCGGCGAGTGGGCGCGGTGGATGTGTTGCAGGTCGATCTGCGCGCCGTGTTGCCAGAACAGCTCGGTCATCAGGCCTTCGTGGCTGGCGTCCGGGTAATTGACCACCCAGTCCTGATCGAGCAGTTGGTGAATGGAACTGGCCTTGCGCAGCGGATGATCGTGACGGGCGACCACCGCCATGCGGTAGGAGAAGATCGGCTCGCTGACGAACTCCGGGCGCGGCAGCAGCGACGAGACCAGGCCCACCGCGAACTCCATGGTGCCGTCGCGCAGTTTTGGCAGGGCCACGGCCATCAAGCCTTCGAAGATTTCCAGGCGCACTTGCGGCATGCGCTGGCGGAACAGGGTGACGACTTCCGGCAGCAGGGTCATGCCCATCCACGGCGAGATGCCCAGGCGCAACTGGCCCTGGGCCTGATCGCTCAGGTGCGTCAGCTCCAGTTGCGCGCGCTCAAGCTGACTGAGCATCTGCCGCGCATGCTGCAGCAGCGACTGCCCGTAAGCGGTCAGCACCACGCCGCTGGCATTGCGCACCAGCAGCGGCAATTGCAGGTGTTCTTCCAGTTCACGCAGGGCCTTGGCCACGGCGGTCTGCGAAACCCCCAGTTGCCGTGCCGCCGCACGAATGCTGCCGCAGTCGGCAATCATCACCAGCGCCCGCAGTTGATGCAGCTTCATCCTTTTCTCCCGTTGCGACGGTGTAAACCCACGGTTTTCAGCCCCCGTTTTTTGCGACTGCCGCGGCATTCGGCAAGTCATTAGGATCGCAGGGTATCAGTCGAACACCCGAAAACGCCCCCATAAAAACAAGGAACCTGCTGATGACCGATCTGCCTGCACTGCCCGGTATCCGTACGCTCGAAGAAGAAATGATCGCGCTGCGCCAACACATTCACGCCTACCCGGAACTGAGCTTCGAAGAGTTCGCCACCGCCGATCTGGTGGCGGGCAAGTTGAGTGAATGGGGCTATGAGGTGCATCGCGGACTGGGCGGCACCGGCGTGGTCGGCCTGCTGCGTCAGGGCAGCGGCGGCAAGATGATCGGCCTTCGCGCCGACATGGATGCGCTGCCGATCATCGAGCAGACCGGGCTGCCGTATTCCAGCCGCCACGAAGGCGTGATGCACGCCTGCGGGCATGACGGGCACACGGCGATGTTGCTGGCAGCCGCGCGCCATCTGGCCGAAAACCGCAATTTCGACGGTTCGCTGGTGGTGATCTTCCAGCCCGCCGAAGAGGGCGACGGCGGTGCGCAACGCATGCTCGATGACGGCTTGTTCGAGCAGTTCCCGTGCGACGCGGTGTTCGCCATGCACAACATGCCGGGGTTGCCGGTGGGCAAGCTGGGTTTCCTCGAAGGGCCGTTCATGGCCTCCACCGACACCGTGACGATCCGCGTCGACGGCGTGGGCGGTCACGGCGCGATGCCGCACAAGGCGGTGGATCCGGTGCTGGCCGGGTCGGCAATTGTCATG
Source organism: Pseudomonas sp. MWU12-3088 (assembly GCF_023242405.1). Lineage (NCBI taxonomy): Bacteria > Pseudomonadati > Pseudomonadota > Gammaproteobacteria > Pseudomonadales > Pseudomonadaceae > Pseudomonas > Pseudomonas sp. MWU12-3088. Next base: position 50,362 of record NZ_JALJEA010000001.1, read on the forward strand.
GCGTTGCAGAGCATCGTCTCGCGCACTGTCGATCCACTCGACACGGCAGTGGTGACGGTGGGGGCCTTTCATGCCGGGGTCGCCGCCAATGTGATTCCCGATCACGCCGAGTTGCAGTTGAGCGTGCGCGCACTCAAGGCCTCGGTGCGTGACGAATTGATCGAGCGCATCACCCGCATTGCCCAGGCTCAGGCCAGCGGTTTCGGAGCCCGGGCGACGGTGGATTTGGACGAAGCGCAACGCTTCCCGGCGCTGTTCAACGATGAAGCCAAGACCGCTTTTGCGCGGCAAGTGGCGATCGATTGGGTGGGCGAGGAAGGGCTGATCCCGAACATGAAACCGCTGACCGGCAGCGAAGATTTCGCAGTCATGCTGCAACGCTGCCCCGGCTGTTATCTGCTGATCGGCAATGGCGACGGGGAGGGCGGCTGCATGGTGCATAACCCCGGTTATGACTTCAACGACGATTGCCTGGCGACCGGCGCCAGCTACTGGGTGCGACTGGTGGAAGCCTTCCTGGCCTGATCCGCTTCGACAATTTCAGGAGTTCGCCCCATGTCCACTGCCATTTCCAGCGCCGCCGCAACCGCAACGCGCCAACCCATCGGTGCGCGGGCCATTGCCGCGATTACCATCGGCTCCGGTCTGGAGTTCTATGATTTTTCCGTCTACAGCTTTTTCGCCACACTCATTGGCCGGCAGTTTTTCCCGGTAGAGAGCACGCTGGGGCAATTGCTGCTGTCCCTGGCCACGTTCGGCGTCGGCTTCGGCATGCGCCCGATCGGCGGGATCGTGCTCGGTGCCTACGCCGACCGGGTCGGGCGCAAACCGGCGATGATGCTCACGCTGTGGCTGATGGCGCTCGGTTCGCTGCTGTTTGCCATCGCCCCCACCTACGCGCAGATCGGCCTCGCCGCACCGGTGCTGATTGTGCTGGCGCGGCTGGTTCAAGGGTTTGCCATGGGCGGCGAAGTGGGGGCTTCCACCGCGATGCTGATGGAATACGCCGACGACAAAAACCGAGGTTTCTACGGGAGCTGGCAGCTGTTCAGCCAGGGCTTGAGCTTCATGTTCGGCGCGCTGGTGGCGCTGGGGTTGAGTTCGACCTTGTCTGCCGAATCCCTTGAAAGCTGGGGCTGGCGACTGCCGTTCGTGTTGGGGATGCTGGTGATTCCGGTGGGGCTGTATATCCGTCGTCACCTCGATGAAACCGCCGAGCAGGAACCGCAGGGCGATGGCGCCACCTCCGGTCTGCGCCTGATTTTCCGTGACTATCGCAAAGTCCTGCTGACCGGCGTGCTGCTGGTCATCGGCAGCACGGCGTCCAGCTACATCGTGCTCGATTACATGACCAACTACACCGTCAGCGTGCTGCATCTGCCGATGACCATGGGCACGACCGCCGCGTGCCTTGGGGCGCTGGTGCAGATCAGCCTGTCGATCTGGGCCGGTCGTTTGAGTGACCGCATCGGCCGTCGCCGCACCATCGCGCTTGGCTGCATCCCGATGCTGTTGCTGATCTATCCGGCGTTCATGTTGATGAACCGCTTTCCGACCCTGGGCACGTTGTTGGGTGTTTCGATGGTCACCACATTGTTTCTGGTGCTGATCACCGTGCCGACGCTGGTGCTGGTAACGGAAATGTTCCCCCGCAAGATTCGCGCGTCGGGACTGTCGATCATCTATTGCCTGGGCGTGTCGGTGTTCGGCGGGTTTGCGCAGTTCTTTGCCACCGGGCTGATCGGTCTGACCGGCAACAACAACGCGCCTGCGCTGTATGTGATGACGTGTCTGTGCCTGACCCTGGCGGGGCTGGCGATGGTGCGGGAGACTGCAGGCAGGCCGCTGGAGTGAGCGGCCCGGGCGCGGCGCATCAGTTGCGCTGCGCCAGATTGCGTTGAAACTCTTCGAAGCTGCACGGCAGCGTCGTGGCTTTGCGTTTTTTCGACTTGTCTTGCTCGTCGGGCAATTGATCGCTCAACTCCCAGACCTCAAGCATCTTCGCGTACTCGAAGGCGTGGCGCGGACTGCTCTGAATCCATTGCTGGAAGGCCTGGCGTTCGTCAGGCGTGCAGGTTTCGTCCTGCAGACGCAGGCACCAGTGCGCCGCCTGATTGAGGATTTCATCGTCGGCGTCTTGAGGGCTTTGGAGGTTCATTGACTGCTTCCAGGATGGCCGGAGAGGGCACTTTACCCTGCCTCTTGCAAAAAAAACGTCAAAGTTCGACAGGGATTTAGCCTGCCTGACGGACAGAATGCGCGTGCGCCGGACAGATCGCGCCGCCATTTACGCTTTTCGCAGATTTGCCATATTCAGTCACATTTCGTTGTAGATAGTGGGCAGCCCAACCGGTTTTCAATGAGGCTGCATCGTGTTTCCACGTCTTCTGTGTTCGCTGTCCGTGTTGAGTCTGTCCATTGCCGCCGCCCACGCGGCCGACCTTGATACCCCGCGCCTGCAGGGCATCGACAACTTCCGCGATGTCGCCGGTATCACCACGGCCTACTCGACGACCCATGACGGCACGATGCGCGCCGGTGTGTTCTACCGCTCCAACGCGCTGACGCCGACGGCTTCGGATCTGGCGACCCTCAACGGTCTGGGAATCAAGGCGGTTTTTGACCTGCGCACCCCCAGCGAAATCGCGGCCACGCCAGACACCATGATCAGCGGCGCGACCTACCAGAACATCGACATCATCGGCGCCACCACCTCGGGTGCGAACATCACCACGGTCTCGTTCAAAAGCGCGGCCGATGCGATTGCGATGATGCAGGAGACCAACCGCGCCTTTGTCAGCGACGCCGGTATGCGCGGTCAGCTGGGCGTGCTGTTCAACGAACTGGCCGGCGTCGACGGCGCCGCGCTGTTCCATTGCACCGCCGGCAAGGACCGCACCGGCTGGACCGCCGCCGTGCTGCAAAGCATCGCCGGGGTCGACAATGCGACGATCATGAGCAACTACCTGGCGACCAACGACTACACCGCCGCCCGCGTGGCCAAGACGCTGGCGATGATGCCGCCGAGCATGGCCGCGGTTTACGCGCCGCTGCTGGGTGTGGAAGCGAGTTACCTGCAAGCCGGCCTGGACCAGGTGGCCGCGCAATACGGCAGCATGGACAACTACCTCAAACAGGGCCTGGGTCTGTCCCAGGAAACCATTTACGTGCTGCGCGGCAAAATGGTCGAGTACAACAGCCTGCCGGGTCAGGCCGGGTTGATCGGCAACGCCGCCGCCGGCGCGCAACTGTTGCAGGAACTGCAGAACAGCAAACTCTCGGGCACCTACAGCGCCTACAACTACTACCTGCAATCGGCCATCGATGCCGGCACCCTTGGCGGTGTCGAGTCCACGGTCGGCGGTCAGGTGCACGCCGATGCGGCGAGTTACTTGCTGCGTCAGAACGCGATGATCGAACAGGCCGCCGCGCCATTCGCCAGCGGCACCGACCTCAAGGTCGGCCAATACCGCTTGTGGAGCACCGCGCTCGCCGGTTATCTGGGCACCGACGGTTCGGCCCATGCGCAAAGCAGCAACGAACACAGCCAGGGCCTGATGGTCGGCGTCACCCAGCGTTTCTCCGAGCAACTCAGCGCGCGCGGAGGGATCGGTTACAGCAAAGGCACCGTCGGCGGGGCGGGCGGCGAGGCTGATACCGACTTCACCTTCCTCAATCTGGGTGCCCGTTATGGCTTCACCAGTCTGGAACGTGGTTTGTTTGCTGATGCGAATATAAGCGCCGGTTACGTCGACTACGACAGCAAGCGCGACCTCGGCGGCGGCCTCGGTTCGGCGAAGGGCAACACTCACGGCAATCTCAGCGGCGCCACGCTGGCGCTGGGTTATCGCCTGCCGATGAACGATATGGTTCTGGAGCCGAGCCTCGGCGTGCGCGTCAGTCGTCTGGACCTGTCGGGCTTCCAGGAGAAGGGCAGCGAACTGGCCCTCGACGTCGACGACATCCAGCATACCCGTCGCAGCGCCGTGGCCAATCTCGACGTTTCGTTCACCCCGTTGCCCATGGGCGCGTGGCAACTGGTGCCGGGCGTGCGGGTCGGTTACGAGCGTGTGCTCGGCGATCATCAGGTCGACAGCGAAGGCCATCTGCTGGGGCTGGATATCGAACAGCGGGCGGCGTTCGACAACCGCGATCAGTTCAGCGGCGGCGTCAACCTGATGGCCAACCTTGGTGCGTTAAGTCTGGGCGCCGAAGTCGGTGCCAGCGGTGGCGGCGACAGCCACGGTTTCAGCGGCGGGCTCAAGGCCAGCTATCAGTTCTGATCAATTTGAAGGTGAAGAAAAAGGACTGCCTTAGCGCAGTCCTTTTCGCATTTCTGCGGGGCTTACGCCGTAGGCGTCCTGAAAATATTGGCAGAACCGGCCGACGTTGCTGAATCCGTATTGCAGGGCCACATCGGTCACCGATGACGATGGGCCGTGCTTCAACGCTGCGCAGGCACGCTCCAGCCTGACCTGGCGCTGGTACGCCACAATCGAAGTCCCGACGAATCGCCGAAAACCTTCCTGCAAGGCCCGCAGGCTGACGTTCACCAGACCCGCCAGATCCGTCCCGCTGACCAGTTGCTCGGGATGCGCCTGAATGTATTCGATGGCTTGCTTCACATGCCGAGGTGCAATCGATGCTTCGGGGCGGCGCAAGGCCTCGCTGAAATTGTGCGGCCAGGCTTCCAGCACCGCGTCCACCAGCATTTCCCGCAGGCGCGACGGCATCAGCGAGCCGGCGTTCAACAACAGGTCGAATTCAGTGCCGGTGGCCAGGTCGATCAGTGCGCGAATGCCCTGAAACGCCGGGCTGTTCAGATCCACTCTCGACTCGAAATGCAGCTTGTGCACGATCGGTCGGCCCAGCAGCGACGACAGGCGTTCGGTGAGCGCCGCGCGGCTGATCGACATGCCGTGCTGGGCGTGATTGTCGACGAAACGCATCGAGCGCAGGTCCGCCTTGTCGATGGCCAGCCCGATGTGCGGCAGGCCCAGGGCTTCGGCGGAGTCGTTGAAGATGATCCGGCCGGCGGTGGGAATCACAAAGGTGATTTCATCGTAGGGGTCGGGGAACGCCACGGTGAAATCGCCCCGGTAATGCATGCGCCGGAAACTGACCCCGTCGTGCCGCCCGTACACGCCGCCGATGATGATGTCCTTCGGCGGCGGCGGTGTGTCGCCATAACGATTGCCGAACATGCGGGAAAACAAAGCGCCGAAGTCGTCGCAGGACATGTCGGCGGATCTGAGGATGATGGTCTGGCGCGTCGGGCTTGAGTACACCGGGAAGGTCACCTTGGCAGTCGGGGCAAAGAGGCGCGAGGACGTTAGCAACCGAGAATGACAGCGACATGACACAAACGGATTACCCCGCTTGCCAGTGCGCCTTCAGGAAATCGATGAACACCTTCACCTTGCGTGTATTGCGTCGATGGGCCTGATACAGCACGTAGATCCACGGGCCGAAAGCGCTGGGTTCACGCCAGTATTCGGGCATCAATTCCACCAGCTCGCCCCGGGCGAGATACGGCGCGGCGCTCCACTGCGGGAGAAATTGCAGGCCCTGGCCGTCGAGCAGGCAGGCCAGCAGGAAATCGTAATTGTCACTGGCAATGCGTGGGGTCGGCTGGGTCATGCGCAAGCGTCGTTCGCCCTGTTTGACCCACCAGAAATGCCGGTTGAGCAGCGGGTGACGGAAGATCAGCCAGTCGTGCTGGTGATAGTTGTCCAGTGACACGTCGCTGCCCTTGCGCGCCAGATAGGCCGGGCTGGCGCAGAGCTGCACGCGGTTTTCTACCAGCGGTTGGGCTATGACTCCCGGCAGGTCGATCGGTCCGTCACGCAGCGCCAGGTCGTAGCTGCCATCCACCGGGTCGTCGTAGTTGTCGCTCAGATCCACTTCCAGATTCACCTGCGGGTGCTCGTTCAGAAATCGGCAGCACACCTGATTGAGAAAGGCCGGGGCGAAGGAGGGCGGGGCGATGATGCGCAATTCGCCGCGCAATTCATGCTTGAGCTGTTCGACGCCTTCGCTGGCCAGTTGCAGTTGCAACAGCGCCTGACGCGCGCCTTCCAGATAGATCCGCCCGGCCTCGGTCAGCGCCATGCGTCGAGTGGTGCGGTCGAACAGGCGGCTGCCGAGTTCCTCTTCCAGTTGCGCCACAGCCTTGGTCAGGGCCGACGGCGTGTTGCCGAGCACCTCGGCGGCACGGCTGAAATTGCCGTGTTCGGCGGTGGCGACAAACATGGTCAGGGCGCTCATTTTGTCCATTGATCTATTCCTGATGGGCACAGAAGTTGTGCGTGAGACGGCATTCAGTTATCCGGCGGGCTTGGCTAATCTGGCCTCAGCCTAACAAAAATAACGAGAACGCTCATGAAGCAGCTCCTGACTCTGATGGTGTCGTCCGCACTGGCCTGTGCCTCGCTGGAAAGTCTGGCGGCCACCGACCTGATCCTGCATAACGCGAAAATCTACACCGCCGAACCCGGCCAACCGTTGCAGCAGGCCATCGCCATCGAGGGTGACAAGGTCATCGCGGTTGGCTCGGATGCGCAGGTGCTGCGCCTCAAGACTACCGACACCCGGCTGATCGATCTGGGCGGCAAAGTGGTGATGCCCGGTTTCATCGACTCCCATTCCCACACGATCAAGGGCGGCCTGCAGATGCTGCAGGCCAATCTCGACGGGCAGATGCTGCCGCTCGATGAACTGGAATCGCGCTTGCGCCAATGGCGTGAGGACGGCAAGGCCCGGCGCGGCGAGTTCTTAAGTGTCGGCGGATTGCCCTCGACTTACTGGAACCAGACCGACGCGCTGGAACAGCGTTTCAATCAGGGCGAGTGGGCCGATCAGCCGTTGTTGCTGCTGGGCTGGGACCTGCACACCGGTTGGGCCAATCAGGCGATGCTCAAACGCGCCGGTATCGATGCAGCGCGCATCCAGGCGCTCAAGCCTGAAGAGAAAGACACCCTCGGTCATCACCCGGACGGGCAGCCGAACGGTTTTATGGTGGACGCCGGGCTCTATCCCGTTCAGGCCCTGTTGCCGCCGCCGACCGATGAAGCGCTGCTGGCGGGCGGTCGCGCCGCGCTGGATTACTACAAAAGCCTCGGGATCACCGGGTGGATGGACCCGCTGGCCAATGAACTGCCCGGTGCCGACGTGAAAAACGACTCGCTGGGTGTGCTGCCGACGTACAAGAAGCTTTCGGAAAACGGCGAACTCACCGCCCACGTCGCCGCGTTGCTGATGGCGGATTCGAAGGCCACACCAGCTGATCTCGATGAACTGGACAAGGTCCGCCAGCAGTTCCTCGGCGTGCACAACCTGACCCTGCCGGGCATCAAGGTGTTCGCCGATGGCGTGGCCGAATCGCCCGCGCAAAGCGCAGCCATGCTGGAGCCTTACAAGAACTCAAAAAAGTCCGGCGAGTTGCTGATCGATCCGACGCACTTTGGCGAACTGGTCAGCGCCGCCGACGCCCGTGGCTGGCTGGTGCACATCCACGCCATCGGTGACCGCGCGGTGCGCGAATCCCTCAATGGCATCGAGCAGGCGCGCAAGGATCGCCAGAGCGGCATCGCCCATTCCATCACCCATCTGCAGATGGTCAACCCGAAAGAATTCGCCCGGTTCAAGGCGCTGAACGTCATCGCCTCGATGCAGATGTACTGGGCCAGCGCCGATGAGTCGAGCATGGATCTGGTCAAGCCCTACGTCAGCGCCATGGCCTTCATGTACACCTATCCGGCGCGCTCGCTGCTCAAGCAGGGCGCCACCATCGCCGGCGCCAGCGACTGGCCGATCACAACGCCCGAGCCGTGGAAAGCCATTTACCAGGCCGTCAGCCGCAAGGGCCCGAAAGGCGTGCTCAACGCCGCCGAAGACATCGATCGCCAGGTCATGTTCCAGGCCTACACCCTCAATGCCGCCAAGGTCCTGCGCCTGGAAGACAGCATCGGCTCACTCAAACCCGGCAAACAGGCCGACCTGATCGTGCTCGACCGCGATGTGTTCACGGTCGCCCCCGAAGCCCTGCGCGACACCCAGGTGCTCAACACCTTTTTCGCCGGCCGCGAAATCTATCGCCGCCAGCCGTAAGCCGCATTCCGATTACAACACCAAAATAAGGAAAACCTTTCGTGAACCTTCATTGCTTCGTCACCGACACTCGCAACCCGCAAACCCGTGGGCACCAGATCGGTGACGCCTTCAGCGCGCAGATTCGCCAGACCGTCGCGCTGTACCTCGACTTTTTCAACCAGCTCGACATTCCGCCACAGCAAGTGCGCGCCATCGGCGAAGCCAGCCTGAAAGCCCTGGAAAACTGGAGCCCGGCACTGGCCGAGGAAATCGTCGCCATGGCCGAAGGCGCGGATCTGCCGCTGTGGCAACTCGCGGCCCTGAACGCCCGCACTGAAATCCTGGCGGTGATGCCCTCGAATGAAGGCGAATGCTCGACCGCCGTGTTCGCGCCCCATGGCCCGCAGGCGCCGAAAACTATCCAGACCTGGGACTGGCACGACACGCTGGTGCCCAACGGCCTGATCCTGCAACTGACCACCGACGCCGGGATGACCGTCAAGCTGTTCACCGAATTCGGCATGCTCGGCAAGATCGGCGTGAACAGCGCCGGGCTCGGGCTGCACTTCAATATCCTTCACCATGCCAGCGACAACGGCAGCGGCGGGGTGCCGGTGCATGCGATTGCGCGGCGGATTCTGGAACAGGCGCGCAGCGTCGATGAGGCCATCGAGCTGGCGCGTTCGGCACGGGTCAGCGCGTCCACGGTGCTGACGGTGTTCACTCGCGAAGACTCGAAAATCCGCGCCTGCAGCATCGAGATGTCACCTGCCGCCACCGCCGTGGTGCTGCCGAACGCCGAAGGCTGGATCACCCACACCAACCATTTCCTTGACCCAAACCTGAGCGCTGGCGAACGCACGCCGGACGCCTCGACGACCTACGCGCGCATCGATCACGTCAACGCCTTGCTGAACGGCATGACCGAGGGCGACCTCGTGCGCCGGGCCGATGCCATGTGCGGCGCGGCCGGCGAAGAGGCGCCGATCTGCTTCCATCCCGACCTGAGCATGCCGGCCACCGAGCGCTGGGAAACCTTGCTGACCATCGGCATCGACACTGAACAATGCGTGCTCGAATTCGCCGCCGGCAACCCGAAACAGCTGGCCCGTAACGGTTACCAGCGCTTCTGAAGCCCTTGCAGCAACGTCCCGAAAAACAACAACAAGAGGAGCACCCCACATGGCCAGTCACCCTGCACGCACGGCGGGTTCACCGTCGGCACTGAGAACCTTCTTCGTCTCCGGCATGGGCACCGCCCTGGAGTTCTATGACTTCGTGATCTACGGGACCGCCGCCGCGCTGGTATTCCCCAAGGTGTTTTTCCCGCAGATGGACCCGCTCACCGCGACGCTCGTTGCCTTCGGTGCGTTCGGCGCGGGATTCTTTGCCCGGCCGTTGGGCGGCGTGGTGTTCGGGCATTACGGCGACAAGCTCGGTAGGCAGAAAATGCTCGTTATCACGCTATTGTTGATGGGCCTCAGCACCTTCCTGATCGGCTGTCTGCCGGGTTACGCAACAATCGGCGCGGGTGCGCCAGCGTTGCTGGTGCTGCTGCGGTTGGTGCAGGGTTTTGCCGCCGGGGGCGAGTGGGGCGGGGCCGCGCTGTTCGGCATCGAATCGGCGCCCGTGGGGCGTCGAGGGTTGTGGGGCAGTTTCACCAGCATGGGCATTGGCATTGGCGGGATTCTCGGCTCAGCCGTGTTCGCCGTGGTCAGCGTGGCGGCGCACGATGACCTTGCCGGGTTTGCCTGGCGCATTCCGTTCTGGCTGGGCGGTGTGCTGGTGCTGGTCGGGCTGTATGCGCGGTTGCAGAAACCGGCGCAGTCGCCGGGCGAGTCAAAGGGACACGGGCGCATGCCGCTGATTGAAGCGTTGCGTGCGCGACCTCGGGCCATGTTGCTGTGCACCGGCATCGCGTTTGGTTACGTGACCATCGCCTACATCGGCAGCACGTTCTTTCTGTCCTACGCCACGCAACTGGGCTACGGCAGCACCGATGCACTGATTTTCGACATCGCGTTATCGGTTGCCATCGTCATCACCGCGCCGCTGTTTGCCTTGCTCTCTGACCGCATCGGCCGGCGCAGGGTGATGATCCTCGGGGCGTTCATCATGGCGGCCGGGTTCTTCGTGTTCTTCCCGCTGGTGGGGCTGAAAAGCCTGTTGGTGTCGACGTTCGCCTACATCGTGATCGGTGCGTTCATGGGTGCGACGCAGGGGCCGATCCCGGCGTTTCTCGCCGAGCAGTTTCCACGGGACATGCGTTATTCAGGGATGTCGGCGGCGTACCAGATCGGTGCCGCATTGGGAGGCGGGACTGCGTCGAGTGCGGCCACGGCCATTCTGATCGCCAACAATCACGACGCGTTTGGCGTTGCAGTTTACGGAGCGGTGGCGCTGGGGATCGTGGCGGTCTGCTCGTTCTTCCTCAGGGAGACCGCGCACTTGAGCCTGGAGGAAATCGACGCGCCCTCGGGCGGCGCGTCGAGTTCTGCACCGGTGCCGGGGCGTCTGCAAACACCCTGACACCGGCATTCAGGGTCACGCCGAAAGGTGTTCGTAGAGAATCGTCGCACCGACGATCATCAGCACCACGCCACCGACGATTTCCGCACGCTTGCCGACCACGGTGCCCAGCACCCGACCGAGCATCACGCCAATGGTGACCATGGTCATGGTCGCCAGGCCAATGGCGGCAGCGGCCACCCAGATGTTCACATCGACGAACGCCAGGCCGACGCCGACGGCCAGGGCGTCGATGCTGGTGGCCACGGCGGTGACCGCGAGGATGAGGAACGAGTGCTGCCCCGGTTTTTCTTCTTCGGCTTCCTCATGCTTGAGGCCGTTGTAGATCATGTGCAGGCCGAGCGCGACCAGCAGGGTGAAGGCGATCCAGTGGTCCCAGCTTTCCACCCAACGGGTGGCGGCCTGGCCGATGAACCAGCCGATGACCGGGGTGATTGCTTCGATGACACCGAAGATCAGACCGGTGCGCAGGGCTTCGGTGATGCGAGGTTTGTGCAGGCTGGAGCCCTTGCCGATGGCGGCCGCGAAGGCATCCGTGGACATGGCGAGTGCGAGGAAGATCAGGGAAACAGGATTCACGGGCAATACTTCCAGTCGGGCCATGAGTCAACGACACAACCACACGCCCGACTTTCGGCATGGATGTGTCGTCGGTCTCACCAACCAGAAGGTGTTCGCACCACGGCATGTTGCCGAATATGTTGATACGAACGCTACCGAGGGGCTCGGAAGCAGGTTACTCCCCAACGAAGGCCCGGATCATAGGCAGGCAAACATGAAAATTTCGTTAAATGCCCGGCGCAGGTTCTGCTGACCCCGCAGGGATCAGCAGCTCGGCGCACAACCCGCCTTCAGGCCGGTTGTACAGCTGCAAGGTGCTGCCGATCTTGCTCACGATCATCCGCACAATCGCCAGCCCGAGACCCGCGCCATTGGCGTGACCCTCGCTGTAGAAGCGTTCGAACAAACGCGCATATTGCTGCTCATCGATGCCGGGGCCGGCATCTTCGACGCTGATCGACACCGCGCCGCAGGCCTGTGGCTGCACCTGAACCCGCACCTCGCTGCCGGGCGGGGCGAAGTTCAGCGCATTGGTTACCAGATTTTGCAGAGCGATGGCCAACGCCACCGGATCGGTATCCACCGGGCAGTGATGGTCGCTGTCGAGGATCAGCTCAACGTCTTTTTCCAGGGCCAGCGGCGTCAGCTCGGCCAGTTCTTCGCGAACGAGGGCAGTCAGTTCGACGCGGGTATTTTCCGGCGATGCCAGACGCGGTTCGATGCGCGCCATGGTCAGCAATTGGCTGGCGATGCGCGTGGCGCGGTCCACGGCGCTGACCAGAAACTCCAGCGCTTCCTCGCGCTGTTGCGGGGTGTTGGCCAACTGCGCGTTCTGCGCGTGAATCCGCAGGATCGCCAGCGGCGTGCGCAACTCATGGGCGGCGTCGGCGATAAAGCGTCGCTCCCGGGCCAGCAGGTTGTCGATATGTTGCAGCAGGCGGTTGAGCGCGGTCTGCATCGGCTCCAGATCCTGGGGCAGGGGGCTCAGGTGCAGGGGTTTCAGGGTGTCGGTGTCGCGGCCGCGAATTGATTGAGCCATGGCGCGCAAAGGCTGCAAGCCCCAGCCGATGGTCAGCCAGATCAATATGGTCAGCAACGGCACGCCGATCAGGCTCGGCCACAGGGTATGGCCGACGATGCGGGTGATCAGGTCCTGGCGGATGTCGTCGCGTTCGCCGACCCAGATCAACAGACCTTGCCGCGGATCCTGGAGCAGGAAGGCGCACCAATCGCGGCCGTTTTCCATCAGGTCATGGGCGCCGAGGGTGGCGGGCGGTGCATCCAGAATCGGCGCTTCGGCAGAGCGCATCAGCAACTGGCCGTCATTGCGCCAGACCTGAAAGGTCAGCCGCGTCTCGTAGGGATGCGCCGCCTCGCCATCGCCGTCACCGTCCCGGCTCATCGCCTCGTCGAAGGCCTGATGCAGACGCTCCCAATCGTTGTCGCCGGGTGCACGCTGGGCCAGCACGCCTTGCAGCAGGCGCGCACTTTGCGCCAGTTGGGCGTCGTAGATTTCTTCGATCTCATGGTGGCTGTAGCGCAACACCGCCCAACTGATCAGCACATCGCCGAGCAACACCAGAAACAGCACCGGTAACAGAATCCGCGCGCGTATCGAGTTCATGGCTTGAGCTCCACGACGTAACCCACACCGCGCACGGTGCGGATCAGCTCGGCGGAAAGCTTCTTGCGCAGGTTATGGATCAGCACTTCCAGGGTGTTGCTTTCGACCCGCTCCTGCCAGCCGTACAGCGTGCGCGACAAGCGCTCACGGGTGACGACTTTGCCGGGGCGGGCCATCAGTTGATGCAACAGTTGGTATTCCATCGGCGTGACCACCACCGTGCTGCCGCGCCATGTGACTTGCTGGCTGATCGGGTCGAGGCAGACGCCGGCGTGTTCCAGCACCGGTTGCGCACGGCCCTGACTGCGCCGCAACAGGGCGCGGATGCGTGCCTTGAGTTCGTCGACATCGAAGGGTTTGACCAGGTAATCGTCAGCGCCGGCGTCCAGTCCGGCGATGCGTTCGGCGGTGCCGTCGCGGGCGGTGAGGATCAACACCGGCAAATCATGCTGGCTGGCGCGCAATTGTTGCAGCAGCGCCAGGCCATCGAGCCTTGGCAGTCCGAGGTCGAGCAGCAACAGATCGAAGCTTTCGCTGCGCAACGCATGTAGCGCACTGACGCCATCTTGCAACCAGTCGAGGGTGTAGCCCTCGTTGCTCAGGGCGACGCGGATGCCCTGGCCGAGGGCGCGGTCATCTTCGACCAGAAGTAGGCGCATGGCATTTTCTCTGTGGGAAATCGGGCGCGTGTCCGGCGGCATCATGCCGCTCGCCTTGTTGCCGTGGCAGCCCCTGCGCCGGCGAAGATGTTACGACTCGTTGCCAACTAAGCTTTCGTTAAGCTTGGTTTTGCACAGTGAGGCCTTTCCCATCCAGCGAGAGTGCTTCCATGCGCAAACTTGTGCTGTTGTCCCTGATTGTCGCCAGCCCCCTGGCCGTCGCCGGCCCGCAATGCACCACGGCCGAACGTTCGCAGTGGCAGGACCAGAAGGCGTTTCAGGAACAGCTGAAATCCCAGGGTTATGAAATCAGCAAGTTCAAGGTCACCGACGGCAACTGCTACGAGATCTACGGCTTCGACAAGGACAAGCGCAAGGTCGAGATCTACCACGATCCGGTCAGCGGCAAAGCGGTGAAAACCGAGATCAAGGGCTGATGCCACGGGATTCCCTGCGCCTCTGGGACCCGGTGGTGCGGGTGTTTCACCTGTCCATCGCCGGGGTCTTCGCCGCCAACTACTTCTTCAATGAAGCCGGTGACGACTGGCATGTCTGGCTCGGTTATTACGCCATGGGCTGGATGCTGGTGCGTCTGGTGTGGGGATTCGTCGGGCCGCGCAGTGCGCGCTGGTCGGACTTCTGGCCGACGCCGTCACGGCTGGCGGCCCATGCCCGGTCGCTGATCGCCGGGCGGCCCGAGCATCGTCTCGGGCATTCGCCGATCGGCGCACTGGTGATGATCTTGATGCTGCTGGCAATGCTGACCGTCGGCCTCAGCGGTTGGGCCATGGAAGAAATCGATGCCCTGTGGGGCGCCGACTGGCCGTTGCAAGTCCACGAAACTGCCGCCGATGCCTTGCTGGCGCTGGTCATCGTGCACATCGCGGCGGCGCTGTTTGAGAGTGTTCAAGTGCGCGACAACCTGCCGTTGTCGATGCTCACCGGGCGCCGGCGCCGTTTGCCGGACGATCCGGGCCCGTGACAGGGATGTCCTTTCGATGGTTTGCCATCTCGTAACTGCCATGAGCTGCCTATGCGTGCCTTGTCCTTTCGTTTGAGATTCGTAGTCGCCGCGCTTGCGGTGAGCCTGATTTTTATCGCGGCCTGGCGCAGTCACCCGGAGCATGTGCTGGCGCCGTTCGCGGTTGAAACGCCTGCGGTCCTGGCTTCGGCCAATGCGGCCGAGCCGATGTACAGCAGCCGTTTCGTGTCCTCGGAACTGGATGATTTCGTGCACTCGTCTTCGCTCACCGCGCTGCCCGGCGGCGACCTGATGGCCGTGTGGTTCGCCGGCTCCCGCGAAGGCGCCGCCGACGTGCAGATCCGCACCGCGCGCTACAACGCCAAAACGGCAGAGTGGGGCGCCGAACAGGTACTCGCCACCCGCGAATCCACCGTCGCCGGCACTCAGCGCTACATCCGCAAGCTCGGCAATCCGGTGATTGCCCTCGCGCCGGATCAGCGTTTGTGGATGTTCTACGTGTCGGTGTCCGTCGGCGGTTGGGCCACCAGTGCGATCAACGTGATGGTTTCCGATGACCTGGGGCGCAACTGGACGGCGCCGCGACAGCTGATCACCTCGCCGTTCTTCAACATCAGCACCCTGGTGCGTGCCGCTCCGGTATTCCATGCCGATGGCTCGATCGGGCTGCCGGTGTATCACGAGTTCATGGGCAAATTCGCCGAGTACCTGTATCTGAGCGCGGACGGCGCCGTGATCGACAAATTCCGCATCAGTCGGGGCAAGCATTCGTTGCAACCGACCATCGTGCCGCAGGACGAGCGCCGCGCCGTGGCGATGCTGCGTTATGCCGGTGAAACCCATCACAAGGTGCTGGCCAGCCGCACCGAAGACGCCGGGCAGACCTGGAGCGAACCGTATCCGCTGGAACCGGCCAACCCCAATTCGTCGCTGGCGGCGGTGGGCACGGCCGATGACGGTTTGCTGGTGGCGCTCAACGATCTGCGTGACGGTCGCTTCAAGCTCAGCCTTTACGGCACCGATGCGAATCTCAACGACTGGCGCAACGTGATCGAACTCGACCAGTCCCCCGATCCCCTCGGCCAGCCGTTTTCGCCCGAGGCCTACAAGGCGATCATCGGCGAAGGTTTTCGCGCCTCCAGCGGCGCGCAGCGTTTGCCGCTGGAGCAACGCTTCCTGAGCAACCTCGACTACCGCGTGTGCAAGCCCGAAGGCTGTGAATTCGAGTACGAATACCCGTATTTCAGCCGTGGCAGCGATGGCCTGTATCACCTGGTTTATTCTTGGAACAACACCTTCATCAAACATGTCAGCTTCAACGATGCCTGGCTGGCGGAGCGCCTGTGATGCTGTTTCTCTGGCAAGCCCATTTGAGTTTCATCCTGCTCGGTTTTGTTTTGCTGGGTTCCTTTCAATTCACCCAACGCTGGCGTCCGTGGCTGTTGCCGGCGCTGGCGCTGGTCAGCTTCATTCCGCTGGGCGGCCTGCCGCTGGCGGCGTATGTGCGCAGCTTTACCGATGACCTGGCGATTACCACGCTGGTGTTTCTTGGCTGGGCCGCGTTGTTGCGTTTAGGTGTGGTTCCTCAACTGAAACCGCTGACACGGGGCCAGATTCTGGGACTGTTCGTGGTGCTGACGGCGCTGTTGTACCCGGCGACGATGGGCCTGACCTATGTCGATCCTTATCGCTGGGGCTTCAATCCACGGCCGATGATCGTGGTTGTCGGGCTGGCGACATTGGCGCTGCTGTGGCTGCGCAATACGCTGGGCGTGGCGATGCTGGCGCTGGCCACGTTGGCGTTCGCACTGCGCCTCAAGCCTTCGGAAAACTATTGGGATTACCTGATAGATCCGCTGCTGGCGGGTTATTGCCTCATTGCCGGATTTGGGCTTTGCATTAAGGCAGCGTGGCAATTCCTGCCATCTCAACGAACAACACAGAGGTAAACGATGGGGTGGTTGCAATCGCGTCGCCTGCGCTATGGCGTGGGCGCGACAGGTCTGGCGTTTCTGCTGTTTGCCTTGCTGCGGCTGGTGTTTTTGCTCGGATTCTCCGGGGTGGATGCCGCGCAGTTCTTTGCCGACCCGCAATGGCTGCAAACCCTGGGCATCGGCTTTCGTTTCGACCTGAGGCTGGCGCTGTTGCTGGTGCTGCCATTGGCAGTGCTGGCGTGGCTGCCGCGTTGGAATCTGACCACGGTGCCGCTGTTGCGCGGCGCGACCCGGATTTATCTGCTGCTGGCGTTGGGCCTGATCGGTCTGGTGTACATCATCGACTTCGGCCATTACGCCTACCTCGGTGTGCGGATCAACGCCACGGTGCTGCGATATCTGGACGATGCGCAGATTTCGCAGCAGATGGTTTGGGAAACCTATCCGGTGCTGTGGATCGCGTTGGGTTGGCTCGCGGTTCTGGCGCTGTGGTTCTACGGTTTTGTGCGCCTGGAACGGCTGACGCTGGCTCGCGAACCTCGGGTAATTCGCCGCCGTTCAGTCGCCATAGGCGCGGGACTCGGGGTGGTGGTCGTGCTGCTGGCGCTGTTGGGCCGGGTCGACAAGCTCAACCTGGAAAACCCGGTGCCGCTGCGCTGGAGCGATGCGTTCTTTTCCGGCAACGGACAGATTGCCGCCGTGGGCCTGAACCCGGTGCTGTTCCTCTACGACACCCTCAAGGCCGGGCAGGCTCAGTTCGACGAGGCGCAAGTGCGGGCGCATTACCCGGTGATTTCCCGTTATCTGGGTGTTGATCGACCAGACGCGCAAAGCCTGACATTCGAACGCCGGCAATCCGTGCAGCCATACAACGTCGCGGCCGAGCGGGCGCCGAACGTGATGTTTGTCATGCTCGAATCCCTCGGCACCAGTGCGGTGGGCGCCTATGGCAACCCGTTGAACCCGACGCCGAATCTTGATCGCTTGGCAAATGAGAGCTGGTTCTTCAAACACTTCTATGTCCCGGTCACCGGCACCGCGAAAACCGTGTGGGCAAGCATCACCGGCGTCCCCGACGTCACCCGGCAGGAGACCGCTACCCGGCATCCGCTGATCACCAATCAGCGCACGCTGATCAATGCCTTCACTGATTACCAGAAGCTCTACATGATCGGCGGCAACGCCGGTTGGGCCAACATCAATGCGTTGATCCAGCAAAGCATCGACGGTGTGCGCCTGTACGAGGAACGCGACTGGCGTTCGCCACGGGTGGATGTGTGGGGGATTTCCGATCTGGATCTGTTCAAGGAAGGCGATGAGATTTTGCGCGCACTGCCCAAGGACAAACCGTTCTTCGCCTACGTGCAAACCTCGGGCAATCACCGGCCGTTCACCATTCCCAGGGACAACGACGGCTTCGAGGTCAGCAACCTGTCGCTGGAGCAGGTGCAAAACGCCGGCTCACGCAGCGTCGAGCAATACAACGCGGTGCGCCTGCTGGACTTCAACATCGGTCGCCTGATGGAACTGGCCAAGGCCGGCGGCTACTACGACAACACGATTTTTGTGTTCTTCGGCGACCACAACACGCGCATCAGCCGCATCCCGCACATGCCGCCGGCGTTCGAACAACTGGGGCTGGAAAGCAACCATGTGCCGATGCTGATTCATGCACCGGGGCTGCTCAAACCGAAGGTGATTGAAGAGGCGGTGGGGCTCGCCGATCTGTTGCCAACCGTGGCGGGCATGGCCGGCGTGGCTTTCGACAACCGCGCCATGGGCCGCGACCTGCAGCAACCTGCGCCCGAAGGCGAGCGGGTGGTGCCGCTGGTGTTGCGCGAGGGGACATTTCCGCTGATCGGCGGGGTGACCAAGGATCACTTGCTGCAAATGCAACACGACGGCAGTGCGCCGACGTTGCATGACCTTAAATCGGCGACACCGCTGGAGAATGTGGCCGATGCGCATCCTGAGGAATTTCAACGACTGGTCGAACTGACCCGGGGGCTGCACGAAAGCGCACGGCTGATGCTGTATCGCAACGTGCGTTGACGGCCCTCCCTCGAGGAAAGAGGGCCGCCCCGGTTTCAGGTGTGATGGATGTCCCGATCCTTGGTTTCCGGCATGAAGAAAATGCCGAGAATCGCCGTCATCACCGCGATGACAATCGGGTACCACAGGCCGTAATAGATGTCCCCGGTAGCCGCGACCATCGCGAATGCCACGGTCGGCAGGAAACCGCCGAACCAGCCGTTGCCGATGTGGTATGGCAGCGACATCGAGGTGTAGCGGATGCGCGCCGGGAACAACTCGACCAGCCACGCTGCAATCGGGCCGTAAACCATGGTCACGTAGATCACCAACACGGTCAGCAGGAGCAGCACCATCGGGTAATTGGTCTTGGCCGGGTCGGCTTTTTCCGGGTAACCGGCTTCTTTCAGCGCGGTGCCGAGGCTGGCGGTGAAGGCGTCGTTGCGGGTCTTGAAGTCGGCGGCCGGCATGGCAGTGCCTTCGAAACTTTCGATGACCTTGTCGCCAATACGCACCTGGGCCACGGTGCCCGGTTCCGCCACTACGTTTTCGTACGGGATCGCCCGTTTGGCGAGGATGGTTTTCGCCAGGTCGCAGGAACTGGTGAATTTGGCCTTGCCCACCGGGTCGAACTGGAACGAGCACTGGTCAGGGCTGGCGACCACTTTGACCGGGTTCTTCTCCTGAGCGATGAACACGTCGGGGTTACCGTACTGGGTCAGCGCGTGGAAGATCGGGAAGTAGGTCACCGCCGCCAGAATGCACCCGGCCATGATGATGCCCTTGCGTCCGATGCGATCGGACAGGCTGCCGAAGATCACGAAGAACGGCGTACCGATCAGCAACGAACCGGCGATCAACAGGTTGGCGGTCTGCGGGTCGATCTTCAGGGTTTGCAGCAGGAAAAACAGCGCGTAGAACTGCCCGGTGTACCAGACCACCGCTTGCCCGGCGGTGCCGCCGAGCAGCGCCATGATCACGATTTTCAGGTTGTCCCAACGGGCGAAGGATTCGGTCAGCGGTGCTTTCGAGGATTTGCCTTCGGCCTTCATCTTCATGAACACCGGCGATTCGTTCAGTTGCAGACGGATGTACACCGACACCGCCAGCAGCAGGATCGACAGCAGGAACGGAATCCGCCAGCCCCAGGCCTCGAACGCTTCGGTGCCCAGCGCGGTGCGGCAGGCCAGAATCACCAGCAGCGACAGAAACAGCCCCAGCGTCGCCGTGGTCTGAATCCACGAGGTGAAATACCCGCGTTTGCCCTTCGGCGCATGCTCTGCCACATAAGTCGCCGCACCGCCGTATTCACCGCCCAGCGCGAGCCCTTGCAGCAACCGCAGGGTAATCAGAATGATCGGCGCCGCGACCCCGATGGTCGCGTAACCCGGCAGGAAACCCACAATCGCCGTCGACACACCCATGATCACAATCGTGATCAGAAACGTGTGCTTGCGCCCGATCATGTCCCCCAACCGCCCGAACACCACCGCCCCGAACGGCCGCACCGCAAAACCGGCGGCGAAGGCGAGCAGGGCGAAGATGAAGGAGGTGGTCTCATTGACCCCGGCAAAGAAGTGCTTGGCGATGATCGCGGCGAGCGAACCGTAGAGGTAGAAGTCGTACCACTCGAAGACCGTGCCGAGGGACGAGGCGAAGATGACCTTGCGCTCCTCCTTGCTGACACTGTGGTGCGGATGCGGCGCACTGCCGGTGGACATGCTGTCGAGTACGGCCATGGGTGTTCTCCGTCGTGCTTGTTGTTATAGGCCGGAGCACTTCATCAACGTCGCGTACCCGAGGCCTTTGGCTGGTGCTGGAGCAGGTGGTTCGTGGAGCGTGCACAGACTCTCGACCTCGCGGGAGGGCGGGGTTTCTTTGAGCATAATTGGGATTGGGGGGATATCCAGTTGGGGGAGGGGGGCGGGCTGCCAGCGAAAAGAAGAAACAGTGATGGCTGCAATTTCCAATGAATATAAAAAACTGGCATTTCTGACAGTGGATTTGCAGAGGTGGAAGCGCAAGTATGATTTTGGCTCAAGTTCTTAAGAGCTAAGAACAGAGTGCAAAGGGCACGGATCTATTAATGGAATTCAAGGAGGCGCGGCAATGGCTATTAAAACGCTTTTGGTCACGGACTTGCCTGAGGGGGCGACGCCTGACAGTGTCAAGGCTGTAATTCAACGCAAATATAAAGTGCAGGTGTTAGAGATGGGATCTATTAGTCGCAAGGGTAGCATTACGTCAGTACAGGCTATCTATGTTCCCGCAGATGATTTAACTGACCCCCCTCCCGCTACGACTTTTGCATACTTGGACGCTACAACAGTTTTGTCGCGGTGAGTTCGCTGGAGTCAAAGGAATAATAGGGGGAACTGTTTTTAAACCGTCCCCCTAAATAGCAGTGAAATGAGTCCTGTAGCTACGGATTATTCCGTCGGCACAACTTTATCCAACACCCGATTCACCGCCAGCTCCGCCAGCATCACCACCTGCGCAATCCCCTGCGCGGTCTTGCGGTGAGGACCCTGGAGCAGGTCGGCGAAGTTGTGCAGCATGACGTTGGCCGAGCCGAGGGTTTCGACGGCGTCGGCAAGCAGGGATTCGTTGTTGCTGGCCGGGTTGGTCTGGTAGAGGCGGTTGGGGGAGTAGGGCGCGGCCATCATGTGGGCGGTCATCGGGCCGAGGTGGTAGTCGAGGGCGCGGTTGGCGGCTTCGTTGAATTTCTTCGAATCAGGGCATTCGTAGGGGGACGTCGGGTCGGTGATGCTGGCCGGTTCGGTGACCGGGGGATTTGGCGTTGCTTTGAACATGTTGGGTAACCTCTAATTTGAGGCTGCAACCGTCTCGCTGCTAAACGAAGGGGGAGGCAGCTGTGCGCAAGTTAGCAGACCGGCCAAAGCCACCCAAAAAACCGGCGCGTCCGAGGACGCCATGCGCACAGCCACCATCAAATACAGGTCAAGACCTGACTGGATAAAGCACGTGCAACTTTGGGTGAAATGCTCCGGGCTGCTAAACCCGATCACTGGAAATCAGTGACCCGATCCAAGTTACCGGCCGACCCCAAGGCGCACAAGCCGGCGGATTCTGGCGTAGCCGTAGGCTCTGGCGCAAGGATTTGTGGGCAATTGCGCGTAACTCCAAGTGTCGTTAAACACACGCTTCGAAACGTGTTTGGCGGCCCGCAAAACACTCTGAAACATCCGTCAGAATCCACCCCGAAAACCGCCATGGCTTCAAACCCGCCGCCGTGTCTGTAAACTGGCCGCCCGAAACGGCGCGCGATGGCGCCGTCCTCACTGCCAGCGAAGGACTTTCCCATGGCCAACCAAGACATCACCTACACCCCGGATCCGGATGCAGACTCGATCTCTTCGGACGTGACCGAATTCAACGGCATCCTGATGTCGACCCAGATTCCGACCCGCGCCGACGGCAGCCTGGAACTGGGCGACGTCACCGCGCAAAGTGAATGCACGTTGCAGGCGCTGAAAGTGGCGCTGGAAAAGGCCGGCAGCTCGATGGACCGCGTGCTGCACCTGACCATTTACCTGACCGATATGGCCGATCGCGCAGCCTTCAACGAGGTGTACAAGCGCTTCTTCGCCAAGCCATGGCCGGTGCGTGCGGCGGTGGGCGTGGCGGCGCTGGCGGTTGAAGGAATGAAGGTGGAAGTGACTGCGATGGCCGCGAAGGCCTGAGTTTGCCGTTCGGTATGGCAGTTCTGCCCTGAGCAGGGCTGCCACCCGGCAGCACAGGCGTGCCGCCCACGCGTTTCGCGGCTACAATGCGCGCCTCGACCGTGACAGCCTGACTAAAAACTATATATGTCCTTGCCCAAACATCACCTGGAACTGCTCAGCCCCGCCCGTGACGTGGCCATCGCCCGCGAGGCCATCCTGCATGGCGCCGACGCGGTGTACATCGGCGGCCCGAGCTTCGGTGCGCGCCACAATGCGTGCAACGAGGTGAGCGAAATCGCCGAACTGGTGGAATTTGCCCGTCGCTATCACGCGCGCATCTTCACCACCATCAACACCATCCTGCACGACAACGAACTGGAGCCGGCGCGCAAGCTGATCCATCAGTTGTACGACGCCGGCGTCGACGCGCTGATCGTCCAGGACCTGGGCGTGATGGAGCTGGACATTCCACCCATCGAGCTGCACGCCAGCACCCAGACCGACATCCGCACCCTTGAGCGGGCCAAGTTCCTCGATCAGGCCGGTTTCTCGCAACTGGTGCTGGCCCGTGAACTGAACCTCAAGGAAATCCGCGCGATCGCCGATGAAACCGATGCCGCCATCGAGTTCTTCATCCACGGCGCGTTGTGCGTGGCGTTTTCCGGTCAGTGCAACATTTCCCACGCACAGACCGGGCGCAGCGCCAACCGGGGCGACTGCTCCCAGGCCTGCCGTCTGCCGTACACCCTGAAAGACGAAAAGGGTGGCGTGATCGCCTACGAAAAACACCTGCTGTCGATGAAGGACAACAACCAGAGCGCCAACATCCGCGCGCTGGTCGAGGCCGGTGTGCGTTCGTTCAAGATCGAAGGTCGCTACAAGGACATGGGCTATGTGAAGAACATCACCGCCTATTACCGCCAGCGCCTCGACGACGTGCTCAACGACCGTCCGGACCTGGCCCGCGCCTCCAGCGGCCGCACCGCGCATTTCTTCATGCCGGACCCGGAAAAGACCTTCCACCGTGGCAGCACCGACTACTTCGTCAGCGAGCGCAAGATCGACATCGGCGCCTTCGATTCGCCGACCTTCACCGGTCTGGCGGTGGGCACGGTCGAAAAAGTCGGCAAGCGTGACATGCAAGTGATCACCCACGAGCCGCTGTCCAACGGCGACGGCCTCAACGTGCTGGTCAAGCGCGAAGTGGTGGGTTTCCGCGCCAACATCGCCGAAGCCAAGGGCGAGTTCGAGGAAGAAGGCGAGAAGCGCTACCGCTACCGCGTCGAGCCGAACGAAATGCCGGAAGGCCTGTACAAGCTGCGCCCGAACCACCCGCTGAACCGCAACCTCGACCACAACTGGCAGCAGGCCTTGCTCAAGACTTCTGCCGAGCGTCGTATCGGCGTGAGCTGGCTGGCGAAACTGCGTGAAGAGCGTCTGGAACTGACCGTGACCAGCGAAGAGGGCATCAGCGCCAGCGTTGCGCTGGACGGCCCGTTCGGCGTCGCCAACAAACCGGAACAGGCGCTGGAGACCTTGCACGATCTGCTCGGCCAACTCGGCACCACCGAGTACCACGCGACCTCGATCAAACTGGATGCGCCGCAAGCGTTCTTCATCCCGAACTCGCAGCTCAAGTCGTTGCGCCGCGAAGTGATCGAAGCGCTGACCGCTGCCCGCGTTGCCGCTCACCCGCGCGGTTCGCGCAAGGCCGAGACCACGCCACCGCCGGTGTACCCGGAGGCGCATCTGTCGTTCCTGGCCAACGTCTACAACCAGAAGGCCCGCGACTTCTACCACCGTCACGGCGTGAAGCTGATCGACGCGGCGTACGAGGCCCACGAAGAGGCGGGCGAAGTGCCGGTGATGATCACCAAGCACTGCCTGCGGTTCTCCTTCAACCTGTGCCCGAAACAGGCCAAAGGCGTGACCGGCGTGAAAACCAAAGTCGCGCCGATGCAGCTGATTCACGGCGATGAAGTGCTGACCCTGAAGTTCGACTGCAAACCGTGCGAAATGCACGTGATCGGCAAGATGAAGGGCCACATCCTGAATCTGCCGCAGCCGGGCAGCGTGGTGGGGCATATCAGCCCTGAGGATCTGATGAAAACGATCCCGCGCGCGCCGCACTGATGTAACAGGCAAAAAAAACCGGTGACGAACGTCACCGGTTT
This sequence comes from Pseudomonas sp. MWU12-3088, assembly GCF_023242405.1. Lineage (NCBI taxonomy): Bacteria > Pseudomonadati > Pseudomonadota > Gammaproteobacteria > Pseudomonadales > Pseudomonadaceae > Pseudomonas > Pseudomonas sp. MWU12-3088. The sequence continues at coordinate 74,633 of NZ_JALJEA010000001.1, forward strand.
TTTTATGCCTGCCAGAAACTCAACTGGCTTCGTAGCGCGATCCCGTTGGCGGCGCCGCTTCGCCACTCAACGCATCGACCATCGGCGGATGCTCCTGCGCTGCCTGACGCAGATCCTCGGTCACCCGCAGCTCGGCGCCGGTCGGCGAGAAGGTCGCTGCCGCCGCAAACGGCGCCGGGTTGGCCGGCACCGGACGCTTGCCCCGGCGCCAGAAGAAGAACGTCACCATGGCCAGGTTGACCAGCGCGAAGGCCCAGAACAAGCCGGTTTCACCGTGGGCGTTCATCGCTGGGGAGATCAGCAGCGGGCTCATCGCCGAGCCCAGCGAGTTGATCAGCAGCATGCCCTGAATCATCGGCACCAACGTTTCGACCGGCGCACGATCGGCAGCATGGCTGACGGCCACCGGGTACAGCGCGAACACGCCGCCACCCAACAGGAACAACATCGCCGCGAGCATGGCCGAGGACAGCGGCACCAGCACGATCACCAGCGACAGCACGGTGCACGCGGCGCAGAGCACGGTAAGCACTTGCAGGCGATCCTTACGGTCGGACCAGCGCCCGACCGGGTATTGCAGCAGCATCGCGCCGAGGACCGTCCAGGCCATCATGCTGCCGACTTCGCCGACATTCAGGCCGATGCGTTGCAGGTACAGCGGCAGCAGGGTGTAGATCGCCGCGATGGTCACGCCGGAGCCGAAGCAGCCGACCAGTCCGGTGGGCGACACGCCCAGCAAGGCCCGTGGCTTGAGCGGTTCGACCTGTTCCAGCAACGGCGACACCCGCGGCAGGATCACGATCGGCAGCACCGATAGGGTCGCGAGCATGCCGGCGACCATGAACGGCGCCGTATCGCCGAGCCCGGTGATTTTCCCCAGAAACGCCTGACCCAGCACGCCCGCACCGTAGAGGACGATCATGTACAACGCCAGCAGACGCCCGCGAATCTTCGCGTCACCGGCCAGCAGCAGCCAGCTCTCGATCACCAGAAACACGCCGACCGTGGCCCAGCCGTTGATCAGGCGCAGCACGACCCAGCCCCAGGTGTCATAAAACAGCCCTTGCAGCAGGATGGTCGCGGCGATCAGCGAGGCGAAGCTGCTGTAGGCGCGGATGTGGCCGATGCGCAGGATCAGCCGGTCGTTGAAAATCGCGCCCAATGTCAGGCCGATGAAATAGGCCGAGGACACGATGCCGATCATCGTCGCCGATTCGCCGGCAGCGCCCAGGCGCAGGGTGGTCAAAGAAGACAGAAAGCCGTTGCCCAGGGCAACAATGAATAGCCCGAGCAGGGGCGCCAGCGCCATGGCCAGCAAACGCGGTGTCATAAAAACCTCAAGTGATCGAACAGCGGAACGTGCGCCTCTGCGCATGCGAGTGCCAAGCCGAAGTGTGTTGAAGACAAACGACCGCCGAACGGGCAGGACGATTGAGCCAGGCTGACTTCGTGAAAGTCGCCGGCTGTTCAAACCTGAGGGTTGTCATGGCTGCGGGCAGGCGCCGGTCGGGCGACTGCAAGAGGAGGCGCGATTTTAAGCCTTGTGCGGCGTTTGCCAAGGTGCCGGGCCTGCGACGTTGGGACGCAGGCAGAATCGATAACCCCGGCGCATTCTTTGCCCGGATGAAAAGTTGCTGTATCGATCCGGTTTCCCTCGTTAGCCTGTGCGGTCGAATCGCGATATTGATCCAGAGGCAATGATGCAAATAAGAGGCGAGCGTGCCGCCACGGCGTGCGGGTTGTTGGCGATTGTGTTGTGGAGCACTGCCGCCGGGTTGATCAGGGGCGTCAGTGAGCATTTCGGCCCTCTGGGCGGGGCCGCGATGATTTACACCCTGGGGGCAATCCTGCTGGTGATGTTTCTCGGGCGACCGCGTCTTCGTTCCACGTCAACACTGTATCTCCTGCTCGGCAGTGCATTGTTCGTTGCGTATGAGGTGTGCCTGTCTTTGGCGCTGGGGTTTGCCAGTGACCGGCAACAGTCCATCGAACTGGGCGTGGTCAATTACCTGTGGCCGTGCCTGACCGTGGTGCTGGCGATCTTCATGAACGGGCAGAAGACCCGCTGGTTCATCGTTCCCGGCAGTGCACTCGCGCTGTTTGGCATCCTCTGGGTGGTCAGCGGCCAGGGCCTGTCGCTGCCGGGGATCATCGCCAACGTCAGTTCCAACCCGCTGAGTTACAGCCTGGCGCTGGCTTGTGCGATCACGTTTGCGCTGTATTGCAACGTTACGCGCCGCTACGCCAACGGGCAGAGTCTGGTGGTGCTGTTTTTCGTGCTGACGGCGATTGTGCTGTGGGTGAAGTGGAGCTTCAGCAGTGAACGGATTTCCGCCTTCACTCTTAGCAACTCCCTGGAGCTGATCGCCACCGGCATCGCCATGGCCGGCGGTTATGCGTTGTGGAACATCGGCATCCTGCGCGGCAACCTGACCTTGCTGGCCACCGCGTCCTACGGCGCACCGGTACTGTCGTCGGCGTTCGCCGCGCTGTGGCTGGGGGTCAGTTTGCAGATGCAGTTCTGGCAGGGCGCGGTGCTGGTGACCGTGGGTTCGCTGATCTGCTGGCAGGCGACGCGGCAACGTCAGATCTCCTGAAAAAAACCGGCGTTGCCGCGCATGCCGGTCAGCCCACGGACTTCAACGGAATCGGCCCCTTGAGCCGGTCCGTCATCGTCGCGCAGTACCAGTCATCAAACTGGCAGACGCCGGTTTCCGCCGTTTCCGAGTACGGCCCCGGCTCATAGGACGGGGACGTCACGCCGCGCTGGGTGCCTTCGACCAGCGTGCGGTCCTGATCGTTGGTGGCGATCCAGACTTTGGTCAGGCGTTCGAGGTCGTAGTCCACGCCTTCCACCGCCGAGTCCGGCACCAGCCATTTGGTGGTGACCATGGTTTGCGTGGCGCTGATCGGCAGCACCCGGAAGCTCAGCGCGTGGTCGCCGAGGAAGTGATTCCAGGTGGACGGGTAGTGGAAGTAGAGCAGGGCGCCGATGTCGGGCTCGGCGGTCTTGTCCAGACGCCCGTTCACCGCAGGCTTGCCGTCCATGGTGTAGCTGACGGCCCCGGACGATAGCGGAATGCGGGTCATGCGGTACTGGCCGTTGATGTCCATCACCAGACGGCTCGGCAATCCGGCCTTCTCGCAGGTGTTCCAGTAGGCCGTGAGGTGCGGATCATCCTCGCCGCCGGCGCCGCCCACGGACGGGTTGTCGACGTAGGATTTCAGCAGTTCGGGGTGGGAACCGTCGCAGTGGTAGCACTCGCGGTTGTTTTCGAACACCAGTTTCCAGTTGCCTTGCTCGATGATGGTCGACTCGAACGCCACTTTGCAGTGGTCCAGAAAATGCGGGGCGATGAACGGGCTGACGGCCTTGCGAAAGCCTTCGAAGTCCGGCGCCCTGGTGGCGACGCAGACATAGATGTAGCTGTGCACGATCTCGCAATGCACGGACTTGAGGTTGTATTGGGTCTTGTCGAAATCCTGGCCCATGTTGCCGGCGAACAGCAGGTTGCCGTCCAGCTCGTAGGTCCACTTGTGATAGGGACAGACCATCTTCGCGACCTTGCCGTGCTCGTGTTCGCAGATCTTGGCGCCGCGATGACGGCAGGCATTGTGAAACGCCCGGACTTCACCGTCCTTGCCACGCACCACGGCGACCGGGTAATCGCCGATCTGCAGGGTGAAGTACTGGCCGGGCTTTGCAATTTCGAAGGTGTGCCCGGCGAAGATCCAGTCCTTGTGCCAGATCTGTTCAAGGTCCTGGCGATAGACGTTTTCATCCTGGTAGAGGGCGCCCGGCAACGAGTGCCAGGGTTTGCGCTGGGCGATCAGGTCAACCACGGTGTCTTTATTGTTCATTGTTATCCTCGTCATGCGCGTAGGGCCGGAACGGGTTCCAGCCTATCTGTGCCGGGAAAGCCGTCACAAACGACATTTCCTGCGGGCAATCGATGCGTTGAGGTTATGGGTGAATCCGTTCGAAGATCGGCTCAAGCGTGGCGATGGCCGACGCAGACTGGCCCAGATTGCGAATCGCCTGTTTCACCGCGAGGCTGCGTTCGTGGCCGAGGCTTGAGGCGAACAGGTCGAACTTCTGCTCCAGTTCTTCCCGGCTCAGGGCCGTTTCGGGATCGCCGCGCGCGGCGGTGATCGGGCTGACGAGCACGTTGCCGTTTTTCAGGGTGACGGAAACCCGCGAGAGGATTTCATTGGGGAACCGCGCGGAAATATCGGCCGCCTCGACGATCTCGATGCGTGCGCTCAAGGCGCGAATGTCGGCGGCGTGGATGGATTCGCCGGTGACTTCGTCCGGCCCGAGTTTGCCCCTGACGATCAGCGCTGCCAGCGGAAAGGCCAGGGCGTATTGCGCCTGATCGGCATCCGCCGGGGTGTGGCCTTGCAGGCACATCGACTCGTAGAAGGTCTCGACGCGGATGGTCTCGATCACCTCGGCGTTGAGCGCAGGATGATCCTGTTGCAGCTGCAGCATCGCGGTCAGCGCCGGTTGCGCCCAGCGGCACACCGGCCAGGGTTTGAAATACTGGCTGTCGATTTCCCAGCGCTCACCAAGATCGAGCCAGTGTTCGGCCACCGAAGCATCCTCGACGGTTTCTGCCGGCGCACCGGTCACGCCTTCCTTGGCCAGCAGCAGCGCATTCAACCCGACGAAGGCGCCGCTGCCGTGGGCGTCGCGCAACATGGTCGGAAACGCGATCAGGCGCATCATCGGGCAACGGGCGCTGAAGTACTCGGCGATGCCCAGGGCATGGCGGAAGGTCTGCTCGTCAAAACCGAGCAAACGGGCGCCGGCGCAAACCACGCCAATCGCCGAAAAGCCACCGGACGCGTGATAAGTCGGGGAGGTCGACATCAGGGCCGTTCCGGCGCGCAGCCCGGTTTCATAACCGAGGCACAGCGCGCTCAACAGCTCATGCCCGCTGACGTTTTTGCCCTGATGATGCAGGGCATCGGCGAGGGCGAGCAGGGCCGGCACCACGGTCGCGCCGGCGTGCCCCTTGGATCGGAAATGGCCTTCATGGGCATCGAGGCTGTCGGCGGAAAAGCCGCCGGCCCAACCCGCGCCCAGCAGGTTCACGCGCTGACCGTCGAACAGCAGACGGCTGCCGAACTCGCCGGCGGGGTAGTGGGCAACGGCGAAACGGCGCAGCGCCACACTGGTGTCATTGGACGCGGCACCGGCCATGACGCCGACGATATCCAGCAGGCTGTTCTGCAGGATCTCCCGGGTCTTGGCCGGGGCTTGGAGGAAATCAAAGTCGCGGCAGAATTCGTAGAGTGACATTCAACAATTCCTTCCTGTGAGAGTAACCGGCCAGATCCCGGCCGGCGCCGTTCCACAATGAGTCAGGAAGGTTGTGCGGCTCCAACGACATTTTCGTTGGGCTATTGATAACCAAATCGAGGGTTAACGACGGGGAAACTTCGACAGGATCCACTCGCGAAACCGCCGTAGCGCGTCTTCGTTGTCGGCGTTCTCGCGGCAGCTCAGGTAGTGCCAGCTGTTGCGCAGTTGCACTTCCTGTTCGATCGGGCGCACCAGCAAGCCGCGCTGCAACAGCGGCGCAACCAGATGATTCCAGCCCAGCGCGATGCCCTGATGGGTCAACACCATGCTGATCAGCAGGTTGTAGTCGTTGGCGTTGAAAATTTGCGGACTGGTCGCCGGGCGGTCGTCGATGTCGATGGACTGAAACGCCAGCCACACGCCCCAGTCGACGTGCTCGGCGACTTGCGAGCGACCATAGGGGCTGAGGTTGAGCAGGGCCGAATCACGCACGCCTTCGATCGTCGAAATTTCCGGGTGCTGCTCCAGATACTGCGGCGTGCACACCGGGTAGATCAGGTCATGGCACAGCGGGTAGCTGCGATAGCCCTCGCGGATGCGCGAGATCTTGGTGATGAACACGTCGGGCTGCACGCCCGGTTCCATGGTCAGGAAGTTCTGTGTGGTGATCAGGTTCAGCTCGATGCCTTCGCTCTGGGCGAAGAACTCCGGCAGGTGATTCGACAGCCACAGCGCCGAGAATGCCGGGGAGCAACAGATGGTCAGCACCTTTTTGACCGACTGACTGCTGCGGATACGCTCGGCGGCCTGGGCGATGTTCACGAACGACAGCTGGGCGGCGTCGAAAAACAGCGCACCTGCCGAAGTGAGTTCAACGGCACGCCCGACGCGAGTGAACAACTGCGCCCCGAGGTAGCTTTCCAGCTCGCGGATCTGCCGGCTGATCGCGGCCTGGGAAACGCACAATGCTTCGGCGGCACGGGTAAAGCTCTGGTACTTGGCGGCGGCGACAAATGCCTTTACGGCCCGCAAGGACGGCATCTTCAGCAAGATGGTGTCTGGGTCGACATGCTTGGTCATCTGTACGGCCTCCTCACGATACGGCTCCCGGGCGAAGCGCGACGAGGGTAGCCCAAGCCTGCGCGCAGCGATACGCCGGCGTCGCTGCAAGGATAGTCGCGGTCGCTGGCAGGCGATGCCGGCTGCCAGCGGTGGATGCCGGCGTGATCGATAACCCGACGTTATCAACATGCCCCTGTAAATGTCGTTGGATTAAGCAGGGGGATGCTAATAAATTTGAAACGTCCCTCGTTCCTGGGGTCCCAAAAATAATAAAAGGAAACCCGTCGTGACGACTTATAACTATTACCGCTGCCGCTCTAAAACCGTTTCGCTCGATTGCATATTGTTTGAATTCGAATATGCACAACGCGATGGAGGCAAGGTATGAATAGCTCCGACGAAATAATCTGCGTCAAGAATGTTTATAAAGTCTTCGGCACTCAGCCAGCACTGGCCATGAAGTTGATCGAAGAGGGCGCCTCGAAAGCCGAAGTCTTCAAAAAGACCGGCCAGGCCATCGGCGTGTTCGATGCCAACTTCTCGGTCAAGCGCGGCGAGATCTTTGTCATCATGGGTTTGTCCGGCTCGGGCAAATCGACCATGGTCCGACTGTTCAATCGCCTGATCGAGCCGACCTCCGGCAGCATCTTTCTCAATGGCCGGGAAATCACCGGCCTGGGCGACAAGGACCTGTTGCAGGTGCGCCGCAAAGACATGGGCATGGTCTTCCAGTCGTTTGCCCTGATGCCGCACATGAGCGTCATCGACAACGTCAGCTTCGGCCTGGAAATCAGCGGAGTCGGCGAAAAGGAACGCTACTGCCGGGCCATGGGCGCCCTTGAGCAAGTCGGGCTTTCCGGGCAGGAAATGTGCTTCCCCCATCAGCTCTCCGGCGGCATGCAACAGCGGGTCGGCCTGGCCCGGGCGCTGGCCAACGACCCGGCCATCCTGCTCATGGACGAGGCGTTCTCCGCCCTCGATCCGATGATCCGCAGCGAGATGCAGGGCGAGCTGATCAAGCTTCAGGCCGAGCAGGATCGCACCATCATTTTCATCTCCCACGACATTGAAGAAGCCGTACGCATCGGCCATCGCATCGCGATCATGGAGGGCGGGCGCGTGGTGCAGATCGGCACGCCCCGTGAGCTGCTGTGCAACCCGGTGAACCAATATGTCCGGGACTTCTTCAACGGTTTCGATACCAGCCGGATCTTGCGCGCCGGCGATATCGCACAAGCCGATTCGGGCATTGTTTATGAACCGGGTCGTCAAACTCCGATAAAGGCTGACGCTTCCTTGCGCGAGATCTTTCATCTGGTTGCCGCTTCATCTACGCCAATGCCGGTAGTTGATGAAGTTGGACTTTATAAAGGTTCGATCTCGCAAGGGCATCTATTAAGTTGCCTGGGCAATAGCTGAGATCCTGATTTAAAAAAAGAATGGTCACGCAGTCCGCAAGTGCGAGGTAGTGTCATGTCCGACTTTAACTTTCTGGATCCCTTCCAGAGTTTGAATATTCCGCTGGGATCGTGGGTTGAAACCGCCCTTAAATATCTGGTGCATAACTTCCGGGATGTCTTTCGCTCGATTCGCTGGCCGGTCGATCAGGTACTCGACGGCGTCCAGTGGGGGCTGCTTTCGCTGCCCCCAACGGTGTTCATCATCATCGCCGGGCTGATCAGCTGGCAGATCGGCGGCAAACGCATCGCGATCTTCAGCGTGGCGACCCTGACCGGGCTCGGGCTGATCGGCGTGTGGAACGACGCGATGGTCACCCTGGCGCTGGTGCTGACCTCGCTGTTGTTCTGCGCGGTGATCGGCATTCCGCTGGGCATCTTCTGTGCCCGCAGCGACCGCACGGAAATGATCATCCGCCCGGTGCTGGACGCCATGCAGACCCTGCCGGCATTCGTGTACCTGGTGCCGGTGGTGATGCTGTTCGGCATCGGCAACGTGCCCGGCGTGATCGTCACGATCATCTTCTCTGTCGCACCGCTGGTACGCCTGACCAACCTCGGCATTCGTCAGGTGCCGGCGGACAAAGTCGAGGCGGCGCGGGCCTTTGGCTGCACACCGATGCAGATGCTGATGAAGGTTCAACTGCCGCTGGCCGCGCCGACCATGATGGCCGGTTTGAACCAGACGCTGATGCTGTCGCTGTCGATGGTGGTGGTCGCTTCGATGATCTCGGTCGGCGGGCTGGGGTTGATGGTGCTCAGCGGCATCGGGCGCCTCGACATGGGCCTGGCCAGTGTCGGCGGAGCAGGGCTGGTGTTGCTGGCGGTGTTCCTCGATCGCCTGACTCAGGCCATGGGTGAACGCAGCAGCGATCTGGCCACCGGGCAGCGCTGGTATGAGAGCGGGCCGGTCGGCCTGGTCATGAAGTTGAAGAAAAAGAAGAACGTTGCTCGTGCGGTCATTAACTGAACCTTTCTGCTCACCGATTAAAACTCCAAAGCGTGGTGAAACATGAAACTGGCAAATCTCAAGAAAAGCGTCGTGGCGGGTGTGGTTGCTTGCGTATTGGGCACGGTCCTGTGTTCGGCAGCCTATGCGGCCGATGCCAACAAGCCCGGCGCCGGTGTGTCGATCACGCCGATTTTCCCGACCATCGCCGAAGAGCGCTTTCGCGGTGAAGTGGTGATCGCCGGGCTCAAGGAGCTGGGCTACGACGTCAAACAGCCGAAGGAAACCGATTACCCGGCGATGTTCCTGGCGCTGTCCTACGGCGATGCGGATTTCACCGTGCATGAGTGGGAGCACCTGCACGAAGCCTTTTACGAGAAGGCTGGCGGCGATGACGTGATGGTCAAGGTCGGGCAGATCATGAAGGGCGTGCTGCAGGGTTACCTGATCGACAAGAAAACCGCAGATGCCTATCACATCAAGGATCTGTCGGACCTGAAGAAACCGGAGATCGCCAAACTGTTCGACAGCAACGGTGATGGCAAGGCCGACCTGACCGGCTGCAACCCGGGCTGGGGCTGCGAAGTCATGGTCGAACACCACATGAAGGCCTACGGCCTGGAACCGACCGTTGTCGACAACCGCGGCTCGTACTTCGCGCTGATGGCCGACACCATCGCCCGCTACCAGCAAGGCAAACCGGTGCTGTTCTTCACCTGGGTACCGCAGTGGATTTCCAGCGTGCTGGTCGAAGGGCGCGACGTGGTCTGGCTGCCGGTGCCGTACACCGACCTGCCTGACGGCAAGGAAAGCAAGGACACTTTCTACGAAGGCAAGAACCTCGGCTTCCCGGTGGACACGATCAATGCCGTCATGAACAAGGAGTTCGCCGAGAAGAACCCGGTGGCCCGCAAGTTTCTCTCCGAGGTCAGCATCAGCACCGCCGACGAAAGTGCGCAGAACCTGAAGATGCAGAACGGCGAGAAGTCCCTGGCCGACATCAAGCGCCACGCTGCCGAATGGATCAAGGCCCACCAGCAAAGTTATGACGGCTGGCTGAGTGATGCGCGGGCGGCGGCCAAGTAAGCGGTTGTTCGTTAGTTCGAGTGGCGGTTATCCCGTGGCGTAAAGCCGTCATTCAAACGCATTCATTTACGCAACTTTGAAGGCTGTTTTCATTCAACGCGATTCCGCGCGTTCGCTTCGTGTCGGCTTCGATTTGTCATTTCAACAATAAACGGTTCAACACTATGAAAGTCAGTTCGCTGCCCGCCGATGATGACAGCTGTGGCTGGTTCTACCTGAGCCGGCCACGCAGCCCCGAGCCCGGCCATCGCGGCCACCGTTCGGCGCGTTGGGTGGTCGTCGGTGCCGGCTTCACCGGGCTGGCGGCGGCACGCCAGCTCGCGCTGAACTTCCCCGACGATGAAGTGGTGCTGATCGAAGCGCAGGAAGTGGGGTTGGGGCCGTCCGGTCGCAATGCCGGTTTCGCAATCGATCTGCCCCACGACATCGGGGCCGAGGACTATATCGGTGATATCGACCTGGCCAGGATCAGTCTGAAGCTGAACCTGGAAGGCCAGTCGATCCTGCGCAATCTGGTCGATCAGTTCGGTATCGATTGCCAGATGAAAGCCTGCGGCAAATATCAGGCCGCCGTGGAAGAACGCGGGATCGCGGTGCTGGAAGCCTATCGCCGCGGGCTCGACAAGCTCGGTCAGCCGTATCAGATGATCGATGCGGATGAACTGCCCGAACATCTGGGCACCCGTTTCTACCGCAAGGCACTGTTCACCCCCGGTGCGGTGCTGGTTCAGCCGTCGGCGCTGGTCAAGGGCCTGGCGGACAGTCTGCCGGCCAACGTCACCCTGTACGAACGCACGCCGATTCTGGAAGTGGAATACGGCGCCAAAACCTTGCTCAAGCACGCTCACGGCAGCATCACCGCCGACAAACTGATCCTGGCCAACAACTCGTTCGGCATGCGCTTCGGTTTTCTGCAGGGCCGCATGTTGCCGATCTACACCTACGCCAGCATCACCCGCCCGCTGACCGATGAAGAGCAGGCGCGTCTGGGCGGCAAACCGTTCTGGGGCGCAATTCCCGCCGATCCGTTCGGCACCACGGTGCGGCGTACTCCCGACAATCGCTTGTTGATCCGCAACAGCTTCAGCTTCAACCCCGATGGCCGCAGCAACAGCAAATACAACGAGCGCTTCGTGCACCGTCACCGCGCTTCATTCGATCAGCGCTTCCCGATGCTGCCGGGAGTGCAGTTCGAATACACCTGGGGCGGGGCGCTGGCCATGTCGAGGAACCACAACGGCTTCTTCGGCGAACTGGCGCCGAACGTGTACGGCGCGCTGGGCTGCAATGGCCTGGGCGTCACCCGTGGCACGGTCACCGGCAAATTGCTCGCCGACTGGCTGGCCGGGCAGCGTGACGGCTTGATCGATTTCCTGTTGCAGGCGCCGGGGCCGACGGGCAACCCGCCCGAACCGTTTCTGTCGCTGGGCGTGAACATGAACCTGAAGTGGGGGCAATACCGCGCCGGCCGCGAAAGTTGAACGCTCATGGCCCGCCCTGCGCGGTGAGCTGAAGTAACGATGCACTGAATACAAGGACAAGAAATGAACAACGTTGCTGTATCAATCGAGGACGTACCGCTCAATGGTTTTCATCGTCTGCTGACGATCCGTTCGGCCGGTGGTTCCTTTGTCGACGGGTATGTTCTGAGCATCATCGGCGTGGCGCTGGTGCACATGTCCAGGTCTCTGGCGCTGGACGATTTCTGGGAAGGCATGATTGCCGCCTCGGCACTGATCGGCATTTTCTTCGGCGGCTTTCTCGGCGGCTGGCTGACCGATGTATTGGGGCGCAAGCGTCTGCTGTTTGTCGGGCCGACCCTGTTCATCGTGGCGTCGCTGGCGCAGCTGTGGGTCGATTCGGCGTTGGCGCTGTTTGTTCTGCGGTTGCTGCTGGGGGTGGCGGTCGGCATCGAGTACCCGGTGGCGACCTCGCTGCTGGTCGAGTTCATGCCACGCAAGTATCGCGGCCCGCGTCTGGCGACGCTGACCATCATGTGGTTCGCCGGGGCCGCGATGGCGTATGTGGTGGGCGAGATGATGTTCAAGCTGTGGGGCTCCGATGCCTGGCGGCTGGTCCTGGCCAGCGCGGCGATCATCGGCGCGATGCTGTTTCTGGTGCGCATCGGCACACCCGAATCGCCGCGCTGGCTGTTGAGCAAGGGCCGCGCCGCCGAAGCCGAGGCGATCATCAAACAGGTCTACGGCAACGACTTCTCCCTGGCCAATCTTCCCGAGCACCGGGTGGGCGAGAAGCTGACGATCTTCAACCTGCTGCACTCCGGCTACGGCAAACGCATGCTGTTTGTCGTGGTGTTCTGGACCTGCTCGGTGGTGCCGCTGTTTGCCGTGTATGCCTTTGCGCCGAAGGTGCTGGCCGCGCTGAACCTGCAGGGCGACTGGTCCTCCCTGGGGTCGGTGGCGATTACTTTGTTCTTTGTTATCGGCTGCGTGATTTCGACCCGAATCATCAACCGCGTCGGCCGACGCAATCTGCTGATCTACAGCTTTCTATGTTCCGGCCTTGCGCTGCTCGGGCTGGCCATCGGACACGCCGGGCCCAATGCGCTGGTGCTCGCGTTCTTTGCCGTTTACGCCTTGTTCATCGGCGGCGCTCAGGTGCTGACGCTGGTGTACCCCAATGAACTGTTTCCCACGGAAATCCGCGCCTTCGCGGTTGGCGTCGGCACGTCACTGTCGCGCATCGGCGCGGCGGCGGGGACTTATCTGGTGCCGGTTTCCCTGAGCACGCTGGGCATCGCCCAGACCATGTACATCGCGGCGGCCGTCACTCTGGTCGGCCTGGTGCTGTCGTGGGTGCTCGCGCCGGAAACCCGCTCGCTCAACCTGCAACAGGCTGCCTCGCTGAATTGAACCTTGTCCGGGCCTTATCGGCGTCGGGCCAATGAATCGAACACTGCAACCACTGGAGAAAACCCTATGAACTTTGACGGCATCTTTACCCCTGCCATTACGCCTTTGTCCGCCGATGGCCAGATCGATTACTCGGCCTTCGCCGAAGTGCTCGAGTATCTGATCGAGTCGCGGGTTCACGGCATCGTCATCGGTGGTTCGACCGGCGAGTACTACGCCCACACCACCGCCGAACGGCTGAAAGTGGCCGAGCGCGCCAGGGAAGTGATCAACGGCCGCATTCCGCTGGTGATCGGCACGGGTGGGATTCGCACCGAAGATGCGGTGGCCTTCGCCGAGCACGCCAAGTCAATTAAAGCCGACGCGATTCTGGTGGGCTCGCCGCCGTATGCCTTGCCGACGCAAAAGGAGATCGCCGTCCACGTGCTGGCCGTGGACAAGGCCGCCGGCCTGCCGATCATGCTCTACAACTACCCGGCGCGAATGGGCGTGGCGATGGGCCCTGAGTTCTTCGAGGCGATTGCCGGTTGCAAGAACATCGTCGCGATCAAGGAAAGCTCCGGCGACACCGCGCAGTTGCATCGTCTGGCGCATTCGCATCCTTCGATCCAGCTGTCCTGCGGCTGGGACGACATGGCCCTGGAGTTCTTCGCCTGGGGCGCGCGCAGCTGGGTCTGTGCCGGTTCGAACTTCATTCCCGCCGAGCACATCGCGCTGTACGAAGCCTGCGTTCTAGAGAGGAACTTCGACAAGGGACGGCGGATCATGTCGGCCCTGTTGCCGCTGATGGATGTGCTGGAAAGCGGCAAGTTCGTCCAGTCGATCAAGCACGGCAGCGAGCTGGTCGGCCTGCGTGCCGGCGGCGTGCGCAAACCGATGCAAGCGCTGGAAGCGTCCGAGAAGGAAGTGCTGGAAAGCGTGATCAAAACCCTCAAACAGAATGTGGCGCGCATCGTCGCGGAGGTTTGAAATGGCCGATCTTCTGAGTCAAGCGCAATACCGCGAGCTGGCGTCGAAGCTTGAGTTTCGCAATCAGGCGTTCATCAACGGCGAGTTTTGCAGCGCGCTGTCCGGCAAGACCTTCACCACGACCAACCCGGCCACCGAAGCGGTGTTGACCGAGATTACCGCCTGCGGTGCCCAGGACGTGGACGTTGCCGTCGCCGCCGCCAAGGCTGCGTTCGAGGATGGGCGCTGGCAAGGGCTGGCGCCATCGGCGCGCAAATCGGTGTTGCTGCGGTTCGCTCAATTGCTCGACGACCACTCCCATGAACTGGCGGTGTTGGAAAGCCTGGACAGCGGCAAACCGATCCGTGAATGCCAGAACATCGACGTGCCCGAGACAATTCATACCCTGCGCTGGCACGCCGAACTGATCGACAAGATCTACGACTCGACCGCACCGACCGGTAACGGCGCGGTGACCATGGTGGTGCGCGAACCGATTGGCGTGGTCGGCCTGGTGTTGCCGTGGAATTTCCCGCTGCTGATGCTCGCGTGGAAGATCGGCCCGTCGCTGGCCGCCGGTTGCTCGATTGTGGTCAAACCGGCCAAGGAAACCACTCTGAGCACCCTGCGTGTGGCCGAGCTGGCGCATCAGGCGGGGATTCCCGCCGGTGTGTTCAACGTGGTGCCCGGCGGAGGCAAGGAAGCGGGCGAACCGCTGGGCCGTCACCCGGACGTCGCCATGGTCAGCTTCACCGGGTCCACCGACACCGGGCGCTTGTTCCTCAAGTATTCCAGCGAATCCAACCTGAAACGCATCGTGCTGGAATGCGGCGGCAAGAACCCGGCGGTGGTGATGAACGATGTCGAAGACGTCGATCAGGTCGCCCAGCACGTGGTCAACGGCGCGTTCTGGAACATGGGTGAAAACTGCTCGGCCTCGTCGCGGCTGATCGTGCACACCGACATCAAGGACCAACTGCTCCAGCGCGTTAAGGTGCATCTGGCCGACTGGAAAATGGGCGATCCACTGGACCCGGAAAACCGTCTGGGCTCGATGATCAGCAAGGCGCATTTCGAGAAGGTCCGTTCGTACCTCGACCATGCCCGGGAGGAAAACCTGTCGGTGCTGGCGGGGGGCAGCACGGCCGACAACATCTTCGTCGAGCCGACCATCGTCGATGGCGTCAGCCGTGACAGTCGTCTGTTCCAGGAAGAAATCTTCGGCCCGGTGCTGAGCGTGACAACGTTCAGCTCGGTCGACGAGGCGATCAGCCTGGCCAACGACACGGCTTATGGTCTGGCCGCCTCGGCCTACACCGGCAGCCTGCGCCATGCGCTGAAACTCTCGCGGGGCATTCGCGCCGGTATCGTCACCGTGAACTGCTTTGGCGAGGGCGATGCTTCGACGCCTTTCGGCGGTTACAAAGAGTCGGGTTTCGGTGGGCGTGACAAGTCGATCTGGGCCCATGACCAGTACACCGAGCTGAAAACCATCTGGATCGACGCCTCCTGATCCATCGCGGTTTTTCGCAGGTCACTTTCGCCCCGATCGGCACGTTTGTACCGGTTGGGGCGAATTGCATTCATTCCCGAGTATTTTGCCGCCCCGGCGGTTAGCATGGCGGCATAACAAGTAACTGATGGACCGCATCTTGATCGAACGACGTCAATTCAGCGGTGGCATGAAGGGCAAGAACCTTCGCTACCTGAACGAGCCTTCCTCCGGGGCGGGGCGCCTGACCCGTACCGGTTTCGTGTTGCTGGAGCATTTTTCCCTGCCGGCCTTCACCCAGGCGCTGGACACCCTTGTCACCGCCAATCTGCTGCGCCCCGGTCTGTTCTCTACACGCACCTTCGGCTTGAGCGACGGCGAAGTGATCAGCGATCTGGGGCTGGTGATCCGCCCGGATTCACAGCTTGAGGCGAGTGTGTTGCAGGAACTGGACCTGCTGGTGATCTGCGGCGGTTACCGCACGGAATTGAAGGCCAGCGACGAGTTTATCGGCCTGCTGAAAATGGCCGCCGAGGCCGGCGTGTTGCTCGCCGGGTTGTGGAATGGTTCGTGGTTTCTGGGGCGGGCAGGGGTGCTGGAAGGGTATCGGTGTGCGATTCACCCGGAGCACCGGCCAGCGCTGGCGGAAATTTCCAAGGCGACCCAGGTCAGCAGCGAACCCTACGTGATCGACCGCGACCGCTTGACCGCGTCCAGTCCGTCCGGCGCGTTCCACATGGCGCTGGACTGGATCAAAGGCCTGCACGACAAGGCGCTGGTGGAAGGCATCGAAGACATTCTGGCGTTCGAGGAATCGCGCTACCGGCGGATCAAACCCACCGAAAACATCAGCGTCAGCGCGCCGTTGCGCGAAGTGGTGAAGCTGATGGACGCCAACCTCGAAGAACCGCTGGAACTGGAGCAACTGGCAGTGTACGCCGGGCGTTCCCGGCGTCAGCTGGAGCGGCTGTTCAAGGAACAACTGGGCACCACGCCGCAGCGTTATTACATGGAACTGCGTATCACCGAGGCCCGGCGTCTGTTGCAACACACCGAGCTGTCTCAGGTGGATGTGCTGGTGGCTTGCGGGTTCGTCTCGCCGAGTCATTTCAGCAAGTGCTACAGCGCCTATTTCGGTTATCGGCCGTCCAAGGAAAAACGGCTCGTCAAATGACGAGCCGTTCGGCGTACTGCTTCAGAGGTGATCGGCGTCGATAATTGCCTTGGCGAAGGTCTTCGGACTTTCCTGTGGCAGGTTGTGGCCGATGCCGCCGTTGATCAGACGGAACTCATATTTGCCGGTAAAGCGTTTGGCGTAATCCTCGGGCGCCGGGTGCGGGGCGCCGTTGGCATCGCCTTCCAGGGTGATGGTCGGCACGCTGATCGACGGTGCGGTGGCGAGTTTCTGCTCCAGCGCTTCGTACTGGCTTTCGCCCTGCACCAGGCCTAGACGCCAGCGGTAGTTGAACACGGTGATGGCGACGTGATCCGGGTTCTCCAGGGCCTTGGCGCTGCGGTCGAACGTGGCGTCGTCGAGGGCCCATTTCGGTGAGGCGGTCTGCCAGATCAGCTTGGCGAAGTCGTGGGTGTTCTTGGCGTAGCCGGCCGCACCACGGTCGGTAGCGAAGTAGAACTGATACCACCATTGCAGCTCGGCCTTGGGCGGCAGCGGGTTCTTGCCGGCGGCCTGATTGCCGATCAGGTAACCGCTGACCGACACCAGGGCTTTGACGCGCTCAGGCCACAGCGCCGAGACGATGTCCGCCGAACGTGCGCCCCAGTCGTAGCCGCCGAGTACGGCTTGTTTGATTTTCAGTGCATCCATGAAATCGATCACGTCACTGGCGAGCGCCGCAGGCTGACCGTTGCGCACAGTCTTGTCGGAAAGGAAGTGCGTATCGCCATAACCCCGGGCGTACGGCATCAGCACGCGATAACCCTTGGCTGCCAGCAGCGGCGCGACTTCATCGTAGCTGTGAATGTCGTAGGGCCAGCCGTGCAGCAGAATCACCACCGGGCCATCGGCCGGGCCGGTTTCGGCGTAGGCCACGTCCAGCACGCCGGCCTTCACATGTTTCAGCGGGCCGAAGGGCAGGTCGGCTTTCACGCTGGCGGCTACGGTCTTGACCGGCTCCGGCGCCGCCGATTGTGCGTTGGCGAAAGCGCCGAATTGCATCAGGGCGGTGGCGAGGATCGACAGGCCCAGCAGGCGACGACGGGTGTTGCCGGTGGCGGTGGTGTGCAGTGCAGGTTTCATGGTCAGGCTCCTTTGCAATCGACGGGGATGGGGTTCTGGGTGAACCCTTCTGAACTGGAGCCCAGTTAAACCTGCCGGTGTATCCGTGCTGTTTCGGTTTTGCTCTCAAGATGCCGGAGTGTGTATCCACAAGCGGTTCGTACACACTGAGATACAAACCCGTTGAAAGGCGCCGGTTGCTGCACAAATGTTCTAAACGTATTGGCATGAAGCGCGGTAATTTAGCCGTTGTACCCATTTCTCCGGAGCCTTTGCGTGGACAAACGCAACTGGATCGACCTGTCCCAGGATGCCGACACCGGCATCGAGTCGATCCGCGCCCATTTCCAGGGCCATGCCTACGATCCGCACTGGCATGACAGTTTTCTGGTGGGCGTCACCGAGCAAGGGGTTCAGCAGTTCGATTGCCGGCGCGTGCGGCATTTCAGTACGCCGGGCAAGATCTTCATGCTGGAGCCGGGGGAAATCCACGACGGGCACGCGCCCACCGAGGAAGGCTTTACCTACTCTATGCTCTATCTCGATCCGCATTGGCTGGAGCGCGAGTTGCTGGCGCTGTTCGAGCAGGCGCCGGACAACAGTCAGCTCGGATTCGCCGACACCCTGAGCCAGGACCCGCGACTGGCCACTTCCATCAATCAAGCCTTTCAGGCCCTGCATCACGGCGACTTGCGTATCGTCCGGCAGAGCGCGGTCGACCACTTGCTGGGGGCTTTGACGTCCCACCTCGACTGGCGCAAGCGTCAGGCGTTCGATCCACGCTTGCCGCGCGTGGCGCAGGTGGCGCGGGATTATCTGCATGCCCATGCCTTCGAAGACATCGGGCTGGATGATCTGGCCCGGGCCTGCGGGGTGGATCGCTTTCGTCTGACCCGGGCCTTTAAGTCGGCCTTCGGGCTGGCGCCCCACGGTTACTTGATCCAGTTGCGGCTGGCTCGGGCCCGGCAATTGCTGGCACGAGGCGAAACGCCCGCGGACGTCGCCAGTGCACTGGGGTTTGCCGATCAAAGCCATCTCGGCCGCTGGTTTCGCCGCGCCTATCACCTCACGCCGGCGGACTACCGCAAGCGCTGCTCAAACCTCCCAGACTGAGGCTTGCACAACGTGGGAATTCGTGAGGGAACCGTGGGCGATTTGTGGGAAGCTATGAGCGAAGCTCGCTTGCCTGGTGACGGACATCAGGGAGTTCCATGGATAAAACGCCCCGAACCCTTTCAAAGTCGTATGAGGTTCATAGGGGGGCAGTGAGGTTGTTGCAGTGAGTCAGTTGATCAGTGAAATCAGAACGATGTGTGAATTCGATGATGGCCTGCTCTTTGAGAGTTTTCGCCGCTGGGACGGGACCTCTACCAGCTTCGAAGATACAAAAAGAAATTTGCTCTATGCGCTAGAGCACGTAGTTGTAGGTTTTGAGCAATATCTGGTTCTTGAAAATGGCGTTGAAGTACGCCTTCCAGTCCATGAGGCCGCCTATATTCTTGAAGACAGAACCGGGGTCTTGGTGGTTTTTAATGAGAAGCCTTCAAAATTCAGTACACCTGAATTTCCCTGGTTCTTTAACTGCCCCAATAACGCGGCGATCTACAACGCTGACGGCTCTTTACGTTTTCAACTGGAAAGCACTCAAGGCATAGGAAGCTATATTGGAATAGTGCACCACACGGCGACGCCCGAGAACCCGAACGCGTTAGGTGTTTTGGTAGGTACATTGGGGCATGATCCGGAATGGCTTAATCTGGTTGATCCTGATAATCCGAAATTGATATCTACGGGAAAGTGGATTCGATATTAGTTGTGAGAGCGTCTGAGAATCATCCTGTTTACAAAGGTGTATTAATGGCTGCTTACGATTTGTACGGTGTCAAAAACCTGAGTGTTTCAGCAGCCAGGTTGAAAGTTGAGGAAAGTCTCAACCTTTCCCTTGATAGACGCGAAAGCACCTATCACGGCGGTGAGTATTATTTCTTTGGTAATAGAGAGTCAGAGCACCTCACGCTGAAAAACAATATTGACCCTTTCGACGGCGAAGTGGTGGAAGAGGAATTTCCCGAATATCCGGTTTTGTTATATGTAGACAGCACCGGGCGTGCGGAAGAGATCGCAGAGAGATTGGCGGAGGAGTTTCTCCTGCTCAGGCGCGAGCTGTTGGATTAGGGGCTTTTTCGCGCCGCAGACTCCCGCAATGACTGCTCAAACCTTCCAGACTGAACTGCACACAACCGCGACCATGGCTCTCTGTTCTGATCCGGAGTCCATGCCATGGAATCGTTGTTGCCCTTTCTGCTGTTTTCCTTCGTCGCCTCGATCACCCCGGGGCCGACCAATATTCTGGTGATGAGTCACAGTTCACGGCGCGGGATGGTGGCTACGTTGCCGATCATCTTCGGCGCCTGCGTGTCGGCGGCACTGGTGGTGCTGGTGGTCGGGCTCGGCGTGGGTGAAACGCTGCTGCGCTATCCCCGGGTGCAGCAGGCGATGGCCTGGGCCGGGGTGCTGTGGCTGAGCTGGCTGGCGTGGCAGATCTTTCGCAGCACGCCGCCGTCCCTTGACCCGGCAACGGCGGGTGAAGAAGGGATCGGCGTTTATGGCGCCGCCGGCCTGCAACTGATCAATCCCAAAGTGTGGATGATGGCGGTGGCGGTGGTGAGCGTGTTTGGCGGAAACGGCGATGAACAGATGCGGATGCTGTTGCTGGCCTTTGTGTTTCTGCTGGTCTGCCTGCCGTGCATGACGGCGTGGGCGGCGCTGGGCGTGGGTAGTGCACGGTTCTTTGGATCGCCAAGGGCATTCAGGCGCATGAATGCCGGGCTGGCGTTTTTGTTGTTACTGTCGGCGTGGTTGACGGTGTTGGTGTGATCGTCGCGCTTGGTCATTTAAATTTGAAATACACGACGTTGCCCTCCAGAATCGCGCCCCGATCCGGCCAGTGGTGCCGGACGCTCGACGTAAAAGGGGTTGCGGTTGAACGAACAGACATTGTCCATGCGCCTGGAGCGTGTCGCTGCGCACGTACCCGCCGGTGCGCGCCTGGCCGATATCGGCTCGGATCACGGCTACCTGCCGGTGGCGTTGATGCGCCGTGGTGCAATCGAGGCTGCGGTGGCGGGGGAGATGGCGTTGACGCCGTTTCGCTCGGCCGAGCGCGCTGTGCGCGAGAACGATCTGCAGCAGCAGATCACCGTGCGTCTGGCCAATGGCTTGATGGCCGTGGAACCGGCCGACGGGATCGACGCGATTACGATGTGCGGTATGGGCGGCGAGACTATCCGCGACATCCTCGAAGCCGGCAAGTCGCGCCTGAGCGGCCGCGAACGCCTGATCCTGCAACCCAACGGCGGCGAGCAACCGCTGCGCCAATGGCTGATGGACAACGGCTACCGGATCCTCTGCGAAGAAGTCTTGCGGGAAAATCGCTTCGACTACGAAATCATCGTCGCCGAACGCGACGGCCCGGTGACGTACACCGCCGAAGAACTGTACTTCGGGCCGCTGCAATTGCAGGCGCGTAGCCCGGCGTTTGTCAGCAAGTGGCAGCACCGGTTGCGGCTCAAACAACAGACCCTGAACCAGTTCGGGCGTGTGCGGCATACAGTGTGTGAAGAGAAAGTGCAGGATCTGGCGAGGCAGGTGCAGTGGATCACCGAAGTGCTCGCTTGAACCTGACTCACGGCTGATATCATTCAACAACTTTCAAGCAGGGCAAGACACCATGAATCGCCAAAAGAAACTGCAACAACTCTTCAAGGAAAAATCCAGAAAGGCCAACGCCAAACTGGCGCCGAAAAGCAACAAGCCCAAGTACATCAGCAAGGCGGATCGCTTGAAGATGGCAGTTGAAACCAGCCAGGAGCCGAGTCTTTCCACTGAAGAGTGATGCAGGTTCCATAACCCGCATCGTTTTGGTTTTGTCTGCAAGCCGTCACTATGGCGGAGGGCTGCCGGCCTTTTTACCGACAAAGCCCATTTCAATCGGCGTCTTTATGTAAAACACCGAGATGTCTTCCTCCTCCAGCCGTTTGAACAGTCGTTCGGTCTCTTCCTCGGTAATCGCCATGCGAATCTCGGTCGGCTGATCCGCCAACTCGAAAAAATGCGAGGAATGCAGCCGGCCCGTATGGCCAAAACCCTCGATGCCGGTGGAAAGGGTCGCGCCGCGCAGGCCCATTTCCTTTGCCAGATCAACAAGCCAGTCACCGAGTATCTTTCCTTGATGGCGGCGGTTTTGTTGAGTGAAGAAAATCACCAGAAAACCTTTCATTTCGGTCTCCTTAACGCGTGCCAATCAATTGATAGGACAACAGCCCCGCCGCAGTCATTGCGAGCGAGCCGACGACGTGTACCGAAATCGAGCCGAGTGCCCAGAGCAACCTGCCTTCCTGAATCAGGGCAACGGTTTCGGCCGAGAATGTAGAAAAAGTCGTCAGGCCACCGCAGAAGCCGGTGATGATCAGCAGCCGCCACTCGGGGCTCAGCGAAGGGGAGGCGGCAAGGAATGCGATGGCCAGGCCGATGATGTAGCCGCCAACCATATTGGCGACCACGGTGCCCGGAGGAATCGCAGGAAACAGCGCGTTGAGCTTCATGCCCAGAAGCCAACGCAACCAGGCGCCCAGTGAAGCACCCACGGCAATGACCAGCAGTGATTTCAGCATGTCGGGCCCACCTCTTCAGGCTGTTGCGGCCAAACAGGTTGCGGTGGGGAATAGCAAAATACAGCGGATTGAATATCGGGAATCATGATCCTGTCCTGGAGTGGGGGGACAGGGGAGCAGACACACCTACGCACCCTGTCCAGGGTTCACGTAGGCATCATCAGCACGAAGGCGGTTTGAGGAGGAATGCCATCTCCTGGAAAATATCCTATAGCCTCAGCACAAAAGGGGACATATCTATTTTCAGAAAATAAATCTGTCCCCTTTTGTGTGTTAGTGCTTCCTTTAGTGCTTTTGTGCGCGCTATTCCAACTCGAGGGTCTTGATGACGGCTTCGCCTTCGGTGCCGCCCGGCCAGCAAAGATCGACGGTGATCGAATCACTGTTCTTCACATGGAAAATCGCGAAATTCTTGTCTTCCGAATGGCTGAACAGGTGCTCGAACTGGACATTGTCATTACCACTGAGCGTACCGGATTTGGCTATTCCGGCAGAGACAGCCTGCCCGGCGGGCATTCGCGAAATGGCACTCGAGGTGATCTGGTAAACGTTGGCCTGGCGATAGATTTTGTGTTGCAACCTGAAGGCGGCAGCACAATGAACATCGCCGCTCAAGAACACCAACGTTCGGCCTTCAGCATCGAAGGCGGCAAATATTTTTTCCAGCAGAAGGTTTCTTTCAACATGGTTGGAGGGATGATCCCATTCATCCATGAAGTCGTCCTTGAGGCTGTTAATCAAGGACCCCGCCGTCAATACGATGGATCGCCAGTGAACGACTGGAACGGAACTCACCACAAACACGATTTTTGATTTTTTGACGGGCGGCGTATCCAGCCAGCCTAGAAAGCGTGCAACCTGATCATCTCCAAGCAGTCTGTTCTGGGCTCTTTCAACATCATGATGCCCGCGCAGGTCGAGCACGTAGAATGGGGTTGTCCCCTTTATGAAGTTATAGTCCCAGATGCATTTTTCGGGTGTTTTCAATAACGACCTTACAATGTTTGTGGGAGGGTTGTGACTGTGGCCATATTCAAAATAGGCTGTTCTTGCTGCATTCCACATCGAGTCTATAAGTTGCTGGTCAATGTCGGGGTCGTCTTTCTTGAAGTACCTTGAAAGAATTTCCAGACGCTCCTTGTTGGTTCGCGATCCCCAGCCATCCATGATTTCATGGTCATCCCAAATCATGTATTGAGGCGTTTTCGAAAAGATCTCCTGCATCTGAGGGAAATTCCAGTACACACGGTAATACCAGCGGTAGAGGCTCAGAAGGTAAGCATCAAGGCCCGCAGTGAGCAGTTTTCCGTCTTTTGTAAAAGCCGCGATCAGATCGTCCTTGTTGTTCTGCAGCCATTCCCAGATGTCCGGAAAGTATTTGTTTTCCTGGCAGTCCACATAGACCTGATCGCCACCGCCAATGACGAATCTGATTTTCGCGTTGTTGGCTCTGCTGAGAAACAAGGGCCAAGCACCATTGCTGTTATTGGCGTTGAACGGGTCATGGCAGCTATAGAATCCGAAGCTGAAGTCGGGCATGGATTGCGCCATGGTGGTAAAGGAGTAGACCTTTTGATATCCGATTTCTGTTCTGCGCCACATACTTTTGGACGTTGGCTTCTGACTCATCAAGTAATAGTAGTAGGTGGTGTTCGGCTTCAGATTGGCAATGTCGAAAGTATTGGTCAGGTCCGAGTCTTCACTGAACTTGTACGACAGTATGTTTTTGGGGTCGCATCCCTGACCTTTTAGAAACAGCTCAATGGTTTTGCCATCTAGCGTGAACAGGTCTCCGACCAACGCCTTTTCGGACCAGACCAGCGTCCATTCTCCCGCCATATAGACGCGAATCCAGATTCGGGCGCTGTCAGTGTTCACGTGCCCGACGATGCTGGCAGTGCCAAGTTTATTCACGTCGTATTCGTTGTTCCGCGGATCGACCAAGGCCATGACTTTCTCCATTTTCACTTGGGTTGTCAGGGGAACTGGAGTTCTGATCGAACACGGCCAACAGCAAACTTCTGACGAATCCCCATGAGGTGAACGAAGTGACTATAGATGGTATCGGGCCATTGGGCTGACGGGCGTCAACTGCCCGGCTGCGGTGGCTTCGCCAACTCAATCCCCGCCGCCCCCAGCCGCTTGAGTATCTCGAACAACAGATCACTCTTGGTCTTGCCGACAATCCTCGGGCTGTCGACGTAACCGGTCACGGTCAGCGTGATGCCATCGGGTGACAGTTTGCTGAATCGCACGAACGGCGCCGGTTTGCCGAGGATGGTTTCGTGCTCTTTGTAGGTGTCGAGCAGCAGGCCTTTGACCTGTTCGGGGTCGATGTCCAGCGGGAACATCAGCTCCAGCGTCGCCACGCCTTGGGCGCTGCCGCCGAGGGTGACGTTGCGCAGGTTCTGCGAGATCAATTGCGAGTTGGGCACGATCACGATGGAGCGGTCGCTGAGCTGGATCTCGGTGGCGCGCACGTTGATCCGGCGGATGTCACCCTCGACGCCGCTGATGCTGATGAGGTCGCCCACTTTGACCGGGCGTTCGGTGAGCAGGATCAGCCCCGAGACGAAGTTCTTCACGATTTCCTGCAGGCCGAAACCGATCCCCACCGACAGCGCACTGACGATCCACGCCAGGTTGGTCCACTGCACGCCCAGCGACGACAGCGTCAGCAGAATCACTACCGCGTAGCCGATGTTGGAAAACAGCGTGCTGAGGGAGGCGCACATGCCGGGGTCCATGTCGGTCTTGGGCAGGAACTCGTTGTCGAGCCAGCGGCGCAGAGCACGGATCAGGTAAATACCGATCAGCAGGGCGAGTATGGCGTTGAGCAAATGCCCGGGAACGATGTTCAGTTTGCGCAGGCCGGCACCGCCGAGAATGGTGCCGATGCTGTTGGCCAATTGACCCAGCGTGGTGCCGATGCCGCCCACGAACAGCGTGATCACTGCCAGCAGCAGCAACGCCGCCCGACCCACGCCGGCCAGCAGGGTCGAGGCCTGTTCGAGGCGCCGGTCGCCGACGCCCAGCAGTTGTTTCAAGGCCTTGCCGCTGGAATGGCGGGGCGAGAAGACGTATTCGCAGCTGTCCTTGAGCAACTGCATCAGCAGATAGAAACCGGACAGCACGATAAACGCCCACACCAGTTCATAAGTGATGAACCGCGCCAGCGATACGTAGCCTGTCAGCAACGCACCGAGGGAAATGACCATCGCCAGCGTGGTCACGGTGTAAATCACCCCGGCCAGGGTGTTGCCCGTCACCTGCGCATCTCCGGCCGCCGCCAGCGCCTTGCGCACCTTGCCGACGCGCATCAGCAGCACGGTGACGATGGCCAATACCACCAGCGCGATGACGCCGCGGCCGGTGATCACGATCTGGCTGCTCATGCCGGACGAATTGCCGACCTGCACTGCCGTGACCAGCACCAGCAGCGTCGCGGCAAGGATCCTGGCGAAAGGCTTGAGCGTCAGGGCCACCGGTTCGGCAATCGCCGGCAACCGCCACGATGGGTGCTCGGTGGACAGCAAGGCGCGGCTCAGGCTGGTGATCATCACGCAGGCGTACACGACTTTCTGGAATTCGTCGGAGAACGTCGCCAGCATCGGCGGCAGCGGCACATGCCGGGTGCAGGCGTAATACAGCAGTTCCAGGGCTATCGCGGTGGTCGCCAGTGTCGCCAGCGCCGAGGCGAAAGCCAGCGAGCTGCGGCGCAAGCGGCCTTCGGGCATGCGATGGATACACACCCATGCCAGCCAACGGTCGGCGAGACGTCGGCCCAGGGTCCAGACCATGAAAGACAACACCACCAGCACGCTGGTGTAGAACCGTTGCGCCGGTTGCCAGGCCTCGGTGCCGGTTTCCTTGATCTGGTCGACGAACATCTGCAGGCGTTGGCGATCGGCAGGATCGGGATCGATCATCGGCGACCAGAAATCAGGGCTGAGCACGCTGTCGGTACGCAGGGTGAGTTCGCTTTCCAGCAACGTGCGGCGAATGCCGGCGATCTGGGTGATCAGATCGGTGGCGTTCTGCTTGAGCGTGGCCAGATTCTTCAGCGCGGTATCGACCTTGTTCTTCTGCTCGATCAGCGCCGCTCGTTGTGCGGCGATATCGGCCTGTTCGGCGGCCACCGTTTCCGTCGGTGCCGCGCCCAGTACGCCCAGTTGTACGGTCAGTTGTGCCTGCTGCGGCAACAGCGAAGCCGACAGCCGATCAATGTCGAGAATGAACGTCTGCACCCGATCCTGCGGGCCTTCGAGCTGGTTGTAATTGTTGGCGGACGAGATCTGCTGCTTGAGGCCATCGAGGCGTTGTTGCAGGGCTTGCAGATCATTTTGGGTGACGCCGGGGAGGGGCGCACCGGTTTCGGCCGCTCCCGGTAAATCGGCCGCCGACACTATGGCCAACCCCGGACCGAGCAGGATCAGGGCGACGAACATCAATGACTTCAATGCGTTGCGCATGGGACTGGCGATTCCGGTTGAACACACAATCAATGAGGTTAGGTGATCGTTCGAGCGCTGCATGATTTTCCGTTGCTAATCCTGGCTTAATGCTTATCCGCTGATATCGCCGGCATCCGATTGTGAATCCCGTTTCTCGCAACTAGACTTCCGGCCATGAAACGCTACCTGCGGTTTTGTCTCGTCTTCCTGATCAGCCTGGCGCTTCCCCTCAGCGGGATGGCGGGCGTGCAGGCACCGACAGAACCCTGCCCGATGCAAGCCATGGGCATGGCGATGATGGATGGCATGGGCATGGATTGCTGCAAGGACATGAAAAGCCCCAGCGATCACGGCGCGCCTTGCAAGCCGGGCCAGGAGTGCAAGACCGGCGGCCTGCTGCAAGTGGCGATCCTCAAGCCGCCTGTCACCGTGTTCAGCCCCGTGACGCATTCTTTCTTCAGTGATTCCCTGCCCGTAGCGACCCCGTCCGGGGTCTGGCGACCGCCCCGCGTCTGATTCCTGTCTCCCTTGAAAACTCATTCCGCCCCGGCGGAGTGGATTGGCTGTGCGCGCGTTTTACGCCGCGCACAGCGGACGATCACAGGAATCGTAAACATGACATTCAAGTGCACAGGTTGGCCCTTCGCGGCCGGCCTCGCGGCAAGCGTGCTCGCGTGGCCGGGTTTCGCCGCCGCGCTGACACTCGATGAAGCGTTGCGGCTGGCGGAAACCAACGCACCGTCGCTGAACGCTCAAGATGCAAAAATTCAGGCCGCCAGCAGCGCCGCCATCCCGGCGGGGGAGTTGCCCGATCCGAAACTGGTGCTGGGCGTGCAGAACTATCCCGTGGGCGGGCCGGACCGCTACAGCCTCGACAAGGACTTCATGACCATGCAAATGGTCGGCTGGCGCCAGGAGATGCCCAATGGCGACAAGCGCAAGGCGCGCATCGAAGTCGCCGAGGCTGGCGTCGAGCGCGCGGCGGCGGAACGTCGCGTCGAACGTCTGAAAGTCCGTCAGGCCACCGCGCTGGCGTGGATCGGCAGCTATTCGGTGGAGCGCAAACAGGCGCTGCTTCAAGACTTCTACAAGGAAAACCGCCTGCTGAGCGATACCGTGCGGGCGCAGATTGCCGGTGGCCGGGCGCAACCTGCCGACGCCGTGACGCCGAAACAGGAAGCCGCCCGACTGGCGGAGCAAGAAGACAACCTGACGCTGGAACGCACCCAAGCCCGGGCGGCGCTCAAACGCTGGATCGGCACCGCCGCCAACGACAAGCCCGAAGGCAACCTGCCGCAATGGTCGGTCGAGCCCGCCACCTTCAATCATCAACTGCAACACCATCCCGAACTGGCCGCGTTTGCGCCCATGGCCCGCGAAGCGCAGGCGAAGGTGCAGGAAGCCGTGTCCGAGAAAAAGTCCGACTGGAGCTGGGAAGTGGATTATCAGCACCGTGGCCGCGAATTCGGCGACATGGTCAGCGTGCAGTTTTCCTGGGATCTGCCGCTGTTTCCCGAATCGCGGCAGAACCCGAAGATCGCCGCCCGCCAGGCCGAACTCAGCCAGATCGAAGCGGAACGCGAAGCCCTGTCCCGGGAGCACACCGAACAACTGGAAAACGAGCTGGCCGACTACGCGCGCCTCGACCGGGCGGTGCTGCGCAACCAGCAAAGCCTGGTGCCGCTGGCCAAAGAGAAGGTCGAGCTGAGCCTTGCCAGCTACCGCGCCGGCAAGGGCGATCTGAACGCGGTGGTCAGCGCCCGCCGTGAACTCATCGAGGCACGCCTCAAACAGATCGACGTGGAAGAACAGCGCGCACTGACTGCTGCGCGTCTGCATTTCGCTTACGGGGAGAGCAGCCTGTGAACCTACCAAAACACAACAGCTTCTGGCTGGCCGGCCTCGCCCTTGCAGTGGGTGTCGCTGCGGGCTACGGCGTGGCTTATCAGCGCATGCCTGGCGCAACCGGTGCGGCAGCGGAGCAGGGTGCCGAACCCAAGGCCCTGTACTGGTACGACCCGATGTACCCGCAACAGAAGTTCGACAAGCCGGGCAAGTCGCCCTTCATGGACATGCAACTGGTGCCGCGATACGCCAGCGAAGGCGCAGGCAATGCGACGGTCAGTATCGACCCGGGCCTGACCCAGAATCTGGGCTTGCGCACGGCAACGGTTGCGCGCGGACGGTTTTCCTCCAGCCTCGACGTGACCGGTGTGCTGGCCTTCAACGAGCGCGATGTGGCGGTGATCCAGACCCGCACCAGCGGTTTTGTCGAACGGGTCTACGCCCGGGCACCGGGGGACGTACTGGCGGCGGGGGCGCCGTTGGCGGACATTCTCGTACCCGAGTGGGCGGCAGCGCAGACCGAATTTCTGGCCCTCAAGCGTAGCGGTGACCGCGAACTGATCGCAGCGGCGCGCCAGCGTTTGCAACTGACCGGCATGCCATCGAGCCTGATTGCCCAGGTGGAACGCAGCGGCAAGGTTCAGCCGAACCTCACCGTCACCAGCCCGGTGGGCGGCGTGGTACAGGAACTCAACGTGCGCACCGGTATGACCGTGGCGAGCGGCGAGACGCTGGCGCGGGTCAACGGGTTGGGCAGTGTCTGGCTCGCCGTGGCGGTGCCGGAGGCACAGACCGGTTCCATCACCGAAGGGCAATCCATCGAAGCACGGCTGCCGGCGTTTCCCGGCTCCGTGTTCAACGGCAAGGTCAGCGCAATCCTGCCGGACACCAACCCGGACAGTCGCACCCTGCGCGTGCGGGTCGAACTGGCCAACACCGAGGGTCGCTTGCGTCCGGGGATGACCGCTCAGGTCCGGCTGAACCGCTCGACCGGGCAGGACAGCCTGTGGGTGCCGAGCGAAGCGGTGATCCGCACCGGCAAGCGGGCCTTGGTCATGCTGGCCGAGGACGCGGGGCACTATCGCCCGGTGGAGGTGCGGCTCGGCGAGGAGAGCGACGGCAAAACGGTGATCCTCCAAGGCCTGGAAGAAGGGCAGAAGGTCGTGACTTCCGGCCAGTTCCTGCTCGATTCCGAGGCCAGTCTGAAGGGCATCGTCGCTGCGCCACTTGAGACGGACGACCAAGCCTCGGGGAGCCAGCCATGATCGCCGCGCTGATTCGCTGGTCCGTGGCCAACCGCTTTCTGGTGTTGCTGGCGACGCTGTTCGTCACCGGTTGGGGTGTGTGGTCGGTGCAGAGCACGCCGATCGATGCACTGCCGGACTTGTCCGATGTGCAGGTGATCATCCGCACGCCGTACCCCGGACAGGCGCCGCAGATCGTCGAGAACCAGGTGACCTATCCGCTGACCACCACCATGCTCTCGGTGCCGGGTGCGAAAACCGTGCGCGGCTATTCGTTTTTCGGTGACAGCTTTGTGTACGTGCTGTTCGAGGACGGCACCGATCAGTATTGGGCGCGCTCGCGGGTGCTGGAGTACCTGAGCCAGATCCAGAGTCGTCTGCCGGCCAGTGCCAAACCGGCATTGGGCCCGGATGCCACCGGGGTTGGCTGGATCTATCAGTACGCGCTGGTGGATCGCAGCGGCCAGCACGATCTGGCGCAGTTGCGCGCGTTGCAGGACTGGTTCCTCAAGTTCGAGCTCAAGACCCTGCCCAACGTCGCCGAAGTCGCCACCCTCGGCGGTATGGTCAAGCAGTATCAGGTGCAGCCCGATCCGGTAAAACTGGCCAGTCTCGGCATCACCCTGGCGCAAGTGCGTGAAGCCATCGGCAAGGCCAATCAGGAAACCGGCGGTGCGGTGCTGGAAATGGCCGAAACCGAGTTCATTGTGCGCGCGTCCGGCTACCTGAAAACCCTCGATGACTTCCGCGCGATCCCGCTCAAACTCGGTGCTGGCGGGGTGCCGGTAACGCTCGGCGATGTCGCAACGATCCAGACCGGACCGGACATGCGCCGGGGCATCACCGAACTGGACGGCCAGGGCGAGACCGTCGGCGGCGTGGTGGTCCTGCGCAGTGGCAAGAACGCCCGGGAGACCATCGCGGCGGTCAAGGCCAAACTCGAGGACATGAAAAGCAGCCTGCCGCCCGGCGTGGAGATCGTCACCACCTACGATCGCAGCAAACTCATCGACCGCGCCGTGGACAACCTCAGCCACAAACTGCTCGAGGAGTTCATCGTTGTGGCGCTGGTGTGCGGGATCTTTCTCTGGCACTTGCGCTCGTCGCTGGTGGCGATCATCTCGTTGCCGGTGGGTGTGCTGATTGCGTTCATCGTCATGCGTCATCAGGGGCTGAACGCCAACATCATGTCGCTGGGCGGGATTGCCATTGCCATCGGAGCGATGGTCGATGCGGCCGTGGTGATGATCGAGAACGCGCACAAGAAAATCGAGGCGTGGCACGCCGCCAATCCGGGGCAGGAACTCAAGGGCGAACGTCACTGGCAGGTGATGACCGACGCGGCGGCGGAGGTCGGGCCGGCGCTGTTTTTCTGCCTGTTGATCATCACGCTGTCGTTCATTCCGGTGTTTACCTTGCAGGCTCAGGAAGGACGACTGTTCGGCCCGTTGGCGTTTACCAAGACCTACGCCATGGCGGCGGCAGCGGGGTTGTCGGTGACGCTGGTGCCGGTGCTGATGGGTTACTGGATTCGCGGGCGTATCCCGGATGAACGCCACAATCCGCTCAACCGTTGGCTGATCCGGATCTACCAGCCCGCGCTGGATGCGGTGTTGCGCCGACCGAAGTTCACCCTGCTGGTGGCGCTGCTGGTGTTCGTCAGTGCGGCGTGGCCGGTTTCGCGGCTCGGTGGTGAGTTTCTGCCGCCGCTGGATGAGGGCGATCTGCTGTACATGCCGTCGGCCTTGCCGGGTTTGTCAGCGCAAAAAGCCGCGCAATTGCTGCAGCAGACGGATCGGCTGATCAAGACCGTGCCCGAGGTCGAGCATGTGTTCGGCAAGGCCGGCCGTGCCGAAACCGCCACTGACCCGGCGCCGCTGGAGATGTTCGAAA
This sequence comes from Pseudomonas sp. MWU12-3088, assembly GCF_023242405.1. NCBI lineage: Bacteria > Pseudomonadati > Pseudomonadota > Gammaproteobacteria > Pseudomonadales > Pseudomonadaceae > Pseudomonas > Pseudomonas sp. MWU12-3088. The sequence continues at coordinate 106,153 of NZ_JALJEA010000001.1, forward strand.
CCACCATCCAGTTCAAGCCCCACGAACAATGGCGCCCGGGCATGACCCCGGAAAAACTCGTGGAAGAACTGGATCGCGTGGTGAAGGTGCCGGGCCTGACCAACATCTGGATTCCGCCGATCCGCAACCGCATCGACATGCTCGCCACCGGGATCAAAAGTCCCATCGGCGTGAAGGTCGCCGGCAACGATCTGGCCCAGATCGATGCGGTGACCCAGGCCGTCGAGCGTGTGGCCAAAGACGTGCCCGGAGTCAGTTCGGCGCTGGCCGAGCGACTCACCGGTGGCCGCTACATCGACGTCGATATCGATCGCAATGCCGCCGGCCGCTACGGGCTGAACATCAGTGATGTGCAGTCCATCGTCGCGGGGGCCATCGGCGGCGAAACCGTCGGAGAAACCATCGAGGGGCTGGCACGGTTCCCGATCAACATCCGTTACCCGCGAGAGTGGCGCGATTCACCCGGTGCCCTGGAGCAACTGCCGATCTACACGCCTTCGGGCAGTCAGGTCACCCTCGGCATGCTGGCGAAAATCCGGGTCACGGACGGCCCGCCGATGCTCAAGAGCGAAAATGCCCGACCGTCCGGCTGGGTGTACATCGATGTGCGCGGGCGGGACATCGCTTCAGTCGTGGCTGATTTGCGCCGCGCGGTCAGCGAACAGGTGAAATTGCAGCCGGGCATGAGCCTGAGTTACTCGGGGCAATTCGAGTTTCTCGAACGGGCCAACGCTCGCCTGAAACTCGTGGTGCCAGCCACGCTGCTGATCATCTTCGTGCTGCTCTACCTGACCTTCGCCCGTTTCGACGAAGCGCTGCTGATCATGGCCACGTTGCCGTTCGCCCTGAGTGGCGGTGCGTGGTTTCTCTACCTGCTGGGCTACAACCTGTCGGTGGCCACCGGCGTCGGGTTCATTGCACTGGCCGGGGTTTCCGCCGAGTTCGGCGTGATCATGCTGCTCTACCTGAAAAACGCCTGGGCCGAGCGCGAAGACGGCGGCGACCGCACCGAGCGCGGGCTGGTCGCGGCGATTCGTGAAGGCGCCGTGCAGCGCGTACGCCCCAAAGCCATGACCGTGGCCGTGATTATCGCCGGCCTGTTGCCGATCCTGCTGGGCAGCGGCACCGGCAGCGAAGTCATGAGCCGTATCGCCGCGCCCATGGTCGGCGGCATGGTCACGGCGCCCTTGTTATCCCTGTTCGTCATCCCGGCGGCGTATCGACTGATGCGCCGTCGTCACTTGTCCGTTGAAACCCTCCAAACTGAAGGAAAAACCTCATGAAACTGATCCCGATCTCTGTTGCCGGCACGCTGGTTGCGTTCGCTTTTACTGTGCAGGCAGAAGACATGCCCGGCATGAAGATGGACGACATGCAGGGCATGCAGATGCAGGCCGATTTGCAACAGAAACCTGCCGCGAATGCCGAGGGCACGATCAAGGCCATTGATGCCGTGAAGCACACCGTGACCATCGCACATGGCGCTGTAGCGTCATTGCAGTGGCCGCCGATGACCATGGGCTTCGCCGCGACTCAGGAACAACTGGCCGGGTTGGCGGTGGGCGACCGGGTGAAGTTTTCGTTCCGGATGGAGGGCAGCAAAGCGACGCTGGTTTCAATCAGTAAGTAAGCGTGTGACGTAAAAAAGCCGGCGCGAATCATCGCGCCGGCTTTTATTCGGGTTTTCAGATCGAGCGCTGATTGACTCGCTGCATCAGTTCTTCCGCTGATTCCTTGCGCTCCGAGTAGCGGTCCACCAGATCCGGGCGGTCGCGCAGCAACAACGTGAATTTCACCAGTTCTTCCATCACGTCGACCACCCGGTCGTACAGCGCCGAAGGTTTCATGCGGTTGCCTTCGTCAAACTCCAGGTACGCCTTGGGCACCGACGATTGATTGGGGATGGTGAACATGCGCATCCAGCGTCCCAGCACCCGCAGTTGATTGACGACGTTGAACGATTGCGAACCGCCGCAGACCTGCATCACCGCCAGTGTCTTGCCCTGGGTCGGACGCACTGCGCCAAGCGCCAGTGGCACCCAGTCGATCTGCGCCTTGAACACCGCCGACATCGCGCCGTGACGTTCGGGCGAGCACCAGACCTGGCCTTCGGACCATTGCATCAGCGCAAGCAACTCCTGGACTTTCGGATGATCGCCGGGCGCATCGTCCGGCAGCGGCAGGCCCGATGGATTGAAGATCCGCGTTTCGGCGCCGAAGTGCTCCAGCAGCCGGGCGGCTTCTTCCACCAGCAAGCGGCTGAAGGAGCGTGGGCGGGTCGAGCCGTAGAGCAACAGGATGCGGGGCTTGTGCGCGCCATCGTTGCGGTCGGTGTTGTGAATCAGTGATGGATCGAGATTGGGCAGGTCGGTCATGACGACTCCGGTCACAGCAGGCTGATGCGGTCGAGTTCGCGCTTGAGGGCGGCGCGCTCGAGTTCGGCGAAGGGCAGGGCGAGGAAGGCCCGGCAGCGGGTTTCGATCCGGGCGAGGGTGGCGTGGAAGGCTGCGTTGATAGCGGTCTCATCGCCATGCACTTCCGACGGATCCTCCAGTCCCCAATGGGCTTTCAGGGCCGGGCCGAAGTACACCGGGCAAGCTTCGCCGGCGGCCTTGTCGCACACGGTGATGACAATGTCCGGCGGATTGTCTTCGAAGGCATCGTTGCCCTTGCTGCTCAACCCTGCGATGGAAATGCCGGCCTCCTGCAACGTGGTCAGGCTGCGCGGCAGCACCCGGCCCTTGGGGAAACTGCCGGCGCTGACTGCCTCGAAACCTTGCGGCGCCAGGTGATTGAACATCGCTTCGGACAGGATGCTGCGGCAGCTGTTGGCGGTGCACATGAATAGAACGCGCATGATCATTCCTCAGCAACAGGCGGATGAATTGAGCGGGCGGTCACCCATGGCGGCGAGTCGCGCGCTGTTTTCATTCAGCCATGCGGTGTTGGCGGCGAGGGTGGTCTGCAATATCTCGCTTACCCATTCCGGTAACTGCGGATTCAGTCGGTAATACACCCACTGGCCCTGACGACGATCCAGCAGCAGGCCGCAGGTGCGCAGTTGTGCCAGATGACGGGAGATCTTCGGCTGGCTGTCGTCGAGTGCGCAGACCAGCTCGCAGACGCACAACTCGCCTTCTCGGGTGATCAGCAGCGTGGCCCGGGCGCGGGTTTCGTCGGCGAGGCATTTGAAAACGGTGGCGGGGGTGAGCATGAAGGTGCCCTGGATACATATGGGGTTTCGAATATACGGATATCCATATGTATAGGGCAAGCGCTTGAATCCATGAAACTGCACGCGTCGATAGAAGGCGTTGTGCGGCTCACCGCTTGCTGAAGGCCAGCCGCGCGGCAAACAGCACGAAAATCACCCCGGTGGTGCGATCCATCCAGCGAATCACCTTCTCCCGGCGCAGAAATCCGGACAGCGGCTGCGTCGCGCCGATCAGCACCAGCGACCAGATCAATCCCAGTACCACATGAATGCTCACCAGCCCGAACGTCCACGGCACCAATGGCTGCCCTTGCGGAATGAATTGCGGCAGGAACGACACGTAGAAAATCCCCACCTTGGGATTGAGCACGTTGCCCAGCATGCCCTTCAAGAACCAGTTGCCTCCAGGCTTGCCGTTGGCTTCAGCGGACGCCAGCGAGCGGCGAGGGCGCAGCAGCATGTTCAACCCGAGCCACGCCAGATAAGCCGCGCCGCAGTACTTCAGCAGGTTGTAGGCCAGCTCCGACAGCGCAATCAACGCCCCGAGCCCGAACGCCACCGCCGCGCCCCACAACAGGCAACCGGCGTTGATGCCCAACGCGGCGCGCAAGGCCTGTTGCTTGCCTTCGACGGTGGCCGTTCGCAGGACCAGCGCGGTGTCGAGGCCGGGTGTCAGCGTCAGCAGCGTCGCGGCAAAGGTGAAAGCGAGGAGGTTGTCGGCAATGGACATGGCGCGTGGGTTCCCTGTTCTGGATGGGGGAACGGTAGCGGTTTCAGGTGGGGGGATCCAGCAGGGTCGCTGGAATGATATTAATTTGATGGCATACTGTATCAACTCGAACGCGGCACAGGAGCAGGACGTGAGCTTTTTTAAGGGAAAATTCGATTCGTTGAGCAATTTGGTTTCGGATGCGGTGGCAAGTAGCAAGGATGTGCTGAGCGATGCAAAGGATAAAAGTATCGAGTACTCGCAAAGGGTCTCCGACAGTGCTGTTGATATGTACGCAGCAACCAGAAGCACGCTCACTGATGTCGCCGAAAGTACCGCGAACAGCACCGTAGTGACGGTGGCCAAAGAAAAGGCAATTGCGCTCGGCGATGGTACGAAAGTGGCTTATGAGAAAGTAAGCGTCAGTGTCAGCTCGGCTTACTCCAGTTCCAGCGATCGCGCGAAATCATACGCCAGTTTCAGCTCTGAAAAAGTCTCCGCCTATTTTTCAAAGACGATGGAAATCGACAAGGATACCGATCGAGTCGTAGCCGAGATCAAGGACAAACTGCCAGTAAGGCCAAAGGATGTTGATCACATATTCGAGCAAATCAAACAGGAAGCCCTGCGAAGAGCTGTCTCCGCATTTTGCCTGGCACCGGTGGTAGCGGGACTGGACAGGTCAAATGAGTTGAAGTACGCAAACTTGTCTCAGAGTTACGGTGAGTTTGCTGATAACAACTGGCTTCATGGAAACAAGAATTTCTCGAAGTTGGCGGATGAGCGTTACGACGCCCAGGAGAGGCTCAAGAAATTTGCTGGGGTGCCGGGTGCAGTGGAGGCCAACAGACTCGAAAACGGCTATGACCCTGCACAGGGAAAAACCCTGGATCCGTTTTCGACAGACATCGAACACATCATTCCAAAGAAAGAAATTTATCAGGACATGATCCTGCGTCTGGCGACTGACGACGGGGAAATTATTGAGGCGATGAATTTCAGTGAGAACCTGATATTCGCCGATCAATCGCTGAATCGCTCGAAAAGTGATATGGATCTGGTCCAGTACATCAAGAATCGAGGTGCGCGTGACCCGGATGATCCGGATCGCATCATGTTCATTGTCGGGGTTGATAAGAAAGAAGTTTGGATTAGCGAGAAAGAAGCCTTGGCCAAGTATGAACAGGCGCAAGAGGAACTCGCAGCGCTTCGCCGCGAGGCCATGAAGGAAATAGGGCTGAGCGTGGCAAGCGCGGGTGCGCGAATGGCCGCTCAGCAAGTCGTCGGTCTGATTGTTGCTGAAACAGTGGATATTTTCATTGATGAGATTAAAGACATCACCCAGAGCAGCCTGATCACCGATAAGAAGGGAATCATGGCTTCGCTCGACGAGCGAAGAATGGCATTGGCGAATAAGCTGAATGCTCGATTCGAGGAGCGTCAGATCATGCAGCGTGCCAAAGAGGCGGGTATCGAAGGTGGTATCGCTGGGGTATTGAGTTCAATTCCTCAGATCTTGATTTCGATGTTGGTGAAGCTTCCAGCGCTTGTCCTGTCGATCATTCGGGAGTGCACGCTTTCAACGGTTCGCTGTGTTCGGGTGATGCTGAGCAATCTTGAGGACAAGTACGAAAAGATAGGTGTGATTCTGTTTGGCGCTGCGACCACCGTGATCGGACTCTACGTTGCCACCACCCTTTCCAAGGCGCTGATGAGCGTGCCTCTGTTGAATTTGTTCAATCACTCGGTTGCTGATGTGCTCTCCGGTGTATTGGTAACGGCGGTTCCGCTGGCTGCGATTTATGTGTTTGATCAAAACAAGTCGAATTTCATGTTTAAAAGCATTTCCGAAGATGACGTGAATCAGAGTGTTGTATAAAAAATTATTGAAATTTGATGGCGAGTTATTTGTTCGAGACAACTAAGTAAAAGAGAGCGTAGATGATCCGATTTTCGACTTTTTAATGGAAATTATCGATATGACTGTCAAACCCAACATCGGTGCTCATGCAGGTACAGTGAACAACCAGCTTACGTTCACGAACGCTTTCAATCGTATCGGCGCCTCGCCAGGAACATCCTACTTCACCACTGGAAATGGTACGGCGTTCACTGCGCAAGCGCGTCTCACACGCCGGGGAGACCGAGTAGGAGAGCCGGTCATTGTGTTTTATTCAAACGGGGTTGAAAGAGCTCGAGCGTATGCTTGCTGTTGGGGGCGGCAGACCAACTGCAATAAAACCCATATCAATACCTATACGGCGGCGATTTAATAGCATCAGAAAAAGGGGGGAACGGTAGCGGTTTCAGGCTGGGGATCCAGCAGGGATATCAGACGCGGTTCGATGCTGTGGGGTTGTATCTCGAGTATCGCCAGCGTGACCGGCAATTTGAAACGCCGAGGGCCGGCGCTGCCGGGGTTCACATATATACGGTCTCCGCGCCATTCGATGCGGGGTTTGTGGGAATGGCCGGTGATGATGAGCCTGATGCCCGGATCGAGATCGGCGGGGACGTCGGCGATATCGTGGACGAGGAGGGTTGGCCAGCCGTTGAGGGTGAAGGTCAGGAGGTCGGGGAGGTTTTCGGCCCACGGGCTGTTGAGGTCGTTGTTACCGCGCACGGCGTGGACAGGGGCGATTTTTACCAGTTGGGCGAGGATGTCCGGGTTGCCGATGTCGCCGGCGTGGATGATCTGGTCACAGCCCTGGAGCGTGGCGAGGGCTTCGGGGCGGAGAAGGTTGTGGGTGTCGGAGATCAGGGCGGTTTTCATGGGGGCACTGTGGCGTTTACGGGCAGGAGTGTCTGTTTTCGACCAAAAGCAGTCATTCGATGTGTCTAGACTAGCCGACACTGAATAACCGCTGCTGGTTACAGGGTGTCAATGAAGTGTTTGATATGGAGTCATTGGTCGCTCCGAATTTATAAGGAAGAATGCTGTTGTCTGCTACCAAGGAATTCATTTCCCTGCACTTAGATAAGGCCTCGGCGCAACTGCGTGCCGAGGCGCTTGAGCAAAATCGGGCTCTCCATCTGGAGTTACAAGAGCTGAAGGCGTCCAGCGCTCGTCTGCTCCACGAAGTTCAGAGCCAGATGGGCAATGCCGAGGCGAAGGTCTCCGAGCGGGCCATTGAGAAAACACTGTCGATTCTTCAGCATATCAAGCAGTGGATTCTCGCGGTCGGAACCTTCATTACCCTGGCATTGGCCGTGGGAGCATTCGTTGGCTACAAGAACCTTACCGACAGCCTGACGAACACCTTCACGAACAAGGTTGATCGGTGGTTACGCTTCGAGGAGGGTGATAGCGATGAAAGCAAGGCGCTTGATGCAATGCGCACCCAGGCACTGCTGGACGCCTACATGGTGCGTTTCGCCCGTGAGCGTCTGCATGGGCGCAGTGGTTCATTGTCTCTGACAGAAGCTGAGCGGCAGCGCCTGCTCGCGATCCTTCAAAATCCGTCATCGGACCTTGGGCAGTTTTCCGACGCTTTGAACATCATTACCCGTAGTCGTGGGCTCTTCGCGCCGGCCTGGACGGACGACCCAACCAGTAAGGCCCTTGCCCAATTGGTAAACGACTCGTCTTTGAGCCAGCGCAAGCGAGTGTTGCTGCTGGAGCGGATGAAGTTCGACCGTGCTTTCCTGCCTTTCTCGCGCAACCTCATCGCTGACGCAGATTATGATTGGTCCATGAAAATGCTGGCATTCGATAACCTCAAACTATTCGAGGATCCTAACGCCCTGGTATTCGCACAGGCCAATGTGGCAAAGGTGGATCTCTACTATCGTTCCAAGCTGGCGTTCTATATCGCGCAGAAGACAGGGTCTTATGCTGCGGTGAACGAATATGCTCAGTTCCTGCGCGAGACAAAGCCAGAGCGGTGGCAGTCCAATCTTCTGGAACTGGTGGGAGGCCTGGGTGGAATCTTGCCAAACACTGGCGAGTTGCCGCTGGAGGATGTCAGCGCCCTGATCGGTGATAGCGTGATGTTGGGGGCGGGCATTCGTTTGACTGACCTGCTAGGTAACAGACGCTTGGCACTTGAATTGGATGGAGGCTACTCGGAACTGATCGAGCCCGGCCGTTGGCTCAATGAGCCACGAGTGATTGGTGCAATTATCCGACGTCAGTCACTTTCACCTGATTGGTTGGCCAGGGTGGTCTCGTTCTTTCAGGTCGAAGACCATGGTTACGAACTAGCGACGCTGCAACTCACGCTTCGAGGCGAGGAGCGCCTGCTGACGCAACAGGGTGCCGTCGGTGCCAGCGACGTGCGTGGCCAGGTGTGGTTGAGGGTTGAAGCCGTTCCGGGGGGGCATCGGCTTAGCGCGACCTGGCGCGATGCGGATACTGGGCGGATATCGGCAAGCGTCATTGATTCCCCGCAGCACTTGCCAAAAAGCATTTTCCAACTGTCGTTTGATCCCCAGTTGTTGAAAAGCCTGACCTATGAAATGCGCGTCTATGATGACTACCTATGATTTGAAGAGGCGCTCAGCCTTGCAGAGCCTGGGGGATGTAGCGAGCCCCGGAGAAAGGAGAAAATAGTGAAAAGGGGACTTGTGAAAAGTGTGTGAAAAGGGGACTGATTTATTATTGAACAATAGATCAGCCTTCTTTTCGAAACGTTTCGAGGTGAGAGGCCGCTCACCACCAAGCCGGGGCGTGCGGTGACGCCTTGAAATCAAGAGCCTCCAGGTCAACGAGTAGAGAGCCATCCTTAATCAAAATAACGCCTTCGTGCGATATAAAGCTTGCAACCCACTCAGCCTGTGAGGGGTGATAAACGCACAAACTGTCGCACTCGTTGATAAAGTCGACTTCATTAAGGGCAATCGCTCTAATCAAATCATCGGTTATTGGCAGTCGCTGAGTGCATCTGCCGGCAAGATGACCGGCATACGTTGTCACCGGTGTAGCATTGACAGTGGTGGGGGAGCTGACACGATAACCAATTATATTATCGACCCTGGACTCTGGATAAAGCCAAATCACCAGTTCAAGTCGCGTCTGATTCGAGAGTTTGGAAAGCAATAGAATTTGCCTGTCAAAGCGGTTCTCTGTGATGAAAAGCGTCGCATCAATATTGGCTACCATTTCCGGAGCCCCCTACTCAGCCAATGTGTCGAGCGTAGACTACAACTAGGGCGAAAGGGCGAAACAGAGCATCAAAGTTCAATCGCCCACGTCTGACTCACCAGCTCTTTCCCGAAGCTGAATATCGACTCTTCCTCAACCAACTCAAACCCCGCCCGCTGATACAACTTGCGCGCATCCACCAGATTGCTGGTCGTCCACAAAATCATCTTTTTATACCCGACATCCCGGGCAAACCTCAGGCATTCCTCGACGAGTCGGTTGCCGATCCCCAGCCCCCGAGCGATGGCGTCCACAAACAGCATGCGCAGTTTTGCCGTGGTTGCGTCGTGCCGGATGACAAACACCGACCCGACAACCTTGCCATCCTTTTCCGCAATCCAGCAGCGCTCGCTGGCAGGGTCGAACTCGCGCAGGTACTTGGCGACGATCTCGGAGACCAGCGCTTCGAACTCCCAGTTCCAGCCGTATTCGCGGGTGTAGATCACGGTTTGTTGCTGCACCACCAAGCCCATGTCGCCGGGTTGCGGGTCGCGCAACAGGTAGGCGGATTGCTTGCCGCCCTCGAGCAAGGTCTGGATCTGTTTCATGGACTCGATCAACTGTAATTGCTGCGGCTCGGCCATGCGTTCGAGCAGGGTGATGACTTCCTGTCGCGAGGCCTGTTCAAGCGGGGCCAGGATCGAGCGGCCGAGGTCGGTGATGTGCAACAGGCTGGCGCGGGCGTCGGTGGCGGAGGGGACTTTCTGGATCAGGCCTTTTTTGTCGAAGCCGTTGATGATCCGGCTCATGTAACCGGCATCCAGGCTCAGCATCTGTCGCAGGTCGGCGCTGGTCAGATCGCCGCCGGAGGCGAGTTCGTAAAGGATGCGCAGCTCGGTCAGCGAGTAGTCGCTTTGCAGCAGGTGTTCCTGCAGAACGCCGATCTGATGGGTGTAGAAACGGTTGAATTGCCGGACGATGTCGGCGCGTTCGATGAGAGGAGGCGTGGACATGATAGGTGCTCAAATGGTTGCCTTGAGCAACTATATAATTGCCTAAAGCAATCAAGTCAAATGAATTGCTGACCAACGGCAGCCTCCCTTATCCTGCGTGTTCATGGAGCCACACTCATAAGGAAATAGCGTGAAATTACTTATTGCTGCGTCTGTATTGGCCGTTCTGGCTGGTTGTGCATCTCACGGTAAAAGCGACGAAGCCATTTACCGCGAAGCCGCCGACGCCCACGTCATGACGCTTCCCGCCGGGCAGAACAAGGTCAGCCTGGTCGCCACCAAAATCCTGAGTCACGGCCTGATCGGTGACAATCTGGCGATAGCCGTGGGAGGCGGGGCCAATGTCACGCAACTCAAGCAACAATTACTGATTGCCAAAACGGTTGACGGTACCGGATTCCTGATCATTGGTGCCGGAAAGTCACTCGACGTAACCATCATCAAGAATGCGTTTGAGTCGCTCGATCTGAATGGCATGCGCATCTACTACGCAGGCGGTGAAAATCAGAAAGAGGCGGTGCGCAGCGCCGTCGAAAAAGCCCGGGCGAAATTTCAGTTCATCAGCGTGCAATAAGCTATGGCCGGAGGGGGAAATCCTCTGGATCAAACCGTTCGCTGGTGTCCATTCGAATGTTTCTGAGACCCACAGTTTCCAGGTGTGATCTGTAGAGCATTTCCGAAAAATAAGTGATCAACAGTGTGCGACGACGGGCGCCCATGGAATTCAGGCTGCCGGCGTGAATGAGATCGGCATCGAAAATCAGGATGTCGCCCGCGCTGCCGGTCAATTGCACGGATCTGGACTCGTCGGCGAAGTCGACCGGAGGATCGTCGGGCGCAGAAAGATGGCTGCCGGGAGCGATGCGGGTTGCGCCGTTCCCGGGGCCGTAATCGTCGAGGTAGACCAGCGCGATGGCGGTGTCGCCGGGACGTTGCGCCGACAAGTCGCGGTGCAGTTGCTGGTGGCCGCCGTTGGCGAGCGGTTCGCGGCCTTCCACTTGGGAAATAAAGAAGCGCTCGCCAATCAATTCGCCCGCCACCGCCAGCAATGGTGGCAACCGGCACACGGCCTGAACCGTCGGGTCGGTGTCCAGCAGCGAATGGCGCCAATCGACTCCCCGAGGTACGGGCCATTCGCTTGAGGGCCTTACGCCGGAGTCGAACGTGTTCCGAAGTCCGGCCAGCCATGCAGCCGGGATTGCCTGGCGCAGCAGGGCATAGCCGTTTTGGTGAAGTTGCCTAGCGCAGGGCGTAGACCCAGGCATCCGTTGCCGTCCCGTCATCCAGAATCACCTTGGTCAAAACCCGCTGATACTCGGCCCCTTCAAACTCATCAAGTGCCGCCCAGTGCTGCTGGAAGTTTTCTGATGAGAAAATATAGCCTTCGATGACATCGCCATCTTCAGCAATCACCAGCCCGGGAAAACCCATTGCCGCACCCCAGCCGGCGTGCGACAAACGCCCCTTCAACGAAGCCGCCTGCCAGATGCCGCCGATGTTGAGCATCACATGCTCGTTCGGCCGGCCGGGCCCCAGGGTTCCATAAACGAAGAGACGTTCCACGATTGCTCCTGATAATCAAAAAAGGAGGGATCCTGATGTATCACGAATGCACAGGCAACACCGTCATCAGTCGGGAAGTGACCGGGTCAGAAACCCGTCGATCAACGCCACAACCTGCTGCTGGATCACCTCACGCGAACGACCGCCGCCATCCCCGCAAATGATGCCGTCACCCGGCGAGTCTTCTTCCAGCAACCCCACTGCGCCTGGCTTGCACGATGCCACGAAGCTGAAATGGCTGGCGTCGCTGATCTCGACATACTGCGACGATACCGAAGGCAGGCGCTTGGCGAGATTGGCCGACTCCAGTTGGGCGGGCAGGTCTTCGGATGGCACGCCAGCGCCAATTACCATTGTCGGAATCGGTAGCGCAGCGAGGCTTGCGTCGGTCATCCCACGTGACAGGCCCAGGTCCAGTGACACGATTGCGCGGACGCGTTTGTCGCGCAAGTCCGCGCTCATCCGGCTCTTCGATTCTGGCGTGTCGGCGACGTTGATCGTCTTGTAGACCGAGCAACTGGCCAGTTTTTGATGGGCTGCGCAGTCCTTGGCAAAACGCTCGGGGTCGAAACGTGAACCGGCGAGTTCGAGGGCAGTCCAGCCGCCAAGTGAATGGCCGGCTACCGCAATTCGACGCATCGAAACGGCACCCGTTTGCTCGGGCCGAGCGATGACTGCATCGATGACGCGGCTGATGTCGGCAGGTCGTTGCCACAACTGTGCAGCGGCTTGGGGGCTGCGGTCATGCGTCGTGGTACCGGGATGATTGACCGCCGCCACGATGTAACCCTGCCGGGCCAATGCGGTGGCCAGCCACGCCTGGTTGCTCCAGTTCCCTCGGTAACCATGGGAGAGCACCAATAACGGATGCTCACCGGTAGTCGGTGGTGCATCGCGCACGGCGGACGTCCCGACAAACACGATATCGTCGGCAATCAATTGGGGGGTGGCGGTGGTCCTGGCGGGATACCAGACGACCATCTCCAGCGGACGTTCGTTTTGCGCGTCCGGTAGTGTGGCGGTCCGGAAGCCGATGGGGTTTTCGTCAGCGTGTACGTTGGCCGAAAGGCAGATCAGAAGCAGGAGGCCAAAAGCGTTTTTCATTGTTTTTATCTTCCATGATCAAAGTGAGCAAACGGGACGTTCACCCAGACGTTCTACCAGTCTTACAAGATAACCGTCCGGGTCCTGGACGATGAATTCTCTTTGGCCGACTTCAACATCGTCAGCGCGATACCAGGTGTCTTTACATGCTTTGTAGAGTTGAAGCTGCGCGACGCCAAGTTGTTCGATGAGCGGGGCGACGGTCTCAACATCTATCTGCAGGTTGATACCTCTGCCGAAGGGTTTGCTCAGTTCCGCCGTCAGCCACTGACCTGCATTCGGCTCAACCTGCTCGAGCATGACTTGAGCGCCATTCAGATCGAGATAGGCGAAGCCATCTTCAGGGCGTTGATAAGCGATGTTGAATCCCAGGCAACCGACCCAGAAAGCGAGGCTGGTCTGTATATCCGTGACCATTAGTTCTGGAACCAGTTTGTTTCGTACAAACATAAGGTGAATTCCATTTCATTGGATGCGTTGCCAGGAACGCAGAGGGTCAAGTGGTGAGGTAGGGCTTCACCGTTTTTTCAAGAAGCTCTACCAACTCAGGATCCATGTACTGATAGTCATCCGGAATATCCAGCGAGTGAATCCGCTTGTGCTCCAGCAGCCGCGCGTACTCGGCCCGCAGGCGATTCAGGTGCTTTTTTTCCATCACAAAAATGAAATCGGCCCAGCGAATATCCGCCGGGCCGATGGTTTTGCGTGCATTGGGGCTGGTGCCCGCTGAACGGACATTGAAGCCGGGACGACGACGCCAGACTTCTTCCGCCGTCGGGCTGCGCCACTGGTTACGACTGCAAATGAACAGTAGATTCGTCACTCTTGATCCAGCAGTTGGCGGGTGGAACGAATGGGATAGCTCATGCCGAGTTGGCGAGCCCTGACCAGCTTGGTGGACCGGATGTACATCAACTTCCAGTTCTTTTCCGGCTTGAAGGTTGGCGGGCGAACCGCTTTATCACTGCCGTGTTTACGGGCCTGGTTGCGTCTCCAGGCGCGGGTTCTGTTCATGTTCTTTCCTCGTGAATACCGGGTTCAGCAGCCGCGGTAATACGAGTTGGGCGTATGGTAAACGCGAATCGGGAGTACCGAAAGCTGCAAGCATTGAAAATCGTCATATGCCGCCGTCAATGGCAGGCGGTTGGGGTTCTCACCGGGATCTCCTCAAACGTCTCTGCGCCGGAGGCAGAAAAAATAAATCTGTCCCCATTTAAAATCCCGAGGCACTGAGCTGCTGTGCCAACTCCAGCACCACCCGGCCACTGCCTGGCGTTGGCAACAGATGCGTAAACGGAATATCGATCATCCGGTCCTCACGCACGGCTCGCAGGGTCGACAGCACCGGATCCTGCATCAGCAACTGGCGTTTGCGTCTGGCTGGCGACCATTGCGCATCGGCCAGCAGGATCACGTCGGGGTCACTGGCGAGCAGGGTTTCGCGGCTGACGGTCACACGGTATTGGTTAATGTCGGCGAACAGGTTTCGCGCGCCGGCGGCGGCGAGCAATGTGGTGACGAATCCGCGTGCGCCTTCACTGTCCAGGCCTTTGACTTCGCTGTCGAGATAGAACACGGAAGGCGGTTTACTGCCCGAGCGGGTTGAAGCCTTGGCCTGTGCCAGATCGGCATCCATCGCATCACTCAGTTCCCGAGCGCGTTGCTGTTTGTGCAGCAGGGCACCAAGGGTCAAGAGGTCGCGGCGGATGTGTTCGAAATAATCCAGCGAGTGTCCGTTGCAGGCCGACTCCAGCAGATACGAAGCCACGCCGTTGCGCCCCAGTCCGCTGCGTGACGTCACGCCGTTGCCGAACGCCGTCGCAAATCCACCGACCACAAGATCCGGTTTCTGCGCGTACAGCACTTCGCTCGACGGATAGCGGTGCGAGATCACTGGCACGCCGAAGTACTCGGTCTGAGGCGCGCCGGTATCATCCAGATAGGCCACACCCGCCAGCGCCGGGCCTGCGCCCAACGCCAACACCAGATCGGCCGCATGCTGATTGAGCGCAACAATCCGCGACGGTGGTGATGCCCGCAGGTGCCAGGTTTCGCCACAATTGCGGTAGTCAACTGCCAGAGCCGGAGAAGCGCAAAACAGGGCGACGGCCAGAAAACACAGCCTTTTCACGAACGCTCCTTGATCAGCAGATCCTCGACCACTTCACCGCCCACCAGATGCACTTCGACCAGTCGCTGCGCATCGGCGTGGCTGCGCACGCCATACCAGCAGGTTTCCGGGTACACCGTCAGCACCGGGCCGAGGTTGCACGGGAACTGACAATGCGTCCGGGTCAGCAAAACCCCGCCCGGCGTCTCGATGCGGTCATGCGCGAGCAAGTGCCGGCGCAGGGTTTTCCATAGCTGCAAGGCGCCGCGCTGGGTGCAGCGCGGGCCGGTGCAGAGGAACACGTGCCGCGAATGCTCGGGCACGTGCGACCAGTCCGGGTGCGAATCGACGCCGTCGGTGGTGATGATGTCTGCCATCAGAAACGGTACGTGTAGCGGACTTCGGAGGTGAACGGCCGTCCGAGGTTGCCGACGTTGTTCGAGCGGCTGGTGACGTAGTCGCGGTCGAACAGGTTTTCCACCAACAGGCTCAGGCGATGCTGATGGGCACCGTCGAGATAGCGATAAGCGTCGGCATCCACCACCGAGTAGTGGCCGTACTCGACCTGTTTCGAGCTGATCACATCGCGGATATAGCGGATCGCGCTGCCGGCGCCCCACATCCGGTCAACCGACTCGTAACCGATGCGCGAACGGGCGAAGAAGCTCGGTACATCATTGATCGTCACCCCCGCGCGGGACTCGGTCAGGTTGCGGGTCATGTCCGCCTGCAGGCTCCATTGATCGTTGAGCGCCAGTTTGGCATCGGCCTCGAAACCACGCATCTGGATCCGCCCCTGGCCGTTGACCCACTGGATGTCGTCGAGGGTAATCAGGTCATCGATCTTGCGCTTGAACAGGGTGACGCTGGCACTGAACTCGCGGTCGATCAGCAAGCCTTTGTAATCGAGACCGAGTTCGGCGTTGCGGCTTTTCTCCGGTTTCAGATTGCGGTTGCCCAGTTCGTCACCCGGTTCGTTGACGAACAGTTGCTCGGCGTTCGGCAGTTTGTAGGCCGTGCCGTACTGGCCACGCACAGACCAGTTTTCATTGAGGTCGTACAGCGAAGTGAGCATGCCGACCGTGGCGCTGTCGCCGCCGCTCATGGCTTCGTGGCGGATGCCGATGCTCGGATGCCAGTCGGGCAGGGCATCGATCTTCGGACGCAACTGGGTGTAGAAGGCGTGGGCTTCAGCCTTGTCATTGTCGATAATCAGCACATCGTCCTGGCCCTTGAACCACTGGTTGTCCGTGCCGAACACCAGCACATGGCCGCCGGGCAACTCGGCCTTGCCCTCGGCCTGCACACCCCAGTCGGTGAACCCCCAGTAGTCGTTGTGGTTGATGGTTTTTACACCGCCATCGGACGTGTTGTTGATGCGCGTGTAGCGGGTGTCCCAGTCGTTGATGTGGCCTTTGACGAAATAGCTCAGGCGTTCGTTGACGTTCTGTTCGAAGGTGGCCGTGGCGATCTGCTGGATGCGGTCGTTGGTGGTCTTGTGGTTGTCCACCGGGCGGGCGAAGTCGAGGTTGGCGTCGGCGTATTGGTAGAACAGTTCCAGGCGCGCGTCATCGGCAAAGGACTGAATCGCCTTGGCCCCGAAGGTGGTGACTTCGTAGGCGCGGTCCTTTTCGCTGCTGTTCCGGATGTCACGATTGCGAAACGGCTGATAGCCGTCCGAAACGTTATGACTGACGTAGGCCAGCAGGCCCAGGTCGCCGAAGCCGTTGGTGAAGATGTTCTCGACCCGCGCATCCTCGGTGGTGCCGCCAAAGGTATCCACGCCCATGTTCACTTCGCCGGAGGCTTTGCGGCTCTGCGGACTGCGGGTGACGATATTGATCACGCCGGACACGGCTTGCGTGCCGAACAGCAGACTTTGCCCGCCCTTGAGCACTTCGATGCGTTCGATGGCGTTGGCCGGCAGGGTGTCCAGGTACAGGCCGCCGTACAGGCGATTGTTCAGGCGCACGCCGTCGAGCAGGATCAGCGTGTCGTCGTTGCGTCCGCCCAGCAGGGAATAGGTGCCGTAGTCGAACGGTCCGTTTTTCGGTGCGACGTACAGGCCGGGAATGAACATCTGCATCACGCGGCTGACATCGGCACTGGGGCCGGCGCGTTCGATCTGCTCGCGGGTGACGATCTCGACCTTGCTGCCGAACTGCGCCATGTCGGCGACGGTAGTGGACTCCACGGACGGCGCGGAAACGATTTGCTGGGTGAGTTCAAGCGGCGCGTCATCGGCCAGCAACAGCGGGCTGAACAGACAGCCGAACAACAGGGATGGAGCCTTGGTGTTGAAAGGTTTGATCATCGTCTTCTCGAAAGGATCTTCGCAGAAGAGCATGCAGGAGAAGGCATCGCGCACACGCCGACACCGGCCCATGCCCGCCCACCGCAGGAGTTTGCCAAACAGCATTTCAGGCCGGTCTCCGGGCTCGCGCGTCTGGACGCTTTCACCTTCCCATGGCCGTCTGGCCACAGTGGTGTGTCGAAAGCATCACGCGCCTACCGTTGCGGGGGCAGCACCGGACTTGTTCGAAAAGAACGTACCGGTTTCCCGTTTCACCCCATGCACGGCGGCATGGGACACCTGAAACAGGGCGGCATCTGAACATTCGGATGACCGCTCGTCAACTTTCCGGGTCAAGCCTCGTGCGTGTTCTGCTGAACGAAGCGCTCGATCAACCACCGCGCCGCCGGGCCCGGTGGTACATCGGTGCGGTAGATCGCGTCGAAGGTGTATTGCCCGCTGGCGTACTCCGATAAATCCAGTTGTACCAGTCGGCCGCTGTCCAGATCCTCCTGAATCATCGGCTTCGGCATGTTGCCCCAGCCGATGCCCTCACGCAGCAACATGTGTTTGGCACCCAGGTCCGCCAGGCGCCAGGTGCGGTTGCTCAGCACGGCGAACTCCCTGTCCTTGGTCAGGCGTGAGCGGTCGGACAGCACCAGCTGTGTGTGCTCGCGCCCGGCACCCGGAACATTGCCTTCGGCGGTCGCCAAAGGATGATTCGGCGCTGCCACCGGAATCAGCTCGACGCTGCCGATGCCGATTCTCTCGATGCCGTTGATGCCGTCGTTCATCGGCCCGCTGACGCCAACCACCGCGCCGCGATTGATCACCAACTCGGTCACGGCGCCGAGCGCTTCCATGTGCAGATGCAGGGCAACGGTGGGGAACTCTTCGCGAAAGGATTTCAGCGCATCGACCACGCGCTCGGCGGGCAGCATCACATCGAGCACCACATGCACTTCGGCTTCCAGCCCCTGCAGCAGGCCTTTGACCTTGGCGCGCAAGCCATGCACGCCGTTGGCGATGGTCCGGGCCTCGGCCAGCACGGTGCGGCCGGCGTCGGTGAGTTGCGGCTTGCGGGTGGTTTCACGATCGAAGAGGGTGACGCCCAGTTGCATCTCAAGGTTGGCGATCGAGTAGCTGATGACCGAGGTCGCCCGATGAAGCTTGCGCGCTGCCCCGGCAAAGCTGCCGACTTCGACGACGGTCAGAAAGACCCGCAGTTGATCGAGTGTCGGTGTGCCTGGGTCGGAGATCATGTCGGTGTCCTTAAGTCGCCATGGAGGCCTTTACTGGGTGAACAGCTTACCTATTTTATCGAACGTAACGATCTAAATTAGTCGGCTATTCAGATTAGCTGCCGAGGCGCAACATTTCTTCATCCGGACGGTTCAAGTCGAACCGGACCCCATTGAAGGAAATACTCCCATGGCTACTTCTGCAAACATCGCCCAAGCAACTGCTGTACAGAACGCTTCCGACACCAAGCAAGCATCGGCTGCCTTGATTGGCCGCGTCCTGCTCAGCGTGATTTTCATCCTCTCCGGTTTCTCCAAACTCGCCGCGCCGGCCATGATGATCGGCTACATCGGCTCGGTAGGGCTGCCGCTGCCGCAAGTGGCGCTGGCACTGGCAATCATCGTCGAAATCGGTGGCGGCCTGGCGCTGATCGCCGGCTACCGCACCCGCACCGTCGCCGCTGTGCTGGCCGCATTCAGCGTGGTCACAGCACTGGCCTTCCACAATGCGCTGGCTGACCAGAACCAGTTCATCCACTTCTTCAAGAACATCGCCATGGCCGGTGGCCTGCTGCAAGTCGTGGCCTTCGGTGCCGGTCGCTTCAGCCTCGACGCCCGTCGCCGCTGAAAGCCGAGCGCCGCGAGGGACAGGTTCCCTCGCGGCGCTTTGCCGTTTGTTGGCCGTTCCCCGCATCAGAATCGAGTAATCATCATGACCGTTCAGCAACATCTCTCTGGCTACACCCGCGAACCTGTCACTCACCGCACTCTGCACTACCGCACCAGCGGCAGCGGACACGGCTCGATCGTGCGGTTGATGAGCCCTTCGGATCTGGGCCAGTTGATCAAACCCTTCGTGTTCCTCGACCTGTTCGAAGGCGAGGCGTCGTTCATTCACAACATGCCGATGCACCCACACTCGGGGATCGCTACCGTGACGGTGATTACCGAAGGCAACCTGCGTTTCGAGGACGCCGGATCGGGCAAGGGCATGATCGATTACGGCGGTGTCGAGTGGATGCGCGCCGGTGGCGGGGTCTGGCACGGCAAGGAAATGTCGGTCGGCACGTCGCAGCGGATTCAGGGCTTTCAACTGTGGGTGGCTTTGCCGCCGGAGCTGGAGAACGCCAGTGTCGACAGCCAGTATCTGGAATCCTCCGCGATGCCTGAAACGGGGCCGGCGCGGGTGATTCTCGGCGTCCATCAAGGCGTGCAAAGCCCGGTTCGGGCGCCTGCCGGCATCAACTATCTGTTGGTCACGCTGAATGCCGGCGAAACCTGGACTTACGCTCCACCAAAAGGGCATGAGTCATTGTGGCTGAGCGTCAGCCGTGGATTGCTGGCGACACCGGATCTGGTCAGCGCGGGCGAAATGGCCGTCTTCGAGCCGGGCAACGGTGCCGTTACCCTGAAGGCCCTGCGCGATGGCACGGTATTCGTGATCGGCTCGGCGCAGCCTCATCCTCATGAGCTGGCGCTGGGCAATTACTCCGTGCACACCAACCCGCAAGCTCTGCAAGAGGGCGAAGAGAAGATCGCGGAAATCGGCGGGCGGTTGCGCGAGTATCTCAAGCAGGCGGATGGAGTGGGGGCGGTGCCGGTGTTCAAGTAGTCCAGTAAAAAGTCGTTTGATGATGCGGGCGCTACGGCTATAACTGTCGACAACATGGTTGGCAGAGGCTTTTATGGCGGGCGAGAGACTTGAAGACATCCTGACTAAAGGCCTGTCCGTGGTGTTCTGCGGGATCAATCCCGGTCTGTTGGCGGCGGAGCAGGGGCATCATTTTGCCGGGCGCAGCAATCGGTTCTGGCGCACGCTGCATCTGGCCGGGTTCACGCCTGTTGAAGTGGCCCCGGAAAACGATCGCTCGATCCTGCATTACCACTGCGGGCTGACTGCCGTGGTGGAAAGGCCGACGGCACGGGCGGATCAACTGACGGCGCAGGAATTCACCGCAGCAGCGGGGGACTTCGAGTGCAAGATCAAACGTTATGCCCCGCGTTATGTGGCATTTCTCGGCAAGGCTGCCTATGCCGGGTTGTCCGGGAAAAAAGCGCTTGAATGGGGTGCGCAGGACAGCACGTTCGGCGGGGCCGATGTGTGGATTCTGCCCAACCCCAGCGGCCGCAATCTGGCGTTCAAACAGGATCAACTGGTGACGGCGTATCGAGCGCTTTATCTGGCGTCGAGCGCATCGGGATAAAGCGCCGCGTGACTTTCATCAACGGTGCTGTGCGCTCAGGCATAATCCCGCACTGGGCAGCAATCGCCCCAATGGCACCCGGTCTGTCGTCCAGGAAACCCGCAATTCATGCATTCGCTCCAAACCGCAAACGAGTTCACCGTCCCGTTCGAAAGCCACAAGCTTTACGCCGATACGCTGCCGGCCAGCGGTCGCCCGCATTTGTTCTGCATCCACGGTGGCGGTGCCCGCAGCCGAGAAGTGTTTGCAGACCTTCGGCAGATATTGCACGGGCAGGGGATAGGCTCCACCGCGCTGGACTGCATCGGGCATGGACAAACCGGCGGCGTATTCGCCGAGTCTTCCCTGCAGCGGCGCGAACAGCAGTCGCTATCGGTCATCGAGCACAGTGGAACCACGCCGACCGCTCTGATCGGCATCAGCATGGGTGCCTACAACGCCGTGCGCCTGAGCGAAATCCTGGATGTCCGGATGCTGATCCTGGTCGTGCCCGGGATCTACACCCCGCAGGCGTACAAGGTGCCGTTCGGCCCTGAGTTCTCGGCGATCATTCGCCAGCCCCGCAGCTGGCTGGCGAGCGACGCCTGGGACATTCTCGGTCGGTTCAAGGGCCGGCTGCTGGTGATCGCGGGGGAACGGGACGAGGTCATACCGCTGGAAATTCCAGAGCGTCTTCTGGCCGCTGCGACTCAGGCACAGGACCGGCAGTTGTGGGTTGTTCCGGATGCCGGTCACAACGGTTTGTTGCCGCTGGTGTTGCAGAATCCCGAGTGGTTGGCCGCGATCACTGCGGGACTGGCGTCGAGTGTTTAAATGCAAGCTTGTGAGGGCCGTCTGATCTTCCATTCGTGCGACGGAATTCGTCTATCGTCAAGAAGATCAACATGTGGCCAGGATCAGGGAGCTGATCATGAATCGTCAGGAAGACCTCAACGTTATCTGGAAGCGGATATTCTGGATTTTCATAGCCCTGTTGGTGCTGGCAATTGCCGTTACTTACAGCCTGCCCGACTACAAAGTGCCGTTTATCGTTTGTATCGCCGGCAATGTCGGGGGCTATGTCGGGTTTCACCGACGACTTTCAATTCTTGACGACCCGGAAATCGAAAACCTCTCCCGATCATGGTTCGCTCTGATCCTGCCTTCATTCATAGGCGGGATACTGGCGGGGCTGTTGTATCTCTTGTTCCTTTCCGGCGTTATCAGGGGCGATCTGTTTCCGGTGATCGTTCCGGATGAGGATCCACAATGCCTGAAGCAAATCTTCAATGACATTTTTTGCCAGCACGCGGAAGGATATTCGGCCTACGCCAAGTTGCTGTTCTGGTCATTTGTCGCGGGCTTCAATCAGGACTATGTCGTTGACCTGATTGAAAACATAAAAGGGAGCGACAAAAAGACTGACTGAAGCAGAAGAGGGAGGCTCAGGGCTGTTTCTTAGAAATCACACCGACCATGTACTGATTCAAATCGCGAAAGTCGTTAACGCTCCAGGCGTGCGGCGGGATCTTTACACCATTTTCGCGCAAGGTTTTCGGGATCAGGTCACCGTTCGGGCGAAGGATGATCGAGGAGACGATCACGCCCGGGTAATCACTGAGTCGTTTCTTGAAGGCGGGCGTCGTCAGGTCGGGAGTTGGCGGATCGCTTTTATGGGCCAATGGGCCGTTTCCCTTGATATCGGGCCCGTGGCACACGGCGCATCTCTGTGAGTAGAGATTCTTTCCGTTGGTGTTGTCTGCGAAGGAGGGTGCTGTTTGAGTGATGAACAACGTGGCCAGTAAAGCCGTGAACGATGTTTTCATTTTTATAGGTCGATCTTGATGAGTTTTGACGATGAAGCGCATCGTGTACTTCCGAAGATGATGCGAGCGACGGACAGCTACCCGCCGCTGTAATGAATGAGCAGGGCGATAAACACCACAAAAGGTGTGTAAAGCACCAAACCGCCGACGACGAGTGCCCAGCCCCAGGCAAAACCGCTTTCTCCCTTGAAGCGGCCGCCACTCAGCAATTGCAGCACGAAAACGCCTACCTTGTACGCCAGCAGGTTGAACAAGAAATCCATGATGAAATCCATTTTTGATCCGATGCCTCCCTGGGCGTGCTGGATCTAAAGTGCCAATGTCTTCGCCAACTAGCGCTTTGCAGAAATTTAGTCATCCGAATTGCCAGCGCCATGCCACGGAACTTCCTGGAACGCCCCGCTAGTGATCAGTATTGAGCCGAGCTCATAAATGAGTTGCCCGTTGAGGGTGGGATTGTCGGAACACTGGTCGGCTTCTCCGAAAACGGTCCAGGCGTCGCTGTCAATTCGGACAGTTCCAAACTTGCTTTCTGAATGGGAGTGGGATGCCCATATGCCATGCTCCGTGGTGCTGACCGAGAATCCCAATGGCGCCAGTACCAGGCGGAGCGCCTCCTGGAACCCGATATCCGATGGCTGTGGACAGAACTCAATCAGCAGTTCTTTGCTGCCATAGCCTTCTCTGATCGCGAAAGCGTACATGGCCGTTCTCCTGCGTCTCAAAAAGGGGACTGATTTATTATCTGAAAATCAGTCCCCTTTTATGCGTTTATTCCGACTCACTCAGCACGCTGCGCCCCGAACAGAACGGGAACCGCATCCAGAAAATGAAACAACTCGGGCACCTTGGTGTTCAAGCTTCGAGAACCATCATCTTCCTCACTGATTGCGAAGTTGCCACTTTCGAGCTCATCAACGAACCATTCCATAAACGCAGCAACGGAGCTGCCCGCAACGTATTTATCTTCTTCGTCACTTCCAAAGTTGATGACCTGACCTACGGTTCCGCGCGCTCCCGGGTCCAGATCCACTCCGAGATGGTTGCCACCGTAGTCGTAGGCGAAAGGAATCCAGTATCGGTTGGCATACAGTGCCTGGACAGCGTCGGGAGTTCCTGATGTGCAGAACCTGCTCGCCTCGGTCATTTCTTCGGGCGACCACCCATCGATAATGTCGTTCCAGGACTCCCAATTCTCTCTGGCCTTTGCCAGCGACAGAAACTCAAGACCATAGAAAAGGCCTGAATTCGTAGCACCGCGTTGCCCGTCATGCCACCTGTAGAGATCCTTCAAGCTCTCTGGAAAAGGCCTGCCAACCAGGTTTTCGAACTCGGCGATTGCAGTGTTCGAACATCCCGGAGCCAAATCTTCGCGTATTTCAGGAATATTGGCTTCCAACCATTTTTCAAGTCGTTCCATCACCGCTTTCATCAAAGCTTCCCGGTTTAAAAACGTGCACGCTAACGTAGCTTCAGGTTTTGTGAAAGGCCGGAATGCCCCTCGGATACTTGCGCATACTTTCCTTGGAACTCGTGAATTCGCTTGCTAAAAAGCAAATAGTGAGCGCCGCGCGCCAGAAACAGCGCAGCAGCAATCAAGAATGCGCTCAAGTAGATATTGCTCTCTACGATCTCTATGGCAGTGCCGAGAACACTCTGAGCAGCAATGGCACATACGATCGCCAGAATATTGCAAGCAATCGCACTTCCGTAAAAAGCAAAAAGCGAAACAGTCAATGAAAATGCGACATGGCCCAGGCTGTCAGGTGTAGGCCCAAACAGGAATGGCCATACAGAATATGTGACATACAAAGCGATAATTAGCGCAAGAAGAGCGGGTGGTTTTTTCATGTCTGGATTAGCTTTCGTCCGAGTTGAATGCTGGTAAAAAAAGCCGAAATACTACCGATGTTTTAAGCCGCTGTCGTTACCTGTCGAGGGTGCTTCGCCAGCATTTACCGACGTTGAGTGTGCGCCTTTGCCAACTCAAACAGTCAGCGTACATCCAGTAAACCATGACGAGATTGGCCAGCAGAGAAGCAAATCAAAGCCTTGTTCGCGCCACATCACACCGCGTTTACCCCGCGTCAACTGATCGCACGTTGACACCATAAAGCCATCTCCTATCGTTCTTCGCAGACCGCATCCAGGGACCGGATGAGCCGGACAGCCTTTGCGGGCGCGGTCGTTTGTGCCATTCCAACAAGGAGCAGCAAAATGTCCAGTGCGACTAATACTTACGACGTGCTCGTCAATATCGATGCCGACTACCTGATCGCCCATCCCGGTGACGTCGGTGGTGCGATTTCCATGCTGGTAACGCGCGATGCCGTCGATCCCCATGCCAGCGGCAACACCGGCGAAGGCGGCAACGAGTTGTGGATCGATGTCAAAACCGGCGACAACATCCGCTGGCGCGCCACCACGCTGTCGCGCAACTTCGACCGCATTGCACAGATCAAGAACGTCCAGCCCGGCGACCCTCATCAGGGTGGCGATTACAAAGGCACCATCTCGACACCGGTCTCTTTCAACGTGCCCGGTGTAGTGATCTATTTGAATAAAGCGGCTCCCGGTGGCATTTCCAAAACCGATGTGACGTACTCCCTGTGGCAAGCCACTGCTCTGAATCCCGGAAAACTCTGGTACACCATCAACTTCGCCCTGTACGACCGCGACCTTAACCAGATTGGCACAGACCACACCTGGGATCCCTACATCACCGTCAATAACCAATAACTGAACAGCCATAAGCCCGGCCAGATACTCTTCGTCAGTGACGAAGGTGTCTGGCCGGGCTTTTTTATCGACTTTCATCAGTCTCGTTCAGGGAATGTTGGGGCGCGTAATGCTTGAATAGTCCCCGCCGTGGGCTAGTCTCAAATTCAACTTTCCGGGAAGCAGGAAGCCAATTCCAGCGTTACCGGACATTCAGGATTCTGGCCAAAAAGAACAACTTCACTAAAGGGTTACCGATGGATCGATTTGATGCCCCGCTTGTTGTAGAGCGCACTTGGCGGGCAGGCATGTTGAAAGGATTGATTGCAAGAAATCCATGCCTGAGCATTTTCTTCATGACACTGGCCGTGTTCATGATGTTGCAGTACAAACCTGCAGTCCTCAACTACACAACGCGCTTTGTCGATTTTGCCGAGTACATGTTGCTGCACGGCGTCACGCTGTTTCCCATTGCCGACGACCTCAAGCCTTATCCCGACTACACGGTCCTCAATACCTTGTTGGTCTATCTGGTTTCCTTGCCGTTCGGCCGTGTTTCCATACTTTCAATGGGCCTGCCTTCCTGCATTGCCGCGTCCCTGATGCTGGTGTTCATTTATAGGCTCGGGGCCTTGCACAGCAAGAAGTGGGGCGCATACGGTGTACTTTTCAGCCTGTTGACCTGGGCCTTTCTGGACGGTGTGAACTCACTGGCACTGGATATCTATCCGGCCCTGTTTACGTTGATCTGCTTCTATGTGGCCTATTCGGCCGAGTTGAAAAAGGATCCGCGCCGTCTGGTGTTTTTGTTCGTAGGGCTGGCGCTTGGATTTGCGTTTCGTGGGCCTATCGGTTTGATCGGGCCCGCCTGTGTCATCGGGGCTTACTACTTCCTGAGCCGTCAATGGCGCATGTTGCTGCTTTTTTCATTTCTCTCGGGTCTGATTCTGGCCGCCGGGGTTGTGCTGCTGGCCTGGGCGGCCTACCTGCAAGGGGGACAACTGTTTCTGGAAGAAGTGTTGAACATGCAGGGCATTGGACGCTTCGGCTCCGATCATGCGCCGCGTTATTACTTTTACTTCTCCGCAGGCCTGTTTACCTACGGCTTTACGGTGTTTTACGCCATCAACGTGATTCTGAAGAAGTACAAACTGTTCTTCCGTTCGACCCGCGATAAGGACATAGACCTGCTGCTCTATCTGACCGGGTGGCTGTTGGTGCTGCTGGTACTGTTCACAATCCCGAGCTCCAAGAAAGCCCGTTACATCCTGGCAATTACCCCGGCTATTTCACTTCTGGCCGCGTACCTTTTTGTCAGCAAGGAAGCCGCCTTCGTACGCGCCAAAAACGGCCTGCTGAAGTTCTGCCTGAAGTTGCCCGTACTGGGGCTGGGGATGCTGGTGTCGGTTCTGGTCTACAACAACTTTTCCGAAATTCCGTTGCAGCCTAACTATCTCGGCGCAGGCCTGGGGTTGCTTGCGCTGTTGAGCTTCTACCACACCAGACGCGAGTACTTCTCCGAACATCCTTATCGCGAGTTCATGACGCTGTCGTTTGGGGTAGGGGCGTTCTTGATTCTGGATATGTTTTTCTTCAATCCCGTCACTTATCACCTGGAACTGATGATCGAGCCCACGCCGAAGTTCTTGCCGTATTGGTTTTGGTAAACAGCAGTAGAAGCAGCCATCGACTGCTTCTACTGCAACGTTTCGATAGTCATGCTGCGAGGCCCGGCGCTTCGGGCCTGCATTGAATTACTTGCGCTGCAATTGCTGCCGGGACTGTTTCACTCGAAAGGCCAGGACTCATGATCCGGTAGAGAGCTTCTTTTCCTGCGTACACGGATTGAATATCTGGTGAATACTCTCGCTGGTTCCTACATAGGTGTTGGTACCCGGTACTGCCACAGCCGAGTAATTCTTGCGATCGGTGACCCGAATAAAATTTCCCTGGCCAGCCGTGAAGCTCTCAGTGCCTGGCGGCACCAAAACGCTCAGGAACTGGGTTTTCTTGTCGAGGGCCAAGGCTCCTCCCACGGTAATCGGCGCCAGCATGGCGGCCCAACGCTCACTGAACAGGTAGAAGGTATCGGCTGCGGCCCTGCCACTTTGCAGGTGGGCACACTGCACATCGCTGGCCTTGATGACTTCAGCCTGCTGGTAGATGCCGCCCTTATAGAGAGCCAGCACCAGCTTGCTTTTGGTCAGCACTCCCAGGCCTTGCGTGGGCCTGCACACCTGCAAATCACCATAGGGAAACAAGCACCAGTTGGTTTCGGTGATAGTGACGATTTCATCCGCGCCGAGCTTCAAATCGCGTTCAATATTGGCGCGGGCTTCCGGGGTTTGGTAAGGGATGGCACATGCGCTCAATAGAGTTGCGAGGGCAATAGCGAGTAGCGGTGTTCTCATTAAGCGTCCTTTGCTGCTGGAAAGTTGCCTGTTGACGACAGTCATATCCTCCAGTGTTTCGAGGTCGACCCGGTACTGTCGGAAGGGCAGGTTTACGGAAATGACCGAAAAGATGCGGAAACCACCCGGAAAGGGAGGACCGGAAAACACGAGTTGCAGAAACGACAAAGCCCTGAATAATCAGGGCTTTGTCGTATCAAATATGGCGGAGGCGATGGGATTCGAACTCATGGACCTGTTACAGTCGACGGTTTTCAAGACCGTTGCCTTAAACCACTCGGCCACACCTCCGTTGCGTTGCGGGCGCCATAATACCTGAATGAAACACACTGTCAAACTCTGTGCATGGCTTGTTACAGAGCGTCTGTTATGATCTTTGCGACTGAACGTTTCAAACCAACAGGAGTGTCGCCATGCGCGAACAGGATTACGCAGTTCATAACAGCGTGCAGGCTGAGCAGCTAGAGGTTAGCCGCGTCCTGCGCAACACATACGGCTTGCTGGCGCTTACCCTCGCTTTCAGTGGTGTGATGGCTTTCGTGGCCCAGCAGATGCGCGTCGGCTACCCGAATATTTTCGTGGTGCTGATCGGTTTCTACGGCTTGTTCTTCCTCACCAACAAACTCCGTGATTCGGCCTGGGGCCTGGTGTCGGCGTTTGCCCTGACGGGTTTCATGGGTTTCCTGCTCGGCCCGATCCTCAACCGTTACCTGGGCATGCAGGGCGGCGCTGAAGTGGTCAGCTCCGCGTTCGCGATGACTGCACTGGTGTTCGGTGGCCTGTCGGCCTACGTGCTGATCACCCGCAAGGACATGAGCTTCCTCGGTGGCTTCATCACCGCCGGTTTCTTCGTGTTGCTGGGTGCGACGCTGGCGAGCATGTTCTTCCAGATCAGCGGCCTGCAACTGGCGATCAGCGCAGGTTTCGTGCTGTTCTCGTCGGTCTGCATCCTGTTCCAGACCAGCGCCATCATCCACGGCGGCGAGCGCAACTACATCATGGCGACCATCAGCCTGTATGTATCGATCTACAACCTGTTCATCAGCCTGTTGCAGATCTTCGGCATCATGAGCCGCGACGACTGATTGCTACACCGCTATAAACAGGAAACCCGCGAGAGCGGGTTTTTTGTTGTCTGCAAAAACGTGATCAGGCAATCAGTTGATGACCATGCTGCCATCGGCGTGCTGCTTGTAAATCGTGTAGGGCAGCAGAAGCGTATCCAGCACCCCGGAAACGGCTCCGTCGACCACCAGCCCGAGGGACGGGTTCTTGTAGTTGAAGGCATCGACGTCATCCGGTTTTTCGGCGTGCAACATGCAGAAGTCGTACGTCACGCCGCTGTAGATACGCGGTACGGCGCCACAGTAGGTTTTGTTTGCCTTCAACTGATCGACGTTCGTTTTATCGCTGAGCGCCACGGTCTGTATGGTCCCGCAACCCGCCAGCATCAATGCCGTCAGTATCACCGCCTGAATTTTCATGCCGCGAATCCTTCGCTGGAAAAAACTCAATCTACGCCGCTCACGCCATCGGCGGCAATCGTCGTTTGACCGGGGTCTTCTTGACGATCGCAGTGTTGGTTTCGGCCAGGGTATTGAGGCGGTCGAGCAAGGTATCCAACTGCTCCATCGAACGCACATGCAGGCGGGCGATGAAACAGTCCTCGCCGGTGACCTTGTCGCACTCGGTGAACTCGGGAATCGACATAATCTGCCGCTCCACCTCCTGCAATTGCCCCGGCAATGGCCGCACACGGACGATGGCCTGCAACTGGTAGCCGAAGCACTTCGGGTCGATCTCCACGGTATAGCCTTTGAGCACGCCGCGCTCTTCCAGTCGGCGCAAGCGCTCAGCCACGCTCGGCGAGGACAACCCGCTGATCTGCGCCAAGGCCTTGAGCGAACGTCGGGAGTCTTCCATCAAGGCCCCGATCAGGATCTGGTCAATATCGTCGGTCATACAAACAACTCCCGCATTAGGCGAATGACGCAAACCACCCTTGATAAAAAAGGCGGAAATCGAGTTTAGCCTGCTTTTTGCGCTGGAGAAGCCACTGTCTCGCTTGGCATACTTTTGCCACACATTAAGGAGATTGATGATGGACAAAACAATCCGTCGCGGCTCATTCGAAATGACCGCTGCCATGCTGATATCCGGGACGATCGGCTGGTTTGTGCTGGTGTCCGGGCAGCCTGTACTGGATGTGGTGTTCTGGCGCTGCGTATTCGGTGCCGGGACGTTATTGCTGATTTGCGCCGCTTTCGGCTTCTTGCGTCCGGACATTCTGACCCGCACCACGTTCCTGCTGGCCGTGCTCAGCGGTGTGGCGATTGTCGGCAACTGGGTGCTGCTGTTCGCCTCCTATTCACGGGCCTCGATTGCCATCGGTACGGCGGTGTACAACGTGCAGCCGTTCATGCTGGTGGGATTGGCGGCGCTGTTTCTGGGCGAGAAGATCACCTTGCAAAAGCTGTTCTGGCTGGCGATTTCGTTTATGGGAATGTTGGCCATCGTCAGTGCCCACGGCGGGCAGGGCGAGGGCGGCAATGATTACCTGATGGGCATTGCGCTGGCACTGGGGGCGGCATTCCTGTACGCAATCGCTGCGCTGATCATCAAGCGCTTGACTGGCACGCCGCCACACCTGATCGCGCTGATTCAGGTCTGCACTGGTGTGTTGCTGCTGGCACCGTTCGCCCACTTGAACGCGCTGCCACAGGCGCCGAGTGCCTGGGCCAGCCTGGTGACGCTGGGCATCGTCCACACCGGTCTGATGTACGTGTTGCTCTACGGCGCGATCCAGAAACTGCCGACGGCACTGACCGGCGCACTGTCGTTCATCTACCCGATTGCTGCGATTTTCGTCGACTGGTTTGCCTTCGGACATCAACTGCAGACCCTGCAATGGATCGGCGTAGCGGCAATCCTGCTGGCCGCCGCCGGCATGCAACAGGGCTGGGGCTTCAAGTCGCGGCGTCTGGCGGCGCAGTGATCCTCAGATGTTCCAGCGCGGTGCGGTCTTCGCCAGGCGCTGGCGCATTTCGCCGATGTTGGACGCCAGTTGCCGGGTCAGCAGACGGTAACCGTCGAGAGGGCTGTAGACCGGCGCATCAAGGCTGGCGTCCGGCATTTCCACCGGGCGCCCGAGGCGCTGAGTCGCACCGGTTTTCAGGGCCCGGGCCATGCCGATCAGTTGCACACGGATCTGCCGATGCTCGGCCTTCAAGGCCGATTGCAGATGCGCCATCGCTTCAGGGTCGTTGGTGTCCGGCCGGGTATTGCCGAGGATTTCCAGGGTGCTGATGCACATGCGCAGGTTGCGCTGGATCGCGTCCAGTTCGGTCATCGAGACCTTCACTTCCTTGGACACCGACGGCATCAGCGAACGCAGTTGCACCATCACCGTGTTCAACCGGCCCATCAGTGTCAGATGTTCATCGGCGGAAACCGGCTCACCGCTGATGATCCGTCCGTACACCGTGGCGCAATCGCGCAATGCATCGGCCAGGTTGTAGCGCCACGAGTACACCGCGTATAGCGGCAGGGCGAAGGAAAAGGCCAGGGCCAGGGCGATACCGATCAGGATATCGACCCCGCGCCACAGCCCGTCGGTGATCGGGTTGTCACCATGTCCGGCGACGATGAAAACGGTGATGGCCGAGAGCAGGGCAGTGTAGCCGCCCTTGCCGATGGCGTGATACGAGAAGAATCCGCACACCACCGCCATCGCGAAATAGGTCAGCCACGGCATTCCCAGCCAGGCCTGTTGCGCCACCAGCAACAGACCGACGCCGGCACCGATCAAGGTGCCGGTGGCGCGTTCGGCGGCTTTCTTGCCGATGTTGCCGTGATGCTGCAAACCGCCGATGACCACCAGCATGGTCACCGACGCCCACTCGCCGTGGGGCAGGTTGATGCCGGTGGTCAGCAGGATTGTCGCGAGCAGTCCCAGTGCTACCCGCACCGCATGAATCAGCCGCGCATGCCGATAGCGACGGTACGGGTCCAGCAGCGGCCGCAGGATCCGCCGCAACAGCGGCGGCCAGCGGTGGGGGCTGAAAGTGCTCAGCGGTGATTCCTCCTTAGAAGATGTAATCGGTGGCGATGAAATTCGAATCGCGCCCGCGAATGATTTCGCTGATCAGATCCTTGTTGGGTTCCTGGAACTTGGTCGCCACCAGCGTACGGATCGAAAACACCCGCAGCGCATCGTGTACCGACAGCGTGCCCTCGGCGGAGTTCTTGCGCCCGTTGAACGGGTAGGTGTCCGGGCCGCGCTGGCACTGGGCGTTGAGGTTGATCCGCCCGACCTGGTTGGCGAAGGTATCGACCAGGCGGCCGACCGCCACCGGGTTGGTGCCGAAGATGCTCAGTTGCTGGCCGAAGTCCGATTCCAGCACGTAGTCGATCACGGTATCGAGGTGACGGTACGGCACGATCGGCACTACCGGGCCGAACTGCTCTTCCTGATATACGCGCATCTGCGGCGTCACCGGGTACAGCACCGCCGGATAGAAGAACGATTCCCGCGACTCGCCGCCATTCGGGTTGACCACCTGGGCGCCCTTGCTTTGCGCATCGGCCACCAGACCATGCAAGTAATCGACCTTGCCCGACTCCGGCAGTGGCGTCAGCGACACACCGCTGTCCCATGGCATGCCCGGTTTGAGGCTGGTCAGTTTCGCGTTGAATTTTTCGATGAAGCTTTCGACCACGTCTTCATGCACGAACAGGATTTTCAATGCGGTGCAGCGCTGGCCGTTGAACGACAGGGAGCCGGTGACGGCTTCGCTGACGGCATTGTCCAGATCCACCTCCGGCAGAACGATGCCGGGGTTCTTCGCATCCAGCCCCAGTGCGGCGCGCAAACGGTGTGGTTTCGGGTGCAGTTTCTTCAGGTCGCTGGCGGCCTTGTTGGTGCCGATGAAGGCGAAGATGTCGATCTTGCCGCTGGCCATCAGCGCACTGACGGTCTCGCGGCCGCTGCCGTAGATCACGTTGATGACGCCGGTCGGGAAGCTGTCGCGGAACGCTTCGAGCAGCGGCCGGATCAGCAGCACACCGAGTTTGGCCGGTTTGAACACCACGGTGTTGCCCATGATCAGCGCCGGGATCAGCGTGGTAAACGTCTCGTTCAGCGGATAGTTGTAAGGGCCCATGCACAGCGCCACGCCAAGCGGTACGCGACGGATCTGGCCGAGGGTGTCCTGTTCAAGCTCGAAGCGGCTGGAGCGGCGGTCGAGTTCTTTCAGCGCATTGATGGTGTCGACGATGTAGTCGCAGGTGCGGTCGAACTCTTTTTCCGAGTCCTTGAGGTTCTTGCCGATTTCCCACATCAGCAGTTTCACCACGGCGTCGCGCTGTTGGCGCATGCGTCCGAGGAAGGCTTCGACGTGCTGGATACGTTCGGCCACGCGCATGGTCGGCCACAGGCCCTGGCCCCGGTCATAGGCGCGCACGGCGGCGTCGAGGGCGGTGAGGGCGGTGTCGGCGTCCAGCAGCGGCGTGCTGCCGAGGATCACTTGTTCATCGCCGTTTTCGCCGTGCAGATAGACCGGGCTGCGCACGGTGGCGAGCGGGCCGTCCCAGCGGCGCAACTGGCCATCGACCAGGTATTCGCGTTGTTCGACCTGACCGTCGAGGCGGTATTTTTCCGGGATGTCGCTGACAGAAGGGAACAGATTGCCAAGGATGTTTGCTGTGGTCATGTCGCTACCCTGCTTGCCAATTGAAAAGTCTGTACAGGTTATACGCCTGAACGCGCTGCAATTTAAACCCGCAAATGTCACGCGAATGTCACGCAAAGGCGCAGGGCAGAGGGCTCAGCAAAATTGCCACCGTTTAGCCGATGCCGAGCCGCATCCCGACTGTCCCCGTTTGCCCCCTTCACTGGCCCGCAATGCCCTCAACGTGCTGGCGTCGCTGCCTTAAGGTGTGATCACAACAATAAGTGGCACCCCACGCGAGGATCGTTATGCGGGCATCCCGAATCATGTTGCCGCTGATGCTGGCCGCTGTACTGGCCGGCTGTGGCGAAGACCCCAAACCCCCGGCCAGCACCAACAACGCCATTCCCAAAGACCCGGCGCTGGCGCAGATCTACGCCAACAGCTGCCAGCTCTGCCACGCCAACCCCGCCGCCAATGCGCCGCTGACCGGTGACCGCAAGGCCTGGGAACCACGCATCCAGCAGGGCGCCGACACGCTGCTCGACCACGCCATCAATGGCTACAACGGCATGCCGCCGATGGGCCAGTGCGTCGAATGCTCGGAAGAACAATTCCTCCAGTTGATCGGCTTCATGGCCGATCAGCCGCTGCCACAATAAGGGTGCGCGCATGACGATGGATCTGACTCGACGTCAGCTGTTGCAACGGGCAAGCATCGTCGGCGCTTTCAGTGCGCTGGCGACGAATCCGGCCTTGGGCCAATTGATGCGCGCACCCCGGTTGATCCCGTGGCGCAACTGGTCGGGCGGCCAGAGTTGCCTGCCGGCGGCGCGGGTGGCACCGAAGAATCTGGATGAACTGACGGCGGTGATCCGGCAGGCACCGGGCAAGATCCGTCCGGTCGGCTCGGCGCATTCCTTCAGCGCGCTGGTGCCCACCGACGGCACATTGCTGTCGCTGAGCTACTTCAACGGCCTGCTCGATCACGACCCGAAAACCCTGCAAGCCGAATTCGCCGCCGGCACGCCGATGTCGCGCATGGGCACGCCGCTCAAGGACGTCGGCCAGGCCCTGCAAAACATGGCCGACATCGACTACCAGACTCTCGCCGGCGCGATTTCCACATCCACCCACGGCACCGGCAAAACTTTCCAGTCCTATTCCGCCCACGTCTGCGGCATGCAACTGGTGACCGCCAGCGGCGAGGTGCTGGACTGCGACAGCCAGCGTCATCCCGAAGTGTTCAACGCCGCCCGGGTGTCCCTCGGCGCATTGGGTGTGGCCACCAAAGTCCGCCTGCAAAACCGCCCGGCCTACCGCCTGCGCGAACGCCAGTGGATCGCCAAGACCGAAGAACTGCTGGAAGACATCGACAAGAACACATCGGAAAACCAGCACTGGGAAATGCTCGTCGTCACCCATTCCGACTACGCCTTGTCCATCGCCCTCAACGAAACCACCGACCCGGCCACGCCGCCGATTCCGCCTGAAGAAGAGGGCGGCAACGAGTTCGTGACCCTGATCGAGAAGATCGACAAGTACGGCAGCGATTTCCCTGGCCTGCGCAGTTCGTTGCTCAACAGCCTGCGGCATCTGGCGAGTTTCGAGGATCGGGTGGGCGACTCGTTCGACATCTACGCCAACGTGCGCACCGTGCGTTTCAATGAGATGGAATACTCGGTGCCCGCCGAACATGGCCCGGCGTGCCTGCGCGAGATTCTCAAGCTGATCCGCGACAAGGACTTGCGCACCTGGTTTCCCATCGAGTACCGCTACGTCAAGGCTGACGATATTCCTTTGAGCATGTTCGAGGGCCGCGACAGCTGCTCGATCTCGGTCCACCAGCATTATCAGATGGATCATCACAACTTCTTCGCCGCCGTCGAGCCGATCTTCTGGAAGTACAACGGCCGCCCGCACTGGGGCAAGTTGCACACGCTCAACGCCCGGACCTTGCAGACGTTGTACCCGCGCTGGCAGGAATTCATTCAGGTACGCCAGGCGCTGGACCCGAGCGGCAAGTTTCTCAACGGGCATCTGTCGTCGATTCTGGGGGTGAGCTGATGGCGGTCAATCGACGTAATTTCGTGCTCGGGACTTTGGGTGTCGGCGCTTTGCTGGTGGGCGTTGGCGCATGGCTGCGGCCGGGGGATCGCGGCGGGCCCTACAGTGAATATTTCCGGGCGCTGAACAACGAGCTCAAGACCAAAGGCCCGATGCGCCCGGTGTTGTTGATCGATCTGGATCGCCTCGACCACAACATCGACGTGGTGATGGGGTCGGTGAAACGCAGCGGCAAACACCTGCGCCTGGTGGAGAAATCGCTGCCGTCGCCGGGGCTGCTCAGCTACATCGGCCAAAGGGCCGGGACGCAACGGTTGATGTCGTTTCATCAGCCGTTTCTCAATCACGATGCACAGGTCTATCCGCAGTCCGACATCCTGCTCGGCAAGCCGTTGCCGGTCCGTTCTGCCGAGCTGTTCTACCAGACCCACAAAGGCCCGTTCGACCCGGCGAAACAACTGCAATGGCTGATCGACAACCCCGAGCGCCTGCAGCAATACCTCGCGCTGGCTCAGGGACTGGGCACCCGGATGCGGATCAACATCGAACTGGACGTCGGCCTGCACCGGGGTGGGGTCAGTGACTTGAACGTGCTCGGGCAGATGTTCGCGCTGATCGCCGCCAACCTGCAGCACCTGGAATTCGCCGGCTTCATGGGCTACGACCCGTTCGTGGGCATGGGCGTGCCGGGGATTCTCGGTTCGCCCGAGGAGCTGTTCGCCAAGGTGATGGTGATTTATCAGCGCTGCGTCGACTTCACCCGGCAGCAGTATCCGGCGCTGTGGCATGACGGCTTGTGCCTGAACACCGCCGGCAGCCCGAGTTATCGCATGCATGAAAACGAAACCCTGAGCAGTGAAGTGTCGGTGGGCACGGCGATGCTCAAGCCGACGCACTACGATCTGCCGTCGTTGGTGGAGCATGTGCCTGCCACGTACATCGCCACGCCGGTATTGAAAAGCACCGGCGCGGTGAACATCCCGGCACTGGACGACAAGTCCAAGCTGTTTTCATGGTGGGACGCCAACCAGCGGCAGACCTTCTTCATCTACGGCGGCAACTGGATGGCCGAGTTCGAATCGCCGCCGGGGTTGCAGAGCAATGGTGTTTATGGGCGCAGTTCGAATCAGGAGATGGTCAATGGTTCGAATGCCGTGGGGCTGACGGTGGAGGATCAAGTCTTTCTGCGGCCAACTCAGACCGAGGCCGTCCTTCTGCAATTCGGTGACTTGCTGGCGGTGCGTGGCGGCAAGATCGTCGATACCTGGCCGGTTTATTCCTGACGTTAAATCACGACGAAAGCCTGTGGGAACCAGCCAGTTCCCACAGGTTTTTTTATGCCCGCCGTTTCCCGATCAAATTCTGTAATGAAGCTTTTATGACAAAAGTTCGGTAGCACATCGCCAGTCCGGTCATGCCTATGTAACGCGCTTGAGGGGCCCTTTGGGCGCTTTTCACAAGCCGAGGCGGGACGCCGGGAGTGAGGCAATGGGGACTATGGAACGCTACTCGAAAGTGGGCATGCAGGAACTCGATCAACGCCTGTCGAAGATCGTCGAAGCCGCGCGCAAGAAGCCGGTTTCGGTGTATCGCTACGGCGCGCCGTGGGTCTGGATCGTGTCGCAGGATGACTGGCAGGGCGCCTTGAAAGAGGTCTCCAGCTACATTCCGCCGGGTCATTCGCTGGTGCTGCTGCGCCCGCAGATCGACGACCTGTTCGACGCCCACGCCGATCTCCTGCACGAACTCAACGCCCAGCCCGGCATGCTGATCCCGGCGCAAACGGTCATGCACATCCTGCTCCTGCAACTATTGTATTCGGTGCCGAGCGAGCAGCAGCTGTTCGAGCAACTCAATTACAACCTGCTGTTCCGCTGGTTCGTCGGCCTGGGCCTGAACCAGAAAGTCTGGAGCTACAACGTCCTCAGTCGCGACATCGCCACGCTGCTCAACGAGCCCCGTGCGGTGCTGCTCATTCAGAAAATCATTGGCGAAGTGTTCTGCGGTGCCTTGCTGCAAATGCCCGAGTTCTCCTTGAACTTCGCGCTGCTGCACACCTGGCTCGGCAAACACGCCTGCGCCCCGCACGTCAGCAACTGACGGCGGCCAGCAACCGACGCAATACACAGGGCGCCGAGACGCCAACAGGTCATCGCGAATTTCAGGGGGTAGTGTGGAGCAGATTTTCACGTCACGGCTGGCGCTGTGGGGCTGGCTGCTGGTGACGGCCGGCGCGCAGCCGGCGTTCGCCGATGAAGCCGAAAACGCAGCGGCGCAGCGTCTGGTGGACGTCAACGAATACTTCGTGCGCGGCAACACCGTGCTCGATGCGCGGGCGATCGAAGAAGCGGTGTATCCGTTCCTCGGCCCGCAAAAAGCCCTGAGCGACATCGAAGGCGCGCGGGATGCCTTGCAGAAGGTCTATCAGGAACGCGGCTATCAATCGGTGTTCGTCGAACTGCCGGAACAGGCGGTGGCCGACGGCATCGTCTATCTGCAAGTCAGCGAAACCAAGGTCGGCCGGGTGCGGGTGGTCGGCGCCAAACACTATTCGCCGCTGGACATCCGCGACAACGTCCCGGCGCTGAAGGAAGGCGAAGTACCGGACTTCGCCAAGGTCCAGGGCGAACTGGCGCAACTCAACAAGACCCCGGGCCGGCAGGTGATGCCGCTGGTGCGCGAAGGTCAGCGCCCCGGCACCATGGACGTCGATCTGCAAGTCGAAGACCAGAACCCGTGGACTGCCAGCGTGGGTCTGAACAACGACTACAGCGCCGACACCGAAAAGCTGCGCGCCGTCACCAGCCTCGGTTACAACAACCTCTGGCAACTCGGCCACAGCATCAACCTGACCTACTTCACCGCACCGCAGGACACCGACAACGCAAAGGTTTGGTCCGGCTCGTACACCGCGCCGCTGACCGACCGCTGGAGCGTGCAGCTCTCTGGTTACCAGTCCGACAGCAACGTCGCGACCATCGGTGGCAGCAACGTGCTCGGTAAGGGTCACTCCTACGGCGTGTCGGCGATCTACACCATCCCGTCCAGTGGCAGTTGGTCGAACTCGCTGTCGGCCGGCATCGACTTCAAGGATTTCGACGAACGCCTGACCCTGTCCGGCGAGAGCGACAAGGTGCCGCTGAAATACGCGCCGTTCACCTTCGCCTACAACGGCTATCGCTACACCGAAAAAAGCCAGCTCGGCCTCGGCCTGAGCCTCGTTGCGGCTACCCGCAGCATTTTCGGCTACGGCAGCTCCGACGAAGAATTCGACTACAAGCGCTACCGCGCCAAGCCGAGTTTTGCCGTGCTCAAGGGCGACACCAGTTTCACCTGGACCTTCGACAACGACTGGCAGAGCGCGAGCAAAGCCGCGTTCCAGCTGGCGTCGGGGCCACTGGTTTCCAACGAGCAATTCTCTGCCGGCGGCGCGACCTCGGTTCGCGGCTATCTGGCCGCCGAACGCACCGGCGATGACGGCGTATTGCTCAGTCAGGAAGTCCGCACACCGTCGCTGGCCAGGTACGCCGGCACCTGGATGCAGGACTGGCGCTTCTACGCCTTCGCCGAAGGCGCGCAACTGTACCTGCGCGACGAACTGCCGGACCAGGACGCCAGTTACGCCCTGGCCAGTGTCGGCCTCGGCACCCGCGCCAGCCTGAGCAAATGGCTGTCCGGCAGCGTCGACTGGGGCTACCCGCTACTCGAAGGGCCGAACACCTCGAAACAGGAATCGCGCCTGCACTTCAACCTACAGGCCACTTTCTAACAAGGAGCACTTTCCATGCAGCGCCTATTCCTTTCGTTGTTGATCTGCCTGGGCTTCGTGCTCCCGGCCACGGCTCAGGCCTGGTGGCAGGACGACTGGCACTACCGCAAACAGATCGCCGTCGACACTACGCCGCAAGGCGCCGGGATCAATCAGGCCCTCGGCCGCACCGCGCTGCTGGTGCGCCTGCACACCGGCAACTTCACCTTTGACGGCGTGAAAGAGGACGGCTCGGACCTGCGCTTCGTCGCAGCCGACGACAAGACCGTGCTCAACCACCAGATCGAAAGCTTCGACGCGCTGATGGGCATGGCGCTGATCTGGGTCGATGTGCCGAATGTCGAGGGCGGCCAGCGCCAGGACATCTGGATGTATTACGGCAACCAGAAAGCCCCGGCCACCGGCAACGGTCAGCTCACATTCGATCCGAATTACACCGCGCTCTATCACTTCGACGGCGCCACCGGCACCCCGGCCAAAGACACCACCGCCTACGGCAACACTGCGCAGAGCGCCACCGGCGCCGCGATTGACGGCGTAGTAGGGCGGGCCTTGCAGTTCAGCGGTCAGCCGTTGCTGTTGCCGGCCAGTCCGTCGCTGCAGCATAACGCCGGTAGCGCGTTCACCTTCAGCGCCTGGCTGCGACTGGATCAGGCCAACGGCGAGCAACTGATCCTGGCCCGCCGCGAAGGCGCCAACAGCCTGCTGGTCGGTGTGAATCAGGGCGTACCGTTCGTGGAAATCGACGGCCAGCGCGCCGTGGCCACGCAACCGCTGAATCCGGGCCAGTGGCAGTACGTTGCCCTGACCGCTGAAGGCGCGAAAGTGACGCTGTACATCAACGGTCGCGAAGGTGCGACGCTGGCTCAAGCGATGCCGGCGTTCAACTCGGTCATGGCCATCGGTGCCGACCTGCACGAAGGTCCTTTCCAGCCATTCGTTGGCGCTATCGATGAACTGCGCCTGTCGAAAGTCGCCCGTCCGGCGCCGCTGTTGCTGGCCGACGCCACTTCCCAGGGCGCCGAGTCGAAACTGGTGGCCTATGGCGTCGATGAAGAACAGTCCGGCTTCGGTTTCGGCAGCCTCGGCTTCCTGCTCAACGCGGTGCCGGTGGACGCCTGGGTGATCATCGCGGTGCTGGTGCTGATGATGTTCCAGTCGTGGATCATCATGCTGCGCAAGAACCGCACCCTGAGCCGTGTCACCGCTGCCAACGAAGACTTCCGCGTGCAATTCGCCAAGGTCGGCACTCGCCTGGAAATGTTCGCCGACGACACGCAACTCGCCCAGCGTTTGCAGCACTCGCCGCTGTGGCGCCTGTATCAGGTGGCGGTGAAAGAGATCCGCACTCGCCGCGAACAAGGCGCCGATACCTCGTCGGTTTCGGCGGCGACCATCGAGGCCATCCGCTGCTCCATGGACGGCGTGCGCACCCGGGAGAACCAGCAACTGAGCTCGAAACTCTCGACCCTGTCCAACGCCATCGCCGGCGGCCCGTACATCGGCCTGCTCGGCACCGTGCTGGGGATCATGGTGGTGTTCCTCGGCACCGCCATGGCCGGCGACGTGAACATCAACGCCATTGCGCCGGGTATGGCTGCAGCCTTGCTCGCCACGGCCATGGGCTTGTTCGTCGCGATCCCGGCGCTGTTTGGCTACAACCGCCTGATCACCCGCAACAAGGAAGTCAGCGCAGACATGCGCGTGTTCGTCGACGAGTTCATCACCCGTCTGGCGGAGATGCACGGCGAAGGCCAGTCCAGTGAAGCGGCGCATCAGCGCGGTCATCACGCCAACCACTCCGTACCGGCCTGAGGAGCACTGACATGGCGTCCGTAAATGCCTCCCACGACGATGATGAAGATGCAGCGGTAGACAGCATCAACATCACGCCACTGGTGGACGTGCTGATGGTGGTGCTGGTGATGTTCATCCTCACCGCCACCGCGCAGGTCTCCGGGATCCAGATCAACCTGCCCAAGGCCAGCGCCGCGGTGTCGCTGTCCGAGGCCAAGACCAAGGCGATTTCGGTCAACGACGGCGGCCAGGTGTTCCTCGACGCTTACCCGGTGACCCTGCCGGAGCTGGAAGAACGCCTGCGCATCGAGAAGGCGCAGAACCCGGACTTCCCGGTGATCGTGCGCGGCGACGCCACGGTGCAATACCAGAAGGTCATCGAAGTGCTGGATCTGTTGCGCCGGCTCGAACTGTCCCAGGTCGGTCTCGTCACCGGCAAACCGACGCAGGGCTGAGTCATGACTGCACAGATGCCAATCGAACCGCTGCCGGTGAAGAAGTCGCCAGTGCGCTACGTGAAGTGGGGCGCCGGGCTGATCCTCGGCGCACTCGCCGCGTGGTTCCTGTGGCAGTGGGCCAACGACATGAGCGGCATCCGCCGGGAAGCGCCGAAGGTGCCGACGATCATTCCGTTGCCGCCACCGCCACCTC
This sequence comes from Pseudomonas sp. MWU12-3088, assembly GCF_023242405.1. Taxonomy (NCBI): domain Bacteria; kingdom Pseudomonadati; phylum Pseudomonadota; class Gammaproteobacteria; order Pseudomonadales; family Pseudomonadaceae; genus Pseudomonas; species Pseudomonas sp. MWU12-3088. The sequence goes on from NZ_JALJEA010000001.1 coordinate 147,574, forward strand.
CGCCGCCGGAAAAACCGCCGGAGCCGGAAACCCCGGTCGAGGAAAAAATCGTCGAGCCGGAGCCGACGCCCGAGCCACAGGAAGTGAAACCCGAGGAAGAAGCGCCGCCATCGCCGGCGGACGACCTGGCCAACCCGATGCAAATGGACGGCGACGCCCAGAGCGGCAACGACGCCTTCAACATCGGCGCGGGCAAGGGCGGCGGCATGGCCGGCGCCGGTGGGGGGCGTGTGGGCAACGGCACCTACAGCCAGTTCCTCGCGTTCACTTTCCAGAAGCTGCTGCGTGAGAACCCGGACCTGCGCAACCTCGCGTTTTCGCTGCAGGCCGATGTGTGGCTGAGCGGCGTCGGCGAGATCACCCGGGTCGAACTGGTCAAGTCCAGCGGCAACCCCGAGATCGACAGTCAGGTGCTGGCCGCGTTGCGTAACGCGCCCCATCTGAGCGAACGGCCACCGGCCTCCATCACTTTGCCTGTGCGCATGTCCCTGCAAGGGCGGCGTCCGGGTTAACCGAATTCATAAAGCTGTATGAAAAGGAGTTGTGTGCAGATGATTTCCAACGTGAATCGATTGTCCCTGGCGGTCGGCATGGTCATCGCGACCCTGGTCGGTCAGGCCGCGGCAGCGCCTGCGCCCTCGGAGAACGCCACGATCAATCTGATCCGCTTGCTGGTCGAGCAGGGCATTCTGAAACAGGACAAGGCCGACGCTTTGATCGCTCAGGCCCAGAACGAAGCGGCCCAGGCCAAACAGGCTGCGGCGTCTACCGCTGTGGCGGCCGGGCCGGTCGCCGCACCGGGCGATGTGCGGGTGCAATACGTGCCGGCGGCGGTACGCGACCAGATTCGTGATCAGGTCAAGGCTGAAGTCATGGCCACCGCCAAGCAGGAAAACTGGGCCGCGCCCAACACTTTCCCGGACTGGGCGTCGCGCATCAGCTTCGACGGCGACATCCGTCTGCGTGACGAATCGCGCTACTACTCGGGCAGCAACAGTAACGAAATCGTCGACTTCGCCCGGCTCAACAACAACGGCCCGTACGACGTGAACCCCAACAGCAGCACCGCGTTGCCGCCGTTGCTCAACACCCGTGAAGACCGCACCAACCTGTTCCGCCTGCGCGCGCGGCTGGGCATGAAAGCGGAGATTTCGCCCGAATGGACCGCCGGCATCCGCATCGGCACCGGCTCGGACAACAACCCGGTGTCGACCACCCAGAGCCTTGGCGGCGGTTTTGCCAAAAAGGACATCTGGCTCGATCAGGGTTACCTGACCTGGAAGCCGTCGGATGAACTGACCCTGACCGGTGGCCGCTTCGGCAACCCGTTCATGTCCACCGACATGCTGTATTCCAACGACCTGAACTTCGACGGTGTGGCGGCGATCTTCGACCACAAACTGAGCCGCGACTGGGGCGTGTTCGGCACCGTCGGTGCGTTCCCGGTGGATTACACCAGCGACACCACCACCAGCAACGGCTTCGACAAGGAAGAAAGCGACAACAAGTGGCTGTACGGCGCGCAGGTCGGCGCCAAGTGGGCGATCAACAGCAACAACCGCTTGAAAGGTGCGTTGGCTTACTACCGCTTCCAGGACATCCAGGGCCAGCGCTCCAGCCCTTGCGAGCCGTGGGCCGGCGCGCCGGGCTGCGACAGCGACGGCACCCGCGCGGCGTTCATGCAGAAGGGCAACAGCGTATTCCTGCTGCGCGACATCACGCCGAACCCGCTCAATCCGAGCACCACGCCACAACCGCAATTCGTCGGCCTGGCGTCGGAGTTCAACCTGCTGGACCTGAACCTGGTCTGGGACGCGGACCTGCCTGCCGACTTCAAACTGCGCAGCCAGGGCAACTACATCCACAACCTCGGCTACGACGAAGGCGACATGCGCAAGCGTGCGGCCGGGCAACTGGTCAACAACCTCGACAGCAGCGGCAACATCGAAAGCGGCGCCAATGCGTGGATGGTGCAGTTCACCCTCGGCAACGCGCTGGACCTGAAGAAGCAGGGCGACTGGAACCTGTTCGCCGGCTACAAGTACATCCAGCCGGATGCCTTGCCGGACGGCTTCAACGACTCGTCGTTCCACCTCGGCGGCACCAACGCCAAGGGCTACATCCTCGGGGGCAACTACGGCCTGGCGAAGAACGTCTACGCCACCGGCCGCTGGATGAGCACCGAGGCGGTGTATGGCGCGCCGTTCGACATCGACGTCTTGCAGCTCGAGATCAACACGCGCTTCTAAGGCGCCGGGAGAGGCAAATGCACACGCGAATCTTGTTGTTGGGTCTGGGTTTGATCGTTGCCAGCGGGACAAGCGCCGAGGGCATGGAAGAGCGTCTGCGCACCCAGTTGCGCAGCACCACCCAGCAACTGCAAACCCTGCAGAGCCAACAGGCTCAGGCCAGCGCCGCGCAACTGGCGGCGCAGAACGAAGCCAAGGCAGCCCAGGCGCAAATCAAGCAATTGACCGCCGAACTGGCCAAGGCCAAAGGCCTCGCCGAGCAACTGGCCGGGCAGCAACAGAGCCTGCACAGCCAGGCCCAGGCGCAGGTGGCGGCCAGCAACGAACAGACCGGCAAGTTCAAGAAGGCCTATGACGAGTTGCTGGTCATGGCCCGTGCCAAAGAGGCAGAACGGTCTAAGCTTCAAGCGCAATTGGCCGAACGTGACACACAAGTGCAGCAATGTTCGGTCAAGAATCAGCAAATGTATGGCGTGGCCAAGCAGATCCTCACCGCCTACGAAAACATCGATGTGGCCGAGGTGATGAAGATCCGCCAGCCCTTCGCCGGCAGCGCCCGGGTCAAGTTCGATGAACTGGCTCAGGGCTTCGGCGATGACCTGTACAAGACACAATTCGATGCGCCGCAAGCCGCGATCGCGCACTGATTAAAAGACTCATAGACAAGGAAGAAGTAATGACTCAATTGATCTCCCACGTATCCCCGCAATCCCTGACCGAAGTGCTGCAAGCCGCCGGTTACCGCGTCAACCAGACCGAACAGAACGGCATCGTTCAACTGCTCAGCGCCAGCCAGGGCATCGGTTACGCGGTGCGTTTCGGCAACCCGGCGGTGGTGGAGCAGGGCAGCTACGTCGACTTCACCTTCAGCTGCGCACTGCGCGTACAGGGTGAGTTGCCGGCGGGTGTGGCCGAGCAGTGGAACGCGACCCGCCGCTTTGCCCGGTTGTCGTTGCAGGGCGAGTTTCTGGTGATGGAAATGGACGTGGTGGTGGCCGCTGGCGTCAGCAGCGATTACCTGCGCGGCAATCTGGAACTGTGGGATCGCCTGTTGCAGGAATTCATCGTGTACCTGCGTGATTTCACCCAGAACACCGCTGCCGCCCAGACTCCAAAGGTTGAGCAAGAGGAAGTCGCGCTGTGACGAAACCTGCCATGGTGATCAGCGCCGCTGCGGTGGCGCTGTTGGTGGTGGCCGTGGCGCTGGTGGTGCGGCCGGGCAATGACCCGGTCGCCGCCCAGCAACCGGCGCCGGTCGTGGGCGCCATTGCCGGGCCGGCGGTGGCGCGGTTGGGCAATCAGCAAGTCACGCCGGAGGAATTGCAGGCGTTGCTGGCGGCTGTTCCACCGCAGACCCGCGAGCAACTGCGCGGCAATCGTGAGGCACTGGAGCGCTGGATACGTTCACGCCTGGCCGAAAAAGCCGTGCTGGAACAGGCCGACGCCCAAGGCTGGGCGCAGCGTCCGGACGTAGTGCGGCAAACCCGCGCCGCCACCGAGCAGATCGTGTTTCGCGACTATTTGCAGTCGGTGAGCAAAGTGCCGGCGGACTATCCGAGCGCCGCCGAATTGCAGCAGGCCTATGACGCGGGCAAGGCCAATTGGCAGACGCCGGCGCTGTATCGGGTGAGCCAGATCTTCCTCGGCGTGAACGAGCCGCAGAATCTTGAGGCCGTGCGCAAGCAGGCGACGGAGTTGAGCAAGAAAGCCCAGGTAACCCCGGCGGACTTTGCAGCGCTGGCCAAGGAGTTTTCTCAGGATCGCCTCACCGCCGAACGCGGTGGTGACACCGGCCTGCAACCGTTGCAGCAACTGGTGCCGGAAGTACGTGGCGCCGTCGCTCGGCTCAAGGTCGGCGCGGTGTCCGATCCCGTGCAAAGCAGCGCCGGGTTTCACGTGATCAAACTCACCGAACAGCAACCGGCCCGCACCGCGACCCTCGACGAACTGCGCGACCAACTGACCCAGGCCTTGCGGGCCCAGCGTCAGGAACAGATCGCCCAGGCGTATCTGGACGGCATGCTCAATACCGCGACCCTGAGCATCGACGGGGCCGAACTCAACAAGGTGCTGGAGGAAAAACTGTAATTCGGACACCGCAGCTCCCACAGGAGATGTGTGCAAAGGCAAACAACAAAGATCGACAGGGAGTCATCGATGTCATTCACCGAACCCGCAGGACGACAGGGCAACCCCGATTTTCGCTGGCCGCAGGAAAAGGCCGAACCCTGGCTGGCGCAGGTTGCGAAGATCGAGGGCGAAATCGCGCAATACTTTCTGGTCAGCGCCCGTTGCGGTTGCTTCATGCAGGCCGCCCGCAGCCTCAACGTGCGCTCGACCCTGCTGCGCAAACAACTGGCGCAGCTCGAACAGCAACTGCAATGCGCACTGTTCAGCTTTCAGGGCAGTGCTTTGACGCTGACCCGCGAAGGTCAGCAATTGCAGGCGCAACTGGTTGCCCTGGCCCACGAACGCAAACTCCCGGTGATCGAGCAACCCCTGATCAGGCTGGCCGTCGCCGAATCGATCCTGCACGACATCCTCGGCCGCGACCTCATCGCACTGCTGCGCCGCAACGCCAGCGTGCGCCTCGAGATCATCGCCCTCGACAGCGAACTGGCCCTGCGCGCGGTCAGTGCAGACATCGTGCTGTGGCTCGCCCACGGCGAAACCCCGCACCCCGGCCCGACCTTCGCCACCAGCGAACCGCAACGTCTGGCGCAACTGGAATATCAGCCGCACATCGCCAAACGCTATTCGCGCGTGACTGCACGGCCAGAGAGCCCGGATGATCTTGCCGATTTCATGCTGGTGCAATGGCAGCATGATCGGCAGATCGACAGCTTTCGGCCCTGGAACAATCTCGTGGAACAGCGCTTGGCCGGGGTGGTGCAGATGCAGTCCTATGAACTGATGCTGGAGATGATCCGGTGCAGCGCTTGCATTGGTTTGTTGCCGATGTACATGAGCCGGTTTGATCGCGGGTTGGTGGCGTTGCCGGGGTTGTTTGACGAGGCGATGAGGTTGCAGGCGTGGTTGGCGGTCAATTCCGCATCGCGGGATGTGGCTGAAGTGCAGACGTTGGTTGAGTTGATTCAACGGACGTTCAATGAGCGGCAGGAGTGGTTTGAATAGCCGATTAAAAAGGACGGACTTAATTTAATAAATCCGTCCCTCTTGATTTTGTCCATCTTGATTTTCCTTTGGTTTTTTGTTTTTGCTTTGTTTTTTAAATCACGGCTTACTCAAAAGTCACCACTATCTCATCCACGTGAAATCCCGTACTTGTAATTTCAGCCAGGCTGTTCACTTCAAAAGCTCGTATGCCTGTTCCGATGAACGACATGATCGTGTTCTGGTGAAGACTCACTTGGAGAGGTGCTTGGCCAATCAATGCACTGACGTTAAAGAAATCAACGAAGTTGCCGGTGTGTACAGTGTTGCGGTAAATGAATTCGACCTTTTTAGCGTTTCTAGTCCAGGAGAATCTGCAGCGGGAGCGAGCACCAATAATGAGGTTTCTATTTCCCATATCGGCAAACCCATTTGACTGCCAGATATGTGTAGGGTAAGTCCCCGTAGTGGTTAGCTGCATGCTTAAGCCGCTCTGAAACGTTTTAGGGACATTGAGCAAGAAAGTCTGAACGCTTTCATTCTCCCAGTTTTCAATGAGCTCTTTCGGTGATGTAGCTCCAACTACGATAGAACTCGTCGCCGACACATTGCTGTTGGTCAGTTGATCGACCACCCGGGCACTCACCGAATGAGTGCCATCGCCGATCTGTTGGAGTTCGGCGGCGGTCAAGGTATGAGTGATCGGTTTGGTGGGGTCGGGGTTGGTAAACGTGATGCTCCAGGTGCCAATGGTCAAGGTGACCGTGTCGTAAGGCCGTGCGTAACCGACGGTAAGGGTGATGACCGCTGGCTGTCCCGGGCCGATGCTGGCCGGATGGCTGACGGTGATAGTGGGGGCCGGGTTGTTGAACAGCACGTTGAGTATCGGTGTGGAGTCCTCGAAGTTACCGCTGGGTCGGGTCACCCGATAAAACATTGTGTTGATACCGTTCACCAGCAGCCCCGACGGCAGATACATGAGAATGCGGTCGTTTTCTTCGCCCGGCTTGATGATTTTGATTGCCGAAGTGGGTTGACCATTGAGCCATACCACCACGGTATCGAAAGCGGCCAGCGTGGTGGACAGCGTTGTCACCGGATCAATCACCATGGCCAGCCCGGTGGTCGCCGCGTAGATGACCAGAGGCACACCGAGGTGGGCAAACCCCGTCGGCTGCACTGAAGTAAGCGCACCGGGAACGAACATGGGCAGGAGCGCAAGCGCGCTATCAGCCTGCGTCGAATTGACGTTGATATTCATCTTTTTCTCCTCGGGCGCCGCGCTTGGGCCATTTAAGGGCAGGTCTCATCTCAGCGCGAAAGGAAAAAATCGTCACCTGTCAGATCTGACAGGTGAGCATGGTTTCAAGACGAACGGTATTCGACGACAGGATTTCCCACAGACGTTAAAAACGGCCCCGCGAAGGGGCCGTTTCAGTTTCAGCACTCAGGGCCGAGGCTCTGCCGCCATATCCAGGTTATCCAGCACCCGGTTCACCGCCAGTTCCCCAAGCATGATCAACTGCGCAATCCCCAGCAGCACATGCCGCTGCGGCGCATCGATCATCCCGGCGAAATCGCTGGCCATGGTTTTGGCCGAGGTCAGGGTTTCGCAGGCGTCGGCCAGCAGTTCTTCGTTCTGGATGCCGGGGGCGATGAGGTAGCGGGTGTTGGGTTTGAGCAGCGGCTTTCTGGGGTGGAACGGATTGAGGTAGTGGTCGAGGGCGAGGTCGGGTCGGTTTCGGGTGGGTTTGGCGTTGGTTTGATCATGATTGAATCTCCAGAGTCATGGAGCCGCCACGATTCGCTGCGATACGAAGAGGTGGCAGCTATACGCGGGTCGCAGACCGGGACTCTAGAACCGGCAGACCCGAGGGTCTCCCACGTACAGCCGCCATAAAACTGGAGGGTGTTGTGCGTCTAGAGATCGCGGGCTGCGAGACCCGATCGCTGATTCATCAGCGACCCGGAAACGATAGGGGCCGTCCTCAAGGCACACAAGCCGGCGGATTCTGGCGGATGCGTAGGCAATGGCGCAAGGCGTTGTAGCTTGCCGGACGTTTCGGTCAACGGCTCTAAACAGTCGTGGCGAATCCGTGAAGAAGCGGTTTACAGTGACCGGCCACGCACTGATCCAGGGGGGATCTTTCATGCCTGAGCACAACCCTGCCACTCACTATTTGCCGTTGGTATGAGTCACCTCGGAACAATCGCGGTAGCACCATATGGAGTCGGCCCGGTTATAACTAATGTGTAAGTCACTTGGCTTTGGGAATCCATGGCTATTTGCAGGCCGGAATCCACATTCGAATCAGCGGTGCAAAAACGGCATCCTCCAGGTTGACCAAACGTGAAACCACCAAATAAATCTCCCAAAGCAGAAATGAAATTGGCGTTAATTGCATCCCCACCAATCACCTTCGCAAAGAACTCCGCATACAGAATCCCTCCCTGGTTGCGAATCCATTGCATTGCCAAGGCCTTACCATTCACATCGGCTGCATAACTCTGGGGCGATTGAATAACGTCAAATGTATTGGATACGGTGACATCGAAAGAAACCTCTTTGCCATTCTGATCAGAGACTCGAACGGTAGTTGTACCTTTTCTTAGTCCTGACACTTCTCCTGACTGTGTAACTGCAACCAACAACGGATTATCCGGCTTGTATACAAGCGTTCCTGTCCCGCCTTGGGCTTGGCGAATGGCAGTGTTGCCCTGGACGACCTTGCTTGCCCACCCGTAATTCTGAAAAAACTTGACGCCATCCAGAACCATCGGGGTTGGATCGATCGTCAGGTCGGGCGCTGTAGCCGAAATATTAATGTACGTCGTCGGCGACACGTTGCTGTTACTGAGTTGATCGCGAATTATGGCGCTGACAGGGTGGTTTCCAACGCCAATCTGTTGGAGGTCGGCGGCGGTCAGGGGGTAAGTGATCGGTTGGGTGTGATCGAAGTTGGTAAACGTGATGCTCCAGGTTCCTATGGTCAGCGTGACTTCGTCATAAGGCCGCGCATAGCTGACGGTGATAGTCACGACCGCTGGTTGTCCCAAAACGATGCTGGCTGGATGAGTGACAGTGACACTCGCTATCGGGTTGTTGAACAGCACGTTCAGTATCGGATTGGATTGATCTTTATTACCGCTGACCCGGGTGACTTCGTAGTACAGCGTATTGAGGCCATCCTTCAACACTCCCCAAGGAGCCTCCATAAAAATGCGGTCGTTCTCTTCGCCCGGCTTGATAGGCTTGATCACGGATGTCGCCAGGCTGTTGACCCACAGCCTTACGGAGTCACCTGCTGCAAAGGGAGTGGAAAACAACGTGACCGGGTCGATTACCATGAAGAGTTTGGTGGATGGCGAATAAATGCTTTCGGGAATGCCGAGATGGTAGGCCCCTGGCGGTTGCAGGTTTTCTACTGCGCCCGGGATGGCCATCGGATATAGCCGGAGCAAGGCGCTGATCTGTGTCGAATTGACGTTGATGCTCATGTTGTTCTCCTGGCGCGCAGTAAATAGCCATCTTCGGGGCGAAGCTCATGACACCGCGAAAGGAGAGAACCGTCACCTGTCAGATCTGACAGGTGAGCGTGGTTTCAAAGACGAATGGTCATCAATGAACGGTTTTCCTGCAGACACAGAACGGCCCCGTAAAGGGGCCGTTTCCGTTTCAACACTCAGGGTCGTGGTTCCGGCGCGACCTCAAGATTATCCAGCACCCGATTCACCGCCAGTTCCGCCAGCATGATCAGTTGCCCGATGCCCAGCAGCACATGCCGCTGCGGTGCATCGATCATCCCGGCGAAATCGCTGGCCATGGTTTTGGCCGAGGTCAGGGTTTCGCAGGCGTCGGCCAGCAGTTCTTCATTCGGGATGCCGGGGGCGATGAGGTAGCGGGTGTTGGGTTTGAGCAGCGGTTTTCTGGGGTGGAACGGATTGAGGTAGTGATCGAGGGCGCGGTCGGCGGCTTCGTGGAATTTCTTTGAATCGAGGGTTTCGTAGGGCGAGGTCGGGTCGGTTTCAGGTGGGTTTGGCGTTGGTTTGATCATGGTGAAGCTCCTTGAGAAATGGAGCCGTCACCTATCGCTGCTAAACGAATGAGGTGGCGGCTGTACGCGGGTTAGCAGACCAGGCTCAAGGATCCCGGCGCACCGAAGTGCCCCACGCAAGCCGCCATAAAACAGAATTGGCGAAACCAGCGTGCCTTGAGAATTGCCGAGCTGCTAAACCCGATCACTGATTCATCAGCGACCCGGAAACGATAGAGCCGGCCCCCAAGGCACACAAGCCGGCGGATTCTGGCGGATGCGTAGGCAATGGCGCAAGGCGTTGTAGCTTGCCGGACGTTTCGGTCAACGGCTTTAAACAGTCATGGCGAATCCGTGAATAAGCGGTTTACAGTGACCGGCCACGCACTGATCCAGGAGGGATCTTTCATGCCTGAGCACAACCCCGCCATTCACCTCGAACGTTTCAACGAGTCCCACATCGAGGGCATCACCGCGCTCTATAACGACCCGGCCGTGACCCGGCAGGTGTTGCAGATGCCGTTTCAGACCACCGAGGTCTGGCGCAAACGCCTGGCGCCGGACAATGAGCGGGTGGTGCAACTGGTGGCGCTGCATCAGGGGGTGGTGATCGGCAATCTGGGGCTGGAGCAGTTCTCGCGGATTCGCCGCAGTCACGCCGGCAGTGTCGGCATGGCCGTTGCGGTGGCGTGGCAGGGCAAGGGTGTCGGTTCGAAGTTGTTGGCAGCGGCGCTGGAGATTGCGGACAACTGGATGAACCTGCACCGGGTCGAGCTCTCGGTGTACGCCGACAACGAGGCGGCCATCGGCCTCTATCGCAAGTTCGGCTTCGAAACCGAAGGTCTGTTCCGCGACTACGCGGTGCGTGACGGGCAATGGGTCGACACCCTGAGCATGGCGCGTCTGCGCAAGCGCTGACCTTTTGTCAGTCCATGACCGAAGTGGCGAGCGTGCAGGCAAATGACTTGCACGGTCGCCATCGGCATCTGCCATGCTCGTAGTCCGCAGCACCGCTCCTTGAAGGAACACCGCAATGGACGACGTACAGCAACTGGGCGAAATGCTTCGCCACTATGCCGACAGCGAAGCGCACAAGAAGCAACTGTTCGAGACGCAATCGGCGACCTGGGCCACACGGATCACTGAGTTGTTCGGGCAGATTCAGCAGTGGCTGGAACCGGTGCAAGCGCCGGGGTTGCTGGAGGTGAGTCGCGAGGCGTATGTGGCGTTCGGGCCGAGCACTCCGGTTGAGACGTCAACCTTCAGGACTGAGAAACTGAGCATCGTGATTGCCGGCAAACCGGTGGAGTTTGTGCCGGATGTGATGGGCAGTGGCGGGCAGATTTCGCTGGCGGTGATGGGGTTGACGGCGGCGCGTTACGGGAGTGTTTCGCTGGTGGGGCTGCCCAATGGTGATTGGCAGTGGCGCAAGACCAATGGTTTGAAGGATCCGGATACGTTTGTGTTTGATGCGAATTTTCTGGCTCAGCAACTGCAAAGCCTGATTCCACGCGATCGCACCTAGGGCCAAATCGATCCCACACCCAGTGTGGGATCGATCATCGGGTGCAACTACATTTCGAGGTTGACCCACCCCGGCTTCGCCACCTCCGGCGCCACCGCTTTCACAGTCTTGCCGGTGGCCAGCTCAACCCGCCGCGCCACCTCCGGATCATCCGCAAACGGCGTCAGGCTCGCATCATCCAGGCTTTCAGCCGTTTCATGGCGCAAGCAATACTCCACCGACAGCCACAAAAACAGCACGCCCAACACATTCAAAAAAAACTCGAACATGACCGGCTCCCTTGATCAGGCGATCTGCGCTTCACGGTGGACAATCGCAATGTCCGCCACCCGCACCGTGCGCCACACGTTGTAAGCCATCAGCAACATGCCCGTCAGGAAGAACACCCCGCCGGCAAAGCGCACGACGAACCCCGGATGACTGGCCTGCAACGCTTCGACAAACGAATAGGTCAGCGTGCCGTCCTCGTTGATCGCCCGCCACATCAGGCCCTGAGTGATGCCGTTGACCCACATCGACGCGATGTACAACACGGTGCCGATGGTCGCCAGCCAGAAGTGCAGGTTGATCAGCGGCGTGCTGTGCATCCGCTCGCGGCCGAAAACCTTGGGCACCATGTGATAGGTCGCGCCGAAGGTGATCATCGCTACCCAGCCGAGGGCGCCGGCGTGTACGTGGCCGATGGTCCAGTCGGTGTAGTGGGAGAGGGCGTTCACCGTCTTGATCGCCATCATCGGGCCTTCGAAGGTCGACATACCGTAGAACGCCAGCGACAGGACGAGGAAGCGCAGGATCGGGTCGGTGCGCAACTGATGCCAGGCGCCGGACAGCGTCATCATCCCGTTGATCATCCCGCCCCAGCTCGGCGCCAGCAGGATCAGCGACATCGCCATGCCCAATGACTGCGCCCAGTCCGGCAGCGCGGTGTAGTGCAAGTGGTGCGGGCCGGCCCAGATGTACAGGGTGATCAGGGCCCAGAAATGCACGATCGACAACCGGTACGAATACACCGGCCGATTGACCTGTTTCGGCACGAAGTAATACATCATCCCGAGGAACCCGGTGGTCAGGAAGAACCCCACTGCGTTGTGCCCGTACCACCACTGCACCATGGCATCAGTGGCGCCGGAATACACCGGATAGGATTTGAACCAGTCCACTGGAATCGACAGGTGATTGACCACGTGCAGCATGGCGATCACCAGGATGAACGCGCCGAAGAACCAGTTGCCGACGTAGATGTGCTTGGTCTTGCGCTGCACCACCGTGGTGAAGAACACCACGGCATACGCGACCCAGACCACCGCCATCCACACCGCGCCGGAGAATTCGATCTCGGCGTATTCCTTGGTGGTGGTGTAGCCCATCGGCAGGGTGACCAGCATGATCACGATCACCGATTGCCAGCCCCAGAAAGTGAAGGCTGCGAGTTTGTCCGAGTACAGCCGCACCTGGCAGGTACGCTGCACCGCGTAGTAACTGGCGGCGAATTGCGCGCTGCCGGCGAAGCCGAAAATCACCAGGCTGGTGTGCAACGGTCGCAAGCGGCCGAAGGTGGTCCACGGCAAGTCCAGATTCATGTCCGGCCATACCAGTTGCGAGGCGATCCATACCCCCATCGCCATGCCCACGACACCCCAGAAAACAGTCGCGATGACGAATTGGCGGACGACCTTGTAGTTATAAGCCTGTCCGATTGTTGCTGTGCTCATGGTCAATTCTTCCACGGTTGCAAAGTCTTGCCAGGCCACCCGGTCTGGCACGAGCTGCACTGTAGAAACCCCGCCAGAAACAAAACAGGCTCAGGAATTGTTCATTTATGCGGATCAGATCGAAGCGCTGCCTGCGGCCATCTGCCGCGCCCTGATACGGTTTTTATGCGTTCAGGTGAATCTGTAACGGGCTGCGCTGCAACGTCATAGTGCTTTTACAAAACTGTGGGAGTGGGGTTGGTCGGGATAGCGCCAGATCAGACGGATCTGGCGCTATCCCGACCAACCCCACTCCCACAGGAAATCCCTGATGAGGTAGTAGGCCGATGTATCAATACGATGATTACGACCGGGCGCTGGTGTTCGAGCGCGTTGCGCAGTTTCGCGATCAGGTCGAGCGCTTCATGGCCGGGGAGTTGAGCGAAGAAGAGTTCCTGCCGCTGCGCCTGCAGAACGGCCTGTACATGCAAAAGCACGCTTACATGCTGCGGGTGGCGATTCCCTACGGCACCCTGAGTGCCGAACAAATGCGCACTTTGGCGAGCATCGCCAGTGACTACGACCGTGGCTACGGCCACTTCACCACCCGGCAGAACATGCAGTTCAACTGGATCGAACTGCACGAGGTGCCGGACATTCTCCAACGTCTGGCGCAGGTCAACATGCATGCGATCCAGACCTCGGGCAACTGCGTGCGCAACATCACCACCGAAGCCTTCGCCGGGGTCGCGGCGGACGAGTTGATCGACCCGCGTCCGCTGGCGGAGATCCTGCGGCAATGGTCGACGATCAACCCGGAATTCCTGTTCCTGCCGCGCAAGTTCAAGATCGCCATCTGCTCGGCGAAGCAAGACCGCGCGGCGATCATGATGCACGACATCGGCCTCTACCTTTACCCCGGTCGTGACGGGCAAATGCTCCTGCGAGTGATCGTCGGCGGCGGTCTGGGGCGCACGCCGATCCTTGGCTTGCAGATCCGCGACGGCCTGCCGTGGCAGCACTTGCTGTCCTATGTCGAGGCGGTATTGCGGGTCTACAACCGCCACGGCCGGCGCGACAACAAGTACAAGGCGCGGATCAAGATTCTGGTCAAGGCGCTGGGCATTGAGGCGTTCGCCAAGGAAGTCGAAGAAGAATGGCAACACCTCAAGGACGGCCCGGCGCAACTGACCGAGGACGAATACCTGCGGGTTGCCAATGCCTTCGTGCCGCCGAGCTACCGCACGCTGGCCGGCACCGATCTGGATTTCGGCACACACCTGGCCGACAACCCGGCGTTCGCCCGCTGGGTCGCGCGCAACGTGCAACCGCACAAAATGCCGGGCTACACCAGCGTCGTGCTGTCGACCAAACCGGGCGTTGCGGCCGCACCGGGCGATGTCACCGGTCTGCAGATGCTGGCCGTGGCCGACTGGTCCGAGCGCTTCGGTTTTGGCGAAATCCGCATCGCCCACGAGCAGAACATCGTCCTGCCGGATGTGCCCAAGTCAGAGCTGTATGCGCTGTGGCAACTGGCGAAAGAGCAAGGCCTGGGCGCCGCCAACGTCGGCCTGCTGACCGACATCATTGCCTGCCCCGGCGGTGATTTCTGTGCGCTGGCCAACGCCAAGTCGATCCCGATTGCCCAGGCGATTCAGGCGCGTTTCGACAACCTCGATTACCTGCATGATCTGGGCGACATCAGCCTGAACATCTCCGGCTGCATGAACGCCTGCGGTCATCACCACATCGGCAACATCGGGATTCTCGGCGTCGATAAAAACGGCAGCGAGTGGTACCAGATCACCCTCGGCGGGGCACAGGGCAAGAACAGCGCACTGGGCAAAGTCATCGGCCCGTCGTTCAGTGCCGCCGAAGTGCCGCAGGTGATCGAGCGGATCATCGGCACCTTCGTGCGCTATCGCGAGGCCGAAGAACTGTTCGTCGATACCGTGGCGCGCATCGGCCTGGAGCCGTTCAAGGAACGGGTCTACCCGAAAGCGCTGGAGGTGTCGGCATGAATAATCTGCTGCGGATGGAGGAGGGCGGGGCGCGGATCGTGCTCGACGATCCGTGGACGCTGATCCGCTCACCTGAAACCGAACAGGGCGCTGGAATGCTGATACTTCCGCTGTCCCACTGGCTCGAATCGCCCTCGACCCACGCAGTCTGGCTGGGCCCGGACGATAGCGTCGAAAGCCTGCTGCCATGGTTGACCTCGCTGCCACTGATCGCCCTCGACTTCCCGAGCTTCCGCGATGGCCGCGCCTACAGCCAGGCCTATCTGCTGCGCAGCCGCTTCGGCTGGAAAGGCGAGTTGCGGGCGATTGGCGATGTGCTGCGCGATCAACTGAGCCACATGCGCCAGTGCGGTTTCGACAGCTTCGCCGTGCGCGAGGACAAATCCGCCGAGGATGCGCTCAAGGGGCTGGCGGGGATGAGCGTGTTGTACGGGCGTTCGGTGATCGAGCCACGGCCCTTGTTTCGGCGCAGGTGATGCAGGGGAAACCCTTAGAACCCTGATGAATCGGGGATTTTTCCTTGGGTCGATGCTGGCCTTTTGGTAGAGTCCCCGTCGCCAGCGGGTTTTCGGCTGGACGACGGAACGAAGAAGGGAGTCTGATCAGTGGGTCCGGGCAAAAAGATTCTGGGCCTCACCGCGTTGCTTTTGATGCTGACGCTGTGGGCCGGTTACATCTACGTATTCAACGAAAACCGTGGCGGTCAGCTCGGCGGAGTCGGCGAAAGCACCGCGTGGTGCGGCACGCCGCCGTCCTCGGATGCGGCGCTGCTGGGCAAGGATCAACTGACCTTGCGCATCACCAACAACCTGCGCGGCGAGTTCATGCTCAGCGGTGCGGTGGTGGTTTCCGAGCGCACCTTCAACCGCTATGACCTGGGCCGCAACGAACTGCGTCTGCGCCTGGAACCGTTGCAGTGGTCCTACGGCGTCACACCGATCTTCCTTGAGCAAGTGAAGGTTCTGCCCCTGAGCCGCAACCTCGCCTCGACCGACAAGAGCGCCTTCGCCCAGCTCGAATCGCGCCCGATCGGCGTTCAGGGTCGTGTCACCGAGTTTCCTTTCGACACCTATCGTTATGGCTACAAGCCCGTCCTTTATTACGTCAAGGGCAACGAGCGCGTCGACCTGCGCTTCAAGAACATCACCACGCTGATGGAAATGTCCAATACCTTCACGCCGATCCAGAAGTACAACCGCGCCGACTACATCAACGAGAAAAACGTGATGGTCCGCGACGAGGACTACAAAGCCTACGGCCACCACGAGTGCGCATTCAGCGTCGAGCGCAAAGGCGCGTTCAAGGTTGTGGTGCTGTTGATGTTGCTGGTGTTGTGCCTGCCGTTGCTGCTGGTGTTCTACCGCGACGAGCCGGGGATCGACTTCCTCGCCACCCTGGTGGGCATCGGCGTAGTGCGTACGGTGCTGGTGGGGCCGGTGCAGGATTTCCAGCTGTACAACATCGACTTCCTGTTTGGTGCGGCGCTGTTGCTGGTGGGCACGGTGTCGCTGATCAAGGCCATGCGGCTTCACAGTCGGCGGGAGATGGCGTTGCGCAGCGGGGAGACGTCGACCTGGTGAATCTGATCTGAAATCGGGTTCACCGTGCTTCAGGCCGGGGCGGGATTGATTTCCCGTCCGGCAAGCGCAAAGCCTGTGGTTTTAGCTATACCTGTAACTCCCCGATGCAATAAATCAGGCCTTCTGACAGGAGTTACAGCATGAAGCTAGCCCTAATGATGAGCACCCTGTGCATTGCCACGCTTGGCGTGGTGGGTTGCTCCAGCAAGACCGTCGCTCCGGATGAGTATTCAGGCTTCCTCAAGGACTACAGCCAACTCAAGGAGGCCAAGTCACCGTCCGGTGCCGAGGTGATGCGCTGGGTCGATCCCAAACTCGATATCAACAAGTTCACCAGCGTCTACATCGAACCGACCCAGCTCTATCCCAAGCCTCAGCCAACGGTGAAAATCCCGCAACAGACCCTCAACGGCATCACGGCTTACTATGATCAGGCGCTCAAGCGTGAAGTGGGCAAATCCCTGCCGTTGGCCAGCGGGCCCGGCCCGGGTGTGATCGTCGTGCGCGCGGCCATCACCGCCGTCAGCAGCAAGACCGAAGGCCTGCATGCCTATGAAGTGATCCCGATTGCCCTGGTGGCGGCAGCGGTCACGACCGCCAGCGGCAGTCGCGATCAGGAAACCACCCTGGCCACCGAAGCGGTGTTCCTCGATGGCGGCAACAACAAGGTGGTGGCGCAGGTCGTGCGCAAGGGCACCGGCAAACCTCTGGAAAACGACTCTCAGGTCATGAAGGCCGATGACGTGAAAGCCGTGATCGATGGCTGGGCGTCGGACATGCACCAGTCCTATCTGAAAATGAAGTCAAAATAAGGTGAACCTGATGGCCTCCACGGCGTGAGTCGTGGAGGCCGGTTTACGAGAGCGGGGCCGTCAGTGCTTTTTCGCCTGCTCGCGAATCCGTTCTTCCTGCTCGCGCAGTTCCGGGGTGAACTCGGCGCCAAAGTCTTCGGGGCAGAATATCTGACGAATCTCGATCTCGGCCTCGGTGCCCGGCATGGGATTAGGGCAGCGCTTGACCCACTCGATGGCTTCCTCCTTCGACTTAACGTCCCAGATCCAGTAACCGGCGATCAGCTCCTTGGTTTCGGCGAACGGACCGTCGATCACGCTGCGTTTTTCGCCGCTGAAACGTACCCGGGCGCCTTTGCTGCTCGGGTGCAGGCCGTCGGCGGACACCAGGATGCCGGCCTTGGACAGTTCTTCGTTGTAGTTGCCCATGTCGGTCAGCAACTGTTCACTGGGCATCACGCCGGCTTCGGAATCCTGGCTGGCTTTGACAATGATCATGAAGCGCATGGTGTTTCTCCTTGAGAGATGGGGGATTCACTGCTTTGTCGAACGGCCAGGGCTTGAATCGACAGCTCGTTAAAGAAAAGATGCAGAACCGCGTTTTAACAAGCATCGCCTTCATACGGAATGTGTCCGCCATGCCCACCCTGGAACTCACCACCCTGATCCCCGATCGCACCCCGAAAGAAGTGCTCGATTTCTGTCTGGAGGGCGTCAATTTCCCGAAGATCTTCCCCGAACGCGTGACGCCGTTGGGTGATATCGACCTGAACAACCTGCGTATCGAAGCCGGGCGGCAATTCCGTTTCCGGCACTGGATGTTCAACCTGATCCCGTCGAACTGGACGGTGACGATCCGCGAAGTCGGCGACACGCATTTTGTCGATGAAATGCTCAAGGGGCCGCTGCGGGCCTTTCGTCACGAACATCGAGTGGCAGCGGGCGAGGGCGGTACGCTGTACACCGACCGCGTGACGTATTCGGCGATTGGCGGGGCGTTCAGCGAAGCATTGTTGGTGAACGGCTATATGCGGCGGATATTCGAGGCCCGGCATCGCAACATGCTGCAATTGCTCGGTTAGCGCTCAGGGTTGTATCCAATCCTGCGGGGTTACACATGACAATTTCAGTTCAGGCATAGGTCGTCGGACAATTTCGTGGTTAACTTCCGCCTCTTGCATGCTTTCCCAACAACGTTAAGAAGGACTCCGTTCATGGCTCAAGTCACTCTCAAAGGCAACCCGGTTCAAGTCAACGGCCAACTGCCACAAGCCGGTTCCAAGGCGCCAGCCTTTTCCCTGGTAGCCGGCAATCTGTCCGACGTCACCCTGAAAGACTTCGCCGGCAAGCGCAAAGTGCTGAACATCTTCCCAAGCGTCGACACCCCGACCTGCGCCACTTCCGTGCGCAAGTTCAACGCTCAGGCCAACGAACTGGCCAACACCGTGGTGCTGTGCATCTCGGCTGACCTGCCATTCGCCCAGGCCCGCTTCTGCGGCGCCGAAGGCCTGGAAAACGTACAGAACCTGTCGACCCTGCGTGGCGCCGAATTCATCCAGAACTACGGCGTGGCCATCGCTGACGGCCCGCTGAAAGGCCTGACTGCCCGTGCGGTGGTTGTTCTGGACGAAAACGACAACGTCCTGCACAGCGAACTGGTCAAGGAAATTGCAGAAGAGCCTAACTACGAAGCGGCATTGTCCGTTCTGAAATAAGCGCTTTTACAATTGTTAACGGCCTGGCCCTGTCCAGGCCGTTTTCATTTGTGTATCAGTGTTTTGGCTCACACCTTGAAACGTAAGTTGAAGGTAAATTGCCGGTAAAGCTGCTTTGCTTTACCCCCACCAGTGCTTATCGTTCAGCCTCCCGTAAAAGAAGCCCACGCGCCCAATGGTTAATCACTCCATGCAATCGTCTTCCCGAAACTCCCGTCGCTGGCTGCTGAGCCTGCTTGTCCTGCTGGTCATCGCCGGCCTGTGCTGGAAATTCTGGCCTGCCGGATCGACCCACAAGGAGGGCGGCGAGAAAGCCGCGGCCGGTCATACCGGTCGTTCGGGGATGATGCGTCCGGGCTTCGGCGGGGCGGCAGGCCCGATCCCGGTGCGCGTGGCGCCGGCGGTGACTGGTGACTTCCCGCTGTACTACAAGGCGCTCGGCACCGTGACCGCGCTCAATACCATCAACGTGCGCAGTCGGGTCGGCGGCGAGCTGGTGAAGATCTATTTCGAAGAAGGGCAGATGGTCAAGGCCGGTGACCTGCTGGCAGAGATCGACCCACGTCCGTACCAGAACGCCTTGCTTCAGGCTGAAGGCACCTTGCTGCAGAATCAGGCTCAGCTGAAAAACGCTCAGGTCGACGTCGAGCGCTATCGTGGCCTGTATAAAGAGGACAGCATCGCCAAGCAGACCCTGGACACCGCCGAAGCGCAGGTCGGCCAGTTTCTCGGCACCGTGAAGACCAATCAGGCGGCGGTCAACGACGCTAAGCTCAATCTCGAATTCACCAAGATCCGCGCACCGATTGCCGGTCGCGTCGGTCTGCGTCAGCTCGACGTCGGCAACCTGGTGGCCGCGAATGACACCACGTTCCTTGCGGTCATCACCCAGACCCAGCCGATCAGCGTGGTCTTCACATTGCCGGAAAACACCCTGGAAACCGTACTGGCCCGCTACCACAGCGGCGCCAAACTGCCGGCCGAAGCCTGGGACCGTGGCGACACGAAAATTCAGGCCACGGGCGTACTGCAAAGCCTCGACAACCAGATCGACGTGACCACCGGCACCCTGAAGTTCAAGGCGCGCTACGAAAACCGCGATCAGTCGCTGTTCCCCAACCAGTTCGTAAACGTCCACTTGCTGGCCGACACCCTCAAGGGCGTGGTACTGGCGCCGTCGGCCGCCATCCAGTTCGGCACCAACGGCACCTTCGTCTATGCGCTGGACGGCGACAAGAAAGTCACCATCCGCCAGTTGAAGATCGGCGCCAGCGACGGGCAGAGCACCGTGATCACCGAAGGCCTGGCCGCCGGCGACCGCGTGGTGCTGGAAGGCACCGACCGCTTGAAGGAAGGCAGTGAAGTGGAAGTGGTCAACGACAGTCAGGATGTACCGACCACCCCGACCGGACACCTGCAAGGCAAGTCCGCCGCCAGCGCACCTGATGCTGCCGTTACCGACAAGGCCAAGAAGGGCGCATGAACATTTCGCGTCTGTTCATCCTCCGCCCGGTCGCCACCACGCTGAGCATGCTGGCCATCGTGCTGGCCGGCCTGATCGCCTATCGCCTGCTGCCGGTTTCGGCCTTGCCACAGGTGGATTACCCGACCATCCGGGTCATGACCTTGTACCCGGGCGCCAGTCCGGACGTGATGACCAGCGCCGTCACCGCGCCGCTTGAGCGCCAGTTCGGGCAGATGCCGGGCCTGACGCAAATGGCCTCGACCAGTTCCGGCGGCGCCTCGGTGTTGACCCTGCGTTTCAGTCTCGACATCAACATGGACGTCGCCGAACAGCAGGTGCAGGCTGCGATCAACGCCGCCACCAACCTGCTGCCGACCGATTTGCCGGCGCCGCCGGTGTACAACAAGGTCAACCCGGCGGACACCCCGGTGCTGACCCTGGCCATCACCTCCAAAACCATGCTGTTGCCCAAGCTCAACGATCTGGTCGATACGCGCATGGCGCAGAAGATCGCCCAGATCAGCGGTGTCGGCATGGTCAGTATCGCCGGCGGCCAGCGTCAGGCGGTGCGGATCAAGGTCAACCCGGAAGCGCTGGCGGCCAACGGCCTGAACCTGTCGGACGTGCGCACACTGATCGGCGCGTCCAATGTCAACCAGCCCAAGGGTAACTTCGACGGCCCGACCCGGGTGTCGATGCTCGATGCCAACGACCAGCTGACTTCGCCCAAGGACTACGCCAACCTCATCCTGGCCTACAAGAACGGCGCGCCGCTGCGACTCAAGGATGTCGCGCAGATCGTCGATGGCGCCGAGAACGAGCGTCTGGCGGCGTGGGCCAACCAGAATCAGGCGGTATTGCTGAACATCCAGCGTCAGCCGGGCGCCAACGTGATCGAGGTGGTCGACCGGATCAAGGCACTGCTGCCGAGCATCACCGACAACCTGCCGGCCGGCCTTGAAGTCACTGTATTGACCGACCGCACCCAGACCATCCGCGCCTCGGTCACTGACGTGCAGCACGAACTGCTGATCGCCATCGCGCTGGTGGTGATGGTGACGTTCCTGTTCCTGCGTCGCGCCAGCGCCACCATCATTCCGTCAGTAGCGGTTCCGCTGTCGCTGATCGGTACGTTCGGCGTGATGTACCTGGCCGGGTTCTCGGTCAACAACCTGACATTGATGGCCCTGACCATCGCCACCGGTTTCGTGGTCGACGATGCGATCGTGATGCTGGAGAACATTGCCCGCTTCATCGAAGAAGGCGACAGCCCGATGCTGGCTGCGCTCAAGGGCGCGAAGCAGATCGGCTTCACCCTGATTTCCCTGACCTTGTCGCTGATCGCGGTACTGATTCCGCTGCTGTTCATGGCTGACGTGGTAGGGCGGCTGTTCCGCGAATTCGCCATCACCCTGGCAGTGGCGATCCTGATTTCCCTGGTGGTCTCGCTGACCCTGACGCCGATGATGTGCGCGCGTCTGCTCAAGCGTGAGCCCGAGGAACATGAACAGGGCCGTTTCTACCGGGCCAGTGGCGCGTTCATTGACTGGATGATCGCCGCCTACGGACGCAAGTTGCAGTGGGTGCTCAAGCATCAGCCGCTGACCCTGCTGGTGGCCATCGGCACCCTGGCGCTGACCGTATTCCTTTATATGGTGGTGCCCAAGGGCTTCTTCCCGGTGCAGGACACCGGGGTGATCCAGGGCATTTCCGAAGCGCCGCAGTCGATTTCCTTTGCCGCCATGGGCGAGCGTCAGCAGGCGCTGGCCAAGGTGATTCTCGAAGACCCGGCGGTGGAAAGCCTGTCGTCCTATATCGGCGTCGACGGCGACAACGCCACGCTCAACAGCGGTCGCCTGCTGATCAACCTCAAGCCTCACGGTCAGCGTGATCTGACCGCCGCCGAGGTAATCAGCCGCCTGCAACCGCAACTGGACAAACTGGTGGGCATCCGTCTGTTCATGCAGCCGGTGCAGGACCTGACCATCGAAGACCGTGTCAGCCGCACCCAGTACCAGTTCAGCATGTCTTCGCCGGACGCCGAACTGCTCAGCCTGTGGAGCGGACGTCTGGTCGAGGCATTGGCCCAGCGCCCCGAGCTGACCGACGTTGCCAGTGATTTGCAGGACAAGGGCCTGCAGGTGTTCCTGGTGATCGACCGTGACGCGGCTTCACGCCTCGGCGTGTCGGTGGCGAACATCACCGACGCACTGTACGACGCCTTTGGTCAGCGGCAGATCTCGACCATTTACACCCAGGCCAGCCAGTACCGCGTGGTGCTGCAGGCTCAGGCCGGGGAGAAGATCGGGCCGCAGGCGCTGGATCAGATTCACGTCAAGACCACCGATGGCGGTCAGGTAAGGTTGTCGAGCCTGGCCCATGTCGAAGAGCGTCAGGCGCAACTGGCGATCACCCACATCGGCCAGTTCCCGGCGGTGATGATGTCCTTCAACCTGGCCCACGGCGTGGCGCTGGGGCATGCGGTGGACATCATCGAGCAGGTGCAGAAGGACATCGGCATGCCGATCGGCGTGCAGACCCAGTTCCAGGGTGCGGCCGAAGCCTTCCAGGCTTCGCTGTCGAGCACCTTGCTGCTGATCCTGGCTGCGGTGGTGACCATGTACATCGTGCTCGGCGTGCTCTACGAGAGCTACATCCATCCGATCACGATTCTTTCGACCTTGCCGTCGGCGGCGGTCGGCGCCTTGCTGGCCTTGCTGCTCAGCGGCAATGACCTGGGCATGATCGCGATCATCGGCATCATCCTGCTGATCGGTATCGTCAAGAAGAACGCGATCATGATGATCGACTTCGCCCTCGACGCCGAGCGTAACCAGGGCATGGCGCCGGAGCAGGCGATCTATCAGGCGGCGCTGTTGCGCTTCCGCCCGATCCTTATGACCACGCTGGCGGCGCTGTTCGGCGCGGTGCCGCTGATGCTGGCGACCGGTTCCGGTGCTGAGTTGCGTCAGCCGCTGGGTCTGGTGATGGTCGGCGGCTTGCTGCTGAGCCAGATCCTGACGCTGTTCACCACGCCGGTGATCTACCTGTATTTCGACCGCCTCGGTCGGCGCTGGGGCCGTGCGCCTTCGGCCGTGGAGCCGGTAGAGCAGCCATGAACCTGTCCGGTCCTTTCATCAAGCGCCCGGTGGCGACCATGCTCCTGAGCCTGGCGATCATGCTGCTGGGCGGCGTGAGCTTCGGTCTGCTGCCGGTGTCGCCGCTGCCGCAAATGGACTTCCCGGTGATCGTGGTCCAGGCGAGTCTGCCCGGCGCGAGCCCGGAAGTCATGGCGTCCACCGTGGCCACGCCGCTGGAGCGCTCGTTCGGCGCCATCGCCGGCGTCAACACCATGAGCAGCCGCTCCAGCCAGGGTTCGACCCGGGTCATTCTGCAATTCGACCTCGACCGCGACATCAACGGCGCGGCGCGGGAAGTGCAGGCAGCGATCAACGCTTCGCGCAACCTGTTGCCGAGCGGGATGCGCAGCATGCCGACCTACAAGAAGGTCAACCCGTCGCAGGCGCCGATCATGGTGCTGTCGCTGACCTCGGATGTGCTGGAAAAAGGCCAGCTCTACGATTTGGCCTCGACCATTCTGTCCCAGAGCCTGTCCCAGGTGCAGGGCGTCGGCGAAGTGCAGATCGGCGGCAGCTCCCTGCCGGCGGTGCGCATCGAACTCGAACCCCAGGCGCTGAACCAGTACGGCGTGGCGCTGGACGATGTGCGCAAGACCATTGCCGGCGCCAACGTGCGCCGGCCGAAGGGCTCGGTCGAGGATGACCAGCGCCTGTGGCAGATCCAGGCGAATGACCAGCTGGAGAAAGCCAAGGACTACGAATCGCTGATCATCCATTACAACGGCGGTGCAGCCCTGCGTCTGAAGGACGTGGCCAAGGTCACCGACGGCGTGGAAGACCGCTACAACAGCGGTTTCTTCAATGACGACGCGGCGGTACTGCTGGTAATCAACCGGCAGGCCGGCGCCAACATCATCGAGACGGTCAACGAGATCAAGGCGCAGTTGCCGGCATTGCAGGCGGTGCTGCCGGCCAGTGTGAAGCTGAACCTGGCGATGGATCGCTCGCCGGTGATCAAGGCCACTTTGCATGAAGCGGAAATGACTCTGCTGATCGCCGTGGCGCTGGTGATCCTGGTGGTGTTCCTGTTCCTCGGCAATTTCCGTGCGTCGCTGATCCCGACCCTGGCGGTGCCGGTGTCGCTGGTCGGTACCTTTGCGGTGATGTACCTGTACGGATTCTCGCTGAACAACCTGTCGCTGATGGCGCTGATTCTGGCCACCGGGCTGGTGGTGGACGACGCCATCGTGGTGCTGGAGAACATTTCCCGGCACATCGACGAAGGCGTCAAACCGATGAAGGCCGCGTATCTGGGGGCCAAGGAAGTCGGGTTCACCCTGCTGTCGATGAACGTGTCGCTGGTGGCGGTGTTCCTGTCGATCCTGTTCATGGGCGGGATCATCGAGAGCCTGTTCCGTGAGTTCTCCATCACCCTGGCCGCCGCTATCGTGGTTTCGCTGGTGGTTTCGCTGACCCTGACGCCAATGCTCTGCGCCCGCTGGCTGAAGCCGCACACGCCGGGCCAGGAAAACCGTCTGCAGCGCTGGAGCCGTCGTACCAACGACTGGATGGTCGGCAAGTACGCCACCAGTCTCGACTGGGTATTGCGTCATCGGCGCCTGACGCTGTTGAGCCTGATCATTACGGTCGGCGTGAACGTCGCGCTGTATGTGGTGGTGCCGAAGACGTTCCTGCCGCAACAGGATACCGGCCAGTTGATCGGTTTCGTGCGCGGTGACGACGGTCTGTCGTTCAGCGTGATGCAGCCGAAAATGGAGACTTTCCGCCGCGCCGTGCTCAAGGACGAGGCGGTCGAGAGCGTTGCCGGGTTCATCGGTGGCAACAACGGCACCAACAACGCCTTCATGCTGGTGCGCCTGAAGCCGATCAAGGACCGCAACCTCTCGGCGCAGAAAGTCATCGAGCGCCTGCGCAAGGAAATGCCCAAGGTGCCCGGCGCGCAATTGATGCTGATGGCCGACCAGGACCTGCAATTCGGTGGTGGCCGTGAGCAGACCACTTCGCAGTACACCTACATTCTGCAGAGCGGTGATCTGGGCGCCTTGCGCGAGTGGTACCCGAAAGTGGTCACCGCCTTGCGTGCCTTGCCGGAACTGACCGCCATCGACGCCCGTGAAGGACGCGGTGCGCAGCAAGTGACACTGATCGTCGATCGTGATCAGGCCAAGCGCCTGGGCGTGGACATGAACATGGTCACCGCCGTGCTGAACAACGCCTACAGCCAGCGGCAGATTTCGACGATCTACGACAGCCTCAACCAGTATCAGGTGGTGATGGAGGTCAATCCGAAATACGCCCAGGATCCAGTCACCCTCAATCAGGTGCAGGTGATCACGGCCGATGGTGCGCGGATTCCGCTGTCGACCATCGCTCACTACGAAAGCAGCCTGGAAGACGACCGGGTCAGTCATGAGGGCCAGTTCGCTTCCGAAAGCATTTCCTTCGACATGGCCGAGGGCGTGACGGTAGAGAAGGGCAGTGCCGCCATCGAGCGGGCGATTGCCAAGGTCGGCCTGCCGGAAGACGTGATCGCGAAAATGGCCGGCACCGCCGACGCCTTCGCGGCCACCCAGAAGAGCCAGCCGTTCATGATCCTTGGCGCGCTGCTGGCGGTGTATCTGGTGTTGGGCGTGCTGTATGAAAGCTACATTCACCCGCTGACGATTCTCTCGACACTGCCGTCGGCCGGGGTCGGCGCGTTGCTGTCGATCTATGTGCTGGGCGGCGAATTCAGCCTGATCTCGCTGCTCGGGCTGTTCCTGTTGATCGGTGTGGTGAAGAAGAACGCGATCCTGATGATCGACCTTGCGCTGCAACTGGAGCGTCATCAGGGCATGGCGCCGCTGGAGTCGATTCGCAGCGCCTGTCTGCAACGTCTGCGGCCGATCCTGATGACCACGCTGGCAGCGATCCTCGGCGCCTTGCCATTGCTGCTCAGCCGGGCCGAAGGCGCGGAAATGCGCCAGCCGCTGGGCCTGACCATCATCGGCGGCCTGATTTTCAGCCAGATCCTGACCCTTTACACCACACCTGTGGTTTACCTCTATCTCGACAAGGCCCGCCATCGCTTCAACAAATGGCGTGGCGTACGTACCGATGCCGCACTGGAAACTCCGCTATGAATGACCGTTCGCTTATCCAACTGGCCAGTGTTCGCGGCTCGCGTCTGCTGAGCCTGTCGCTGTGTGTGGCGATGCTCAGTGCGTGCGCCGTCGGCCCGGACTACCAGCGCCCGCAGACCGCCGAAGTCGCCCAATACAAGGAGGCCGAGGGTTGGCGTCAGGCCAGCCCAGCGGACTCTCTGGCCCGTGGCGCCTGGTGGGAACTGTACGGCGACCGTCAGCTCAACGAGTTGATCGAGAAACTCAACAGTTCCAACCAGACCGTCGCCCAGTCCGAGGCGCAGTACCGTCAGGCTCAGGCTTTGGTGCGCGATGCCCGTGGAGCGTTTTACCCGACGCTCGACCTGAGCCTGGGCAAGACCCGCTCCAGCCAGGGCACCGGCAGCAGCAGTTCGAGCCTGAGCAGTTCTTCCAGCGGTATTCGGGACACCTACAACGCCCAGTTGGGCGTGAGCTGGGAGGCCGATGTCTGGGGCAAGTTGCGTCGTGGTCTGGAAGCCAATGAAGCCAGCGCCCAGGCCAGCTTCGCCGATCTGGCAGCGATGCGTCTGAGCCAGCAGTCGGAGCTGGTGCAGAACTACCTGCAACTGCGCGTGATCGATCAGCAGAAGCGTTTGCTCGAGTCGACGGTGGAGGCCTACGAGCGTTCGCTGAAAATGACCCAGAACCAGTACAACGCCGGAATCTCCGGCCGTGATGCGGTGGCGCAGGCACAGACGCAGCTCAAATCCACCCAGGGCGATCTGGTGGACCTGATCTGGCAGCGGGCACAGTTCGAAAACGCCATCGCGGTGCTCACCGGCCAGCCGCCGGCACAGTTCAAGATTGCTGAAACCCAGGACATCCCGAAGCTGCCGCAGATTCCGCTGAGCCTGCCATCGCAACTGCTGGAACGGCGCCCGGACATCGCCTCGGCGGAGCGTTCCGTTATCGCGGCCAACGCCAATATCGGTGTAGCGAAAGCGGCGTATTACCCGGACTTCAGTCTGAGCATGAGCGGCGGCTACAGCAGCAGTACTTCGCGGGATCTGATCAGCCTGCCGAACCGTTTCTGGTCGGTGGGGCCGAAAATGAGCCTGCCGCTGTTCGACGGTGGCCGTCGCTCGGCGGAAGTCGATCGCACCGAAGCGAAGTACGACGAGACCGTGGCCAAATACCGGCAGACCGTACTCGACGGCTTCCGCGAGGTGGAAAACTACCTGGTGCAGTTGAAGGTGTACGAGGACGAGGCGGCGGTACGCCAGGAAGCGCTGGATGCGGCGCGGGATTCTCTGCGTCTGACCCAGAATCAGTACAAGGCCGGGCTGATTGCCTACATCGACGTAGTGGTGGTGCAAGCCACGGCGTTGAGCAACGAGCGGACGGTGCTCAACATCCTGCAAAGTCGACTGATCGCCAGCGTGCAGTTGATCGCGGCGCTGGGCGGTGGCTGGGACGGGCAACTGGAAACCAGCCAGAATCCCTGACGCTGAATTCCCACGCAAAGCGTGGGAATGATCAGTGCCGTGACTGCCGGTTTAGAGCCTTGTCGAACGATCAAACAAGCGTTTCATCGGCTTGATGGCCATTTGATTACTTTGTCAGTGCGTTCTTCTGTGCAATCAGTACAATCGGCGCATTTGGCCCCGCCGAGAACGGAAGCAGTACGGCGGGGTGGTCACGAGAATTCCCATGCTCATCGGTAGTTATTCCTTCACGCTGGTCTTCATTTCGCTGTGTGTGGCGATCCTCGCGTCTTACACCGCGCTCGACCTCACCGGGCGCATCGCCACCGCCAAGGGGCGCGCCGTGCATTTATGGACGGCCGGCGGCGCCTTTGCCATGGGGGTTGGCGTCTGGTCGATGCACTTCATCGGCATGCTGGCCTTCAAACTGCCGATCAGCCTGGGCTATGACATTCCGATCACCGCGCTGTCGCTGTTGATCGCGGTGCTGTCCTGCGGCTTTGCCTTGTGGCTGGTCAGCCAGCCGAAACTGCCGGCCTGGCAACTGGCCTTCGGTGCCTTGATCATGGGCGCCGGCATCAGCGCCATGCATTACACCGGCATGGCCGCCATGCGCATGCAGCCGGGCATCGATTACGACCCGACCCTGTTTGGCGCTTCACTGTTGATCGCGGTTGGCGCTTCGGCGGCGGCATTGTGGATTGCCTTCCGCCTGCGTCAGCAATCGCCTTATGTGCGTCTGTTCCGTGCCGGCGCTGCCATCGTCATGGGGATCGCGATTGTCGGCATGCACTACACCGGCATGGCGGCGGCGCGTTTTCCCGACGGCAGTTTCTGCGGCGCGGCGCTCAGCGGTCTGAACGGCAATGGCCTGGACAACCTGGTGTTGATCACCACGCTGGCGGTGCTGACCATTGCGCTGCTGACTTCGATTCTCGATGCCCGCCTCGAAGCGCGCACCGCCGATCTGGCCCACTCGTTGACCGTGGCCAACCGCGAACTCACCCAACTGGCCCTGCACGACACCCTGACCGGCCTGCCGAACCGCATGTTGCTGGACGACCGGATCAATCAGGCGATGAAAAAGGTCAACGAACAGGGTGGCTGTTTTGCGTTGATGTTCATCGATCTGGACGGCTTCAAACCGGTCAACGATGCGTTCGGTCACCACATGGGCGACCAGTTGCTGCGTGAAGTGGCGGTGCGTCTGCGCGAAGATCTGCGCAGCCTCGACACGCTGGCGCGGATTGGCGGCGATGAATTCGTGCTGCTGGTGCGTTTGAGCGAGCCCGACGATGCGCTGGGTCTGGCGGCGCGTCAGGTCGGCTTGATTGCGCAGTCGTTCCGGGTCGCCGAGCATGAGCTGCAGATCTCTGCCAGCGTCGGCATTGCGGTGTATCCGGGCAACGGCCAGAACGCCCAGGAACTGCTGATGAACGCTGACGCGGCGATGTACCACGCCAAGGGCGGCGGCAAGAACGGCTACAGCTTCTTCGACGCCTCGATGAACAGCAACGCCCGCAAGCAACTGCAACTGTTGCAGGACCTGCGCGCGGCGCTCGAACACAATCAGTTCAGCCTGCATTACCAGCCCAAGTTCCATGCCGCCGATGGTCACCCGGTCGGTGCCGAAGCGTTGCTGCGCTGGGAGCACCCGCTCCACGGCATGCTGATGCCGGACAAGTTCATCGACCTGGCGGAGAAAACCGGGCTGATCATTCCGATCGGCGAATGGGTACTCAACGAAGCCTGCCGGCAGATGCGCGAATGGTATGTGCTGGGTTATACCGACTGGCGCATCGCGGTGAACCTCTCGGCCTTGCAGTTCTGTCACACCGGACTGGTGCGTAGCGTGGCCAAGGCCCTGGCCACGCACCACTTGCCGGCCAACAGCCTGACCCTGGAAATCACCGAAACCACCGCCATGAGCGACGCCGATGCAAGCATGACAGTGCTGCAGGAACTGTCCGACATGGGCGTCGACCTGTCCATCGACGACTTTGGCACTGGTTATTCGAGCCTGATGTACCTCAAGCGTCTGCCGGCCAACGAGCTGAAGATCGATCGCGGTTTCGTCCGTGACCTGGAACACGACAGCGATGACGCGGCCATTGTCTCGGCGATTGTCGCGCTGGGTCAGGCACTGGGCCTGCGCATTGTCGCCGAAGGTGTGGAGACCGGCGTGCAGCAGGACTTCCTGACGCAACTGGGCTGTGATTCGCTGCAAGGTTACCTGCTTGGCCATCCGATGCCGGCCGATCGCTTCCTGCAGGATATCGAGCGCGGCAAACAATTGGCGGCGAGCTGAACGGCTGACGCAGGCCATGCAAAACCCCGCAATGACGGTTATTCTTGCCCCGACTGTTACGTGTGCATTGGGGGAAGGCCAGCATGGATAAAGTCATTGTGATCACTGGCGGTGGTCGCGGAATCGGGGCCGCCACGGCGCTGTTGGCTGCCGAGCAAGGCTATCGGATCTGCATCAATTATCAGTCTGACGAGCAGGCGGCCCATCACGTACTCGACCAGGTACGCGAGCGCGGCGCCACCGCCATTGCCGTTCGCGCCGACGTCAGCATCGAAGACGAAGTGATCGGCCTGTTTCACCGGGTCGACACCGAGCTGGGCCGGGTCACCGCACTGGTGAACAACGCCGGCACCGTCGGGCACAAATCGCGGGTCGACGAAATGTCCGAATTCCGCATCCTCAAAATCATGAAAACCAACGTCCTGGCGCCGATCCTCTGCGCCAAGCACGCGATCCTGCGCATGTCGCCCAAACACGGCGGGCAGGGTGGCAGCATCGTCAACGTCTCCTCGGTCGCCGCGCGTCTGGGCTCGCCGAACGAGTACGTCGACTACGCCGCGTCCAAAGGCGCCCTCGACACGTTCACCATCGGTCTGTCCAAGGAAGTGGCGGGTGAGGGGATTCGGGTCAACGCGGTGCGTCCGGGCTACATCTACACCGATTTCCACGCTCTGAGCGGCGATCCGGACCGGGTCAGCAAGCTGGAGTCGGCGATTCCAATGGCCCGCGGCGGGCGGCCGGATGAAGTGGCGGAGGCGATTGTCTGGTTGCTGTCGGACAAGGCTTCGTATGCCACCGGGACTTTTGTCGATCTTGGCGGCGGACGTTAGTGAAGGTTCGTTCCCACGCGTTGCGTGGGAACGATCGCATCAGAACGACCGCACAATCCGCCCCAACGTCTCCATCGCCTTCTCCGAAGCCTCGGTCCACGGGCTGCCGTAGTTCAAACGGATGCAATTCCTGAAGCGCTGGGTCGGCGAGAAGATCGGCCCCGGCGCAATGCTGATGCCTTGCGCCAGCGCCATCTGAAACAACTTCAACGAATCCATCTGCGGTGGCAGTTCCAGCCACAGGAAATAGCCGCCCGCCGGTTGGCTCACGCGGGTCTGGGCCGGGAAGTAGCGGGCGATGGCCGCGAGCATCGCGCTTTGCTGTTCTTCGAGGGCGTAGCGCAATTTGCGCAAGTGACGGTCGTAGCCGCCGTGTTGCAGGTAGTCGGCGATGGCCGCCTGGGCCGGCATCGAGGCGCACAGTGAGGTCATCAGTTTCAGGCGTTCGATCTTCTGCGCGTAGCGCCCGGCGGCGACCCAGCCGATGCGGTAGCCGGGGGCCAGGCTCTTGGCGAATGAGCCGCAATGCATCACCAGACCTTCGGTGTCGAAAGCCTTGGCCGGTTTCGGCGCCTGCTGGCCGTAATAGAGCTCGGCGTAGACGTCGTCTTCGATCAGCGGCACTTGGTGCCGTTTCAGCAGTTCCACCAGTTCCTGTTTCTTGGCCTCGGGCATGGTCGCGCCCATCGGGTTCTGGAAACTGGTCATGCACCAGCAGGCCTTGATCGGGTGCCGCTCCAGGGTCTGGGCGAGCACACCGAGGTCGATGCCGTCGCGTGGGTGCACGGGGATTTCCACGGCTTTGAGTTTCAGCCGCTCGAGCACTTGCAGGCTGGCGTAGAACGCCGGAGCCTCGATGGCCACCAGGTCGCCGGGTTCGGTGACCGCTTGCAGGCACAGGTTCAGCGCTTCGAGGGCGCCGTTGGTGATCAGCAGTTCTTCCATCGGCAGCATCAGGCCGCCGACCATGTAGCGCAAGGCGATCTGCCGGCGCAGTTGCGGGTTGCCCGGCGACATGTCGGTGACCACCATGCGCGGGTCCATCTCCCGGGCGGCGCTGGCCAGCGAGCGTGACAGGCGTTGCAGCGGGAACAGTTCGGGGCTGGGGAATGCCGAGCCGAACGGCACGGTGCTCGGATCCTTGATCGATTCCAGTACCGAGAACACCAGTTCGCTGACGTCGACCTTGGTGGATTCGTTGACCTGGCTGCTGATCACCGGCTCCGAGAACGGGCTCGGGGCGTGGGTGTTGACGAAGTAACCGGAGCGCGGCCGGGCGCGGATCAGGCCGCGACGTTCCAGCAGGTAATAAGCCTGGAACACCGTGGACGGGCTGACGCCATAGGTCTGGCTCGCGTAGCGCACCGACGGCACCCGCTGGCCGGGGCCGAGGACGCCGGAGCGGATCAGTTCAGCGATGTCGTCGGCGAATTTTTCGTAGCGTTTCATCGGTGTCCTGCAATGGATTGGATTCGGAAAACGGTTATGCCAATGGATACAGCGCCATTGGCACAACGGACAGCATCTTAAAGGTTCAACGATTCATCGGCGCAACAAACCGGCTCTTCGCCACGCTATAAACCTCGGGCTCATCACTGTCGGCAATCTTGAAGCTCAAGGTCTGCGAGCTGCTGGCCGGGCGTTCCGTGGTCATGGCTACCGACACCGGCACATCGACGATCTCGCCCGGGGCCAGGCTCAGTTCGGTCTTGCCTTGGAGCTGGAAGCCGTCGCCGTCCACCAGCGTCAGGTTGTAGTCCTGGCGCTGCTGAGTCTTGTTGATGACTTTGAGGGTGTAGATGTTCTCGATCTGGCCCTGTCCGTTCTCGCGGAACAGGCCACGGTCCTTGGTCACGTCCAGCGACACCATTGACCGCTCGACCAACGCCAGGGCGAGAGCGCCGATCATCACCACCAGCACTGCGACGTAACCAATCAACCTCGGACGCAGCAGATGCGTCTTGCCACCCTGAAGTTCACGCTCGGAGGTATAGCGGATCAGGCCTCGCGCATAGTTCATCTTGTCCATGATCGAATCGCAGGCGTCGATGCACGCCGCGCAGCCGATGCATTCCATCTGCAGGCCGTCGCGGATGTCGATGCCGGTCGGGCAGACCTGCACGCACAACTGGCAGTCGATGCAATCGCCGAGGCCGGCTTCGGCCGGTTTCACCTCGCGTTTGCGCGGGCCACGGTTTTCGCCACGGGCCGCGTCGTAGGAAATCGCCAGGGTGTCCTTGTCGAACATCACGCTCTGGAACCGCGCATACGGGCACATGTGCATGCACACCGCTTCGCGCAGCCAGCCGGCGTTGATGTACGTGGCGGCGGTGAAGAACAGCACCCAGAACAGGCTGACACCGCCGATCTGCAAGGTCAGCAGTTCTTCGGCCAACGGGCGGATCGGGGTGAAATAGCCGACGAAGGTCAGGCCGGTGAGCACGCTGATCGCCAGCCACAACGTGTGCTTGGCCGCACGCCGCGCCAGCTTGTTCAGGCTCCACGGCGCGCCTTGCAGTTTGATCCGCTGGTTGCGTTCACCCTCGGTGATCTTCTCGCACCACATGAAGATCCATGTCCACGAACTCTGTGGGCAGGTGTAGCCACACCAGACCCGGCCGGCGAACACAGTAATGGCGAACAGGCCGAACGCGGCGATGATCAACAGTGCCGACAGCAGAATGAAGTCCTGCGGCCAGAAGGTCGCGCCAAAGATGTGGAATTTGCTTTCGGAAAGATCCCATAGCACTGCCTGGCGCCCGCCCCAGTTCAGCCACACAGTGCCGAAAAACAGCAGGAACAAAAATCCCGCGCCGCTCATGCGCAGGGTGCGGAACAGGCCGGTGAAGCTGCGGGTGAAAATCTGGTTGTCGCTGGTGGCGTGTTTCGCCTTCATTGGGCGCGCCGGTACTTTTTTTATCTGGGGAGATGCTTCTACGGTTCGGACGGGGATTCGTTCGCTCATGGTCGTTCGCTCATCAGCCTCCATCAGGCCAGTGAACTATGAGCGCCGATCTGTTTGCATAACAGACTCAGGTATTTCAATAAAAAGCGTATCAGATGGGTTTTGCGCCCGGCCCTGCGACAACTTGAAGCAGCCGGCGGTGCAGGGCGCAGACGCCTATCCCGGAAGGCAGCGCGGGATATTGACCGGGGTCAGTCAAATCACCGAATCACTGTCGGTGGCTTTCAGGTGTTTGCGCCCGTCCTTGGCGCCTGCGACGGTCAGGGCATCGGCTTCGGCCTCTGTGATGTAAATGCGCCGGCCTTCGATTTCCACGGCGGACATCGATTTCTCGCTATCGGTGATGACCGTCAGGTCGCCGCACAGGCGAATCTGCTCACCGTTTTCGGTGGCGAAAAAACAGGTCTGGTTTTCGATGCGCACGGTCATGGGGCTGTCCTTTTTTCCAAGGGGTGTTGAAAGGTTAGGGCGCAGCCCCGGGGGATCGTTCTGTGCAACCGATTAATGGTCACCGGGCGATCAGACAATCACCGGCGGCATGGTCGACGGTGGCTCTTCCTTGGGCGGCGGCGTGGTGCCCGGTGGCTCCTGTTCCGGGATCGGCTGCGGCTCGGTTTCGGGCAGCACCGGTTTGTCGATGTTCGGATCGGGCGTTTCAGCGGGGATCGGAATCGTCATCAGATGAACCTCCGTGTGGCACATGGCGTGAGAAGTGCTTAAGTGGGTTGACCACTTCTGCGCGAAATCGATCCGATTTTGTGGCGGGGCAAATCCCTGTGAACTTTTGTCGCCGAGGTTCGCTCGGAACCTGAGAGCGTTCATGGTCGGGCACAGGTCTGGCCGTGAGTATCGAACAGGCAAACGAGCGTCCTTGGGGCGTTAAGGAGAGATGCTCAATGACTGCTGAAAAACCCTCCGAACAGAGCTACAACCCGCACATCCCGCTGTCGCAGGCGTTGCTGCTGCCGCGCATTGTCATTGAAAACACCCGGCCGACCCTCGATGGCGGGCAGTTTGCCGTCAAGGCTGTAGTCGGGCGCGAGATCGTGGTCACCAGCAAGATCTTCGCCGACGGCCACGACAAACTGGCGGTGCGCATCCGCTGGCGCGAGGAAGGCGAGGAAGTCTGGCAAAGCGAAGTCATGACCGATCAGGGCAACAACGGCTGGGAAGGCCGGTTCCGCCCCCAGCGCATGGGTCGCTACCTGTACCTGATCGAAGCCTGGATCGACCAGTTCGCCAGTTTTCAGTACGAGCTGGAGAAGAAACACCTGGCCGCCGTCCCCGTCAGCCTTGAGCTGCAGGAAGGCCGCACGATGGTGCAACAAGCGGCCGAACGCAGCGAAGGCCAGCTCAGCGAACGGCTGGCGGCGCTGCACCACGAATTGTCCGGCCTGCTCGAAACCGAGCAGGTCGCGTTGTTTCTGCACTCGCAGAGTGCGCAGTTGATGGCCGAGGCCGATCATCGCCCGTATCTGAGCATCAGTCCGGAGTTTCCGCTGGACGTTGAACGGGAACTGGCCGAGTTTGCCAGTTGGTATGAGCTGTTTCCCCGCTCGATCACCGACGATCCCGCCCGTCACGGCACCTTCAACGATGTGCACTCGCGGTTGCCGATGATTCAGGACATGGGCTTCGACGTGTTGTATTTCACGCCGATCCATCCCATAGGCCGCAGCCATCGCAAGGGCCGCAACAATTCCCTGACTGCTGGTCCGGACGATCCTGGCAGTCCTTACGCGATTGGCAGCGAAGAGGGCGGCCACGAAGCGATTCATTCGCAGCTCGGCACCCGCGAGGATTTTCGTCGGCTGGTGGCGGCAGCCGCTGACCATGGACTGGAGATCGCCCTCGATTTCGCCATCCAGTGTTCCCAGGATCATCCGTGGCTCAAACAGCATCCGGGTTGGTTCAACTGGCGGCCGGACGGCACGATCAAATACGCGGAGAACCCGCCGAAGAAATACCAGGACATCGTCAACGTCGACTTCTATGCGCCGGAAGCGATTCCGAGCCTGTGGGTCGAACTGCGGGACATCGTCGTCGGCTGGGTCGAGGAGGGCGTGAAGATCTTCCGCGTCGACAATCCGCACACCAAGCCGCTGCCGTTCTGGCAATGGCTGATTGCCGATGTGCGCACGTTGCACCCCGAAGTGATCTTCCTCGCCGAGGCGTTCACCACTCCGGCGATGATGGCGCGGCTGGGCAAGGTCGGTTACACCCAGAGCTACACCTATTTCACCTGGCGCAACACCAAGGCTGAACTGGCGAGTTACTTCAGCGAACTCAACGAATCGCCCTGGCGCGAGTGCTACCGGCCGAATTTTTTCGTCAACACGCCGGACATCAACCCGGCGTTCCTGCACCAATCGGGGCGCCCGGGATTTCTCATCCGGGCGGCGCTGGCGACCATGGGCTCGGGCCTGTGGGGCATGTATTCGGGGTTCGAACTGTGCGAATCGGCGCCGGTGCCGGGCAAGGAGGAATACCTCGATTCCGAGAAGTACGAGATCCGCGTCCGCGACTTCAACCAGCCCGGCAACATCATCGCCGAGATCGCCCAGCTCAACCGTATCCGCCGGCAGAACCCGGCGCTGCACAGTCATCTGGGCCTGAAGATCTACAACGCCTGGAACGACAACATTCTGTATTTCGGCAAGCGCAGCGCCGATGGCAGCAATTTCATTCTGGTGGCCGTCAGCCTCGATCCGCATCACCCGCAGGAGGCCAATTTCGAACTGCCGCTGTGGGAAATGGGCCTGCCGGACGACGCCACCACCCACGGCGAGGACCTGATGAACGGCCATCGCTGGGACTGGCACGGCAAGTACCAGTTCATGCGGATCGACCCGGCTTATCAGCCGTTCGGCATCTGGCGGATCACCGCTGCCTGATCCGGGCCGACGCATTCATGCATTGAACAGGAGTTTCACATGGCGAAGAAACCCAAGTCAGCCACCTTCATCAAGGACCCGCTCTGGTACAAGGACGCGGTGATCTATCAGGTTCACGTCAAATCCTTTTTCGACTCCAACAATGACGGGATCGGCGATTTTCCCGGCCTGATCGCCAAGCTCGATTACATCGCCGAACTCGGCGTCAACACCATCTGGCTGCTGCCGTTCTACCCGTCGCCACGGCGCGATGACGGTTATGACATTGCCGAGTACCGTGGCGTACACAGCGATTACGGGACCATGGCCGACGCCAAACGCTTCATCGCCGAGGCGCACAAACGGGGTTTGCGGGTCATTACCGAGCTGGTCATCAATCACACCTCGGATCAGCACCCGTGGTTCCAGCGGGCGCGCAAGGCCAAGCCCGGTTCGGCGGCCCGCGACTTCTATGTGTGGTCGGATGATGACCAGAAATACGACGGTACGCGGATCATTTTCCTCGACACCGAAAAGTCCAACTGGACCTGGGACCCGGTGGCCGGCCAATACTTCTGGCACCGTTTCTATTCGCACCAGCCGGACCTGAATTTCGACAACCCGCAAGTCATGAAAGCCGTGCTGTCGGTGATGCGCTACTGGCTGGACATGGGCATCGACGGCCTGCGCCTGGATGCCATTCCGTACCTGATCGAGCGCGACGGCACCAACAACGAAAACCTCCCGGAAACCCACGACGTCCTCAAGCAGATCCGTGCCGAAATCGACGCCAATTACCCGGATCGCATGCTGCTGGCCGAAGCCAATCAATGGCCGGAAGACACCCAGTTGTACTTCGGCGATACCGACGCCGAGGGCGTCAATGGCGACGAATGTCACATGGCATTTCACTTCCCGCTGATGCCGCGCATGTACATGGCGCTGGCGCAGGAAGATCGCTTCCCGATCACGGACATCCTGCGTCAGACCCCGGAGATCCCGGCCAACTGCCAATGGGCGATCTTCCTGCGCAACCACGATGAACTGACGCTGGAGATGGTCACCGACAAGGAACGCGACTACCTCTGGAATTACTACGCCGCCGACCGTCGCGCGCGGATCAACCTCGGCATCCGCCGGCGTCTGGCGCCGCTGATGGAGCGCGACCGTCGCCGTATCGAGCTGCTCAACAGTCTGCTGCTGTCGATGCCCGGCACGCCGACCCTGTATTACGGCGATGAAATCGGCATGGGCGACAACATCTATCTGGGTGACCGCGACGGTGTGCGCACGCCGATGCAATGGTCTATCGACCGTAACGGCGGCTTTTCCCGGGCCGATCCGGCCAGTCTGGTGCTGCCGCCGATCATGGACCCGCAGTACGGCTTTCAGTCGGTCAACGTCGAAACCCAGGCCGGCGATCCGCATTCGCTGCTGAACTGGACCCGTCGCTTGCTGACCGTGCGCAAGCAATCCAAGGCGTTCGGTCGTGGCACCTTGAAGATGCTGTCGCCGGCCAATCGTCGGGTGCTGGCCTACACCCGCGAATACACCGGGCCGGACGGCAAACACGAAATCATCCTCTGTGTGGCCAACGTTTCGCGCAGCGCCCAGGCGGTGGAGCTGGACCTGTCGGCCTACGTCGGCATGGTGCCGGTGGAGATGCTCGGCGGTAATGCGTTTCCGCCCATCGGCCAGCTCAACTTTCTGCTGACCCTGGCGCCTTACGGCTTCTACTGGTTCGGCCTCGCGGCGGAAAACCAGATGCCGAGCTGGCACGTCGAGCCGGCGCAGAGCCTGCCGGACTTCACCACGCTGGTGCTGAAAAAACGCATGGAAGAACTGCTCGAAGCGCCGTCCCGGGCCACCCTCGAACAGGGCATCCTGCCGAACTGGCTGCAGAACCGCCGCTGGTTCGCCGGCAAGGACGCGGCCATCGAGCACGTTCGACTGGCTTATGGCGTGCGTTTTGGCGACGCGCAGCATCCGGTGTTGCTCAGCGAGATCGAAGTCAGCAGCGGCGGGCAGACCTGCCGTTACCAACTGCCGTTCGGGTTTATCTCGGAAGATCAGGTCGGGCCGGCGTTGCCGCAGCAACTGGCGTTGTCCCGTGTGCGACGGGTCCGTCAGGTCGGTCTGATTACCGATGCGTTCAGTCTCGAAGCGTTTATTCGTGCGGTTTTACAAGGCATGCAAAGTGGCACGGTGCTGGACT
Source organism: Pseudomonas sp. MWU12-3088 (assembly GCF_023242405.1). Taxonomy (NCBI): domain Bacteria; kingdom Pseudomonadati; phylum Pseudomonadota; class Gammaproteobacteria; order Pseudomonadales; family Pseudomonadaceae; genus Pseudomonas; species Pseudomonas sp. MWU12-3088. The sequence goes on from NZ_JALJEA010000001.1 coordinate 186,618, forward strand.
CCAGCGATGGTGAAATCCGTTTCGAGGCCACGCCGCAACTGGAAAGCCTGGGACTCGGTAGCGAGTCGGAAGTGCGTTATCTGTCGGCCGAGCAATCCAACAGTTCGGTGGTAATCGGCAACAGTCTGGTGCTTAAGCTGATCCGCAAAGTCGCTTCCGGCGTACACCCGGAACTGGAGATGAGCGCTTACCTGACCACTGCCGGATTTGCCAATATCTCCCCGCTGCTCGGTTCGGTGATTCGCCGCGACGGGCAGGGCGAAGACAACCTGCTGATGATTGCCCAGGGCTACCTGAGCAATCAGGGCGATGCCTGGGAATGGACGCAGAACAACCTCGAACGGGCCTTGCGCGATGAGCTGGCGGACGCCGTGTCCGAACAGTCGCAGCACTACAACGCCCTCGGCGAGCTGAAGGATTTTGCCGGGATGCTGGGTCAGCGACTGGGGGAAATGCATCAGGTGCTGGCGGCGTCCACCGACAACCCGGACTTCGCGCCACAGGTCTGCTCGGCCAAGGATGCGCAAGCCACCGGCAAGGACGTGGGCGCTCAGGTCGAGCACGCTTTGAAGCTGCTCAAACCGCATCAAAACGAACTCGATGCGGCGGATCAAAAGCTTGTCGGTCGTCTGCTCGACCACAAGAAAACCATCCTCGCCCATGTGCAGGAACTGGCGAAGAAATCCGCCGGCGGTTTGCGCATCCGCGTGCATGGCGATCTGCATCTGGGGCAAGTGCTGGTGATCAAGGGCGATGCGTACCTGATCGACTTCGAAGGCGAACCGGCGCGGCCACTGGCCGAGCGTCGTGGCAAGCACAGCCCTTACAAGGATGTCAGCGGTGTGTTGCGTTCCTTCGATTACGCGGCCGCGATGACCATCAACGTGCACAACGTCGACAACAGTCCCGAGGCCGAAGCGGCACGTCGACGGGTTGCCGAGCGTTATCTGCGTGAGGCCCGCGAGGCATTTGTCGAGGCATATCAGCGAGCGGCAGCTAGTCTTGATCATGCCTGGCAGGATCCTGAAGGTGCCGACGCCGCACTGGCGTTGTTCGGTCTGGAGAAAGCGGCCTACGAAGTGGCCTATGAAGCCGAAAATCGCCCCACCTGGCTGCCCGTGCCGTTGCACGGTCTGTATGGGTTATTGACGGGGCTGGAACCCTTTTCCGATCTTGGTGGAGAGTAGTCATGAGTTTCTCGAACAAGGAACAGGGTCACGTTAAAGAGCGTTTGCTGCCCGGGGCCAGGGACATCGATGCCCTGGTGCGTGCAGAACATCAGGACCCGTTTTCCATTCTCGGGCCCCACGGCGATGGTGCCGGCGGAGAGTTCATCCGGGCGTACCTGCCCGGCGCATTGAGTGTCACGGTGCTGGACAAGGACAGCGGCGAAGAGCGCGGCCCGCTGGAGGCGACCGAGACGCCGGGGCTGTTTGTCGGGCATTTCGAATCGACGCGGCCTTATCTGTTGCGTACGCGTTGGGCCGGTGGCGAACAGGTTGCGGAAGATCCCTACAGCTTTGGCCAGTTGCTCGGTGAAATGGATTTGTATCTGTTCGCCGAAGGCAATCATCGCGACCTCAGCAGCTGCCTCGGTGCGCAACTGAAAACCGTGGATGGCGTCGACGGTGTGCGCTTCGCCGTGTGGGCGCCGAATGCCCGGCGGGTGTCGGTGGTCGGCGACTTCAACGTCTGGGACGGGCGCCGGCATCCGATGCGGCTGCGCCATCCGTCCGGGGTCTGGGAGCTGTTCATTCCGCGCCTGCAGGCGGGGGATCTGTACAAATACGAAATCCTTGGCGCCCACGGCATCCTGCCGCTCAAGGCCGATCCGATGGCCCTGGCCACCAGCCTGCCGCCGGACACTGCGTCGAAAGTCGCCTCGCCGTTGCAGGTCGACTGGCAGGATCAGCACTGGATGACCGGCCGCCGCGAACGCCAGCAACACAATGCGCCGCTGTCGATCTATGAGCTGCATGCCGGATCCTGGCAATGCGAATTGGACGATCTCGGTGAAGTGGCCCGTCAGTACACCTGGCCGGAACTGGCCGAGCGCTTGATTCCCTACGTCAAGGAGCTGGGCTTCACCCACATCGAACTGATGCCGATCATGGAGCACCCGTTCGGCGGCTCCTGGGGTTACCAGTTGCTGTCGCAGTTCGCCCCGAGTGCGCGGTACGGCACGCCGGACGAGTTCGCGGCGTTCGTCAACGCCTGCCATCAGGCCGATATCGGGGTGATTCTCGACTGGGTGCCGGCGCATTTTCCGACCGATACCCATGGCCTGGCGCAGTTCGACGGCACGGCGCTGTACGAGTACGGCAACCCGCTGGAAGGCTTCCATCAGGATTGGGACACGCTGATCTACAACCTGGGCCGCACCGAAGTGCACGGCTACATGCTGGCATCGGCGTTGCACTGGCTGAAGCATTTCCATGTCGACGGGCTGCGGGTCGATGCGGTGGCATCGATGCTCTATCGCGACTATTCGCGCAAGGCCGGGGAGTGGGTGCCCAATCGCCATGGCGGACGGGAGAATCTGGAGGCCATCGACTTCCTTCGCCACCTCAACGATGTGGTGGCGCTGGAAGCACCGGGCGCGCTGGTGATCGCCGAGGAATCCACGGCCTGGCCCGGCGTCAGTCAAAGCACCCAGCAGGGCGGCCTCGGCTTTGCCTACAAATGGAACATGGGCTGGATGCACGATTCGCTGCATTACATCCAGCAGGATCCGGTGTACCGCGCCCATCATCACAACGAGTTGAGTTTTGGTCTGGTGTACGCGTGGTCCGAGCGTTTCATTCTGCCGATCTCCCACGACGAAGTAGTGCACGGCAAGCACTCGCTGATCGACAAGATGCCCGGCGACCGCTGGCAGAAGTTCGCCAACCTGCGGGCCTATCTGAGCTTCATGTGGACCCATCCGGGCAAGAAGCTGTTGTTCATGGGTTGCGAGTTCGGCCAGTGGCGCGAGTGGAATCACGATCAGCAGCTGGACTGGTATCTGCTGCAGTATTCCGAGCACAAAGGCGTGCAGAAACTGGTTGGCGATCTGAATCGGTTGTACCGCGAAGAGCCGGCGCTGCACGAGCAGGACGATGCACCGCAGGGGTTCCAGTGGCTGATCGGTGACGATGCGATCAACAGCGTCTATGCGTGGCTGCGCTGGAGCAAGGAGGGGACGCCGGTGCTGGTGGTGGCCAACTTCACACCGGTGCCGCGTCAGTCGTACCGGGTGGGCGTGCCGTTTGCCGGGCGCTGGAAGGAACTGCTCAACAGTGATGCCGACACCTATGCGGGTTCCAACTATGGCAATGGCGGCGGGGCGTTTACCGAAGATGTGGCCAGTCACGGCCAGGCGTTGTCGCTGGAGTTGAATCTGCCGCCGCTGGCGGTATTGATCCTCAAGCCCGAGGGCTGACGATAAACCTGCGGGAGCAAACGACTTGCTCCCGCAGGAACGTCGTTACCACCGCATCCGCACCCCCAGACTGCCGATCAATCCGTTCAGATCGTTGTCGTCCACATCACTGCTGTAGTCGGCGCTCACGTACAGGCTCACGCTCGGCGTGACCTTCGCCACCAGACCCAGGCCGAGTTCCACCGTCGAAGACTTGCGGCTGCTGCTGATCTTGTCCACCTGATCGAGGGTCACCGCATTGCCGGTGTACACCGTGTGCCACAGGTTGGTGCGCACGTAGGGTTCGACCGGCAGACCGCTGAGGTCGTAACTGCCTTTGAGTCGGGCACCGACCCGGCCGCTCCAGGACGAAATGTCAGTTGATGAAGCATTGCCCGAGCCTGCATAAGGCGTGTCGAGGGTGATGCGCTGATTGATCAATTGTGCCTGAGGCTCGACTACCCAGTTTTCGCTCAGGCCGATCGGGAAGCCGCCTTCCACGGAGAGGGTCATCGCGCTGCCTTCCGTGGCCAGACGCGCGCCCTGTTCATTGCGGCTGAAACCACTGACCCGGCCACCGCTGGCCGACAGATCCACGTGCCAGCCTGCTGAACCGGTCAGGCTGTAATAGGCGCCAAGGCTCTGGCCCTGCAGATTGAGGGTGTCGGTGGTCGGGTCGGCGAGGGCGCGGTTGACGATCAGGCCGCTGCCGTTACCCTGGATCTGATTCAGGCCGCCGATCAGGCCGATGCGCTGAGTCTGGCCGCCACTGCCATGCAGGGTCAGCACGGCCGGCCCTTTGACTTCCCCTGAGCCGGGCACCGCAAACCCGGCTCCAAGGATGTCGCTCTGTGCCAGGCGAGAGGGCTGCCCGTAAAGCTGATCCCAGTCCGAGGGGGCGAGATCCTCGGTAAGCAAATGCGTGCCGCGCAGGTCAGGGCGCGGGCTCAGGCGTTGTGAATCGGGCGTGATGACGGTCGCGGGCAGCGTCATGATCGGCACGTCCTGGCGATACCAGGGTGTGGTCTCATCCGCCACAGGACCCGCCTGCGCCTCCATGGATGAGCACAGCAAGATAGAACTAGAAACGGTGCAAAAGGTGATTTTGATCTCGTGTGGGGTGAGTGAGGTTTTCATGAAGGTCTACCTTGCTAGCGCATGCGGTATCTCGCCTTGGCGTCTCTCCTACCCCGAATGAGGGGCGACCGAATGGAGCGAGGCGAACCTGGGGCAGCCCGTTTTCACGAGTGTCCGAAGGCTCGCCCCGAGTAGTGATTCCGGGGGTAGTAAGGTAGAGCTAAGAAGACCGCTGACATTGCGTCAAGAAAATGGACGATGAGCGGTATGGTTAAATCAGAGATCACAAGCGTTTGTTTTTATGCACATATCTAAGTTGTTGTTTGCAGGGAGAAACACGCCTTGAACCGCGAGACAGAGCGTTTGCTTAGTCTGCTATCGGCTTGCCAACTGATGCGATTGCCTCTGTTTCCTGTCAGGCCACGCAGGTCATTACTGTCAATATTGCTACTGTAACCGGCACTGGCGTAAATACTCGCTGCGCGTTCGAACTACAAATGCACCTCGACCGCCAGCGGCAGATGATCCGACAAATGCGTCCATGGCTTGCTGCCAAGAATCTGCGGGTCATGACTGCTGGCATTGCGCAGGTAGACCCGGTCCAGCCGCAGCAGCGGAAAGCGCGCCGGGTAGGTCTTGGCCGGCCGACCGTGATGGCGCTCGAACGCTTCGTGAAGGTAGTCGCGGCGGGCGAGGGCGAGGTTGCCTTGCATCTGCCAGTCATTGAAGTCGCCGGCGATGATCACCGGTGCATCATCCGGCAGGGATTCAAGCAACTGGCAGAGCAGCTGCAGCTGCAATTGCCGGTGGCTTTCCAGCAGGCTCAGGTGCACGCAGATCGCGTGCACCTCGGCATGTCCCGGTACGTCCAGTACACAGTGCAGAAGGCCCCGCCGTTCGGGGCCGGTGATCGAGACATCGAGGTTGCGGTATTCGCGGATCGGGTACTTCGACAGCAGTGCATTGCCGTGGTGGCCGTCGGGGTAGACGGCGTTGCGCCCGTAAGCGAAATCGCTCCACATGCTGTCGGCGAGAAATTCGTATTGCGAGGTTTGCGGCCACTCGTTGTAGCGGTTTGAATGCCGTTCGTGTTCGCCCACCACCTCCTGAAGAAACACCAGATCGGCGCTGGTGCTGCGTACCGCTTCACGCAGCTCCGGGAGGATGAAACGCCGATTGAGTGCGGTGAAACCCTTGTGTGTATTGACCGTCAACACCCGCAGGCGATGAATGGCGGACACGTCGATGGCATGACGCTTGGGATCGCTGGACACGGTCGCTCCTATGAATCATGACTGCCTCTTCTTGCGACTGATCCGGGTGCGGGCAGTTCACATTGAGTGACTGCCCGCGCCCGCCCATCAGTCGACGAAGACAATTTCATAAGGCAGACGCATGCGCTCCAGAATAGCCTTGGGCAACAGCGGTGCAATGCCGATGGCCGGCTCGCCGTTCAACTGACTGGCATAGGCGTGGGTGGCGTGGCTCTTGCGTGCGACGGTCCAGGTGTCGAGGCGCAGCTTGCGGGCGCGGTGCCACGGGATCTGTGCCTGATCACGTTCCGGCCAGTGCCAGGCCCAGACCGGCACATCGTGGTACGTGGCGCCGGCCTGTCGGGCGGCTTTGGCGCTGGCCCGGCCGACCACTTCATGATCGGCGCTGCCGTCCTCGCACCAGGTGCTGAACACCACGTCACCGGGGCGCAGGTAGCGGGAAATGAATTCCGTCAGTTGGGTTTCCTGATCGAGCAGGGCATTGTCGGTGAAACCGCCGCGCACCCATTTCAGGCTGTGCATCGGCAGGCCCAGACGGCGCAGGGCCTCGACGCTTTCCTGGGGCCGGAAAACGCTCAGGCGTTTTTCTGACCACTGGCGCGAGCCGGGGTGACTGGCGCTGCCATCGGTGATCGAGAGCAGTTGCAGGGGATGGCCGAGGGCCGACAGCAGTTGCAGCAGGCCGCCGCAGGTCACCACTTCATCGCCGGGGTGTGGCGCAATGACCACCGCACGGGCACCGGGCGGCACGAGGCTGTGGGTGTTGATGACCGGAATATTGTCGAGTTGCGCGGCGCTGTTCCATATTTGCGCCGGCAGGCCGCTTTCGTTGAGAGATAACGGTTTCATGAGGCAGGACGTCCTTGTTGTGTCTGGCCTTCAGTCGCACACGACCACGCATGTACGACCCCTGAAGACTGGTTGATTACCCGGCAGCGCTCCGAACCCTGGATTGCCGCGATGCAGAGTATTGCTCAAGAAGGACGGTTCGTCGCGTCGCAGATCAATCTGCTCCGCTTTTTTTTATTCAGTCTGTGCCAAGTGTCGCAGATAGTCGCCAAAGCCACCGCGCGCGCGACTGTCCAGGCGTGCGCTGGTAATGACCTGCGGGCGATGGCTCCAGGCGATGCTGGCGCCGCAACGCTCCAGTTGCCGAACCAGTTGCACATCCTCATCACAGGGCAACGGCTCGAAGCCGCCAGCGCGGACGTAGGCCTGCGCACTGACACCCAGATTGGCGCCATGGATGTGCCGGTGACCCTCGCAGGCCTGGTAATCACGGTGATAGCGAATCTGCGCCGCTTCATCGAACGATTCATGCCAACGTTCGACCGTCACCGTGCCGCACACGGCATCCATGCCCAGCCCCAGTTGTGCTACCAGCCAGTCTTCGGCGACCCGGCTGTCGGCGTCCGAGCAGGAAATCCAGCGCGCACCGCGTTCAAGCAATTGCTGCGCACCGAGGGCGCGAGCCTGCCCGACATTGCGCGCGTCGATGCTCAGCACCAGCACCGGGTACTGGCTGACGATGTGCGCCGAACGATCGGTGCAACTGTCGAGCACCACCAGGATTTCCACCGGTTCACCCGCCAGCAAAGGATGGTCACCCGCGCGCAGGGCGGCGCAGAGGCAGTCATCGAGCCAGTCTTCTTCGTTGTGGGCAGGAATCAGGATGCCAATCATCGCAAACCCTCCAGTGCGGCCACCGAGCGGGGCTCGCGACTCCAGACTTCGAGCAGAAAATCCGCTTCCTGATGCAGGACGAGTCGCGGCAGATTCAAGTGCTCATGGATCAGGTCGTGGACCTGGCGAGCATTGAGCGGGCAGCCTTCGATAGGCGGTCGCCAGTGACAGGCGAGCAATTGCCCGTCTGCCGTCAGTGAATCGCTGATGCGGCGGATGACCTCTGTCAGATCCTGTCGATCGAGGTAGTAGCCGATTTCGCTGAAGACGATCAGGTCGAATTTTTCCTCAGGCCAGTCGCCAGGCAGACGACCGTGACGCACCTCGGTGTGGTCGAACAGGCTCAGTCGGGTACGCGCCAGATTGACCGCAGCGGTCGACGTTTCGCAGCACACCAGTCGATCGCAGCGTTCAGCCAGTGCCGCACTCAGTTCACCGTTGGCGCATCCCGGTTCAAAGATTGCCCGGTAGTGCGGGCGGGGCAGTGCCGCCAGGGTCACGAGGCGTTTGCGCTGCTCGTACCAGCGCTGGCGGAATCCCCAAGGGTCGTTATTGCCCGCGAACAGGCCTTCGAAGTAGCGATTCTCGACACTCACAGGAAGACCACCTCGAACGGTTGCAGCAGTCGATCGATGACATAGGGCGCGAGCACCGGTGGCAGGCCCGCGTCGGGATCGCCCTCCAGTTGACTGGCAAACGCATGCACCGCGTGACGCTTGCGCGCGACCTGCGCCGGGCTGAGCAGGATTTTGCGCGCCCGTTCCCAGGGCACGATGGCGTCTTCCGGGGTTGCCCAGTGCCAGGTCCAGACCGGCAGCTCGTGGCAAATCGCACCCACGTGTTGCGCCGCTTTGATGCTGGCGCGGCCGACGGCTTCGTGGTCGCTGTGGCCGTCCTCGCGCCAGGTGGTGAAGATCACGTCGTCGGGTTGCAGGTAGTGGATCAGGTATTCGCACAGCATCGACTCGCGCGCGGCGACTTGCGTGTCGGGGAAGCCACCACGCAACCATTGCAACTTATGCATGGGCAGGCCGAGGCGGCGCAGGGCTTCAGCGGATTCCTGCGGGCGCACCACGCTCAGGCGCTCAACCGGCCAGCGATCCGAGCCGGGATGACTGGCGCTGCCATCCGTGACCGAAATCAGTTGAAGTGTGCGCCCCGCGGCAGCGAGCAGCTGCAGCAGTCCGCCGCATCCCAGTACCTCGTCGTCCGGGTGTGGGGCAATCACCACTGCCCTCGATCCCGGCGGCACCAGGTCGAGGATGTCGATGCAGTCCAACGCCGTCAGATGACGTGAACCCTGCCATTCATGCAGGGAGGTTCCCTCGCCGATGATCGGGTTGCGTTTCATAATGCCCAGCATCCGCGTGGTTGTTGCGCAATCAGTTGGCCAAGAGCCGCCAGATCCCGTTCGGCGTGGCTCTGGCGCAGGTAAACCGGCAGGTCGGCCGCCAGACGGGCAAAGTGCGGATCCTTGCAGAACGGCCCGGCCCCGAGTGCCCGTCCGGTCTCGCGTATGACCTGCTCGGCGGCATCTTCGACCACGGCGCGGACGCGGCGGGCCAGCAGTTCTGCGTCGGCTCCGGGATCGCTGTCGATGTCCAGAGCGCTGACACGCAGCACTTGAGAAGCGGCGTGCAAGGCGCTGTCGACGGCGCCGAGACTGGCCAGCGCGTGCGGATCTTCACGTCGCGCACACTGTTGGCGCAAGCGCTCGGCGAGCTCTTTCGCGGCGCCGTACCAGCACGCGGCGATCCCGATCCCGCCGTGCCAGAAACCCGGACGCTGCAGGTAGTCGCCGGGGTCGCCGATCGCCTGGGCCTCCACATCGTCGAACAGCACCTCGACGCTGCCGGTGGTGGCCATGCCGACGGCTTGCCAGCCCTGATCGGTCACGCTCACCCCCGGTTGATCGAGCGCCACGGCCACCAGTTGCTGGCGGTCCTCCTCATCCCACGCCGTGAGCAGGGCATGACTGAGCACCGCCGCCCCGGAGCACCAGGCCTTGCGCCCGTTCAATCGCACCAGTTGCCCCGAACGGCTGACCCGGACCCGCGCCTGCGGTGGTTCGGCCGCCCACATGCCCCACGTACTGTCGGGTGTCGGTGTGCCGCCGAGCTGCTCGATGATCGCCAAGGCATCGGTATGACCTTCGTAGAGTTTGCACAAACCCAGATCATGGCCGCCGACTTCGGACAGTCGTTGCCAGCGCTCCAGCGTGCGACCGCTGCCGGGCAACGGCAGTCGGTCCAGTCCGGCCTCGACCATTTCCCGCAGGCACCGCCCCAGCGCTGCGCTATCCCGGTAGTCCGGCGTGTGACGCGAGAAGTAGTCGTAAAGATCCATCTCAGTCTTCCTCGTCGCGTTGCAGTTCGAACAACAACAGCGAGCGTCCGGTTACCGAGTATTGATGGCCGAAATCGAAGCGTTCCTGACCCCGGATCGACGGTTGATTGGTGTCGACCATGCAGGTCCAGAAACTGCCTTCAGGCACTTCCGGCAACGTGAAGTTGACGATGTCGTGGTGGGCGTTGACCACCAGCAGCAACGTCGCGTCGGCGCCCTTGCGGCGGATGCCGGTTTCCTGGGCGCGGCCATCGAGCAACATGCCCAGGCAACGGTTGTGCGCATCGTGCCAGTGCTCGGTGGTCATCTCCGTGGCGTCCGGTGCCAGCCAGGTCACGTCCTTGACCCCGATGTCTTCGTTGTATTCGCCCACCAGAAACCGTCCGCGACGCAGGATCGGGTAGGTCAGCCGCAGCTTGATCAGGCGTTTGACGAATTTCAGCAGCGCCTTGCCGTCCTCGCTCAGGTCCCAATTGACCCAGCCGATCTCGCTGTCCTGGCAGTAGGCGTTGTTGTTGCCGTCCTGGGTGCGGGCGAATTCGTCACCGGCCACCAGCATCGGCGTGCCTTGGGCCAGCAGCAGGGTGGCAAAGAAATTGCGCATCTGCCGATGACGCAGCGCGTTGATTTCGGGATCGTCGGTGGGCCCTTCGACGCCGTGGTTCCAGGACAGGTTGTTGTTGCTGCCGTCCTGATTGTTTTCGTCGTTGGCCTCGTTGTGCTTGTCGTTGTAGGACACCAGATCGTTAAGGGTGAAACCATCGTGGGCGGTGACGAAATTCACCGACGAATAAGGCCGGCGGCCACGCTGGTTGAACATCTCGCCGGAAGCGGTCATGCGGCTGGCGAAATCGGCGAGCTGGCCGTCGTCGCCTTTCCAGAACGCGCGCACGGTGTCGCGGAATTTGTCGTTCCATTCGACCCAGCCCGGCGGGAAGTTACCGACCTGATAACCACCGGGCCCGCAGTCCCATGGCTCCGCGATCAGTTTCACCTGACGCAGTACCGGGTCCTGACGGCAGGCGACGAGGAAGCTGTGGCGTTCGTCGAAACCGTCGTGATAGCGCCCGAGGATGGTCGCCAGATCGAAGCGGAAACCGTCGACGTGCATTTCGCTGGCCCAGTAGCGCAACGAATCGGTGACCATCTGCAACACGCACGGGTGACTCAGATCGAGGGTGTTACCGGTGCCGGAATCGTTGATGTAGAAGCGCTTGTCGTCCGGCATCAACCGGTAGTACGAGGCGTTGTCGATCCCGCGCATCGACAGGGTCGGGCCCTGTTCGTTGCCCTCGGCGGTGTGGTTGTAGACCACGTCGAGGATCACTTCGAGATTGGCTTCGTGCAGGTGCGCGACCATCTCCTTGAACTCGGCGATCTTGCCGCTGGCCAGGTAACGCGGGTCCGGGGCGAAGAAGGCGATGCTGTTGTAGCCCCAGTAATTGGTCATGCCCTTGTGCAGCAGGTGCTGGTCATTGACGAAAGCGTGAATGGGCAGCAGCTCAACGGTCGACACGCCAAGCTTGCGGATGTGTTCCAGCACATCGTCGACCATCAGCCCGGCAAACGTGCCGCGCACGTTATCCGGCACGGCGGGGTGACGCATGCTGATGCCGCGCACATGGGTCTCGTAAATGATGGTCTTGTCCCACGGCACGCTGACGCGGTGGTCGTTGCCCCAGGTATGCGCCGGGTCGATGACCTTGCATTTGGGCACGAACGGCGCGCTGTCGCGCTCGTCGAAACTGAGGTCGGCATCCGGGTGGCCGATGGTGTAGCCGAACAGTGCTTCGGACCATTTCAACTGGCCGACCAGTTGCTTGGCGTAGGGGTCGATCAGCAACTTGTTGTGGTTGAAGCGATGGCCGTTGGCCGGATCGTAGGGACCGTAGACCCGGTAGCCATAAATCAGCCCCGGATGGGCGTCGGGCAAATAGCCGTGGAAAATCTCGTCGGTGTATTCCGGCAGTTCGATTCGTTCGAGTTCGACTTCGCCGGCATCATCGAAAATGCACAGCTCGACGCGGGTGGCGTTGGCGGAAAACAGCGCGAAGTTCACCCCCAGCCCATCCCAGGTGGCACCGAGCGGGAAGGGCAGACCCTCGCGGATTCGCGTGGGTTCGGCGTGTGCGGCGGGCTCGGCTTTCTTTGGACGGGTCATGATTGCTCCTGCAAATCGGGGTGGGCATTTTCAAAGGGCGAGTGAGCCCGCTGTGGCGAGCGAACCCGCCACACGGCCATTCAGTTCAACGGTTGGAAAAGCCTCAGATGGCCGGGGGCTTGCGCGGTGCGCGGGGCTTTTTCTCGGCGGCTTTTTCGCCCGGGGGAATCACTTTGGCGGCGCTGGCAGGCTTGGCTTTTGCCGTCGTGGCTTTGGGCTTGGCTGCTGTTGCCTTGGGGGCAGAGGCTTTGGGGCTCGCCGTTTTGCCAGCAGTAGCCTTCGGCGATTTCTTCGGAGCCAGTGCTTCGGCCTCGGCCAGTTTGCGCGCCATCTCCCAGTGGCGGCTTTCCTGACCTTCAGGCTTACCTTCCGATTCCCAGATCTGATAGGCGAATTCGCGGATGCGTTTATCGTCGGTACTCATCGCAATGCTCCTGAACTGAACTCATGCTTCTAGAAGTGTTGGATAAACAGATTGACCGGGAAGTCCCCCAGCGCAGCGCTGACCTCCAGCTCCCTGTTTTTTGTGACTGCGGTGCTTGAAAAAAGTCCCTTCAGATTTTCGTCGGAGGCGGCGAACGGTAATTCCACCCGTGTATCGCCCCAACGCAGCGCATCGACCTGCGGGACGGCACCGTTTTCCAGCAAGGTCGCGCAACGGATCGGCACGATGACGATGGCCCGTTTCCCCTCGTGCTCGCGGGCAAACGCAAGTACGTTGTGCGCCTGGCTGCCCAGCACCTCCAGGGCCTGGTACGAACCACGGCGGAACAGCTCGGTGTGCTCGGCGCGCAGGTTCAGTACCTGCGTGATCAACGCTTGCTTGATGCGCCCGTCGCGCCAGTTCGACAGCAGTTCCGCTACGGGCGCGGGTTTCACGGATTGCTCTCGCAAGTCGTAGTCCACCGGCCGGCGGTTGTCCGGATCCACCAGGCTGAAATCCCAGTACTCGTTGCCCTGATACAGATCCGGCACCCCCGGCACCGTCATGTGCAGCAAGGTTTGCGCCAGACTGTTGAGGGCGCCGGCAGCGGCGATGCTGTTAACGCTCTTGGCCAGCGCCCCGCGCAGCAGTTCACCTTCAGGCGCCAGCAACAGTTGCTCGGTGAATGATTGCGCGGCGTTTTCGTAGGTCTCGTTCGGCGCACTCCAGCTGCTTTGCAGCTTGGCTTCGCGCAGGGCTTTCTGCTGCCATTGCCAGATGCGTCTGGCGTAGTCGGCGAATCCATCCCGATCGTCGTTGTGCAACTCCAGCGGCCAACTGCCGAGCAACGCTTGATAGAGGATCAATTCGTCAGCGGACGACGGCATCTGGTCGTCATTACGCAGTGGCCGGGCGAGGGCACGCCACAGCTCGACCTGTTCGGCGTACCAGTGGCTGCGCTCGCTGAGCACGGCCAGCCGCGCACGGGTGTCTTCGCCGCGCTTGTGGTCGTGGGTGGCGGTGGCCAGCAGGTTGTCGGGGAATGTCGCCAGACGTTGCTGGTTTGCCGCATGAAAGTCGCTGACCGGGGCGCTGAACTGTTCGGTGTTGTAGCCCACGTCATTGCGCGACAGCAACACCGCCGAGCGATACAGCGCGGTGTCTTCCACGGCTTTGGCGGCGGCGGGCGAGGTGAGTTGCTGAAAGCGTACGCAGGCGTGGCGCAGGATCTTGCGCGAACGCCCACGGGGTTTGCGCCGCCACGGCTGGCCGCCGAGCCAGCCGGCCACGGACTCGAGCACCGGCCAGTCGCTTTCGCTCAGTGTCTGCCGCGCACCTTCCATGGCCTGCTGGAAAAACACCTCGTCCTGCGCCGAGCGGCCCATCGCACTGATGTAGGTGCGATACACCGGGAAGTGCACGATCAACGCCTGCAACACCCGGCGGATCGAACCGAGCGTGAGGTCGCGGGTCATCAGGTCGTCCCGCGCTACTTGCAGCAGCGCCTGGGCAACGCTTTCGCAATCACTGGCCAGCGAACCGTTGAGAATCTGCTGACGCGCCAGTCGTGCCTCTTCGATAAATGCGGCGGGGCGCTCGGTGCGCCGCTGCCACAAGTCGCCGAGCACATGCTCGCCGGCCGGGTCGTGTTGCAGCAGCGACAGCTGATTCATGAACTCGTAACCGGTGCTGCCATCCACCGCCCAGTCGGTGCGCAGGGTTTCGCCGTCGCCGAGAATCTTCTCGACGTAGATCGGCAAGTGTCGCCCCGGTGCCAGAAAGTCGAGGCGCCGCCGCAGCTTGCGGCAGTAACCCCGTGGGTCGGCGAGGCCGTCGATGTGGTCGATGCGCAAGCCGTCGATCAGGCCTTCTTCGATCAACTGGAAGATCTTGCCGTGGGTCGCTTCGAACACCGCTGGCCGCTCGACCCGCAGGCCGCCGAGTTCGTTGATGTCGAAGAAGCGCCGCCAGTTGATGTCGTCCGCCGCCGTGCGCCAACTGGCCAGGCGATAGCTTTGCCGTTCCAGCAGTTGATGCAGGCGCTGGAAACCGTCTTCGGTCTTCGAGTCGTAGTGCGTCAGGTTGTGTTGAATGGCTTGCAGGATTTGCGGGTCGCTGGCCAGTTGCTGGAGTTCTTCCTTGAGCGGGATGGCCAGCGAGCGGGCGTCGGTCTGGTAGCTGAGGCTGCTGAAGCGATCGGCCAGCGACTTGAGTGCTTCGCTCACTGGCTCGTCGGCTTTCAGCAGTTCGCCGTAATCCCCGGGGCAGATCGGGAAGTGATGCTCGTAATGCTCGACGTGGAAGGTGCCGGCCCCGGCGTTGAACACCAGCGGCAGCGTGCCGTCCTGCAATGCAATGCCGTAATCGCTGCCGAGAAAGGGCAGCAACAACTGGCCTTCCATCAACGGGTCCGGCGAGTGCCATTGAATGTCGAAGAACTCGCCATAGGGACTGAGCCGGCCCCATTCCAGCAGGTCGAGCCACCACGGGTTGTCACCGCCGCCGACCGCCATATGGTTGGAGACGATGTCGAGGATCAGCCCCATGCCGTGTTCGCGCAGGGCCGCGACCAGCCGGCGCAGCGCCGGTTCGCCGCCAAGCTCCGGGTTGACCCGGGTCGGGTCGACCACGTCGTAGCCGTGCATGGAGCCGGCGCGGGCGGCGAGCAGCGGTGAGGCATAAACATGGCTGATGCCGAGCCGGGCAAAGTACGCCACCAGCGGCACCGCCTCATCGAGGGTGAAACCCTTGTGAAACTGCAGACGCACCGTGGCGCGCAAGGTCAGGTTTTGCACTGCACTCATTGGTCACGCTCGGCGGCCTGAAGGCGGGCACAGGCGAGCAGTTCGAGACGTCGCGCGGCATCGATGCCATCGAGCAAGGTGTCACTGGTGCCCGGTAGGCGCCGCGACCAGTTCGGATGAGTGTCGATGGTGCCGGGCAAATTGGCCTGTTCGTCCAGGCCCAGCGCGTCTTCCAGCGGCAGCAACACCAGCGGCGCGCGGGTGTGGCCAAGGAAGCGGACACTGGCGTCGACCACCTGATCGGCCTCGTGGGATTCCTCGCGAAAGTTCTGCGGATCCTGGCTCAGGGCATTGCGCAAACCGTCGCGTTCGCGCTCGCGATAGCGGCGCCAGTCGATTTCGCCGTTGGCGTCGATCAGCCCGAGCCGCGCATTCCAGTCAATATCCCGACCATGCCACCAGCCATTAAGCGTCGGCAGATCGTGGGTGCTGGTGGTGGCCAAAGCGTTGTCCGGCCAGTCGAGGATTGGTTTGAACCAGGTGTTGTCCTGTTCGAACAACAGCACGCGCATGCCGAGCATGGCCCGGGCGACCAGTTTTTCCCGCAGGCCATCGGGCACGGTGCCGAGGTCTTCGCCCAGCACGATGGCTTGATGGCGGTGGGATTCGAGGGTCAGCAGACGCAGCAGGTCGTCCACCGGGTAATACAGGTACGCGCCATCTGCCGGGGCTGCGCCGTTGGGAATCACCCACAGCCGTTGCAGGCCCATGACATGGTCGATGCGCAGGCCGCCGGCGTGGGCGAAGTTGGCGCGCAGCATGTCGATGAACGCCCGAAAACCATTGCGCACCAGACCTTCCGGGGAGAACGCCGAGATGCCCCAGCCCTGGCCGGAGCGGTTGAGGATGTCCGGTGGTGCACCGACGGTCAGCGAAGCCAACAGTTCATCCTGAAAACTCCAGGCCTGGCTGCCGGCGCCGTCGGCACCTACCGCGAGATCGGCGATCAGGCCGATGCCCATGCCTGCGCTGCGGGCGGCGTTTTGCGCGCGTTCCAGGCAGCGGTGAATCAACCATTGGCAAAACGCGAAGTAGCCAATGCGTTCGGCATATTCCTCGGCAAATGCACTGAGCGCCGCGCCACGCGGGTCGTGCCAGTGTTCGGGCCATTCGCGCCAGTCGAGGTTTTCGCCACGGGCGGCGCGCATTTCCTGGATGGCTTCGAAGCGGCAGTGATTCTCCAGCGCTTCGCCACCCGCATCGCGGTAGCTGGAGAAATCCGCCTGCAACGGATGCTCGCCACGGATGAAACCTTCGTACAGCGCTTGCAGGAGTTTTTGCTTGGCGTCGGCGGCGCTGGGCCAGTCGATCAGTTTCAGGTTCTCCAGTTGCTGGAACTGATCGTTGAGGCCTGCGGCGTCGATGGCATCGCGCAGGGCGCGCTCGCCGAGAATCGTCCCGGGCGCGGCATACAAGGAATTGAGGAACAGGCGGCTGGACGGCGAATAAGGGCTGTAGCGCCCGGTGTCGGCGCTGAACATCGCGTGCAGTGGACTGATCGCCAAAGCGTCGGCCCCGCGTTCGCCGGCGCTGCGGGCCAGTTCTTCCAGAGCCTGGGTGTCGCCGAAACCGCCGTCGCCGGGGCGGCGCAGGCTGTAAAGCTGCACGCTCAGGCCCCAGGCGCGGGGGATCGGGCTGCCCACGGCATCACCCACGCTGTAGCAACGCTCGGGGGCTACGGCCAGGGTGAAATGTTGATCAGCGATGTGGATTTGCTGATAACCGACCGGAATCTCGCCGGGCAGCACCGCATCGGCATCGAGTTTGAGCGACAGCCGCGTGCCGTCCTCCAGATGAATTTCACAGGGGCTTTCGGGTTCGAAGTAACGCGCCAGGTCCAGGCCTACGCCGACATCGGCGGTCAGCAGCGGCGGCAATTGGCGGTCCTGTTGCACTTGTTGCAGTTCCAGCAGGCTGGCGTCGATTTCCTGGGCCGAGCCGGCCGGGTGACCGAGCCCGGTGAGGACATTGCGCAGCACCGCCGGGGCGACTTTTTGCTGACGGCCATTGGCGTCGATCCAGTCGACCGCGAGGCCGGCTCGGCTGGCGAGAATTTCCAGTTGCGCATCGCTCATAGGCGCTCTCCATCCAGGGGTGGCAAAGGGGTTGCGGCCGTGAGGCTGACGAGCGCGCAATACGGGGGCAGTTGCCCTTCATCCGTCAAGTCGGCAGCGGGCGGCTGGCGCAGCAGCCACACCGATTCGGCCTGTGGTGGGTTGACCACCGGGCTGTCGCCGAGGTTCAGGTCGATTCGCAGCTCGCTGCCGTTGCCCAGACGCCAGCGCGCGCTGACGGCGCCAGGCCCCAGCACTTGAGCGCCGAGCGCCTGGGTTCCGGGCAAGTGCGGAATGATGTGTTGGTGGCGAAGTTGCAACAGCTGTCGATACAGCGCCAGGGTGGCCTGCTGTTTCGCTGTGCCGCTGCCGATCAGCCGCGGTTGCGAGGTGTGGAACGTCTGTTCGGCGTTGGGATCGGGAATCTGCTCGCGGCGCTGTGGATCGGCAAACGCACTGAACGCGGCGAACTCGTTGCGCCGGCCTTCGCGCACCAGCTTCGCGAGTTCGCCGTGGTGGCTGGTGAAAAACAGAAAGGGTTGCTCGGCGGCGAACTCGTCGCCCATGAACATCAACGGAATCATCGGTGACAACAGCAACAACACGGTGGCGGCTTGCAGGGCGCGAGGATCGGCCAGTTGATGCAGGCGTTCGCCGAAGGCGCGGTTGCCGATCTGGTCGTGGTTCTGCAGGAACAGCACGAATGCGGTGGACGGCAGATGTTCACTCGGCTCGCCACGGGGCGTGCCGTGGCGGGTCAGGTGACCCTGAAACACAAAACCCTGACTCAGACACCGAGCCAGTTGTTCGGTGGGATGTTCGGCGTAGTCGGCGTAATAGGCGTCGGTTTCGCCGGTCAGTAGCACATGCAACGCGTTATGACCGTCGTCGTTCCACTGGGCATCGTAGGCGTCTTCCAGCAGGCTGGCCTGATTGTGCTCGTTCTCCACGGTCAGCCAGACATGCCGGGACGGGTCGATCTGCTGCCGGATGCGCTGCGCCAGTTCTTGCAGGAAGTCCGGGTCTTCGATGGCATGCACCGCGTCCAGGCGCAGGCCGTCGAAACGGTATTCCAGCAGCCACATCAGCGCATTTTCGACGAAGAAGTCCCGCACTTCGCGGCGGCGGAAATCAATGGCCGCGCCCCAGGGCGTGTGTTTGTCTTCGCGAAAAAAGCCCTTGGCATAACGGTGCAGATAGTTGCCGTCAGGGCCGAAGTGGTTGTAGACCACGTCGAGAATCACCGCCAACCCATAGCCGTGGGCGCTGTCGATCAGGTGTTTGAGCTGTTCCGGCGTGCCATAGGAAGCTTGCGGCGCGAAGTGCAGCACACCGTCGTAACCCCAGTTGCGAGCGCCGGGAAACTGCGCGATCGGCATCAGTTCGATGGCGGTGATGCCCAGCCCGGCCAGTCGCGCCAGATGTTGTTCGACTTCGGCAAAGCCGCCGAGGGCGCCGACGTGCAGTTCGTAGATCACCGCTTCGTTCCATGGCCGGCCTTGCCATGTACTGTGCCGCCAGTGATAGGCGTGCGGATCGACCACCACGCTGTGGCGGTCGAGGTCGCCGTCCTGCGCCCTGGAGGCCGGGTCGGGCACCTCCAGTTCGCCGTCGATGTTATAGCGGTAGCGACGGCCGGCGGGGCAGTGGCTTTTGATCACGAACCAGCCATCGCCCTGCGGCAGCATCGGCAGGGACTGGCCATTGTCCAGCTCGACGCTGACGTAAAACGCATCCGGCGCCCACAACGCGAATTGCGTGTGGTCGGCATCCAGCATGATCGCGCCGTGGGGCCAGGTTTCAGGGGACCGTGACGGCATTGTTGACAACCTCCCTGGTTATTTGTGGTGCGTTTTACCCAGCGCCTTGGCCACCAGTTGTTCATAAAGTTCGGCGTAGGGTTCGACGGCCTGGCACCAGTTGAACGGTGCCGCCATCGCCCGGCAGCGCATGGCGTGCAGCAGGTCCGGAAAGGCAAAGACCTTGAAGGCGCGGCTCAGGGCTTCGCGGTAGCTGTCGGCCGTGGATTCGTTGAACAGGAAACCGGTGACGCCGTTTTCGATGGTGTCGGCCAGCCCGCCGGTGTTGCGCGCCACCGGCAGCGAGCCGAAACGCTGGGCGTACATCTGGCTCAAGCCGCAAGGTTCGTAACGCGACGGCATCAACAGGAAATCGCTGCCGGCGAACATCCGCCGGGCGTCGGTTTCATTGAAGCCGATGCGCACGCCGATCTGGCCGGGGAAGCGCAGGGCCAGTTCGCGCATGGCCTGTTCTTCTTCGGGTTCGCCACGTCCGATGATCGCGATCTGGCCGCCGTTCTGCACGATGTACTCGGAGACCGCTTCGGTCAGGTCGAGGCCTTTTTGATAGACCAGCCGTGACACCACGGCAAACAGCGGACCTTCGGAGTCTTTCAGGCCAAACAGCTCGCGCACATGGGCGGCGTTGACCGCTTTGCCTTCCCAGTCACCGATGGCGAACGGCGCGAACAGGTGCGGATCGGTGGCGGCGTCCCAGCTCTCGTCGATGCCGTTGGGAATGCCGCTGAGCAAGCCTTGCTGGGTCTTGGCGGCGAGAAAACCGTCGAGACCGCAGCCGAAATCCGGGGTGGTGATTTCCTGCGCGTAGGTGGCGCTGACCGTGGTGATGTGGCTCGAATAGGCCATGCCGGCCTTGAGGAACGACATCTTGCCGTAGAACTCCATGCCTTCCTGTTGCAGGGCATGGGCGGGAATCCCGAGTTCCGGGCACGAACCGAGGCTGGTCACGCCTTGATAGGCGAGGTTGTGAATGGTGAACAGGGTCGGCGTGCGCTGCCCGCGCCAGTGCATGTAGGCAGGTGCCAGCCCGGCCGGCCAGTCGTGGGCGTGCACCAGATCCGGGCACCAGTGAATTTGTGCGAGGTTGGCGGCGATATCGGCGGCGGCCAGGCCCAGGCGGGCGAAACGGATGTGGTTGTCCGGCCAGTCACGACCGTTGTTGGCACCGTAAGGGCCGCCGTCGCGGGCGTAGAGTTCAGGGCAGATCAACACATAAATGACCAGACCGTCAGGCATGTCCATGCGCCCGATCTTGCAGGGAGGCAGCGCGGCGTGGCCGCCCAGTTCACCGATGATATGAATCGGATTCTCGCTGTTCATCACTTGCGGGTAACCGGGGATCAGCACCCGGACATCATGCAGATGCGCCATCGCGCGGGGCAGGGCGGCAGAAACGTCACCAAGACCGCCGGTCTTCACCAGATCGGCAATTTCCGAGGTCACGAACAACACTTTCTTCTTGTTGGGATTCTGACTGGCTACCGGTGCCAGCGTCCTGGTGCCCGGGACGTTGATCGACCGGCTGCCGGGAACGCTCGCGGTGCTCGACTCGCCGACCGGCTGGTGAGCGCGCTCTCCCTGAATATCCAATGCCGCACTGATCATATGAATCTCCCGTTTTGTTGATCTGATTCTTGTCTTGAACAAGCGATGTCCATGGCCAAATCCTGTGGCCGGGCGCAAACGCGCCACGCATCGGTGAGCAAACGCTACCCAACACGCGCAAGCAGAATGGGTGAAGAGGCCGTTGCAAGGAATGAACCAGTCGCTTTGGCCCTGTCTTTCAGATGACCCGTCGCGATCAGCAAAAGTTTCGACAAAATTTCCGCGTTGTGACCGGTCGGTTTCGCCTCGCGAAAACCAGTCTAGGCCAGATCCTAGAGCGGGCCAGGGCAATCGGACGAATTGTTCGACAATGTGTTGCAGGGCCACGGAAACCGTGGCTTTGAGCGGGGCATCGCACCGACGAAGTGCATGTTTGAAGGGGCGGACGGTGCAAAGCGGTGACCGGTCGGTCACGTTTTCGGGCGCAAGGAACGTGCGGATGCACTGTTGCGGTGCGGACAGTTGTGTCGGCAGGCGGGCAGCGGGTGCTGCTTCACGGGCATGGGCTGCCCGCGAAGCACACATGGATCAATTCAGCAGGCGGATCGGTTCTCCCGCCGACCAGGCCTGAATGTCCTCGATCATCTGCGAAAAGAATTGTTCGTAGTTCTGTCGGCTGACATACCCGACATGAGGTGTGGCCAGCACATTGTCCAGCGTGCGAAACGGGTGCAGCGCCGGCAGCGGTTCTTCATCAAACACATCCAGCGCTGCACCACCAATGCGCTGTTTCTGCAAAGCCTTGATCAGCGCCGTTTCGTCGACAATCGGCCCGCGCGCCGTGTTGACCAGCAGAGCGGTGGGTTTCATCCAGTCCAGCGCCTGGGCATCGACCAATCCACGGCTGCGGTCGCTGAGCACCAGGTGCACCGACAGCACGTCGGCCTGTTCGAACAATTGCTGCTTGCTGACATAGGTGACGCCGGCCTGTTCTGCGCGCTCGGCGGTGAGGTTTTCGCTCCAGGCAATGACGCGCATACCGAATACCTGACCGAATTGCGCGACCCGTTGGCCGATGCTGCCGAGCCCGAGAATGCCAAGGGTCTTGCCATGCAGGTCGCTGCCAAGGCCTTGCTGCCATTGACCGGCGCGCAGGGCGTTCGCTTCGGTTACCAGATTGCGGGTGGCGGCCATGATCAGCGCCCAGGTCAGTTCCGGTGCGGCATGTTTGTAGCTGTCGGTGCCGCAGACCTTGATCTCGAGGCGGGCGGCGGCCGCCATGTCCAGCGCCGCGTTGCGCATGCCGCCGGTGACCAGCAATTTGAGGTTCGGCAAACGCTTGAGCAGGTCTTCATCGAAGCGCGTGCGTTCGCGCATCACGCAAATCACCTCGAACCGGCCCAGTCGTTCGGCCAGTGTGGCGTTGTCCGCCGGGTACTCATGGACAAAGGTCACTTCGCCGAGACTGTCCAGCACCGACCAGTCGACCACGTCTCGCGCCACGTCCTGCCAGTCATCGATCACTGCAATCTGCACCGCCATCAGCCTTGACTCCTCAACGAACGGGATTGGTTTTGTTCAGCCAGCCGAGCAGCGCCTTGTGGAACTGCGCCGGTTCTTCCATCTGCGGGGCATGGCCCAGGCCGGGGAATTCCACCAGCGTGGACTGCGGAATCAGCTTGGCGACCTGCTTGCCCAGCACGTCATAGTGGCCGATTTTCGCTTTCACCTCGGGCGGCGCAATGTCCTTGCCGATGGCCGTGGTGTCGGACGTACCGATCAGCAGCAGAGTCGGCATCTTCAGGTCCTTGAACTCGTAGTACACCGGCTGGGTGAAGATCATGTCGTAGATCAGCGCCGAGTTCCATGCGACCTGAGTCTTGCCCGGGCCATTGCTCAGGCCGGCGAGCATGTCCACCCAGCGGTCGAATTCAGGTTTCCAGCGACCGTCGTAATAAGTGCTGCGCTCATAGTCGCGGATACCCTGGGCGGTGACTTTCAGTTCGCGCTGATACCACTGATCCACGCTGCGATACGGTACGCCGAGGGCTTTCCAGTCTTCCAGGCCGATCGGGTTGACCAGTGCCAGTTGCTCGACCTGATCCGGGTATTGCAGGGCGTAGCGGGTGGCCAGCATGCCGCCGGTGGAGTGGCCGAGCAGGGTGGCTTTCTGGATGCCCAGCGCCTTGAGCAATTGCTGGGTGTTAGCGGCCAGTTGCTGGAACGTGTACTGGTAATGATCGGGTTTGCTGGAGGTACAGAAACCGATCTGATCCGGGGCGACCACCCGGTAACCGGCCTCGCTCAGGGCCTGGATCGAACTGTCCCAGGTCGCGCCGCAAAAATTCTTGCCGTGCATCAGTACCAGGGTGCGTCCGTTGGCCTTGCCGTGAGCGGCGACGTCCATGTAACCCATCTGCAGAGACTGGCCCTGGGACTGAAAGGCAAAGTGCTTGAGGGTGTAGGGATAATCGAAACCCTGCAGTTCCGGGCCGTATTGCGGGCCTTCGGCGTGAGCCAGCAGGGGCAGGGCAGCGGTCAACAGCAGGCCGGGCAGCCAGCGGGTCAGCGACACAGACATGGGACAACTCCACAGGAAATCGGCCGATGCTGGAACGGCCGGATTAGGGCGACGTTAAACACAGGCAATGCCCGCGCCCGATCGTTCAACCGAGCCAGCCCAGGGTGAGCATGGCCAGCACGCCGTAACGGGCGCCTTTCGCCAGGGTGACGATCAACAGGAATCGCCCGAGCGGTTCGCGCATGACACCGGCGACCAGCGTCAGGGGATCACCGATGACCGGCAGCCAGCTGAGCAGCAGCGACCAGTGACCATAACGCTGATAGTGCACACGGGCGCGCTCCATGTGCTTCGGGCTGACGGGAAACCAGCGTCGATCCTGAAACCGCTCCAGCCCGCGTCCCAGCCACCAGTTCACCAGCGAGCCAAGGACGTTGCCCAGCGTCGCCACGGCCAGCAGTCCCCAAAGCCAATAGCGATCGCTGATCAGCAGCCCGACCAGCACGGCTTCCGATTGCAGCGGCAACAGCGTCGCCGCGCCAAATGCAGCGAAGAACAGTCCGAGATAACCCGCCGTCATCAATGGGCCGGGTAATCCGCCACCACCACGTCGGCACCGTCCTTCTTCAAACCGATGACTTGATAGGCATCGCTCATGCCGTCCATTTCCATGCCAGGCGAGCCCATCGGCATGCCCGGCGCGGCAACGCCGAGCAGATCGTCACGCTTGCTCAGTGCCAGCACCTGTTCCGCCGGGACATGGCCTTCGACGAATTTGCCGTTGATGATTGCGGTGTGGCAGGACGCGAGGCGAGTGGGAACACCGTGTTGTTGCTTGAAGCGGCTCATGTCGTTTTCGACGTGATCTTCGACCTTGAAGCCGTTGGCCTCCAGGTGACTGATCCACTTCTTGCAGCAGCCGCAGTTGGCGTCGCGGTGGACTTCGATCGGAATGAGGTCGGCGGCTTGCGCCAGGGAGGAAAGGAGCAGGGCGCTCAGGGCGGCCAGGCGCAGAGGGTTTTTCATGCAGGGTTCTCGACTCGGGTGACGGTCAAAAAGAACGCATTTTGACCGGTTTTTCCGACCGGGCATCAACGGAGTGTTTCCAGTTGATACAAGGCAGGCCGTCAGCATGATCGTAGATCAAAGCTGACAGCCTCCTGAGTGTGAGATGACAAATCTGTCAGCTGACCTTGAACCGGCCCATGATCGCACTCACCCGGCTGTTGGCTTCCAGCAACTGGCGGGTGCTGGTTTCACTGGCCTGGCCGCTTTGTACCAGCTCATCGACCATATGGCGGATCTGCACCATGCTGCGGTTGATCTCCTCGGTAACGGCGCTCTGCTGTTCGGCGGCGGTGGCGATCTGGGCGCTGAGGCTGTTGATGTGGCTGACGGAGCCGGCCATGTCATCGAGTCCGGTGGTGACCCGCGCGGTGGCGTCGGCGGCGGACTGGCAACTGGCCTGGGTGTTTTCCATGGCGCTGACCGAGGAACTCACGCCCTGAGTCAGGCGGGCCAGCATTTCGTTGATTTCCGAGGTGCTGGCCTGGGTCCGGGCGGCGAGGGCGCGCACCTCGTCGGCAACCACGGCAAAACCGCGGCCCTGTTCACCGGCCCGGGCGGCTTCGATGGCGGCGTTCAGTGCCAGCAGGTTGGTCTGGCCGGCAATGGCGCCGATCACACCGAGGATTTCGGTAATGCGCTGGGCGTCCTGCTGCATGTTTTCGACTTTGTGGGTAGCACTGGCCACTTCATCGATCAGCGCCACGACGCTGCTGGTCGCTTCACCCACCACCACCCGCGAACGGTCGGCATTTTCGTTGGCACGCTGGGTAAACGCAGCGGTTTCGGCAGCGTTCTGGGCAACGCTTTCAGCGGTGGAGCTCATCTCGTTGATGGCGGTGACGGTCTGGTCGGTTTCCGAGGCATGGCGCAACAGGATCTGGCTGGTGTGCGCCGAAGTGCGTTGCAGGTTGTCGAGGCTCGAAGCCATGGCGCCGGTGGCCTGGGTGACTTCGCCGATCATGTTCTGCAGGTAGGCGATGAAGGTATTGACCGAGTGACCAATGGCACCGAGCTCGTCTTCGGCGCGGATGGTGATGCGGCGGGTCAGGTCGGCGTCGCCGCTGGACAGCGAATCGATGTTGGCCTTGAGCGCTTTCATGCGCGCAACCAGTTGGCGAATCGCGTAGACCTGCAGCAGCACCAGCAGGATCACCAGTGGAATCTGCAACAGGCTCAGGCTGCTGAGTACGTCGTCACGTTGTGCGGTAAGCATTTTGGTCGGCAGTGCAGTGGCGAGGAACCACGGCGTGCCTTCGATCGGGCGCATGAAAAAGGTGCTGGCTACGCCGTTGTTGTCGAATTCGACACGCTGGGCCTGATCACGTTGTTGCAGCCCAGCCTTTACCTGGCTGGCGAATGGCGAACCGGCGGCCAGCTCGCTGATGTTTTTGAGCACGATCGGGCCGTTGATGCGCGAGCTGTTGCTGATGATCTTGCCGTCGGCCTCGACGATCAGCATTTCGGCGTTGAGGTCTTTTTCCTTGCGCGCCACCAGATCGTTGAAGAAGCCCAGGGTCACGTCGATGGTCGATACGCCCCAGGCGCTGCCGTTTTTCTGGATGGCCATGGCGCAGTTGGTGCGCGGCTCGGCGCTCGCATCATCTTTATAGGCGGCGGCCCAGGCGCATTGGCCGCGCGGGGTCTGCATACCGCCCTTGTACCAGCTCTGGTCGTAGTAGTTGGGCGCTGCGTCGCTGTTCCAGAAAGTGTTCACGGCGAGCTTGCCGGAGCTGTCGCGGTGCCAGAAGGTGCTGAACTTGTTGCGTCCTGCCTCGCGCTGGCCGGGCAGTGGCCAGATACCGCCGCCAAATACTTTCAACTCGCCGTACTGATCCACCAGCCCCGGCAGCACCGTATCGATGGCGGCGCTGTCGAGCAGCGGGATGGTCTGGGTGATGCTGCGCTGCTGCGACTGAACCTTGTTCAGTTCGCCCTGGATCTGTTCGGCGACTTCAGCGATGCGATTGAGCACCACCTGCTCTTCGGTATGGCGCAATTTCGGCGCAACCAGTTGGCTGATGCCCACCACGGTCAGGACCGACAGCAACAGGATGAACAGAACCAGAAACAGCGTATAGCGAGCCTGAATGGTACGGAATGCGGGCATGGAGACCGGTCCTTCGTTTCTTGTTAGGGGCGAGGAGTAAAACAGTAGGGGGATCCCTTACATATCGTCGCTGCGGGAGGAAGCTTTAGGTACTCGCGTACTAAAAAGTGTTGAAGCGAAAATCGGCAGGTAACAGACCAGATACATTCAAACTAACCAGCCCGTTCGTTAGAGTAAAAATTCGATTTCAATCTGCCTGGATAAATGCCTGAAGGCCAATGGCAGCGGTACTTCTGTGGGTTTGTATCGAGAATGTACGAAATTTGTAAAAAAGTGAAAAACAGATTGGTGCCATCGGTTTGCCGGCCGATACTCCGGGCAATTCAAGACGTTCCACAAGGATATTTTCATGTTCTTTCCGCAAGGAGCACGCTCATGACCGTTGGTTATACCGGCGCCTGGCAGCCCAAGGCAGGTTTGTTGGTCCGCGATAATTCGCCATCGAGCAAACCGGTTTCGCAAAGTGTGAAGGTCAAGCAGATGCTGGCGAAAGTCGGCAACGATCCGACCGTACTCAACACCCGGGAGATGGACAAGCAGGGGATCCACAAGAGCGTCAAGGGTTTCGACCCGGAAAACGTGACGCCCAAGCAACTGGGTAAACTGACTGACTTCCTGCGCAGTCGGGGACTCATTACGGATATCACGGCGATGACCCTGCTCAATGCCGGTGACAAGTTCGATCGTTTCGGCATTCAGAAAGACCCGGACACCAAGTTCAACGCGCTGGAGTATTTCGCCACGCAACTGGACACGATCCAGAACAACAATCTGAAGGGCAACAAGTACGCCAACGGGCTGATTCCCGAGTACAAGAAAGCCATTTACGTGCTGCAAAGCCTGAAGGTCTATGGACAGGGTGGCGACCGTCCGCCACCGCCGACCGACAAAGGTGTCAGCGCCAAGGCATGACCCTGCAACGACAAGCCCCCGACAAGGGGGCTTGTCGTTATTGCGCCACGCTCGCTATTTTCCCTTGCAGGTCATCGTGCAGCCGCTGCATCTGCGGGCAAATCAACGTCAGCGAGGGTGGTTTTGCGCCGCGATGAAACAACGCCAGCCATCCTGCACCTCGTTCATCCGGCGCCAGTCCGGTGAACACGAAACCCGCCGTCGTCAGCGCGTGCCAAGCGCTATCAAACCCCTGCGCCAGCCTCAGCCGGATTGAAATGAGCCAATGCGCCGGCAGTTCCTGCAACTGCTTGAGCAAACAGCTATCAAGTGCCTTGAAAGTCCCTTCATATCGATCCCACCGCTGTTCAAGATGCACCGGTTCGCCCACCCATGGCGCGACCCTTTCCTGCGTCCCGAACACACTGCACATCTGCTGCATGAAGTCCCGACAGCTGTCGGGCCATGCCAGGGCTGGAAGCGGCCGCCGGTTTCCATCGATGGGCAGGTACCCGATGACGAGCGACTCCCGTGCCGAGGCGTCATGCGGAGACGGGACACCGTCGGGCAGCCATCCCGTATTGTGAAAGCCGAGGCCGGCTGCCATGCGCTGGGTGTAGGGGTGACAGGTCACCTGTTTGATCGTCACGCCCCGGCATCCCAGCGCCTGGGCATGGATCAACAGATGGTGGCCCAGACGGGTGGCAATACTCTGACCCCGGGTTTGCGGGTCAACCACGCTGAGTGCCAATTCTGCGAGGCGTGAGTCTTTGGCGCGAATCAATGTCGCGTGGCCCACTACATTATTTTCGGCTACCGCCACCAGCGAGTGCCAATGACCTTGCGCATGGTTGCGGTCAATCATGCAGGGCAGATAAACGTGGGCCTGGGCATAGAGATCGCCATAGATTTTGCGAAACAGCCTGCTCACGGCTTTTGCGTCGCTGTTGCGGTAGTTCCGCAGCGTTACGCGCTCCATCAGCGAAGATCCGCATGGGGGCTGTTGTAGACACGCAGGTCCAGCACACGCTGGCGCTTGCCGGAGCGTGGGTGGCGTGTCAGGTCCTGAACAGTGCAACAGTCAATCCGTAAATCCAGCAGATGATCGGCGTTCAATTGCGAAATCAACGGATAGTGCTCGATCAACGCGCTGCGCAGCATCCGCTCTGACTCTGGCGACGCGGGTCCCACGGCATCCGGAGCCCATTTCAGGGTCAGGATATCTTTTGTCCCGCTCTGTTCGATCACCAGTTGCCAGTCGTCACTGCGGGTGATGCGTTGCACGGTATTGCCAATTTCTTCAGGCAGTAACGTCAGAATGCCCACCCGGACTCGTTGGCTGTCGGCGCAGCGGCCCATCAATGCGAATTTGCGTGTGGGAGTTTGCTCAACTTCACGCCAGCAGGCGCGGTCGCCGACCGGGTAGCGAATCATCGGCATCAACCGCCGGGTGAGATTGGTCATCACCAGGCGTCCGGTGCGATTGCATTCCTCGATCACTTCGCCGGTCTGCTCGTCGAGGATTTCCAGCATGCTGTGGCCCTGCGTCATTCGATGTTCACCCAATGCGCAGTCGGGATGACTGGCGCCGATGAAGCCGGCGTCGACACTGGCGTAACCCATGGAGGCAACCCGTATATTGGGGAATACCCGGCCGAGCAGTCGCAACTGCGCCGGGAACAGGCTTTCACCACCGTAGAGCAGGGATTCGACGCATTCCAGCCGCCGTCCCTGGCGCTCCAGCCATGCGGCAAAGGACAGCAAGTGCGCGGGTAAACCTGCCAGCACGTTGATCCGATGGCGGAAAATCGCATCGGCCAGGACGGCCGAATCCACGTGACCGGTGAAAGGGAACTCCACGACACCCGGCTGTACATGAGCCAGGGCATCGTGGGTGAAGATGAAACTGGCATACAGATCGCCGACGAAAAACAGGTTGGCGACCCGGTCACCCTTGTTCAACCGACCCTTCAGGCTGCCTGCGAAATCTTCCACCAGCGTCTGCCATTCCTGGCGCTCGAAGACCGACAATTTGCCGTCGCCGGTCGTCCCGCCGGTTTTGAATACCATTGCGTTATCCAGGCCTGCGGTCAGCACCGGCCAGTGATCGAGGTCGTGGCTGTTTTTCCAGTACTGCGCAGAATCAATGACCGGCAGTTCGGACAGCGACGTTACCTGCTCGGGCACCTCGCTGAAGTGGCTGGCGTAAAAGCTTGAATGCTGACGCGCAAAAGCCACCAGCTCTTGCCAATCAGTTACCGGATTCATGGTGTGCTCCTTGCAGAATGGAGGAGGCGCGGGCTCCCCGGTTATCGATCAGCAGCGGCGTCTTGCCGCTATGGCTGTTTCGGGCGAATCGGTCGATGGCGCACACTTGTGCCTCTACCGTCAGCAGCCCGGTCTGCACGAGGGTTGCCAGCGTCGGATAGCCCAGCAACCGTTCATGCACCTCGTGGGGTTCGAGCGCACTTCGGACTTTCATGCATTCGAGTCCGTCGGGGGCATGTTCGAGAATCACCTGGAATTCGGTCCGCAGGTGCTGCGCCAGCTGCGACAGACAGATGAAATCGGTGCCGATGCGCACCAGCCTGCCATGGCGCTGAAGCAGTTCGAAACGCGGCGTTTGCAGACCACAGCCGCACTGTCCGGGCACCCAGCGTCCGCTGTCGCCGACGTCATAACGCCTCACGTCCTGACCTTGCCGTGCGATGGACGTGAACACCAGGCGTCCCGTCTCGGTGTCATGGACAGGACGATCGGCCTCGAACGCGACAATTTCCAGGTGCTGGATATCGCTCAAAAGATGAAACACACCATCGCCGGTGGCCGGGCACGCATGGCCGAGCGGGCCGGCATCGACACTGCCGTAGATCGCCGAGCGGATCAGGCTGGCGCCGCAATCCTGCATCAACAGGCGGCTCTGTTCACCGGGGTGTTCACCGCCGAGGAATACCTTTTCGATCCCGCCATAGGCGCGTAAACGTGTTTGTTCGTTGAGAAACAATCGATGCAAAGTGCTCGGCATGCCGATCAGCGTGTTCACCCGCTGATCGATGATCAACTGCGCGATCTCCCGGTAATCATCATCGGCCGGGGCGCCCATCGGCAGGTGTGTGACGTCCAGTTGCTCCAGCACTTTGGAGAAGCTGAAAAAGCCGCCATACAGACCGCCGCTGAAAAACAGGTTCATCACCCGGTCCCGGCCCGGATCGAGTCCGGCTGCGAACAGACCGTCGGCCGTAGCGCGCATCTGCCGGTGGAAATCGCGATAACTGAAACCCGAGAGCGCCGGTACGCCGCTGCTGCCGCCGGAGCGGAAATACAGCTGGGTCGCAACGTTGATCGGGCGGGCGATAAAATCTTCCTTGCTCATGATCGGCAGGTTTTTCACGCAGGGCGCAATGGCTGTGCCGTCGAGCGAAGCGTGGGAGGGCAGTTGTGTCGGCGACAGACTTACCGAGACTCGCCGGCTCAGGCGCTGCAAGGCATAGACGCCGTCATGGGGTTCGCCTTCGTAGCCATCGTGAATCGCCGACACCGGAGCAATGCGGGTGACACCGGCGGCGATCAGATTCCGTGAAAGTTCTGCAATCCGATGTTCCGGGCAGATCAGGGCGCAGCTTTGCAGCACGTTTCGCCATGGCAGTAACGTCTCGACCAACCGTGCGTGCGGCAGGGGCTTGAGCAGCAGGCTGCGAAACAACGGTGAAGGCTGCAATTGCGGGTCGTGGGTCCAGATCACCCGCCAGCCCGGTGTTGCCCAGACCTCGCCAGCCACCTCGGTAAAACTGTGTGCGAGCCGGGCCATGGCCGTATCGGTGGTGATTTGCGAGGCTTCCTGAAGGGTTGGCGGCAATGGCGGCCATTGCCCCGCACGGCGTTCGAATGCTTCGGACAGGCGTAAACCGATTTCGCGCAGTACGGCCGGGTCGTCGCTGTCCACCAGCACCCATTGCGGGCTGGAGCAGGCTTGCTGATCGAGTCGGCAGACTTCATCCACCACGCCATCCAGTGTCTGTGGCGAGACGGCGTCCGGGGTCAGATAAACGAAGCTGATGCGATGTCCCCAATCGATCCAGCGGCACCCGGCGGGAATCTGTTCACGGATCGCTTGCAGCGCCGATTCACCACCCCAGGCCGAGACGCCGTTGGCCCATCGGCACAACTGGCCGATTTGCGCGGTGGTCGCCGGAACGACAGCGACGTGCCCGGCCAGTTGGCCGCTGGGGTCGCATTGCGTCAGCGCATGGAGCAATTGCGCGGTCAGACCGTCGTCGCTGCTGCTGGGGCGCAGCCAGTTGACGTTGCCGGCCAGCAGACTCTCGATCACCGCACAGAACGCCAGAAGTGTCGCGTTGCCGGGGGTGATGTGAACCACCAGGCCCAACGGGCTCCAGCGCTCGAAGCGTGGTTGGCGATAATCGGGCCGGCGCAACGCGGCGGGTTGATCGCCCAGCTCACGTTCGAGCTTGCGCAATAGCCCTTGCGGCTGGCAGAGCTCGATCAGCGACTGGCGTTGTCCGGCGTCGAGCGGCAGGGCCAGCGTGCTGTCGTTCAGCCGGGCGGCAAACGTGGCCGCCGCATGAATGACCGTCTCGCTGTGCAAGGGCCGGTTCAGGTGTAATGGCAACGTCTGACGCAGTTGATCCAGCGCGGCATCAAGGCTGAATTCATCGTGAAGGTGCCCATTGATCAAGTACATATCAGTGCCTCCCCAGCAGTTCGGAAGCCGCCATGGCGCAGCTTCTGCCGGCAGTGGTGGCGGCACGGCCATGCAGTTCGAACCAGTCGCTGTCCAGACCGCAGCCGCAGCTTGCGCCGGGGTGCAGGGTGATCAGATCGCTCATGACGACGGCATGGGCCGGGCTCGAAGAAATGTAGGGCGAGACCGCACTCAGCAGCCCGGGCCGGCCATAAGGCAGCACGGCGAAATCGGATGGGTTGCGCACAAACACCTTCGAATAGACCGGAACATGGAAGTGATGGTGAGCGCACTCGAAGTAAGGCACCGGGTGCTCCACCGCGCCGTAACCGTCGCGACAACGGGACAGGTCGATCCCGAGTTGGCAATGGATACGCTCGTACAAATGCTGGCGAGGGATTTCCTGCGCCGCACGGGTTTTCCAGCCACCTCCAAACAGCACCAGTGAGTCCGCTGCCAATTGCAGGTTTGCCACGCCGGTGGCCCTCATGCGTTGCAGGGTCTGCCAGAGAAACGCCGGGAAACCGATTATCCGTACCGGCAGGCCTTCTTCGGCAAATGACTGCAAGGCCGAGATGACACCGAAGCCGTCGAACTCGTGGCCGCTTCCGGTTCGTCGCAATGCGTAGGCCATGCGGTTGACCGGTGCGAAACGGCACAGGAACTGATCGGTGAACGACGTGCCCAGGGTGACACTGGCTTCGGGCTCATAGCTCAGAAGCAAGTAATTGCATGGCGTGTGCGGACCGTCCCAGCCGTAGTGGTGGAAGATTCGCTCGACCATGTATTGCGCTGCCGCCAGGCTGCGTTCGTCATAACGCATGCGGCTTTTCTGGCCGCTGGTGCCTGACGATGTCAGTTCCAGTGCGTCTGCGCCGGTCGGGCTGAGCAGTTGTTGCTGTTTGAAATAACTGGCGAAGATCGGGGGCAGTCTCGACCAGTCGTCGAGGCTGTCCAGGTCTGCCACGTTCAGTCCGTTGGCATTCAGCCAATGTTCATAACCGGGCGTGTGCTCGCTGTGAAACCGGCTGATTTCGGCCATGGCCCGATCGAAGAGCCCTGCCGGCACGGATTCCGGACAATAGGGTTGCGTCAACGCACAGAGTGCGCCGCTATGGGGGAAATGGAACATCAGGCGTCCTTGTTATTGATGTGGCGAGGAAGCGGTTTCTGCCGAAGCGTTTCGAAGAAACCGGTACAAGAGGGGCAGGCTCGACAGCCCACCCACGGCCGCCCAGAGGGCGAAGGATTCGAGGCGGGCACCGCCGCCGATGGCTGCGATGAGTGAACCGCCGGTGCCCATCATGGCAATGGAAATCATGCCCACGGCTGCCGAGACCAGCCCCTTGCTGTCATCGCTGGAAAACAGCGCCAGCCGATACAGCACGGCATTGCTCATGCCCAGGCCGACGGCATAGAGCACGAGGCCGGCAATCAGCACACCGAGGGATACGCCGATCAGCGCGCCAGCCAGCAAGATCAGCAACCCGAGGCAAAACGGCCAGAGCGCGAGGCCAATCAATTGCGGCAGCTTGCGTGAGGCCAGCAGTCGGTCAAGGATCAGATTGCCGACGATGACCGCCGAAAAGATCGGGATCTGCCACAGCGCGTACTCTCGCGTCGACAGGCCAAGCCCCTGGATCAGCAACAGTGGCGCGAGGCCGATCCACGCGATCAGCGGCAGGCTCATCAGCCCGAGCGCAAGGCTCGCGCCAAGGAACTCGGAGTTGCGCAGCAGCGCCAGGTAGCGACGACGGGTCTTTTGCCAGGACAGCGGAACGGGGGCCTGTTGGCCGCCATCACGGCGAACCACTCCGATGGTTTCCGGCAGGCAGGTGTAGAGCCCGATCCACGCGATAGCGGCAGCCAGCCCCAGGGCCAGAAACAGGTCGCGCCAGCTCATCCACTCCAGCAACAGACTGCCGAGCAGCGGCCCCAGCAACGGTGAAAGCAGCGCGATATTGCCGAGCAACGCCATAAGCCGCACGGCATCGGCTTCAGAGAAGACTTCCTGGAGCGCGGGATAACTGACAGCGACCACGAACCCCAGTCCCATGCCTTGCAACAGCCGTAATGCGTTGAACACTTCAATGCCGGGGGTGACGATCGCCGCAGCGCAGGTCACTGCGAAGAGCGCACAGCCGACGAGCAACACGGGGCGACGGCCAAACCGGTCGGACAGTGGCCCGATCAGCCATTGCAGGCAGACGCCTCCGATCAGATACAGATTGAACGCATTGGGAATATGCAGTGGATTGGCGTCGAGGTCTTCGGTGACGGTGAGCATGGCCGGCATGATCATGTCGCTGGCCATGTAGGTCAGCCACTCGAACAGGGTGATGGCCAGACAGAAGCCAAGCGTTTTGAGCGGGGAGATATCGATGAGTGTTCTTTGCATGCGCTTCCATGGCCTTCAAAGGGGAGAGCGCAAAGGCTAGGGGCGAGAGGTGGTATGTATCTACGTTGTTGCTGCAACGATGTATGTCGCAGGTTTGCAGGACATTGCCACAGGCAGATTGCTTACTTCTGTGGGCGAAATTTCCGATATTTTGATCCGGAATATATACGGAAAATGCCCACATCCTCGTGGGCATTTTTCACAGGCATTCAATCAAATGTTGCATTTGAAGAGACGATTGTCGGTGCTCTTGCGATGTCGGATTTACCGATGTTGGTAGTAACCAGGGCCTCCGCCGTAGTAGCGATGATCGCCATGCCAGCCGCCGTGGGGGAAAATGATGCAGCCGCTCAGTGTGAGCAGTGCCAGAACTGGAATCAGCCAGGTGATTCGACGCAGCATTTCAAAAGTCCTCATGGTTAACGCCGTATGGAGTCAAAACTCTTCATCGGCTGTAACATGAGACCCCGTTTGCAGCGGCGCATCCCCGTGAATCGGTATGCCCATGGCATCAGCGCCGATACAAACCCGATACATTTCAAAGTTTCAGGAATTCGCAATGACTCAGTCGCAACGTTTGAAGTACTCGATTCTGATCGCCCTTACCGTACTGGCGATCATGTTCGGCCTGTCCTGGCTGCAGAATGCCGGGATAATCAGCCAGAAAGTGTTCCAGTACATCGCCATTGGCGTGGCGGTGGTCGTGGTGGTGATCAACGGTGTGATGCGCCGCAAGGTCAAACCCTGACGGCGCTCGAGAAGGGAATCAATCGCTGTTGAGGACGGCAGCAGCCTGTGGATGCAGGCTGTAGCTCTTGTCGGCATTGAAGGTGATCACACCTTCGGCGCACAGGCGCTTCAAGACTTCGCGCACGCTGAGAAAGGACAGCGGAATGCCCAGTTCCAGCAATTGGCTGTGGACACCGCGCACACCCAGGCTGCGCTCGCTCTCGGCGGCGACCAGCAGGGCATCGATGACTTTCAGGCGAATCAGGCTGGTGCGCAGGCCGAAGCTCTTGAGCAGCAGGCGAATACGTTCATTGCCGTGGCGCTCGGCTCGTGGTCCGAATACGCCGGCGTGCGAACCCATGGAAGCTCCTTGTGGTGCCTGGCTACCGTCCGATGGTAGTTGCGGGTTGTACATGCGATTACTCCTTTTCAGAGCCTGATCAGGAAGGGTTACGGGTGCTCTCTCTAAACAAGACGTATCAGCCCGACAAATCATGAAGCGAAAAATGTAGAAAATTTGTCGTTGAATCGTCTTTTCTCCGTGATCCGGGCTCGAAACGGTCTGGTAATCCCCTAAATTTTTTTTCATCGGTTTCGTTTCCCGGTCAGGCTCATTGCGCGTGGACGCGTGGGTGATTTCAGGGCGGAGCTGCTGCGCATGGCTTTCGAACACGGCGCGCTCCGCTCTCAGGCATTTCGATCAGGAGCGAGCGTGATTATTTCCAGGCAGTTAACCGGACTGACCCTTGCCGGCATGTTTCTCGGGCTGAGTCTGTCGGCGCAGGCGTTCAGCCCTTCCAACCAGGCCGGGGCCGACATCCGTCGCACGGGGTTTGGCGTACCGCATATCCGAGCGGAAAACGAACGCGGCCTCGGGTTCGGCATCGGTTACGCCTATGCGCAGGACAATCTGTGCCTGCTGGCCAACGAGATCGTCACGGTCAATGGTGAGCGGTCGCGCTACTTCGGGCCCGATCAGTTGACGGTCGAAGAGCGCGAGAACCGAGTCAGTGATGTGTTCTTTCAATGGCTCAATACCCCTCAAGCAGTCAGCGCCTTCTGGCAGGCGCAGCCGGTCGAAGTGCGTGATCTGGTGGAAGGTTATGCCGCCGGCTACAACCGGTATCTGGCCGAGCGTCGCCAGCAAGGGTTGCCGCAGCGGTGCCAGGGCGAATGGGTGCGTGATATCGCGCCCGAGGATCTGGTGAGGCTGACCCGTCGGTTGCTGGTCGAGGGCGGCGTCGGTCAGTTTGCCGAAGCCCTGGCCGGCGCCACGCCGCCGCAAGCCACTGCGCAAAACCCAAGCCACGCCCGCGCCTATGACCTGGCTGCCACGCGCTTGCAACGTTTCGCCCTGGACCGCGGTAGCAACGCAGTGGCCGTGGGCAGCGAGCGTTCCTTCAACGGCCGTGGAATGTTGCTGGCGAACCCGCATTTCCCGTGGGTCGGTGGCATGCGTTTCTATCAGATGCACCTGACCATTCCCGGCAAACTGGACGTGATGGGCGCGGCGCTGCCGGGTCTGCCGATGATCAACATCGGTTTCAACCAGCACCTGGCCTGGACCCACACTGTTGACTCGTCCAAGCACTTCACCCTGTATCGCCTGCAACTCGATCCGAAGGACCCGACCCGTTACCTGCTCGATGGCCAATCGTTGCCGTTGAACAAGCAGACGGTGACAGTGCAGGTCAAACAGGCGGACGGACAGGTGACACCGGTATCGCGGGATATCTACAGCTCGCAGTTCGGCCCGATCGTGCAGTGGCCGGGCAAGCTCGACTGGGACAACCAATACGCCTACAGCCTGCGCGATGCCAACCTCGACAATGATCGTGTGTTGACGCAGTGGTACGCGATGAACCGCGCCGCCAACCTCAAGGATCTGCAGGATTCGGTGCACAAGATCCAGGGCATCCCGTGGGTCAACACCCTGGCGGTGGATGACAAGGGGCAGACGCTGTACATGAACCTGTCAGTGGTGCCGAACGTCAGCGCCGACAAACTGGCCAGGTGCAGCGATCCGCGCATCGGCCTGCAAATGATCGTCCTCGACGGCTCCAACAGCGCCTGCGCGTGGGACATCGATCCGCAAGCCGCGCAGCAGGGCATTTATGCGTCCAGCCAGTTGCCGCAGCTGTTGCGCAAGGATTTCGTCCAGCACTCCAACGATTCGGCCTGGCTGGCCAACCCGGCGCAACCGCTGACCGGTTTCTCGCCGCTGATCAGTCAGGAAGGCCAGCCACTGGGGCTGCGTTCGCGGTTTGCGCTGGATCGTCTGGCGACCCTGAGCAAAAAGGGTTCGGTGGCGGTGCAGGACCTGCAACGCATGGTAATGGATGATCAGGTGTTTCTGGCCGCTCAGGTGCTGCCGGATCTGCTGAAATTCTGTGCATCGCAAACCGGTGCCGAGGCTGAGTTGAAATCGGTGTGCAGCAGTCTCAAGGCCTGGGACGGTCGGGCGAACCTGGATTCGGGAATGGGCCTGGTGCATTTCCAGAACATCATGCAGGCCTTGCAGAAATCGCCGGCAATCTGGCGTGTGGCATTCGATCCGAAAGACGCGCAGCACACTCCGCGCGGACTGGCGACTGAAAAAACCGAAGTGGCCAAGGCGTTGCGCGAAGCGATGCTGGCGTCAGCCGAATCGGCCGGCAAGATGGGCCTGACTGCACAAACCCGCTGGGGCGATGTCCAGGTAGTCAGCAGTGGTGGTCAGCAGACGCCGATCCATGGCGGTCCGGGTACGCTGGGGATCTACAACGCAATCCAGAGCGTGCCCCGTG
Source organism: Pseudomonas sp. MWU12-3088 (assembly GCF_023242405.1). NCBI lineage: Bacteria > Pseudomonadati > Pseudomonadota > Gammaproteobacteria > Pseudomonadales > Pseudomonadaceae > Pseudomonas > Pseudomonas sp. MWU12-3088. The sequence continues at coordinate 224,408 of NZ_JALJEA010000001.1, forward strand.
AGGACGGCAAACTCGAAGTGGTCAGCGGGACGAGTTATCTGCAGGTGGTAACGTTCGACGACAAGGGGCCGCACGCTCAGGGCCTGCTTGCGTTCTCGCTGTCCAGCGATCCGGCGTCGAAGTACTCGCGGGATCAGACCGAAGCCTTCTCGAAGAAACAGTGGAGTGCACTGCCTTTCACCGAACAGCAGATCAAGGCCGATCCGCAGTATCAGGTGCAAAGCGTGCGTGAAGAACTGGACAAGACAGGGAAGGTAGCGGCGCAGTAATCAGTCGTCACGATGTCGCAACACGCACTGAAGGCCGCTCCCGCAAAGGGGCGGCTTTCAGCTTTTTGGCGGTTGCTGCGGTATCGGATTGATCACCGGGTTGCCGTCCTGGTTGCGGGTGATGAACACCGGCAGGACTTTGGGCATCGAGCCGGCGAAACTGTTCAGCTCTTTGATGTTGTAGATGCCGCCGATCCGGATCGAGCCCGTGGTGCTATCGGCCAGCATCAGCGGTTTGTCCAGATAACGGTTGATCAGCGGTAAAGCTTCGTTCAACGCCAGGTTGTCGAGTATCAGCTTGCCGCTGCGCCAGGCCAGCGAGGTATCGCTGGCGTAGGTCTGACTGATTTGCGGCATGTAGTCGCCGTGCTTGTAGCGAGCCTGCATCGAAGGCCCCAGACGCAGGCCGTCGCCGGACAATTGAGTGTTGCTGGTGACCAGTACCGAGCCCTCGACCAGATTGACCTTCACCTGATCTTCATACATCCAGACGTTGAAACGGGTGCCGGTGACGCGAATTCGGCCTTCGGCCGCCTTCACGATGAACGGGTGACTCAGGTCATGGCTGACTTCAAAGAAAGCCTCGCCCTTTTTCAGGGTGACCCGACGCTCGTCCTTGTAATTGCTGAAGGTCAGATCGGTATTGAGGTTCAGCTCGACCTGACTGCCATCGCTCAAGGTGACGTGGCGGACGTTGTCGGTGGCCGCGAAATGCTGATAGCTGTTGGGCAGCCAGCCAAGGTTCCATCCGGTCCAGGCTGCCAGCGGCAGCGCCAGCGCGCAAACGGAGGCCGCTACCGCATATTGACGCCAGGTCCGGGCCGCTGGGCGAATCGGCACGATCACTGCTGGCTCCGGGCGCGGCAAGTGCTCGGCGACATCCCAGATTTCCAGCATGGCCTCGTATTCGAACGCGTGCAGCGGATGCGCGTCGCGCCATTGCTCGAACGCCAGCCGTTCCTCGGCGGTGCAATCGACGGCGTGCAGGCGCATGCACCAGTGCGCAGCGGCATCGGTGATCGCATCGTATTCGGCTTCGGAAAGGGTGTTCTGGGTCATTGACTCGTCCTGATTTGCTGCATTCTAACCTTGACGGGAAGGTCGCGAGAACCGCCGTCATGGCGATTTCCTATCAATGGGGGGCGGTTTTCCCGTCATACCTCCCGAAAACAGGATGTATTGAGAGCAGTATTCATAAACCGAGTGAAAAAATGATCAAAAGCGCACTGTTCGCATTTGCAGTCACCAGAGGCTCTTCTCAAGGAGTGCGCGGGCATCGGGCCCGCGCACTTCCATTTCAAGGGGACTGAACCGGATCCAGCTGTCGGCCGATTTCGCAGATCAGGCGGGCGATGGAGTCGGCGTTGCGCAGGATGACGTCGATTCGCACGTCCGGCGTCTGCGGATCGAGAAAGGCGTTGCGAGCTTCCTGCATGGTTTTGCTTCCCGTCAGCTTTAGAACTTCTTCACTGATGAGCTGCATGTCCGGGACCTTGTCGATGTCGACCCAGGACTTGAGTGTCGTATTCCATTCCGCGAACAGCTGCGCCCGGGGAGTGCTCAATGACAATGCAGATGTCTGATCGAATTCGAGCTCCTGAAACAGCAGCGCACCGGCGGGGGTGATGGTCGAGATCAGGTTGCTGAATGGCTCCCGGGCTCTTAACGAGGCAATATCCAGCGCCTTGCTGTACTGGTGGGAAAACTCGTGAATCAGCGTAGACGCCTGTGCATGGCCATCGACATCGAACGCCTCCAGCAAATGGTTTTTGAACTGATCCAGTTGCTGGTCGAAAAAATGCTCGGTGAAATGCACCAGCTTCTTCTCGTCGCCGTCCAGTACGAACGCAATCACATCGTGCATGAACCGGTTCGAACCGACGATGAAGCGATCGGTATCCAGCAATTCATCGGCAGGATCCACCAGTGCCCGGCAGATCGGCAGGATCGTGGCGCTTATCTTGGAAAGCATCGCCGTAGTGACGTGAGGTACATCAAAAAAACGCTCGAGGAAACCGCTCACCCGGGGATTGTCGGTGCCATGGCTGAGCGGTGCCAGATTGTGCAGGCAGTAGAAGGCGTAGCGCCGCGCAAGGTCGATGGCGTTTACCAGCATTCTGGCCTTGTCCGGGTACTTCAGACGGATTTCGCCCATCCCGCGAGCCTCGATGTTCAGCATTGTGCGGCGCAGCCGGGAGATGGTGTTGCGCTCGGCCAGTTTTCTGAACGCCTGGCCATAGTGGACGGTCTGGTGAGCCGGCACCTGCACCATGGCCAGACCGCTTTTCTGAAACTGGAAACTGTGTTTCCCGGCACCCGTCAATTGCCAGGATGAGTCGCGTTTTGTGACCTGATAGACCTTGCCATTGATGGCTGCATAGTCACGATTGGTGTCGGGCTGGTGATAGGTCCCCGTTGTCGATCCGTATACAAGATCCTTGAGCGCGAGGTCAGTGACTTCGAATGACTGCATCAGGGTGCGTATGGGAGAGGTCGGTTCGATTTCGCTGATGTCGGGTGCCGTGATTTTTCCCGTTTCCTGCTCGGCAGCCTCTGCACCGGCCGACACTTCCGGCAACAACGCCATCTGCACCATTTGCACGCCACCGGCAATAAAGGATTGCAGGGCCCGTTTCCAGTGGTGGTCCTGCAGGGCTTCGGCCGAGTCTTTCATGTCGTCGTAGGCGCGCCAGAGAAAGGGCACAAAAGCCAGTTTGCCCTGCAATGTTGCCGAAACTTGTTTGATGCCTCGGCTGAACAGGGTCTTGGCGGTTTCCCAGTCGGACTGTGCTGCGCGTTCGGGCTGTGATTCAAGCTGCTGCTGCAAAAGCTTGAGGTTATCGTTGTACAAGTGCTCCAGCAGGTTGCCTTCGATGGGGCGGCTGGCCAGCTTCATCTCGCTGGTCTGGCCAGCGGTGGCCGCCAGCAGACTGCGAAAGACGGCCTGTCGTCCGGCAGGCAAGCGCCGAAGCAATAGATTCTGGAGAGAGCCGGGCGTGTTCAGGGCCGCGATCAGTGCCTCTTCGTCCTTGAATTCGTGAAACACTTGTTCGGCATACGGTGCGTAAAGTATCAGTGGCCCCACGTGCCTCTGACCCGGAGCAAAAACGTAAAGCCCCGCCGCGGTTTCTGCATTCGCGCCCGCCGTCTTGACCAGCGCCAACGGGCTGATGACCGTGTGGGCGCCGGGCGCAGTGGCGCGGGCGTATCCATCGGGCATGTCCAGTCCCTGACAGATTTGTGTATAGGCGGCGGCAGACAGGTGTTGCTGCAGCTTCAAGGCATGGGCGTGCTGCATCAATTGCCAAGGTAACTGGCGGAAAAAGCGCTGCTTGCGCTCGCGCCCCTCAACCGTGTCCGTCGATAGTGCCGCCGCGATCTTGCGTCCATAGGTGGTCGGAATCTCCAGCGACAGCAACAATTGATCGACGGCTCTGCGATCCAGACCGGGAGGCAAGGTTTCGGCGGTTTTCGATACCACCCTGTACCCCGTGCCCTGAAGTACGTTGACGTGATTCAGGGCAAATTCAACCAGGTCGCGGGGCTGGCCGGCGAGTGCGAGATTGGGGATGACCTCGATCTGCCGGGGATCGAGATGTTCGTTTGGAAAACGAAGGCCGAGCGCAGTTTTCAATGCTTGTTCGACATGCTCGGCCAGCGGCGTAACACCCGTCAGGTAATCCTTGTCGCCGATGACACTCCGGTTCCACCGCTCAAGCAGTTCGACGTGCCGTTTCTGGTCTTTGACCGGGGCCATGCTCAGCCACGCAGGAAACGTCTGCTGGTTCTCGATGGCCCGGGCATGCTCGCAGGCGAGACGCAGGTTGGTCTGGGGCGGCATCTTGCGCAGTGTTGTCAGTGCCTTTTCCCGCCTGGCTCCATCATCCATGCGCCGGCGCACCTGTTCGCAACGCGCCAGATAGTGCTCGATGCCCGATTGCATACGCTCATGCAACACGTTGCGATGGATGATGTGCAACCTTCCAAGCGTGTAGCGCTGATGAGGCTGGTACTGATCGGGAACGATATTTTCCAGCAATGACAGGCTTTGAACGTTATCGAGCAGCCGCCGGCTCAGTGTCTGCCGGGCAATGGCGATATTCTCGAATACCTCGAGCCCCAGCGCCGGTGTCCAAAGCACGGCCCGTCCGGAGTGTTGGGGGTCGAGGCCTCCGCGCTCGGTCATGAGTACGCAATGGGCCAGGCGCCAGACCGTTCTACCGTCGGGAGACTCGAGCGTCAGGACATAGGCATCGGGTCGGAAACCTTCGAGCCCCAGACGTTCCATGCGGCTCGGCCGGTCGGCGTTGATGACGGTTTCGACGACCGCTTGTGCCCAGGCAGGCAAGCTGCCGCTCGATGCCCTGAGCCTGGCTTCGCCGTTCACGCCGACGAACCAGGCGTGGGCCAGATCCGCTTTCATGGTCTCGAGCCAGGCGCGCTGGGTCGCCCGGGTCGTCATGGGTTGATTGTCGAGACTTTCCAGAAGTGGAGCCTCCACGGCCTGGAACGTCTTGATCGCGGCGCGGGCCTTGTCGGCCAGTAGCAGGGAAGGCTGCTGACTGCCGGACCAGACCGGTTGCGTGCTCCAGCGTCCCTGGGCGTCGAGTTGTTGCATGCGCTCGTGAATCATCGAGCGGATATCCAGGCTCTTGTCGAACAGCGCGTGGAGGTTCACCGCTCCGTCGCTGAGACGAAACACTTGCAGGGCATACTCGATGTTTTGACGTTGCTTGGTGATGATCGATTCGCACAGGAAGCGGAACACTTCGCCGGCCACCCGGTCGCCCGAAACCTGAGGCTGATCGAAGCCCAGGAAGCGGCTGCGCTCGTCCAGGCTGAGCAGAGCATAGAGTTCGTCTTCGTGACCTTCTGCGATGAATTTGGCTTGCAGGGTCGCTTTCAAGTCCTGATAGTCCTTGAGCTGCTGCAAACCTTGAGAAGGCGTGTAGAGAAACGCATCGGGGCCACTGATCATCAGCGAGCCCGCCAGCTCAACATAGTTGGCCGGATTTTCCCAGAGGCGGACGGTTTCGGTGATGGGGGCTGGACGACCATCGGCAACCGGTCGAATCAGCTGATGCAACGTGCCGAACTGGTTTGCATCGAGTATTCCGGCTTCACGCTTGAGCATCCAGTCGACGCGGGCCTGGTCTTCCAGCACCCGTGCGAGAAATGTGCGGCGCGTTGATCCCAGGGCGGCTGCGCTGCTCCAGTAATATTCCAGCTGCCGGAACAGCAGAGCCGGCAACATGCCGGACGCCTGGGTGACGGCATTTCTCCACTGCTCCTGATCGTGCGCGCCCTGAGTTCTGCCGGGATGGGAAAACTCCGGCAGGCGAGCACTCGGCCAGCGCTGATGACGGTAGTGCAGCAGCACCGCGTCACTCAGACTCAGAATGTCGGCCCTGGGGGCGTCTTCAGTGGCGGCCTGATTGCTTTCTCCGTCGCGGGCCTTGTAAACGCTGACCCGGGTGCTGCTTTGTTGCAATGCCCCGAAGTGAGGCTCGAGCAGTTCATCCAGCGCGCTGTCCAGCAATTGCGTGAGGGTCGGCAGCTTCTTGAGTTCATCGAGCATGGCTTGGGCGTTGAGTATGGGACCTTGCCTGAGGGTGGAATCACGATCCTCGAACACATCCTCCTCAATGATCGAAAACGTCACCGAAATGCGCTCGGCGTCCTGCAGTCGTCGCTGCTGGGCCAGCGGTAGAAATGCGAGCAACGTGTCCTGACCGTCGATTGTCTTGAGGCGCGCTTCGAGCTGAGCCTTCAGGTTCGCGCGACTGTAGTATTTACGGATGCCTTCATACGGGGTGTAGAGAAGCTGGCCCTTGTCGTAAGGGGTTTCACTTAGAACGAATGCGCCCGGCAGGGGCACGGGGATCTGGCTGTCGGCATTGAGCAGGATTCGTTCGGCCGACATCGGTGGCCTTTGCTGGCGCCGCAAGCTATCGGACGTCAGCCTGACATCGGCCAGCCATCTGAAATCCTTTTCTGCCAGGCCATGGGTTCTGCCCAGCCCGGGCCATAGGCCCGGGGCGTCGAGGGCTTCGGGGAAGAGCAGTGGAGAGGTTGGTACGGACATCGTCAAGTCTCGAAAAAATTGAAAGTGCGGTGAGTTCGAGACAGGAAGGTAAAGGCGCGCAGACGGGCGAAGGTGGTACAGGGGTATTGCGCGGGGAACCCTCACCGCTTGCATTGCAGGGTTGACAGGCCACCGGCTGCCCGTGGTTAATCCGGAGGCGTCAGTTCGTACGCTGTTGTTCCCTCCAATAATTATTCTGGAGCTTCAGATGTCTGCGCCACACGATCATGCGATCTCGTCCACGGTGTCCCTGGACGAGCTGACTCAACTGCTGGAAACGATCTTCATCCGTCATGGCACCTCGGCCGAGGTGGCCGCAACGCTGGCCGCCAATTGCGCCAACGCCGAGCGCGACGGTGCTCACAGCCATGGGGTTTTCCGGATTCCCGGTTATGTCTCGACCCTCAACAGCGGCTGGGTCAACGGTAAGGCCGTGCCGAAGGTCGAGGACGTCGCATCAGGGTTTGTCAGTGTCGATGCCGGTAACGGATTTGCCCAGCCTGCACTGGCGGCGGCGCGTCCGCTGCTGGTGGAAAAGGCCCGCAGTGCCGGGATCGCGATATTGGCGATCCGCAATTCCCATCACTTTGCCGCGCTGTGGCCGGACGTCGAGCCGTTCGCCGACGAAGGACTGGTGGCGCTGAGCGTGGTCAACAGCATGACTTGCGTGGTGCCGCACGGTGCCGACCGACCACTGTTCGGCACCAACCCGATCGCCTTCGCCGCGCCTCGGGCCGACGGGGCGCCGATCGTGTTCGACCTGGCCACCAGCGCCATTGCCCACGGCGACGTGCAGATCGCCGCGCGCAAAGGTGAAAAACTGCCGGCGGGCATGGGCGTGGACAGCCTCGGCCAGCCGACCTGCGACCCGAAGGCGATTCTCGAAGGCGGCGCGTTGCTGCCGTTTGGCGGGCACAAGGGCTCGGCGCTGTCGATGATGGTAGAGCTGCTTGCCGCTGCGCTGACCGGTGGCAACTTCTCGTTCGAATTCGACTGGAAGAACCATCCCGGGGCCAAGACCCCGTGGACCGGACAGTTGCTGATCGTGATCGACCCGAGCAAGACCGCCGGACAGAGCTTCGCCGAACGCAGTCAGGAACTGGTCAGGCAGATGCATGGGGTAGGGCTCAAGCGTTTGCCGGGTGATCGGCGGCATTTGCAGCGGGCCAGATCATTGGCCGAGGGGATTGTGCTGGACGAGCAGACCCTGGCGCAGTTGCGTGAACTGGCGGGCGAATGACAATTGAGCGGACATGAAAAAGGCGAGCCCGATGGCTCGCCTTTTTTGTTCTCGCTCAGCGGCGGCCAAGCAACAGACCGACCACCAGGCCGAAACCGGCAGAGATCGCCACCGTCTGCCATGGGTGGCCACCGATGTAGCTTTCGGTGGCATCCACCGCCGGTTTTGTGCGGTCACGCACGCTGGACACCGAATCCAGTGCCTGCTGCAGTTTCAGGGCGATTTGTCCGCGCAGGGTTTCCGCTTCCTCGCCGACCAGTGAGGCACTGCTTTTGAGCAGTTTGTCCGACTCTTCGATCAGAGCCTGGAGTTCGCTGAACGCTTGATCCTTGATTTGGTCTTCAGCGGCTTGAACGGCGCTTTTGCGGGCCATTGGGTGACTCCTTGCAGGTTAATGGACAGTGAACAATGGAGTGTGGCGCTGCTTGAAAAGTTGCAGTGAATTTCCTTCAGGAAGAAAAACCAGCGCCGGAGATTTCCGTCCAGCGTGTAAGATGTCGCCATTTCATGCAGCAGGTAATTCCCCATGAGTTTCAATCTGGCCGACAAATCCCTCGCAGAGCGCGCTGCGCTGGAAGACGAGAAATCCCGACTGTTCGAACTCTGGCAGAACAATCTGGGCAAAGCCAAGGGCGAAGCCGCGCGATTGTTCGGCGAGCGCTCCAAACGCAAGGGCAAATGGGCCGAGTTCGTTCGCGCTGAACTGGACGGCATGTCGCCGCCGGAGTTCGCCAATATGGTGCGCAGTGAAGTCAACCGGCTGATGGCGGCCAACAAGTAATCATTCGGTCTTGAAACTGGCGGCAATCGCTTCGCGGACTTTCAGCACCACCGGATCGATCTGGGTATTGGTGCGCCAGCCCAGCTCGACCGGATAACGCGGCAAGGCCAGCGGGCAGGGCAGCAGGGCCAGCCCGCTCAGTGACGCAATGGCCTGCGCCGCGTGGGTCGGGATGGTCGCCACGGCCGAACTGCCCTTGAGCAGGTGCGGCAACGCCGCGAAATGCGTGGTCGAGGCACACACCCGGCGACTCAAGCCGAGCACCGCCAGCCCCTCATCGGTGATCCCGATAAAACCGCCCGAGGACACCAGAATGTGTTCCCGGGTGACGAACTCCTCCAGACCGATCTGCTGCTGGCCCGGCTCAAGACTTGCCGGATCCACCAGGCACGCGTAACCCCCTTCACCCAACACCTGACGGCTGAGCAGCCGTTCTGCGAACCCGCCAGCGGTGATCGCCAGGTCGATACTGCGCTCCATCAGGGCCCGGGCGACGATCTGGCTGTGGGTCTGGCGGAAGATCAGACGCAGCTTCGGCGCGCGTTGCCCGATCTCTTCGATCAGACGCCTCCCGTAGGCGATTTCGAAATCATCCGACAGCCCGACACTGACCGAGCGCCCGTCGTACTGATTGGCCGCCGGATCGACCATTGCCAGGCTCTGCCGGCACTTGTTCAGGGCATCGCTGACCACCGGTTTCAACTGATTGGCCTTGAGGGTCGGCGCCAGGCCCCGGCCGGTGCGCACGAACAATTGATCGCCGTACACCTCACGCAATCGGCGCAACGCCGCGCTGACTGCCGATTGCGTCACGCCCAGACGCAACGCGGCGCGGCTGGCGCTGGACTCTTCATGCAGGGCTTCAAAGACTTTCAGCAGGTTGAGATCGACGGTGGCGATATTCATTGTGTTCATATCATTCAGCAGTGATTCGGGCTTTATTCATGATCCCGTGGCGCCGGAGAATGAGCAACACCTGAACCTCACGGAGTGACCGCCATGCCCAAATCAATCGTTGCCGCCCTGCAGATCGGCGCCTTGCCCGGTGGCAAGGGTGAAACCCTGGAACAAATCCTGAGCTGGGAAGGCGCCATCATCGAATCCGGTGCCGCGTTGGTCGTGATGCCCGAAGCCTTGCTCGGCGGTTACCCGAAAGGCGAGGGCTTCGGCACGCAACTGGGTTATCGCTTGCCCGAAGGGCGCGAGGCCTACGCCCGTTATTTCGCCAACGCCATCGATGTACCAGGCGCAGAAACCGAAGCGCTGGCCGGGCTGTCGGCGCGCACCGGGGCCAATCTGGTGATCGGCGTGATCGAACGCGCCGGCAGCACCTTGCATTGCACCGCCCTGTATTTCGACCCGCAGGCAGGCCTGGTGGCCAAACACCGCAAACTCATGCCCACCGGCACCGAGCGGCTGATCTGGGGCAAGGGCGACGGTTCGACCCTGCCGGTGCTCGACACTCAGGTCGGCAAGCTCGGCGCGGTGATCTGCTGGGAAAACATGATGCCGCTGCTGCGCACGGCGATGTACGCCAAGGGCATTGAGGTCTGGTGTGCGCCGACCGTGGACGAGCGCGAGATGTGGCAGGTGAGCATGCGCCACATCGCCCATGAAGGGCGCTGCTTTGTGGTCAGCGCCTGTCAGGTCCAGGCCTCGCCGAATGAATTGGGCGTGGAGATCGCCAACTGGCCGGGGGATCGACCTCTGATCGCCGGTGGCAGTGTGATCGTTGGTCCGATGGGCGATGTGCTGGCCGGGCCGCTTCGGGGCGAGGCCGGATTGCTCACCGCCGAGATCGACACCGATGAACTGGTGCGGGCCCGCTATGACTACGACGTGGTCGGCCACTATGCACGGCCGGATGTGTTCGAATTGAGCGTGGATGAGCGCGCCAAACCCGGTGTGCGTTTCACCGCTTGAGGCGCTGCTGTTGCCACTCCTCACGGGTGATTTCCCAGATCTCCCGTGGGAAGCGGCCGCTGACGAAGTCATCCTCGTCGGTGCGGATCAGGCGCATGCCGGTGCGTTCGGAGAGCTTGCGCGAGCCAATATTCGGTGCGGCCTTCGGCACGCGCATCAGCGGTTGATCGAGGGTTTCGAACCAGTAGCGGGTCACGGCTTCGCTGGCTTCGGTCATCAGGCCCTGACCCTGCCAGGCCGGGGCCAGCCAGAACCCGCGATGGTTGTCCGTTTCGTTCATCAGGCTGATGTTGCCGATCAATCGCTCAGGTGCCGACTTGAGACGAATCGTCCAGTGCCACTCTTTGCCCGCCGCAATCGCCGGCAGCGCAATGTCGCGCAGGTAGGTGAGGGCGCCATCGTCCGGATAGGGCCATGGCACCAAAGCGTTCAGGTAACGCACCACTTCCCAGTGCGCAAATTGGTGCTGGATGGCCTCGGCGTCCGCCAGCTCCAGCGGACGCAGAATCAGCCGTTCGGTGTACAGCGTGGGCGTGTCTTCCATAATCCAGCGGCTTCCATGTTTTCTGACAGTGAGCGGAGCAGGCTACCGCATCTCTACCAGGTTGCGGCACTGGCTCGCGGCAGGCTGAGCTTGCCGCTGTCGACAAAACGCATGGTGCCAAACACACCGCCCGCCAGTTTGCCGCGCAGCACATAGGGCAGGTTGTCCAGGGATTGCGTCTGACTCAGACCGAGAGTCTGGCGCAACACCGAGAACGCCGAAATGCTCACCGGGACGCTGACGATGGCTTCGGAGAACCGGGGAATGGAACCGCTCTGATCGCTGACACCGGACGCGAACGAATGCCCGTTCACGTCAAGATCCAGCGCGATGCCGTTGTAGTCGATGGCGGTTTCGTTGGGGTTCTGCACCCGCAGCTTGATGGCGAAGCGCACTTCCAGGTCCTGGCTTGGCAGCGGTTCGACGCCGACCACGTTGATGTTCACCGGGTCGCGGTTGGGAAACAGCGCACAGGCGCTGAGGGAGAGCAGAAGCAGGGACAGGATGACGGCTTGGATACGACGCATTGATGCTCTCTCATTGAAAAAGGGCTGAACCGTTACCGGTATCAGCCCTTTTTTCATCGAGCGGACAGGATCAACGGTTCAACTGTGCGACAGCGGCCGGGGAGGCAGGTTCAGCTTTGGCCGGCACGTCCGGGTTTTCCATGACCTGAAGGATAGAGGCTTCCGGGTCGAAATCATCCTCTTCCAGTTCGATGAACTCTTCCGGCAGGAAGATGTTCAGCACGATTGCACACAGCGCACCGACGGTGATCGGCGATTCGAAAATATTGCGCAGCGCCTGCGGCAGCTCACGCAGCACTTCCGGCACGGCGGCGATGCCCAGACCCATGCCGACCGAAATCGCCACGATCAGCATGTTGCGCCGATGCAGGCCGGCCTCGGCGAGGATCTTGATCCCGGCCACCGCCACGGTGCCGAACATCACCAGCTCCGCACCGCCAAGTACCGGTTTCGGCATCAATTGCAGTACCGCGCCAATCATCGGGAACAGACCCAGCAGCACCAGCAGGCCGGCAATGAAGAACGCCACGTAACGGCTGGCCACGCCGGTGAGCTGAATCACCCCGTTGTTCTGGGCGAAGGTCACCATCGGCATGCTGTTGAACACCGCAGCCATCGCCGAGTTGAGGCCATCGGCCAGCAGTCCGGACTTGATCCGGCGGATGTACAACGGGCCTTTGACCGGTTGCCGGGAAATCATCGAGTTGGCCGTCAGGTCACCGGCGGCCTCCAGCGGCGACACCAGGAAAATCACCGCCACCGGCACGAACGCCACCCAGTCGAAGTTGAAACCGTACTTGAACGGCACCGGCACGCTGACCACCGGCACCTCGGGCAAGTTGGCGAAGTCCACGGTGCCCATCAGCCACGCCACCACGTAGCCGAGGGTCAGGCCGATGACGATGGCGCCCAGACGCAGGAACGGCACGTCGACCCGGTTCAGCACCACGATGGTGCCCAGCACCAGCGCCGCCAGAAACACATGGCTGCCCGCGCCCAGATCCGCCGCGCCGAAGCCGCCGGCAATGTCGGTCATTGCCACTTTGATCAGCGACAGGCCCATCAGCGTAATGATGGTGCCGGTCACCACCGGAGTGATCAGCATGCGCAGCTTGCCGATGAACTGGCTCAGCACCACTTCGATGAACGCGGCAAAGAAACAAACACCGAAGATCGTTGACAGGATTTCATCGGTGCCGCCGCCCCGGGCCTTGACCATGAAACCGGCGCTGAGGATCACGCTGATAAAGGAAAAACTGGTGCCCTGCAGGCACAGCAGTCCCGAACCGACCGGGCCGAAACGCTTGGCCTGGACGAACGTACCGAGGCCGGAGACGAACAGCGCCATGCTGATCAGGTACGGGATTTCACTTTGCAGACCGAGGGCGCCGCCCATGATCAGGGTCGGGGTGATGATGCCGACGAAGCTCGCCAGCACGTGTTGCAGCGCGGCAAACACCGTCGCGGTGAAGTGCGGACGGTCGTTGAGACCGTAGATGAGATCGTTGTTGCGCGGGGCTTTTTCAGAGACGGTCATGGTGGTTTGCGTGCCGCAATGCGGGGCCGGGTCGGAAAATGGGTGCGCAGGATGCCGCAAGCGAGGGGCGAGGGCAACGCATTAAAACTGCCCAAAAGGTCAGGTTCGACCAAAGGCTGACAGCAGATCTTCTTCAAACGCCTTCTGCGCATCACCCGGCACCTGTGCCCGATGGCGAGCCAGATGAAACGCCACTTCGAAGCTCAACTCGCCTTCCAGCACCGGACGCAGCAGCCCTTTGTCCTGCCATTGGCGGGCGTAATGGCTGGGCAGGTAACCGAGATGTTTACCCGACAGGATGAAGGCGAGGGTGCCTTCGACCTGTTCCGAACGTGCCGAGCAGACCTTGCCCTGAAACGGTTCGTCACTGCGCAGAAAACGGTACGGATGATCGACCCGGTCACACGCCTGCAACGCCGCTTCATCGGGAGCCTCGTTGGTGAACAGCGGATGCCCGGGCGCGCAGTACAGATGCTGGGTTTCGCTGAACAGTTCGCGGTAATCGAAGGCGCTCTGCACCTGGGAGAAGTAACCGATGGCCAGGTCCAGTCGTTGTTGCAGCAGCAGACGCTCCATTTCGCCGGGCATGGCGCTGATCAGTTCGATACGCACCGATTCGTCCCGTTCGCGAAACCGCCGGATCGCCTCGGCCACCCGTTGCAGCACCGATTGATCGACCGCTTCCGACAGGCCCAGCCGCACTTCGCCGATCAAGCGCCCGGCGACGCCGTTGGATTGATGGCGGAAGGTTTCAATGGAATCGAACAGGCTGCGCGCAGCAATCAGCAGTTGTTCGCCTTTGGGAGTGAGGCTGAAACCACCCTTGCCACGGTTGCACACTCGATAGCCGAGACGGGTTTCCAGCTTGGCCATTTGCTGGCTGATGCTCGACTGGCTCAGCCCCAGTTCGCCTTGGGCGGCGCTGAAACCGTTGGACTCGACCACCCCTAGAAACAGGCGCAGCAGCTGCAAATCGACATCGTGGAGCTGACCGAGCATCACATTACTCCGGCATAAAGTCAGGTTAACAAACTTGATATTTTTCCAATGTATCCGACGGCGCATCCTGCCACCACTTCCTCTGGTCAGGTGTTCGTCATGGCTCCCTTGTTCAAGCTGTGTTTGCCCGCGCTGTTGCTCTCCGTCTCCATCGCCGCCCAGGCCGAGGACAAGACGCTCAACCTCTATAGCTGGGCCGATTACGTGGCGCCCGACACCCTGCAGCGCTTCGAAAAGGAAACCGGCATTCATGTGCGCTACGACACCTTTGATACTTCCGAGGTGCTGGAAACCAAACTGCTGACCGGCGGCAGCGGTTACGACGTGGTGGTGCCGTCGTCCAGCGTGTTGGCCCGTGGGCTGGCGGCGGGAGCGTTGAAGGAAATCCCTCACGAAGGGCTCAAGGGGTACGCCAATCTTGATCCGGACCTGCTGGAAAAACTCGCGGCTGTCGATCCCGGCAACCGCTACGGCGTGCCTTACACCTGGGGCACCCTTGGCCTGGGCATGAATGTCGAGGCAGTCAAGCAACGGTTGCCGGATGTGCCACTCAACAGCCTCGATCTGCTGTTCAAGCCCGAATACGCCAGCAAGCTCAAGGATTGCGGGATCGCCATTCTCGATTCGCCGCAGGAGGTGATCGGCCTGGCGCTGCACTACCTGGGCAAGGACCCCTACAGCACCGACAAGAACGATCTGGCCGCCGCCGAAGCCTTGTTGCAGAAGTTGCAGCCCTCGGTGCTCTACGTCGCCACGGGCCGGCAGATCAGCGATCTGGCTAACGGCAGCGTGTGCCTGGCGCTGACCTACAACGGTGACGCAAGCATGGCCGCCGATCAGGCGCGCAAGGCCAACAAACCTTTCGAAGTCGCCTACCGGATTCCGAAAGAGGGCACGCTGGTGTGGCAGGACAATCTCGCCATCCCCAAGGACGCGCCGCACCCGGAAGCTGCGCGGGCCTTCATCGAATTCATGTTGCGCCCCGAATCCGTGGCGGCGCTGACCAACACGTTGTTCTTCGCCACCGCCAACCAGGCCGCGACGCCGCTGGTGGACGAAGCGGTGCGTAACGACCCGGACATTTACCCGAAACCCGAGGTGCGCGAACGGCTATACGCCGACCGCAGCATGAGCCTCAAGGACATGCGTCAGCGCACGCGCCTGTGGACCACTTTCCGTAGCCATCAATAACCCTGGATAAATACCAAAGGAGCACATCGATGGACGTGCCAATGCAAAACGATCAGGCCCTGACCCGTCACAGCCTTTACGGCACCGCCGCTGAAAGCACCTACGCCGGGATTACCAGTTTCATGCGCCGGCGCTACAGCCGTGACCTGCGCGGTGTAGACGTGGCGGTCAGCGGCGTGCCGTTCGACACCGCCACCAGCAACCGTCCGGGCGCGCGTTTCGGGCCTCGCGGGATCCGTGCGGCGTCCACCGGGATCGCCTGGGAACGGCACTGGCCCTGGGCGTTCGACCCGTTCGATCATCTGGCGGTGATCGATTACGGCGATTGCGACTTCGATTACGGTTCGCCGCACACCATTCCGGAAAGCATCGAAGCCCACGCCGAGCACATCCTGAGTTCCGGCAGCGCGATGCTCACCTTCGGCGGCGATCACTTCATCAGCTATCCGCTGCTCAAGGCCCATGCGCGCAAGCACGGCACGCTGTCGCTGATCCACTTCGACGCCCACAGCGACACCTGGCCCGACGAGGGCGGCAAACGGGTCGACCACGGCACCATGTTCTGGCACGCGGCGCGGGAAGGGCTGGTGGATCCGGCTCGTTCGGTGCAGATCGGTTTGCGCACCACCAATGATGATCATCAGGGCTTTCAGGTGCTGGACGCGCGACAGGTGCATCGGCGGGGCTGCGAAGCGATTGTCGAGGCCATTCGTGCGCGGGTCGGCGATAACCCGGTGTACCTGACGTTCGACATCGACTGTCTCGATCCAGCGTTTGCTCCGGGCACCGGGACGCCGGTCTGCGGCGGGTTGAGCACGGTGCAGGCGCTGGAAATCCTCGGGGGCCTGCGCGGGATCAATCTGGTGGGCATGGACGTGGTGGAAGTGGCCCCGGCTTACGACCATGCAGACGTGACGTCGCTGGCGGCGGCGACGCTGGCGATGGAGATGCTGTGTCTGTACGCGGCAAGGCACAAAGTCGACGCGTGACCGGCTCTGAGCCTGGTGAAAGCTCCTGACAATTTCTGACACCAGGCTCTGCTAAGCTCCGGCAAATTTCCGTCCAGAGCCCCGCATCGTGTCGCGAACCACTCGTCTACTGACTTTGCTGCAAGTGCTGCGTGGCAAGAAGCGCCCGGTCACCGCCGCGACGCTGGCGTCCGAGCTGGAAATCTCCGAACGCACCCTCTATCGCGACATCGCCGAACTGACGGCGCTCGGCGCACCGATCCACGGCGAAGCGGGCATCGGTTATGTGCTGCGCAGCGGTTTGTTTCTGCCGCCGCTGATGCTCAACGCCGATGAGACCGAAGCCATCGTTCTGGGCTTGCGTTACGTCGATCAGCGTGGCGACGAGGTCCTGAGCAAAGCCGCAGCGGATGCTCTGGCGAAAATCGCGGCGGTGCTGGACCCGCAGGCTCAGGAAGCCTTGCGCAATCCGACGGTGATGCCCGGGCCGCCCGGTTACGGTTTTCCGCAGAACGTGGTGCCGTTGAATGTGTTCCGTCAGGCGATCCGCGATCAGGCCAAGCTGCACATAGATTATGCCGACGCACAACAGGTGCCGAGCCAGCGGCTGATCTGGCCGTTGGCACTGGGGTTTCTCAACGAGGTGCGGATCATCGTCGCGTGGTGCGAGTTGCGCAGTGCGTATCGCACGTTTCGCACCGACCGGATTGCCGCCGCCAGCCTGCAGGGCGAGCGCTATCCGGGGCGTCGCAGCGACCTGCTGCGCACCTGGCAGCGGCAGATGCAACTGGACGACAACGGGCGTTTCACTCCTGACAAAAACTGACGCAGGGCTGTTTTAGGATGGCGTCAGAACCGAAAACAAGGAGTTGCACTCATGTTTCATCCCACCTCGATACTCGCCCCGGCCATCGTTGAGTACATCAACGCCGCCAATGCTCGCGATACGTCCCGGGTCGGCAGTTTTTTTGCCGAGGATGCCCATGTGTTTGATGAAGGCAGGCATCAGGTCGGCCCGCAGGCCATCGCCGACTGGATGCAAGATACCGCCCAACGCTATCAGCCGCGGGTCGAGGTGCTGGGCGTCCAGCAGCGCACCGGCAAAGTGCTGGTGCAAGGGCTGATTTCCGGGACATTTCCCGGCAGCCCGCTGGAGCTGCGCTACACCTTCCGCCTCAACGAGCAGGGCAAAATCGCACGGCTGGATATTTCCGTGTAGCCGTCGTGGCATACTGCCGCGCATGACTTTCGACTCCCCCTTAAGCGCCTGGCAACATGCCGTCGAGCACAAGGGCTTCATCCAGGATGAAGCCCAGGAGCACGCGGTCTGGGCGTTGCAAAAATGCCATGAAGCCCTGCACGCCGGTGCCCGTTCGGTTACCGGCGTTTACCTGTGGGGCCCGGTCGGGCGCGGCAAGACCTGGCTGATGGACCAGTTCCATCAAAGCCTGCGGGTGCCGGCCCGGCGGCAGCACTTTCATCACTTCATGGGCTGGGTCCATCAGCGCTCGTTTCAACTGACCGGGATCGCCGACCCGTTGCGGGCATTGGCCCGGGAGCTGGCGGCCGAAGTTCGGGTGCTGTGTTTCGACGAACTGTTCGTCAATGACATCGGTGATGCGATCATCCTCGGCCGGTTGTTCCAGGTGATGTTCGACGAAGGCGTGGTGGTGGTCTGCACCTCCAACCTGCCGCCGGATCAGTTGTATGCCGACGGATTCAACCGTGACCGCTTCCTGCCGGCGATCACGGCGATCAAGCAACACATGCAGGTGGTCGCGGTGAACGGCGCCGAAGATCATCGATTGCATCCGGGGGCTATCGAACAACGCTATTGGGTGGCGGCGCCGGAGCAGGATTGCGCGCTGACCAAAGTGTTCGACGCATTGGCCGCCGGGCAAACCGTCAGCGACGAAGCGGTGCCGGTTGGTTACCGCGCCTTGAACGTGGTGCAGGCCAGCGAGTCGGTGTTGTGGTGCCGTTACGCCGACCTGTGCGAGCAACCCTTCGCTGCGATGGACTTCATCGCGCTGTGCGACACCTACCGGGCTATCCTGTTGAGCGAGGTGCCGAACCTGAGCGCGCAAAAGCGTGAAGGGCGGATCGCCCGTGGCACCGAGGACGGCGCGGAGCGTGTCGTGGCCGGCGACCGCGAGTTACCGCAACTGTCGGTGCACGATGACGGCGTACGGCGCTTCATTGCGTTGGTCGACGAGTGCTACGACCGCAAGGTGCCGCTGTACATCGAGGCCGATGTACCGATGGACGCGCTGTACACCGAGGGTTATCTGGAGTTCCCGTTCCGCCGGACCCTCAGCCGTTTGCAGGAGATGCAGCTGCAACGCTTTGCCGACACTTGATGCACGGAGGGCGCGACATGCCTCAGCCACTGTCCCATCACTTGCTGACCCTGGCCTATCAGAATGCCTGGGCCAACCATCGACTGGCCAAGGCCTGGCTGCAGCTCGGCGACACGGAGCTGGCGGCACCGAGGGTCAGTTTCTTCCCGAGTATCCGCCTGACCCTCAATCACATCCTCACGTGCGACTGGTTCTACGTCGATGCGCTGGAACGTGAGTTGCGTGGTGACGAGCCGCATCCCGATTGCTACGTGTTCTTCAGCGCTGACGAGCCCTTCACCGAGGCGCAGGCCTTGCGCCGTGAACAGGTCCATGTCGATCGCCGCTTGATCGCTTATTGCGAGCAACTGCGCGATGCCGATCTGGGTCGCATCGTCACCATCGCCCGCGACACGCCGCAGCACGACAGCCGTCTGCGGATGATCTCGCACCTGTTCGAACATCAGATCCACCACCGTGGCCAGGTCCACGCCATGCTCAGCGGCACGCCGGTGAAACCGCCGCAACTGGACGAGTTTTTCTGTGCCGGCGAATCCGGGCTGCGGGCCGAGGATTTTGCCGAACTGGGCTGGACCGAAGAACTGATCTGGGGCCACTGAGACGGCCGGGTTGTGGCCAGGGACTGCCTCGCGCTAAGGTCGGTAAGCCTTTCAGTGCGTATGAAACGCACCGGGGCCCGTGCGATCGAGGATGGAAATGGATTCCGCAGAGATTCTTGTGCTTCAAGCCAGCTATACCAACCCGCTGCATGCCGAGGCCATCGGTGTGGTGCTCAATCATTACGCCGAAGACCCGATGGGTGGCGGTCATCCCATTGCCCCCGAACTGTTGCAGCAACTGCCCGCAGAGCTGGCCAAACGACCGCACGCTTTCAGCGTCCTGGCCTTTGTCGGTGGAGAACCGGCAGGGCTGGTCAACTGCTTCGAGGGTTTTTCGACCTTCGCCTGCAAGCCACTGGTCAATGTGCATGACGTGTCGGTGGTGACCAAGTTTCGAGGTCTGGGGCTGAGCCAGAAAATGCTGCGCAAGGTCGAGGAAATCGCTCGCCAGCGCGGTTGCTGCAAGATCACCCTGGAAGTGCTCGAAGGTAATGCCGTCGCGCAGGGCTCCTACACCAAATTCGGCTTTGCGCCGGGCATGTTCGACCCGAATCACGGGCGCATGCTGTTCTGGATCAAGGAACTGCAGGCATAAAAAAGGCGCCCCGAAGGGCGCCCAACTGTCATCTGCGAAGCCAGAGCGGAGCCATCGCAGGTCCATCGGTAAACCTTGCTACGTCACGCACGGTAATGCTCGGTGACCTGTGCGGTCTGGTCGTCCGGAACGCGGAGTTCGTTGGTTTTGGTGTCAGCCTGCTGGCTTTGGGCGGTGTGGACCGGGAAGTTTTCCCAGTGATTGCGCATCCGCTCGGCACCGCCCTCGGCAAAAGCGCTGGCGGATGCCAGTGTGATCAGACCGGCAAGGATTGCAGTCGTGATTTTCATGGTTGTCTCCTACGAAAAAATGTCGGAGCCGTTCATCCATGAATCAGAGCCTCGAGGCGCAGTGTCCGTTGAGGGCATTAACCAGGGGTTAACGCGCGCCCCGTGCAGGTTTTACCGATTGTTTCCGAAGGGGCGGAGAGGGCGATTCAGGAGAAACCAGGAAACAGTGTCATTTCAGGGTTTTGCGAGAGCATGAAAAAAGGGCCGTTTCCGGCCCTTTCTGGTTATTGCTTGACGACTTCCTTCGGCGCCTCTTCGGGCTTTTTCGGCTTCATCAGGCTGAAGTCGATCAGTGCGCGCTGTTCGCGTTCGTAAGGGTTGCCGATCAACAGTGGACGCTGTTTGAAGCTGTCGCTGACGATGCTTTTGCTGCGGTCCAGCTCATCGAAGCTCAAACCGGCCAGGTCCGCCCAGGTGTGGATCAGGTGAGCGCTGCTGTAAGGCCGGCTCAGATCGGCGGCAAAACTCCAGTCGTGGTTTTCACGCCATTTCGGCGAGGCCCAGGCCATGAACGGAATGGTGTACATCGGCGCGGTCGGTTTGTTTTCGTTACGACCCAGGGTGGTGTGGCCCGCCGAGTCGAACACGTCTTCACCGTGGTCGGAGAGGTACAGCAGGAAACCGTTCGGATCGGACTTGGCGTAGTCCTTGATCAGGCTCGAGACCACGAAGTCGTTGTACAGCACCGCGTTGTCGTAGCTGTTGTAGGTCGGCACCTGATCGTCACGCACGCCGACCGGGACGCCAGTGCGGTCCTGGAACTTGTCGTAGCTCGGCGGATAACGGTACTGGTAGCTCATGTGCGTACCGAGCAAATGCACGACGATCAGCTTGCGCGGTGCCGGGTCGGTCAGGGCCTTGTTGAACGGCTCGATCACGTCGCCGTCGTACTGCGCGGCGTTCTGGTTGCGGTTGTTGTTCAGGTACACCTGCTCGTCGGCCTGTTCGGAGAACGTCGTGAGCATGGTGTTGCGCTTGGTCATGGTCTGCTGGTTGGTGATCCAGAAGGTCTTGTAGCCCGCCTGTTTCATCATGCTGACCAGCGACGGCGTGGACAGGTACAGATCCGGGTTTTCTTCGTCGGCGAAGGTCAACACCTGCTGCAGCGCTTCGATGGTGTACGGGCGCGGGGTGACGACGTTATCGAAGACCGACAGCTGGTCCTTGAGCTTGTCCAGTTCCGGCGTGGTCTTGCGCTGATAGCCATAGAGGCTCATGCGCTGGCGGTTGGTGGACTCGCCGATTACCAGCACCAGGGTCGCAGGCTGATTGGCGCCGGCATCCTTGAGGTTATGCAGCGGCGGGATCTTGCTCGCGCTGTGGAGCATGCCCTGCATCTCGCCCAGGGTTTCCAGGTAGCGGTGGTAGGCCACGGCCATCTGCCATGGCACGGCCGGTTCGATGCGGCTTTCGAACTTCTCGAAACCGCCGGCGAAGCTGCCGGTGCGCTGGGTCTGCTTGATCAGCGGGTAACCGACTACGGCGATCAGAATCGCCATGGCCGCCACGAAGGCCCGACCGCGCGGCATGTAGACCGGACGCAGGCGGGTCCACAGGAAGTAGGCGAACGCGGTGTGAGCGAGGAACGCAGGAATCATCCACCAGGCGAAGTACTGGGTGATGTACTCGCCGGCTTCCGACACGTTCGACTCGAACATGATGAAGATGACGCTCTGGGAGAATTCCTGCTGATAGATGAAGAAGTAGCCCAGGCTGGCCATCGAGCAGGCCCACAGCACCACGCCGATCACGGCGGCGAGCAGGCGGGTGCGTTTGGGGAACAGTAGCATTGGCGCCAGCCAGACCGCGCTCATCACGAATGCCTGACGGAATCCGGTGAAGCCCGAGGTGCCGGTCAGCTGGATCAGCAGTTGAGTGATACCGGAGAAGTACCAGAAGAACACAAACAGCCAGATGAAACCGGCCCAGTCAAAACCTGCCGCAGCAGACTTGCTGCGTTTAAACCATGCCATTCAGCACTCCAACTCAGTCATCATTGCCACCGCCGGGACGTTTCATGAAATCGGGAGCATGAAACCGACGAACGGAAGCCGCGCGCGGACACGCACGGCAGAATGGGCCGGAGTATCAACAAGCGAATGTGAAAACTTCGTTAGTTGCCGCAAATGGCAGAGGGCGGATCATGTCGGGAACGGCAGGGGTGCGGTTCCCGGATCCGGCGGGCGGTCAGGCGTGGGGTGAGCGCTGGACGCGTGGCAGAGGCTTTGGCTCGACGCCTTGGGTCATCAGGCGCAGTTGCGCCAGCTCTTGTTTAAGCTGATCGCGTTCGTCTTTCAACTGACGCAGCTCATCGCGGCGGATCGTGACGTACAGGGTTTGTGGCGGCATTGCTGTGTGTACTGTGCCCATTGCTCACCTCGCAAATGGCGTGTCTCAACTGCAGATCGCTCCCGATAACGGGCGCTGATCTGCTATCGGCGCCGATTCTGGTTTCTTTTGCTCGTGAATGGAACTTTTTTATTTTTCATGGTCGTTGTGTCTTCGCCACGTTTCCCGACGTTATCAGTCTGGATCGGGCACAATGCCCGGAAACTTCACACCGACGCTCTGGACTAACCTCCATGAGAGCGTTGGGCTATAACCTTTGACACACTTTTATTTGTAGTAAGGAGCATCAGCACATGCAACTCGGGATTATTGGACTGGGCCGCATGGGCGGCAATATTGCACGGCGTCTGATGCTCAACGGTCACACCACCGTTGTTTACGACCGCAATACCGCCTTTGTCGACACCCTGGCCGCCGAGGGCTCTACCGGCGTTGCCGATCTGCCTGCGCTGGTTGCGGGCCTGGCCAAGCCGCGTGCCGTGTGGGTCATGCTGCCGGCCGGCGCGCCGACCGAAGACACCATCGAAACCCTGAGCACGCTGCTCGAGGCGGGCGACACCATCATCGATGGCGGCAACACCAACTATAAGGACGACATCCGCCGGGCCAAGACCCTGGCCGAGAAGGGCCTGCACTACATCGACGTCGGCACCTCCGGCGGCGTCTGGGGCCTGGAGCGCGGCTACTGCATGATGATCGGCGGCGATGCCGAGACCGTTAAGCGTCTGGACCCGCTGTTCGCCGCACTGGCGCCGGGCATGGGCGACATCCCGCGCACCAAGGACCGCAAGTCCGATGATCACCGTGCCGAGCATGGCTACATCCACGCCGGTCCTGCCGGTGCCGGTCACTTCGTGAAGATGATTCACAACGGTATCGAGTACGGCATGATGGCGGCCTTCGCCGAAGGCTTCGACATCCTCAAGACCAAGTCCAGCGAGCTTCTGCCGGAAGATCAGCGTTTCGACCTGAACGTGGCCGACATCGCCGAAGTCTGGCGTCGTGGCAGCGTGGTGTCGTCGTGGCTGCTCGACCTGACCGCCGATGCCCTGGCGGTCGACCCGAAACTCGACGGTTTCTCCGGTTCCGTGGCCGACAGCGGCGAAGGTCAATGGACCATCGAAGCGGCAATGGAACAAAAGGTGCCGGTACCGGTGCTGTCCAACTCGCTGTTCTCGCGCTACCGCTCCCGCGGTCAGGGCACGTTCGGTGACAAGATCCTCTCGGCCCAGCGCTTCGGCTTCGGCGGCCACGTAGAGACTGCGAAGAAATGACCCATACGATCCGCAGAAAATCCAAGGCAGAACCCGCACCACCGACCACGCTGTTTTTGTTCGGTGCCCACGGCGACCTGGTCAAGCGCTTGCTGATGCCGGCGCTGTACAACCTCAGTCGCGACGGCTTGCTTGACGAAAATCTGCGGATCGTTGGCGTTGACCACAACGCCATCACGGATGAAGCCTTCGCGCAAAAGCTCGAAGATTTCATCCGCACCGAAGTGGCGGCGAAGGTCGGCAAGGGCGATCAGATGCTTGATCCGGCCTTGTGGGCCAAGCTCGCCAAAGGTATCAGCTACGTCCAGGGCGACTTCCTGGACGACAGCACCTATTCCGCGCTGGCGGCGAAAATCGCCGACAGCGGCACCGGCAATGCGGTGTTCTACCTGGCCACCGCGCCGCGATTCTTCAGCGAAGTGGTGCGTCGCCTCGGCGCCGCGAAACTGCTGGAAGAAACCCCGGAAGCCTTCAGACGGGTGGTGATCGAAAAGCCGTTCGGCTCCGACCTGCAAACCGCCGAGGCACTGAACGCCTGTCTGCTAAAGGTCATGTCGGAAAAGCAGATCTACCGGATCGATCACTATCTGGGCAAGGAAACCGTTCAGAACATTCTGGTCAGCCGGTTCTCCAACAGCCTGTTCGAAGCGTTCTGGAACAACCACTACATCGACCACGTACAGATCACCGCCGCCGAAACCGTCGGCGTCGAAACCCGTGGCAGTTTCTACGAACACACCGGCGCCCTGCGGGACATGGTGCCCAATCACCTGTTCCAGCTGCTGGCCATGGTGGCGATGGAGCCGCCGGCCGCGTTCGGCGCCGATGCGGTGCGGGGCGAGAAGGCCAAAGTGGTCGGCGCGATCCGTCCATGGACCACCGAAGAAGCGCGGGCCAACTCGGTGCGCGGCCAGTACAGTGCCGGCGAAATCGAAGGCAAGCCGCTGGCAGGCTATCGCGAAGAAGCCAACGTATCGCCCGACAGCACCACCGAAACCTACGTGGCGCTCAAGGTGATGATCGACAACTGGCGCTGGGTCGGCGTGCCGTTCTACCTGCGCACTGGCAAGCGCATGAGCGTGCGCGACACAGAGATCGTCATCTGCTTCAAACCGGCGCCGTACGCGCAGTTCCGCGACACCGAGGTCGACGAATTGCAGCCGACCTACCTGCGTATCCAGATCCAGCCCAACGAAGGCATGTGGTTCGACCTGCTGGCCAAGCGGCCGGGGCCGGCGCTGAACATGGCCAACATCGAGCTGGGGTTTGCCTATAAGGATTTCTTCGAAATGCAGCCGTCCACCGGCTACGAAACCCTGATCTACGACTGCCTGACCGGTGACCAGACGCTGTTCCAACGAGCCGACAACATCGAGAATGGCTGGCGCGCAGTGCAGCCGTTCCTCGATGCCTGGCAACAGGACGCAAGCGTGCAGAGTTATGCCGCCGGCGAAGACGGGCCTCAGGCTGCCGATGATCTGCTGACTCGCGATGGTCGCGTCTGGCATGGTCTCGGATGAGCGAGCCAATCCGTTTTCTGCTGAGCGACATGGACGGCACGTTGTTGCTGCCCGATCACAGCCTCAGTCAGCGCACCATAGATGCCGTTCGTGCGCTGCGTGAAGCGGGCGTGCTGTTCAGCCTCGCCACCGGGCGACCTCCAAAGGCCATGCTGCAGCAGATCGAGGCGCTTGGCGTCGATCTGCCGACCGCTGCGTTCAACGGCGGCACCATCGTCAACCCGGACGGCAGCATTCTGGTCGCTCACTACCTGCCAGCCACAGCGGCACTGACGGCACTGGCGTTGTTCGCCGATCAGCCGGAGGTCGAGATCTGGGTGTTCAGCGGTGGTGACTGGCTGCTCAAGGATCCGCACGGGCCGATGGTTCCTCGCGAGCAGCATGGACTGGGTTATCCGCCGGTGGTGGTCGACAGCTTCGAGCCGTATCTGGAGCGCATCGACAAGATCGTCGCGACCAGCCACAACACCGACCTGTTGATCGAGCTGGAGGCGCGTTTGCTGCCGAAGGTCGAGGGCATGGCGCAGGTGTCGCGTTCGCAGCCGGTGTATCTGGACGTGACGGCGCTGGAGGCCAACAAGGGCGCGGCTCTGGCAACTATTGCTGCCCATCTCGGTGTGCCATTGGCGCAGAGCGCAGCGATTGGCGATGGCGGTAACGATCCGGCGATGTTTCATGTCGCCGGCCTGTCGATCGCCATGGGCCAGGCGGAAGACGCCGTGAAGCGTCAGGCGGACGTGGTGACCGGGCCGAACACCGAGGACGGTGTGGCGCAGGCTATCGAAAAGTACATTCTGCCGCGCTGATCGACGCATAAAACAACGGGAGCCCCAGGGCTCCCGTTGTTGTTTCTACAGCCAGTAACTCACGGCATACCAGCCGAGCAGCCCCATCACCACGGTGTAAGGCAGCGCCATCCACACCATCCGCCCGTAGGACAACCGCACCAGCGGCGCAATCGCCGACGTCAGCAGAAACAGGAACGCGGCCTGACCATTGGGCGTCGCCACGCTCGGCAGGTTGGTGCCGGTGTTGATCGCAATCGCCAGGGTCTCGAAATGTTCGCGGCTCATGTGGCCGGACAGGAATGCCTGTTTCACTTCGGTGATGTAGATCGTCGCCACGAACACGTTGTCACTGATCGCCGACAACAGACCGTTGGCGATGAACAGCATCCCCGGTTGCTGCTCGGCAGGCAGTGCCAGTACCCACTGGATCAACGGCGCGAACAGTTGCTGATCATGGATCACCGCCACTACGGCAAAAAACACCACCAGCAGCGCAGTGAACGGCATGGCGTCCTTGAACGCGCTGCCCAGACGATGCTCGTCGGTAATGCCGGTAAATGCGGTGATCAGCACAATCACCATCAGGCCGATCAGGCCCACTTCGGCGACATGGAACGCCAGCCCGGCAATCAGGATCAACGCGGCCGCACCTTGCACCAACAGCGCGGCGCGCTGGCGAGGCGTGCGTTCGGCATCGTCTTCACGGGCGTAATCGGCCAGCACTGCGCGGACATTGTCCGGTAGCAAGGTGCCGTAGCCGAACCAGCGCAGCTTCTCCAGCAGCATGCAGGTCAACAGACCGGCCACCAGCACCGGCAGAGACACCGGCGCGACCTTGAGGAAAAACTCGGCGAAGTGCCAGCCCATCTCGTGGCCGATCAGCAGGTTCTGCGGCTCGCCAACCAGTGTGCAGACACCGCCCAGCGCAGTCCCGACCGCCCCATGCATCAGCAGGCTGCGCAGGAAGGCACGGAATTGTTCCAGATCCTCGTGATGCAACTTTGGCAAATGCTGATCGTCGCTGAATTCGCTGTCCTGACGCGGATCGTTGCCGGAGGCGACACGGTGATAGACCGAATAGAAGCCGACGGCAGCGCTGATAATCACGGCAGTCACGGTCAGCGCGTCGAGAAAGGCTGAAAGAAACGCCGATAAAAAGCAGAACATCAGCGCCAGCAGCATCTTCGAACGCACACCGAGCAGCAGCCGCGAGAACAGGAACAGCAGCAGATCCTTCATGAAGTAGATGCCGGCGACCATGAACATCAGCAGCAGGATCACCGGGAAATTGTGCTGTAACTCTTCGTACAGCGCCTGGGGCGTGGTCATCTTCAACAGCAGCGCTTCGATCAGCAGCAAGCCGCCGGGCATCAGCGGATAGCATTTGAGCGCCATCGCCAGGGTGAAAATGAACTCGATCACCAACAGCCAGCCGGCAGCAACAGGACCTGCCGACCACAGCACCACGGCGTTGAGAATCAGGAACCCGACGATGCACGCCTTGTACCAGCGGGGCGAATGCCCGAGAAAATTGTGCGCGAACGCCTGGGCCATCGAACCGGACATCGGTTGCTCCTTGCTTTAAGAAGCGCGCAAGGTGCCGTAAGCGTTGAGCAAGATCAAGTGTGGGAAGTTTCTGTTCATGGGTTCAGATAGCGCGCAACCACGGCGCGGTAGTTGCCATCCAGCGAATAGCCGCCGACCAGAATCCCGCCTTCCGGTTGCACCGCCAGCGATGTAGCGGTGTCGAGACTGCGGCCCAGTCGCGTACGCAACCAGCCGTGGCCGGCGCCGAAACTTTGGTCGAGACGACCGTCGGCCAGATAACGCGCAACGATGAAATCGGCCTCGACCCCGCCAATCGTCGCGCCTGCCGCCATAAGCCGGCCGTCCGGCATGCGCTGTGCGGCGCTCCACTGGCAGCCGCTGGGGCCGATGTCCAGCAGGGTGGGTTGACCGTTGTTGCAGTGCAGGTCGGGGCGGCCATTGCTATGGACAGACAGCGCCATGCAACGGATCGGGTCGCGCCTGCTGCCAAAGCAATGCAGGTGATTCGCGGATTCGATGACCTGGTTGACCAGCGCGCTGTGTCCTTGAGCCTTGAAGGCCAGGAAGCCGTCCAGCGCAAAGCGTTCGTCGAGCTGCCCGTCCGGCAGGTAACGTGCGAGCAGGCCTTCTTGAGGGAAGTCGATGGCGCCGGCCACCACGATTCGTCCGTCCTCTTGCAGCAACAAGCTCCCCAGCCAGGTATTGAGCAGCAAGTGCCGGACCATGACAAACCCTCGGCCATTGAAGGTTGCGTCAAGATTACCGTCGGGCGTGACGCGGATCAGCATGCCAACGTGGTCCGCCAGTGAGCAGTGGTGATTGGCAATCAGCAGGATATGCCCGTCATCCTGGACTGCAAAATCGCAGGCCTCTGCCCCCGGAACACCGGGTGGCAGCCAGGTGTCACGAGTGCCCATGGACAGATCGCCGGGCAAGCGCACTATTTTCCGGCCGTTGTCGCCGAATTCCGCGGCCGGCCGACCCTCTGCATCGAACAGGGCGAGGGCGGGCAAGGTGCGATGTTCGGACTCGTAATGCAGGCCTGCCAGCAGGATTCGCCCGTCAGGCAAGACCTGGACCTTGCTGCCCGTGGCTTCGAAACCAGAGGCGAACAGGCCGATCACGCTGCCCTGAAAGCCGAAGCCAAGATCCGCAGAGCCATCATCCAGCAGACGGGCCAGGCCGAAACGGCTGCCTTGAGGCGTGCCGACCTTGGCGGCGATCAGGATACGACCTTGCGGGTCAAGTGCGACATGCTGGGTCAGGCTGGACGTGCTGCCGGGAAAATAAGCCTGAGCCACACCGTTATTGGCAAATCTCTTGTCGAGTTGTCCGGCGTTGTTCGCCAGCGCCGGGAGCGCAATAGCGGACTGGATTGACATGCCTGCTCCTCCTTGCAAGTTGACCAATAGCCGGGAGCCGGGTCGGTAACTGCATGGCGAAACATTCAATCCCTGTAGCCGCACAAGTACAACTGACAGAACTAACAGGTGGAGCGTCGTTCTGTGCCAGAACAGTGACTTTTTGAACCAGTCGCAAGCCTGCCAAGTATTCAGGCGCGAAAGTGTGGAGGAAAGTTGTACAAAATGGCTGAAGTTTAAAAGAACTCAGCAACTTGAAAGAAAAGGGCGGATGACTTGCAAGTCATCCGCATTGCCCTCGGATCAGTGTGGCATCGACCAGGACTGCAGTGCGTAACCTTCATCGCTCAGTTCAGCGCGGGCCTGTTGCAACAGGTATTCGAGCTGGGCCGGATCGGAATAGGCGCTGCTTGGAATACGGGTGCGACCGATCTGCGAGTTGGTGCGGTCGATAACGGTCAGGCTCAGTTCGCCATTGCCATCTTGTGGGGCCCAGGCCACGCACTGAAACGGTTTGAACGCGTGGTTGGCAATCAAAAGAGCTTCGTTGATACGGAGCGGGGCGGTCATGGGGTCTTCTCTCTGTAGTGCCCAATCAAGTGATGTGCCGTCGGTTGGGCTTACCGTGCGGCGAGTTACTTGTACTGATGCACGCAACCCGCCGACAGGTCACACAGGATTTGAAGAAGTTTCGACTTTCTTTCATACAATCTCTGTTACAGCGTTTTTTGAAAGCTGGGTGAAAGATTCGAGTCGATAGCCAACTAATAAAACAGGTTCTTATAACTGCTTCACTTGTACGCCTATAAGCAATCGATACAAGGCGCCGTCAAATTCTTGCTAATGTTACAGCCAGGTCTGCCAAATGACTGTTTTTACAATCATTTCCTATAATTTGGCGCCAAGGAACAGTCATGAGCGAAGCGCCTGCGTTACGACGTTTATTGGTAGTCGACCCTTGTGACGACTGTCACCGATTGTTGCCCGGCTTGCGTGCGGTCGGCTGGGATGTTGACAGCTGTAGCCTGGAAAATGCCGCCGACCGCAGTTGCGATGTCGGCTTGCTGCGTTTGCAGCCTTTTCACCTGGAACGTCCCGAAGCCGTTAAAGAATTGATCAGCCGCAGCGGTACCGAGTGGATCGCCGTGCTGAATCAGGAAGTGCTGCGTCTGCAGAACGTCGGGGACTTCGTTTGTGAATGGTTTTTCGACTTTCATACCCTGCCGTTCGACGTATCGCGGGTCCAGGTCACCCTCGGCCGGGCGTTCGGCATGGCGCGCCTGCGTGGCCAGGGCAATGTCCATGTGGATCAGCCGGAACACGAGCTGCTCGGCGACAGCAAACCGATCCGCGAACTGCGCAAGCTGCTCAGCAAACTGGCTCCCACCGAGTCGCCGGTACTGATTCGCGGCGAAAGCGGTACCGGTAAGGAACTGGTCGCCCGTACCCTGCATCGGCAATCGCAGCGCCATAGCAAACCGTTTGTGGCCATCAACTGCGGAGCGATTCCCGAACATCTGATCCAGTCCGAGCTGTTCGGTCACGAAAAAGGCGCGTTCACCGGCGCCCATCAACGCAAGGTCGGGCGCATCGAGGCGGCAAACGGCGGCACATTGTTTCTCGATGAAATCGGCGATCTGCCGCTGGAGCTGCAAGCCAATCTGCTGCGCTTTCTCCAGGAAAAACAC
Organism: Pseudomonas sp. MWU12-3088; assembly: GCF_023242405.1. Lineage (NCBI taxonomy): Bacteria > Pseudomonadati > Pseudomonadota > Gammaproteobacteria > Pseudomonadales > Pseudomonadaceae > Pseudomonas > Pseudomonas sp. MWU12-3088. The sequence continues at coordinate 254,844 of NZ_JALJEA010000001.1, forward strand.
ATTGAACGAGTAGGCGGCAGCCAGCCGATCCCGGTGGATGTCCGGGTGCTGGCGGCCACCCACGTCGATCTTGAAGCGGCGATCGAGAAAAAGCGCTTTCGCGAGGACTTGTACTACCGGCTCAATGTGCTGCAAGTGGTGACCGCGCCGTTGCGAGAGCGCCACGGCGATCTGTCGATGCTGGCCAACCATTTTTCCCATTTCTACAGCCACGAAACCGGCCGTCGGCCGCGCAGCTTCAGTGAAGACGCGCTGATCGCCATGGGCAAGCACGACTGGCCGGGCAATGTTCGTGAACTGGCCAACCGTGTACGCCGGGGCCTGGTGCTGGCCGAAGGGCGGCAGATCGAGGCTCGTGACCTGGGGCTGATCAGTCAGCAGTCGCTGGCCACCCCGATGGGCACCCTCGAAGACTACAAGACCCGGGCCGAACGCCAGGCATTGTGCGATGTGCTCAACCGGCACAGCGACAATCTCAGCGTGGCCGCCAAGGTGCTGGGGGTTTCACGGCCGACGTTCTACCGTTTGTTGCACAAACACCAGATCCGCTAGGGCGCGGTGCTTCTTCCGGGAAGAAGCTGAAAAGGCCCGCTGCGAGTGCATCGCAGCGGGCCTTTTTATGTTGTTGCGTTCATGGTGTCGCGGGTTAGAAGTAGTACGGGAATTTCAGGCTGAACGTAAAGTCTGGTGCGTCCGGCGTCATGCCAAGGGAAAGCTGCGGAACGATCGTCAGGTTGGGGCTGGCCGCAATGGTCATGCCGATGTTGAAGTAGCCGGCGTTCGCGTCGCTGGAAACGACCGACTGCCAGTCCTGGCCATCAGGCTTGAGGCTGCTGCGGCGCTGGATCAGGTCCGACATCGAGAACGACATACTCATTTTTTCGTTCAGGGCGAAAGCTACACCCATGCCGACCTGGAAGCTGTCGCCGATCCGGACCTTGCCCGGGGTTTTCTGATTGACTGTGGAGCTGATGTCGCTGAAGGACTCCTCGAGGTTGTGCGTGTAGGATAGCGAACCGAACAGCACCGCCGGGTCGAAGGTCTTGACCAGCGAGATGCCGGGGGTAATCGCCCAGACGCCGTTACCGGTCGGCAGGCTTTCAGGCACAAACAGGTTGTTGTTGTCTGCCGACTGAATCAGCTTGATACCGAACGGGTCCTTGCCGGTTGGCGCCTTCACGCGAAGGGTAAACACGGCATCCGGCAAGCTGTCGGATTCGTCGAGGAACTTGTACGCCACGCCGGCATTGATATCGCCAATGGTCGGATCCTGGGTAACAGAACCTTCGGTGGTGATTTGTGAGCCGCCGTTGTTGCCGCCACCGGACTGGTAGGTCGAGTCCCGGTAGACCACAGGGACGTTCAGGTCGAACTGCCAGCGGTTGTTGTAGTTGTAGCGACCGGTGAGGTCGAGGGTATAGGTGTCGGCCTTGATCCGGTCCAGGTTGATGTTGCCCAGGAAAATGGAGTCAAGTGCGAGGAACCCGTTGAGCACCAGCTGCCGGGTATCGTAGTGCGAGTAGGTCAGCCCGGTTTCGAAGCTGAACTTGCCCCCGCCAAAGAACCCGCTGGCCTCGTCGTAGAGGTTGGTCACGCTCTGCGCCGGTTGTGAATCATCAGCCAGCGATTGGCCATAGGATGCGCCGCTACCCCCGGCAGCGCCCCCCGACGCCGCGGCTGCGCCTGTACCGGTGGCAACCTGCTGGCCACCCTTGCGCAGGTCGGCAGGTGATTTGACCAGGCGTTTAGGCTGTGGCGCGGCAGGTTGATCTTCAACCTGGCGAACCCGCTGCTCCAGCACCGCCAACGCCTTTTGTTGGGTCTCGTATCGTTGTTTAAGCTCCAGCAACTCCTGTTTAAGTGTTTCAACATCAGGATCCGTCGCCGCTTGCAACCCTACGGCCGGAAAAAGTGTACTCAAACATACGACTGCGCGCAGTGATGCCGATCGATACATGGAAAAGCCGTCCCTTTAAGGCTAATGATCGAAACTCAGCGTAGATCAATATCCGGAACTGCGTAGTCCTTTGAGTTGATTAAGATTCTGTGCGGCGCCTGCGCCAGGATTCAGGTTGCTGTTAAGAACGACATTGAGCAGGGTCTGGTTGGTCACGGCATTGCTGTTGCCCAGCAAAGTGGTGTTTTGCAACAAGCCGCGCTGAGCCACCTGCTGCAGGGCCGAGCCCTGATTGTTGCTGGCCTGGATGGCCATTTGCACGCCGCCACTGATGGCGGAAACGGCGACACTGCCGGCACCGTTGCTGGCGCTGATGGACTGGCCACTCGTCAACACTTGACCTTGAGACGGGGTAAACGCCGGTGCGGAGCTGGCTTGTGTCACGTTTATGCCGACGTCGTTGTTTGCCAGGTTGCTGTCACCTGCGGCGCGAACGCTCTGCGTCACACCTTGCGTAGTGTTCAGTCCGGCGCCACCGATAACGTTGCCTGTACCTTGGGACGCCACTGCGCCATGGCCGGATTGCTGGATGGTGGAAACGTAGAATTGGGGGGTAACGGTGGATGACTGGATCTGCATTGAGCTGGAGGCTCCAATCAGGTCGCCGCTGGCATTGCGCCAGGTGCTGTTCATCACGATGCCGAAGCTGATGATCCGCCCGGGCATGACGAAGCGACCGCGCAGTTCGCTGAGCTGCTGATCGCTGATTTCGATAGGTTTGAAGCCTTCATTGGCGAAGCTTGATGCGCTTGCCGCCAGACAAGCGGCGGCCAGCCAGTATGAGGTTTTCATCATCTGCTCCCGGAGCATCCTGCCCCTTTTATCGTTATTGGACGCTAAAAGAAGTCGCTCTGAATGAAACCGAACTCCATCAGTTCGGCATCTCTGACCGGGTAGAACTGATCAAGCTTGTTTTTCGCGGTAAGCGGGGTAGGCGGGTCGCGCAGGGCGTTGGCCCTGTCGTAGCCGGGGCCGACGATGGCAAATACGATGCCGTTCCAGCCGGCGCTGAAGTCAGCGCGGGAGTAACGCTTGTGGCCAAGTACGGGGTCGCCGACGTAGACCCAGTCCTTGTCGGCACGCTGCATCACGACAAAATGCTTGTAGCCGCGAACGTCCATCAGGACCACGACCGGGATCGTGACCGCGTCGAGTTTTTCAGGCGGAATCTTGTAGCCCCTGGCGCGCATGCCGATGCTTTCGATGTAGCGTTTCATGTCGAGCATGGAGAAACCTTGCGTGCGTACAAGGTCCTGGTCAGCGTTGACCAGCATGCCTTTGATGATGTGGTCTTCATCGACATCGAGCCAATAAGCCTGGCGCAACACGGTTGCCAGAGCAGCCGCGCCGCAACTGAAATCGGTTTTCTGTTCAACAAGGTCGGCGAACTTACGCTCACGAATACTCTGTACCTGTTTGTAGACAAGCATACCGCCTGGAAGGGCGGCGACGGGCATCTGCGCAGCCTGAGTGGCACCACACAGGCACAGCAGGAAGGTGAGGGCGGTCATACGCATGATCGGTACGCCTTGTCCGTGGTGTGGAAAAGCCCCGTTGCCGGGGCTTTTGTGAGCGGTCGCGATTAATGGCCGGCCGACGAGATGGAGATTGCGTTGACTTGCTGGTTGCCTACACCGGCAGCACTGTTGAAGCCCATGTTGCCCGAGGAGCCGTTGCCAACGTTGCTGAGGTAGGAAGTGTTGGTTACAGGATTTTTCCAGCCGTTTTGATACATGACTTGCTGGGTGGTAGTACCTGCCAGTTCCACGGCGCCTACAGCCACGAATTTGGAGGTGCTGTCTTTGTCGCCTTTGCCACCCCGGTCGCCATAACCACCATGACCGTGGTCGTCGCCCTCGGTTTTGGCCACACCGGCTGCCACGAAGACACCGCCAGCATTGAAGGTCCCGTTGAGGGTTTCTTTGCCATAGGTAGCTGTGCCCTGGTTTTCAACCACAAGATTGCTCGAAGTCTGGCTGGCTGACGAAGCTGCCTGAGCTACGCGACCACCGGACGAAGCGATCGCCAGGTCGTTTTTCTGTTGGTTGAAGTTGCCGGCGGCCGAGTTGCCGGTGATGTTACCCGAGCTGCCGTTGCCGGCACCGCTGATGGCCGAGGTGTTGGTCACCGACATGTTGTTTACATAGTTGTTGTTGTTGTATTGCGTGGCGCTTGCAGCGGCAGTCGAGGTGCCGAAGATGAAGCTTTCGTCGGAGGACGCAATGGCAGCCAGGTTGGCCTGTTCGTTGCCGTCGCCAGCGGCCGAGTTGCCATTCATGTTACCGCTCGAACCGTTCATCGAGTTGGTGATCGACGAGGCGTTTTGAGTGCCTTGGTTGTTCACCACGTTGGTGGTGCTGCTTTGGGTGTCAACCGATACGGCGCTTGCGCCTGCACCGATCTGCAGCAGTTCTTCCAGAGTCGGGCCTTTTGGTTGATGTCCATGGTCATGGTCATCGCCGCGACCGCCTGCTTGTGCTGCCATTGCCATCACTGCTGCCAGAGCGAAAACCAGTGGTTTGAGGGCCATTGTAGATTTCATTTTATTTCCCCTTGCTCGTGTGTTGGTAAGTGTTGGAACTTTCTTGCACTGCAATTGGGTCAGTTAGCGACCCGGATGCTCAGGGTGTTTGCAATCTGGTTTCCCACCCCGGCACTCTGGTTCACCTGAATCACTCCCCGGCTGCCGGTGAAGGCCTGGTCGCCAGTGACGACCTGGCGGCTGCCTTTTGGAGTGTCAGTTGCTCCTGAGCTCATGGACGGCGTCACGTTCTGTTGGGAAAGGACGCTATCGTCGATACTTTGCGGGCCGGTGCTGGTGCTGATATGCACCACGTTGGCCATCTGGTTGCCGGCACCGGCCGACTGGTTCACGCCCAGTACACCGTTGCCGTTGCTGAAAGAGTTGCCGCTGATGGTGGCGGTCGCATTCATGCGCGGATCCGCCGGGGTGTTGATCCGTTGGGTGACGGTGGTCGTCGCCGATGCGCTGTGACCAACGGCTATCGAGCGGAGGTTGGCCTGCTGCGACTGGTCGCCGGCCGCCTGGTTGACACCCACGTTTCCGCTGTATTGGGCGCCGGTGCTGTCGATGCTGGCGCTGTTGACCACGGGCACATTCGAGTCAGCCATGGCGCTGGCGCTCGCCAGCAGAGCGATAAAGATCAGAGAAAACTTCATTTCATGGCCCCCCCGATGGCGCCGAGTGGCGCAAGTCCCGTGCTCAAGGCACGGTTGATCGTGCCGGAGATCGCTGCACCGGAGCCGGCGCCGTTACCGCTGCCACCCCCTGCACCAGGCATGCCGTTGTTCATGCCATTCAGGGAATTGAGATTGGTAGCGCCGATACCGTTGGTGACCATGCCGCCGATCGACGAGCCGCTGGCGATGCCGGCGAATTCGTTGTCGCTGAGTTCGGCATGGCTGGTGGCGGCGACGACAGCCTTGGAAGGGTTGGCGTTGACGGTGGTAGGGTAGGGATCCTTGCCGCCGTTGCGACCCAGTGGTACGGGTTGAACATTGCGGTTCAGAACAATCACGCCATTGCCATCGGCATGGGCGGCAACGCTGATCAGAGAACTGGTAGCGGCAGAACCGATCAGCAGGAGGCAGGTCAAGCCTTTATTGAAGTTCCCCACGGCTGCAATTCCTTCTTCAGTGGGCTGGCTCTTGTCAGCGTTGTGAAGGAGATAGCGAATGCTGTGCCGGTTTTTAATTGTTCTTTTGATTCAATGGCTTGGTGTTTGGCGAGCAAACTTGATACAGAAACTGTCTCAGCGCTGAAACAGCCCGGCACATCGATGCCCGAGTGAATGCGTTGTAATGCTCTGGAATGAGGGTTTGCGGCCGGGTGTTTCATTGGCGTAACAAATCGTGGGGCAAACCCGGCAAGAGCGCAAAGACAGGCACTATGGGCCCAGGTGAGTGTTTCAGGAACGGACACTTTTCCCCCGAATCGGGGGAAATGCACGAGTCAACCTGCCAAAAGAACGCGCACGGCATCGAAAGCCCGGGCCTGTCGCTCGGCCCAGTCGCCCTGAATGATTTGCAAGGGTTGTCGATGCTGTTCCAGCCAGGTCTTGGTGGCGTCGTAGAAGGCCAGGCGTTCGCGGAGCGCAGGCTGGCAGCGCTGGCCATCGTCCGTCCAGTCGATATGTTCCGGAGACAGCAACAGGTGCAGGTCGTAATGGCGCGCCAACAGTTCCGTTTCCAGCCAGGCCGGGCAGTCGCCGAACAGCGTCTGACTCCAGAGAATATTGCTCAACAGGTGCGTGTCGAGGATCAGCAGAGGTGGTTGCTGCGCTCGCGCCTCGTCTTCCCACTGCAACTGGCCGCGAGCGATCTCGGGGATATCGGCAAGGCAGGTATCCCGGGGATTCTGCTCGATGAACCAGCGCACGTACTCATCCACCCGCAAACCGCCGAACCGTTGCTGCAGCCCGGCCGCCAGCCAGCTCTTGCCGGTGGATTCCGGCCCGGTCAGAACAACGACTTTCATGCGCGCAACGCCGGATCGGCGCGCCATTCCCGCCAGCCCTGCACCGCGATCAGGGTGAACAGGGCGTACAGCGCAGCGGTGAGGTAAAGGCCCTTGTAAAGGAACAGGCCGACGAAGATCACATCCAGCACGAACCACAGCGCCCAGCATTGCAGGCGCTTGTGCGCCATCCAGAATTGCGCGACCAGGCTGAAAGCGGTCAGCGCCGCGTCGAGCCAGGGCTGCGCGGCATCGGTCCAGTGCGCCATGGCGGCGCCCAGCAGCAGGCTGCCGGCGGCGCCGATGGCCAGCCCTTGCAGAATCGAACGGGAGTCGAGCCGGCTGACCTCTCGCCCGTCATGCATCGTCCCGGCCCGGGTCCATTGCCACCAGCCATAGACTTGCAGAGCGGCGTAAACCACTTGCAGCAACATGTCCGAATACAGCTTCACCTCGAAGAAGATCCAGCTGTAGAGCAGCACCATGACCAGCCCGATCGGCCAGCACCAGGGGTTCTGTTTGACCGTCAGCCAGACGGCGATCACACCGAGGGCGGCGGCAAACAGTTCGAGCCCGGACATGCAAGATCCTTGGAGGGAGTAAAAGAGGGAGCGGATTGTACCCAAAAACCGGTGGGAGTGAGCTCCCACCGGTGACCGGGATCAGACGCGGAACTGGCGCAGCAAACCGTTCAACTGCTCGCTCAACTGGCCCAGCCGCACACTAGCGGCACTCGACTGCTCAGCGGCCATCGCGGTGCTGTGGGACAGGCCTGCGGCCTGGGTGACGTTCTGGTTGATGTCCTCGACCACGTGCGCCTGTTGCAGGGTCGCACTGGCAATCGACGCGTTCAGGCCGTTGAGGTTGCGCAAAGCCTGGCCGATGGCATTGAGGCTGGCGCCGGCCAGTCCGGCCTGCTCGATGGTCAGTTGCGACGCCTTGCTGCTGTCGCCGATCACCTTCACTGCCGCTTCGGAATGATTTTGCAGGCGCTCGATCATCGACTGGATTTCCGCAGTGGATTTCTGCGTGCGTTGCGCCAGCAAGCGAACTTCATCCGCCACCACGGCAAAACCACGGCCCTGTTCACCGGCCCGGGCGGCTTCGATGGCGGCGTTGAGGGCCAGCAGGTTGGTCTGCTCGGCAATCGAGCGGATCACCTCCAGAACGCTGCCGATCTGCGTGCTTTCGGTTGCCAGTGTACGGATGACTTCGACGGCCTGATCAATGGTGCCGGACAGCTTGTCGATCTGTTGCAGGCTGCCGTCAATGTTGATCTGGCCCTGTTGCGCCTGGGCTTCGGCATCGCGCATTTCGTTGGCGGCATGCTCGGCGTTCTTCGCCACATCCTGCACGCCGTAAGTGACTTCGTTGATGGCCGTCGCCACCAGCTCCATCTGCTGCGATTGTTGCTGGCTGCGTTGTTGGGCCTGGCTCGCGTCATTGCCCAGCTCAGTGGAGGATTGGCCCAGCGCGCTGGCCGACACCTGCAAATCGCCGATCACCCGGCGCAGCTTGGCGGTAAAGGCATTGAAGTGATGGGCCAGTTGCGTGACTTCATCCTGGCCATGGGTATCGAGGCTGCGGGTCAGGTCGCTTTCGCCGCTGGCGATGTTGGCCATGGCGTTTACGGTTTCCTGCAGCGGGCGGACGATGCTGCGGGCAATCAGAATCACCAGCACGCCCATGATCAGCGCGATGACCAGGCCTACGACGGATGCTTTGATCACCTGACCCTGAAACTCGGCCTGCACGTCGTCGACGTACACACCGGAACCCAGCACCCAGCCCCATGGCTCGAACAGTTTCACGTAGGACGTCTTGGCCACCGGCTCACTGGCACCGGGTTTAGGCCAACGGTAATCAACCATGCCTGCGCCCTTGGCCTTGGCGATGGCGACCATTTCGTTGAACACCGCAAAACCGTCCGGGTCGCGGATCGCCGAGAGGTTCTGGCCTTCGAGCTTGGGATTGGTCGGGTGCATGACCATCACGGGCGTGAGGTCGTTGATCCAGAAGTAGTCATTCTGGTCGTAGCGCAGGCCGCGAATCGCGGTCAGCGCCTGTTTCTGGGCGGCGTCGCGGGTCAGGGTTCCGGCCGCTTCCAGGCCTTGGTAGTAGGTCAGCAAACCACTGGCGGTCTGCACCACATGCTGGGTTTTCTGGGCCTTGGCGTGATACAGGTCATCGTGGATCTGCTTGAGCATCAACAGGCCCAGGGTCAGCAGCATGACCACCGCCACAATCAAGATGAGCCACAAGCGTCGGCTGATCGACACACTGCGCAAGCTGTTCATAACGCTGTCACTCCGGTTTCTTTTTCTTGTAATAAATCACCGCCAGCATCCAACCACGTTTCGGTGGCCGGGCATACGCGACCCAAGTCGTAGTGCACGGCAGCGCGGTTACGGCTTGTCTGTTAGGATTTCGGCCCCGTGCGTGAAAACCTGAACCCAAGTTGCCATTTCACGGAATTTTGACCGTTTCGTGTGGATCCTTGGCGCGCGGAATCGGTACAGCAACAAACCGCTACGCTGATCGCAGTGAACGTAAAAAAATACTATTGGGGCATGCCTGAGCGCATCGCTCTTTGGGGGATTGATGGACCTTTGGACCGCCTTGCAGGCACTGATTCTTGGAGTTGTAGAAGGGCTGACGGAGTTTTTGCCCATTTCCAGTACCGGACACCAGATCATCGTCGCCGACCTGCTGAATTTCGGCGGCGAACGCGCCATGGCGTTCAACATCATCATTCAGCTCGGCGCGATTCTCGCGGTGGTCTGGGAGTTTCGCCGCAAGATTCTCGACGTGGTCATCGGCTTGCCGACCCAGCCGAGTGCCCGACGCTTTACCGCCAACCTGCTGATCGCCTTCCTGCCCGCCGTGGTGCTGGGCGTGATCTTTGCCGATCTGATTCACAAATACCTGTTCAACCCGATCACCGTGGCGACGGCGCTGGTGGTGGGCGGTTTCATCATGTTGTGGGCCGAGCGCCGGCAGCATGAAGTGCACGCCGAAACCGTGGACGAAATCACCTGGAAGGATGCGCTGAAGGTCGGCTTCGCCCAATGTCTGGCGATGATCCCGGGCACCTCGCGCTCCGGGTCGACCATCATTGGCGGTCTGTTGTTCGGTCTGTCGCGCAAGACCGCCACCGAGTTCTCGTTCTTTCTGGCGATGCCGACCATGGTCGGTGCGGCGGTGTATTCGGGCTACAAGTACCGTGCGCTGTTCGTGCCGACGGACTTTCCGGTGTTTGCCATCGGTTTTGTCACCGCATTCGTTTTCGCCATGATCGCGGTGCGCGGTTTGCTGAAGTTCATCGCCAGCCACAGCTACGCGGCATTCGCCTGGTACCGGATCGTGTTCGGCCTGTTGATTCTGGCGACCTGGCAATTCGGCTGGGTGGACTGGGCGGCGGCCAAGGCATGAGTGACTCCCGCGCACGCCGCCCGGATCGCGGCCCGTCCGGTGGCAGCATCCAGCATCTGAAGTTGAAGTTGTTCGTGCTGCTGGTCGTCTGCGCGTTGCCGCTGTTCGGATCGCTGTCGATGTGGCTGCGCGGGATCTCATTGGTGCCGTTGATGGCCTACGGGATTGTCAGCGTGCTGGCGTTCTTCCTGTACTGGGCGGACAAGCGCAAGGCCCGCGCCGACGCCTGGCGCACGCCGGAAAACGTCCTGCACGCCGTGGAACTGGCGGGCGGCTGGCCGGGCGCATTGATCGCCCAGCAAGTCTTCCGGCACAAGACGCGCAAGGTGTCGTTTCAGATTCTGTTCTGGGTGATCGTCGCGTTGCACCAGGTGTTCTGGATCGATCAGTTGTTCCTCGGTTCGAACCTGTTGGCGCTGGGGTAGGGTTACAGCAGCAAACCCACCTGGATTTTCTTCGGCAACTTGCTCACCACCAACTGGTGGGAGCGTTGCAGCAACCCTCGCAGTTCTTCGGCGCCCAAGGGGTAGGGCGGGTGCACGATGATCCACTGCGCACGCGCCAGATACGGCGCCGGGTGAATGCCCGGCCGGTCGCAATGACCGAGAAACAGGTCCTTGTCGACCTTGAACGCCAGCGACTCACCGCGCAGCCCCTGCAAGGCGAACATCTTGTTGCCGGCAATCGAGAACACCCGCACACCGCCCCATTTGTAGTCTTCCCGGGCACCGGGCAATGCCAGGCAGAAGTCCGCGACATCCTTCTCGCTCATCTTTCCTTGTTTCATAACAGCCGCTCTCCACAGGCATTGAACGATTCGACCAGATGATCGATCCAGGCCCGCACCGCCGGCATCACCCCGCGCCGGTGCGGGTACACCGCTTGCAACCAGCCTCCGGGCAACGACCAGTCCGGCAACAATTGCACCAGCGTGCCGTTGTTCAGCTCCGCTTCGCAATACATCATCGGCAGCAGGGTGAAACCCTGGCCGGCCAGCACGCAAGCCTTGCGCACAATGAAATCGTCGATGCCCAACCGGGCCTCCAGCGCCAGATCGCAACTTTTGCCGTGCTGATCGAGCAGGCGCACATGCACCATGCGATCGGCTTCCAGCGCGCCGAGCACCGGCAAGGTTTTCAAGTCCTGCGGATGATTGATTTCCACGCCCTGTATAAAGGAAGGGCTCGCGACCACCACCATTTGCGCCTGACGCAAGCGGCGGGTGACCAGCATCGGCTCTTCGTCGCCGTGTTCGCGCACCCGCAGGGCGACATCGATGCCTTCGGTGATGAGGTCGACCCGGCGATTGATCAGGGTGACTTCCAGTTGCACCTGCGGGTATTTGCCGAGGAAATTGCTGATCACCACCGGCAGCATTTCATGGGCCAGCCCGGTGGGGCTCGAAACCCGCAAGCGGCCGCGGGGTTCGCTGGACATGCTGGCCACCGTTTCATCGGCCATTTCCGCTTCCAGTAACATCGCCTGACAGTGGCGCAAATAGCGTTCGCCAACCGCCGTCAGCTTCAATTGGCGGGTGGTGCGTTGCAGCAGGCGCGCGCCCAGGCGTTCTTCCAGTTCGGCAATCCGCCGCGACAGGCGTGACTTGGGAATGCCCAGCAAGCGGCCGGCAGCGGCGAATCCGCCGGCCTCGACTACTTTGGCGAAATAGTAGAGATCGTTGAGGTCTTGCATGGGGAATTCCGACTGTTCTATCAGTGGGACAAACTATCGCATTGTTGCCGTCTAATCAGCTATTGGTTTCGTAGGTAGGATTGTCTCCATTCCGTCGCCACCGGCGATTCTTTCCAGGAGATTCCACTATGAAACTGCTGCACATCGATTCGAGCATTCTGGGCGACAACTCTGCTTCCCGTCAGCTGAGCACCGAAGTCGTCAAAGCCTGGCAAGCCGCCGAGCCAAGCGCTGTCGTGACCTACCGCGACCTGGCTGCCGACGCCATCAGCCACTTCTCGTCGACCACTCTGGTCGCCGCCGGCACCACCGCTGAACTGCGCAACGCCGCACAACAGCACGAAGCCGAGCTGAGCGCCAACACCCTGGCCGAGTTCATCGCCGCCGACGCCATTGTCGTTGCCGCGCCGATGTACAACTTCACCGTGCCAACCCAGCTCAAGGCCTGGATCGACCGCATCGCCGTCGCCGGCCAGACTTTCCGCTACACCGAAGCCGGCCCTGAAGGCCTGTGCGGTGGCAAGAAAGTGATCATCGTCTCCACCTCGGGCGGCATCCACGCCGGTCAGGCTTCGGGCGTGGCTCACGAAGACTACCTGAAACTGGTCTTCGGCTTCCTCGGCATCACCGACATCGAAATCGTCCGTGCCGAAGGCCTGGCCTACGGTGAGGAAGTTCGCAACAACGCCATGAGCGCGGCCCACGCCCGTATCAGCGAGCAACTGTTCGCCGCTGCGTAAGGCTTTCGTAAAGAACAGCTCTCGTTCAGGCAACCCCCAAAAAACTCTGTATTCTGGTTCTGCAAGGGCCAGATACGGAGTCTTTTGTGTCCGACTGTTACATAATCTGGCCCGGGTTATGCAGTCTTACGATCAACGTCTGAGTGCAACGCCGCGCCGGATCACCGAACCACGGAGTTTCGGGCGTCGAACACAACGGATCTTTCGATTGAGTAACAACAGGGTGGGGCATCCCATGATGCGTCTTTGTGCAACGTTACTGATTTGCCTGCTCGGCAGCCTGAATTCAGTGCACGCAGCCCCCGGCCAGCACCCACGCTGGAGCGTCGGTTATCACGAGATGACGTTCCTCGATCCGCTCGACCTGCAACCGATGCGTGCCATCGCGTTCTATCCCTCCAGCGACCGCGAGCACATGAGCCTGCTCGAGGGCTATTCAGTCGAAGCCGGCGAAGACACCAAAATCGCCCTCGGCCGCTTTCCGATGCTGATGCTGTCCCACGGCAACACCGGCACGCCGCTGGCCCTGCACGACCTCGCCACATCGCTGGCGCGCAAGGGCTTTGTGGTGGTGGCGGTGATTCATCCCGGCGACAACTCCAAGGATCACAGTCGTCTTGGCACCTTGAGCAACCTTTATGGGCGCCCGATCCAGATTTCCGAAGCCATTACCGCCACGCTTGGCGACCGCATGCTCGCGCCGTTCGTGAACGCCGATCAGGTAGGCGTGATCGGTTATTCGGCGGGCGGTGAGACCGCGCTGATTCTTTCCGGCGCGCAGCCCGACCTGGATCGCTTGCGCCGCTACTGCCAGGAGCGCCCGGACGACCGCGACGCCTGCAACACCCAGGGCGAACTGATCGTTGATCGCGACGACCTGCAACCGGTGGCTGATCCGAGAGTCCACGCCTTGCTGTTGATGGCGCCGCTGAGCCTGAAATTCGGCCGACACACCCTGGCCGATGTGCATGTGCCAGTGCTGCTGTACAGCGGCGACGGCGACAAACTGGTGGCCTTCGACAAAAACGCCGCCGCCCTGGCGCGCAAACTGCCGACCGCACCGGACTTCAAGTTGCTGGCCGGGGCCGGGCACTTCGTGTTCATGGCGCCGTGCAATGAAGAGCAGATCCGTGCGATGCCGGCGCTGTGCACCGATGCTGACGGGGTGGATCGCGAAGACATCCATCGCAACCTGATTTCCGAGGCCGGGCGGTTCTTCTCCCATGCGCTGGGCAAGCCCTCCCGGGCGGGGATGCAGACGGCGGATCAGTAAGCGTCAGGCCATCGCCCGACGCTTGAGCCACAAGGTCAGTGCCAGTCCGGTCACTGACAGCAGCGCTGCGCACAGGAAGATCCACGAATACCCCAGATTCAACGCCACCGCGCCCATCAAGGGGCCGGCAACCGCCAGTGCCAGATCGAAAAACACCGCGTAAGCACTCAACCCGGCACCACGGCTGGAGTTGGGCACCTGCTTGATGGCTTCAACCCCCAGCGCGGGGTATACCAGCGACAACCCGAACCCTGCCAGCCCGGCACCGATCAGTGCGTAGCCGGTCGAGGGGGCGAGCCACAGCAACAACAACCCGACGGTTTCGATGCTCATGCAGGCGATGGCCGAAGCGAAGCCGCCAAATCGGGCGATGGCGGAAATGAACAGCAGCCGCGACAGGATGAAGCACACGCCGAACACCGTCAGGCAGTAGGCCGCGCCGGTCCAGCCGCGATTGAGGTAATAGAGGGTGATGAACGTGGTCAGGGTGCCGTAACCGATCGAGGCCAGGCTCAGACTGGCACCGAACGGCGCGATCCGCCCGAACACCGCCCAGAACGGCAACCGCTCGCCGCGCACCACCGGCACGGAAGGCTTGTTGCGGATCAGCAGCAGAGCGCCAGCGGCCAGTACCGACAGCGCAATACCGAGGCTGGTAAAACCGTAATCGGCCACCATCAGCACGCCCAGTGGTGCGCCGATAGCGATGGCGCCATAAGAGGCGATGCCGTTCCAGCCGATGGACCGGGCGGTATGTTCCGCACCCACCTGGCCCATGCACCAGCTGATGGTTCCTACACCAATCAGCCCCTGAGCGATGCCGAGCAGCAAACGCCCGGCGATCAGAATGATCAGGCTTGGCAGCGGGAAGTCCTGCAGCAACGTGGAAACCAGTGTCAGCAGGCCGCTGAGGACGATCCCCAGCAAACCGTAAACGATGGCACGTTTGGTGCCGACGGTATCCGACATGCGTCCGGCCATGGGGCGGCTGAGCAGGGTGGCCAGGTATTGCGACCCGATCACCAGACCCGCAACGACGGCACTGAAACCCAGTTGTTCATGCACGTAACCGGGCAGCACCGCAATCGGCAGGCCGATGCAGAGGAAAGCGATAAAGGTGTAGAAAACGATGGAGACGATCTGCAGGGTGATCGCCATGGAGCTTTGCGGTGGCTGTTGCTGCGCAGACATGAGGGCTCGTTCGCGGGCGGCGGTGGGAGAGTCCGCATCATGGCTTGGCGCTGAAATAAAAGAAAGCAGGCTAACTATCTTTCCCGGACGCAATAAAAAGCCCCGCCATGGGGCGGGGCTTTCGACTCGAAGCCGCTATCAGAACACGACGCCCTGGCTGCGCAGGTAATCGTCATAGGTGCCGCTGAAGTCGGTCACACCGTTCGGGCTCAGCTCGATGATGCGCGTGGCCAGGGACGATACGAACTCACGGTCGTGGCTGACGAAAATCAGCGTGCCCGGGTAGTTTTCCAGCGCCAGGTTCAGCGCCTCGATCGATTCCATGTCCAGGTGGTTGGTCGGTTCGTCCATTACCAGAACGTTCGGCTTTTGCAGGATCAGCTTGCCGAACAGCATGCGACCTTGCTCACCACCGGAAATCACCTTCACCGACTTGAGGATCTCGTCGTTGGAGAACAGCATGCGGCCCAGGGTGCCACGAATCACTTGCTCGCCCTGAGTCCACTGACCCATCCAGTCGAACAGGCTCACTTCGTCTTCGAAGTCGTGGGCGTGGTCCTGAGCGTAGTAGCCCAGTTCCGCGCTTTCGGTCCACTTCACGGTACCGGCGTCCGGGGTCAGTTCGCCCATCAGGGTGCGCAGCAGGGTGGTCTTGCCGATACCGTTCGGGCCGATGATCGCCACGCGTTCGCCGGCTTCAACGGTGAAGCTGAAGTTCTTGAACAGGGTCTTGCCGTCGAAGCCTTTGGACATCTGCTCGATGGTCACGGCCTGGCGGTGCAGTTTCTTGGTCTGTTCGAAGCGGATGAACGGGCTCACGCGGCTCGATGGCTTGACCTCGGCCAGCTGGATCTTGTCGATCTGCTTGGCACGGGAAGTGGCCTGCTTGGCTTTCGAGGCGTTGGCCGAGAAGCGGCTGACGAACGTCTGCAGTTCGGCAATCTGGGCTTTCTTCTTGGCGTTGTCCGACAGCAGTTGCTCGCGGGACTGGGTCGCCGCGGTCATGTACTCGTCGTAGTTGCCCGGGAACAGACGCAGCTCGCCGTAGTCCAGGTCGGCCATGTGGGTGCAGACGCTGTTCAGGAAGTGACGGTCGTGGGAAATGATGATCATGGTGCTGTTACGCGCCGTCAGGATCGTTTCCAGCCAACGAATGGTGTTGATGTCCAGGTGGTTGGTCGGTTCGTCGAGCAACAGCACTTCCGGATCGGAGAACAGGGCCTGAGCCAGCAGGACACGCAGTTTCCAGCCCGGCGCGACTTCGGTCATCGGGCCAAAATGCTGTTCCAGCGGAATGCCCAGACCCAGCAGCAGTTCACCGGCGCGGGATTCGGCGGTGTAGCCGTCCATCTCGGCGAACTCGGTTTCCAGCTCGGCCACGGCCATGCCGTCTTCTTCGCTCATTTCCGGCAGCGAATAGATGCGATCGCGCTCGGCCTTGACCTTCCACAGCTCTTCGTGACCCATGATCACGGTGTCGATCACGGTGAATTCTTCGTAGGCGAACTGATCCTGACGCAGTTTACCGAGGCGCACGTTCGGCTCGAGCATCACCTGGCCGGCAGACGGCTCCAGGTCGCCACCGAGGATTTTCATGAACGTCGACTTGCCGCAACCGTTGGCGCCGATCAGGCCATAACGGTTGCCGTTGTTGAATTTCACCGAAACGTTTTCGAACAGCGGCTTTGCGCCGAACTGCATCGTGATATTAGCTGTAGAAATCAAAGGTTTATCCTGCGAAGCATTCTGAGTAGCGAGGGTGCGGCCGGAGCGCTTGGCCCGAGTCGAAGTGCGCTGAGGCGGGAAATCCCGTCATCAACCAAGGGGGGGCGCGTAAAGTTTGGCGGCGATTGTACTGGTCTGGCTCTTCCAGCGATAGGGCGGTGATCCCCGGAATGCCAATTGGCGCAATCGCGGGACAGTTTTTCACAGATGAAGGTTCACTATTGGTTACAAACTGTGGCTAAAATGCCATCCATTCACCCAGGCCCTTGCCCGGCATGGGCTCAAGGATGTGCCACCGAGACGCTGTTTTGTATCCAGACCACTGCCACAGACCTATGGCCACAGCCAGAAAGGCGCGCAGTTTGTTCACTTTTGACGTGTGACGATTTCCGTGAAACTCATCATTGCTGCTATTTATGTCATTTCCATTGCATACGTTCACCTGCGTGGTCGTGTGCGTCACAAACTGGGCCGTCAGTTGAGCGATCACTCGACGTTTCTCGCGCCGATCAACTGCTTCCTTTATCTGTTTTCGAAGAAACCGAACAAACCCTACCTCGACCCGAAGGACTTTCCCGATCTGAGCCCGTTGCAGGCCCATTGGGAAGAAATCCGCGAGGAAGGTCAGAATCTTCTGCGTGCCGGTGCGATCAAGCGCTCGGACCAGTACGACGACGTCGGTTTCAACTCGTTCTTCAAGTCCGGCTGGAAGCGCTTCTACCTGAAATGGTACGGCGACAGCCATCCATCGGCGCTGCAACTGTGCCCGCGCACCACTGAACTGGTGCAGAGCATCGGCTCGATCAAGGCGGCGATGTTCGCCGAACTGCCACCGGGCTCGAAACTGGTGCGTCACCGTGACCCGTATGCCGGTTCCTACCGTTATCACCTGGGCCTGGAAACGCCGAACGATGCCGGTTGCTACATCAACGTCGATGGCGAGAACTATCACTGGCGCGACGGTGAAGCGGTGATGTTCGACGAGACCTACATCCACTACGCTGAAAACACCACCGACAAAAACCGCATCATTCTGTTCTGCGACGTCGAGCGCCCGATGAAATATCGCTGGGCAGCCGCGTTCAATGGCTGGTTCAGCCGTACCGTGATGTCGGCCGCCGGTGCGCCGAACGATGCGGGCGACCGCACCGGTGGTATCAACCGCCTGTTTACCAAAATCTACAAGATCCGCCTGCGCGGCAAAGAGCTGAAAAAGCGCAATCGCGCGCGCTATTACCTGGAAAAGTGGGCGATCTTCGGCGGTCTGCTGGCGATCTTCATTCTGATCTGATAACTGATCTGATAAATCGGGCGACTGTTGCAAGACAGTCGCCCGATTTCATTTTTACGACGCTTTTTTGGTCTTTTTCGCCGGGGTGGCCTTGCTCGCGGTCCTCTTCGCCGATTTGGCCGGTGATTTCCCGCCAAGACTGCGTTTGAGCAGTTCGGTCAAGTCGATCACATCCGCCGACTTGCGCTCTTCTTCGCCATCAACGGTCTCAACGTCCTCGATCTTGCCTTCATGGGCCTTCTTGTCCACCAGGGCCATGATCTTGTCTTCGAATTCGTCGGTGTAATCTTCCGGCTTCCAGTCGGCGCTCATGTCTTCAACGAGTCGTTTGGCCATGTCCAGTTCGGCTTTCGCCAGTTGCGGCTGGGTCACTTCGCTGCCCAGCGCCAGTTCGTCCAGGCTTCGCACTTCCTGTGGCCAGCGCAGTTTCACCAGCACCAGTGCCGACTCCAGCGGCATCAGCGCCGCCAGGTACTGACGCGTGTGTAAAACCACACGGGCGAGGGCGACTTTTTTGGTTTTGCTCAGGGTTTCGCGCAGCAATGCGTAAACCTTGCCGCCGCGTTTGTCCGGGGCCAGGTAGTAGGGCGTGTCGATGTTCTGTAGTGGAATCTGCTCGCTGTCGACGAAGGCAAAGATGTCGATGGTCTGGGTCGAGACCGGGTGGGCCGAACGGATTTCTTCCTCGCTGAGCACGACATAGCGGCCTTTTTCGAACTGCACGCCTTTGACGATGTGTTCCTTGGTGACTTCCTTGCCGGTGACCTTGTTGACCCGTTTATAGCCGACCGGGTCCATGCTGCGGCTGTCCAGCCAGTCGAAGTCCACGCCCTGGGACGAGGTCGCCGAGACCAGCGCCACGGGGATGTGCACCAGACCGAAACTGATTGCGCCTTTCCAGATTGCCCGAGCCATGGTGCCGTTCTCCGCGTGATGTTCGGGTGACCCGTCGGCATGCGTGAAAGTTTCCGTTGCCCGCCGACGGGCAACTGGTCAAACGGTGTTACACCTTGTTTAGCGATGACGGGTTAACAAATCCGAACCCTCGGCGTAGCGTGGACTCGAAGGCTCTATTCCACGTGCATCGAGAGAGGCCGTCCATGAACCGTTTTCTGCTTGGCATCGCATCACTGGCCCTCAGTGGCGGGCTGGTTCACGCCGATGCCCTGTTGCTGGCGCAAAGTCCGACCGGCAACAGCAGCAACCCCTACAACAGCCCGATTCACCGGGCCAATCCCAACAGCATGCAGGGCACGCAGCCCGCCAATCCGGTGATTCGTGGGCCGAGTACGGTGCCCGCGCCTCGCCAGCCCACCGTCGAGAACGGCGGCATCGGCAATGGCCAGCCCTTGCGTTCGGTGCCGAGCACGCCACCGAAGTTCATTCCCAACCCACCCGCCCGTGACGGCGACAGCAACCGTTGAATGGCAGAACCCGCCCGTGACGGCGACAGCAACCGTTGAATGGCAGAACCGCTTCTGTCAGCCCTTCAATCGAACAAAAGGAATCGTGCATGTTGCGTAAAACCCTTTTAGCCGGCCTGTGTGCCGGCGCTGTTATCTGCAGCCCGGCATACGCCGCTGCCCCCAAGGAATTGCAAAGCGAGCAGGGCACCCTTGAAGTCACGACGATTACCCAAGGGCTTGCGCACCCATGGGCGCTCGCGTTCCTGCCGGATCGCCAGGGCATGCTGGTGACCGAGCGTCCGGGCAATCTGCGGGTGGTGGGGGCTGACGGCAAACTGTCGGCGCCGATCGATGGCGTTCCCAAGGTCTGGGCCAAGGGACAGGGCGGGTTGCTGGATGTGGTGCTGTCACCGGACTTCAAACAGGATCGGCTGGTGTACCTGTCCTACGCCGAAGGCGGCGGTGCCGGTGACAAGGCCGGGACAGCGGTCGGGCGCGGGCGCCTGTCGGACGACCTGAAAACCCTGAAGGACTTCAACGTGATTTTCCGTCAGGAACCGAAACTGTCGGTAGGCAATCACTTCGGCTCGCGGCTGGTATTCGACCGTGACGGCTACCTGTTCATCACCCTCGGCGAAAACAACGACCGTCCGACCGCGCAGGATCTGGACAAGCTGCAAGGCAAGGTCGTGCGCATTTACCCCGACGGCAAGGTGCCGGATGACAACCCGTTTGTCGGTCAGTCCGGTGTGCGCCCGGAAATCTGGTCCTACGGTCATCGCAACCCGCAGGGCGCAGCACTCAATCCATGGACCGGCACATTGTGGGAAAACGAGCACGGCCCGCGCGGTGGCGATGAGGTGAATATCATCGAGCGCGGCAAGAACTACGGCTGGCCGCTGGCAACCCACGGCATCAACTACTCGATGCAGCCCATCCCTGAAGCCCAGGGCAAAACCGTCGAAGGCACCGTCGCCCCGCACCATGTCTGGGAAAAATCACCGGGTGTCACCGGCATGGCGTTCTACGATGGCGACCGTTTCAAGCCCTGGCAGCACAACGTGTTCATCGGGGCGCTGGTCACTCAGGAACTGATTCGTCTGCAGTTCGACGGTAACAAGGTGGTGCATGAAGAGCGCCTGTTGGGCGATCTCAAGCAACGGATCCGTGATGTGCGTCAAGGGCCGGACGGCTATCTGTATCTGCTGACGGACGAGTCCGACGGCTCGCTGTACAAGGTCGGACTCAAGTGACTGCTTCATGCGGGTGAGCGGGCGTAAAGCACCACCGCTGCCCGTAGTTTGCCGCGCCCAAACCGACACATCTTCTCGAACTCCCCATGGCTGACCGGCACGTGCTGGCAGTCCATGGGTTGGCGGTGCTGGCTGTGATCGACATCCGGGTCGTGCAGGTAGACGAAATCCTCGTCGCAATCGGTGACGATCACCCAGTGCGGGGATTTGGAGCGGGTCAGCCGATAGCTGCTGATCAGCACCAAAGGCTGCCCGCCAGCGTTTAGCAGACGGGGCAAATCGAGTGTCGTGCCGATGATTTGATCGACGTCGGTGTCGTTCAGCTGTGCCATGAACTCGTCGTGCACCAGGCGCATGACGTCTTTTTTATGCGCGTCGCGCACGCCGTCGAGAAACAGTGGCCCGGTCATGCTCAGTTGCAAGCGCACGCGAAACCCTCGGCGCCATGCGGCCAACGCCAGGCCTTGAGGGCTGCAACCGCCGTGACCGGCAGTCATGAACACGGTGGTCGCTTCGCGCCAGAGCTGCAGTTCTTCGCGACGCTCCAGCAGACGATCGGCCTGCAAGGCGCCCATGGCCATCAGCAGGCAAGCCGGCCCGCAGGTGAAATCGGTGGTTTGCCGGTAATAGGGCACCTTGATGCTGCGCGAATCGTGGTGTTGCAGGATGCGCTTTTCCAGGCGCAAAGCGTCCGCATGGTCTTCGTAGTAGTCGTGAATTAACGCAAAGCGCCGATAGCCACTGCGTTCATACAGCGCGATGGCGGCAGGGTTGTCAGTACGCACCTCCAGCCGCAGGTAAGCGCAGTCGTGCTCAAGGGCGCAGGCTTCGATGCGCTGCAGCAACTGCTTGCCCAGGCCACTGCCCCGGGCTTCGGGGGAAATGGCGATGGAATACAACCGCGCAAGCGACGTGCTGCGATGGAACAGCACCAGCGCATAACCCAGCAACTGACCCTCACGCCCGGCCACCAGCAGCTGGCCGTGGGCGCGGGTAATCATCCACTGAAAGCTGCGGCGAGTGAGCCGGTCCGTGGTGAAACAGTGCATTTCCAGTGCCAGCAGCGCCGCTAAATCATCAACTGTCGCCAAGCGAAAAACAGTGTTCATATGACCGCCGTAAAAGTTGCGTAACGAAACGGGACTTTCGAAAAAGTTCGTGCTTAATAGAAAAGGTCTTGTTCTCCAACGGATCAATTTCTATGTCAGCGGTACAGGGTCATTGGCGCGAAGTATCCAGTCAAAGTTTGCCACCGGCAACTTATTTAAAACCGCAAATCAGAACTTCCAGTCAAGTGTTGATCATCGTCGAACGCAAGGAAGACTGGGCCTCGTACTTTCCCAGTGAAGACATCCTCACGGCCCAGGAATACCTCGAGCAACCGCCCGACAGTGAGCCGGGAAAACGCGTTCAGGTCATCAACCTGTGCCGCAGCTACAAGTATCTGGGCCACGGCTATTACTGCTCGCTGCTGGCAGAAGCCCGGGGTCACAAGGTGATTCCGTCGGTGCGCACCATCAGTGAACTGACCCGAAAATCCCTTTACGGTCTGGCGCTGGATGACCTGGATAAAACCCTGGAAAAGGCCCTCAGCCATCATCTCTACAGCGATACCGAAGGTTTCACGCTGACACTTTATTTCGGCAAAACGCATATCGAGCCGTTGCAGGATCTGGCCCGACAATTGTTTGAAGTGTTCCCGTGTCCGATTCTGTTAGTTGAGTTCCGTAGAACTAACGGTTGGCACATCGAAGGTATCAAGTCCGGTGCGCTGCACAAGTTGCGCGACGATCAGGAAGATCAGTTCGCCAATGCCCTGGACGGCTTCAGCCGCAAGATCTGGCGTGTACCGCGTTCGCCGCAAGTGGCACGTTATGACCTGGCGATCCTCCACGATCCGCAGGAAGCGTTGCCGCCGTCGAACGCCCGGGCGCTGGAGAATTTCGTGCGCGTCGGCAAGGGCATGGGCATCGATGTCGAACTGATCGAACGCAAGGACTACTCCCGGCTCGCCGAGTACGATGGTCTGCTGATCCGTGAGACCACCAGCGTCGACAACCACACCTACCGTTTCGCCAAGAAAGCCGAAAGCGAAGGGCTGGTGGTGATGGATGACCCGACGTCGATCCTGCGCTGCACCAACAAGGTCTATCTCACGGACCTGCTCAACAGCCATCAACTGGGCATGCCGGCCACGGAAATTCTCTACAAGGAACGACCGGAAGACTTCGAGCGGGTCGGCGAACGCCTGGGTTTTCCGTTGGTGCTGAAGATTCCCGATGGCTGCTTCTCTCGGGGCGTGATCAAGGTCGAGAGCCAGCAAGCCCTGCTTGAAGCTACCGCCGAACTCTTCGAACATTCGGTGCTGTTGCTGGCCCAGGAGTTTTTCTACACCGAGTACGACTGGCGCATCGGCGTGCTCAACCGCAAACCGATCTTTGCCTGCCAGTACTTCATGTCCAAGGGCCATTGGCAGATCTACAACCACAAGGCCAAGGGCCAGGACGTCAACGGCGAATGCCGCACGCTGGCGATCCACGAAGCGCCGCGTGCGGTGGTGGAACTGGCAGTGAAAACCGCCAACCTGATCGGCGACGGCCTGTATGGCGTCGATTTGAAACAGGCCGGCGACAAAGTGGTGGTCATCGAGGTCAACGACAACCCGAACCTCGACGCCGGCATCGAAGACGCCTACTTGCAGGACGATCTGTATTCGCTGGTGCTGGAGGAGTTCGTCAGGCGCCTGGAACTCAAACGTCGCGGCCAGGCCTGGTGACCGCTCGATGATCAACAGCTTTGCACTGAGCCACGGCGCGTTGCAGCGGGTCGAACGGCTGGACGCCGAGGTGATGTTGTTCAGCGACCCCGACGCGGCTGAACGCGATCTGCTCCACAGTCACTTCAAACTGGATGAGCATGCTCTGGCCTCGGCGCTGGACCCGGATGAGGTG
This sequence comes from Pseudomonas sp. MWU12-3088, assembly GCF_023242405.1. Lineage (NCBI taxonomy): Bacteria > Pseudomonadati > Pseudomonadota > Gammaproteobacteria > Pseudomonadales > Pseudomonadaceae > Pseudomonas > Pseudomonas sp. MWU12-3088. The sequence continues at coordinate 278,232 of NZ_JALJEA010000001.1, forward strand.
TCGCGGATCGAGTTTCATCCGGATCACTTGTTTCTGATCTGGAAACGCCCGGAGAACTATTCCGGCGGCGGCAGTCTGGCGTTCGAGGTGTCGTCCTGCGGTTTGCTGTTCTCGCCGGGCCAGTTGCTGGTGATCGCCACCGACGACACGCCGCTGCACGGTCTTGGCACGGGTCGGCCGCTCAATACGCCGCTGGATGTGTTGCTGGACCTGCTGTTCAACAACATCCATCACTATCTCGGGCATTTGAAGGTGATCAAACTGGTCGCCCGGGAGTTGCAGCAGAAATTCAACGCCTCGATGCAGAACCAGCATCTGGTGCAGATGTTCAACCTCAGCGAAAGCCTGATCTATTACATCAACGCGCTGCACAGCAACGGCGCGGTACTGACGCGGCTGCGCAACCACGCCGAGAAACAACATTTTGGCAGCGAAGCCATTGGCCTGATCGACGACCTGATCATCGAAAACAACCAGTGCTACAAGCAGGCGGAAATCTATTCGACGGTGTTCTCCGGGCTGATCGACGCCCGGGGCAACCTGATGAACAACAGCATGAACAACCTGTTGCGCAAACTGACGCTGATCAACGTGGTGTTCCTGCCGCTCAACCTGATTGCCAGCATCGGCGGCATGTCGGAATTCAGCATGATGACCGCCGGCACGCCGTGGTGGGTGTCGTACCCGTTGTTCCTGGCGGCGATGCTGTTGGGGGCGGGCGGGATGCTGTTCGGGCTCAGGCGTCTGGCGAAATGACGGCGGCGGGGCGTTTGCGATCCTGCAGTCCTCGGGTCACCAGATAGAGCAATGGCCCGATGGACACAAAAACCGCCGTCAGCAACAGATACGGCACCACCGACCAACCCGACTGCCCGCGCTTGCGCGCATCCTTGTACATCCAGATGCCGGCCAGGGTCGCCAGCAGATAAAGATCGATCACCACCTGTGCGGTGTCTGGCCGCGACATCAGACTGATACCGAAGTCGATCAGCGATTGTTCGGCTTGCAGCATCACGGATACGGTGTAGCCGCTGAAGGCGATCAAAGCGGTGAGGGGCAGGGCGATGGACATCATGCGTTCCTTCCTTGGTCAGATGAGCGAAAGGCCAGCCTACAGGCCCGTCGCAAAATTCGCCATTGACTTGCCAGCAATGCCCGGGCTAATTTCGGGGCCATGACTTCCACCGTATTGCGCTGCCAGCCAAGCATTATTACCGCCATTCCTCACTTGGCGGGCTAGCTCACGACTGCAGCACCCAACCCGCCCTAGAGGCGGGTTTTTACTTTCTGTCTCCGGGGTTCTGAATAAAAAGTCAGGAGACGACCATGCGCCACAGCCCCGACCAGCAAGCCTTGCTTGAACAGTATGTGAAAAAGATCCTCGCCGCGCCGGTCTATGAACTGGCGGTGAGCACGCCGCTGCAATCTGCGCCGGCACTGTCTGAAGCGCTGGGCAACCGGATCCTGCTCAAGCGCGAAGACCTGCAACCGACGTTCTCCTTCAAGATCCGTGGTGCCTACAACAAGCTGGTGCAATTGAGTGACGAGCAAAAGGCGCGCGGGGTGATCACGGCATCGGCAGGCAATCACGCTCAAGGTGTTGCGCTGGCAGCCCGTGAGCTGGGCATTGCGGCGACGATCGTGATGCCGGCGACCACGCCTGAGTTGAAAGTACTGGGTGTCAGCAGTCGGGGAGCGGAAGCGCTGTTGCATGGCGAAAGCTTTCCGTTTGCCCTGGCCCACGCGCTGCAACTGGCTCAGCAGACCGGGCGAACCTTCGTCTCGCCGTTCGACGATCCTGATGTGATCGCTGGCCAGGGCACCGTCGCAATGGAAATCCTGCGCGAGCATCAGGGCGCGCTGGATGCGATCTTTGTCCCGGTGGGCGGTGGTGGTTTGATCGCCGGTATCGCAGCGTATGTGAAATACCTGCGGCCGGAGGTGCGGATCATCGGCGTGGAGTCGGAGCACTCGGCCTGTCTGAAGGCTGCGTTGCAAGCGGATGCGCGAGTGGTGTTGCCCAGCGTCGGCACTTTCGCCGATGGCGTGGCGGTGGCGCAGATCGGCGCCTATGGCTTCGAGGTCTGCCGCTTCTGCGTCGATGAAGTGATCACCGTCAGCAACGACGAACTCTGCGCGGCAATCAAGAACATCTACGACGATACCCGCTCGATCACCGAGCCTTCCGGCGCGTTGGCGGTTGCGGGCATCAAAAAGCACGTGGCGCAGACCGGCGCACGGAATCAGACGCTGATCGCCATCGATTCCGGCGCCAATATCAACTTCGACAGCTTGCGCCACGTCGCCGAGCGCGCTGCGGCCGGCGACGTGGCCTAAGGATGTTCAGGGCAGCAGCGGGCGCAGGAAGCTGCGCTCGTAGCTGATGATGAACTTCTTCTCCATCAGGTCCGCCACCAACGCCGTGCTTTCCGGGTCGGTCAGTGCAATGTGGCGATAGCTTTCGTAATCCGCCAGGGACGGAAAACTGAACAGGCAGTAGGCGATGTTGCTCGCGCCTTCCGAGGGCAGAAAATAGCCGTGATGCGTTCCGCCCAGCCGTTCGACGATGCCTAGCCACGTCTTGGCATAGGCTTCGAAGGCGTCGAGCTGATAGGGATCAATCACGTATCTGACGTGGCAGGTAATCAATGCCGCTGCTCCTTGGCGAGTTACTCGGGGATGGCAGTGCCGACCTTGTCCGAAGCCGACCAGATGCGATAACGCACTTCGACGTCGGACGGTGCGTAAACCACGATCGGAAGTTTGCTGTTGTAACGCACGGTGAAGCCGTCACCGATCACAGGGACGAAGGCGCGCTTTTTCTGACTGCCGGGCGGGCAGGCCATCAGCGTGCTCATCGGGCCGCTGACTTTTTCCAGGCGGTAAAACGGATAGCCCCAGCCTTCGAGGTTTTTCTCTTCGAGGGTGCCGCCCAGGCGCTGGCGGTTGCAGTCCACCTCGAGGGTCTTGCCGGCGAGGATCTCAACTTTGAAGTTATCTTCCTGGGCCTGCTGCGGCAGGTGAATGACCTGGCGGGTGAAGCCCGCTTCGGCTTTGGGGTAGGGCGCCGTGTCTTCGAGTTTGGCGGCGTGGGTGAGGGTGGACAGGCCGGCGAGCATCAGGCCGGCCGTCGCGTAAACAGTGAAATTTCCCATTGAAGCCTCCTGGCGGGTGTACGTTGGTTGACGGGCATTCTCACTGCCATGGGCGATGAATGCAAACCGCCAGCCGCTTGCAAATTGCAGTGCCTGCACGATCGAATCTTGCATTTTGCAACTGGCCACTTGCCTGCGTTTTCGCCAAGTCATTGATTTGACAGGAGGTGTAATCGACCCGATGAAAGGCACGTTTTATGCGTTGATTTGGTGCAGCGCACCGAGTTTGTGCGCCTACACTCCAATGGGCATTTCGCAGTACAACCGCTTGCCATACCCAGGGATTCAGCGGGGATACACCCGCCGGGAACAGTGGCAACGGTCAATGTGAATACTTGATTGGCAGTCTCACAGTAAGGAGAGGGTTCGCCATGTTTCTGTCTGCCTTGGAACTACGCAATATCATTGAAAGCAGCTTTCTGCCGAAACGCTGTCAGTGCACGCTGTCCCCGGATCTGTCGATGACCGTCAAGGTCTATGGCGATCACCAGACCGATCAGGTTGATTTGCTGGTCAGTGGCATCGATGCCAGTCACCTGAACAGCTGTCGTGAAATCAACGGCCTGATCGCCGGGTTGCGCTCCGATCTCGCGCAACACACGGCGACCCATCATTCAGCGCCGCGATCCAGAGTCGTTTAACCGACCGTTTCACCCAGTTCGACCGTCACGCGCCGGGCCTGCACGAAACCAAGGCCCAGCGCGAACTCGACCAGCACCGCGAGCAGAATCCCGGGGCCGGCATGGCCGTTGAGCCATTCAGCAAACCCCAGCACCGCCAGGCCAAAACAGCCGACGATAAAACCGTTATTCATTGCATTGCGCGCGATCGACACCGGCGCATTGCGCACCAGATAAAACATTACTCCCAACGCCGCGAACAGCACTGCCATGCGTCGCGCTACAAAACCTGCTGCCTCGGAGTATTCAATGCTCCAGATCGAAAGCAGTATTTGCGGCACGAGGCCCCAGGCCAGCGCCAGCAGAAAACACAGGGAAAATGTGATGGTCGACAATGTGCGAAACGACAACTGCATGGCGAATCCTTGCGGCAGTGAGGAGGGGTCCCGAGGATAACCTTCGAGACCCTTGCCCGCCTACCGCAAAGCCGCAAATCAGAGCTTTCTGTCAGTTCTGGAAGTCGCAGGCGTCAGACATTTTCCGGTAGGTGATTTCTTCGGGTTTGCCTGACGTATCAATGTACTTCATGTCGGCATCGATCACTTTGCAGGCCTTGGTTGGCTGCTCGGTCATCGAGACCACTTTGGCCACATTCAACGGCATGCCATAGGTGTACGGCACCGCTTTGGTGGTCGTGGTGTCATTGGCCTGGGCCAGCCCGGCAAACGCCGTGCAGGCGAGGGCGGTGGTGAACAGGAACGGACGAATGTTCATGGAGAGACTCCCGTGCGACGGAAAGAAAGCCCGGCGTGAAACACGCCAGACCTGCCGCACTGGGCGTCAGCATCGGCTGAGAGCGTGCGGATGACTAGAGTCTTTGACCACGGCGTTAAGCGAGGGTTAACCCGGCTGAATGCCGGCTGTCTGACGGGGGATTGTTTCTCGGGGGATTCTCGGCGCCTTCCTACAGGAACCGCTGCCTTGTCTGCTTCCGGCGGCAGGAGCGGGGCGGTTATGGTTTTGGTGTCGCTGCAAAATCAGCGACTCAGGTTTGGTCGCCTGATAACTCGACACATCTTGTGCCATCATTCGCGCCGCGGACATTCGTGTCTTCGGAGTACATTGCTGTGGCGGCTGTGTGCAGGGGCGCCTTCGGGCGAGCTGATCGGGTTTCTCAGTTGACCAAGCCTTGCATACAGTCCGCCTCCCATCGTTTGGTCACGGTGTCGGCGGGTCATTGAAGCCTATCGAGTAATTCCAATGCCAATACTGAAACTAAGCTCCGCCCGCTATCTCCCGCTCAACAGCGGCGTCACCGACAGCGCACCGCTGGTCATCGACACCGAAGCCAACCCCCAAGACATCTTCGAAGCCGCCGTCCAGCGCGTACGCGCCGCCGCCGACCTGCTCGAAACCCTGCATTGCCTGTGCTTCAAACACGCCGATGTCCAGGACATTCCCCACATCACCCATGCGTTGTACCTGTTGGCACAGGATGGCAATGACCTGCTGCAGGTTGCGCAGCAGAAAATGTTGAACTGGACTGCACCGGCCTGACATTTCGCCAGCGTTCAACGGGGGACGCGATGGGCCCCTGTTGAATTAAAACGTTCAAGCTACGGATAAGGTTTCAACTCAATCAGCGATTCGCCTTGTGCGGTCGCAGGTAACGGCAACTCATCCGTTTCCAGATAGGTATCCGCCGGCCCGTAAATCAAATACTTGTGGGCGCTCTCATATCCAGCGTTCTCGAAAATGACTTTGGGGCCTTTCGAGCCGCTAAATACCCAGCGAGGACGGTTTCGCTCCGCGAACTCCACGCGGTGAATCCGCCTGTCGTTCGTATCCCGAAAAAGCAGAATGCCTTGTTGGTAGTTGGAGCTGAACTCGCCAGTAATCACAAAGACATTCGCGCCTTTGCCGGTTGGCACGCACTGCCAATCAACACGACTGCCGAAAGAAGCATCGGCATCCGCATACAAGAATCGGGTTTCTTGTTCCTGACGGATTTTGTAAACGTGAGCGTCGGAGAGGGGGTGGCCCCGCAGCAAGGAAAGTCTGCTGTCGGGGCCTGCCAGATCACACTCAGCCACCGTCGTGAACGATGGCTGAGCGGCAACGACATGAAGGCTTGAAGCGATGAGTCCAGCCGCAAAGACTGCGTTGAGCCTCAAGCGGATTTCACCACCTGCTTCGGCGACACGACGGTGCCAGGCTTGTCGTTGGCGGCCGGGGCCGGAATGACCGGCGGCAGAATCGCGATCCCGGTGCCGGCACCCGGCGCACCACCGGTATTGGCCTTCACCTCGGCACCGCTGATGGTCACGCCACCGGCATCGACCTTGACGAAGCTGCCGCCAGCCTTGGCCGTCAGCTCCATTCCGCCTTCGATCACGACTTTGTCGCCAGCGTGGTAGTGAATTTCCGTGCCCGCTTCTACGAACTGCCCGGTGCCGACCTTCACGTGTTGGGTCACGCCCACGGTCAGGTGATCGTTGGCGCGCATTTCGCTCTTGCGGTCCAGGTGGGTGATGCGATGTTCCTCGACCTTGAATTCGCTCAGGGTGTTGGCTTCGACGGTGTCGTGGCGTTCATTGCCGACGCGGATCTTCTGGTCGTGCTCGATGTTTTCGTCCCAGTCGCGCTGGGCGTGGATGTAGATCTGCTCGACGCCTTTCTTGTCTTCGATGCGGAACTCGTTGTAACCCTTGCCGCCCGGGGAACTCAGGGTCTTGAAGGTGCTGCGGGTCTTGTTCGCCGGCAGGTCGTAGGGGACGACGTTTTCCTTGTGGTACAGGCAACCGGTGACCAGCGGTTGGTCGGGGTCACCTTCAAGGAAGGTCACCAGCACTTCCATGCCGATCCGTGGGATGGCGATGCCACCGTAGGCAGCACCGGCCCAGCCGCTGGCGACACGCAGCCAGCAGGTGGTCTTGTCGTCGGCCTGGCCGTCGCGGTCCCAGTGGAATTGCACCTTCACCCGGCCGTACTGATCGCAGTGGATCTCTTCGCCGCCGGGGCCGGTGACGATGGCGGTCTGGCTGCCGAGGACTTTCGGTTTCGGGTGTTCGAGGGCAGGGCGGTAGTGCGCGTCCCAGGGGGTGGCGACGAAGCTGTTGCGGTAGCCCTGGTGGAAATCGCTTTTGTTGTCGGTCACGTCGCTGGTGACGTTTTCGCCCAGCACTTGCGGTTGCTTGCCTTCGTGGAAGACTTCCAGCAGCAGCCACATATCGTTCCATTCGGCGCGCGGATGTTCGGCCAGGGTCAGGAAATGGCCCGTGGTCAGGGTCGGTTCGTCACCTTTGCCTTCAGCGAGTTTGTAGTCGCTGCGATGGCGTTCCAGGGCGCGGGTCGAAAGGAACTTGCCGCGCTCGCGGGTGGTGAAGCGGCCGGGATAGTCGTAGTCCTCGAGGTCCGGCATGAACGCGGATTTGGCTGCGCCTTCGGGCAGGATCTTCGGTTTTTCGAAATCGTAGTCGCGGCGGCTGACGCGGCTGGTGCGGGTTTCCAGGCGCAGGTTGAAGCGCTTGATCACTGGTTTGTCGGCGGTCATGCCGGAGTCTTGCTGGTAGTTCACCGGTTTCAGTTTGCGAAAAACGGTCTGGTCGTCGCCAAACACCAGTTTGTGGCCGCTGCTGCTGTGCTGGAAGTGGAAGTGAATGCCTTCCTCTTCGCACAGGCGCTGGATGAAATGCAGGTCGGATTCGTCGTACTGCACGCAGTAATCGCGTTCCGGGTACTCGGCGCTGAGCTGGAAGCTGTAGGCGTCGGCCAGAATGCCGCGATCTTCCAGCACCTGGGCGATGATCTTCGGCACCGTCAGTTGCTGGAAGATTTGCTGGTCATGGTTGTGCCGCAGGTAGGCCAGTTGCGGCACCAGGCTGAGGCTGTAGCGGGTCAGGGTCTTGCCGGAGTCGCCTTGCTCGATGCGATACACCAGGCCATGAATCTTGCCCTCACCAGTGGCGCCGAAAGTCAGGCAGCCGGGCTTGTGCAGGAGTTCTTCGAGCTTGAGGTCAGGACGGGCGCTGACCAGTTCGAGGTCGAAACGGAACGGTTCGTTGAGGGCTTCGCGACCGGTGAAGCTGAGGACTTGCAGGTCGGCGGAAGCGCCTTCGAGCGTGAGGGTAATGTGGGTAGCGTTGGCGTCCAGCATGCCTTGATTTCCGTCCTTTGGATTAGCGTGGGCGGATGGTGCAGGATTAAACGGCCTCGTTCAAGGCGCAAATGCCGTAGAAGCACAGCCCCGAAGGCATAGGGAAAACCCTTAGAGCTACGGTTTTATCCAGTAAAACCGGCACTTGGCGCTGCCAGTCTCAAGACTGCCACCTGATTTGGCGCTCAGGAACAATCAGTCAGTTTCAGACTAAAGTCGCCTGTAGCACGTCAAAGCCATCTGCCATCATGGGCGCTCACCCCCGCGTGTTCACTTCCTCCCGGCTCTTCACCGTGCCGGGACGGGAGCTATTTCTGGTTGTTTGCGCGACTGCGCAATCGTTGTTCTGTTGGAGTTTTCAATGCGTCCCCCATTTCCCCTCATCACCCCGCGCCAGTCGTTTGGCTTCGGAGCCCTGGTGCTGTGCGCCGGTTTTACCGCACAGGCTCAGGCCGGCGGTTTCTTCGAAGACACCACGGCGAAGATCGAATCGCGTACGGTGTATTTCAACCGCGATTTCCGTGATGGGCACACCTCCAATGATCAGGGCGCGTCCAAGCGCGAAGAGTCGGCTCAAGGCTTCATTCTCAATCTGCAATCGGGTTACACCGAAGGCACCGTAGGTTTCGGCATCGATGCGCTGGGCATGGCGGGCTTCCAGCTCGACTCCAGCCCTGACCGCAGCAACAGCGGCCTGCTGCCGTCCAGCGGCGACAACCCGCGCGGTTCGAAAGGCCAGTACGCGAAAATGGGCCTGACCGCCAAAGTGAAAGTCTCGGATACGGTGCTGAAATACGGCGCGTTGCTGCCGGATCTGCCGCTGCTCAAGTACAACGACGGCCGTCTGCTGCCGACCATGTTCAACGGCGCGATGCTGACCTCCAAAGAGGTGAAGGACCTGACCTTCATGGCCGCACGCCTGGACAAGTACACCGCCCGGGACTCGACCGATTCCCAGGACATCCGCGTGCACTGCAAGAACAAGCGCTATGCGTGCAACACCACCGCCGATCATTTCGACATGTACGGCTTCGACTACAAGATCAACGATCGCCTGACCGCGCAGTACCACTACGCCGAGCTGGAAGACATCTACCGTCAGCACTTTGTGGGTCTGTTGGGCAATCAGCCGCTGGGTGACGGTGTGTTGAAAGCCGATCTGCGACTACTGAAAAGCGCCGACAGCGGCGATGCAAAAGCCGGCTCCATCGACAACCGCGCCTTGAGCGGGATGCTGTCCTACGGCATCAGCGGCCACACCTTCAGCGCCGGCTGGCAGCGCATGAACGGCGACAATTCGATGCCGTACCTCGATGGCAGCAACCCGTACCTGGTCAACTACGTGCAGGTCAACGATTTCGCCGCCGCACAGGAACGTTCCTGGCAGCTGCGTTACGACTACGACTTCAAGGCCATCGGCATCAACGGCCTGAGCTTCCTGACCCGTTACGTGAACGGCGATCACATCAAGGTGCCGGGCAGCGATCAGGAAGGCAAAGAGTGGGAACGCGACAGCGAGTTGAAGTACGTGATCCAGAGCGGCACGTTCAAGGACGTCAGCCTGCGTTTGCGTAATGCGACGTATCGGACGAACTACGAGAAGTTCGCCCGGGACGTGGATGAGACCCGGTTGATCGTGAGTTACAACTTTTCGGTGTTGTAAGTCCGTTCAGATCATCGACCGTAAAAAAACCATCGCGAGTAAACTCGTGATGGTTTTTTTTTGCGCCTGCGGTCAGAGCCAATACCAGAACCGGCTCCAGAACCCGCGATTCAAATCATCCTTGCACGCCGCGTATTGCTGGCCGTACATGTCCGAACGGTTCTGCACCTTGCGCGCCACCGGCGGCAACCAAGCCTTGCTGGCATAAGTCTTCTGCCGGAAACCGCCCCAGCCCTCGTGGTAGTTGAGGTACTGGTTGTAGGCGTCGTACTTGTACACGCCGTTGATCGACGTGGTCTTGTCCATGTACCAGCCGACAAAGTCGATGGCGTCATCGAAGTCTTCGCGGTCGGCGCCGTGGCGGCCGGTGCTTTTCTGGTAGTCGGCCCAGACTTCATCCTTGGCCTGCGCGTAACCCGCTGCGGTCGTGACGCGTCCCCACGGGATCACCCACAGCAGATACTTGCGCGGCGTCTTGGCGTCGTAGCGGTAGCCGGACTCCTGATACATGATCGCGAACGGCACCTGGATCGGCACGCCCCAGCGCTTTTGCGTGACTTGCGCGGCGTCGTACCAATCACTTTTCTCGCGGAAAATCTCGCAGAGGTTTTCCGGCGAACGCGGCGGCGATGTTCCGCAACCGCTCAGCAATGCCGCCAATACCAACAGTCCAACCGTGCGCCCCGAATTCAAAAGCCGTCATCCCGTCGTGCAAAAAAGGGCGCCAGTCTACGCGGTCAGGTCAACTGGTGGCGATAAGGCAAATCCGGACCTGTCTTGCTGCACGTCAGGGCGGCCGCCTGTACGGCAAACCTGAGCATGGCGTCGATCTGCTCGCGTTGCAGATGCTGTACGCCTTCCACCGAATCCAGTTCCTGCTCGGTCAGCCAGGTGATCAATGCAGCCTGGAAGGTATCGCCCGCGCCGACGGTATCGGCGATTTTCACCGAACTCGCCGGCACCGACCAAGAGCCGTGAGCACGGCTGAACACCGTCGCGCCTTCACCGCCTCGAGTCAGGAACACCACCTGGCAACGATGCTGCAGCCAGCCTTCGATGACCCGCTGCGGATCCTGCTCGGGATACAACAGGCTCAAGTCCTCGTCGCTGACCTTGATCAGATCCGCCAGCTCTACCAGCATGGCGATCCGCTCGCGCCACAGGTCGATGTTCGGTTCGGGATTGAGGCGCACGTTCGGGTCGAGGCTGATCAGGCGTTTGCCGCTTTCGCGCTTAATCAGCGCAAGCAAAGTATCCGCCACTGGTTGCACCACCAGTGAGAAGGAACCGAAGTGCAAGCCGCGCACGTCCGGACCCAGCGTCGGCAGGTGCGCCAGGCTCAACTGTCGGTCAGCGCAGCCTTCACCACGGAAGCTGTAGTGCGGCGAGCCATTGGCGCCTACCGCGACCATCGCCAGCGTGGTCGGCGCGGCGAAATCCACCAGATAATCCGGGCGTACGCCTTCGTCCTGCAGCACCTGCTGCAAGCGCCGGCCGAGGTAGTCGGTGGACAGTCCGGCGAACAGCGCCGAGTCCACGCCCAGGCGACGCAAACCCACGGCCACGTTGAACGGCGAGCCACCGGCAATCGCCTTGAAATTGACTTTCGACGCCTGCCCGCCGGCATCGTCTTCGCTGAAGAAATCGAACAGCGCTTCGCCACACACCAGGTACATAGTTGTTTGCTCTTTATAAGGTTGCGACATGCAGTCGATAGCGTTCATAGGCCTGCTGGAAGGCTGCGACATTGGCGGCAACCGGCAGGGTTTCACTGTTCAGATCGAGCTTCACGCAGCGTTCGCACAGGTCGGCCAGAGTGTCTTCGTGGCCGTTGGACCACGACTTGCACCACGCCGCCTGAATCGCCGCGCCGAGGGCGGCGGCTTCGCTCTGCTCGGTGCAGATCACCGGGGTGTTCATGATGTCGGCGACGATCTGCCGCCACACCGCACTTTTCGAGCCGCCTCCGATCAGGCAAATGCTGCGGCTTTGTAAACCATTCTGGCGCAACAGATCCAGTCCGAAACGCAGGCCGAAGGTGGTGCCTTCGACCGCTGCGCGGCACAGATTGGCTTGCGTCAGGTTATCGATCGTCAGGCCATGCAGGCTGCCGGTGGCATGGGGCAGGGGAGGCACGCGTTCGCCGTTGAGGAACGGCAGCATGCTCACGCCCTCGGCACCGATCGGGGCCTGAGCGACAAGCGCGTTGAACGACTCAAGGTCGAGCTCGAACAGTTCGCGAATCGCCCCGGTGGTGTTGGTCAGGTTCATGGTGCAGATCAACGGCAGCCAGCCGCCGCTCGACGAGCAGAAGGTCGCGACGGAGGCATCGGGGCTGACCTTGGGCGCCTCAGAGTAGGCATACACCGTGCCGGAAGAACCGAGGCTCATGGTGCTCGCCCCCGGTTGAATATTGCCGGTGCCGATGGCGCCCATCATGTTGTCGCCGCCACCGCTGGACACCAGCGCATTGGGGTTGACGCCGAGGTGTTCGGCAATCGCCGGCAGGATCGTGCCCACCGCTTGATGGGCGTCGATCAGCTCTGGCAGCGCCGCTTGCAGACGGCCGCTGGCGTCGATGTCGCGCAGCAGCTGCAGATCCCATTGGCGGATGCGCACGTTGAAGTAACCGGTGCCGGATGCGTCGCCGTACTCGCTGCAGCTACGGCCGGTGAGCCAGAAATTCAGGTAGTCGTGGGGCAGCAGGATCTTTGCGATCCGAGAGAAAACGGCGGGGTGCTGCTCCTTGGTCCACAACAGTTTGGACACGGTGTAGCCCGGCGCAATCACCACGCCGAGGCGTTCAAGCGAGCCTTTTTCGCCGCCGAGCCAAGTCAGCAGGCGGTCGTTTTCTGCGGTGGTTTCGGTGTCGCACCAGAGCTTGGCCGGGCGCAGGACCTGGCCCTGATCGTCGAGCAGCACCAGACCGTGTTGCTGGCCGGAAACGCCGATGCCGAGGATCGCCTGACCGTCGACATTTGCCGCCAGCAATGCACGCCGGGTGGCGAGGGCGAAGGCCTCCAGCCATTGTGCGGTGTCCTGTTCGCGACGGCCGTTGGCGCCGCTGATCATCGTGTGGGCGGCGGCGCCCTGGCCCAGCACCTGACCGCTGGTGGCGTCGAGGATGATGGCTTTGGTGCCTTGGGTGCCGCAGTCGATGCCGAGGAAGAGTTGTTGGTTGTTCATGGTGTGAACCTGTTGGTTTTTTGGCGACTTCTAAAGCCACCCCTCACCCCAACCCTCTCCCCAGAGGGGAGAGGGGGAAAGGGAGCAGATCGTGGAGCCTTTCAATTCCTGAGTTCGACTCAAAACGTTCAGGTCGATGTACCTCGAAAGAGCACCTCGGTAGGTTCCCTCTCCCTCCGGGAGAGGGCTAGGGTGAGGGGGAGCTTTTCAGGCGAGAACCCGTTCCAGAGTCCGAGTGACGCCTTCTTCGCGCAAACTATTCAGGCACCACTCAAACGCCGCCACAAACTCCTTCGAACGCGGTATCGCCCCCCCGAAAATCTCCTCAACCCCCAACAACCGCTCAGTGATCAAGGCATCCTCCGCCACCAACGCCTGACAAAACGCCGCCCGAGGATCCGGAATCGAGTAAGTGTCGCCATTCTCGTCCACGCCCTTCAGATAAAGCGCCCAGGCCGCCACCACCAGTGCCGCGCGCTTGGTCTCGCGACCATCGGCAATCAACCGATTGATCGTCGGAATGGTGAACTTGGGAAACTTCGAAGAACCATCCGAACACACCCGCTCCAGCTGATCGGCAATCGCCTGATTGGAGAACCGCGCCACCAGCGTGTTCTTGTACTCCGTCAGGTCGATGCCCGGCACCGGCGCCAGTTGCGGGGTCACGTCCAGGTCCATGTAGGCGCGCATGTAACGCACGAACAACGGGTCGTTCATGGTTTCGTGAACGAAACGGTAGCCCTTCAAAAAGCCCAGATACGTCAGGGCCAGATGGCTGCCGTTAAGCAGTTTGATCTTCATCTCTTCGTAGGGTGAAACGTCGTCGGTGAACTGTACGCCGACCTTTTCCCAGGCCGGGCGGCCGTTGACGAATTTGTCTTCCAGCACCCATTGCACAAACGGTTCGCAGACCACCGGCCACGCGTCGTCGACGGCGTGTTTGTCCGCCAGTTGCAGGCGATGCGCGGTGCTGGTCATCGGGGTGATGCGATCGACCATGGCGTTGGGGAAGCTGACGTTGGCGTCGATCCAGTCGCGCAGGTCGGGATCGAGTAGCGCGGTGAACGCCAGCAGTGCCTTGCGGGTGACGGCGCCGTTGTGTGGCAGGTTATCGCAGGACATCACGGTGAACGCCGGAATGCCCGCTTTGCGTCGCTTGGCCAGCGCTGCACAAAGGAAGCCGAACACGGTTTGCGGTTGCTGCGGGTAGGTCAGGTCGTGCTGAATCTGCGGCAGGTGCGCCATGAACTCGCCGTTGCTGTCATCGATGCAATAGCCGCCCTCGGTGATGGTCAGCGAGACGATGCGGACTTGCGGGTCGGCGAGTTTGTCGATCAGCACCTGGGCGCTGTCGCTGGCCAGCAGCATGTCGCGGATCGCGCCGATGACGCGGACTTCGGTGTCGTCGCTATCACCCAATTCGAACAGGGTGAACAGGTAGTCCTGTTCCTTGAGATCGTCCCGGGCGCGGCGGTCTTCGGCGCGCAGGCCGACACCGCAAATGGCCCAGTCCAGCGCTTCGCCGGTGTTCATCAGTGCATCGGTGTAATACGCCTGATGCGCACGGTGGAAGCCGCCGACGCCGATGTGGGCGATGCCCTGGCGGGTGTCGCTGAGGCTGTAGGCTGGCAGTTTCACCTCGGCAGCGAGGCGGTTGAGGTTTTGCTGGTTCAGTTTCATCGGGTCAGTCTCGAAATCAGGCGGCGGCGCGCAACGGGCGGGTCAGCGCCACGCCGTCGGCATCGAACAGATGGCAGTGGGCGGCGTCCAGGTGCAGGTTCAGCTGTTCGCCGTAGCGGCTCGCCAGATCACCGCGCACGCGCATGGTCAGGGCTTCGCCGGCGTTGGTCTTGACGTGGCAGAAGGTGTCGCTGCCCAGTCGTTCGCTGACGTCGGCGGTGACTTGCAGGGTGCAGTCGCCCGGTTGCGCCAGCTCCAGATGTTCCGGACGAATGCCCAGGGTCACGGCGCTGCCGACGCTCAGGTTCGACGCGTTGAACGGCAGGGTGATGCGGGTGCCGGCGTCCAGCGAGACTTCGCAGCTCGGGCCGTCGATCCGGGCGATCTTGCCCTTGAGGAAACCCATTTTCGGCGTGCCGAGGAAACCGGCAACGAACAGGTTGGCGGGATTGTGATACAGCTCCAGCGGTGAGCCGACCTGCTCGATTTTGCCGCCATTGAGCACCACCACCTTGTCGGCCATGGTCATGGCTTCGACCTGATCGTGGGTCACGTAGATCATCGTCGCTTTCAAGTCTTTGTGCAGGCGCAGCAGCTCAAGGCGCATCTGCACCCGCAGGGCGGCGTCGAGGTTGGACAGCGGTTCGTCGAACAGGAAGATTTTCGGGTTGCGCACGATCGCCCGGCCGATGGCCACACGCTGACGCTGGCCGCCGGACAGCTGCTTCGGCTTGCGTTCCAGCATCGGCCCGAGTTCGAGAATCCGCGCCGCTTCGCCGACTTTCTTCTCGACTTCAGCCTTCGGCACGCCCGCCAGGTCGAGTGCGAACGACATGTTCTTCTTCACGGTCATGTGCGGGTACAGCGCGTAGGTCTGGAACACCATCGCCAGGTCACGTTTGGCCGGGCTGACTTCGGTGATGTCGCGCCCGTCCAGTTCGATGGTGCCGCCGCTGACTTCTTCAAGGCCGGCGATCAGTCGCAGCAGGGTGGATTTGCCGCAGCCCGACGGGCCGACGAACACCACGAATTCCTTGTCGTTCACCTCAAGGTCGATGCCCTTGATGATGGAAAAACCTTCGAAGCCTTTTTGCAGATTCTTGATTTTCAGGTTGGCCATGGTGGCGCTCCTTTTGCGAATTCTTATTTGACGGCGCCGAACGACAGGCCGCGCACCAGTTGTTTCTGGCTGATCCAGCCGAAGATCAGGATTGGCGCGCAGGCCAGGGTCGAGACGGCCGACAACTTGGCCCAGAACAAACCTTCGGGGCTTGAGTAGGAGGCGATCAACGCGGTCAGCGGCGCGGCTTTGGACGAGGTCAGGTTCAGCGACCAGAACGCCTCGTTCCAGCACAGGATCAGCGACAGCAGCACGGTCGAGGCCAGCCCGCCCTTGGCGATTGGCAGCAGCACCCGGAGCATTTCCTGCATCAGCGTGGCACCGTCGAGGCGGGCGGCTTCGAGGATGTCTTTGGGGATGTCCTTGAAGTAGGTGTAAATCATCCAGACCACGATCGGCAGGTTGATCAGCGTGTAGATCACGATCAGTGCGATGCGCGTGTCGAGCAGGCCGAAACTCTTGGCCAGCAGGTAGATCGGCATCAGCACACCCACCGGCGGCAGCATTTTGGTGGAGAGCATCCACAGCAGCGTGCCTTTGGTGCGCTGGGTTTCGTAGAACGCCATCGAGTAGGCCGCCGGCACCGCAATCAGCAGGCACAGGGCGGTGGCGCTGAAGGAAATCACCACCGAGTTCCAGGCGAAACTGAAGTAATCGCTGCGCTCGTTGATGTGCAGGTAGTTCTCCAGCGTCGGCGTGAAGAACAACTGGGGTGGCGTGGCGAAGGCGTCGATTTCGGTCTTGAAACTGGTCAGCACCATCCAGAAGATCGGGAAGAAAATGATGATCGCGATGGCCCAGGCCAGCGTGCCGAGCAGCAGGCTTTGCAGCCGGCGGGATTGTTGGAGAGTCATGGCAGGCCTCAGGCTTTGTCAGTCAGGTTTTTGCCGATCATCCGCACCAGAATGATCGCGGCGATGTTGGCGATGACCACGGCGATCAGGCCGCCGGCCGAGGCCATGCCGACGTCGAACTGCACCAGCGCCTGGTTGTAGATCAGGTAGGCGAGGTTGGTCGACGCATAGCCGGGGCCGCCGTTGGTGGTGGTGAAGATTTCGGCGAACACCGACAGCAGGAAAATGGTTTCGATCATCACCACCACCGCAATCGGCCGCGCCAGATGTGGCAGGGTCAGGTGCCAGAAGATCGCGACAGGGCCGGCGCCATCGAGGCGGGCGGCTTCTTTCTGTTCCTGGTCGAGGGACTGCATGGCGGTCATCAGGATCAGGATCGCGAAGGGCAGCCATTGCCACGAGACAATGATGATGATCGACAGCAGCGGGTAGTGCGCCAGCCAGTCCACCGGTTGCGCGCCGAACAGCTTCCAGAGGTAGGCGAGGATGCCGGAGACCGGGTGGAAGATCAGGTTCTTCCAGATCAGCGCACCGACTGTGGGCATGATGAAAAACGGCGAAATCAGCATCACCCGCACGATGCCGCGACCGAAGAACTCGCTGGCCTCCAGCAACGCACTGATCAACACGCCGAACACCACGCTGATCAGCAGCACGCTGCCCACCAGCAGCAAGGTGTTGGTGGCGCCGGGCAGGAAGCCCGAATCGGTCAGAAAGTAAGTGAAGTTATCCAGCCCGACGAATTCGTTGATGCCCGGGTCGAGCAGGTTGTAGCGGATCATCGAAAAATAGACGGTCATGCCCAGCGGCACGATCATCCACAGCAGCAACAGGGCCACCGAAGGGCTGACCAGAAACCAGCCGGGATTGGCTACGCGGTTTTTGCGCCGGGGTTGCGACAGGTCGATGTGGGCTTTGGCAGTTGAAGTATTCATGGTGATCACATACTCGAGATACAGCGAGTTCTTTGAGGGGAGGGAGCAAGCTCCCTTCCTTCAATTGAAGAGGGCAGTGGTTACTTGGGGTAACCCGCGCGCTTCATCTCGCGTTCGGTGGTTTGCTGCGCGGCGGTCAGGGCCTGGTCGACCGTGGTCTGGCCGATCAGCGCGGCCGAAAACAGCTTGCCGACCTGGGTGCCGATGCCCTGGAACTCGGGAATGGTCACCAGTTGAATGCCGATATAAGGCACAGGCTTGAGGGTCGGTTTGCTCGGGTCGGCCGCTTTCAGCGATTCCAGCGTCACCTTGGCAAACGGCGCTGCGCTCATGTAAGCCTCGCTGTAGGTCGAGGCGCGGGTGCCCGGCGGTACGTTGGCGATGCCGTCGGTCTTGGCGACCAGTTCGCCGTACTCCTTGGACGTGGCCCAGGCACTGAACTCCTTGGCGGCGTCCTTAGACTTGGAGCTGGTCGGAATCGCCAGCGCCCATGAGTACAGCCACGCCGAGCCTTTGTCGGTGACCTGATGCGGCGCGTAGGTGAAGCCGACGTGGTCGGCGACCTTGCTCTGGGTCTTGTCGGTGACGAACGAGCCGGCGACGCTGGCATCGACCCAGATCGCGCATTTGCCGCTGTTGAACAGCGCGAGGTTCTCGTTGAAACCGTTGCTGGAGGCACCCGGCGGGCCGGATTTTTTCATGGTGTCGACGTAGAAATTCAGCGCGTTTTTCCATTCCGGGCCGCTGAATTCAGGTTTCCACTGCTCATCGAACCAGCGCGCACCGTAGGCGTTGGCCACGGTGGTGATCAGCGCCATGTTCTCGCCCCAGCCGGCCTTGCCGCGCAGGCAGATGCCGTACTGTTCCTTGTCCTTGTTGGTGAGTTTCTCGGCGAAGCCGGCGATCTGCTCCCAGGTCGGACGCTCGGGCATGGTCAGGCCGGCGTCCTTGAACAGGTCGGTGCGGTAATAGGTGATCGAGCTTTCGGCGTAGAACGGCAGGGCGTACAGCGAACCCTTGACCGACAGGCCTTCACGCACCGACGGGAACACATCGTCGAGGGCGTAGCTGGCCGGCAGATCCTTCATCGGCTCCAGCCAGCCCTTGGCGCCCCAGAGTGCGGCTTCGTACATGCCGATGGTCAACACGTCGAACTGACCGCCCTGGGTGGCGATGTCGGTGGTCAGGCGCTGACGCAGGACGTTTTCTTCCAGCACGACCCAGTTCAACTTGATGTCCGGGTGCTCGGCCTCGAAGGTTTTCGAGAGCTTTTGCATGCGGATCATGTCGCTATTGTTGACGGTGGCGATGGTCAGGGTCTGGGCGCCAAGGCTGACGCTGCTGAGGGTCATGCAGGTGAGGGCAAGCAGAGCTTTTGCAGTGGGTTGCATCGTGCACTCCTTTTCTGCACCCGGAGGGGGACAGAAGGACAGTTATTGTTTTTGTGTCTTCCGGCTGCAGGAAGAATGTGCACTGATTACAGCCTTCAATCGCAGGGCTGACAAATCATCCCTAGCACTTGAATCGATACTTTTTTGCACTCGGGATTGGAGTGATTAACGCAGGGAAGGGGATTTCAGCAGGTCAGGGTTGATGAAACCGTACAGGTTTTCGGAAGTCAGCCGTGGTTCTGCTCGGTCAGACGCTGCACCACCAGTCGCCGGTAATGCGAGGGTGTCATGCCTTTGAGCTGCTGAAAGCGCCGGTTGAAATTGGAGATGTTGTTGAAGCCTGACTCGAAACACACCTCGGTCACCGGTTTGTCGCCATCCGCCAGCAGCTCGCAGGATTTGCTGATGCGCAGGCGATTGACGAATTCGATGAAATTGCGCCCTGTGGCCTGCTTGAACACCCGGCTGAAATAGGTGGGTTTCATGCCCAGATGCTCGGCGACTTCCTCCAGCGGCAGTTCGCGGGCGTAGTGGGCGAAGATGTAATCCACCGCGCGGTTGGTGCGGTCGATGTTGTGTTCGTCGGCCAGTTGCGGGGTGGTTGCGCCGGACAGCAGCTGGTAGTCGTCGGTGGCGGCCAACAGTTCCATCAGGATGAAAAAGTGCCCGAGACGGGTGATGCCTCGGGTGTCGGCAATCTTCTGCATCAGGTTTGTCGCTTGGCGGATCGTGTGTGGACAGCGGAACTCGATGCCGTACTGCGCACGCTCCAGCAATGGCGCCAGGGTCTTCAGTTCGGCAAACACCTGATGACCGCTTTCGAACAGTTCATCGGTGAAGTTCACCAGCATGTCGCGTTTCTCGACCACTTCGTCTTCGGCCACCTGGCTGATCCAGTTGTGCGGCAGGTTGGGGCCGGTGAGGAACAGTGTCTGGGGGTAGAAGTTGCCGATGTAGTCGCCGATGAACACCTTGCCCGAACTGGCCACGATCAAATGCAGTTCATATTCCTTGTGGAAATGCCAGCGCACCAGCGGGCAGGGGAAACCGTGTTGGCGATAGATGATGGACAACCCGTTGTGGTCATCCATCAATTCATAAGAGGGGTCGGTCACGCGGGCGGTTCGGGTCATGATCGGGCGCTTTTTTTGTTATCGCCCGGCGATCATGCCTCTTTGTGCGCGGGGTGCGCCAGTTTCCATTGCGGCTCAAAGCGTGCGTTGTCGGGCCTTCATCAAACTGGCAATCCGGCAAAACTCCGCCAGATCCGACTCTTCCATGAAGTCGACATTGATAATGTTGCACTTCAACGCCCAGTCACTTTTATCCAGATCGAACCATTCGTTCAGTTCGTCGTGAATGTCGACGGGACCGCCAAGGGCGGTGTAACTGGTGGCGGATAACGACCAGGGCTTCCAGGTACCCGGTGGGTTCTGCAGAACGCTGCCAATAAATTGCCTCAACTCATCCGGGCTGGTAATGCCATTGCCGGACCATCGATGGCTGATCTGATCGTGGAACAGTTTGTGATCCAGTTGCCAATGTGACCTGGCCGCAGCAAACACACGTTGTTGCGTGTTGGCGCGTTTGAGTTCACGAAGGCTCAATGACAAGTTCTGACGAGGAACAAGTCGATGGCCAAGAAAGTGGATCACTATCTTATTGAAGTAGTCGTAATCGAAGTCGCTCCCGTCAAGACTGTGGAAATCCAGAATAATGAATTCATCCGGGTTACTGTTCAGGAACTTATTGACATCGGTGATCAGGTTTTCCAGGGTTCGAGAGTTTCGATGGCCGTTATGGTGAATGACAAATTTTTTCGGGCCTTCTCCCTTTTGATCATAAGTCAGGCGAATATCCAGCGCCCTGGAACCATGATTCAACTGAGCATGAAAGGAGTCATGCTGGCATGCGAGCCAGTGGCGCGGCGGGCCGAAAAGCGGATAGGAAGCGCGCCAGTCACTGCCGGCGTTATGAGTGCCCGGCAGTGTCAGTTCAGATATCGATAGTGAGTCAATGGCGGGTGTCGAGCCCATCCAGTTGTTAGTGCTCATAAGTGCATCCTGCATAAGTTTTTAAATATGCCGCTCTGTCAGATAGTCAGGGCGGCAATTGCAGGATGTTTATAGTGTTTGATGTACTGGCTGGCTATGTATGGATCAATTCAAGTTGTTGGCTATTGTTTTTGGAAGTGTCCAGGCTGGTTACTTGTTCTGGTTCTTCGCTTCAATCCACTGTGCCATGTATTGGGTGCTTTTGTGTGAGTGGTGGCGCAGCATGCTGCCAATAAAGTTTTGGCGTCTTAGTTGAACAATGTTTTTGCGACATTCCTGCAACTTGTTGATCAACGCCGGTCCATGTATGGCGTGCGGGTAAACGTCGTTGAGCAGTGCTTGTCCCTGAGACTGAGTTGCTTGCCAGCGGACCTCGTCGCGATAGAGCTCAATGGCGGCATTGGCCAGATCCTGCGCCGTACGACAAATGGCGCCCGGCCAGGGTTGGTCGGTGTACATGCCTTCCGCACCGATCGGCGTGGTGACACTCGGAGTACCGCAGAGCATCGCGTCGATCAGCTTGCCCTTGATGCCTGCGCCAAACCGCAGAGGTGCCAGACAGATGCGCGCATCGGACATGACCTGCAATGCATCCTCGGCCCAGTTCATGATGTGAAAACCCTGCGCGGCGTTGTGCAAGGCTGCGGCCTTGGGCGGCGTGTAGGCGCCGTAAATGTGCAATTGTGCTTTCGGCAATTGTTCGCGGATCAGCGGCCAGACGGCCGACTTCATCCATAAAACCGCGTCCCAGTTCGGCGCGTGACGGAAGTTGCCGATACTGAGGAAGTGCGCGCGCTCTTCGAAAGGTTTTGCCGGTGTGCTGGACGGTTTGACCATCAGCGGGCACCAGTGCAGCAACTCGGGCGGCAACTTGAACTGCTGCACCAGCAACTCGATTTCCACCTGCGAGATCATCAGGTTCAGATCGCAGCGGTAGAGCGCGGCAATCTCGCGTTTGGCCAGGTCCGTGTCAGCCATCAGCTCGAATTCTTCGCGCAGCGCGGGCGCGAACAACTCATGGAAGTCGTTCGCGTCATCGCTGATCTTCAACCGCTCCTTCAAGCGTTGATGACGAGCATGCCGCAAACTCTGCAAGTCCGAAGTTTCCAGTACGCGCAAAGCATTTGGACAGTGCTTTTCCACGCGCCAGCCGAATTGTTCTTCGATCATGAACTGGTCGAACAGCACGATATCCGGTGCCAGTTCGCTGACGAAGACATCGAAGCTGCTGTTGTTCAATTCGATCGGAACAGTACGAATGCCCAACTCGGCAAGATCGGCCGGATGTTCGCCGACGCCTGCAGGGCTGGCAAACGTAATGTCCCAGCCCTGTTGCAGGAAGGTCTCGAGAATCTGCATCACATGCCCGCTCGCGGCAGAAGAGCGGGGTTCCGGCCAGACGTAACCAATGACGAGGACTTTGGTTGCGGGCTGACTCATGAAAAAGTGTTTCCTGAAGAACGAGAGGGAAGAAGAAAAAACGCGCGGATTAGAACATATCCTGAGGTTGAATCCGCGCTGGAAAGGCCGCTTGTGTCAGTGGTGACCCAGAACGCTTTTCACCTTGTCACGCAGTTGATCGATCGAGAAAGGTTTGCCGATCACATGCATGTCCGCCGGCACTTCAATGGTCTCGGCATAGCCACTGGCAAACAGAATCGGCAGTGAAGGGCGGATATTGCGGGCCTCGGTGGCCAGTTGACGGCCATCCATGATCGGCAGCCCGACGTCGGTCATCATCAGATCGATGTGCTGATTTGCATCCTTGATGATTGCCAAGGCCTGTTCGCTGCCGTCCGCCTCCAACACCTTGAAGTCCAGTTCCTCCAGCACGTCGACGATCAGCATGCGCACGATGGTGTCGTCTTCTACTACAAGGATGGTGGACGCGGTGGTGGACATAGTGGCGGCTCTCAAGAATGGGGGACGGGGCGCCGGTCGATCAATATTGCCGGGCTCTTGCATGAGTAAGTGGCGCATGGCCACAAGTTCCCGGATGGATACAAAAAAGAATAGGCGCAAACGGGCGGGCAAGGATAACCGTTAGCCCGCGATCCGACGCAGGCAAATGTGGGAAAACAGTGCTAAGACTGTGAGAAAAATGGATCCATGCCGCCGTTTTGGGGCAAACTCCCTGGTTTTCAACAGTTCGACAAGGCTGCCACATGTCCTCTCCGTCTTCGGTTGATGAATCACGGTTTCGCAAACTGCTGACCCGCAACATCGCGCTGCCACTGGGCGTCGGTGCGATCAGTGCCGTGTTCTTCGTGTCGCTGATCACTTATTTGCTGTCGGTCATCCAGTGGGTGGAGCACACCGACCGGGTGATCAATAACGCCAACGAAGCGGTGAAGCTGACGGTCGATCTGGAAACCGGCATGCGCGGCTACCTGCTCAGCGGCGACGAGCACTTCCTCGACCCCTATGAAACAGCCAAGCCTCGCATCGCCGTGGCGCTCAATACCTTGCTCGAACTGACGGCCGACAACCCGGTGCAGACCGACCGCTTGCGCCGCTTGCAGGCGCTGCAGACAGAGTGGGCGACCTACGCGCAATCGATGATCGACCTGCAGCGCGCCAGCGGCGACTACAAGGCTGCGGTCAAGGCCGGGCGCGGCAAGCGCCTGACCGATGAGATCCGCAAGCAATTCGATGACGTGATCGACACCGAGCAGACATTGCGCACCACGCGCAACGAAGATGTGCGCCGGACCACGATCTGGAGCATCAGCCTGTATCTGCTGTTCATCGCCGGCATCAGCGGTTTGCTGGCCTATATTGGCCGGCGCGATCTGGTCAGTCTGTCCAACAGTTATAGCGCCAACCTGGCTGCGCAACTGGCCAGCGCTGAACGCCTCTCGCAGCAAGCCTGGCTGCGCACAGGCCAGACCGAACTGGCCGAGCAGGTGTTGGGACAACTGACGCTCAATCTGTTGGGGCGCAACATCCTGCAATTTTGTGCGCAATACCTGGGCACTGCCGTCGCTGCGTTGTACGTGCGCGAAGAACATGGCGGCCTGAAACGCGTGGCGACTTATGGTTTCTCTCGCGAGCAGGAACAACAGGAACAATCCCTCTATAGCGACGAAGGCATCGTTGGCCAGGCCGCCCAGCAGGCGCGATTGATTCGTCTCGATTCGGTGCCGGTCGATTACTTCAAGGTCAGCTCCGGTCTGGGCGAAGGCCTGCCGCACAGTGTGCTGGTGGTGCCGACCAGCGATGACGACCGGGTCAATGGCGTGATCGAACTGGGCTTCCTGCGTCCGCTGACCGAGCGCGATGTGGCGCTGCTGGAACTGATTGCCGGCAACATCGGCACCTCCATCGAGGCGGCGCGTTATCGTCAGCGTCTGCAGGAAGTCCTGGCCGAAACCCAGCAGCTCAATGAAGAGTTGCAGGTGCAACAGGAAGAGCTGAAAACCGCCAACGAAGAGCTGGAAGAACAGTCACGGATTCTCAAGGAGTCCCAGGCGCACCTGGAAACCCAGCAAGTCGAGCTGGAGCAGACCAACGAGCAACTGGCCGAACAGGCCCAGACCCTGGCCGAGCAACGCGACGCCATGGACCAGAAGAACACCGAACTCAATCAGGCCCAGGTACAACTGGAAGAGCGCGCCGAAGAGCTGCAGCGTTCGAGCAAGTACAAATCCGAATTCCTCGCCAACATGTCCCACGAACTGCGCACGCCGCTGAACAGTTCGCTGATCCTGGCCAAGTTGCTGGCGGAAAACCCGCAGGAAAACCTCAGCGCCGAGCAGGTGAAGTTTGCCGAGTCGATCTATTCCGCCGGCAACGACCTGCTCAACCTGATCAACGACATTCTCGATATTTCCAAGGTGGAAGCCGGCAAGCTCGAAGTGGTTCCGGAAAACACCAGTGTGGCGCGTCTGGCCGATGGCTTGCGCAGCGTGTTCGAACCACTGGCCGCAGACAAGAAACTGACGTTCAGCGTCGAATTGCAACCGGATGCGCCGATCACTCTGTTCACCGACCGCCAGCGTCTGGAACAGGTGATCAAGAACCTGCTGTCCAACGCCGTGAAGTTCACCGAACACGGCACGGTCAGCCTGACCATCGCCGGCCAGCCGGACGACCGCATTGCCTTTATCGTGCGCGACTCGGGGATCGGGATTGCGCAGGACCAGCAGGAAAGCATTTTCGAAGCCTTCCGCCAGGCTGACGGCACCACCAATCGCAAGTACGGCGGTACCGGTCTGGGGCTGTCGATTTCTCGGGATCTGGCGATGTTGCTGGGCGGCTCGATCAGCGTCAGCAGCGCGCCGGGGCAGGGCAGCGTGTTTACTCTGGTGTTGCCGCAGCAATACAGCGAAGAGGGTGAAACGGCGTTCGCACCGCTGACGTTTACTCCGCCCGCACCGGTTGCCGCGCCGGTCGTGGCGGTTTCGCCGGTGGCCTCCGCGGATATCCCGCGCTTCAACGACGACCGCAACAAGGCTCCGTTCGACACCCGCTGCATTCTGGTGGTGGAAGACGAGCCGAACTTTGCCCACATCCTCTACGACCTGGCCCACGAGTTGGGCTATCAGTGCCTGGTCGCCCACGGCGCCGATGAAGGTTACGACCTGGCGAAAGAGTTCGTGCCGGATGCGATCCTGCTCGACATGCGCCTGCCGGATCACTCGGGCCTGACCGTTCTGCAACGCCTTAAAGAACACGCTGAAACTCGGCACATCCCGGTGCACGTGATTTCGGTCGAGGATCGCGTCGAGGCCGCCATGCACATGGGCGCCATCGGTTACGCGGTCAAACCGACCACCCGCGAAGAGCTCAAGGACGTGTTCGCGCGTCTTGAAGCCAAGCTGACCCAGAAGGTCAAACGCGTGTTGCTGGTCGAAGACGACGATTTGCAACGGGAGAGCATCGCCCGGTTGATCGGTGACGACGACATCGAAATCACCGCTGTCGGCCTGGCGCAGGACGCGCTGGAGCTGCTGCGCACGACGATCTTCGATTGCATGATCATCGACCTGAAGTTGCCGGACATGCTCGGCAACGATTTGCTCAAGCGCATGTCCACTGAAGACATCTGCTCGTTCCCGCCGGTCATCGTCTACACCGGACGCAACCTGACCCGCGATGAAGAGGCCGATCTGCGCAAGTATTCGCGTTCGATCATCATCAAGGGTGCACGCTCGCCGGAACGCTTGCTGGACGAGGTCACACTCTTTCTGCACAAAGTCGAATCGCAGTTGTCCCATGAACGGCAGAAGATGCTGAAAACCGCGCGTAGCCGCGACAAGGTTTTCGAGGGCCGCAAAGTGCTGCTGGTGGACGACGATGTACGCAACATCTTCGCCCTGACCAGCGCGCTGGAAACCAAGGGGGCAGTCGTGGTGATCGGCCGGAACGGCCGTGAAGCGATTGAAAAACTGAAAGAAGTCGAGGACATCGATCTGGTGCTGATGGACGTGATGATGCCGGAAATGGATGGTTTTGAAGCCACCATGGAAATCCGCAAGGATCCGCGCTGGCGCAAGCTGCCGATCATCGCGGTGACGGCCAAGGCCATGAAGGACGATCAGGAGCGCTGCCTGCAGGCGGGCGCCAATGATTACCTGGCCAAGCCCATCGATCTGGATCGCCTGTTCTCGCTGATTCGCGTGTGGTTGCCGAAGATGGAACGCATTTAGTGGAACGTAGTCATCACATTGAACGAAACAGTGAAATCGAACTGCGGTTGCTGATCGAGGCGATTTATCTCAAGTACAGCTACGACTTTCGCGATTATTCCGGCGCATCGATCAAGCGCCGGGTGCAACATGCGCTGAGCCAGTTCGAATGCGCGACCATTTCGGCGTTGCAGGAAAAGGTCCTGCATGACCCGACGGCGTTCATGCAACTGCTGCAATTGCTGACGATTCCGGTCAGCGAGATGTTCCGCGATCCGTCGCACTTCCTGGCGATCCGTCAGGAAGTGGTGCCGCTGCTCAAGACCTATCCGTCGATCAAGATCTGGATCGCCGGATGCAGCACCGGCGAGGAGGTCTATTCGATGGCGATCCTGCTGCGCGAGGAGGGTCTGCTGGATCGCACGATCATCTACGCCACCGACATCAACCCGCGCTCGCTGGACAAGGCCAAGCAGGGGATCTTTTCGATGGAGAACGTGCGCGCCTACACCGCCAACTACCAGCAGGCCGGCGGTCAGCGCTCGTTTGCCGACTACTACACGGCTGCGTATGGTTACGCGATTTTCGACAAGAGCCTGTGCGAGAACGTGACCTTCGCCGATCACAGCCTGGCAACGGATAGCGTATTCTCTGAAACTCAATTAATTTCATGTCGTAACGTGTTGATTTACTTCAATAAAAAACTTCAGGATCGAGCGTTCGGGCTGTTCCATGAGTCGCTTTGCCACCGTGGATTTCTGGTACTGGGTAGCAAGGAAACGCTGGATTTTTCCGGCTACTCAAACCAGTTCGAACCCTTGGTGAAACAAGAACGGATCTACCGCAAATCATGAACAGTGCAGCGGATTTGCCTCGGGTCGAGGCGATTGTGGTCGGAGCTTCCGCCGGTGGCGTCGAGGCCTTGTTGACCCTGCTCGGTTCGCTGCGGGCAGGCTTCGGTCTGCCGATCATCATCGTGCTGCATTTGCCGGAAGAACGACGCAGCCAACTTGCCGAGGTGTTCGCCCGGCGCGTGGAGCTGCCGGTGACCGAGGCCATCGATAAACAGGACATCAGCCCCGGCACGGTGTATTTCGCCACACCGGGTTATCACCTGTCGGTGGAGCAGGATCGTAGCCTGTCGTTGAGCCTGGAGGATCGTTTGCACCATTCGCGGCCCTCGATCGACTTCCTGTTCGAATCCGCTGCCGATGTCTACGGCCCGGCGCTGGCTGCCGTGCTGCTGACCGGGGCCAATCACGACGGCGCGCGAGGACTGGCCCAGGTCAAACGCCAGGGAGGGCTGACCATCGTTCAGGATCCGCAGGACGCGTTGGTGGCGACCATGCCCGAGGCCGCATTGAAGACTCATCAACCGGATCACATACTTCCCATACGCGGCATCGGCCGTCTGCTTGTCGAGCTGGAACGAATCGCATGCTGAGTAATATCCAGGCAAAACTGCTGATCGTCGACGATCTGCCCGAGAACCTGCTGGCTCTCGAAGCGCTGATCAAACGCGAAGACCGCACCGTCTACAAAGCGCTTTCAGCAGACGAAGCGCTGTCGCTGTTGCTGCAACACGAATTCGCCATGGCCATTCTCGATGTGCAGATGCCCGGTATGAACGGCTTCGAACTGGCCGAACTGATGCGCGGCACCGAGAAGACCAAGAACATCCCGATCATTTTCGTCAGCGCCGCTGGCCGGGAGCTGAACTACGCGTTCAAGGGCTATGAAAGCGGTGCGGTGGACTTCCTGCACAAGCCGCTGGATATCCATGCGGTGAAGAGCAAGGTCAACGTATTCGTCGACCTGTATCGCCAGAGCAAGGCGATGAAACAACAGGTCGAAGCGCTGGAGCAGAGCCGTCGCGAACAGGAGGCGCTGTTGCAGCAACTGCAAAGCACCCAGGGCGAACTGGAGCAGGCAGTACGCATGCGTGACGATTTCATGTCGATCGTCGCCCATGAAGTGCGCACGCCGCTCAACGGCCTTATCCTCGAAACGCAACTGCGCAAGATGCACCTGGCCCGGGACAACGCCGCCGCGTTCACCCTCGACAAGATGCACGCCATGGTCGACCGCGACGAGCGCCAGATCAAAAGCCTGATCCGGCTGATCGAGGACATGCTCGACGTGTCGCGGATCCGCACCGGCAAGCTGTCGATCCGACCGAGCCGCTTCGACCTTTCGCAACTGGTGGGCAACCTGCTGCAGAATTTCGCCCAGCAGATCGAAGCGGCCGAGACTGAAGTCAGCTTTACCGCGACAGAAGCGGTGGAAGGGCAGTGGGACGAGTTCCGCATCGAGCAAGTGGTGTCGAACCTGCTGACCAACGCCTTGCGGTATGGCGGCAAGAGTCCGGTGCAGGTGCGGGTTTATCGCGAAGGTAACGAGGCGCGGGTCGAAGTTGCGGATCAGGGCATCGGCATCAGCGAGGAGAACCAGAAGCGCATTTTTCAACAGTTCGAACGGGTCTCCGCCAAGACGGTGGTCGCCGGTCTCGGACTGGGTCTGTTCATTTCCGAACAGATCGTCGCCGCCCACGGCGGCTCCATCGTCGTCGAAAGCAGGATCAACGAGGGCGCCCTGTTTCGCGTTTGTCTGCCGCTCCAGGAAAACGGCGAAACAAACGCAACCTCTGAGTGACCACACGGTCGTATCAGCAGCTATTGACCGAACAAAGGCTTCCCATGAGCGTAGATGCACAAGATGTAGTACTCGTCGTCGAGGACGAACCGGTAATCCTGATGGTCCTGACCGATTATTTGTCAGGCCAGGGCTATCGCGTATTGCAGGCCGAAAACGGCGAGCAGGCGTTCGAGATTCTGGCGAGCAAGCCGCATCTGGACATGTTGATTACCGATTTTCGCTTGCCGGGCGGAATCTCCGGCGTGCAGATCGCCGAACCCGCCGTCAAATTGCGTCCTGACCTGAAGGTGATCTTCATCAGCGGCTATCCGCAGGAAATCCGCGAGACCGGCAGCCCGATCACCCGCCGGGCGCCGATCCTGGAAAAACCGTTCGACCTGGACGTGTTGCAGGAGAAGATTCAGGAACTGCTGGCCTGAGGCGTCAACCGCCTCAGCTCTTGATCATTTCCCGCACCTTCGCCGTCAACAGATCGAAGGTGAAGGGTTTGGTGATCATCTGCATGCCAGGATCGAGGAATCCGCCGCGCACCGCAGCGTGCTCGGCATAGCCGGTGATGAACAGCACTTTCAATTCCGGCCGGTATTGTCGGCCGATTTCCGCCAGTTGCCGGCCGTTCATGCCCGGCAGACCGACGTCGCTGATCAGCAGATCAATGCGCTGGGCCGAGTCCAGGATGGGCACGGCACCGTCGACGTCGCTGGCTTCGACAAAGCCATAACCCAACTCGCTCAATACGGCGCTGACCAGCACCCGTACGGCCGGGTCGTCCTCGACGATCAGCACGGTTTCGCCTTCCAGGGCGTCCGGAGTCTGTTCCGTATCCATCGGAGTGTGGGGCAGGGACTCACCCTGGAAGCGCGGCAGATAGAGTTTCACCGTGGTGCCCTGATCGATTTCGCTGTCGATCGACACATGCCCGCCGGATTGCTTGCTGAAGCCATAGATCATCGACAGGCCGAGCCCGGTGCCCTGACCGATGGGTTTGGTGGTGAAAAACGGATCGAATGCGCGGTTGATCACGCTCTGCGGCATGCCGCAGCCGTTGTCGGTCACGCTTAACACGACGTAATCGCCGGGTTGCAGATTGCTGTAGCTCGCGGTGAAGTCACGATCCAGCACCTGATTGCCCGTTTCGACCACCAGATTGCCGCCGTCGGGCATCGCGTCCCGGGCGTTGATCACCAGGTTGAGCAGGGCGCTTTCCAGTTGATTGGGGTCGGCCTCGGCCACCCACAATTGCTCGTGCAAACGCATGTCCAGCTGGATGCTTTCGTTCAGGCTGCGTTGCAGCAGCTCGCCCATCGATTGCACCAGATCATTCATCTGCACCGCTTTGGAATCCAGCGACTGGCGCCGCGAGAAGGCCAGCAAACGGTGAGTCAGGCCCGCCGCCCGGTTGGCAGAGGTCACGCCCAGATCGATCAGGCTGTCGAGATCCTCTGTCCGGCCACGGGCAAGACGCCGGCGCAGCAATTCCAGACTGCCGATGATCCCGGTCAGCATGTTGTTGAAGTCGTGGGCGATCCCGCCGGTGAGCTGACCGACTGCCTCCATCTTCTGCGACTGGCGCAGCGCTTCTTCGTTGTGCCGTAGTTGCGCCGTGCGTTCCTCGACTTGTTGCTCAAGGGTTTCGAGGGTCGATTGCAGACGCCGTTCGCTTTCGCTCAGATCGATCAGACGGTCGCGGGCTTCGTACTGTCGTCGTCGACCGCGCAAGGCAGTGGAAACCAGGCTGATCAAGGTGGCTGGATGGAAAGGGCGTTCAAGGAATGTCACGTTACCCAGCAACTCACTGAGACGCGAAGACGGACCTTGCTCGGCCCCGCCATGATGAGTGAATAGCACGATGGGCAGATCCGACCATGCCGGTTGCTGCTTCAGATAGGCCAGCAGGCCTTCGAGGTCCGGGCCATTAAGGGCTTCGGCGGCAATCAGCAACAGGCCTGCGCCGGGCTCCAGTTCACTGCAAAGGTTGGCGAGGTCCGGGGTGATCAGGCCGCCATACCCGGCTTCGTTGAGGATCATCAGCGCAATCTGGCTGTCGCGACCCAGGGGCGCGAGGATCAGCGCCCGTTCGGACAGCGGGACGGTGACAGTCACAAGTTGTCTTCCTTGAGCAGCGGATTGCTCGCGCCGAGGTACGTGGGCACACCGCGCAGCACGCCCTGGAAGGCTTCCAGCGGTTCGCCGATGGTCATGCCCTGGGCGGAAATCCGGTATTCACGGATGGTCGATTCGTGGCTGCCGGTGCGTTTCTTGATGATCGAAATCGCCCGGCGCACCTTGCCGAGGGCTTCGAAGTAACGCAGCAGGATGACCGTGTCGGCCAGATAGGTGATGTCCACCGGCGCCTGCATGTCGCCAACCAGTCCGTGCTGGGCGACGGTCATGAAGGTCGCGGCACCCTTGCGGTTCAGGTACAGCAACAGCTCGTGCATGTGCAGAACCAGTGCATTTTCTTCCGGCATGGCGGCCTGATAGCCGTTGATGCTGTCGATCACCACGGTCTTGATGTCGGCTTCATCGACACAGCGTCGTACCCGGTGAGAAAACTCGCCAGGCGACAGTTCGGCGGCGTCGACCTGCTCGATCAGCAGATTACCGGTGGCTTGCAGGGCCTTGAGGTCGATGCCGATGTTCTTCATGCGCTCGAACAGCAGGCCCAGTTCTTCGTCGAAAATGAATAATGCAGCTTTCTCGCCCCGTGCGACTGCCGCAGCGGCAAATATCATCGAGATCAGCGATTTGCCGGTACCGGCCGGGCCGAGTATCAGTGTGCTGGAGCCGGTTTCGATGCCGCCGCCCAGCAGCGCGTCCATTTCGGTGATCCCGCTGGTCAATTGCAGACGCGGGTAATCGCCCCGATGTTCAGCCGCCACCAGACGCGGAAAGACATGCACGCCATCGCCCATGATGGTGAAGTCGTGAAAACCGCCGCGATATTTCTGGCCGCGATACTTGATCACACGCACGCGTCGGCGTTCCGCGCCGTAGTTGGGGGTCAGCTCTTCGAGGCGGATGACGCCGTGGGCCACGCTGTGGACGGTCTTGTCGAGGGATTCGGTGGTCAGGTCATCCAGCAGCAACACCGTCGCGTCATAGCGCACGAAGTAATGCTTGATCGCCAGGATCTGACGGCGATAGCGCAGGGAACTTTGCGCCAGCAGGCGGATTTCCGACAGGCTGTCGAGCACTACCCGGGTTGGCTTGAAGCGCTCGACCACTTCGAAAATCTGTTTGGTGGCTTCACCCAGTTCAAGATCCGAGGAATACAGCAGACTCTGTTGATGTTCGGCATTGAGCAGGCTTTCCGGCGGTGTCAGCTCGAAAATCTCGATGTTTTCATTCAAGTCCCAGCCGTGGGATGCCGCACCCTGGCGCAGTTCGCGCTCGGTTTCGGAGAGCGTGATGTACAGCGAGCGCTCTCCGGCACGGGCACCGGCGAGGAGAAAATGCAACGCCACCGTGGTTTTACCGGTACCGGGCTCGCCCTCCAGCAGGAAAACATGACTGCGAGAGAGACCACCGGCCAGGATGTCGTCCAGACCTTCGATGCCCGTGGCGGCTTTTGCGCTGATCAACTCGTTCGATGTAGACAAAAAATGCCCTCTCATGACTAGGGGAAACGAGGCAGCGGGCGGGGTGCGCCTTTGCGGGCTGCCTGTTTACTTGACCCTTTGCCGAGAGGGCGGTTCCGAAATTCTTTCCGGGTGTGTCATGGAAGCTGTCAGAAGTCGTTCAAAGCCCCTGCTGCAACGAGGGGTCGTCCGGATTCATCTGTTCGAGCTGGGCCAGCAGAACCTGAACATTCTGCAATTGGCCACTTTCTTTCCAGTAACTGATCAGCAGCACCCGTGCCTTGCGGTCGGCCGGGTGGCGCTGGACGATTTCCTGTAACTGTTTCTGCGCCGCTTCGAGTTCCTCGGCGCTGTGCAGCGTGGTGGCGAGGTCGTAGCGATAGTCTTTGTTGTCGGGCTCCAGCTCCACGGCCTTGGACAGGCCGAGCAGGGCGAATTCCCGTTGGTCGTGATGGAGCAGCCACAGACCCAGGGCATGTTGCAGGTAGGCGGAATCGGGTTGGGCCTTCAGTTGTCGGGCCAGCAGTTGCCGGGCGGCGTCACTCTGGCCCTGGCGGTCGAGCACCTCGATCTGCATCACCAGCGCCGGCAGATTGGCCGGATCCAGGCGCAGAGTCTGCTCAAGGGCATCCTGCGCCTGTTTGAGCTCGGCATTGTGCAGGTACAGACGCGCCAGTTGCGCATGGTTGGCGGCGCTTTCCGGCTGATGCTTGAGCGCCTCTTCCCACACGTCGATGCCTTGCTGCAACGGCGCGAAGTACAGGCCCAACTGGTCCGGGGACAGGCCGAGCAGGGCGTTGATTGCTGCAAAGCGAACGTTCTGGTCCTCATCGTCGAGCAACGGGCCGAGCAACAGACTGCGCTGGCCACCCGGCACCAGACCGGTCACGCTCCTGATCGCTGCCATTCGTACGTCGGGGGATTCGTTCTGCAGATCGGCATCGGCCAGTTTCAACGCTTGCGGGCTCGGGTAATTCGGCAGTTCGGCATGCAGCCAGACGCGCCGCTTGACTGAAAGATCCGGGCGTCCCAGTTGCTGGTACAAAACCCGCGCCGCGCCCGGCTGGCCGGCCCTGGCGGCGGCCAGCGCTTCACTGTAGCCATGCTTGATGGCTTCCGGCACCACGGGAGCGGTGCTGCGCAGCGACAGCCAGGCAACCAGAAGGACAAGCACGAGGCCAAGACTGATGAACACGTAGCGGCGGGACTGAGGCATGCAGGTATCCGAAGCTTTCATATTGACGCAGAGGGGCAAGCTTCGGTCAGCTGACGCCTTGAGTCAAACACTCTGCCCGTTATGTCACGCGACTGAGGATGAATATCCCTACAACATCTGTCGGCCCCGGAAGCCGTCGAGCTTCTGATGCAGTGACTACGCTTGGTGAAGTTCCTTTGACGAGTGCGTCCATGCAAGCCCTGCTCAATTATTTCAAGACGGTGATCCATCCTGGTCAGGCAGTGTTGCTGTTTGCCCTGCGAACCATTGCAGCCGGGTTGCTGACGCTTTACCTGGCGTTCCTGTTCGATCTGGATCAACCCAAATGGTCGATCATGGCAGTGGTCATTATCAGTCAGCCACTGGCCGGGATGGCGCTGGCCCGCAGTTTCGGTCAGGTCATCGGCACCACGCTCGGCGCGGCGGTGGCGGTGCTGATCATGGCGATTTTCCCTCAGGCGCCTTTGCCGTTCATCACAACCCTGGCGCTGTGGCTGGCGCTATGCACGGCCGGCGGCACCTTGCTGCGCTACACCAGTTCCCAGGCGTTCGTGCTCAGTGGCTACACCGCCGTGGTAGTGGCGCTGCTGGCCATTCCGGACCAGGACGGCACCTTCCTGCTGGCGGTTACCCGGGTGACCGAAACCCTGCTGGCGGTGGCCTGCGTCTGTGTCGTCAGCCTGTTGACGGCCCGTCCGGAGGCGGTTTCGCGCAACTACTTCGCCAAGGTCGATCAGGTGATAAAACTGGTCGCCACCCATGCCGCTGCGGTGATTCGCACCGAAGAAAGCGAAACCGAATTCCAGCGCCGACAAATGCAACTGCTCGGCGAAATCAGCGCCCTGGAAGGCTTGCGCCGTCATCTGTATTTCGATGCTCCGCGCCTGCGCAGTGCCAACAATCTCGTGTTGATGCTGGGCAATCAACTGATGCTGCTCACCTCGCGTCTGACAGCCCTGCGTCATCAGCGGCAGTTGCTGACCGAACGCTGGGACGGGGATCTGCCACTCGAGGTCCAGCGCTTGCGCGCCGATGAACTGGCGTTTCTCGATCAACTGGCACAGTACGGGCGTTCACTGCCGGAAGGCATGAGGCATCAACTGGTTGTCCTGCAGCAACAGTTCGAAGCGCTGGCCTACAGGGCTGAGCAGTTGACCGAGGACATGAGCGCAACCTTGCGTTCGCTGGCCTGGGCCCTGCGCTGGGAGCAGGCCCGGCTGCTGCAACAACTGGAGCAGATCCTCGAACTGAGCGAAGCCATACAGGACGGGCGGGAGGCCAGTTGCATGTTTCGTGGCCAGTCCAGCCCGCTGCACCTGGACTTCACTCTGGCGACGATGAATGCGATCCGGGCCTTCAGTGCATTGCTGGTGGCCGGGCTGATCTGGATCGAAACAGCCTGGGACGGTGCCCGTGGCGGGATGATTCTGGTGGGGATTCTGTGTTCGCTGATGGCAACGTTCCCGCGCCCCTTGATCGCCGCGCAGAGCTACGCCCGGGGACTGGGCCTGGCACTGGTGGTTTCAGCGTTGTATCAGTTCATGCTGGTGCCGGCGGTCAACGACTTCGAATGGCTGGCGATATTGCTGGCTCCGCTGCTTTACGTCATCGCGGTAGGACTGGCCAGCCCGGCCACGGCGGGCATCGGCATGGGGCTGGGGTTATCGAGTTTCCTGATGCTCGGCCCGCAGAATGTCGGCACCGGGCAGAACACGGCCATTCAATGGTTCGAATTTGCCGGTGCCTACGTCAGTGCGGCGATGCTGGCCCTGATCGTCTATGCGTGGATCTTTCCGTTCCGGCCGGTGTTGCGAATCCGTCGGTTCTACAACGAAGCGCGGGAACAGGTGTATCAACTGACCCAATCGCCAGCAACGGACGCAGAGCAATTCGCGTTCGAAAGCCGCATGGTCGACCGCCTGACCACCATGCTGGGTCTGTTGCCGGCAGCCAATGACCCGGACATGCAACGGCGCTATGAAATCAGCCTCGCCTGTGTGGCGCTCGGTGTCGCCATTCACCAGCTCAGACAACAGGTGCAGGGCAACGCTTTGCTGACGGACACCTTCGGCCGGCAACTGACGGCCGCTTTGCGCCAGACCGGCCGCTTCGTCGCTGGCCGCCCGGATGTGCACCTGCCAGCCTTGCTGACGACGCTGCATGCACTCGGTGACGAGCTGGATGACCTGCATGCCGCCACGCACGAGCACCTGTGGTCTGTATTCCGCATGCGTGTGGCGCTGTTGATCGTCGTCTCGTTCCTTGAGCGTCACGGTGAATATCTGCAGCACAATGCCCCTGAAGGAGAACCTGTCCTTGCCCATTGATTTCGAGATAGGCGGCGTCTACCTGCCGCCAATCGCCCAGGCGCTGATCCTCGCCATACCGGTCTTTCTCTTGCTGGACTGGGTATTGCGCCGCCTCGGCGTGTTGCGGCTGGTCTGGCATGAAGCGCTGTTCGAGGGCGCGCTGTACGCCTGTGTTTGCGCCACATTGATTCTGTTGATGGGAGCCTGATGCCTTGAAGACGTTGCTCACTCGATTGACGACATTGGCTGTGGTGCTGCTGGCCATCGTGCTCGGCTGGTTCGCCTGGGAGCATTACACCCGCGCGCCGTGGACGCGTGATGCGCGGGTGAGGGCAGACGTGGTGACCCTGTCGGCGGATGTCTCGGGGCGCATCGTCAGTCTGGCGGTCCAGGACAACCAGCATGTCGAGAAAGGCCAATTGCTGCTGGAGATCGATCCGGCGCGCTACAGTCTGGCGGTTGAACATGCCAGGCGTTCGGTAGAAGTGGCGAAGGCAACACTCGGCCAATCCCGGGCGTCCATCGTGGCCAGCGAGGCCTTGCTGAAACAACGCGAGAGTGAGGAACGACGCAGACGCACGCTCAAACAGGGCTTCGCGATTTCCGGCGAAGAGTGGGAAAAATCCAGCACCGACGTTGCCGTGGCCCAGGCTGACTTGCTGCGCAACCAGGCCAATCTCGGCCTGGCCGAGGCCAATGTGCAATTGGCGATTGCAGCATTGACTCAGGCGGAACTGGACCTGCAGCGTACCCGTGTCGAATCGCCGGTCAGTGGCTACGTCACCAACCTGTTGACCCGGCAGGGCGATTACGCTGTGGCCGGCGGTGCATTGCTGGCACTGGTGGACAGTGACTCGTTCTACATCAGTGGCTATTTCGAGGAGACCAAGCTGCCACGGATCGAGGAGGGCGACCGAGTGCGGATCGAGTTGATGAGCGGTGAGAAGTTCGGTGGCACTGTGCAAAGCATCGCCTTCGCCATCGCCGACCGGGAAAACGCGCCGGGCAGTCGATTGCTGGCCAACATCAACCCCAGTTACACCTGGGTGAAGCTGGCACAACGGGTGCCGGTGCGGATTGGCATCGACCCCGACTATGCCGGCAAGGATCGCCTCAGGGCAGGCACTACAGCCACCGTCACCGTTCTGGAAAACCACGAAAGACAGGCACAAAAAAGCCCCGCGACCGAATGATACGCGGGGCAAAAAATTGGTTGGTTGCGGCCAACCAAAGGAGCTCTTTAAAAAACTGTTACTTGCTGGCGACCGTTTCCGGTTGCCAGCCGCCACCGAGAGCCTTGTAGATCGCGACGATGCCGCGATACAGCTCGACTTCGGCCTGGGCCTGGCTGTCTTCGGCGTTCAAGCGTTCACGCTGGGCGTCGAGCAGCACCAGGAAATCCGTGGTGCCTTCGCGGTAGCGGATCTCAGCCAGATCGGCAGCCTTGCGGCTGGATTCGCTTTGGCGGATCAGCGAGATCAAGCGTTGCTGACGCTTGCCGTAATCGCTGAAGGCGTTTTCCGACTCTTCCAGGGCCAGCAGCACTTGTTGCTCGTAGGTCGCCAGTGCGCCTTCGGCATCGGCGTCGGCACCGCGCAAGCGGGCACGTACGCTGCCAAGGTCGAACGCCGCCCAAGTGATGCTCGGGCCCAGCGCCCAGGCGTTGGCCGCCGAGGAACCGATCTGCGAACCACGCCCGGCGGTCCAGCCGAGGAAGCCGCTGAGGCTGACCCGTGGGAACAGGTCGGCCTTGGCCACACCGATACGCGCCGTGGCGGAAGCCAGTTTGCGCTCGGCGCTGAGGATGTCCGGGCGACGTTGCAGCAGTTCGCCCGGGTTACCGATCGGCAATGCCTTGGCAATGGCTGGCAAGTCTTTCGGGCTCAGGTCGACGGTCAGCTTGTCCGGACGTTCACCCAGCAGGGTGGCGATGCGGTTTTTCTGCCGAACCTGCTCCGCCTGCAATTGCGGCACGCTGGCTTCGACCGAAGCCAGACGGGCATCGGCGCGCTCGACATCGAGCTGATCGCCCACGCCGGCGTCACGCAGGCTGATGGTGATCTTGCGCGACTCCTGCTGGTTTTCCAGGTTGGCCACGGCGATCTTTTCCCGCAGCTGGGCGCCACGCAGTTGACCGTAGGCGTCCACCAGTTCGGCAATCATGGTGACTTGCAGCTGGTACAGATCGGCTTCGGCGGCCTGCTGATCGGCTTCGCTGGCTTCCAGGTTGCGCTGGATGCGGCCAAACAGATCGACCTCCCAGGCCATGTCCAGACCCAGGTCATAGCGTTCGCTGTTGACCCGTTGGGTGGTCTGGCCGGGAATCTGTCCTTTGCCCAGATTGCTGCTGGCGCGGCTGGTGATGGTCGGCATGGCGTCATTGCTGACGTCATCGCGGATCGCCCGGGCCGCTTTCCAGCGGGCAAAGGCGACTCGCAGTTGACGGTTGCCTTGCAGCGATTGAGTCACCAACTGGTTGAGGGTCGGATCGTCGAACTGCTGCCACCAGATGCCTTCGAATTTCGAACGGTCAAAGTTCTTCTGGCCGGCGGCGCCGTCGGTGGCGGCCGTGATGTTGGCCGCCTCCGTGGCCGGGGTCTTGTAGTCGGGACCGACTGCACAGGCGCTCAAGGCCAGTACCAGCAGGCTCGGCAGGAAGACTTTCAGACTCATTGGTGCGCCTCCAGTTGCTGTGGAAGATTCTGCGCCTTGGCCGCTTTGCGGGCTTCACTGCGTTCCACGAAGTTGCGGATCAGTACATAGAACACTGGCGTCAGCAGCAGACCGAAGAAGGTCACCCCGAGCATGCCGGAGAACACTGCCACACCCATGGCGTGACGCATCTCGGCACCGGCACCGCTGGAGAACACCAGTGGCACCACACCCATGATGAACGCGAACGAGGTCATCAGGATCGGCCGCAGACGCAGACGGCAGGCTTCCAGTACAGCAGCCAGCGGATCGAGACCTTCCTGCTGTTTGTCCTTGGCGAACTCGACGATCAGAATCGCGTTCTTACAGGCCAGGCCCACCAGTACGATCAAACCGATCTGGGTGAAGATGTTGTTGTCGCCGCCGGAGATGATCACGCCGGTGATGGCCGACAGCAGGGTCATCGGTACGATCAGGATCACCGCCAGTGGCAGGCTCCAGCTTTCGTATTGAGCGGCGAGCACCAGGAACGCCAGCAGTACGCAGAGCGGGAACACGAACAGAGCAGTGTTGCCGGACAGAATCTGCTGGTAGGTCAGGTCGGTCCACTCGTAGGTCATGCCGTTCGGAAGTTCATCCTTGAGCAGTTTCTCGATGGCTTTTTCGGCCTGGCCGGAGCTGTAGCCCGGAGCTGCGGCACCGTTGATTTCAGCAGTGATGAAGCCGTTGTAGTGCATCACGCGATCCGGGCCCGAGGTGTCGCTGACCTTGATGAAGGTCGCCAGCGGGATCATTTCGCCCTTGTTGTTGCGTACTTTCAGCTGGCCGATCTGGTCGGATTCGAGGCGGAACTGCTGCTCGGCCTGAACGTTGACCTGATAGGTACGACCGAAGCGGTTGAAGTCGTTGGCATACAGCGAACCCAGGTAGATCTGCAGGGTGTCGAAGATGTCGCTGACGGCCACGCCGTGGGTCTTGGCTTTTTCCCGGTCGATGGCGGCATCGACCTGCGGCACGTTCACGGTGTAGCTGGTGAACAGGTTGGCCAGTTCCGGAACGTTATGGCTCTTGGCAATAATGTTCATGGTTTCCTTGTACAGCTCTTCGTAGCCCAGGTTGCCCCGGTCTTCGATTTGCAGGCGGAAACCACCGATGGTGCCCAGACCTTGTACCGGCGGCGGCGGGAAGATCGCCATGTACGCTTCCTGGATGTTCGCGTATTGGCCGTTCAGGGCCCCGGCAATCGCACCGGCGGACATGCTCGGGTCTTTACGCTCGTCGAACGGTTTCAGGGTCACGAACACGATGCCGGCGTTCGGGCTGTTGGTGAAGCCGTTGATCGAAAGGCCAGGGAACGCTACGGCGCTTTCCACGCCCGGCTGTTTCAGTGCCAGGTCGGACATGCGCTTGATCACGTCTTCGGTACGGTCCAGGCTCGCGGCGTCCGGCAGTTGCGCGAAGGCCACCAGGTATTGCTTGTCCTGGCCGGGTACGAAACCGGTCGGCGTGCTGGAGAAACCGAAGAAGGTCAGCACCATCAGGCCTGCGTACAGGAAGAGGGCGATGCCGCTGCCACGGATGACCCGGCGCACCGTGCCGACGTAGCCATGACTGGCACGGTCGAAGAAACGGTTGAACGGACGGAACAACCAGCCACCGAAGATCTTGTCCAGCACCCGCGAGAAGCGGTCTTTCGGTGCGTCGTGACCTTTGAGCAACACAGCGGCCAGCGCCGGCGACAGGGTCAGCGAGTTGAAGGCCGAGATCACGGTCGAGATCGCGATGGTCAGTGCGAACTGCTTGTAGAACTGACCGGTCAGGCCCGAGATGAATGCCGCCGGTACGAACACCGCACACAGCACCAGCGCCGTGGCAATGATCGGGCCGGTCACTTCACCCATGGCCTTTTTGGTCGCATCGAAGGGGTTGAGCCCCAGTTCAATGTTCCGCTCGACGTTCTCCACCACCACGATGGCGTCGTCCACCACGATACCGATCGCCAGTACCAGGCCGAACAGCGACAGGGCGTTGAGCGAGAAGCCGAACAGGTGCATCACCGCAAACGTACCGATCAACGATACCGGCACCGCCACCAAAGGAATGATCGAGGCGCGCCAGGTCTGCAGGAACAGGATCACCACCAGAACCACGAGGATCAGTGCTTCGAAGAGGGTGTGAACCACCGCCTCGATGGAGCCGCGCACGAAGATCGTCGGGTCATAGACGATGCTGTAGTCCATGCCTTGCGGGAAGCTTTTCTTCAGCTCTTCCATCTTGCCGCGAACTTCGTTCGAGATTTCGATGGCGTTGGAGCCCGGGCGCTGGAAGATCGGGATCGCCACGGCCGGCTGGTTGTTCAGCAGCGAACGCAGGGCGTACTGGCTGGAACCCAGTTCGACGCGGGCAATATCCTTCAGGCGAGTGATCTCACCGTTGTCGCCTGCGCGAATGATGATGTTCTCGAACTCTTCCTCGGAGACCAGACGGCCCTGAGTGTTGACCGACAGCTGAAAGCTTTGGGCATTCGGGGCAGGGGGCGCGCCCAACTGGCCGGCGGCGACCTGACGGTTCTGCTCGCGAATCGCGGTCACCACATCAGTGGCAGTCAGATTGCGCGAAGCGGTCTTGTTCGGGTCCAGCCATACACGCAGCGAGTAATCGCCCATACCGAACAGCTGCACGTCACCGACACCACCGAGGCGAGCGAGCTCATCCTTGATGTTGAGGATCGCGTAGTTGGACAGGTACAGCATGTCGTAGCGTTTGTCCGGCGAGGTCAAGTGCACGACCATGGTCAGGTCGGGCGAAGCCTTGTCGACGGTGATACCGATGCGGGTTACTTCTTCCGGAAGTTTCGGCTCGGTCCGGGTCACACGGTTCTGCACCTGCACCTGCGCGTTGTCCAGGTCGGTACCCAGGGCGAAGGTGATGGTCAGGGTGATCTTGCCGTCAGCGGTGGACTGCGAAGACATGTACAGCATGTTCTCGACGCCGGTGATGGCTTGCTCCAGTGGAGCTGCCACGGTTTCACCGATGACTTTGGGGTTGGCGCCCGGGAAGTTGGCACGTACCACCACGGTGGGCGGCACGACTTCCGGGTATTCGCTGATCGGCAACTGGAACAGCGAGATAGCGCCGGCGATCAGGATCAGCAGCGAAAGCACCGCTGCGAAGATCGGCCGTGAAATGAAGAATTGGGAAAAATTCATCGGAGTTGTCGTCCCTTAACCGCGTGGGGTCGCAGCAGCCAGTTTCACAACCGATCCAGACGCGCCTTTGGCAGGTGCGACTTTGGGCAGGTTGCTGGCTTCCAGCGCTTGTCGTTGTTGAGCGAGAGCGGCAATGGTTTGCTCGCTGGCCATCGGGATCACTTCAGGGGATACCGGAGAGCCAGGGCGAACCCGTTGCAGACCCTTGACGATGATCGTGTCGTCCTTGTTCAGGCCGCTGCGCACGATGCGCAGACCTTCGATCTTCGGACCGAGCTCGACGGCGCGGTAGGCGGTCTTGTTGTCGCCATCCATCACCAGCACGAACTTCTTGCCGAGGTCGGTGCCGACCGCTTCGTCATTGATCAACATGGCGTTGTAGGTGCCGCTGCCGACCAGTTTCAGGCGCGCATACAGGCCCGGGGTGTAGGTGCCGTCGCTGTTGTCGAACACGGCGCGACCACGAATGGTGCCGGTCTTCGGATTGACCTGGTTGTCGACGAAGTTCATCTGGCCCAGGTGCGGATTGCCGTCTTCGTTGGACAGACCCATGTACACCGGAGTGGTCGCGCCGCGCTGACCCTGACGGGCGAGTTGGGTGTATTTGAGGAATACACGCTCGTCGGCGTCAAAGTAGGCATAGACCTTGTCGGTGGAAACCACGCTGGTGAGCGGGGTGGTGTCGGCGGTCACCAGGTTACCGGCGGTGATCTCGGCCCGGCTGACGCGGCCACTGATCGGTGCGGTTACACGGGTGAAACTCAGGTTCAGTTTGGCCAGATCCAGTTGCGCTTGCAGTGCGCCGACTGCGGCGCGAGCTTCTTGTGCGGCGCTGGTGCGCGAATCGGCCAGTTCGGCGGAAATGGCGTTGCTGGCACGCAGGCGTTCGCCACGGCCGGCTTCGTTTTCACTGCGGGT
Organism: Pseudomonas sp. MWU12-3088; assembly: GCF_023242405.1. NCBI lineage: Bacteria > Pseudomonadati > Pseudomonadota > Gammaproteobacteria > Pseudomonadales > Pseudomonadaceae > Pseudomonas > Pseudomonas sp. MWU12-3088. Next base: position 321,216 of record NZ_JALJEA010000001.1, read on the forward strand.
GGCATTGGCGCGGGATTGGGCGACCAGGGCTTCGAGGCGGCGAACCTCAGCCTGGAACGGACGCGGGTCGATCTGGAACAACAGGTCGCCTTTCTTGACCAGTGCACCTTCGGTGAAGGCAACCTCGTCGATCTGGCCGGATACCCGTGGACGGATTTCAACGGTTTCCGGCGCCTCGAGGCGCCCGGTGAATTCGTCCCACTCGTTGACCGGTTGTTCCAGCACCTTGGCCACGCTGACCTTGGCAGCAGGCATGGCGGCGGCGGTTTCTGGAGTCTTGCCGCAGGCGCTCATCACCATCACGGCCAACAAAGCCAACGGGAAGCGCAAATGTTTGAGTGATTGTTCCATGGATGCATCCGCCAATGTATTGAAGATGGGCGGATGATGCTCGGCAGGTAGATAGCAAACGAATCGAATGACACGAAGGTAACTATCATTCGGAATGATATAAGACCGAGCGAAGCCCTCTAGCATGCACCTTTCGTTAGGGGGCTATCAATATGATCGATGACAAATCTGTGTTGCCGCGAATGCAACGGTTCACTTTTTTGACATGGTGGAGCGATTGACCGATGTTTTGCTGCTCAAAATGCGGCGCGCCGCATGCACTGCACGTTCGGAGAGCATTTCCATGCGCGGTGATTGCAGATCCCAGGCGTGCCAATAAAGCGCTACGTCAGTGAAATGACCGGGTGCCAAATCCACCAGCTCCCGGTTTTTCAGCAGGTCGCTGACCTGCATGTACGGCACCATCCCGTATCCAAGGCCACGGCGTATGGCTTTCAGACGGGCCTCCGGAAGTGACAGGTAATGGGTCGGATAAGCATCTGCCTGCAGGCCGAAACGCGACCGCATGAAATCAGACTGCAAAGTGTCCTTGCGTGAATAAGCGAAAACGGGCGCCTTGCGTGCAGCCGTGCGGGTCAGACCCTTGGCAAACCAGCGCTCCTGAAAGGCGGGCGATGCCACCAATTGGTAGCGTACCGATCCCAACAACTCGGCAAAACATCCTCGCATCGGCTGTGAGCGCGTGCCGATGCAACCGATGACCTGGCCACTTTCCAGTAATGCATAGGTGTGGTCCTGATCGTCGACCACGACGTCGAGCAGGATTTTTTCGCTGACGAATATCTCGGCCAGCGCAGGGAAAAACCAGGTCGCCAGCGTGTCACCGTTGACGGCTATGACAACCCGCAAATGGTCTTTTTCGTCACCGGTCAGGTCGTTGAGGAGTTCCTCTTCGAGCACCGTCGCACGGCGAAGATAGAGCATCAGTTTTCTTCCCGCCTGAGTGGGTTCGCACGGTCGCCCGCGCACTACAACCGAGCTGCCGAGGCGAACTTCCAGTGCGTGTATCCGTTGCGACACCGCCGAGGGCGTCACGTTGAGCCGTTCCGCAGCCTTTTCGAAACTGCCGCTGTCGACGACGGCAAGGAACGCCTGCATCTGTTTTGCATCGAGTTGCATGGCTGCCAGTCTCGTTAAGTTTTTCTAATCCGCACTGAAAGATACTTCGTTTTTCTTCATCTCGGTACCGAACTGCTCAATCATTCCATCACCGCGATCTGACCGATTCAGACCCGCACAGACGTTGCGCTATTGACCACACAGGGGGGCGCGTTATGAGGAATGAAATGTCCAGCGATCGATGCCTGCCATGAAACTCAACATGATCATTGCTGTGAGCGCTGTCGCATTGGTCGGCAACTATATCTGGCAGTCCCACGACTTGAAGCTCGGACCCTACGAATATCAGGCGTCAGCGAATGCTCTGCTATCGAGACACACCCACTCAGGGGCGCGTCAGCTGGCCTTGGACAAGGCCTGCAAAAAGTGTGCATCGCTTGGCAAGCAGCTCGGCGAGTTTGAAGTTCAATCTCGCTTGCCGCTGGATCCTGAGAATGAAGTCGCCCACGTGACGTTCGTCTGCAAGTGATTTCAAACAGCGCAATCAGAATCCTTTTACCGATGGAGAAAGCCATGAGGTTCATTTTTTTCACGTTGTTTGCGATGCTTTTGAGCGCTTGTGCCACTTCTGTTCATGATTGGTCCAGGCCGGGCGCCAGTGCCTATGACATCCAGCACGACAAAGCTGAATGCCAGTACCAGGCCAAGGCCGCAACGGCCAGCTACCACTCCACACCGACAGCAAATGACCAGACTCACGGCATGGGCAGCGCCGTGGGGGATGGCATCGTTATCGCTGAAAAACAGATCGATCTGACCAATGATTGCATGCGGGTCAAAGGCTATGCCGGCCAATGACGCACGCTCATATCCAGAGCGCCGAGAGTTTCACCCGCCCACGATGAACCCGTCCGCGTTTCTTTATAGTAGAGTCGCCATCGAACCACCTGTCGTCTGAGGCTTTCCGGCAATTGGTGTACGCAAAACCGACAGATGGGCACGACTTTCAAATGAGCGACTCTACGACGACCACCGGCGGCAATTGGTATGCGGTCATTGCGTTGGCACTGGCAGCATTCGTCTTCAACACCACCGAATTTGTCCCGGTCGGCCTGTTGAGTTCGATTGGCAACAGCTTCGACATGACGTCGGCTCAGGTCGGCCTGATGTTGACCATCTATGCCTGGGTGGTGTCGCTGACGTCGCTGCCCATCATGCTGCTGACGCGCAACGTCGAGCGGCGCAAGCTGTTGATCGTGCTGTTTGCGATGTTCATCGTCAGTCACATTCTGTCGAGTGTGGCGACCAGCTTCGCCGTCCTGTTGCTGAGCCGGATCGGCGTGGCGTTATCCCATGCATTGTTCTGGTCGATCACCGCTTCTCTCGCCGTGCGACTGGCGCCGCCGGGCAAACAGGTCCAGGCCTTGGGCTTGCTGGCGACCGGCACTTCCCTGGCGATGGTGCTGGGCATTCCTCTCGGCCGGATATTGGGCGAGGCGATGGGTTGGCGAACCACCTTCATCGCAATCGCCGTGTTGGCGGCTACGCTGGTGTTCTGGCTGGCGAGAGTCTTGCCGTTGTTACCGAGCCAGAACTCGGGATCACTGAAAAGCCTGCCGTTACTGTTGAAGCGACCGGCGCTGGTGGCGATCTATGTCCTGACGGCCATGGTCGTGACAGCTCATTTCACTGCCTACAGCTACATCGAGCCTTTCGTTCAGGTGGTGGCGGGCATGAGTGGCGAGACGGTCACGCTGATCCTGCTGCTATTCGGCGGCGCGGGGATTTTCGGATCTCTGCTGTTCAGCTGGCTGCACCGGTACAGCCCGCAGCGCTTTCTGATCGTCGCCGTGTCGTTGCTCGCGTTGTGTCTGGCATTGCTGCTGCCTTTGAACGGCGAGGTTTCCTACCTGTGCACCCTGAGCCTGTTCTGGGGAATGGCGATCATGGGCTTCGGTCTGGCGCTGCAGTCCAAAGTTCTGGTGCTGGCGCCTGACGCGACCGACGTGGCGATGGCGCTGTTTTCGGGGATCTACAACATCGGTATTGGCGGCGGGGCGCTGATGGGGAGCTGGGTGGGGAGCCAGTTTGGTTTTGCTTATGTTGGGGTGGTTGGCGGGATGTTGGCGGGGTTGGCGTTGTTGATTTATTGCCTGTCGGTCTATCGGGTGGCTCAACCCGGGGCTTCTGTTTGAGTTCTTGAACCGCTTTGCTACAGGAAAAATACCGATGGCAAAGCGGTTTCGGCAAGACTTCAGAGACTATCCGGATCCCCTGTTTTAGCCATTTCTACAGCTTTTGCCGGGTCGAAATGATTGTTGCTGGCGAGGCGCTTTAACTTGAAGCGGTTTATGGGATCTTGATCCCCAATGCATTCAGCGATGGGGTATCCATCCGACCATGTACGGTCAGCCCACTATCTGACTGAAAGGCCATCAATGCACCACGAGTTGCCTTGCCCATAACCCCATCAATGGTGCCTTGGTAATACTGGCGCACCATCAGCGCGGTCTGCACACGGGTGACCAGGTTGCTTTTCTGCTCATTGGTTGCGCGATTCCTTGAAGTGCTCGAACCAGTCCCACTGATAGTGCCAGACGACTGATAAAGGCTGTTGCTGCTTGAGGTGCTGCTCGAAGTACTCGGCGTACTGTAACTCCGAGTGCTGGTAGCGGGTGGGCTGTAGTAGCGAGGTGCGCTATACCCACCGGAGCCGCTGTAGTGAGAACTGTGCGAACTGTGGGACCGGTGTGAACTGTGCGAGCGATGTGCCGCGTAGATGTTCACGGCGTCTGGCGCATTGAGTGTATCGGTAAACACTGGAGGCTGAATCTTGTCGCTAGGTTGCCAGTTCGTATCGGCGAGCGGCATATGGCCTGCCTGTGCCAGGGTCGTTCCTGCAATTGGCAGAAGGGTGATTCCACTGATCATGACTTTCCAGCGATCAAGCAATTTCACTGTGCACTCCTTGCGTAGGCGCTAAAGGCCTCGGGCGATAGTCGTTGTATGCCGCGGCTTTGCCAGCGGTCGGTGTGGGATTTGAAGAAGCCAGAGCAATGTTTGACTGCAGCGCATTGCTGGCAGGTATCGATGAACAGGTTCTTCCAGTCCGAGATGCTCTGGCGAGCGAAACGCGAGAGGTGGGCTGGGATCAGGCACAGGGGCAGGTTGTAGATTGAGACCGGTACTCCGCGGTTGAACAAGAAATACACGGCTTCGCTCAGCGACTCCTGATAGTCCAGCGGGTCAATCCACAGTTCTTCGTAGTGTTTTCTGGCAAGACCCGTACTTTCGATACCCATCAGCGCAACATGCCGCACGAAGGGCAGGTTCCTGAACACGTAGTGGGCGAGCTCTGGCAAGCGTGGCGTGGTCAGGCGATTGAGCACTACGCGTATCTCGATGATCTGGTTGGCTCGGGCCAGGTTGTAAAGGCCCTGCAGGGTTTCGCTGAACGCGCCCGGAGCCTGTACTACATGATCATGGTCTTCGGCATTGTCCGCATACAGTGGAACGCCCCAGCTCAATTGAGGATGACCAACGGCAGTAAGTGCAGCGCCCCAGCTCGGGTCGTTGAACAGGCGCCCATTGCTGAGCACATGAATGGATTTCTGCGGTAAGACGACTTTGCACTTGGCCAGGATTTCGAGCAGACCGTCGCGATAAAGCGTTGGTTCTCCGCCACTGATTCCCAGGTTTTCCTCGCCCGGGTCCATCAGGTCTATCAGCCGTAGATTCTCTTCGATATGCCAACGGTCATCGATATCTTTGGGCGGCTGCGAGCACATCAGGCAAAGGCTGTTGCAACGATCTGTCATGAACAACAGGTTGCTGTCCGAGCCGCGTCGATAAAGCACTCTTACCAAAGCGTTGCCCGGTGTGATGGCGATAACATCACCGGGCTGTACAACTTCCGCATCTTTGGGGGTGTGCAGGTGTAGCCGTTCGCTGTCGAATTCGCCTATCAATGGCTCTGGGGTCAGAAATCCACCCAATGGCAACGAAAGCATGTGCGGATTCCGTTGCAGTTCTTCATTTGGCAGCCAAAGCAATAGGTCACCGAACTCGGCGTTACCAGCACAAACAGCCAAGCCTTGCTCGATGAACTCATTCAGAGTGATGACCTTGAGCAGTTTTGGCTCGTGCAGGTGAAGGATTTCGAAATGGGTATCTTTGCGTAGCATCGCTATCAGGTCCTGTAACCCGGAAAACGAACATCGCTGTAGGAGCGTCTGTTCAACCAGGACAGCAGCACTCTTTGTACATTGTCGTCGCCGTCGCGAAGCAAACCGAACAAATGCTTCAGCAGCCCCATGTTCTTCTTGCAGAAGTTGCTGAATACTCGGTGTCCGATCGGATCTCCCTGGCGAGCATAGTGTTCGACAGGGTCTGCGCCGCAGTAGGGGACCAGCGCGCAGTCCGAGCAACCGGGCAGTGCTTCAGCAATGCCACTGGCAAGCAATGCATCCATGACGGGCGATGCCAGCAGCTCAGGTAAGGGTTGCCGGACGGTACTAAGCCTCAAGCCGTCTTCGCCCATTTCCAACAACATCCGGGCTTCGTCCGAGGGATAGACATAGCCGTCATAGTTGTAAACCAGCGCTGCGGTACCAGCGCCGGTGGGGGAGCGCAAGTCCACGTAGCCAGAGGAGAAGGGCGTCAGGATATTCTTCAGCAGCAGGCTCGTGTAACTCTCCGAGAGGTATACGCCTTGCTGATTGATCTCCAACAAATAGGCCAGTGCTTTCTGGTAGAAGGCCAGGTAGCGCTCAATCGGGTAATCAAGGCGATGGGCACTCTTGGTGGCGAACCCATAAGGGCTCAGTGGCCGAAGCGAGATGCTGGAAAAACCCTGGCTTACATACTCGTCGATGATCGCTTCGGGCTGTTCGAGGCTTCTTGATGTCAGTGTGGTCAGCGCGGAAACCGCATCATGCCCAAGACGCTCACGGACCCACTGGATGCCTTTCACAGTGCGCTCGTAGGAATCTCGTGAAGGGCTGGGGCGGTTGGCATTGTGCAAGGCTGCCGGCCCATCAAGCGAGGTCGAAAACTGGATGCGATTTTGTTCTGCGAAGTCGAGTATTTCCTCCGTCAGATGGTGCAGCGTGGTGGTGATGACGAACTGGATATCCCGTTGTTCGACCACATTTCGCTCAACGACCCATTCGACAATCTGGCGGACGCGCTCGAAGGCCAGTAGCGGCTCGCCACCCTGAAACTCCACAGTCAGGGCGGGAGCGTTCGATTCGAACAGGCGATCGACCGCTGCCTGTGCATCCGCTTCCGACAGGTCGTGGCTGGATCCTCCCAGAGGGGCTCGCGACACCTGGCAGTACTGGCAGGTGTGGTTGCAGCGCAATGTAACCACGAACAAGTGCAGTGCAGGGCCCTGGAAAAGGAAGTCTTTGCGACTGCGATATTGCGCCGCCATTTCCGGGAGCGGGTCGTGGCGGTCTGGTTCGCAGATGAAGTGGCGGGCCAGCAGGTCCTTATAAAAAGGCGTACTTGCTTGGACATCGAAGTAACTGAGGGCTCGTAATTGCGCGTCGTTCACGTGCATGTACTCACCGGTATCGGAGGTGAGCAGGATGTCACGATCATGTCCCGTGTTCATGCGCATGAATCGAAAAGGCAGCAAGCGGTAGTGCTTGGCGTCTGTCGCAATAATGGTCACTGGGAAATCCCACATCCAGCGAGCGCAGCTCGGGCGAGGACTTCGCGCAGCCCTACTGTTTCTCGGTTGATATGGTCGCGTAGGGCGAAGTCGTTCAGTTGCTGAAGGATCAGCGAGTGAGCCCGCTCCGGGGAAAGCGTTAGCCTTGTTTCAACGGGGTGAGCCGTGAGAGTTATCTGATCGGTCTCACTTCCGACCTGGATCGTGACGGTGTCGGCCAGGGAATAAGCGGCGCGTTGCACCACACTGAGCGGGTAGGCTGCGCTGTCGAGTTTCAGCGTGACTGGCCATGTCATCGGAACCGATCCTTCAAATCCGTTGGAAACGTGTGGATTTTGCCGGTTGCCGAGGCATTGTGCCATCACATTTTTTATATTTGCACACATTTGTCCGGCGAGGCGGTGCTGTACTCACTCGGTTAAGCTATCGATAAGAGACAAGGCCAAGGGCTCATATAAACCTCGCTGCGAAGCGCGGATGAGCGAGTAGCCGCTGCAAACAAGCACGCCCAATGAGCTTGCATGGAGCAGTCATTTGAACAAGGCAAGGAACTTGTCGAAGGAGGCGCCGCCGGAGAGGCGATGCCCTTTGCCTCGACCAGACAACTCGTAAATGAGCGGGATACAAGGGGCGGCGATGGAGTTGAAATTGGCTTACAGACTATCCGGATCCCCAAAAAACATCTGAATCCGCGATCTCAACCAGCGCTCCCCCGGATCGTTATCCTGCGACCCTCGCCAGGCCATGTGCAGTTCAAACGTGCGCGTCGGCAGCGGTGGATCTTCCGCTCGAACCCCACCCGCAGACGTCAGCGCATCAGCCGTGTAATCCGGCACGGTTGCGACGATATCGGTCCCTGCCAGCAAGGTACTCAAGCCGTTGAACTGCGGCACGGCCAGCACCACGTGGCGTTTGCGGCCGAGTTTTTCCAGTTCTTCATCGATAAAGCCGCTGAGGTCGCCGGCGAACGACACCAGCGCATGGGGGCGGGCGCAGTAGTCGTCCAGGCTCAGCGGCCCCGGCACGGTATCAGCGCGCAATAGTTTTGGCTGGCTGCGGCGCAAGACCTTGCGCTTGGCGTTGGCGGGCAGGTCGGTGGTGTAGCTGACGCCAATGGAGATTTCGCCGGAGGCGAGCAGGCCGGGCATCAGGATGTAGTTGACGCGGCGCACCACCAGCACGATCCCTGGCGCCTCGGCGCGCAGGCGCTTGAGCAGCATGGGCAGCAACGCGAATTCGACGTCGTCCGACAAGCCGATCCGGAATACCGAGGTGCTAGTGGCCGGGTCGAATTCGGCGGCGCGGCTGACCGCTGTCGAAATCGAGTCCAGGGCCGGCGAGAGCAGGGCGAAGATTTCCACCGCACGGGCGGACGGTTCCATGCTGCGCCCGGTGCGTACAAACAGCGGATCGTCGAACAGACCGCGCAGGCGCGAAAGCGCCGCGCTGATCGCCGGCTGGCCGAGAAACAGCTTTTCCGCCGCGCGGGTTACGCTGCGTTCGTGCATCAGGGTTTCGAATACGATCAACAGGTTCAGGTCGACACGACGCAGGTCATTACGATTCATCTGGAGTCCTGGCAGAGTCATCAAGCTTGACGAGAGCGACCATATGAGAACAATGGCCGGCATGAATCTTACGGGGAAAGGCTGGTACTCTGCACCGGGTAATTCAGCTTTACTGAGATGGATGCAGCAGTTTTTTCATGGATTTGCTCAATGCTGGCCATACTGCGGAATCAATGACAGGCATGTCGACTATTAATAGCCACTGATAGTCTTGGCCGGAAAGCCCAGATAGAGTTCAGGGCATTAGAGGTTACTTTGACGAGGTTTGCGATGTCCCGCACGATCCGTTTTCACAAGTTTGGTCCGGCCGAGGTGCTCAAATGCGAAGAGCATGCGGCCGCTCAGCCAGGTCCTGGCGAAGTGCAGGTGCGTGTCGAGGCGATCGGCATCAGCTGGTATGACACGCTCTGGCGTCAGAACCTGGCATCGTCACAGGCTCGCCTGCCTTCGGGCCTGGGCCATGAAATGGCGGGTGTGGTCACAGCCATTGGCGACGGTGTCGAAGACCTGATCGTCGGTGACAAGGTGGCCAGCTTCCCGGCCGAGAGCCCCAATGACTATCCGGTCTACGGCGAACTGATCGTTCTGCCGCGTACCGCGCTTACCCGTTATCCGGACGTGCTGACCCCGATTGAGGCCAGCGTGCATTACACGCCACTGTTGATCGCCTACTTCGGTTACGTCGATCTGGCGCGAGTCAAACCCGGGCAGTTTGCCCTGGTCACCGACGCCAGTCATTGCGCCGGTCCATCGTTTGTCCAGCTGGGCAAGGCGCTGGGTGTGCGCGTGATTGCCGCCACGAAAACCGCTGAAGAGCGCGAATACCTGCTGTCCCTCGGTGCCGAGAAAGTCATCGTCACCGAAGAAGAAGACCTGTTGATGCGGATCAACAAGATTACCGACAACCGCGGCGTCAACGTCGTGTTCGACGGTCTCGGCGGCCCGCAGATGTCGCTGCTGGGCGATGTACTGGCACCTCGCGGCAGTCTGGTGCTGTATGGCCTGCAAGGTGGCAACCAGACGCCATTTCCGGCGTGCGCAGCGTTCCAGAAGAACATCCAGTTCTTCGTGCACTGCATCGGCAACTTCACCGGCAAGCCGGAACTGGGCATCGTCCAGGATCACGTCGCGCTGCAACGTGCCCTGCGTGACATCAACCAGCTGACGGCCGACCGCGTGCTGGTTCCGCTCAAGACCCGGGTCTTCCCGTTCAACGAGTTTGTCGAAGCACACCGCTACATGGACGAGTGCCCTTGCCGTGAGCGGGTCGCCCTGCAAGTCGAACCTGCCTGACTTTTGTGATCAGAGTCCGTGGCCCCACGGACTCTTGTGCGTTCCACCCTACAGACCATGAGAAACCCTGGGCGCGATGCCTGGGGATGTTCAGCAACTGAACTGGTTTTTACTCTTGATCTGTATCTTCTAATCGCCATCCAGACCCTGATAATTGAATGACTACTTTCATCTCAAGGAATGAGCTATGGCTGTGCATTCTGTTTACTTTGCGCAATACCGGGCAATAGTGGTTGGCCGATATTTCAGATTCTGTTTAATTGCTGTAGGGCGACCCGGTAATCCCTTCTTTTTTTCTTGTGCTCATCATGTGCAAGTCATTGTAAGAATTTTCCTAGGAAAACTTCTTTGTCGAGAAAAGCCTGTAAAGACGAGGGCTTGCGGCGTGTGGTTGGCGAATTTCAATTATTGCCGGCTCAACTGTTTCAAATAACTACAAAACCTTAAGTGTTAGCATTTCAGCGTCTATTAATTAATGAAGAGTGATTGCGTATCCGACGTTCGTGGCTGCGCAATATAAAACCTTTGATATCGGGTGAAGTACTGATGAGCACGATCCATGACCAGGCAATGAACTATGTCTACCAGCAAGTATTGCAACGATTGCTGAGTTTCTTTTCCCGTGCCGAACGCACGGCATTGCAGCTGTTGATTCAGCGATTGGCGGTAGCCGCCGGGGGCATGGATCGTATCGGTGAATTCAAGGTGCTGGTCACGCAATCGGGCACTCGTGATTGCTGCTACAGCCTGGCCCTGTTGCGTGCTGCGCAACTGAGTATCGCCGGACGGGCTCCGGGCACTTTTCAGTTACGGGTGGCGACCCTGCGCGGTTGTGCCACACCGGCGTCGGCATTGCACAACATGCATCGCAGCTTCAGCGCCCTGTTTCTGTATGACGACCCAAGGGTCGAACTGCTGATGATCGACAACCGGGAGGTCTTGCCTTTCAATCATCAGGAGCCCCTTTCCGACGATGGGCGCGAGGCGAACCGCATCAATTTGCTGATGGTTGGCCACCGCCGCTGCTGGAGCGAGAGCCTGGAGCTTTGGGATGATGCGTACCTGGCCACGGCCGAGTTCTACGGACAGGTCGCTCGGTGGAGCAATGGTGTCGATGCACTGGTCAGCAGCGACTCCGCACGCCGTCAGGCGCACTTCCTGCAAGGGCTGGATCGTGCAGCGCAAAAGGCCGGCATCGGCGCGCTGCCGAAGCGGGCCGCCGGGTTCGATGAGTTGTTCGACGTGCTGGACGGTATGGGAGGTGACTGTTACCGGGAACTCCGTGCACCGGACGATCTGCCGCCGTGGCGGCCGCTCGGCCAGTTCGAAGCCTGCCGACGCACCAGTTATATCGGTATCGATGACATCGTGGTGGGCAAGATGGAGGAGCGGTGGCCCTTGCTCAGCGATTTTCTCGGGTTTCAGACTGACGAGCTGTTGCTCGAACCGGGTACCGGTGAGTCGACGGATCCCTTGATCACTGCCTACCTGAGCGGTCTCCAGGCTTGCTGCATCGAGGGTCGCAATTACGAAAGTGGCGTATCCGAATACCTGCAGCGTTGCCTCGCATTCATGCGCCGCCAGGACGTTTCGGAGCAAACCTGTGAGCGCTTCATGGCGACGTTCGGCACCCTGACAGATCCGGGCGAGCATCGATCACTGGCCGCCACCGCCTTGCAAAAGAATTTCGGGCTCAATGAAGCGCAATTGGTCTGCCTGCTGTTTGCGCCGTTCATCGAGGGTGGCGCAGGACTCGAACGTTTTCTGCGAACCTGCCATCCGGGCATGCTGGTGGCCATGCCGGATCTGCATCGTGCGATGCAGGGGTTGCACGCTCCTGAACAGGTTTTGCAATGGATGACCGATGTCAGCGGCTTGCCCGTGCAACTGATCAGCCGGTTGTATGCCATGGCGCCCGTCCGAGTGACTGACCAGACGACGCACGCCCCGGATCCTGTTGATAGTGAGGTTGCCGCAGGCGACCGTTCGGCGGAAGGTTGAGTGTGAGTCTCGCGCCCGATCGCCAAAGAATGCCGGACGCCCGCTCATGAATGCCTCGCGTGAAACCGATTTCGCCTATCAGGCGGTCTATCGCTATCTCACCCAACTTATCGATGGGCCAGGCGGCGAAGGCGCGATGCGACTGCCATCCTTGAGGCAACTGGCCGAACGGTTGAACGTGTCGATTTCGACCATCCAGTACGCCTACGCGCTGCTCGAGAAAGAAGGCCGGGTCTATTCCGTGGCCAAGTCCGGCTATTTCGCACAGCCGGCGTCGGCGGTCATGCCGCCGGGTCGAGGCAATGACTTGCTGGAAACCGTCTACGTCAACGCCAGGTGTTTCGGCATGCGCGTATTGAGCGCCGACGATCCGGCCTCGATCCAGCCGCTGGACAGCCCGTTGCTGATGCTCGAACGGGAGCTGATGAGGCAATACCCCCGGCAATCACAGGTTCCGGCCCAACCTTGTGGCGAGCTTGAGTTGCGCATGCTGCTGGCGGCTCGATACACCTCGTCGCCAACTCATTGCTGGCACGCCGAGGACGTCTATATCGGCGCTGATGTGAGGGGGGTGCTGGAGATCCTGATCGCGGTCCTTGAACTGCGTAACTCAACCGTGGTGGTCGAATCGCCTTGTGACTGGATGGTTTTACGGTTGCTCCAGTCTGCCGATGTGAGGGTCATCGAGCTACCGGTGCAATCGGGTGGTGAGCTTGATCCAGGGCAATTGAAAATGCTGCTGGAAACCGAGGCGGTTCGATTGATCCTGCTGTCTTCTGTGTTGAACATGCCCCGTGGCAGTCTGACACCTGAGGAAAATCGTGAAGCCATCGCGCAGTTGCTCAGGGATCATGGAACCTGGGTGCTGGAAAACGACAGTTACAGCGAGCTGGGTGACGACTGTGAACGTCGACCTCTGCGGGATTTGCTGGACCCGGATCGTCTCCTGGTGTTTTCCACTTTCGAGAAGGTGATCGGCGTTGAAGCGCCTTACGGCTTTGTACTGGCTCGCCAGTGGCGCACCGACTTGCAACGGCACTTTCTGCTGCGCTCGTTTCGACTTTCGCCGATTCGCCAAAAGGCCATTGCCCGACTGTATGCCAGTGGTCGGGTCGATCAGCATCTCCCGGTGTTGAAGCGCTTGCTCAAGGAGCGTCGTACCCGGTTGATCGAGTTGCTGCGCGAAGGCCTGGGCGACGCGCTGCACATCGATGAGCCGGAGGGCGGCGCGACGGTCTGGGTGCGCTCGTCGCGCCGAGTGGTGATGGGCGCCGTGTTCCAGCGCTTGCTCAAGCAGCACGTGTTGATCGCGCCGGGCGAACTGTTCAGCGCACAAGGCATGCATGGGCAACACATGCGGCTGAGTGCGACAGCAAGCAACGGACCTGAACTGGAAGGCGTCGTCGGTCTGATCGGCGATGCGTTGCGACTGGCGCCCGATGGCTGAGCTGTTAAAAAACATCGGGGACGCACTGGATAGATCCCATCGCACTACGGTCAAACTGCCAGTAAACTCCGCTGTAATTTCCTGAACCACTCTATTTCAGAGGTTTTGCATGACACTCAGTCCTTTTGCGGGCAAACCGGCACCGGCAGAGCTGTTGGTCGACATCCCGCGACTGGTAACGGCGTATTACACCGGTCAACCCGACGCCTCGATTTCCACCCAGCGTGTGGCGTTCGGTACTTCCGGTCATCGTGGCAGCTCCTTCGACTTGAGTTTCAACGAGTGGCACGTTCTGGCCATCAGCCAGGCGATCTGCCTGTACCGCGAAGCCCAGGGCATCACCGGCCCGCTGTTTGTCGGCATCGATACGCACGCGCTGTCCACACCGGCCGGGGCCAGTGCCCTGGAAGTGCTGGCAGCCAACGGCGTGACCGTGATGATCGCCGAAGGCGACGAATACACCCCGACGCCGGCCGTGTCCCACGCCATTCTTTGCTACAACCGCGGCCGCACCACCGGCCTGGCTGACGGCATCGTCATCACGCCGTCGCACAACCCGCCACAAAGCGGTGGCTACAAATACAATCCAACCAACGGTGGCCCGGCCGACACTCACATCACCAAGTGGATCGAAGCCAAGGCCAACGAGCTGCTGGCGAACAAACTGGCGGGCGTAAAACGCATCGGTTACGAACAGGCGCTCAAAGCCCCGACCACGCATCGCCACGATTACGTCAATACCTACGTTGCCGACCTGATCAACGTCATCGATTTCGATGCCATCCGTGGCGCCAAACTGCGTCTGGGTGTCGATCCATTGGGCGGAGCAGGGGTGCGCTACTGGTCGGCCATCGCCGAGCACTATCGTCTGGACCTCGACGTAGTGAACAAGGAAGTCGATTCGACGTTCCGTTTCATGACTGTCGACTGGGATGGCCAGATCCGCATGGACCCGTCGTCCAGCCACGCCATGCAAGGCCTGATCGGCCTCAAGGAGCGCTTCGACGTCGCGTTCGCCTGCGATCCGGACCACGACCGTCACGGCATCGTGACTCCGTCCGGCGGCCTGCTGGCGCCGAACAATTATCTGGCCGTGTCGATCGACTACCTGTTCCAGAACCGTCCGCAATGGCGTGCCGATGCGGCCGTGGGCAAAACCGTGGTCAGCAGCGGCCTGATCGATCGTGTAGCCAAGCGTCTGGGCCGTCGTCTGTACGAAGTGCCGGTCGGCTTCAAGTGGTTTGCCGACGGTCTGTTCGACGGCTCGCTTGGCTTCGGCGGTGAGGAAAGCGCTGGTGCATCGTTCCTGCGCAAGGACGGCGGCGTCTGGAGCACCGACAAGGACGGTCTGATCCCGGCCCTGCTGGCTGCTGAAATGACTGCCCGCACCGGGCGCGACCCAAGCCAGGCTTACCGTGCACTGACCGAAGAGCTGGGCGAGCCGTTCTCGGTACGTGTCGACGCCAAGGCCAACCCTGAGCAGAAAGCCCTGCTGAGCAAGTTGTCGCCGGAGCAGGTAACCTCGACCGAACTGGCGGGCGAGAAGATCCAGAGCATCCTCAGCAAGGCTCCGGGCAACGATCAGGCCATCGGCGGTCTGAAAGTGATGACCGAGAACGGCTGGTTCGCCGCGCGTCCTTCGGGCACCGAGGACATCTACAAGATCTACGCTGAAAGCTTCATCGGCGACGACCACCTCAAGCAACTGGTGGCTGAAGCGCAAACCCTGGTCGATGGTGCAATTTCCACCCAGTGATCACTGTTGAATAGAAAAGGGCGACCAAGAGGTCGCCCTTTTTTTGCCCGCAATCCAGCCGATCAGGCCAGATCCACCAACACGATTTCACTGTCTTCAAGGGCAGTGACGGTCAGCACCGGTTCCTGGCTCACCGCGACACCGTCTCGAGCTTGTGCACGCAAGCCGTTGACTTCAATCACACCGGTGGCCGGTACGAGATAAGCGCGGCGTCCGGCATCGAGTCGATACTCGGCGGTTTCCCCGGCCTTGATGGTGGCCGCCACCAAACGTGCGTTGGCGCGAATCCGCAGGCTTTCATCGTCACCGTCCTTGCCGCTGGCGAGCGTCACGAAGCCTTCGCGCTCACCTTTGGGGAACGGTTTGGCGCCCCAGGAAGGTGGTGCACCGGTTTCGGTCGGCAGAATCCAGATCTGGAAGATCTTGGTCGGGGTCGTTTCCAGGTTGTATTCACTGTGGGCGATCCCGGTGCCGGCGCTCATCACCTGAACGTCGCCGGCTTCGGTGCGACCCTTGTTGCCCAGGTTGTCCTGGTGGGTAATCGCACCTTCACGCACGTAAGTGATGATCTCCATGTCCCGGTGCGGGTGAGTGGGGAAGCCGGTGCCCGGGGCGATGATGTCATCGTTCCACACCCGCAGGTTGCCCCAGCTCATGCGCTGCGGATCGTAGTACTCGGCGAACGAAAAATGGTGATGGGCATCCAGCCAGCCGTGATGGGCGCCGCCCAGCGAGCTGAAGGGTCTGAGTTCAAGCATGATCTTCTCCTCAAAAGGTTCGTCATGGGGCGTTTCGGCCGCAGCCACGATGCGAGACCGGTGATTGATGGCGAGCATCATCTATCAACCAATAATCGAGAAAAAGCGTAAAAAATGCTGCATTCCCATCGAATTGACTGATGTTATAAAGCTCGAAACGCTCTTATGCAGCCTTCAGTTCATCGCCTAACTCAATGACCCGTAAGCATTTCGCTAGAACTCAACGGCAAATGCAGACACCATAGCCCTCAACAGCCTCAGCCTCTGGAGTCCGTCAGCGTGGCGCAACACACCCCCGATCTTCCTCCCGAACTTCGTCCCCTGGCCGAGATGCCGTGGTTCAAACGCCTGGCGGCGCGTTTCCTCGGGCATGGTCTGACGCAATTGCGCGCCCAGCATCGGGCATCGTGGCTGCACGGTCAGGCCGATGGCTTTCGCAGCGGGCACACTGCCGGGTTCGATTACGGCTACAAGGAAGGCAAGGCCGAGGGGCTGGAAGAGGGCCGTCAGGTCCTGTTGATCCGCGACAGCCGCAGCACCGAGCACCGCGCGCCGGGGATCGACAATCACTTGTTCGATGACTGGCGTCTGCCACTGACTGCCGAACTGAAGAAACGCATCAAGGCTGACGTTGCCCGCTTGCTGCCGGCCCACGCCCAGCCGAGTGTGGCGCAATGGAAAATGATTTTCAGTGATACGCCGTCAACGTCGGTGGTCGCCGGGGCGGGGGCCGGCAAATCGACCACGCTGGTGTTGCGCATTCTGCTGCTGACGCATTACCTGGGCTTTGAGCTGGATTCGATGACCGTGGTGACTTTCACCCGTGAATCACGCAAAGACTTCATCAGCAAACTGATCGAGCTGTTTGCCCTCTGGGGGCATTCCCTGAGCCAGAAGGCCGCTCGGGATCTGGTGCGCACCTTCCATTCGCGGATTCTGCCGATGGTGCGCAGCCTGCCGGGGTTCGAGCGTTTGCAGGCGTTTGAAAACCTCAGTCTGCGGCCACAGGGCGGGGACGATGGCGTCGACAGCAATCCGTTCGATCTGCGGATCAACGACGTCCAGCGCCAGCAGCTCAACGCCTGCTATCACCGGCTCTACACCGAAGACGAGCGTTTCCGGCAATTCATCCAGCCACTGTCCCGGCATGCCCTGCAGCTCAAGGAGCTGGAGCGCGATCACCCGGACGTGCAAAAGCGCATGGCGGTGACCGAACTGGCGGCCAAGCGTGACGAAGAACTGTGCGATGTGATCGAGGATCTGTGGTTTCGCGCCGGAGCCTGGCCGATCAAGGGGGTCGAGCCGAACCGTCAGACCTTCGAGATCAACGGCGCGACCTTTCACTGCCATGGCTATATTCCGAGTCTCGATGCCTGGGTCATTCTGGGTTTCGACCCCAAGGAAAACCCGCAAGTCTGCCGTCCCAATGCCAAGCTGACGGTCCGCGCAGAATGGGCCGTGAAGCGCACCCTGTTTCAAGCTTTCTGTCGTAAACCTTTGATTTGGCTTGATAGTTACGAGTCATCAAAACGTGTTTTGGCCACGTTGGCCGGTGATGCCAGTGCGGGGCCCGGCTTCGATTACAAGGTCAAGGGAGAGCTCGCATCCGCGCCGTTGCTGGACTGTTTTGTCGCTGCCGCCGGGTTTATCGAGAACCTGGGCCTGGATGTGCCGGACGCCGTTGGCCGCATGAGTTTCGCCAAGGATGATCCGGACCGGTTTTTCTTCGAGGCGCTGAGCCTGTTCTGGCGCGCACTGGAAGATCACTTGCTCGATCAGAAGCCGCCGGTCATGACCTACAACCGCATGTTCGCGCTGTTCAGCGAGCATTCGCCGGAAAACCTCAAGCTACTGAGCGATGAACTGCTGCGCCCCATGTCGCACCTGATGATCGACGAATTTCAGGACGTTTCACCGCAGATCGTCTCGTGGATTCGCGCCAGTCTTGCAGAGATCCGCAGTCGTGGCCCGGCCATGCACGTCGGACGCGGTGCGCAACGCTCTTCCTTGCTGTGCGTGGGCGATGACTGGCAGTCGATTTACGGCTGGCGCGGCAGTTCGCCGAGCTACTTCATGGAGTTCAACAAGGAATTTTCCTCGCCGAGCACCACGCGAGTAATGCTCAGCGACAACTACCGCAGCCATCAGCACATCATCGACGCAGCCGAGCATATCGTCCGTGCCGCACCGGCAATTCCCGGCAAAAAAGCCAAGGCCGGCGGCGCGGAGAAGCCGTTGCAACCGGTCAATGTGCTGGAGCGCGATGATCAGGCGCTGGGCCAACGCCTGGCGGAACACTACAGAAACGGCGATTCGATCTTGATGCTCTATCGAAAAAGTAGCGATAAGTCATTGATAGAACAGCATATTCAGTCAGTAGTTAATGTTGATTCGAGCTTGCCATACGAGTCCCGGCGCCTGAAGCAACTGACCTATCACAGCGCCAAAGGCTTGCAGGCCGACGCGGTGTTTCTGCTGGGCGACTGCCAGCACCTCACCAGTTCGCCCTACAAGAATCAGGTTTACCGCATGGCCGGGCTCGGCAAGGCCGGTGACAACGAGCCTTACGACACGGCGCAGAAGGATGAAATCCTGCGTCTGGCCTATGTCGGCATTACCCGGGCAGTGAGTCATTGCTATTGGTACGTCGAGCCGCAGGATGCCCAGGCCATGAACATGCCGCGTGCGTCGGACCGGGTCGCCAAAGGCAAGCCGTTCTTCGTCGATCACCGGCCGGAAAAGAAAACTGCCTGAACCGATCGCCCACAAAAAAAGCCCGCGCGAAGCGGGCTTTTTATTTCAAATCAATGGCTTAGGCGTAACTTCTAAGAGACTCTGGAGGAACAAAGGCTTCCAGTTCGTCCTCGACGGCTTCGATTATTCGTTCAACATCCGCTGCGTTCATCACCGTGGCACAGGGAATGCCGGCAATGGCGATCATGGTTTCGCCGCTGGCCCGATCGAACAGGCGGGCAATCATGCTGCCCGGTGCGTCCATCGTGGCTTCGAATCCCATGGGATGAAAATGCCAGCGCATCAGCTGGCAGGCATTGGGGAACGTGACCTTGCTTGCCCCTTTGTTCATGTATTGCCCGCCTTCTTCATCGAGCGCTTCCGTTTGCTCATGGTAGGTGGGAAGAGCCTTCATTGGCTCAACCGGTGACTGTCCTTAAAAGTAGCATCTGAATGTGAAAAGCCTGTGAGATTTTTCAGGCCGTTTGGCGATTGCAGGGATTTTTTTGATGTAAGTCACGGCTGATGAAATCATCGACAAAGTGCCATCACGTCCGGGTTGTTGATGCCGGGCCCGAAGTTGGGCAAGCTCGGTTCTTTTGCCAAGAGTCCCTTATGCACGCCGATGATGACGGCCCGCAGCAGACCCCGGCCACGGCCGAAACGGTCATGCGCTATCACCTGTGCTGGAAACACCGGGACCTGGATGGCGTCATGGCGCTGTACCATCCGGACATTCAGTACAACGATTTTTTCCAGAACCGCGTGCTCGGTCTCGACGAACTGCGCGAGTACGTGCGCGTCAGCATGCCCCGTGAATCCGACGAAGCGCTGGAGCATTGCGACCGGATCCGCATCGACGGCAACACGGCGTTCATTCAATACGAAGTGACCCTGCGTGGCGGTAATGGCCTGGTGTCGTTCCGTTCCAGCGAAGCGATCACCGTCAAGGACGCGAAAATCTGGCGGGTCAACGAATACGCGTCGCTGGTGCGCGAGCAGGGCTCCAGTAGCTCGACACCGAGTCAGCGTCCGGCGGCGAGCCGGTTGGGCCTGTCGCCACGCCAGCTGAGTTTCATGGCCGAAGACCTGCAGCAGTATTTCCAGCGTCAGCAGCCGTACCTCGATCCCGAACTGGATCTGCAGCGGGTGGCGAAGGAGTGCGGTTACAGCCGCAACCAGATTTCCTATCTGCTGAACCAGGTACTGGGGCAGAGCTTCTACCGCTACGTCAATCAGGCACGGCTCCAGCATTTGCTGCAATCGCTGGACAACGCCACGCTGCCGCTGCGCATCGATGAGCTGGCGTTCGCCGCCGGGTTCAACTCGATTTCGGCGTTTTATAGCTGTTTTCGCCAGCACACTGGCCAGTCGCCCAAGGCTTATGCCAAACAAATTTCTTTGCGGACACGCGCGCAAGACAGTACCTGAGGTCAGCCACTAGGATCGACGCCATCGAAATCTGGATTGGCGGAGTCTTGCATGCCGGCGTGGCGCACTATCAGTTTGTGGATGGACCAACTCGACGAGCCGCTCACCGCGCGCCCGGCGCTGGAGCAAGACCTTGACGTCGACGTGGCAATCATCGGCGCCGGCTACACCGGGTTATGGACCGCGTACTACCTGAAGAAACACGCGCCAGGCCTGGATATCGCGATTGTCGAGGCGCAAACCGCCGGTTTTGGCGCATCCGGCCGCAACGGTGGCTGGTTGATGGGCAATCTGCTGGGCGAGGATCGCCTGCTGGCGGGCCTGTCACCCGAACAACGTCGCGCTTCGTTCGATCTGCTGCACAGCATTCCCGATGAAGTGGAGGTCGTCCTCGAACGCGAGGGCATCGACTGCGATTACCGCAAGGGCGGGGTGCTGTACTGCGCCGCGCGCTATCCCGAGCAGGAAGCCAGCCTGCGCGAGTATCTGAACAAGCTGCACGCCCAAGGCCTGACCGACGACGATTATCGCTGGCTCAATCCTCAGCAATTGGCGCAGCAGATCCGTGTCGCCAAACCTTACGGTGGAATCTTCGCCCCGCACGTGGCAACCATCCAGCCAGCAAAACTGGTACGAGGCCTGGCGCGAACCGTTCAAGGAATGGGCGTAAAAATCTACGAAAACAGTCCCGTGACCCATTGGCAGTCGGGCAGTCTGCGTACCGACAAGGCCAGCGTGCGCAGTCGCTGGATCGTCCCGGCCATCGAAGGTTATTCGGTGACGCTGCCGCCGCTGGGTCGTTATCAATTGCCGGTGCAGAGCCTGATTGTCGCCACCGAGCCGTTGTCGGCGGCAACCTGGGACGAAATCGGCCTCAACCGTGGCCAGGCGTTCAGTGAGTTCAGCCGTCAAGTCACCTACGGCCAGCGCAGCGCCGACAACCGGCTGATCTTCGGCGCCCGTGGCGGCTATCAGTTCGCCGGCCAGTTGCGCCACAACTTCGATCTGACCCGGGATGAAGTGGAGCTGCGGCGTTATCTGTTCGGCGAGCTGTTCCCGCAACTGAAAAACACCACGATCACCCACGCCTGGGGCGGCAATCTCGGCATGTCCCGGCATTTCAAGCCGCACATGCTCTGCGACCGGGCCAACGGCATCGCGCTGTCCGGCGGTTATGGCGGGGAGGGCGTCGGCGCTTCCAACCTCGGCGGCCGCACCCTCGCCGATCTGATTCTTGAGCGCGATACCGAACTGGTGCATCAGCCGTGGGTGCTGCCGGATGGCGGAATTCATGCGCTGCGGGCCTGGGAGCCGGAACCGTGCCGCTGGCTCGGTTACAACGCAATCATCAAAAGCTTCGTCCACGAAGACCAGACCCTGGCTGACCCGGCGACCGCGCCCTGGCGGCGCAAGCTTGCCAGTCGGGTGGCGGGGTTCATGGAAGGTTTCATGCACTAAACGTCGTTCAATTCCAAAGCTTTTAAGACAGGAAACGCCATGAGCATCACCCAATTCAAGCACACCGCAACGCTGCAACTGGACGAATCCAACCCGGTGGCCGTGCCGCTCGGCACACCGGTTGCGGTGGCATCGACCACCAGTGTCGAGCGCGGCGACGGCGTCGAAACCGGCGTCTGGGAATGCACCCCGGGGCGCTGGCGGCGGCAGATCACCGCCCAGGAGTTCTGCCACTTCATTTCCGGTCGCTGCACGTTCACCCCGGACGATGGCGGCGAAACCCTGCACATACAAGGTGGCGACGCACTGATGTTGCCGGCCAACACGCTCGGCATCTGGGACATCCAGGAGACCGTGCGCAAGACCTACGTCCTGATTTTCTGATGCTTTGATCCTTTTGATTGCCTGCCAACAACAATAGCCAATACAGGAATCGATCCATGATCCGAAAGACCCTCGCTCTCGCCCCCTTGATGCTCGCCGCTTCCCTTGCTCAGTCAGCGGAAACGGTCAAGGTCTACAACTGGTCCGACTACATCGCGCCGGACACCGCGAAAAGCTTCGAAAAGGCCACCGGTCTCGGTGTGACCTATGACGTCTACGACAGCAACGAAACCCTCGACGGCAAATTGATGACCGGCAAATCCGGTTACGACGTGGTGTTTCCGTCCAACCACTTCATGGCGCGGCAGATTCAGGGCGGGGCGCTGATGAAGCTCGACAAGAGCCAGTTGCCGAACTGGAAGAACCTCAATCCGGTATTGCTCAAGGCCTTGCAGACCAACGACCCAGGCAACGAGCACGGTTTTCCTTACCTGTGGGGCAGCACCGGCATCGGCTACAACATCGCCAAGGTCAAGGCGGTGCTGGGCGATAACGCGCCTGTGGACTCCTGGGATCTGATCTTCAAGCCCGAATATATGGAAAAGCTGCAGAAGTGCGGCGTGGCGATCCTCGACAACGGCCCGGAACTGCTGCCGGCAGCGCTGAACTACCTGGGGCTGCCGCATCACAGCAAGAACCCCGATGACTACAAGAAGGCCGAAGCGCTGCTGATGAAAGTGCGGCCGTATGTCAGCTACTTCCATTCCTCGAAGTACACCAGCGACCTGGCCAACGGCGATATCTGCGTAGCGGTCGGTTTCTCCGGCGACATCCTGCAGGCGGAAAACCGCGCCAAAGAGGCGAAGAACGGCGTCGATATCGGCTATGCGATTCCCAAGGAGGGCGCCGCGATCTGGTTCGACATGGTCGCCATGCCCGCTGACGCCCCGGATGCCAAGGCCGGTTACGCCTTCATGAACTACTTGCTGCAGCCCGACGTCATGGCCGGCATCAGCAACTACGTGCATTACGCCAATGGCAATGAACAGGCCGACAGCCTGATCGACCCGGCCATCAAGAACGACACCAAGGTGTATCCGAGCCCGGAAATGATGGGCAAATTGTTTGCCCTCGAGGCCATGCCGCTGAACATCGACCGGATCCGCACGCGCGTCTGGAACAAGATTCGTACCGGTAGCTGAAAAATTGACGGAGCGGGTTTTTTCCCGCTCCGTCAGAGGCATATGACGCCCGCTGCATATGTTTATTTGTTTGATGTCACTTCGCTGGCACTGCACTAATAAAGTGCAGGAAAGTGAGACGCGGCTAACAAAAAGCAACTTACCGATATTTAATATTTAAATAAGAAATCGTCAGACAATTAGGCAAACACACCACACTTACAACATTCTTTCAGCGGCACGCGCTTTGTTTACGGGACTTTCCCGGAATAGTTCAATTTGATCTCGAAAAATCGCTAGACGACAGATTTCAAATTGTGTCAGGTTTCTTACGCCTTCATTGGGCGAGTGATAGGACAATCTCGCCAGAGGTTGTCGCTATCGGACAAAAACTGTTCCATTGCTAAACAAGGAAGTGTGTTTATGTCGAAAGTAAAAGCTAATGCTATTGATACCGCCGAACAGGCTTTCCAGCTGAACGCGGCACCTTTGGCGGCGCCAAGTTCGGCGTTCAACCAGATCAATAGCTTCAGCCATCAGTACGATCGTGGCGGCAACCTCACGGTCAATGGCAAACCCTCCTTCTCGGTGGATCAAGCCGCCACTCAACTGCTGCGTGACGGTGCCTCCTGGCACGATCTCGACGGTAGCGGCAAGATCGAACTGACCTACACCTTTCTGACCTCCAAGACTGCCAACTTCGGCGGCCTGGGCGTCACCGGTTTCAGTCAGTTCAGTGCCCTGCAAAAAGCCCAGGCGGTGCTCGCCATGCAATCCTGGGCCGATGTCGCCAACGTGACCTTTACCGAAGCAGCCAAGGGTGGCGACGGCCACATGACCTTCGGTAACTACAGCGGCGGTCAGGAAGGCGCGGCGGCATTCGCGTTCCTGCCAGGCACCGAGCCAGGCTATGACGGTCAGTCCTGGTACCTGACCGGCAGTGGATATGACGTCAACAAGAACCCGGGCGTGAACAATTACGGGCGTCAGACCCTGACCCACGAAATCGGCCACACCCTGGGCCTGTCTCACCCTGGCGACTACAACGCCGGCGAGGGCAATCCGACGTACAAGGATGCTTCCTACGGGCAAGACACCCGCGGTTACAGCCTCATGAGTTACTGGAGTGAAAGCAACACCAGCCAGAACTTCAGCAAAGGCGGTGTCGAAGCCTATGCTTCGGGCCCGCTGCTGGATGACATCGCAGCGATCCAGAAGCTCTACGGCGCCAACATGTCCACCCGTACCGGTGACACCACCTACGGCTTCAACTCCAACGCCGGTCGCGATTTCCTCAGCGCGACTTCATCGTCGGACAAGCTGGTGTTCTCGGTGTGGGATGCGGGCGGCAAGGACACCTTCGACTTCTCGGGTTTCACCCAGAACCAGAAGATCAACCTCAATGAAGCCTCGTTCTCCGACGTTGGCGGCCTGGTGGGCAACGTGTCCATCGCCAAGGGCGTCACCATCGAGAACGCCATCGGCGGCTCGGGCAACGACCTGATCATCGGCAACAGCGCAGCCAACGAGCTCAAGGGCGGTGCCGGCAACGACATCATCTGGGGCGGCGGCGGTGCCGACAAGCTGTGGGGCGGTTCAGGTTCGGACACCTTCGTGTTCGCAGCCAGTTCCGATTCCAAGCCGGGTGCGATCGATCAGATCCTCGACTTTGTCAGCGGTCTGGACAAAATCGACCTGAGCGCGATCACCAATGGTGCAGGCCTGCACTTCGTCAGCGCCTTCACCGGTGCGGCGGGCGACGCCATCCTGACCTCCTCGGGCGGCAACAGCCTGCTGTCGGTGGACTTCTCCGGGCACGGCGTGGCGGACTTCCAGGTCAGCACCGTTGGCCAGGCGGCGATCAGCGACATCGTAGCGTGATGTAAAAAAGGAAAGCGGCGCGTAATGCGCCGCTTTCTTTACTTGCATCGCTTTGGCCGGTAAGCAAGGCTACACGCCGGAGTGAAATTTCCTATGATCCAATTCGCTTTTACCCGCAAAACGGCAGCGTGCCTGCTGCCGGTGCTGATGATGATTTCTGGAGAAACAACCATGGCAAGCAGCCTCAGACTCGAAGATCCATCGGTATTTGCCGGACAGTGGCAGGCGACACTCAGCGCCCGCGATGACGCCCCTGAAGCGCAGGCCATACAGGACAAACCGTCGAACACCTGCCACATCGACCTCGAAGCCAATCAGACCCTGGGCAAGGGCGCCGACTGCCTGAGCGAGTGGTTGCAAGAGAGCGCCATCGGCTGGTTTCCCGACCCGGATGGCCTGTCCATCACAGGCAAGGAGGGCTCAAGAATCCAGTTTTTCAGCCGAGAACGTGATGGGCTTTATCTAAGTAATTTGAAGTCGGGCCTGGTGATTACGCTCAAGCGAGCAGCACAACAGCCTTGATTATCGGAACTGGCCTTAAGTTTAAATATAAGCCACCCCGTTACAGTTATAAGCCTCTGTTCAATAACATCGACGCCGGATTTTATGGCGAAGTTGTTATTGAAGTGTAAGCGAGTACTGCCGGTGTATGTCCCGCCCTGTTTGCGGTCTATTAATAGAACTCTCGCCAAGTACGGCCGGGAATATCAATTCAGGAAGAATCAATGAAGATGGCGAATGCCCCGGCCACCGCTCCCTTGTTCAAGGCGTTGGGCGACTACAAGAGCATTCTGATCAGCGTCGGATGCTTTACCGCACTGATTAACGTGCTGATGCTGGTGCCCTCCATTTATATGCTCCAGGTCTATGACCGGGTGCTGTCTTCGCAAAACGAAACCACGCTGGCGATGCTGTCGTTGATGGTCGTGGGGTTCTTCGCCTTCATCGGCCTGCTGGAGGTGGTGCGCAGCTTCATCGTGATCCGCATCGGCAGCCAGCTGGAGCGCCGTTTCAATCTGCGGGTCTATCAAGCCGCGTTCGAGCGCAACCTGTTCAGGGGCGAGGGCAACGCCGGCCAGTCTCTGGGCGACCTGACCCACATCCGCCAGTTCGTCACCGGGCCTGCGCTGTTCGCGTTCTTCGATGCGCCGTGGTTCCCGGTCTATCTGTTTGTGATTTACCTGTTCAACGTCTGGCTCGGCGTGCTGGCCACCGCTGGCGCGCTGCTGTTGATTGCCCTGGCGTGCCTCAACGAATACATGACCAAGAAACCACTGGGCGAAGCTGCCGGTTTCTCGCAGAAGTCCAGCCAGTTGGCCACCAGCCACCTGCACAACGCCGAAACCATTCAGGCGATGGGCATGCTCGGCTCGCTGCGCAAGCGCTGGTTCCAGGTGCATTCGCGCTTCCTCGGCCTGCAGAACCAGGCCAGCGACACCGGCGCGGTCATCAGCTCGCTGAGCAAGACCTTGCGCCTGTGCCTGCAATCGCTGGTGCTGGGCCTGGGTGCCTTGCTGGTGATCAAGGGCGACATGACCGCCGGGATGATGATCGCCGGTTCGATCCTGATGGGCCGCGTGCTCAGCCCGATCGATCAGTTGATTGCCGTGTGGAAGCAGTGGAGCGGGGCGAAGCTGGCTTACCGCCGTCTCGACTCCCTGCTGCAGTCGTTCCCGCCGAGCGACGACGCCATGGCGCTGCCGGCGCCGAAAGGCCAGATCACTTTCGAACAGGTCAGCGCCGGCCCACCCGGGCAACGTGCCGCGACCTTGCACATGATCAATTTCAATCTGGCGGCCGGTGAAGTGCTGGGCGTGCTGGGTGCCTCCGGCTCCGGCAAGTCGACCCTGGCGCGGGTGCTGGTCGGCGTGTGGCCAACCCTCGGTGGCACGGTACGCTTGGATGGCGCCGACATCCATCGCTGGAATCGCGATGAACTCGGCCCGTACATTGGCTATCTGCCGCAGGATATCGAATTGTTCAGCGGCAGCATTGCCGAGAACATCGCCCGTTTCAGCGAAGCCGACCCGCAAAAGGTTGTGGCCGCCGCGCAACAGGCCGGCGTACACGAAATGATCCTGCGTATGCCGCAAGGCTACGACACGCAACTGGGCGAGGATGGCAGCGGTCTGTCCGGCGGCCAGAAACAGCGTGTGGCCCTGGCGCGGGCGATTTACGGCACACCAAGCCTGGTGGTGCTGGATGAGCCGAACTCCAACCTCGACACCGTCGGCGAAGCTGCATTGTCCAGCGCCATCGTGCAACTCAAGGCCCAGGGCACCACGGTGGTGCTGGTGACACATCGTTCTTCGGTGCTGGCCCAGGCTGACAAGCTGCTGGTGCTCAACGATGGTCGCCTGCAAGCCTTTGGCCCGAGCCATGACGTGCTCAAGGCACTGTCCGGCAACCCGCAGCAACAACCGCAACAACAAACTGAAAAGACCGCGCAGGCACCGGCCGGGCTCAGCATGAGCCGACAGTATCAGCCGACGACAAGGAATTCGGGTGTATGAGCAGCGCGAGCATGAACACGCAAAACGAAGCCACGATGGAACACGCGTATATCACCGAACGCCCGGAGCGCGACGCAAAGTTCTTCGCTCGCATGGGCTGGATTCTGGCACTGGCCGGCGCCGGCAGTTTCTTTGCCTGGGCCGCACTGGCACCACTGGATCAAGGGATCCCGGTGCAAGGCACGGTGGTGGTTTCCGGCAAGCGCAAGGCTGTGCAGTCGATGAGCAGCGGTGTGGTCAGCCGGATCCTGGTGCGCGAAGGCGAGATCGTGAAGCAGGGCCAGCCCTTGTTCCGCCTCGACCAGACTCAGGTCGCCGCCGACGTGCAATCGCTGCAGGCCCAGTACCGCATGGCCTGGGCCAGCCTGGCGCGGTGGCAGGCCGAGCGCGACAACCTCAAGCAGGTGACCTTTCCGCCAGAGTTGAGCGACAACGCGGACCCGCGTCTGGCGCTGGTACTGGAAGGCCAGCGGCAACTGTTCAGCAGCCGTCGTGAAGCGTTCTCCCGCGAGCAGGCTGCACTGCGCGCCAGCATCGAAGGCGCCACTTCGCAACTGGCCGGCATGCGCCGCGCCCGCACCGATCTCAACGCTCAGGCCGATTCCCTGCAACAGCAGTTGAGCAATCTGCAACCGCTGGCGGACAACGGCTACATCCCGCGCAACCGGTTGATGGAGTACCAGCGTCAGCTGTCGCAAGTGCAGCAGCAACTGGCCGAGAACACCGGCGAAAGCGGCCGGGTGGAGCAGGGCATTCTCGAATCGCGCCTGAAACTGCAACAGCATGGCGAGGAATACCAGAAAGAAGTCCGCAGCCAGCTGGCCGACGCGCAACTGAAAAGCGTCACCCTGTCCGAGCAACTGACCTCTGCCGGTTTCGACCTGCAACACAGCGAGATTCTTGCGACCTCGGACGGCGTCGCGGTCAATCTCGGCGTGCACACCGAAGGCGCCGTGGTGCGTCAGGGCGAAACCCTGCTGGAGATCGTTCCGCAAGGCACGCGCCTGGAAGTGGAAGGGCACCTGCCGATCAACCTGATCGACAAGGTCGGCACGCACCTGCCGGTGGACATCCTCTTCACCGCGTTCAATCAGAGCAAGACCCCGCGCGTTCCCGGCGAAGTCAGCCTGATTTCCGCCGACCAGATGGTCGATGAGAAAACCGGCGCGCCGTATTACGTGTTGCGCAGCAGCGTCAGCGATCAGGCCATGGAGAAACTCAACGGCCTGGTGATCAAGCCCGGCATGCCGGCGGAAATGTTCGTGCGCACGGGCGAACGTTCACTCCTCAACTACCTGTTCAAACCGCTGCTCGACCGGGCCGGCTCCGCATTGACTGAAGAATAAGGATGTTCGGCTGTATGAATAAGCTTTCCATGCTGGCGGCAGCGTTCGCGCTGCTCGCGGGCAACAGTGCGGTGGCGGCCATGGGGCCGTTCGAGATTTACGAACAGGCGTTGCGCAATGACCCGGTGTTCCTCGGCGCGATCAAGGAACGCGATGCAGGCCTTGAAAACCGGGCCATTGGCCGCGCCGGGTTGTTGCCGAAACTGGGTTACAACTACAACAAGGGCCATAACACCTCGAAGGCCACCTCGCTGGACGAGCGGGCGCGCAATCGAACTGACGAACGCAACTACAACAGTTACGGCTCGACCCTGACCCTGCAGCAGCCGCTGCTCGACTACGAAGCCTACGCGGCCTATCGCAAAGGCGTGGCGCAGTCGCTGTTTGCCGACGAGAACTTTCGCGGCAAGAGTCAGGAGCTGCTGGTGCGGGTGCTGGACAACTACACCAAGGCCCTGTTTGCCCAGGACCAGATCGACATCGCGCAGGCCAAGAAAAAGGCCTACGAGCAGCAGTTCCAGCAGAACGAACACATGTTCAAGCAGGGCGAAGGCACGCGGACCGACATTCTCGAAGCCGAATCGCGCTATGAACTGGCGACCGCCGAGGAAATCGAAGCGCGCAATGAACAGGATGCCGCGTTGCGTGAGCTGGGAGCACTGATCGGTGAGCAAGCGGTGAACATCACCGATCTGGCGCCACTGGATCAGAACTTCCAGACTTTCGCCCTGATGCCGGCCAACTACGACACCTGGCACGAACTGGCGATCAGCAACAACCCGAATCTGGCGTCCCAGCGTCAGGCCGTGGAAGTGGCGCGTTATGAAGTGGAACGCAACCGCGCCGGGCATCTGCCGAAAGTCAGTGCCTACGCGGCGATGCGCAAGAACGAATCGGAAAGCGGCAACACTTACAACCAGCGCTACGAAACCAACACCATCGGTTTCGAAGTCAACGTGCCGCTGTACGCCGGTGGCGGCGTCTCGGCGTCGACCCGTCAGGCCAGTCGCAACATGGAGCAGGCCGAGTACGAGCTGGACGGCAAGACCCGCGAAACACTGATCGAGCTGCGTCGCCAGTTCAGTGCGTGCCTGTCCGGGGTCAACAAACTGCGCGCCTACCAGAAAGCCCTGACCTCGGCCGAAGCGCTGGTGGTGTCGACCAAACAAAGCATTCTCGGCGGTGAGCGGACCAACCTGGACGCGCTGAACGCCGAACAACAACTGTTTACCACCCGCCGCGATCTGGCCCAGGCACGCTATGACTACCTCATGGCCTGGACCAAGTTGCATTACTACGCGGGCACCTTGAGCGAGCAGGATCTGGCTCGGGTGGATGAAGCATTCGGGCAAGGCCCACGGACGCAATAACACCGTAGTTTTTACACCAAACAACAAAAACGAGTGGTGAACATGGACGTACGCTTCAAGCCGGCATCGGTCGGCACCCTGTTGCTCGCAATTTCTGTCAGCCAGGCTCAGGCCCAATACCTCGAATCCGGCAAGCCCGGCGATCCAGCCAGTTGGCGTTCCGCCGAATTCCTGCGGGACTGGGGACTGGACCGGATGCAGGCCGATCAGGCCTACGCCGCCGGTATCACCGGCAAAGGCGTGAAGATCGGCGCGCTGGATTCGGGTTTCGACGCCGCCCATCCCGAGTTCGCCAGCGACCGGTATCACCCGGTGTCCGCCAGCGGCAGCTACGTCGATGGTTCTCTGTTCAACGTCAACGGCACGCTCAACCCGAACAACGATTCCCACGGCACTCACGTGGTCGGCACCATGGGCGCCTCCCGCGACGGCACCGGCATGCACGGCGTGGCGTTCAATGCACAGATCTACGTCGGCAACACCAACAAGAACGACAGTTTCCTGTTCGGCCCCAATCCCGACCCGCGTTACTTCAAAGCGGTGTACGACGCCCTGGCCGATGCCGGCGTGCGGGCGATCAACAACAGTTGGGGCAGCCAGCCGCCGGATGTCAGCTATCGAACCCTGGCCGATCTGCACGCGGCTTACGCCCAGCACTGGAACAAGGGCACCTGGCTCGATGCCGCCGCCGACGTGTCGCGCCGTGGTGTGATCAACGTGTTCAGCGCCGGCAACAGCGGTTATCCGAATGCCAGCGTACGCTCGGCGCTGCCGTACTTTCAGCCGGACCTGGAAGGTCACTGGCTGGCGGTATCGGGGCTGGATCAGAGCAACCAGCAGAAATACAACCAGTGCGGTATCGCCAAATACTGGTGCATCACCACGCCGGGGGCGAAGATCGACAGCACCGTTCCCGACGGTGGCTACGGGATCAAGTCCGGCACCTCGATGGCCGCGCCGCACGCTACCGGCGCCCTGGCGCTGGTGATGGAGCGTTACCCGTACATGAACAACCAGCAGGCGCTGGAAGTGCTGCTGACTACAGCCACCCAACTCGACGGCTCGGTGACCGACGCACCCAACGAGCGGGTCGGCTGGGGTGTGGCCAACCTGAGGCGGGCGATGGGCGGGCCGGGGCAGTTGCTCGGCGCGTTCGACGCAAATCTGGCCTCCGGGCAACGCGATGTGTGGAGCAACGACATCTCCGACAAGGCACTGATCCAGCGCCAGAGCGAAGATCTCGCCGAACACAGCGCCTGGCAGCAAACCCTGCTGGACAAGGGCTGGCAGAACGGCGTTCCGGCCGGCGCCAGCCAACAGGACCAGACGGATTACGCCGTCGGCACGGCCCGTGAGGCGGCGGCTGCCAATCGGGTGTATCAGGGCAGCCTGATCAAGTCCGGCGCCGGGCATTTGATCCTGACCGGCGACAGCACCTATCGCGGCCCGACCACGGTCAATGGCGGCCTGCTGAGCGTCAACGGCTCGCTGACGTCGGCGGTCACCGTCAATGACAGCGGCACCCTCGGCGGTTCCGGGCGGATCGGCGCACTGACGGCCAACAGCGGCGGTCGTGTGGCACCGGGCAACTCCATCGGCACCTTGAATGTGGCCGGTGACGTGACCTTCGCACCGGGCTCGACCTACGCGGTGGAGTTGTCCCCGACGGCCAGCGACCGCATTGTTGCCGGCGGCACGGCGTCCATCAGCGGTGCCACCGTCAGTCTGTCACTGGAAAACAGCCCGACCTTGCTCAGCACCGCCGAAGCGAAAAGCCTGCTCGGTCATCAGTACGACATTCTGCAAGCGGCCGGTGGCATACAGGGGCAGTTCGGAGCCGTAGTGCCGGATTACCTGTTCATCGGTGGCAGCCTCGCGTCCACCGGCAACGGGATCACGCTGAGCGTCGAGCGTAACGCGACGTCCTTTGCCAGCGTCGGCCAGACGCCGAACCAGCGGGCCGTGGCCAGCGCCGTCGAAGGCATGGGCGCCGGCAATTCCGTGTACGAAAGCCTGCTGCTGTCCGCCACTGCCAGTGATGCACAGCAAGCCTTCCAGCAATTGAGCGGAGAAATCTATCCGGCCCTCGGTTCGGTGCTGATCAACGACAGCCGTCAATTGCGCGACGCCATCGGCGAACGCCTGCACGACGCGAACAGCGCCCAAGGCAACGGCTGGGTCAAGGCCCTCGGCGCCTGGGGCACCACCGATTCGCGGCATGACACTGCTGGCTACAGCACGTCGATTGGCGGCCTGCTGGCCGGTGTCGACGGTGCGCTGGACGAGCAGACCCGCATCGGTCTGGTCACCGGTTACAGCGACAGTTCGTTGAGCATGGGCTCCGGCACCCATTCTTCGGCCAAGGTCGACAGCTACCACCTCGGCGCTTATGCCGGGCATGACATCGGCG
Source organism: Pseudomonas sp. MWU12-3088 (assembly GCF_023242405.1). NCBI lineage: Bacteria > Pseudomonadati > Pseudomonadota > Gammaproteobacteria > Pseudomonadales > Pseudomonadaceae > Pseudomonas > Pseudomonas sp. MWU12-3088. Next base: position 353,773 of record NZ_JALJEA010000001.1, read on the forward strand.
CCTGGCGTTTGAGCACCGGCGCGGCCTACAGCTGGCATCGCGCCGACGTGAAACGGGACCTGCAATACGGCGACGTCAGCGCAAAAGAGAAAGCCAAGGTCGATGCCGCCACCACTCAGGTATTCGGCGAGGCGGCCTATCGGCTGAACGTGCAGCCGCTGGCTCTGGAGCCGTTCGCCAATCTGGTTTACGTGCATCTGGACAGCGACGGTTTCATCGAGAAGGGCGACGCTGCCGCGCTGAAAAGCAATGGCGACCAGCGTGATGCGGTGCTCAGCACCCTCGGCGTCCGGGCGATCAAGACGATCAACCTGTCGGGCTCGCAAAAGCTTGATGTCAGTGGCCGTCTCGGCTGGCAGCACAGCCTCACCGACATCGAATCCGAGCAGCATCTGCGCTTCGCCAGCGGCAGCGCGCCGTACAGCGTCGAAAGTTCGCCGCTGGTGCGCAACGCCGCGCTGGTGGGGGTACAGGCCAGCCTGGCCCTGAGCCGCGACGTGCGGGTGAACCTTGATTACAACGGACAACTGGCCAGCCGCGAGAAGAGTCACGGCGTCGGCCTGAGCCTGAACTGGCAGTTCTGACTGATGGTTCCCACGCTCCGGCGTGGGAACCATCAATTCAATAGACGGATTTTATGCAACATCACTAAGGAAGGTCGCTGGATGAAAAACAACAACACCCCCGCGCAATCGGGTGGATGCTTTCGCCTGAAAACCCTCAACTGCGCCTTGCTCTGCGCCATGGCCACCTGGGGTAGCGCACAGGCCGCGCCCTACGTGGAAAACGGCCGGGCAGGGGACCCGGCCAGTTGGCGCAGTGCCGAGTTCAAGGCCGACTGGGGACTTGGCGCAATCGGCGCGGATTACGCCTACGCCGCCGGCTACACCGGAAAAAACGTGAAACTGGGGATCTTCGACCAGCCGGTATACGCCGCGCACCCGGAGTTTTCCGGGCCGAACAAAGTGATCACATTGGTCACCAGCGGTATCCGCGAATACACCGACCCGTACATCCCGGTCAAAGCCGGGGACGCCTTCCGCTATGACGGTTCACCTTCGGTAGGTTCCAACGGCAAACTCGGCGCTCATGGCACCCACGTCGGCGGTATCGCGGCGGGCAGCCGTGACGGCGGGCCGATGCATGGCGTGGCGTTCGGTGCGCAGATCATCAGTGCCGACAACGGCGACCCGGGCCCGGAAGACGGCATCGTCCGTGGCAACGACGGCGCGGTGTACAAGGCCGGCTGGGATGCCCTGATCGCCAGCGGCGCGCGGATCATCAACAACAGCTGGGGCATCGGCATCACTGACCGCTTCGACCTCGGCGGTCGCAACCCGGCGTACCCGCACTTCACCGTCAACGACGCGCAATTGCAGTTCAACGAGATCCGCACGCTGCTCGGCACCAAACCCGGCGGCGCCTATGACGGTGCAATCGCTGCGGCCCGCAGCGGGATCGTGACCATTTTCGCGGCGGGTAACGATTACAACCTGAACAACCCGGACGCCATCGCCGGTCTCGGTTACTTCGTGCCGGAAATCGCGCCGAACTGGATGACCGTCTCCGCCCTGCAGAAAAACCCGGATCAGACCAGCGCCAACCCGTACATCATGAGTACCTTTTCCTCGCGTTGCGGTTACACCGCGAGTTTCTGCGTCTCGGCGCCGGGTACGCAGATCTACAGTTCGATCATCGGCGGCACCAATGCCAGCGACCTGACCACCGGCTATGCCAACTACAACGGCACTTCGATGGCCGCTCCGCACGCGGCCGGTGCCGTGGCGGTGCTGATGGAGCGTTTCCCGTACATGACCGGTGCCCAGGTCGCCAGTGTGTTGCGCACCACGGCCACCGACCTTGGCGCTCCGGGCATCGACGCCCTGTACGGCTGGGGCATGATCAACCTGCGCAAGGGCATCGACGGCCCGGCGATGTTCGTCACCGAGCAGGACATTCCGGCCGAGTTCCGCATCGAAGGCGCCTACGGCTCCAGCCAGTTCGTGGCGGATCTGCCGGGGATCGGCGCGATCATCGACGCCGGCAAGCCCACCGAGCGCGTGTGCACCGACATCACCTGCGGGCTCGACACCTGGCGTAACGACATTTCCGGCCACGGCGGTCTGACCAAACAAGGCATCGGCACCCTGGTGATGACCGGCGCCAACACCTACACCGGCCCGACCCTGGTGAACGGTGGCCGACTCGCGATCAATGGCTCGCTGCAATCCGCCGTCACAGTCAACGACGGCGGCATTCTCGGCGGTAACGGGCGCATCGCCGCGCTGACTGCGAAAAGCGGCGGTATCGTGGCGCCGGGCAACTCCATCGGCACGTTGAACGTGGCGGGGGATGTGACCTTCGAACCGGGCTCGACCTATGCCGTGGAAGTCTCGCCGACCAGCAGCGACCGCGTGGTCGCTGGCGGCACCGCAATCATTGACGGCGCAACGGTCGCCCTGACCCTGGAAAACAGCCCGACACTGTTGACCACGACTGAAGTGAAATCGCTGCTGGGCAGCCAGTTCAACATTCTGCAGGCGGCGGGCGGCATTCAGGGGCGCTTCGGTCAGGTCTTGCCAAACTATGCGTTCCTCGGCGGCACCCTCGATTACTCCTCGGGCGGTGTTCAACTGAATGTCGGGCGCAACGGTGCTTCGTTCGCCAGCGTCGGCCTGACCCCGAACCAGCGCGCCGTCGGTGCGGCTGCCGAACGTCTGGGCGCGGGCAATGCGTTGTTCGAAACCCTGCTGCTGTCACCGACTGCCGCCGTTGCGCAGAACGCGTTCCAGCAACTGTCCGGCGAGATTCACCCGGCCATCGGCACATTGCTGATCAACGACAGCCGTTATCTGCGTGATGCGGTGGGCGAGCGTCTGCGCGAACGGGATCTGTTCGACGCCGGTGCGCCGACCGATGACCGCAGCAACGCCTGGTTCAAGGTGCTCGGTGCCTGGGGCAAGACCGATGGCGGCCATGAAAATGCCAATTCCAACAGCTCAATTGGCGGTCTGTTGCTCGGTGTCGATGGCTTGATTACTGAAGATACTCGCTTGGGTTTCGTTACCGGTTATAGCGACAGTTCTTTGAACATGGGCAGCGGCACGCACTCGTCGGCGTCGATTGACAGCTATCACCTGGGTACGTACCTGGGGCACCAGATCGATGACTTGCGCCTGACCGCCGGCGCGGCTTACAGCTGGCATCGCATCGACGTCAAACGTGACCTGCAATTTGCCGGTGTCAGCGGCAAGCAGAAAACCAAGCGCGATGCGACCACCGCACAACTGTTCACGGAAGCCGCCTACGATCTCGGTCTGCAGCCGATGAACCTGGAGCCGTTCGCCAATCTGGCTTACGTGCACCTGAACAGCGACAGCTTCACCGAAAAGGGTGATGCCGCCGCACTGAAGGGCGGTGAAGACAACCGCGACGCCGTGCTGTCGACCCTCGGCGTTCGCGCCAAGCGCACGTTTGCCCTGTCGGACAAACATCAGCTGGAACTGGGCGCGACACTGGGCTGGCAGCACAACCTGAGCAGCGTGGATTCCGACAGCCACTTGGCCTTCGTCAATGGCAACAGCGCGTTCAACGTGCAAAGTGTGTCGATGGATCGAGATGCAGCGGTGGTCGGCGTTCGTGCCGGTCTGGCGCTGAATAGCGATGTCCGGGTCAACCTGGACTACAACGGACTGATCGGTTCGAACGAAAAGGACCACGGTGTGGGCCTGACGCTGGACTGGCAGTTCTAAGGTGTAGCGGCAGTTCTGCAGAGAACTGCCGCATTTGAAAGGAAGAGAGAGCACGACATGGGATTGTTCGATTACAAAAAAGCCGACGGCAAAGCGCTATACAGCGATGCCATCGCGCTGACGCTGTATTCCTACACACCGACCGGGCAGCCTTTGCCCGGCACCGGTTGGGCGCCACTGGGCGCCTCGGCCCTGGGTTATCAAGGCAAGACCGACGCAAAGGGCACGTTCTTCGGCGAGAAGGACGGCTTCACCAGCGCCGAGGCGGAAGTGCTCGGCAAATACGACGCCGCCGGCAAGCTGATCGGCATCGGTGTGGCCTTTCGCGGCACGGGCGGGCTGAGTTACAGCGACACCTTCGGCGATATGAAAAACAACCTGCTGGCCGCCATCGGGCCGGTGGATTACGCCAAGAATTACGCGAAGAACGCCTTCGACAACCTGCTCAAATCCGTGGCCGCGTTTGCTTCGGCCCATGGCATCGCCGCCAAGGATGTGCTGATCAGCGGGCACAGCCTCGGCGGACTCGGGGTCAACAGCGTGGCGGAGCTGAGCACGAGCGACTGGGGTGGTTTCTTCAAGGACGCCAACTACATTTCCTTCGCCTCGCCGACCCAGAGCAGCACCGGCACCAACGTGCTGAACATCGGCTATGAGAACGATCCGGTATTCCGTGTGCTCGACGGCACCACGTTCAGCACGGCGTCGATGGGCAAACACGACAAGCCGCACGACTCGACCACCGACAACATCGTCAACTTCAACGACAACTACGCCTCCACCGCGCAGAACCTGGTGCCGTTCAGCATCGTCAACCCGCTGAACTGGTCGGCCCACAGCTCGCTGGGCTATGCAGACGGCCTGAACCGGGTGATCGACTCGAAGTTCTACAACCTCACCAGCCAGGACTCGACCATCATCGTGTCCAATCTGGAAGCCTCGTCCCGGGGCAAGACCTGGGTCGAAGATCTGGGCCGCAGCGGCGAGCCGCACACCGGCAGCACCTTCATCATCGGCACCGACAGCAACGACTGGCTCAAGGGCGGGGCGGGCAACGACTTCCTCGAAGGCCGCGCCGGCGATGACCTGTTCCGCGATGACGGGGGCTTCAACATTCTGTTGGGCGGCCAGGGCCATAACACCTTCGACCTGCAGAAACCGTTGCAGAACTTCAGCTTCGCCAACGACGGCGACGGCACGCTGTACGTGCGCGACGCCTACGGCGGCATCAGCATGACCCGTGACATCGGCGCAATCGTGAGCAAAGAGTCCGGTTCGATGTGGAGCAGCAAGGAAATCACCTGGACCGTCACCGCCAAAGGCCTGGCCAACGGCGCTGAACTGACCCAGTACAACCATTCTCTCAACGGCGGCGCACTCGGCGACACGTTGAAAGCCACCGCTGACGGCGACTGGCTGTTCGGTCTGGGCGGCGACGATCACCTGGTCAGCGACAAGGCCCACGTGACCTTCGTCGGCGGCGCCGGCAATGACGTGATGAATGCGGTGGGTGGCAACAACACCTTCCTGTTCAGCGGCGCCTTCGGCTTCGACTCGATCAATGGCTACCAGGGCAGCGACAAACTGGTGTTCATGGGCGTGCAGGGCGCAGGGCAGGGCTACGACTACAAGCAACATGCTTCGCAGTCCGGCGCCGATACCGTGCTGAAGATTGGCGACTATGCCGTGACCCTGATCGGCGTGGGGGTGGCTAACCTGTCGGATTCGAGTTTCGTGTTCGCTTGATCCCCTGTGGACACCGCTGTGCATTGCGGCGGTGTCCATCGGGTCTGCAAGACAGAAGTGTTGTATCGAAATGCTCCGGAGCGCCCCGGGAGGGGCATTCTGGTTGTGAGCTATCTCTGAATAATTCCAACAAAGAGAGAGGCAACAGCAATGGGTGTGTATGACTACAAGAACTTCACCACAGCGGATTCCAAGGCGTTATTCAGCGATGCCATGGCCATCACGCTGTACTCCTATCACAACCTCGACAACGGTTTCGCGGTCGGCTATCAGCACAACGGTTTCGGCCTCGGTCTGCCGGCCACACTGATCAGTGCGCTGATCGGCGGTACCGATTCTCAAGGGGTGATTCCCGGAATCCCGTGGAACCCCGATTCGGAAAAACTCGCCCTCGACGCCGTGAAAAAGGCCGGCTGGACGCCCATCACTGCGTCGCAACTGGGCTATGACGGCAAGACTGATGTTCGCGGAACCTTCTTCGGCGAAAAGCCCGGTTACACCAGCGCGCAAGTGGAAATCCTCGGCAAGTACGACGCCCAGGGCCATCTCACGGAAATCGGCATCGCCTTTCGCGGCACCAGTGGGCCACGGGAAATCCTCATCGGTGACTCCATCGCCGACGCCATCAATGACCTGCTCGCTGCGTTCGGGCCCAAGGATTACGCCAAGAACTACGTCGGCGAAGCCTTCGGCAACCTGATGAACAACGTGGTGGCGTTCGCCAAGGCCAACGGCCTCACCGGCAAGGACGTACTGGTCAGCGGCCACAGCCTCGGCGGCCTGGCGGTCAACAGCATGGCGGATCTGAGCGGCAGCAAGTGGGGCGGGTTCTTCCAGGACTCCAACTACATCGCCTACGCCTCGCCGACCCAGAGCAGCACCGACAAGGTGCTCAACGTCGGCTACGAGAACGACCCGGTATTCCGCGCCCTCGACGGCTCGACCTTCACCGGGGCATCGCTTGGCGTGCACGACGCGTCGAAAGTCTCGGCCACCGACAATATCGTCAGCTTCAACGACCACTACGCCTCGAACGCGTGGAACGTGCTGCCGTATTCGATCGTCAACATCCCGACCTGGATCTCGCACCTGCCGACGGCTTACGGCGACGGCATGAACCGGGTCATCGAGTCGAAGTTCTACGACCTCACCAGCCGTGATTCGACGATCATCGTGGCCAACCTGTCGGACCCGGCGCGAGCCAACACCTGGGTGCAGGACCTCAACCGCAACGCCGAGCCCCACAAGGGCAGCACCTTCATCATCGGCAGCGACGGCAACGACCTGATCCAGGGCGGCAGCGGTAACGATTATCTGGAAGGCCGTGCCGGCAACGACACCTTCCGCGACAGCGGCGGCTACAACATCATCCTCGGCGGTTCAGGCAATAACACCCTTGAGCTGCAGCAGTCGGTGAACAAGTTCGACTTCGCCAACGATGGCGCCGGCAACCTGTACATCCGCGATGCCAACGGCGGGATCAGCATCACCCGCGACATCGGCAGCATCGTTACCAAGGAACCGGGCTTCCTCTGGGGCCTGTTCAAGGACGACGTGACCCACAGCGTGACCGCCGATGGCCTGAAAGTCGGCAACAACGTCACCCAGTACGAATCGAGCGTGAAGGGCACGAATGGCGCCGACACCCTCAAGGCCCACGCCGGCGGTGACTGGCTGTTCGGCCTGGACGGCAACGATCACCTGATCGGTGGCGCGGGCAACGACGTGTTCGTCGGCGGCGCCGGCAATGACCTGATGGAGTCGGGCGGCGGGGCGGATACGTTCCTGTTCAGCGGCGCGTTCGGCCAGGACCGGGTGGTGGGCTTCAACGGCAACGACAAACTGGTGTTCCTCGGCGTGCAGGGCGTGTTGCCCGGCGATGACTTCCGCGCCCATGCCTCATCGGTGGGGCAGGATACGGTGCTGAAGTTTGGCGCTGATTCGGTGACGCTGGTCGGGGTTTCGCTGAACAGTCTCAGCGCCGATGGCATCGTGATCGCCTGAGGGTAACGGTGGAGGGGGAGTTATTTCCCTCTCCGCATCAAAAGTGACTCAATGGCCACTACCTGACTCAAACCCCTGCACCAACAGGAAACGCGGACTAAAGCCATCGCATGCGCACTCGTCATGTATGGGCAAGCCGCCATTGAGTACAGGAGATTCAAACGTGAAAGGTTTCAAGGGGTATATCGGTATTGTCGGGTTGGCGCTGCTGTCGGCCAACGTCTGGGCCGATCTGCCTCACAGCTCGATTCTGAGCCGCTACGGTGTCAGCTCCGATGAATTGCCGAAACCGGCACCCACCGAGAACAGCGAACCGGTCGAAGAGAAAAGCCGCTTTCATATCCAGCCCGAACAACCGTTCGTGACCGTCCGCATCGGCGAGAACAATGAGCCCGAAATGACCGGCAACCTGAGCATCGACCGTATGGCGCAGCAGGAGCGCCAACGTTGCCAGCGCCTGCAGGAAGAAATGGTCCGGCGCGGTGAGCGCCCGTTGAACTGCGACGGCTCCCTTCCGGGCATGGCGTTACCCCGCTGAAGAATGAAAAAAAGGCTGCGTTCCTACAGGATTGCAGCCTTTTTTGTCGGGGTAATCGTCAGTCTTCCTTGCGCACCGTGGCCACTTCATCGGCCTTGACCCGGATCTTCGCGCCGGAAATATCCCGGAACTCATAGAAGCCGTCTTCGGACTTGGTTTTCGGCATGTCCTTGGTCAGATACTGCGTGCCATTCTGCAAGGTCACCACGGTCGGGGTGGAGCAACCGGCCAGCGCCATCAGCGCTACGACGGTCATCGGCATAAACAACGTCTTGAAATTCATACCCGGTATTTCCTCATTCATTTCGACCGGTGTCGGTCCTCTAACGCGGTTGGTGCCAAATCCCCGGTAAAAGTTCGATGGACTGGCGAAAAAACCTCAATCGCCGATGCCACTGATCCTTTTCCGTTTGCGCCCGTCGGGGCAGAACTGGTATCTGTACGCATAACCAGTATTCGCTTGCCATGGCCCGTTATCACCGTGACTTCCAGCCCCCTCGACGATCCGTTCTATTACCTCAACAACTTCCGGCAAGTGCTTGACTGGCTTGAGCTTCGTTATGCCGACGTGATGAGCGAAACGGAGCATGCCTTCATTCGTGAGTTCAAGTCACTGCCGCGCGGCTCCCAGGGTTTGCTGGTGCGGATGGTGATGCGCAAGGGCGTGCATTTTCGGGCGGGCAAACTCAACTATCCGGAAATTGGCGATATTGCTCTGGCCGCGCAGCCGTTGCTCGATCATGGCTGGCTCGATGAACAGGCCCTGCTGTCGATGCCGGAGCTGTTCGATCTGCTGCTGAAGGCTGAAATCCTGCAAGACTTTGGCCCGGCCATCGATGATCCAAAGGGCCGCAAGGTCGACTGGTTGCCGATCCTGCATGAGCAGTTTCCTGAGTCACGCTGCTGGCACGACTGGTGCCCGGCGATTGCAGACCGATTGTTCAGCCTGACGCTGATGGACCTGTGTGACCGGTTTCGCCTGATGTTCTTCGGCAATCTGTATCAGGACTGGTCGGAGTTTGTCCTCGCCGACCTTGGAATCTACACCTACGAAAAAGTCGAGCTCGGCGCCGATTCCCGGGGCCTGCGCAGCCGTTCCGACGTCGACGCCTGCCTGTTTCTGCACGATTGCCAGCAGCGTTTCGAGGCGGGTGAGGCGATCGAGCCGATTGCCGAAGAGCTGAGCGTTTTGCAGTTCGACAACCCGTGGTTGCAGCGTCGGCTCGGCAAGCTGCTGTTCCAGATCGGCCAGCATTGCGAGCGCATCGCCGAATTTGCCCTGGCCCTGAGCTTATATCGCGGTTGCGCCTACCCCGGCGCGCGGTTGCGGACGGTCCGGGTGCTGGAGCGCTGCGGTGAATATGCCCTGGCGCTGGAGCTGGGCACACTGGCTGAACAGGCGCCGGAAAGCGCCGCCGAACAGCAGGGCCTGCAACGGGTACTGCCACGGCTGCGGCGCAAACTCGGCGGGCCACCGCTCAAGCGCGTTGCAGCACGACCTGTTGTACGCCTGGATCTGCACCTGCCTCGACTCGATTCGACGCTGTCGGTGGAGTATCACGTGCAGGCGCACCTGCATGAAGATGCAGGCCCGGTGCATTACGTGGAAAACAGCCTGATCAATTCGCTGTTCGGCCTGTTGTGCTGGCCGGCGATTTTCGCACCGCTGCCGGGCGCGTTTTTCAATCCGTTCCAACGCGGGCCGGCGGACTTGCTCCATGAGGATTTCCAGGGGCGGCGGGCCGCGTTGTTCGAAGTCTGCCTGGCGGAACTGGACGACGGCCGTTATGCCGACACCATCCGCAGCCGGTTTGCCACCAAGTGGGGCATTCAGTCGCCGTTCGTGTTCTGGGGCGCACTCAATGAAGAGCTGTTGGAACAAGCGCTGACCTGCCTGCCGGCCGAACACCTCAAGCACTGGTTCAATCGCCTGTTGCTGGACATCAAGGCCAACCGCGCCGGCATGCCGGACCTGATCCAGTTCTGGCCGCAGCACAAGACCTACCGGATGATCGAAGTCAAAGGCCCCGGCGACCGCTTGCAGGACAATCAACTGCGCTGGCTGGAGTTCTGCCACACGCACCAGATGCCGGTAGCCGTGTGTTACGTGCAATGGGCGGAGCAGGGCGCTTGAGCTACAGCATCGCGGTGCGGGCGCTGTGCGAGTTCACCGCCAAGAGCGGCGATCTCGACTTGCGCTTCACTCCGTCGCCCACCGCGCTGGAGGGCATCGCCGGCCACCGCACCGTCGCCTCGCGGCGCAATGACGCCTATCAAAGCGAAGTGGCGCTGGAAGGCGAGTTCCGCACCTTGAAGGTCAAGGGCCGTGCAGACGGCTACGACCCGACGCAGAACTGCCTGGAGGAAGTCAAAACCTACCGTGGCGACCTGAGCAAACAGCCGGCCAATCACCGCGCGCTGCATTGGGCGCAGGCGAAAATCTACGGCTGGCTGATGTGCTGCCGGTTGCAGCTGGAACAGATCAATCTGGCGCTGGTGTACTTCGACATCGTCAGCGAAAAGGAAACCTGTCTGGTCGAAGCCTTCAGCGCTGAAGCATTACGCGAATTCTTCGAACAACAGTGCGGCTTGTTCCTGGCATGGGCCGAACAGGAAATGGCCCACCGTGAAGCGCGTAATCAGGCGGCGCAGCAACTGGGCTTTCCCCATGACAGTTTCCGCCCCGGCCAGCGTCATCTTGCCGAGTCGGTGTTCAAGGCTGTCAGCACCGGCCGCTGTCTGATGGCCCAGGCCCCCACCGGCATCGGCAAAACCCTGGGCACGCTATTCCCGATGCTCAAGGCGTTGGCGCCGCAGCAGCTGGATAAGGTGTATTTCCTCACCGCCAAGACACCGGGGCGCAAACTGGCGCTGGATTCGGCGCAAGTGCTGTTCGATCACAATGCAACCCTGCCGCTGCGAGTGCTGGAAATGGTCGCGCGGGACAAGGCTTGCGAGCATCCCGACAAGGCCTGTCACGGCGAATCCTGCCCGTTGGCTCAAGGCTTCTATGACCGGTTGCCGGCGGCCCGTGAAGCGGCCAGTCAATTGAGGTTGCAGGATCAGGCGGCAATCCGTGAAGTCGCCGCGCAACACTCGGTGTGTCCGTATTACCTGAGCCAGGAAATGGCGCGCTGGGCCGATGTGGTGGTGGCGGACTACAACTATTACTTCGACTTCACCGCGCTGCTGTTCGGCCTGGCCCAGCTCAATCAATGGAAAGTCGCGGTGCTGGTGGACGAGGCCCATAACCTGGTCGAGCGCGGGCGGCAGATGTACAGCGCCACCCTCGATCAGGGGATCTTCAACGGCGTGCGCAAAACCGCACCCGAGGCGTTGAAAAAGCCCCTGCAACGGGTCAACCGTGAATGGAATGCCCTCAATAACGCGCAACTGGCGCCGTATCAGGCCTACGACAAGGCGCCGGAAAAACTGCTGCAGGCGATCACGTCGTGCAGCGCGAGCATTGGCGATTACCTCAATGATCACCCGCAAGGGCTCGACAGCGGTTTGCAGAATGCCTGGTTCGAGATGCTGCAATTCGGCCGGGTCGCGGAGTTGTTCGACGCGAACTATCTGTTCGACATCAGCAAGCGCGACCTCGACCGCAAACGTCCGCTGTCGCAACTGTGCCTGCGCAACGTGGTGCCCGCCGCGCTGCTCGGCCCGCGCCTGAAAGCAGCCCGCAGCTGCGTGCTGTTTTCCGCGACCCTCAGCCCGCGCCATTATTACGCCGACCTGCTCGGCACTCCGGCCGACACGGTTTGGATCGACGTCGAGTCGCCGTTCAGCGCCGAACAGTTGCAGGTGCGGATCGTCAGCCAGATTTCCACCCGGTTCACCCATCGTCAGGCCTCACTGGAGCCGATTGTCGAACTGATCGCCCGCCAGTTCGCCGAGCGTCCGGGCAACTATCTGGCGTTCTTCAGCAGCTTCGATTACCTGCAACAGGTCGCGCAGTTGCTCGCCGAACGGCATTCGCACATACCGATCTGGCAACAATCACGGGGCATGGCCGAAGGGCAGCGGCAGGCGTTTCTCGATCAGTTCACGATGCACAGCCAGGGCGTCGGGTTCGCTGTCCTCGGCGGTGCATTCGGCGAAGGCATCGATTTGCCCGGCGCCCGGTTGATCGGCGCCTTCGTTGCCACGCTGGGGCTGGCGCAGTTGAACCCGGTCAACGAACAGATGAAACGGCGTATGGCAGCGATCTTCGGCGCCGGTTACGACTACACCTACCTGTTTCCCGGCATGCAGAAGGTGGTGCAGGCTGCCGGGCGGGTGATCCGCACCCAGCAGGATCGCGGCGTGGTCATGCTGATCGACGACCGCTTCGCCGAGAGCCGCATCCAGCAGCTGTTGCCGCGCTGGTGGCAGTTGGATCACGCAGATGCAGCTTTTCAATCCGCCGGTTTGACGCATACTCCTGTTATTGAAAATCTGCTTTGAGCCAAGCCTGATGAGCGAGAACAAGAAGTCCGCTGCGATCGAAGAAATGCGCTTTCGCCTGTTGATCGATGCCGTGGTCGATTACGCGATCTACATGATCGACCCCGCCGGCATCATCACCAGCTGGAACTCCGGGGCCAAACGCTTCAAGGGTTATGAGGAAGCCGAGATTCTCGGCGAACACTTTTCACGGTTCTACACCGATGAAGACCGCGCCGTCGGTATGCCGCAGCGTGCGCTGGACACGGCGATCCGTGAAGGCCGTTTCGAGGGCGAAGGCTGGCGGGTGCGCAAGGATGGCACGCATTTCTGGTGCCACGTGGTGATCGACCCGATCTACAGCCCGGACGGGCAACTGCTCGGTTTTGCGAAAATCACCCGCGACCTCACCGACCGCAAGATGGCCGAGGAAACCCTCAAGCAAAGCGAACAGCAGTTCCGCCTGCTGGTGCAGGGCGTTACCGACTACGCGATCTACATGCTCAGCCCGGAAGGCCGCGTGACCAACTGGAACCCCGGCGCGCAACGGATCAAGGGCTATGCGCCGGACGAAGTGATCGGCAAGCATTTTTCCATGTTCTACACCCCGGAAGACCGTGAAATCGGGGAGCCGCAACGGGCGCTGGAAACCGCCGTGCGTGAGGGGCGCTTCGAGAACAAGAGCTGGCGTCTGCGCAAGGACGGCACGCGGTTTCTGGCGCACGTGGTGGTCGATGCGATTCGCGGCGAAACCGGCACGTTGCTCGGTTTTGCCAAGATCACCCGTGACGTAACTGAAGCCCACCAGGCGCAACTGGCACTGGAGCAAACCCGCGAAGCGCTGTTCCAGGCGCAGAAGATGCAGGCCATCGGCCAACTCAGCGGCGGTATCGCCCATGACTTCAACAATCTGCTGACCGTGATCCTCGGTAACCTCGAGATCGTGCGTAAACGCGTCGGCGACGACCCGAAAGTCAGTCGGCTACTGGAAAACGCCACCCAGGGCGCGCTGCGCGGCGTGTCACTGACCCAGCGCATGCTGGCCTTCGCCCGACGCCAGGAACTCAGGACCGAACCGGTGGACATCCCGAAACTGGTGCAAGGCATCACCGGTCTGTTGCGCAGTTCGCTGGGGCCGGGGATTCGCATCGAAACGCAGTTTCCCGACGATCTTGAAGCGGTGCTGGCCGACACCAACCAGCTCGAACTGGCGGTCCTCAACCTGGCCACCAACGCCCGCGATGCGATGCCCGAGGGCGGCAGCGTGGTCATCGGCGCCGAACCGCGAGTGTTTTTGCAGGAGAGTCAGTCAAGCCTTGCGGCGGGACGCTATGTCTGCCTGAGCGTGACGGATACCGGTGAAGGCATGGACGACGCGACGCTGGCCTCGGCGACCGATCCGTTCTTCACCACCAAAGGCCTGGGCAAGGGCACCGGGCTGGGGTTGTCGATGGTGCATGGTTTCATCGAACAGTTGGGCGGCCGTTTCATTCTCAAAAGCGTGAAGGGGCAGGGAACTTGCGCCGAGCTCTGGCTGCCGGTCGCCGTCGACGGGATGGCGGCCAAGCCTATGAGCCCGAGGCCGTCCATGGCGTCGGTGCCGCGACTCAGCGTGCTGGTGGTGGACGACGACAGTCTGGTGCGCACCAGCACCAGCCTGTTGCTGGAGGATCTGGGGCATCGGGTCATCGGCGCGGCCTCCGGTGCGCAGGCACTGGAGTTGTTTGACCAAGGGGAAGTGATCGATCTGATGATCACCGACATGGCCATGCCGAAAATGAACGGCGCGCAGCTGGCCCATGCCGTGCGCGTGCTCAAGCCGGATCTGCCGATCATCCTGGCCACCGGTTACGCCGAGCGCCTCGAAGGTTTTGCGGCGCAACTGCCACGGCTGTCGAAACCGTTCAATCAGATGCAACTGGTGGAGATCATCGCCCAGTCGATGAAGTGAGGTCAGGCATCAGCTTGTTTGTGCTGTTCGTAACGGGCAAGGAGCGGTTGGGTGCTGATGCCGTGCAGCAAAATGCTCAGGGCCACGACTGAAAGGGTGAGATCGGTACACTGCGCGGCCATTGTGGCGCCCAAACCGTGATTCAGGGCGTAGAACAGATAGAACAGGCTGCCGATGCCGCGAATGCCGAACCAGCCGATCAACATTCGCTGACGCCACACCAGCAGTGATCCCCATGGCATCAACACCACACAGGCCGGGCGGATGACACAGAACAGCACCGCGCCGACCCACAGCGCCCGCCAGTCCCAATGGGTGACCAGCACCACGCCGAGCAGGGTCACCAGAAACACTTCCATGGCCCGTTCCACCAGACCACCGAAAGCGAGCATGTCGCCCATCATGATCCCGGCGGCCACCTGACTGCCTTCCAGGCCTTCTGTGTCGCCATGCACGGCGTGTTGCGGTTCGACGTTCTGGTGGCCGACCACCGGCTGCACCAGATGCTCGGCCGGCGGCTGATGGGCGCCGGTGGACTTCACTTCCTCCTGACGCAGGCCCAGTCCGGCGGCGAACACCGACAGAAAGCCGTAGCCGCCCAAGGACTCGGCCACCACAAAAGCCAGTGCGATCAAGGCCAGTGCCAGATAGTCGTTCGGGCTGACAGTGCTGTCTTCATTGCGCGTCTGTAACGCGAGCGTGGCCCGACCCAGGCCGCGGCCCATCCAGTAGCCGGTGAGCAGACCGACGGGGACCGCCCAGAGCAGATCGCGCAATACCCAGTGGCTCCATTGCGCGGCCAGGCCATCGCCTTGCAGCAGTAACAGTCCGAGGATCACGAAGGGGAAGGCCACGCCGTCGTTCAGGCCGGCCTCGCCGGACAGTCCAAAGCGCACACTGTCGACATCCCGCGCATCGTTGACCTGCACCAGTGCTGCCAGCACCGGATCGGTGGGGGCCAGAATCGCAGCGATCAGCAACGATGGCCCCCACGACAGTTTCAGAGCGTAATGCAGCAGCAGGCTGACGCCGATGATCGTCAGCACCATCACCGGGCCTGCCAGACCGAAAGCTATCCGCCAGCGCTTGTCGCGCAATGGCAGCCGTAACTTCAAACCGCAGACGAACAGCGAAAACAGCACCGCGACTTCAGTCAGGTGCTCCATCCATGAGGCGGCATGTTCCAGCGGCAGTTTCAGCAGGTCGAGCCCGCTCGGGCCGATACCGATGCCGAGCAACAGGCACACGGCCGACGTCGTGACCGGCATCCAGCGCAGGTATGACGAGGTCAACGCCAGCATCAGCAGGACGGCGCCCAGCACTGTTACCCAGATAATGAATGTCATGGTTCGCGGCCCGCCCTGACCATCGCGACCCGACAGGGCCATGAAGTATGGAGAGGTGCTCGCGGCGACGGTTCAGTTTTTCTCGGGGAAGAGGCGGCGGGCGCTGGTTTGCACGGCGCCCGCCGTGATTGACGCGATGACTCAGGCCTGGCGCTGGACCAGCGCACGCTCCATCCGCGCAATGCCTTCTTCCAGCAGCGAACGCGGGCAACCGAAGTTCAGGCGCACGAATTGCTGGCTCTGGTCACCGAAATCGATGCCCGGGCTGAGTCCGACGCGGGCCTGCTCAAGGAAGAACTGCTGCGGATTGTCCAGCCCAAGGGCCGAGCAATCTAGCCACGCCAGATAAGTGCCCTGCGGCACGTTGATCGTCACACCCGGCAGGCGACTGCGAACCGCGTCCACCAGCCAGTCACGGTTGGCTTGCAGGTATTGCTTGAGTTCTTTCAGCCAGGGCCCGGCCTCGCTGTAAGCCACGCGGGTGGCTTCCATGCCCAGCGGATTGACGCTGTCGACCATGCCGCAGCGGGCGTGGTTGACGCGCTCGCGCAGGGCGCTGTCCTGAATGATCATGAACGAGGTCTTGAGGCCGGCAATGTTGTAGGCCTTGCTCGCCGACATCAGGGTGATGGTGCGTTGGGCGATTTCCGGGCTCAGGGACGCGGTCGGAATGTGCACGCGACCGTCGTAGCACAGTTCGGCGTGGATTTCGTCGGAGATGATCCAGGCGTCCTGCGCCATGCAGATGTCGGCCACCGCTTGCAGTTCTTCACGGTCGAAGACCTTGCCGATCGGGTTGTGCGGGTTGCTCAGCAGCAGGGCGCTGCCACCGGTGAGGGATTCACGCAAGGCATCCAGCGGCGTGGCGTAGGTGCCGTCGGCCTGGGCGTTGAACTCCAGCTCGATCTTGTTCAGGCCCCAATGGCCCGGTGCATGGCGCAGCGGCGGGTAGTTCGGGGTTTGCACCACGACATTCTGCTGTGGCTGAACCAACGCCTTGAGCGCCATGTTGAAACCCGATTCGACGCCCGGCAGGAAGATCAGCTCCTGCGGTTTGACCCGCCAGGCGAACTTGTTCCAGAGGTCGGCGACGATGGCCTCGCGCAAGTTGTCCTGGGCGACGCTGTAGCCGACCAAAGGGTGCAGCAGACGCTGTTGCAGCGCCTCGATGACCACTGGCGGTGCCGCGAAATCCATGTCAGCGACCCACATCGGCAACACATCGGCCGCATAGCGGCTCCACTTGGTGCTGCCGGTGTCGTGGCGGTCGAATACCTGATCAAAATCGAAAGTCATGCGCGGTCTCTGAGGGCGGAGATGGGTCGTGCCGGCGATGATAAACCTCCATCCCCTGCGGGCGCGAACTTGTGACCGACGAATGGCCGACGGTCGGTTTTCACACAGACGGCGGCGACGTTGTCTACAGTGAAAAAGTCGGCACTCGCTTGCCGCCACCGTGATTGTCCAGAAAAAACCCGGCTCAAGTACCGGGTTCCACCTGATCAGGAGTGCACGATGGATCTCAGCCGTCGTCAGTTCTTCAAGGTCGCCGGTATCGGCCTTGCAGGCTCTAGCCTGGGCGCGTTGGGCATGGCCCCGACGCTGGCCTTCGCCGAGCAGGTGCGCCACTTCAAGCTTGCCCACACCCATGAAACCCGCAACACCTGCCCGTATTGCTCGGTCGGTTGCGGCTTGATCATGTACAGCCAGGGCGATGCCGCGAAGAACGTTGCGCAAAACATCATCCATATCGAGGGCGACGCCGACCACCCGGTCAACCGCGGCACCCTGTGTCCGAAAGGCGCGGGCCTGCTGGACTTCATTCACAGCCCGGGCCGCCTGCAGTACCCGCAGGTGCGCAAGCCCGGCAGCAGCGAATGGACCCGGATCACCTGGGATGAAGCCCTCGACCGCGTCGCCGACCTGATGAAGGCCGACCGTGACGCCAATTTCGTCGAGAAGAACGCCCAGGGGCAGACGGTGAACCGCTGGCTGACCACCGGGTTCCTCGCAGCGTCGGCGGCGTCCAACGAAGCGGGTTACATCACCCATAAGGTGGTGCGCAGTCTCGGCATGCTGGGGTTCGATAACCAGGCGCGTGTCTGACACGGCCCGACGGTGGCAAGTCTTGCCCCGACGTACGGCCGTGGAGCCATGACCAACACGTGGACCGATATCGCCAACGCGAATCTGATCCTGGTGATGGGCGGCAACTCCGCTGAAGCGCATCCATGCGGCTTCAAATGGGTGACCGAAGCCAAGGCGCACAACGCCGCGCGGCTGATTGTGGTCGACCCGAGATTCACCCGGACCGCCTCCGTGGCCGATTACTACGCGCCGATCCGCACCGGCAGCGACATCGCGTTCATGGGCGGGCTGATCAATTACCTGCTGACCGAGGACAAGATCCAGCACGAATACGTACGCAACTACACCGACGTGTCGTTCATCGTCAAAGCCGGGTTCGGCTTCGAGGACGGGCTGTTCACTGGTTACGACGCGGCCAAACGCACCTATACCGAAAAATCTAGCTGGGGTTACGAGCTGGGCGAGGACGGCTTTGCCAAGGTCGACCCGACCCTGCAGGACCCGCGCTGCGTCTATCAGCTGATGAAGCAGCATTACAGCCGCTACAACATCGACCTGGCGAGCCAGATCTGCGGCATGCCGGTCGATGCGATGAAGAAAATCTGGGAGGAAATCGCCACTTGCTCGCAACCGGGCAAGACCATGACCATCCTTTACGCATTGGGCTGGACCCAGCACTCGATCGGTTCGCAGATCATCCGCAGTGCAGCGATGGTGCAACTGTTGCTGGGCAACGTCGGCATGCCCGGCGGCGGGGTCAACGCCTTGCGCGGGCACTCGAACATTCAGGGCCTGACCGACCTCGGGTTGCTGTCGAACTCGTTGCCGGGTTACCTGACTCTGCCGATGGATGCCGAACAGGACTACAGCGGCTACATCAAGAAACGCACGCAATTGCCGTTGCGCCCGGGGCAACTGTCCTACTGGCAGAACTACAGCAAGTTCCACGTCAGCCTCATGAAAGCCTGGTACGGCGCCAACGCGACTGCCGAAAATCAGTGGGCCTACGACTACCTGCCGAAACTCGACATTCCCAACTACGACATCCTCAAGGTGTTCGACCTGATGGGGCAGGGCAAGGTCAACGGCTACATGTGCCAGGGCTTCAACCCGATTGCCGCGCTGCCGGACAAGAACCGGGTGATGGCTGCTCTCGCCAAACTGAAATGGCTGGTGGTGATGGACCCGCTGGCTACCGAAACCTCGCAGTTCTGGGAAAACGTCGGGCCTTACAACGATGTGAAAAGCGCCGACATCCAGACCGAAGTCATTCGCCTGCCCACCACCTGCTTTGCCGAAGAGGACGGCTCGCTGGTCAACAGCAGTCGCTGGCTGCAATGGCACTGGAAAGGCGCCGACGGCCCCGGCGAGTCCCGCACCGACGTGCGGATCATGACCGAGCTGTTCATGCGCCTGCGTCAGCGTTATCAGACCGAGGGCGGCGCTTATCCCGATCCGATCCTCAAACTCTCCTGGCCGTACAAGGTTCCGGAAGAACCGTCGCCGGAAGAAATCGCCAAGGAGGTCAACGGCTACGCCACCACCGACTTCACCGACGCCACGGGCGCGGCGATCAAGGGCAATTCGCAACTGGCCGCCTTCGCCCAGCTCAAGGATGACGGCAGCACCGCCTCTGGCTGCTGGATCTTCTGCGGCAGCTGGACCGAGGCTGGCAACCAGATGGCCCGGCGCGACAATGCCGATCCGTATGGCATGCATCAGCACCAGGGCTGGGCGTGGGCCTGGCCGGCCAATCGGCGGATTCTCTACAACCGCGCTTCGGCGGACATGCAGGGCAAACCCTGGGACCCGAAAAAACGCCTGGTGTGGTGGAACGGCAAGGCCTGGGGCGGCACCGACGTGCCGGACTACAAGGCCGACGTGCCGCCGGAAGCCGGGATGAACCCGTTCATCATGAACCCCGAAGGCGTGGCGCGGTTCTTCGCCGTCGACAAGATGAACGAAGGGCCATTCCCCGAGCACTACGAGCCGTTCGAAACGCCGATCGGCATCAACCCGCTGCACCCCGAAAACAAGAAAGCCACCAGCAACCCGGCGGCGCGGATCTTCGATTCGGTGTGGGACAGCCTCGGCGTGGCCAAAGACTACCCGTACGCCGCCACCAGTTACCGGCTGACCGAGCATTTCCACTTCTGGAGCAAACACTGTCGATTGAACGCGATTGCCCAACCGGAGCAGTTCGTGGAAATCGGCGAAGTGCTGGCGAAAGAGAAGGGCATCGCTGCCGGTGACCGGGTGCGGGTCAGCTGTAAGCGCGGGTTCATTGAGGCGGTAGCGGTGGTGACCAAAAGGATCCGGCCGTTGCAGGTCAACGGCCAGGTCGTGCATCAGATCGGCATCCCGCTGCACTGGGGTTTCACCGGCCTGACGCGTCACGGCTATCTGACCAACACCCTGGTGCCGTTCCTCGGCGATGGCAATACCCAGACCCCGGAATCCAAGTCATTCCTGGTCAACGTGGAGAAGCTCTGATGGAGAATCTTTAGATGGCCAGCCAAGACATCATCGCCCGCTCGGCCACCACGACCCCGGCACCCTCGGTGCGTAATCAGGAGGAAGTCGCCAAGCTGATCGATACCACCAAATGCATCGGCTGCAAGGCCTGTCAGGTCGCGTGCTCGGAATGGAACGAGCTGCGCGACGAGGTCGGCCACAACCACGGCACCTACGACAACCCGCAGGATCTGAGCGCGGAGTCGTGGACGCTGATGCGCTTCACCGAGCACGAAACCGACGCCGGCAACCTCGAATGGCTGATCCGCAAGG
Organism: Pseudomonas sp. MWU12-3088; assembly: GCF_023242405.1. NCBI lineage: Bacteria > Pseudomonadati > Pseudomonadota > Gammaproteobacteria > Pseudomonadales > Pseudomonadaceae > Pseudomonas > Pseudomonas sp. MWU12-3088. The sequence continues at coordinate 374,413 of NZ_JALJEA010000001.1, forward strand.
ACGGCTGCATGCATTGCGCCGAGCCCGGTTGTCTGGCGGCGTGCCCGAGCCCCGGGGCGATCATCAAGCACGCCAACGGCATCGTCGATTTCGATCAGGACCACTGCATCGGCTGCGGTTATTGCATCACCGGTTGCCCGTTCAACATTCCACGCATCTCGCAGAAAGACCACAAGGCCTACAAATGCACCTTGTGTTCGGATCGCGTGGCCGTTGGGCTGGAGCCGGCCTGCGTGAAAACCTGCCCGACCGGGGCGATTGTCTTCGGCAGCAAGGAAGACATGAAAACCCATGCCGCCGAACGCATCGTTGATCTCAAGAGCCGTGGCTTCGACAACGCCGGTCTCTACGATCCGGAAGGCGTCGGCGGCACCCACGTCATGTACGTGTTGCACCACGCCGACACGCCGAAGATCTACGCCGGGTTACCGGAAAATCCGGCGATCAGCCCGCTGGTGGGCCTGTGGAAAGGCATCAGCAAACCCCTGGGCCTGCTGGCCATGGGCGCGGCGGTGCTGGCCGGGTTCTTCCACTATGTGCGGATCGGCCCGAACCGCACCGAAGAGGATGACAATCCGGAACCGCCCGACACCTCGGTCCACGTGGTCGACCCGGCGGTGCACACCTTCGATCCACGCGGGGAGGACCGGCCATGAGCAACAAGACGATCCTGCGCTACACCGCCAACCAGCGCACCAACCACTGGCTGGTGGCGATTCTGTTCTTCATGGCCGGGCTTTCGGGGCTGGCACTGTTTCATCCGTCGATGTTCTGGCTGACCAATCTGTTCGGTGGCGGGCCGTGGACGCGGATTCTGCACCCGTTCATGGGCGTGCTGATGTTCGTGTTCTTCCTCGGCCTGGTGTTCCGTTTCTGGCGCTCGAACTTCTTTATCGACAACGACTGGAAGTGGCTGCGGCGCATCGACCGGGTGCTGGTCAACGACGAAGAGACCGTGCCGCCGGTGGGCAAATACAACGCCGGGCAGAAGATGCTGTTCTGGACTTTACTGCTGTGCATGCTCGGACTGTTGTTCACGGGGCTGGTGATCTGGCGCGCGTACTTCAGTCAGTACTTCGGCATCACCACGATTCGCTGGGCGATGTTGCTGCACGCCCTGGCCGGGTTTGTGCTGATCCTCAGCATCATCGTGCACATCTATGCCGGCATCTGGATCAAAGGCTCGGTAGACGCGATGCTGCATGGTTGGGTCAGCCGCGCCTGGGCGAAAAAACATCACGCACTCTGGTATCGCGAAGTGGAATCCCAGGATCCGCCGGAGCGACCGGTCACCAAAAAGGGCTGACACTTGCCAACCATTCTTGAACCCGGGGAAATCGAAGCGGCGGCCAGTGCGCCGCCGTTTCTGCACTTGCCGCCGCACAACCTGTTCACGCTGCGCGCCGAACGTCTGGAACTCTTGGCGATCGGCCATCCGCTGGCCGACTACCTGCGTCTGATCGCCGGACTGTGCCGCGTACAGCAGCAAGTCCTCGACGATCCGCCTTCCAACGCCCCGATTGATGAGCAACGCCTTGAGGTCTGCCGGCAGCACGGCATGCCGCCGTTCGCCGCTGACACCCTGATTCGCGAGGACGGCTGGCAGGCGTATCTCGATGCCTTGCTGCAACGCTACGGTGCACCGGAACAACCCGCCGTCGCCGATGCGGTCACGTCGTTGCGGGTTGCCAGCTCCGGTCAGTTGCGGGCCTGGGCGGTGGCGCTGGTCAGCGGCCAGTATTCGCTGGTGCCGGCGGCGCTGGTGCCGTTTCTTGGCGCGGCGCTGCAAACGGCCTGGAGCCACTGGCTGCTCAGCGCGCCGCACCTGCAACTGGCGCCCGGCAACAGCCTCGGCCAGTGCCCGGCCTGTGGTTCGCCGGCGATGGCCGGGGTGATCCGCCATCGCGGCAAGCACAACGGCTTGCGTTATCTGGTGTGTTCGCTGTGCGCCTGCGAATGGCATGTGGTGCGGGTCAAATGCGTGTACTGCGAGCAGAGCAAGGGCCTGGAATACCTGAGTCTGGAAGACGATCGCCACGCCGCCAATCAGGCGCCGTTGCGCGCCGAAGTCTGTCCGAGTTGCAACAGTTACCTGAAACTGCTGTATCTGGAAAACGATGCCGAGGCCGAAGCCTTGTCGGCGGACCTGAGCAGTCTGCTGCTGGACATGCGCCTGGCCCAGGACGGCTATCAGCGGCTGGCACCGAATCTGTTGCTGGCACCCGGAGACGAATAAGCAGAGCGTCTACACTCTGGCGCAACGGCTTTTTATCCGGAGCGTCTGATGCCTGCCAGTGTTGCCCAGCGTTTGCCATCCATCGACAGTCTGCTGCGTCACAACGCCTTCCAGCCCGTGGCCGAACGACACGGGCGCGAGGCGCTGCTGGCGATGTTGCGTCAGTTGCTCGACGACTTGCGCGACTCGGTCGTGGCGGGACAGCTCTCCGCCGTCGAGATCAGCCCTGAAGCCCTGGCCGGCAGGATTGCCGAACGTCTGGCGCTGCAACAACGCAGTCAGGTACGACGAGTGTTCAACCTGACCGGCACGGTGCTGCACACCAATCTGGGCCGTGCGCTGCTGCCGGAAGAAGCCATTGAGGCAATGCAACTGGCAGCGCGTTATCCCTTGAATCTGGAGTTCGACCTGGCCAGCGGCAAGCGTGGTGACCGTGATGACCTGATCGAAGGCCTGATCCGCGAGCTGACCGGCGCCGAAGCCGTCACCGTGGTCAACAACAATGCCGCCGCAGTGCTGCTGACCCTCAACAGCCTCGGCGCGCGCAAGGAAGGCATCATTTCGCGCGGCGAACTGATCGAAATCGGCGGCGCGTTCCGCATCCCCGACATCATGGCCCGGGCCGGTGTGCGCCTGCATGAGGTCGGCACCACCAATCGCACCCATGCCCGGGATTACGAAGCGGCGATCAGCCCGCGCAGCGGCTTGATCATGCGCGTGCATGCGAGCAACTACAGCATCGAGGGTTTTACCGCCCGGGTGCCGACGGCTGAATTGGCGGAGCTGGCCCATCGGCATGGCTTGCCACTGCTGGAAGACCTTGGCAGCGGCAGCCTGCTGGACCTGACCCGCTGGGGGTTGCCGGCGGAGCCGACGGTGCGTCAGGCATTACTCGATGGCGCGGACATCGTCACCTTCAGCGGTGACAAACTGCTCGGCGGGCCCCAGGCGGGGGTGATTGTCGGGCGCAAGGATCTGATCGCGAAGATCAAGAAAAACCCGCTGAAACGCGCCTTGCGGGTCGACAAGATGACGCTGGCAGCGCTGGAAGCGGTGCTCGGGCTCTATCGCGACCCTGATCGGCTGGCCGAGCGCTTGCCGACCCTGCGCCTGTTGACCCGCCCGCAAGATGACATTCTGGCTCAGGCCGAACGCCTGCAACCGGCATTGGCCAAGGTGCTCGGTGAAACCTGGGCGGTCACGGCGGAGAAAACACTGGGCATGATCGGCAGCGGCAGCCAACCGGTGGCGCGGCTGCCAAGCGCGGCACTGTGTGCCCGCCCTCAAGTGTCGAAACGCCTGCGCGGACGCATGCTGCTGAATCTGCAAAGCGCATTGCGCGAATTGCCGATCCCGGTGCTCGGACGGCTCGACGATGACGCGCTGTGGCTGGATCTGCGACAACTCGACGACGAACCGGCGTGGCTCGCGCAACTGGGGCCGTTGCAGACATGATCGTCGGCACCGCCGGGCACATCGACCACGGCAAGACTTCGCTGCTTCAGGCCCTGACCGGACAAACCGGCGACCGACGCCCGCAGGAGCGCGAGCGGGGCATGACCATCGACCTCGGTTATCTCTATGCCGAACTGGCGCCCGGAGCGGGGCTGACCGGGTTCATCGACGTGCCGGGCCACGAGAAATTCACCCACAACATGCTCGCCGGCGCCCAAGGCATCGATCTGGTGTTGCTCGTTGTGGCGGCGGATGACGGCGTGATGCCGCAGACCCGAGAGCACCTGGCGATTGTCGAGTTGCTGGGGATTCCCCGGGCGCTGGTGGCGATCACCAAGTGTGATCGGGTCGAGTCGGGCAGGGTGGTGGAGGTTCGCCGGCAAATCGAACATCTGTTGGCGCCCGGTCCGTTTGCCGGCGCGCCGATGCTCGCGGTTTCAAGCGTGACGGGTGAAGGCGTCGATGCCCTGCGGCAAGCGTTGCTGCAGGCACAGAGTGAAGTGTTGAAGCGGGGTCGCGAAGGTGGGTTTCGTCTGGCCATCGACCGGGCATTCAGTGTGGCCGGGGCCGGGATTGTGGTGACGGGCACCGCGCTGTCGGGAGTGGTTGCGGTGGGCGACAGGCTGATCCTCGGGCCGTCGGGCAAAACGGTGCGGGTGAGGGGGCTGCACGCGCAGAATCAACCCGCAGAACTGGCGTTTGCCGGCCAGCGTGTAGCCCTGAACATTAGCGCTGATCGCCTGGAACTCGGGCACATCCATCGCGGGCATTGGCTGCTCGCTGAAACACTGTTCGCGCCGACTCAACGCCTGGATATCGACTTCCAGCTGCTGCCCGATGAGACGCGCACCTTCGAACACTTTCAGCCCGTGCATCTGCACCTCGGCACGCAAGACGTGATCGCCCGCGTGGCATTGCTCGAAGGACCAAGGCTGCTTCCGGGCCAGCGCATGCTCGCGCAACTGCTGACCAATGTTCCGGTTCACGGCGTGAAGGGCGATCGATTGATCCTGCGCGATCCCAGTGCCCAGCGCACGCTCGGCGGCGGTCAGTTGCTCGACCCGTTCGCCCCGGCCCGGCAACGGCGCAGCCCCGGGCGTCTGGCGCAATTGCGGGCGCTGGCGATCAGCTCCAGCCTCGAACAAGCGCTGCCAACGCTGCTGGAGTACAGCGAAAGCGGCATTGATTCGCAGCGCCTGGAGCGTCAGTTCAACCGTCCGCGTGAAGGCTGGTCGCTGCCGGACAACGTCCGTCTGATCGAAACCCGTCAGGGCCAGGTGCTGTTCAACGCCCAGCGCTGGGGCATTCTCAAGTTCACCTTGCTGGAGCAACTGGCGCGCTTCCATGAACTGGAGCCCGACCAGATGGGCCCGGACCGTGATCGTCTGCGGCGCTTCAGCGGATTGAACATCGAGCATTCGACCTTCATCAGTCTGCTGGAAGAACTGCGCAGCGCCGGTTCACTCACCGCCAGCGGCCCGTGGCTTCACCTGCCGGACCATCAGGTGCGCCTGAATGCCGACGACGAAACCCTCTGGCAGGCGTTGCAGCCGCTGTTCGAGCAGGCCGGTTTCGACCCACCGTGGGTACGCGACGTGGCCAAAACCGTGGGCCAGGAGGACGCCACTGTCCGGCTGTTGCTGCGCAAACTGGCGCGGCTCGGCGTGGTGCATCAGGTGGTGCGGGACTTGTTCTTTACCGACATCACCTTGCGGCAAATGGCGGCGGTGCTACTGCGTCTGGGTGAAGAAAATCTGCCGATTCAAGTCACGGCGTTCCGTGATGCGCTAGGCTTGGGACGCAAACGCAGTATCCAGATCCTCGAATACTTCGACCGCCTCGGCCTGACCCGGCGTCTCGGCGAGGGTCGGCAGATCCGCTTCGACAACGCGCTGGCCAACCCCGGCGCCGACTGAGTTCAAGGAAGGCAATCGCGCCCGGTGGCGCGGCCGGGCTTCAAACCCGGTTGGGGACGGCATCCGTTCCCGGGCAGGTTCGACTCCGGCTGCCTTCCGCCATTTCTGCATTCAGAAGCCCAACGGGTACTGAATCACCACGTAGATCCGGTCGATATCATCCCCCGCCTGAGCACTGTTGGCCCGGTGCGAGACGTGGGACAGCTGCACCGAAAGGTCCTTTGCCGCACCGGACTGGACGATGTAGCGCAGATCGATGTCGCGCTCCCAGTGTTTGCCGCCGTCGCCTTGTTGCGGCTGGAACTGGCCGCTGTCCGGGTCGAACGGGTTATAGGCGCCGCCCTTGGGCGCGTGGGTGCCGTCGATGTGGCTGCCGGAAACGTAGCGGGTCATGAAGTTCAGTCCCGGAATGCCGAACGCACCCAGATCCAGGTCGTAGCGGGCCTGCCACGAGCGCTCGTGGGCGCCGTTGAAGTCGGCGTATTTGATCGAGTTGGCCAGATAGATCGAGTCGCCACCGACGAAATCGAACGGTGTGTCACCGTTGATGCGTTGCCAGCCGAGCATCAACGCGTGCGGGCCGAAGGCGTATTTGCCCGAGAGGCTGAACGCGGTGTTATCGATTTCTCCGGCCAGTGCCTGCCCGGTGTCGCGGGTGTGGTAGACGTTGGCGTCGAGCAGCACGCCGGACTGTTTGAAATGCAGGTTGGCGTAGTACTGATGCCAGGTTTCGCTGAGGTCGGAAGCGTATAGCGCGCCGCCGACAGGGCTGTCACTGAACAGGTCTGCGCCGATTAAGCTGATTCCGCCGGCTCGGGTACTGGCGCCGTAGCCCTCGAAATCGCCTTGGCCGGATGAGCTGTCCTGATTCTTGAATGCGGTGAAATGCCCGGCCACCAGATTGATGTTGTCGATTTCACGGCTGTTGAGCAGAAACCCGGTGGCGTATTCCGGTTGCAGACGTTTGTCCGAGGTGTCGAACACCGGGGTCTCGACGGTCATTTCGCCGAAGGCGAGGGTGGTGCGCGAGGCCTTCAGTTTCAGGGCGCCGCCGGCGCTGGAGTAGTCGCTCTCGCTGCGACCGTCGCCGTCCACCGGCAACAGACCGGTGCCGGAATGTCCCCGACCGCCGTCCAGTTTCAGCCCGTAAAAGGCGTGCGCATCGAGGCCAAAACCGATCGTTCCATCGGTGAAACCGGATGCGAAAGTGCCGATAAACCCCTGAGCCCATTCCTGTTTGTAGTTCTTGCCGCTAGGCGAGGGCGAGCGATAGTCGTTGCTCAGGAAGAAATTGCGGCTGAGCACTTCGCCCTTGGCGTCATCCAGAAAACCGCTGGCCAATGCTGTGTTGGCGACGCCGCCCAGCAGCAAGGCCAGCGTGATACCCGAGGGCGAGAAACCTTTCATGTGTCAGTGACCGGCGATGGTGGAATGTCGCCGGATTGTCGTGCGGGCTGCCTCTGAATGATTGAGCGGATGTGCTGAGTCAGTCGACAACCGGCAAATCGACCCTCGCCACCAGCCCCGAGCCCTTGCGATTGCTCAAGGTCAGTTCGCCACCCTGTTCACGGACAATCGCCCGGGCCGCCGAGAGGCCGAGCCCGACGCCGCCGGTTTCGCGGTTGCGCGAGGTTTCGAGGCGGAAGAACGGGTCGAACACCCGTTGCAGCGCGTCTTCGGGAATGCCCGGGCCTTCGTCGCAGACTTCGATGCAGATCGAGTGCGCGTTGCGGCTGAGTGCGATGCGTGGGCGTTCGCCGTATTTCACGGCGTTTTCCAGCAGGTTGACGATCACCCGCTTCAGGCTCAGCGGTCGGCCGTCGTAGACCAGGTGGGCCGGGCCGTTGAAGTCGATGAGGAGGTGCTGGTCGCGGTAGTCGTCGAGAATGGTTTGCAGCAGTTCCGACAGATCGAACGCCGTGGGTTGCTCGAGCTGTGTACCTTCGCGGAAAAACGCCAGGGCGGCGTTGATCATCGATTGCATTTCCTCGATGTCGCGAATGAGTTTTTGCTGATGATCCAGGTCTTCCATGAACTCGCTGCGCAGGCGCATCCGGGTCAACGGCGCGCGCAAATCATGGGAGATGGACGCGAGCATATGCGTGCGCTCACCGATGAAATGCTGGATCTGCGCCTGCATCGCGTTGAAGGCGATGATGGCCTGGCGGATTTCGTGGGGCCCTTCGATCTCGATGGGCGGTGCGTTCAGGTCGACGCCAAAACGCCTGGCGGCCCCGGCAAAGCGTTGCAGCGGATTGGCCAGTTGGCGGGTGGCGATCCAGGCAACCAGCAACGTGGCGATCAGGCCCAGTGAGGCAATCACCGCTATCCGGGCGTTCAGGGTCAGGCCCCAGCTACGCTCCGGCGGCGTGAACGACAGCCAGCTGCCATCGGTCAAGGGAATGAGGGCGACATAGTGAGCCTGAGCACTGCCTGGCGGCCAGTCATCGGGGTTGAACACTTCAACTTCCCGGTGACTGCCCAGCAATTGCTCCAGCGCCGGAATTTTCGAGGTCTCGACCGCGGCGCCGTCCCCGGGGAAATTGAATGAGGCGCGCTGTGCATTCCACACCACTTCAAGCATCGGGGTGCTGGCGGCGCTCGCCAGCTGCGGGCGCAATGGGGCGGGCGCCGCCTCGATCACTCGCGTGGTCGCCGCAATTCGTTCCAAAAGGCCGGTGCGCTCGATGGGCGGGCGGGCCCAGATGCCCGCCACCTGCACGAACAAGGCATTGAAAGCCAGCGAGGCGAGCATGGCCGCGACAATCGTCAGGGCGATGCGGCGACTGAGGGTATCGCGCGGCAGGATTCGACCGATCATGAGCGGCTGACCTTGGCGGTGAACATATAGCCGCCATTGCGCACGGTGCGGATCAGGTCGGGGCGTTTGCTGTCCGGTTCGATCTTGCGCCGCAAGCGGCTGACCTGCACGTCGATGCTGCGATCAAAGGCGTCGTGACCCTGGCCGTGGGTCAGATCGATCAGTTGCTCGCGGGTCAGGATCCGTTGCGGATGTTCGAGAAAGACCAGCAACAGATCAAATTCCCCGCCGGACATCGGAATCATCACGCCCTCGGGTGAGCGCAGTTCGCGGCAGGTAATGTCCAGGTGCCAACCGGCGAAGGTCATGACCGGGCGTGCCGGTTCGCTGGTGCGATGGCCGTGTTCGCCGGCGCGGCGTTGCAATGCACGTACCCGGGCCAGCAATTCCTGGGGTGCGAAGGGCTTGGTCAGGTAATCGTCGGCTCCCAGTTCCAGACCGACAATCCGGTCACTCAGCTCGGCCATGGCCGTCAGCATGATGATCGGGATCCCCATCTGCGCGCGGATTTTCTGGCACAGGCTCAAACCGCCTTCACCCGGCAGCATCAGGTCGAGAATGATCGTGTCCGGCCGCGCCCGGTCAATGGCCGCCCACATGGCCTGGCCATCCGTTACCACTTCGACTTCGTAGGCGTGCTGAACGAAGAACTTCTTCAGCAGGGACAGAATTTCCACGTCGTCGTCGACGATCAGCAGTCTGCTCACGTTTGCAGGATCCATGAATCAAAAGAGGGCATCTAAAACCATTTCGATCGCGGGGTCATTTATTTCAATTCTGCAACATTCCTTCCGGGCGGACATCAGCCGGACATCCTCGGGCAAAAAACCTCGGGCACTCTGCCGGCATTCCATCCAAGGGGGTTCATATGAAGGATATGAAAAGCGCTTATTCCAACCAGGGGCATGGTGCCGTGCGCCCACTGATCCTGACCCAGCGCACCACTAGCAGCGTGTTCAACGCGCCGATCTTCTTCCAGGAAACCTGCCTGGGGATCGTTCCGGACCAGAGCCAACTGGTCATGCGCCGCTACTTCGAGCGCTTCAGCCCGGCCGACAGTCATTGGGTGGAATACATCCACTCCATCCCCACGACCGAATTCATCCACTGGATCATGACCCACGGCCAGTTGCGCATCGAGTGTTCTGAAAACACCCCGTTCGGCCAGATTCAGACCGCAGGGGAAGCGCATTGATGAGAAACCGTCATTCGCTGGTGCTGTTGTTGGCAGCGACTTTGAGCCTGTCGGCCTGCAGCAGCAAAAAAGTCGAACCGGAAATGTACTCCGGGTTTCTCAACGACTACAGCATGTTGAAGGAGCAGCAGACGCCGTCGGGGCAGACGATTCTGAGCTGGGTCAGCCCGGCGTTGGCGACTGGGCGTTACACCCGGGTGTATCTGGCGCCGAGCCAGTTCTATCCGCAGGTCCAGCCCACGGGGCGAATTCCGCAGAGCACCTTGTCCGGTGTGACCCGCTACTACGACGCAGCCCTCCGGCAGGAACTGGGCAAAACGCTGCCGCTGGCCTCCCGGCCCGGCCCGAACACACTGGTCGTGCGACCCGCCATTACGCAAGTCGCCACCAGCACCCAGGGCCTGCGGTACTACGAATGGCTGCCGATCACGCTGGTTGCGGCCGGCGTGAGCACCGCTGCCGGCATTCGTGATCAGGACAGTGAGATTGCCACGGAAGTGTCGATCGAGGACGGATCGACCGGCGAGGTGGTGGCGAAAGTCGTGCGCAAGGGCACGGGCGTGCCATTGGAAAACGACAAACAGGTGATGACCGCCGAGAACGTCAAGGGCGTGCTCGACGGCTGGGCCAGCGATCTGAGTCAGACCTGTGTCGCCGCGCGCAAGGTGACCGCGCGGTGACAACCGCTACGTCACAGCGCCGCTTTTACCTGTAGGCCCACCACCAGTGCATTGTCGATGTCCTGCCCCGAAAACGCGCCCGGCTCGATGATGTACTGCAGGTTCGGGCGCAGGGTCAGCCATGGGGTGGCTTGATAACCGTAGCCGAGCTCGATCAGCTGTTCGGCGCCGTCGATATTGGAGAGCGGCGTGCCGTTGGCCAGCGCGGCGTCTTGCTGTACGTCGCGGCTGCGCGGGTTCTGCACGGCGCGGCCGTAACCCAAGGCGACGGTGTCACGCGGGCGGCCTTCGAACGGTTTGTACAGGACCACGCCGGCGCCATACCACTTGCTGAACGGCGAAGCCGCTTCGCTGGCCGCCGAGTACTGACCGAAGGCGTGCAGGCTGCGGCCTTCGGACGTTGGCGAGCTCCACACCGCCTGATCGATCAGCAGGTAATGGCCGCCGCGACCGGATACTTCCTTGTCGCTGCCGATGCGTTTCACGTCGGAGCTGTCGTAGTAATAACCGAGCTTGTACTCGCCAGGCAGGGTGCCCGCATGTTTGTAGACCAGTTCGACAGGCACCACGGTGCCGGTGGTGTGTTTCGGTCCCAGGTGCCAGGCGCGGCTGGAGTTGCCGTTGCTTTCCGGATCGACGTTGAACGCGGCCACGCGCAATTGCCATTCCGGCGACAGGTCGTATTTCACCCGCACGCCCAAGTGCGCGTTGGGGTAGTTGGTCCAGCCGCTGCCGCCGGACATGTTCAGCGGATGGCCGCAGAAACCGGCGTTCATGAAGTTGCAGAGAATGCCGCTGTCGAGGCCGCCGAGGTCGTTGCCCATGGCCATGTAGCCGAGTTTGACGTTCAGTGCCGGGGTGAACAGCGTGCGCTCGTAACTCAGTTCGGTCAGGCGGGTGTAGAGCCCGCCGTAGTTTTCCTGGATCGGCAGACGGTTGCCGACCAGATCCTCCGAGGCGCTGTTGCCGCGACGGTCGTTGATGGTCAGCTGGACCTTGCCGGCGTTGTCCACGCCATAGATTTTGCTCAGATCAAATTGCGCGCCGAGCTTGATGTTTTGTGAGTAGCGGGCGGAACGGTGCAGGCCACCGTCGGCGTTGTAGGCGGTTTCGCCGGTGTAGTCGCCGGTGAACTTGACGCCGTCTTCGTCGAGCTGGTGGCGCAGGCCGCCCCAGTCGCCGGTCAGGGTGTTGCGGGTGAACACATTCGAATCGGTGTCAGCGAAAGCGGGCAGGGCGGTGCTGCAGGCGAGAGCGAGCAGAACGCCAGTGTGGGAAAAACGAACAACGAATGACATTGCTGAAATCCAGAGCCAGGAACATGAAACGGCGCGACACCCGAAGGTGCCGCGCGCAGTGAAATGAAGGAGGGCGCAGCGGTTTACGGCAGGGCGTACGCCATGACGTAATCGCCACGATCAGTCGACTGACGGGCGCCACCGGCGGTGATGACCACGTACTGCTTGCCGGTTTTCGGCGACACGTAAGTCATCGGGCCGCCCTGACTGCCGACCGGCAGACGGGCTTTCCAGATTTCTTCACCGTTGCCGCTGTTGTAGGCGCGCAGGTAGAAGTCCTGGGTGCCGGCGATGAAGATCAAACCACCTTGAGTCGACAGGGTGCCGCCGAGGGTCGGCAGACCGATCTTGATCGGCAGGTGCATGCGGATGCCCAGTGGACCGGTGTCTTCAACGGTGCCGACCGGCACTTGCCAGGCGACTTTCTGGGTCTTCATGTCGATCGCGGTCAGGGTGCCGAATGGCGGCGCCTGGCACGGAATGCCGGCGACCGACAGGAAGCGGTTCTTGTTCACCGCGTACGGCGTGCCTTTCAGCGGAACGGCGCCCATGCCGGTGTTCAGCGCTTCGCCACCGGAGGTTGCTTCACCTTTGTTCTGCGACGGAATCATCTGAATCCACAGACCCAGACGCATGTCGTTGACGAAGATGAAACCGTGCACCGGGTCAGTGGAGATGCTGCCCCAGTTCATGCCGCCCAGCGAACCCGGGAAGCTCAGGGATTTGTCGGTGCCCGGCGCGGTGTACAGGCCTTCGTAGCGCATCGACTTGAAATCGATCCGGCACAGCAGTTGGTCGTACGGGGTAGCGCCCCACATGTCCGACTCGGTCAGGTGCTGGGCACCGATCTGCGGCATGCCCACGGATTTCGGCTGGGTTGGCGAGTACGGTTCGTTCGGAATGTTCGACGCCTTGACCGGTACTTCTTTGACTTCGGTCAGCGGTTTGCCGGTGGCGCGATCCAGCACGTAGATTTGCCCGGCCTTGGTGCCGATCACCAGCGCCGGTACGGTTTTACCGTCCTTGGTGAAGTCGATCAGGCTCGGCTGCATCGGCAGGTCGAAGTCCCAGAGGTCGTTGTGCACGGTCTGGTAGACCCACTTTTCTTCGCCGCTGTTGGCGTCCAGCGCCAGGATCGAAGCACCGTAGGTGTGGTCGAGTTTGTTGCGCTCTACACCGTAGATGTCGGTGGACGAACTGCCCATCGGCAGGAAGACCGTGTTGGTTGCCGGGTCGTAAGACATCGGCGCCCAGCTGTTCGGCGTGCTGCGAACATAGGTCTTGCCATTGGCCGGGGCCTTTTTATCCTGCGGGTTGCCCGGGTCGAAGGCCCAGCGCATCGCACCGGTCATCACGTCGAAACCACGGATCACGCCGCCCGGCATGTCGGTCTGTACGTTGTCCGCCACGCGACCGCCAACGACCACGGTGGTGCCAGCCATCAGTGGGGCAGAGGAAAGTTGGTAGTAGCTGTCCGGCACATCACCCAGACCGGCCTTCAGATCAACCTGGCCGTTGTTGCCGAAACCCTGGCAGAACTCGCCGGTGTCGGCATCTACCGCGATCAGGCGGGCGTCAATGGTGTTGGTCAGCAGACGGCGGGTGCAGTTGGCGGCAGGGGCGGCCGGAGTTTCGGTGACTGGCGAGCTGGCCGGTTTGGCGACGGCTGCGCTGGCATCGAAATAGGCCATGCCACGGCAACGCTGCCAGACTTTGGATTTGGCGTTGATCGCGTTTTTCCAGAGTTCCTTACCGGTGTCGGCATCCAGCGCAATCAGGTTGTTGTGCGGGGTGCAGATGAACACCTTGTTGCCGATCTGCAGCGGGGTCAGCTGGTCTTCGGCGCCATTGCCATCGCTCTCGGCGATGTCGCCGGTGTGGTAGGTCCACGCGACTTTCAACTTGTCGACGTTGTTGCGGTTGATCTGGTCCAGCGCTGCGAAGCGGCTACCGCCTTCGGTATTGCCGTAGTGCGCCCAGTCTTTCTGCGCCTTTTCCGGCTCGACCGGGGTGAGGCCCGGGCCGGTGCCGGTAGGGGCGACGGTCGGGTGCGCCACGAACATGTTGCCGGCAGCGACGGCCAGTCCAACCGCCAGAACAGCGGCAACGCCGTAAGCACCGCGACCCGCAACGCCGCCATTGGCGCGCTTGAGCATCGGGTAGACCAGCGCAACCGCCAGACCTACGGCGCTGAACATGAACAGGCGCGAGAACACCGGCCAGAACACCAGGCCTGCGTCGCTCACTGCCCAGATCGCAGTCCCGACCAGAAACGCCGCGAACAGCCAGGCGCCGGCAGGTTTGCGGCGAGCGATCAGCAGACCGGACAGGGCCATGACCAGACCACCCACCAGGAAGTACCAGGAGCCTCCCAGACTGACCAATTTCACACCGCCAGCCGCCAGTGCCAGGCCGAGCAGGGCGATGATCACCCCAAGCCCGACCAGAATGAATGTTGATATGCCCGAGAGGCGTTGACTCTGCTTCACGTTGAATGTCCCGTTGAAATGAGGCGGGCAGTATATCGTTAGGTAACTACCTAGTTAAATCACTAATTCAGAATGAAAGGGTTTTTTGCGCTCAATGGTGCGACGAATCGACGCTGGCCTTGTCCTCGCGGGTCCTCAGGGACTATTGAAACGGTGGGAAAGTCGGTTTTTTGCCAGCAGATATGGAATTTATGACAGGTTGTTCGCGGCTTGATGGTTCCCGCCGAACAGGATCGGCGGGAACGCTATTGGCTACGGGCGAGAAGTGGACTTAGTGAGCCATCACCTCATCCAGTGCCTGCTCAAGCGTTCTGACCGTACGCTCGATGTTGTGCAGCTTTTCCAGTCCGAACAGACCGATACGGAAGGTCTGAAAGTCAGCCGGTTCATCGCATTGCAGCGGCACCCCGGCGGCGATCTGCAGGCCGTGGCTGGCAAACTTCTTGCCGTTTTTGATATCGGCATCATCGGTGTAGCTCACCACGACGCCCGGGGCCTGAAAGCCGACGGCGGCCACGCTTTTGAAGCCTTTGCCGGTCAACATGGCGCGCACCCGGTCACCCAGAACCTGTTGTTCGCCGCGGACCTTTTCGAAACCGTAGGCTTGGGTTTCATTCATTACGTCGTTGAACCGCGCGAGGGAATCACTGGGCATGGTCGCATGGTAGGCATGTCCGCCCTGTTCGTAGGCCTGCATGATCTGCAGCCACTTCTTCAAGTCGCAGGCGAAGCTACTGCTTTGCGTGTGCTCGATGCGTTCGAGGGCCAAGGCACTGAACATCACCAGGGCACAGCAAGGCGAGGCGCTCCAGCCTTTCTGTGGTGCACTGATCAGCAAGTCGACGGCACATTTGTGCATATCAACCCAAAGCGTGCCGGAAGCGATGCAGTCCAGCACGAACAGGCCACCCACCGCATGCACGGCGTCGCCGACGGCCCGCAGGTAATCGTCGGGCAGGATAATCCCCGATGAGGTTTCAACGTGGGGGGCGAAGACAATCTGCGGCTTGTGCGTGTGAATGGCTGCCAGGACTTCGTCCAGAGGGGCCGGGGCATAAGCCGCCTGGCGACCCGTTTCGACCGGTCGGGCTTTCAGCACCGTAGTCGCCGCCGGGATGTTGCCCGTCTCAAGGATCTGGCTCCAGCGATAACTGAACCAGCCATTGCGTATCACCAGGCATTGCTGGCCGGTGGCGAACTGTCGTGCCACCGCTTCCATGCCGAAGGTGCCGCTGCCCGGAACCACCGCAACGCCCTCAGCGTTGTAGACCTGCTTCAGAGTCCTGGAAATGTTCCTCATGACGCCTTGGAATGACTGCGACATGTGGTTGAGCGAGCGGTCGGTGTAGACCACGGAGTACTCGACCAACCCCTCAGGATCGATACTCGGGTATAGCTTTGACATGGGGTGACTCCTTCTGTGATTCCCTGGCAGTCAAAAGGTCTGGCGAACATCATCGGGAAGCAAGTTTAGGCAAAGGGCAGGGATGAGCTGAGTGAAATGCAGAAATGAGGATAGAGTGGTCATCAATGCCTCAATCGTTGTGTGAAAAATGAATCGTCCGTTGTTTGTTTCTCTGGATGGGCCAAAAGGAACCGGCAAAACCACATTGCTCGAAGCGGTGACGGCAGTCCTGAGGGCCGACAACAAGAAAGTCATCCGGCTTTGCGAGCGAAAAAGCGATCCGCACCGGGGTGCCACCATGGCCCTCGTCAATGAACTTGCCAGAAATCACTCCCGGGATCTGGAGTGGTCTGTGTGTCAGCGCTTTGCTGATAGCCGTAGCTGGATCTCCCGGCACGTGCTGACTGAACAGCCGCCGGGCAGCATTATCCTGATCGATCGCTGGTATCCGTCGGATGCCGCGTTTCGCCATACCGTCCCGTTTGCAGAGATTCTCCGGTTGAATATCGAGCGAAACGTGCAGGTGCCTGACCTGCATGTCGGCGTCGTCACCGCACCGGATATTTCATGGGCCAGGGCAAAGGCACGGTCCAGAGGACTGGGCGGTACGGTGATCCAGAAGCACGCGGAGCATGTCGCGTGTACGGAGATGTTCGAGCAAGCGGCTACCGATCACGGCTGGGTCTTGTGCCGAAATGAAGGCACGATCGAAGACGCAACGATGCAGGTGGTTTCCGAGATCCGTAAATTGTTTGGCTGATCAAGAAAGACACCGAGCAGCCAGCACCCCATTCAAAAACATCTGCTCAAGCGTCCGCGCCGAATCCGCATGGGCCGCACGCCCGCGCAGTTCGGCATCCACCAGCCCGTAGACCAACGATATGAACAACTCGGTGAAGATCGCCGCAGTGATGTCGATGCGAAACAGCCCCGCCTGCTGGCCTCGCAAAAAGAACCCGTCCAGCGCCTCCAGATAAAACAGCCAGCGCCTGCCACCCTGTTCCAGGTCGAGGAAGTCGGGTCGGTATTGCGCCATCAGAAAGGCCAGCAACTCGCGGTGGGCGAGGTGTTCCCGGATCAATCGACGCAGCGCCTCCAGCGGTTCCAGATGCTGCAGGCCGGCGTTGTCGATGATCAGCTTCAGCGTGCCCTCGGCGTGCTCTTCCAGTTTGGCCGTCAGGTTTTCCCGTGTTCCGCAGTAGCGGTGCAGGGTGGCCTTGCTCACGCCTGCCTGTTGCGCCAGTTCCTTCATCGTCGCCCGCGGCCGGTTGGCCACGGCCAGGGTCAACGACTTGAGCAGCTGTTCATCATGGGAAATCGAGTTCATCTGAGGCCTTGAGCGGTGTTCATATAAGATTCACAAAATACTCACATGAGACAATATTGACTCATTAGGATTTGAAACGTAGCATTCGCGCCAAATTCGATCAAGCCTTGGGTGAGTTATGGGCAATTTGCGTGCGGTAGGAATGGCGGGTTCGCTGGCAGTCGCCATTGCGTTGGCCGGGTGTGGGCCGGCAAGTGAACAAGCGGCGGTGGCGGAAATGGCGCGCCCGGTAGAAGTGGTGGCGGTGAAGACCGAGGCTTTGGCACTGACGTCGGAGCTGCCGGGCAGGGTGGAACCGATGCGCGTTGCGGAAGTGCGCGCTCGGGTGCCGGGCATCGTGATGCAGAAGCGTTTTGAAGAAGGCGCGGATGTGAAGGCCGGGGATCTGTTGTTCCAGATCGATCCGGCACCGCTCAAAGCCGCGTTGTCGCGAGCCGAAGGTGAACTGGCTCGCGCCCAGTCCGTTGCGCTTGAGGCGCAGGCACGGGTCAAGCGTTATGAACCGCTGGTGAAAATCGAAGCGGTCAGCCAACAGGATTTCGACAGCGCCATGGCGGATCTGCGCAGCGCTCAGGCAGCCACCCGTTCGGCCCAGGCCGATCTGCAAAGCGCTCGGTTGAACCTCGGTTATGCCTCGGTGACGGCACCGATTTCCGGCCGCGTCGGCCGTGCGCTGGTCACCGAAGGCGCCTTGGTCGGGCAGGGGGACGCGACGTTGATGGCGCGGATTCAGCAACTGGATCCGGTCTACGTCGACTTCACCCAATCGGCTGCCGACGCGCTGCGTCTGCGCGAATCGCTCAAGGACGGAAAGCTCTCCGCCGACGACAACAAGGCACTGTCGATTCGCGTCGACGGCACCAACTACGAGCGTCAGGGTGCGCTGATGTTTACCGATGTCGCCGTGGATCGCGGCACCGGTCAGGTGTCGTTACGCGGCAAATTCGCCAATACCGACGGCGTGCTGTTGCCGGGCATGTATGTGCGCGTGCGTACGCCACAGGGCACCGACAGCCAGGCCATTCTCGTGCCGCAACGCTCAGTGCAGCGGGGTAGCGATGGCACTGCCCAGGTGATGGTGGTCGGCGCAGACGAGCGGGTCGAAGCGCGCAGTGTGGTCACCGGCGCCATGCAGGGTTCGCGCTGGCAGATCAGCGAGGGCTTGAAGGCGGGCGATCAAGTGATCGTCGGTGGTCTTGCCGGACTGCAACCGGGGGCCAAGGTCGTACCGGGGCAGTCTCAGGCCGTGGCTCAGTCGTCCGAGTCGAAACAATAAGGGCGCCGTCGCCGCGAGGATTTCCCGATGTCCAAGTTTTTCATCAAACGCCCGAACTTCGCCTGGGTGGTGGCGTTGTTCATCTCTCTGGCCGGCCTGCTGGTCATTCCGATGCTGCCAGTGGCGCAGTACCCCGACGTTGCGCCGCCGCAGATCAAGGTCACGGCGACCTATCCCGGCGCCTCGGCAAAAGTGCTGGTGGACTCGGTCACCAGCGTGATCGAAGAGTCGCTCAACGGTGCCAAGAACCTGCTGTATTTCGAGTCGACCAACAACTCCAACGGCATCGCCGAGATTGCGGTGACGTTCCAGCCGGGCACTGATCCGCAGCTCGCTCAGGTCGACGTGCAAAACCGCCTGAAAAAGGCTGAGTCGCGCATGCCGCAAGCTGTGTTGACCCAAGGCCTGGAGGTGGAACAGGCGAGCGCCGGTTTCCTGCTGATCTACGCGCTCAACTATAAGGAAGGCTCCCAGCACACCGACACGACCGCGCTGGGCGACTACGCCGCGCGCAACATCAACAACGAACTGCGCCGGGTGCCGGGCGTCGGCAAGCTGCAATTCTTCTCCTCTGAAGCCGCGATGCGCATCTGGCTCGACCCG
This sequence comes from Pseudomonas sp. MWU12-3088, assembly GCF_023242405.1. Lineage (NCBI taxonomy): Bacteria > Pseudomonadati > Pseudomonadota > Gammaproteobacteria > Pseudomonadales > Pseudomonadaceae > Pseudomonas > Pseudomonas sp. MWU12-3088. The sequence goes on from NZ_JALJEA010000001.1 coordinate 393,114, forward strand.
CAGAAACTGGTGGGTTACGGACTGTCCATCGACGACGTGAGCACCGCGATTCGCGGGCAGAACGTGCAAGTGCCGGCCGGCAGCTTCGGCAGCACGCCGAGCAGCAGCCAGCAGGAACTGACCGCGACCCTGGCGGTGAAAGGCACGCTGGATAATCCGCAAGAGTTCGCACGTATCGTTCTGCGGGCCAACGAGGACGGCTCGACGGTCAAACTGGGCGACGTCGCCCGCGTGGAAATCGGCCAGGAAAGCTACAACTTCAACTCGCGCCTGAACGGCAAACCGGCGGTGGCGGCAGCAATCCAGTTGTCCCCCGGTGCCAACGCAATCCAGACCGCAACCGCCGTCAAGGAACGCCTGGCCGAACTGTCGGCGTACTTCCCGGACGACGTTGAATATTCCGTTCCCTACGACACTTCGCGTTTCGTCGACGTTGCCATCGAGAAGGTGATTCACACCCTGATCGAGGCGATGGTGCTGGTATTCCTGGTGATGTTCCTGTTCTTGCAGAACATCCGCTACACGCTGATTCCGTCGATTGTGGTGCCGGTGTGTCTGCTCGGTACGCTGGTAATGATGTACCTGCTGGGCTTCTCGGTGAACATGATGACCATGTTCGGCATGGTCCTCGCCATCGGCATTCTGGTGGACGACGCCATTGTGGTGGTGGAGAACGTCGAACGGATCATGGCCGAAGAAGGCCTGTCGCCTGTCGATGCGACGATCAAGGCCATGGGGCAGGTATCCGGTGCGATCATCGGCATCACCCTGGTGCTGTCGGCGGTGTTCATGCCGCTGGCGTTCATGTCCGGTTCGGTGGGTGTGATTTACCAGCAGTTCTCTGTGTCGCTGGCGGTGTCGATCCTGTTCTCTGGCTTCCTCGCGCTGACGTTCACGCCGGCCCTGTGTGCCACGCTGCTCAAGCCGATCCCGCAGGTGCACCATGAAAAGCGCGGCTTCTTCGGCGCCTTCAACCGTGGTTTTGCGCGGCTCACCGAGCGTTACTCGATCCTCAACAACGGACTGGTGGCCCGTGCCGGGCGAATGATGCTGGTGTATGTGGGCATTATCGCAATGCTCGGTTACTTCTACCTGCGTTTGCCGGAATCCTTTGTGCCCGTGGAAGACCAGGGCTACATGATCGTCGACGTCCAGTTGCCGCCGGGCGCAACCCGTACCCGTACCGAAGCGACCGGCGAACAGCTTGAGCGCTATCTCGCCTCCCGTGATGCCGTGCAGTCGATGTTCCTGGTCTCGGGTTTCAGCTTCTCCGGGATGGGCGACAACGCGGCGCTGGCATTCCCGGTATTCAAGGACTGGTCGCTGCGTGGCGAAGATCAATCGGCGATGGCCGAGGTCATGGCGCTGAACGAACAATTTGCCGTGACCAACGACGGCGCCGTGATGGCGGTGCCGCCGCCACCGATTGACGGTCTGGGCAACTCCGGTGGTTTCGCGCTGCGTCTGCAGGATCGCGGCGGCCTCGGTCGCGAAGCCTTGCTCGCCGCCCGTGACCAGGTGCTCGGTCAGGCCAACGGCAACCCGAAAATCCTCTACGCCATGATGGAAGGCCTGGCTGAGTCGCCGCAATTGCGCGTAGTGATCGACCGGGACAAGGCCCGCACCCTGGGCGTGAGTTTCGAGTCCATCAGCAGTGCGTTGTCCGCCGCGTTCGGTTCTGAAGTGATCAACGACTTCACCAACTCTGGCCGCCAACAACGTGTGGTGGTGCAAGCCGAGCAGGGCGACCGGATGACCCCGGAAAGCGTGCTCAAACTGTACGTGCACAACAGCGCCGGCAATCTGGTGCCGCTGAGCGCCTTCGTCACCACCCACTGGGAAGAAGGCCCGGTACAACTGGTGCGCTACAACGGTTATCCGTCGATCCGCATTGTCGGTGACGCCGGGCCGGGTTACAGCACCGGTGAAGCCATGGCGGAAATGGAGCGAATCGCCGCGCAGTTGCCGGCAGGTTTCAGCTACGAGTGGACGGGGCTGTCGTATCAGGAAAAGGTCTCCAGCGGTCAGGCGACGCAACTGTTCGCGCTGGCGATTCTGGTGGTGTTCCTGTTGCTGGTGGCGCTCTACGAGAGCTGGGCGATTCCGTTGACGGTGATGCTGATCGTGCCGATTGGTGCCATCGGTGCAGTGCTGGCAGTGATGGTCGCCGGCATGCCTAATGACGTGTACTTCAAGGTCGGTCTGATCACCATCATCGGTCTGGCGGCGAAGAACGCGATCCTTATCGTCGAGTTCGCCAAGGAACTGTGGGAGAAGGGCTACAGCCTGCGTGACGCCGCCATTGAGGCCGCCCGTCTGCGCTTCCGCCCGATCGTCATGACCTCCATGGCGTTCATCCTCGGTGTGGTGCCGCTGGCATTGGCCACCGGGGCAGGGGCGGCGAGTCAGCGTGCAATCGGTACCGGTGTGATCGGCGGGATGCTCAGCGCGACGCTGCTGGGTGTGCTGTTCGTACCGATCTGCTTTGTCTGGGTGCTGTCGCGGTTGCGCAGCAAACCCGCGCCTGTCGCACAACCCGCTTTGGCTCAGGAGTGAATCCATGCGTACTTCAGCACTTTCTACGCTGGTGATCGCCATGCTGTTGGGCGGTTGTTCGCTGGCACCGACTTATGAGCGTCCTGTCGCGCCGGTTGCGGAGCACTGGGCGGAAGAGACGACGAAGCAGGGCAGTCCGATCAATCAACTGGCGTGGCAGACGTTTATCGTCGATCCCGAGTTGCGCCGCTTGGTGGTGATCGCCCTGGACAACAACCGCTCGTTGCGCCAGACACTTCTGGACATCGAGCAAGCCCGGGCGCAATACCGCATCCAGCGGGCCGACCGGGTTCCGGGCTTGAATGCCGCTGCATCCGGCAATCGTCAGCGTTTGCCGGCGGATCTGGCCAGTAATGGGCAGGCAGGGGTTGCCAGCAGTTATCAGGTTGGCGTGTCGCTGCCGGAATACGAGCTGGATCTGTTCGGCCGGGTGAAGAGCCTCACTGACTCTGCGTTGCAGGAGTATCTGGCGACTGAAGAAGCGGCCCGCGCCGCGCAAATCGCCCTGATCGCCGAAGTCAGCCAGGCGTATCTGATTCACGATGGCGCCCAGCGTCGTCTGGAGCTGACTCAGCAAACCCTGATCAGCCGCGAATACTCGTTCGCGCTGATCAGCCAGCGCCGATCAAACGGCACGGCCACCGCGCTGGACTATCAGGAAGCGTTGGGGCTGGTGGAGCAATCGCGCGCCGAACAGGAAAGCAATCTGCGGCAGAAACAGCAGGCCTTCAACGCGCTGGTGTTGTTGCTCGGCACCAAGGATGCGGCGAAGTCGATTCCTGAACGGCTGTCGACGGAGCCGATGCTGGTTCAGGACATTGCGCCTGACACCACCTCCACCCTGATCGAGCGCCGACCGGACATCCTCGCCGCCGAGCATCGATTGCAGGCGCGCAATGCCGACATCGGCGCTGCACGGGCGGCGTTCTTTCCGCGCATCAGCCTGACCGGCAGCTTCGGCACGTCGAGTGCGCAAATGTCCGGTCTGTTCGACGGAGGCTCGCGGTCCTGGAGTTTTGTGCCGAACCTGTCGTTGCCGTTGTTCGATGCCGGGCGCAACAGTGCCGGCCTGAGCCTGGCGGAAGCGCGCAAGGACTCGGCGGTGGCGGCGTATGAGGGAACGATTCAGACGGCGTTTCGCGAGGTCGCCGATGCACTGGCCGCCACCGACACCTTGCGCCGGGAAGAAGCAGCCCGACGCGCATTGGCCAACACCAGCAGCGAAACCCTGAAACTGGCCAAGGCCCGTTATGAAGGTGGCATCGACAATCACCTGCGCTACCTCGATGCCCAGCGCACCAGTTTCGTCAATGAAACGGCATTTATCGAGGTCAGCACCCAGCGGCAGATAGCCCTGGTCGATCTGTTCCGCTCGCTGGGCGGAGGCTGGTTGCCGGACAAGTCCTGACAGGAGCTCCTTCGGGTTGGCGCATCCAACCCTTTAGCCCCGTGGATCGAAAGGTCACGGGGCTTTTTTGCGGGTGAAATGCTATTGAGGACGGGTAGGATTGGCAGCGCCATGCAGGAACATCTGTTCCACGACGTTGGCCGAGTTGGCACTTGCGGCACGCCCACGGCGCTCGGCATCGACCATGGCGAAGATCATGGTCAGGAACAGCTCGGTGAAGACCGCCGCCGTGATATCGATACGGAACGCGCCCAATTGCTGGCCGCGCAGAAAAAAGGCATCGAGGGCATCAAGGTAAAACTGCCAGCGCTTGCCTTCATCGGTGTCGGTGAACGTGTCGGGGCGATACTGAAAGAGCAGGAACACCAGCATTTCACGATGTGCCAGATGCTCATTCACCAGACCGCGCAGGGCCTGCACCGGGTCGCCATTCAACAGGTCGGTTGTGGTGGTGATCTGGTTCAGAACGGTCTCACCGTGGCTTTCCATGATCTGCACCAGATTGTCACGGGTGCCGCAGAAGCGGTGCAGCGTCGCCTTGCTGACGCCGGCGGCTTCAGCCAGCTCCTTGAGCGTCGCGCGTGGACGATCAACGATGGCCAGGGCCAGTGCCTTGATGAGTCGTTCGTCTTGGGGAGTCAGGGACATCAGTGGGTCTCGGAGCGAATTTCAATGCGAGGGATTGTGCAGGAAAAGCCCCGTACCCGACCAGTTGAAATTCCCCCGGAACCCCGGCCAGGCATCGTCCACCGTTGATTGAGTACATCCAATGCGCGCGAGGTCTGCAATAATGACCACCATTGCGGCGCGAGGGCATGTCGAGTGCTCGTGTCGGTATCCGGCATTTTGATTTGGAGGATTCCATGCGTGACATCATTGATGGCTTTCTGCGTTTCCAGCGCGAGGTCTATCCGCAACGTGTCGAGCTTTTCAAGCAGCTCGCGACAGAACAGAACCCAAAGGCACTGTTCGTCACCTGCTCGGACAGCCGTGTAGTACCTGAACTCCTCACACAGCGCGAACCGGGCGAGCTGTTCGTGATCCGCAACGCCGGCAACATCGTGCCGTCGTACGGTCCTGAACCGGGTGGCGTCTCGGCCACCGTCGAATACGCGGTTGCCGTGCTCGGCGTAAAGGACATCGTGATCTGCGGCCACTCGGATTGCGGGGCGATGGGCGCGATTTCACGCTGCACGTGCCTGGATCATCTCCCGGCCGTTGCCAACTGGCTTCGCCACTCGGACGCCGCGAAAGCGATCAACGCCGCGCATGAATTCGATACGCCGCGTGACAAGCTCGATGGCCTCGTGCGTGAAAACGTGATCGCACAACTGGCGAACCTGCGCACTCACCCATCGGTGGCACTGGCGCTCGAGCAGGGGCGTTTGAACCTGCACGGCTGGGTCTACGACATCGAGGCAGGCTGCATCGATGCGCTGGATGGCGCCACTCGCCGCTTCATCAAGCTTTCCGACTCACCGACCACCGTTGCCGTCGCTGCGCGCAACGTTGATCAGGTTTAACGCTGAGGGACGAGTCAGGACGGAGATCGCTTCGTCCTGTCGTTCGGGCTCGGGACGTTTTTGATTCCGGATATGTTTCTCTTCAATCCGGTCACCTGTTGATCGAGCCTGCGTCGAAGTTTTTGCCGTACTGGTTTTCGTGAACGGCTGTAGAAGCAGCCATCGACTGCTTCTACAGCCACCGACCGCTTACGCCACTTCGACGTGATCCAGCGCCTGATTCACCGCCAACCCGGCGACCATCACCACCTGCGCAATCCCCAACGCCGTCTTGCGATGCGAGGGTTCGAGCGTGGACGCAAAGTTATTCAACATCTCGGTGGCCGAACCCAGGGATTCGCTGGCATTGGCCAACAGGGATTCAGTGTTGTACTTGGGATTGGCCCGGAACATCGGCTCGGGATCGATGCAGCACGACATCACCCGGGAAGACGGGGAGAGGTAGTGATCCAGAGCACGCTCGGCGGCGTCGTGGAATTTCTTCGAATCGGGAAATTCGTAAGGGGAGGTTGGGTCGGTTTCAGGTGGGTTGGGTGTTGGTTTGATCATGGTGTAGCTCCTTGTGTCGTCATCAGGAGCCATCACCCACTCGCTACCAAACGATGGGTGGTGGCCATACGCAGGTTGGTAGACCGGGACACAAGGAGACCGGCGCACTCGAAAGTGCCCTGTGCATGGCCACCATAAAACCGGGACGATTGAACGCCGCGATGGTGTGCTCTGCATCTTGTGTTTGTCTCGGGCTACCAAACCCGTTCACTGTTTTTCAGTGACCCAGGAACGATAAAACCCGCAGCGTAGACGCACAAGACGGCGGATTCTGGCGTAGTCGTAGGCAATGACGCAAGGCGTTGTAGCCTTGGGGAAGTTACGGCAGGTTGCTTTAAACGCGGCCTGTTTAAGCGCTCAAAGATGGGGGCTTATTTCATGCAGAGCAGTCTCACGCCCTACTGGCTGACAGGGAAAGGGCAGGCTTATTTGGATGTCGGAGATGGCGGGGATTATGCGAGTAGTTCGCAGAGGGAGAAGCGCTTGGCATAAAGCCAAGCGCTCAAGGCAGGGTGGAGCACTTGCGGCTCTATCCTGATGTTTCAGTTTTTTGCGTTCAGCTTGCGCAGTTCTTCGTATGTCGCCGACTGGACGAACCAGAAGCCGGAAATGATGCACCAGCACAGGGTGCCGGCTACGAAGATACCCAGCGCCGGGAGGAACCCGCTGGTGAAAATCGCGACGACAGCGACCAACCAGATGAATGCCAGGGAGAGATAGAGGACGGTGTTGTTGACGCTGATGACGAAGTCTTTCACGGGGCATATTCCTTGCGGGATCTAAAGAAATCCCCCTCTCCGGGGGGCGGAAGCATGCTATCACAGTGCCTTCATCGATCAAGATCAGGGACGTATTCATTTTCTGAAAATATATTCGTCAGCCTTCCTCCATTCTTAAAGTCTCGCGAGACTACTGTATGGAGATGATAGTAGTTTGCAGGGCGTTTCTGTATTTATATGCGCACAAAAGGGGGGGCGATTTTCAGAAAATAAATCTGCCCCCTATTTTTTCAAACTTGAGGAGAATCGGATGGCCTTATTTCTTCAGGCTCTCCTACTTTTAGAACTTCCAACGCGTCATCAAGAGCTCTATTTAATGGGGTAGATAAATAACCTGAGGCTGTAACCATTTGTTCATAGTGCGTGTCATCTACCTCTTTCATCCAAGTGAAAATATCTGCTATTACGTTGTGGCTTTCTCCCACTAGGTTCTCAGGTGAGTCCTCGCCGATTTCGATAATGGCATTGTGCGAGTATTTGTTGATAAATCGGTAGATTTTTTCCTTCGTTTGAGGTGTGGTGATTGTGCATCCAGTTAAGCCTTGCTGGAATAATCCAGACATATCGCCTTTGTATACGGGGTATTTGAAACTAAAAAATGATTCAAGAATTTTGCGCGCTAGATTTGCAGTTAAAAAAGCTTCGTCACGATCTATTTGTGCCTGTTCTCGATAGCTATAAAGTCGGTTAAAGATGTAATGGTATTCTGAGCTGTAGTCGTGAAGGCTTTTAGGAGCGTCCTTTAATGCGGATTTTCTGGGGGTCTGAGCGCTTGCCTCAATTACGTAAAAGAAACAGTTTGGTTCTTTTGGGGGTGTTTTGTACTTTCGATTTTTGTTAGTTCCTTCAAGCCAGTCTCTGATTAGCTTGAAGAAATTAAAGTTGTGCGTGAGTATGAAAAGCTGAAGGGCCGGGGTGCAGTGATGTTTCAAGTAGGAATAGGCATGGAACAAATGGTTGGAATCAAAGCTGGATATTGGATCGTCTACTGCAATAATAAGTTTTGCGATGCTATTGTCGCCCTCTGAGAGTTTTGTTATGAAATAGACAAAAGCAATGGCTGTTTTTTCTCCTTCACTTAAGTCTCTGGCATGTTTAAGTTCGGCGCCTCGGATTATTTCATACCCAAGCATTTTTTGGTTGAAGCGAAGGCAGAGGTCAGATCTACCTAGGAAGTTATGAAGATGCTTATTGAATTCGTCAGCTCCAAGTACTTCGTTTGACAGTGCAGCTTCAAGGCTTTGGATCTCTCTTTGGCGAGTCTTCGTATTGTTTTCGAGCGTAGTAGCTTGTTTTAGGATGGCTTCGCGTTTTTGAATTTTTGTGAAGTATCCAAAATCTTTCACCTCCATTGCGGCGTAGTGAAGCTCAATTTTTTTCTTAATGGTGCCGGTCTCTTTTGTGAAGTCTTCAGTCTTTCTGTTGTGACGCATTATCGTACTGTTCATTTCAGCTAGAGTTGAGTTGAATCCTTCGCAAGCCTCGACATCAATGGCTGGAACAATGAAATCACTCTTAAACTGGTTGGATATTTTTTGTTGCAGCAAATTCTGCCATTTTGTTATTCCGCTATTTATGCTTACCATGTGCGAGGCTAGTTTAGCTGCGGACTTGGCAAATTCGGCTTGCATTTCCTCATACAATTGCTCTTCTTGATCAAGATCGCCTATTTCAAGGTTTTGCTGATTAAGCCATTGCTCAGCGTTGACAAGTCGGGTTTGGAATTGACGGTACTCGTCGCTGAAATGAGCATTGATTTCGTCAATTCGAGCCTCTATTAAAGCAGCACCGCAAAATTCACAATTTTCGGACTTGTGAGTGAGGTGAATAGCGAGGCCTGTTTGTACCCAGGCTTGTATGTCGGTGTTATCTTTTAATCTAGACAGTACAATGTTTGTCGCGGTTTGCTTCAGAAGGGATTCTAAACGAAATTGGGCGTCTTTAAATTTGGTTGCGTCTAATTTATTTGTGATGTAGGCGATCTGCGGTTTGGGTACAGGCTTTGCTGCTACTACTAGCGCTAATAGTTCGTCTTCTTTAATTATGGAGGACGGATCTCTAACAGCTTCCGCGTTAGCCGAAATAAAAGATTCAAGTTTTGTGCGATTGTAATTAAGGTAGTGGCTGTCTTCAGTTCCAATTATCTGCAGACTGGATTTTGTGCGCTTTGCACTGTCGGTTAGAAATTTTTGTAACTCTGTGGTGGCTTTTGTTGCTTCGGAAGTTGATTTTTCGATTGATTTTAAATCTCCTTCTTGCTGCGCTTTTAATCTTTCAAGTTGTTTCCTGTCGTCGATTTTTTCCTTTGCGACTAATAGAATGCTTTTGACTGAGTTGTCCCAGTCGATATTTTCTTTGATGAAGCCAGCGTTGAATGTGCGGACAGCAATATTCGAGGTTGTTATATTTTTTTCTGTAATTGTTATGTTTTCATCAAGAATTACAGAAAACTCACAATCCGGGTCAGAACTTGCTTGGATGTTGCGGCGTTTTTCTAGTGATTCAAAAATTTTAGAGAGTGTCGATTTTCCGCTTCCGTTCCAACCATAAACTAAGTTGATTTTTCCAAATTCTTTAGTGGAGTCTCCGTTGAAGTCCTTAAATATTCCAAAGTTTTTTAGCTTTTTTATTTTTCTAATCATGGCTGGCGGTCCTTCGTTAAGGATTGCTGACTCAATGATGAGTATTTTGGACTTTTATCCACTTGAAGTATGTGGTTGAGAATAAAGATAAAAATTAACCAGCTTAAATGGCAGGGATGAGGGGACGGCATTAGTGGAATTGAAAAGAGTCAGAAACACCCAGATCTAAGCCTTAACCCACCGCCCCCGACTCCAACCACTCAACCAATCCACACCCAACACCAAAATCAGCATAGCCAAAATCACCGTTCCCGCCTGCGCCTCCTGAAACAGACTCAAGCTCACATACAACATCTGCTCCAGCCCTCCAGCGCCGACAAACCCCAGCACACTGGCCATCCGGATGTTGTTCTCCCACCGATACAAACAGTACGCCAGTAACTGCGGCGCGAGGTTCGGCAGCGTCCCATAACAGAACGCCACAACCGGATTCCCCCCCTGCAAGCGAATCGCCTCCGCCGGTTCCGGCGGTGTGTTTCCAGTGCTTCAGCAAACAACCGCCCCAGCACCCCGGTGGTATGCAGTGCAAGGGCGAGGGTGCCGGCGTTGGGCCCGAGGCCGGCGGCGAAGACCATGAGGGCGGCCCAGACGAGTTCCGGGATGGCGCGCAAGCCGTTGAGCAGCAGGCGGGCGGCGCTCGAAAAAATGGGGCCAAAAAATGGGGGTGAGAAAAACTCTAATCCAACGCCCACTAATGGCCCAGCCTGTGTGAAAACGGCTTCGGTGGGACGTGTCGCCGGTTTGTCAAAAAATGCGGCGCCTTGTAAGCGCTCCCACTTTTGTGCAAGGATTCGTTATGACTAAATTTATTCCAAGCAATCGCCATCATCATCACGGACCTAGCTCAGGGTGCCGCGGTTGCGTACGCTCATCGATTAGTCAGAGTTCGAACCATCGAGTCTGACCTTTCAGTGAACCAAACCAAGGCGCCAATGGCGCCTTTTTTATTGCCTGTAAATTGGAGATTTTGAAAATGACTATGCTTCGTGGAACTCGAATAGTGACTGGGAAAGAAGCTGCATTCATGCGTGAGATAGAAGGCTGCTTTCGGAGCTATCTTCATCGATGCCGGGGCTGAGGAGGTCATAGTTCCTGCGCTATGGGGCCAAGACACTTTTATTGAGAAGGCCGGCGGGAGTGAGGTTATCGGACAAATGTGGGCCTTCAATGACAAGGCCGGACGTCCTTGTTGCCTCATCCCAGAAGCTACTGCGCTCTTTCAGGAGCGCAACGATGTGCTTCTCGGGTCACGACAAGAAGCGATGTTTTTCTATGTAGCGCGCTGTTACCGGTATGAACGGCCCCAATCCGGTCGTTATCGCGAATTCACTCAACTGGGACTCGAAATTCTTAGTCCCACACCGGCACAGGCTTTGGAACGTAGCCAAACAATCTGCACTGGCTTTCTTGATTCGCTGGGATTGGAATATGAACTCAGTCTCGCAGTGAAGCGTGGACTAAGTTATTACCTTGAGGGGAATGGCTTCGAGGTGCGTTGCCCCGTATTGGGCGCACAACAACAAGTTGTCGGCGGCGGTGCGTATCGAGAAGGCGCTGGGTTCGGCATCGGACTTGAACGGTTGGTGCTGGCCTCAGGACTGACTCGGAGTCTGTGATCTTTAAGGCGCCTCCACCAGGAGGCGCTTTCAAACCAGACAGGGCGAAATGGTATTCAAAAAATGGGGACGAATTTGTTATTCGAAAAAATAAATCCATTCAATTTGGTTCTTGACTTCCTTGTCGCTTCAGTTTTCGTTGATGTGCAGATTATTGAAAAATGCATAACCAACAATATAAGAACCTATTTTATTCGTACGAGCAGTCACCCACACGGCATTCATGTGTCGTTTATTTTGCTCGTAAAGATCTGACTTCGTAGTGCAGAGTTGAATTTTGCGGCGTGTGTTTGGGTCCTCTATCCGAATGCCTGCCTCGCAGCGGCTGTACTTTCCAGTGGCGGGTCCTGGAAAGGTTATCTCATACGATGATTCGTAATTGACGATTTCTCCAGGTAGAAGGTAAGCGATAACATCATAAGCATGGAGAGAGAAGGCGAAACTCAAGCAAAAGGCAGTAAGAAAAGAACTTATTACATGTTTAGCAATTTTTTCAGCAGGGCGGCTGTAGAATGTCCTGCCAGCAAAAATAGCTCCAACCAGAACGCCGAATAGCAGGTATGTCGTTAATTCGGGTATTTCCGGCATCAAGAATGTATGCGCTGAAATACGGGATGCCCAAGTTATATAAAATAGCCAAAGGCCCAAAAGCAACAATGCAATGGCTGCAACAGCAATCTTTTTTGAAGTTCTTACAGGTGAACCAGGTTTCGTTTCTTGCATGTTGTTCTTACTTATGTGTGGCTGATTAATTAAGGTTTTTGGTTTTCCTACGCCTCCCCAAGGTTTCGGGTGACGCCGCTCCAGCAGTGTTCAAACCTATGCCTTAACCCACCGCCCCCGACTCCAAGCACTCAACGAATCCACCCCAAGCACCAACCCCAACATCGCCAAAATCACCGTCCCCGCCTGCGCCTCCTGAAACAGACTCAAGCTCACATACAACATCTGCCCCAGCCCCCCAGCGCCGACAAACCCCAGCACGCTGGCCATCCGGATGTTGTTCTCCCACCGATACAAACAATACGCCAGCAACTGCGGCGCGAGGTTCGGCAGGGTCCCATAACAGAACGCCACAACCGGATTCCCCCCTTGCAAGCGAATCGCTTCCGCCGGTTCCGGCGGCGTGTTTTCCAGTGCCTCAGCAAACAGCCGCCCAAGCACCCCGGTGGTATGCAGTGCCAGGGCCAAGGTGCCAGCGTTAGGACCGAGGCCAGCTGCGAACACCATCAACGCAGCCCATACCAATTCAGGAATGGCGCGCAGGCCGTTGAGCAGCAGGCGCGCAACACTCTGAAAAAACCAGCCAAAACGCCCGGCGGCGGGGAGTGCCAACAGCAGTCCCAGTACGGCGGCGAGGAGGGTGCCGAGGGCGGACATGGCGAGGGTTTCCATGGCGCCGTGGAGGATGGCGTTGAGGAAACCGGCGCTGAAGTCGGGGCTCAGGAAGCGGCCGACGTACGAGCCCATTTGTTTCAGGCTGGTGGCGCTGCCGAGTTCTTCGAGGTCGAGGCCCAGGTAGGCGAACGAGGCGATGACGGCGAAGACGATGGCGAGGATCAGCGCCGTGTTGATCAGGCGCTTCATGTCAGTCTCCAGCGCAGCAGGCGGCTGAGTTGGTCGGCGCCGAGTACCAGCAGCAGGAAGGTCAGCAGCATGCTGGCGACTTCGCCGCCGGCGAACATGCGGATCGACAGGTCGATCTGTTGGCCGAGGCCGCCGGCGCCGACGAAGCCCATCACCACCGAGGCGCGGATGGCGCATTCCCAGCGGTAGACGGTGTAGGAGAGCAGTTCCGCCGCGACGTTGGGCAGCACGCCGTAGGCGAAACTGGCCAGGCGTCCGCTGCCGGCCTGGAGCAAGGCGTGGGCCGGGCGCTGGTCGGTGGATTCGAAAATTTCCGCGTAGACCTTGCCGAGCATGCCGCTGTAGGTGATGGCGATCGCCAGCACGCCCGCTGCCGGGCCGAGGCCGACGGCGCGCACGAACAGCAGCGCCCAGACGATTTCCGGCACGCTGCGCAGGAAGATCAGCAACCCGCGCACCGGCCAGCGCAGCAACCGGCCCAGCAGGCTCGGGCGGCCGCCGTGGGAAGCGGCGGACAGCGACAAGGCGCGGCTGGCGAGCAAACTGGCCGGCACCGCCAATATCAGTGCCAACGCCATGCCGGCCGTGGCGATGGCCAGGGTTTGCAGGGTGGCCTTGAGCAGCAGTTGCAGAAAGTCCCGGTCATGGGCCGGCGGCCAGAAGGCCGAGACAAAGCGGCCCATTTCGCTCTGGCTGTCGGCGTGCAGCAACACGCCGAGGTCGAGTTCGCTGATCTGAATGCCCGGCCACAGCAAGGCAATCGCCAGCAGTGTCAGCAACAGGCGTGGCAGTGCGGCGGGGTCGCGGGTGTCGGCGCTCAGCATCGTGGAATCTGCACAATCAGCGGCGTCAGGGCCGGCGCCGGGGATTGCAATTGCTCGTTGGCGTACAGGCTGTCGAGCATATCGTGGCTGACTTGACCGGACGGGCAATCGAACAGGATCTGGCCCTCGCGCAAACCGATGATGCGCGGGAAATGTGCCAGTGCCAGGTCCACCGCGTGCAGGCTCGCCACCAGCGTGACGTTGTGCTCCTGGGCATGGCGCGACAGCACCGTCAGGGTGTGCCCGGCGAGGACCGGGTCCATGGCGGATACCGGTTCGTCCGCCAGCAGCACGTCCGGCGCCTGATACAGCACGCGGGCAATGCCGACCCGCTGCAATTGGCCACCGGAAAGTTGCTGGCACTGGCTGAAGAGTTTGTCCGCCAGATCCAGCCGCGCCAACGCCGCGCGGGCGCCGGGAATGTCCAGTGGATGCAGCAGATTGATGAGGCTTTTGCCCAGGCTCCATTGCCCGAGCTTACCGGCCAGCACCGCCGTCACCACCCGTTGCCGGGGTGGCAGGGGCGGTGCCTGATGTACAAGGCCGATTTTTGCGCGCAGGTGTTGGCGCTGGCGAGCGGACAAGTGCCAGGCCCGTTGGCCCAGCACGTCGATGTCGCCGCTGCTCGGCCGAATCGCGGTGGCCAGCAGGTTGAGCAGGCTGGATTTACCGGCGCCGGACGGGCCGATGATCGCCACCTGCTCGCCGCTGTTGATCTGCAAATCCACACCACGCAGGGCTTCGACGCCGTTGGCGTGGTGCAGAAAGACTTGCTTGAGGCTCAGGGTCATTTCAGCAGTTCGGCGGCGCGGGCGGCTTCCTCGATGCCTTTGTAGTTGTCCGGGCTGGTTTCGATGAAGCGGCTGGCAGCCTGCAGATCGAGGATTTTCTTCTGCTCGGGGTTGGCCGGGTCGAGGGCGAGGAAGGCTTTTTTGATTTTCGCTGCCAGCGCCGGGTCGAGGGTGCCGCGCACGGTCCAGTTGTAATCGAAGTAGGCCGGGGTGGTGGCGAAGACCTTGACCTTGTTGGTATCGACCTTGCCGGCGTCCACCAGTTTCTGCCAGACGCTGGCGTTCAGCACACCGGCATCGACCTTGCCGGCCTGCACCCAGGCGACGGTGGCGTCGTGGGCACCGGAGTAGCCGACGCGGCTGAAATAGGTTTCCGGTTTGATGCCGTCCTTGAGCATGAAGTAGCGCGGCATCAGGCTGCCGGAGGTCGACGATACCGAACCGAAGGCGAAGGTCTTGCCTTTCAGGTCGGTGAGGCTTTTGACGTTCGGGTCGGCGGTGATGAATTTGCTGGTGAACTGTGCGTCCTGCTCGCGCTGCACCAGCGGGATCACCGGGGTGGTGGCATCGGTTTTCAGCCGTGCCTGGACGAAGGTGAAACCGCCCAGCCAGGCCATGTCGAGGCGGTCGGTGGCCAGCGCTTCAACCACGGCCGGGTAGTCGGCCACCGGCACAAACTCGACTTTCATGCCCAATTGCTGCTCCAGATAAGCCCCCAGCGGTTCGAACTTGCGCAGCAGTTCGGTCGGGGCCTCGTCGGGAATCGCGCTGACTTTCAACACGTCTGCGGCCTGGGCCAGCAGGGTGGAAAAGGACAGGGCCAGGCCTGCAGTCAGTGCCAGGGTACGTTTGAGCATGGGAATCTCCGTTTCATGGGCGTCAGGATCGGTGCGTAGCCTGCGGAAAAACGTCGGCGGCTGCAACGTCAGGTTAGTCGAATCGGCGCGACAGCGAGGCTCAGTCCACCTGCGCGAAGCGCTCCACCAGCCAGTCGATGAACACCCGCACGCGGTTGCTCAGGTGCCGGTTCGGCGGATACAGCAGGTGGAACGGGTAGGCCGGCGGGCGCCAGTCGCTGAGGATCGGCACCAGTTCGCCGCGTTCGATGGCCGCCCTGACTGTGTAGCTGAATGTGTGAATGATCCCCAGCCCCGCCAATCCGGCCGCCAGATGCGCGTTGCTTTCGTTGACGCTGACCAGGCCTTTGCCTTCGATTTGATGGCGTTCGCCGTTGCGGTGGAAGTTCGACGGCAGGATGCGCCCCGTGGAGGCCGAGCGATAGGCGATCATTTGATGCCGGGCCAGCTCCAGCGGATGCATCGGTGTGCCGTGACGCTGCAAATAGTCGGGCGTGGCGCAGGTGGTCCAGGACACTTCGCCCAAGCGGCGCACGGCCAGAGCCTGCTCGGTCAGAGGGCCGCCGCGAATCACGCAGTCGACGCGCTCGCTGATCAAGTCCACCGGGCGGTCGCTGACGCCCAGATCGACCTGAATGTCCGGGTAGCGCTCGAAGAACTTCGGCAATTCGGGAATCACCAGCATGGTCGCGGTCGAGCCGCCGATGTCCACGCGAATCCGGCCACGGGGCAAGCCCTGGGCCTGGCTGAAACCCTGATCGATGTCGTCCAGTTGATGCAGCAGTTGCTGGGTCAGTTGGTAGTAGGAAGCGCCGTCGGCCGTGACGGTCAGGCGCCGGGTGGTGCGCTGCAGCAGGCGCACACCGAGGTGGCTTTCCAGTTGCCCGATCAGTTTGCTGACCGTGGTTTTCGGCTGATTCAACGAGTCGGCGGCTTTGGTGAACGAACCGCTTTCCACGACGCGGGCGAACACACGGATCGCCAGTAACTGATTCATCGGGCTGCACTCAAGGATCGTAGACAGGGCTGAGTATTGTGCATATCTGTGCACAAACAAAACCGATTTTGCGGATTTTTCAAATCAATCCATCGGCCTAAAGTCGCTTCCAACGGCTCACCTACGACCCGTCACCTTCCTTGAAACGGTTACTGGAGATTCATCATGAGCAACAGACTTGAAGGCAAAATCGCACTGATCACTGGCGGCACCACCGGCATCGGCCTGGCCTCGGCGCAGGAATTCGTCGCCCAGGGCGCCACGGTATTCATCACCGGCCGTCGTCAGGCCGAGCTGGACAAAGCCGTCGCCGCCATCGGCCCTCGTGCCATCGGTATTCAGGGCGACGTGGCGAAGCTGGACGATCTGGACCGCATCTACCGCGAAATCGCCGAGAAGGCCGGGCACCTCGACATCCTGTTCGCCAATGCCGGGGGCGGTGACATGCTGCCGCTTGGGGCGATCACCGAAGAGCACTTCGACCGGATTTTCGACGCCAACGTGAAGGGCACGCTGTTCACCGTGCAGAAAGCGCTGCCGCTGCTGCGCGATGGCGGTTCGATTTTGCTGACTTCATCGACCACTTCGGTGCAAGGCACGGAAAACTTCAGCGTCTACAGCGCGAGCAAAGCCGCCGTACGCAACTTCGCCCGGTCGTGGCTGCTGGACTTGAAACCTCGTCGCATCCGCGTCAACGCCATCAGCCCCGGCCCGGTGCGCACTCCAGGTCTGGCGGGGCTGGTGCCGGCGGAACACGCGCAAGGGCTGTTCGATCAACTGGCGTCTGTGGTGCCGATCGGGCGTCTGGGCGAGCCGAGCGAAATTGCCAAGGCTGCGCTGTTCCTGGCCTCGGATGACAGCAGCTTCGTCAACGGCATCGAACTCTTCGTCGACGGCGGCACCGCGCAGATCTGACAGGCGTCACTCAATGCCCCGGCACTTGTTCGTTCGAGTGCCGGGGCTCGTCTGTTTCATCGGTTTCCTCGGCCGGCGCCTTGTCCCAGATCAGGCGCGGATCGAAGCTCATGGCCGAAAGCATGGTGAACACCACCACCAGCCCGAAAAACAGAATCCCCGGTCGCGGCTCGATATCCCCCAGCGCCTGGAACTTCACCAGCGCCGCCACCAGCGCGACCACCAGCACATCGAGCATCGACCAATAACCGATCAGCTCGACGAACCGATACAGCTTCGAACGTTCCCGGCGCGCCCAATGGCTGTCCCGTTGCACAGTGACCAGCAGCAGCGTCAGCGCAATGAACTTGATCCCCGGCACCGCGATGCTGGCGATGAAGATGATCAGCGCAATGTCCCACGCGCCGTGTTCCCAGAACTCCAGCACGCCGCTCATGATGGTGCTGTCGGCGCCGTTGCCGAGCAGGGTGGTGTTCATTACCGGCAGCAGATTCGCCGGCACGTAAAACGCCAGGGCGGCGAACATGTAGGCCCAGGTGCGGGCCAGCGAGTTGGTCTTGCGCCGGTGCAGCGGCGCGTCACAGCGCGGGCACTGGTGCGGCTCATCGGTCATGTCGCAGGCCAGCCCGCAGCTGTGACAGAGGCAGAGGTTGAGTTCGCTGGCGGTCGGTGGTCGTTTCACAGGATGTCCCACAAATCACGTATGTCGCGCCCGGCGACGCGGATCAGCAACAGGCTGAGCACGGCCAGCGCAAACAGGCCGATGCCGGGGATCACATCGAGCATGCCCGCCAGTTTGAACACCGCCACCATCGCCCCGAGCAGACACACTTCGAGCATGCTCCACGGCCGCAGCGCTTCCAGCCAGCGCATACACAGCTTGAAGGCCGGCGAGCGGCGCGAGGCGAGGGCGAAGCTCAATACCCAGATGAGCAAAACCAGTTGAAAGGCCGGGGCGATGATGATCGAGATCGCCGCGACCATGGCCATGAAGGTGATCGGCCCCTGACTCAGGGCCAGCACCGAGTCCCACAGGGTCGCGCTGTTTTTCAGGCCTTTCATGCTGATGCTCATCACCGGGTAGAAATTGGCGAACAGCCACAGCATCGCGGCGGTAAAACTCAGGGCCAGACGTTGCTCCACGCTCAGGTTGTTGTGGCGCTGGAGCACGCCGCCACAACGGGCGCAGAGGGATTTCTGGTAGCGGGCGAGCGTGGCTTTTTCGTACACGCAGTCGCAATGCTCGCAGATGATCAGGTGATCAGTCGTGGCCATGGGGCGCTCGAGGGGAGGAGGGCTTGAACCTTCTTCAATATAGGCGCGTTGGGGCATCCGACAACTGTCACATCCGGAAATGCACCTTTGGTCTGCCGGCCCGCCGGGTTTGTGGAAGCGTTCCATACTCCTTGGCGCCGAATTCATTACGAGCAGGAGCAGGGCCATGAGTGAAAAACCGACGATTGTGCTGGTACACGGGTTCTGGGGCGGGGCCGCGCATTGGGGCAAGGTGATTGTCGAACTGTCGCGCAAGGGCTACCGCGCGATTCAGGCGGTGGAGATGCCGCTGACGTCGCTGGCCGACGACGCCGAGCGCACGCGCAAAATGGTCGCTCAAGTGAGCGGGCCCGTGCTGCTGGTCGGGCATTCCTACGGCGGCGCGGTGATCACCCAGGCCGGCAATCAACCGAATGTGACGGGGCTGGTGTACATCGCCGCGTTCGCCCCGGATCAGGGCGAAAGCCCCGGCGGCATCACTCAGGAACATCTGCCCGCCGCCGCACCGAATCTCGCCCCGGACAGTGACGGTTTCCTCTGGCTCAAGGCCGACAAGTTCCATGAAAGCTTCTGTCAGGACCTGTCGGCGGATGAAGCGCTGGTGATGGCCGTCACCCAGAAAGCCCCGTTGGCCAGCACCTTTGGCGATGTCATCAGTGATCCAGCGTGGAAACACAAGCCGTCCTGGTATCAGATTTCCAGTCAGGACCACATGATTCACCCGGACAACCAGAAACGCATGTCGGCCCGGCTCAATGCGAAGAAAGTCATCACCCTCGACGCCAGCCACGCCTCGCTGGCCTCCCGCGCCGCCGAAGTCGCGGCGCTGATCGACGAGGCCGCCAAGGCCTGACAACGACCACGCAACCGGGCGATTCAGACCGGTTGCGTGGCTTCCTCTGCTGCGATTGCAGCCTTCACACCGGGCCGCTCGGCGATGCGAGTCATGTAGTTCGCCAGCGCTGGCCAGTCTTCGATGGCGATGCTGAAGGTCGGCAACCACTTCAACACCGTGAACAAATAGGCATCCGCCACGCCGAACGCCTGCATCAGATACGGTTGCGTCGCGAGGAGGCGGTTCAGGTAATCCAGACGTTTGAAGAGTTTGTGTTTGAAGATCGTTTTGGTGGATTCCGGGATTTCGTTGCTGAACAGCGGCGCGCTGCCCCCATGAATTTCCGAACTGATGAAATTCAGGTATTCCTGCAAACGCGAGCGCTCCCAAGTGCCATTGACCGGGGCCAGCGCATGACCGGGCACGAGGTCGGCGAGGTATTGCAGAATCGCCGGGCCTTCGGTCAGCACCTCGCCATTGTCGAGCATCAGTGCGGCCACGTAACCCTTCGGATTGATCTCGCGAAAGTCCTGGCCGTCGGCGGTGCGCTTGGTCTGGTTGTTGACCCGGATCAGCTCGAACGGCAGCGTCAGTTCTCGCAGCACAATGTGCGGGGCCAGCGAGCAGGTCATGGGGGCAAAGTACAGTTTCATAGGGTCTCCTTCATATGAAGGCCCAGAATCCGGGATTTTGGCGGCGCTTCGCAAAGGACATCTGCAGTGCTAGCGTATGACAAAATCTCATGGACTGAAGAAAACCCATGCTCACCCGACTACCGTCGCTCAATGGGTTGCGCGCCTTCGAATGCGCGGCCCGCCACCTGAGTTTTACCCGCGCCGCCGAAGAGCTGAACGTCACGCAAACCGCAATCAGCCATCAGATCCGCCGCCTCGAAGATGAACTCGGCGTACGCCTGTTCATGCGCTTGAAGGACGGACTGGCGCTGACGGAAGAGGGCAGCGCTTATTTTCCCGGTGTACGTTCGGCGTTCATGGAACTGCGCCATTCGACCGAGCGCTTGCAGGAGGCGAACAATCAAAGCGTTCTGACGATCAGCACGTTGGTGTCGGTGGCGTCTAAGTGGTTGTTACCGCGCCTGCCGTCCTTTCGCGAGGCGTTTCCCGAAATCGATGTGCGCATCAGTGCATCCACCGAGCTGGTGGACTTTCGCAAAGGTGGCATCGATGCGGCGATCCGCTACGGCAATGGAAACTGGCCGGGACTGCGCGCCGACTGGCTGATGGCCGACGAGATATTCCCGGTGTGCAGCCCGCGCCTGCTCAGCGGGCCGGACCCGATCAAAGCGCCGGCCGATCTGGCCCGACACACCTTGCTGCACGTCAGCGGGCAGACCGCCGATGACTGGAGCGCCTGGCTGAACGCCGCAGGTCAACCGCCGCTCCCGGCCAAAGGCCCGCGCCTGACCTTCGACCTGGCCATGATGGCGGTGCAGTCGGCGATTGACGGGCAGGGCGTGTGCATCGGGCGATCGACCTACGTCGAGGACGATTTACGGGCCGGAAGACTGGTAGCGCCGTTTGATTTGCGGCTCAAGTCCGACTCGGGTTTCTACTTCGTCACGCCCCATGAAAACGCCGCTTCGAAAAAGATCGTCGCCTTCAGGCAGTGGCTGTCGCAGATGGTGCGAGTTGTATGAGCGTGTATCAATCCCGCCCTTATACACAGTGAGCTAACAAGCGCCGGTATCGGGACACATTCCCGGTACATGCCCTCTTCAAAGTAGCGGCGTCACTTCACTACTTCCAAGAGGGCAACACCATGCGCCGCACACTCCTGATGACCGCAGCCGCCGTACTGGTTTCAATGACCGGCCTGGCACACGCCGCCGACACTCAATCTGCTGCCCCGGCGAAGAGCTGGCAACAAGGCCTGAGCCGCACGGATCTGGTCCATCAGGACCTGGGCGCTGCGGACCGCGAAGTGATCCAGGCCCGGGTCGATTTCGAACCGGGCATCATCTCGCCCCGACATGCCCACCCGGGCGTTGAAGTCGCCTACGTCATCAGCGGTACTTTCGAATACCAGCTCGAAGGCCGGGCGCCGGTGACGCTGAAGGCCGGCGATTCGCTGTTCATCCCGGAAGGCGTGGCGCACATCGCGAAGAACGTCGGCAACGACAAGGGCTCGGAATTGGCGACTTACATCGTCAAGAAGGGCGAGCCGTTGCTGATCCTCAAGCAATAACTCCCCGGACACTGAAAAGGCCTGCCAATGTGGCAGGCCTTTTTGTTGTCGGCGGATTCAACGCAGGCTGATGCCGCCGGATTCAAACTGAAAAAACTTCAGCGCGCATCCACCTCTTTCACAACCCCGGCAGATGCCCTTTGCTTGCGCCGCTTGAGCCAGCTGAAAAACGCATGCACCGGATGCAAAACAGCCGTCAGCACGCCAAGCAGCAGGATGATGAAAAGGATGATCAGCGGGATGCTTTCGTGCGAGAACATGGTGGGTTACTCCTGTAGTCACTATGTTGGAACCCGCAGACTAGACGCATCCGTCGATTTTTTTGGTGAACGTATGTTCATCCTCGGGCGCTTCGATTGTGCTACGGGGGAGGCGGTGGATTTGCTCCGGGATCGTCATCCATCGCATGCTGAGCGCCTTAATCACCACCACTGAAGAGGCTCCCTTTGCAGACCCTCCGCCGCGCCCGACCCGAAGACGCCGCGCCCATCGCCGCACTGGTCGATGAGGCCTACAGCCCTTACATCCCGCGAATCGGCCGCAAACCCGCGCCGATGCTCGATGACTACGAGCAAGTGCTGCGTGAAACCGATACGTTCGTGCTGACCGACAACAAGGAAATCCTCGGTGTGCTGGTGATGAGCCAGGAGGGCAACGAGCTGCTGCTGATCAACGTCGCCGTGTCGCCCCAGCAAAAGGGCAAAGGGCTCGGCAAAGTGCTGATGACTTTCTGCGAAACCCATGCGCTGAGTCTCGGTTGCGAGGCGGTGCGGCTGTACACCCACGAGCGGATGACCGAGAACGTCGCCATCTATGAAAAGCTCGGTTTTGTGGAAACCCATCGCGCCACCGAGGACGGATTTGCCCGGGTTTTCATGCGCAAGACACTCGCCGGTTCACGCTGACCGTCACCCGGGCATGTCGAAATCAGGCATCGGCATGCCGCACCCGAGCTATTTGCGTTGAACTTCAGCCACGTAAGGTGAGGCGTCCATCAGAGAACAACAAAAACAATGAACAGCCTGAATTCGAAGGAATCGAGCGGTCAACTGGCGCAGGGTTTCAAACCACGTCACGTGACCATGTTGTCAATTGCGGGAATCATCGGCGCGGGGTTGTTTGTCGGTTCCGGGCACGCCATTGCAGCGGCGGGGCCGGCGGTGTTGCTGGCGTATCTGTTTTCCGGCCTGCTGGTGGTGCTGGTGATGCGCATGCTGGGGGAAATGGCGGTGGCCCGACCGGACACCGGATCGTTTTCCACCTACGCCGATCAGGCCATCGGCCGCTGGGCCGGCTTCACCATCGGCTGGCTCTACTGGTGGTTCTGGGTGCTGGTCATTCCCATCGAGGCACTGGCCGCCGGGCATGTCTTGAATCAGTGGTTTCCCCAGGTCGATGCGTGGCTGTTCGCGCTGGTGTCGATCATCCTGCTGGTGATTACCAACCTGTTCAGTGTCTCCAAGTACGGCGAGTTCGAATTCTGGTTCGCCATGGCCAAGGTCGTGGCGATCATCGGTTTCATCGGTGTGGGTTTCGCCGTGCTGATGGGCTGGATTCCCGAGCGTGAAGCCAGCGGCCTCAGCCGGTTGATGGAAGAACATGGCGGCTTTGCTCCCAACGGCTTGTCGGCGGTGGTCGGCGCGTTCATCACCATCATGTTCAGTTTCATCGGGACCGAGGCGGTGACCATCGCCGCCGCCGAATCGGACAATCCGGCGCAGAACATCGCCAAGGCGACGCGCTCGGTGATCTGGCGTATCGGCGTGTTCTATTTGCTGTCGATCTTCGTGGTGATTTCCGTGGTGCCGTGGAACGACCCGCTGCTGGCGTCCGTCGGTTCCTATCAGCGCGCACTGGAGTTGATGAACGTTCCCCACGCCAAATTCATGGTCGATGTAGTGGTGTTGATCGCCGTGGCCAGTTGCATGAACTCGTCGATCTATATCGCTTCGCGCATGCTGTTTTCCCTGGGGCTTCGCGGCGACGCACCGCACGCGTTGAAAGTGACGTCCGGCGCAGGCGTGCCGAGGGCGGCGGTGATTGCCAGCAGCGTCATCGGCGCCGGGGTGACGCTGCTCAGCTACTTCATGCCTGCCGGACTGTTTCAGTTCCTGCTCGCCAGTTCCGGTGCCATTGCGTTGCTGGTGTACCTGGTGATCGCGGTTTCCCAGCTGCGCATGCGGCGAATGCTGCTTCGGCAGAATGTCGAGCTGACCTTTCGCATGTGGCTGTTTCCGTGGCTGACCTATCTGGTGATGGCCTTCATCTGCGCGGCGCTCGCGGTGATGATGCTGACGCCGGAGCATCGTCTGGAAGTGACGTCGACCATTGGCCTGGCTCTGGCCATTTCCTTTATCGGGCTGGTGACCACCCGTCAGCATGGGCCGGCGACTACTTCTGTCCCGGTCAAACAAAACGCCCGAGGCAGTGCCTCGGGCGTATAGGGAGGATCGGGATTCAGATCAGGCGCAGGGTCACGTCGATGTTGCCGCGCGTGGCCTTGGAGTAAGGGCAGGTCTGATGCGCGGCTTCCACCAGCGACTGGGCGACCGAAGGCTCCAGCCCCGGCAGGCTGACATTCAAGCGTGCCTGCAGGAAAAACGCGTCGCCGGTCTTGCCCAGATCGATTTCGGTTTCCACCGCCACATCCGCTGGCAGCCTGATCTTCAGCGCAGCCGCCGCTTTGCCCATGGCGCCGATGAAACAGGCCGACCAGCCGGCGGCCAGCAGTTGCTCCGGGTTGGTGCCGCTGCCGTTGGAGCCCGGTGGCGACAGCTTGACGTCCAGATTGCCGTCGGAACTGCGCGAGGCGCCATCGCGTCCGCCAGTGGTGCGGGTCTTGCCGGTGTACAGCACGGTGTCGATTTGATTGATCATGAGAAGGCCTGCCTGTGTGAGTGGTTGAGTCGGAGGGAAGGTTCCGATGGCCCACACTTTTGCATCGGCATGTACCGGGGATGTGTCATGAAACGGGGGTTATGTATCGCTGTGTAGCAATGCGTTCAGCCTGATCGCTGAGACAGCGTCAGCAGAACCCCGAAGCCCACGAGCAGGCCGCCGAACGCCCGGTCAATCCACTGCCGCGCCGCCAGCAGTTTCTCCCGCACCCGCCCGGCGGAGAAACACAGCGCCACCAGGCTGAACCACAGCACATGCGCCCCGGCAATGAACACCCCGTAGGCCATTTGTACCGGCAGGCCGGTGTCCGGCCGGACGACACCCATGAACAGGCTCACGATGAAAATCGAGGTTTTGGGGTTCAACGCATTGGTGAGAAAACCTGAACGCAACGCGGCCAGATCCGACAGGGCAGGAGACGCAGCATCCGGCTGCTGAACGTCAGGTCTGGAGCGAAGCATCTTGATGCCCAGATAAACCAGATACGCAGCCCCTGCCATTTTCAGTGCATTGAACAACCAGGGCGATTGTTGAAGCACTAATCCGAGCCCGAGCAGGGTGTAGCCGACATGCACCAGCACGCCCAGACCAATGCCCATCGCCGTGAGAACGCCTGCGCGTCGAGAGAGCAGCAACCCGTTGCGCGAGACCAGGGCGAAGTCCGGTCCGGGGCTGATGCATGCCAGCAGGGTGATGGTGATTACGACTATCCATTCGCTCATGGTGGAACCTTGGGTGGGTTGGTGATAGAAAGCCATGTTTACAGATAGCGAACGCTGGAACTAACGATGATTTCTGAAGCAAATGGTGAATCTGACTCACCGTTTTCCGAGGGGCGTATGCCTTCTCTGCTGGCGCTGCGTTGCTTCGAATCCGCAGGCCGGTTCGAGAACTTCGCCCGTGCGGCTGACGAACTGCATCTGACACCCGGCGCCATCAGCCGGGCGGTGCGTCTGCTTGAAGAGGATCTGGGTGTTGACCTGTTCGAGCGGCGCCAGCGAAGGGTTTTCCTGACGGAGCCGGGGAGGCGACTGCTGAAAGCGGTGAGCGAAGGTTTGGGGGTGATGAACCAGGCCGTCCGCGAGATCCGCACTGAGGCGCGTCGTACGCGGCGGCTGGTCCTGTCGTGCGAGCCGACGCTGTTGATGCGCTGGTTGATTCCGCGCTGGAGTGATTTCCAGGCACAACATCGCGGCCCGGACATTCATCTGGTGGCGGGCGGCGGTCCGTTTTCATTTGAACAGGGAATCGACCTGGCCATTCGCCGGGACGATTTCCCCCGGCCTCCCGGTTACCACGCCGAGCGCTTGTTTGCCGAGAAGGTCGGGCCAGTCTGCCGACCAGATAAAGTCGGTCAGTGGTTCGATGAAAGCGGCAAAGGCCTGCATGCCACGGTGCCTCTGCTGCAAACGAGCAGCCGACCCACGGCCTGGCAGGAATGGGCCGCCGCAGCGGGCCAGCCGGTTCCTGCGGCGCAGATGCAGTCTTTCGAACACTTTTACTTCAGCATTCAGGCGGCTGTCGCGGGCCTTGGAGTGGCCATCGGTCCGTGGCATCTGGTCCGCGACGATATCGAAAGCGGGGTATTGGCCGCACCGGCAGGCTTCGTTGAAGACGGCTCGCATTATTGCCTGCTGTCGCCTGCGCCTCCCAAACCGGGCAGCCTGGAAATGGATTTGTTGGAGTGGTTGCGGTCGGTGGGTTGAGGCCTGTCGGTTTTCAATGGCTGGCCGGCGTTGCCTTGCCCAGCAAATCAATCCGGCACCCCGGCGCCGCATCGTTCACCGTCACCCGCATGTCATGCAGGCGCGCGACCGCCGACACCATGCTCAAGCCCAAGCCGTTACCTGGCGTATGGCGGCTGGATTCCGCGCGGTACAACCGACGCAGCACCGCTTCACGCTCGGCCGGAGGAATGCCGGGGCCGTTGTCGGTGACGCGAATGCCCACGGTTTCATGATCGGCAATCACGCTCAGGCGCACCTGACTGTGGTCGGGCGAGAACTTGATGGCGTTGTCTAGCAGGTTGCACAGCGCGTCGAACAGCAGTTGTGCGTCGCCGGCCATGATCGCGGGCGCCTGACTGTTTTCGATGGTCAGGCTGATGCCGCGCTCTTCGGCCAGCGGTTCGTACAACTCGGCGGCATCGGCGCTGATCAGGTTCAGGTCCAGCGGGGCGAAGTGGCTGCGCCGGGCGCTGTTTTCGATTTCCGAAATGCGCAGCAGGGCCTTGAAAGTCAGCAGCAAGGCTTTGGCCTCGGTCAGCGCCGCATCGATGCTGGCGGCGTATTGCGCTTCATCCAGACCCCGGCGCTGGGTGCGTTCCAGGCCGGCGATCAGGCGTGTGAGGGGCGTGCGCAGGTCGTGGGCGATGTCGTCGCATACGCCTTTGACTTCACTCATCAAACGCTCCAGCTCATCGAGCATGCCGTTGACCACCGAGGCGAGACGGTCGATGTCATCGTTGTTGCCCTTGACCGGCAAACGTCCTTTCAAGTCGCCCTCGATGATGCCTTTGATCGAGCGGCTGACCTTGTCCAGTCGTCGGTGTGCCGAATAACCCAGCACCACGGCGCCGAGCAACCCGACCAGCAACAGCAGCAGGCCGCCGGAAATCAGCGCGTTGATCAGCAGTTCGTCGAATTCGCGGATGTCATGAACGTCCTGGGCGACCAGCAGCGTTTTACCGTCCGCCAGTTTATGCACGATGAAGCGCACCGGTCGGTGGTGTCCGTTGGACTTGAGCCAGCGAAACTCCTGCGGCTTGTCGTAGGCGGAGAAGGGCGGCAGTTCTTTGATCACACCGGCAATGAATTTGCCGTCAGCGTCGAACAGGCTGTGGGGCAGGCGCGCTTCGACGTCCTGCAGGGCGTGTTTGCGGATTTCCTGCAATTGCAGTTCCGGCGGCTGGGCGCTGCGGTTTTCCACTTGCCGATACAGGGCGGTGTCGGCTTCGGTCTTCAGGTAGAACGCGGTTTGCCAGTAGACGTAACCGAACAGCGCCAGAAACGAGCAGCCGAACAGCCCGAGAAACAGCAACGCCGTGCGAAAACTGATGGTGCGCGGGATTTCACTCAGGTGAACGGAGGACATACCCGGCTCCACGAATGGTATGGATCATCGGCGGCTCGCCTTCGCCGTCGACCTTGCGGCGCAGTCGGCTCATGTGCACTTCGATGACGTTGGTGCGTTCGTCATAGCTGTAATTCCACACCGCTTCGAACAGCATGGTGCGGGTCACCACCTGATCGGCGTGGCGCACCAGATGTTCGAGCAATGCGTATTCACGGGGCACCAGATCGATGGTGCGTTCGCCACGGCGCACGGTGCGGCTCAAGAGATCGACATCCAGGTTACCGACCTTCAGACGGGTTTCCTGAGTCACGGCCACCGGTTCGGCCCGACGCCGGTTCAAGGCGTCCAGGCGGGCGGTCAGCTCGATGAATTCGAAGGGTTTGGTCAGGTAGTCGTCGCCCCCGGCGCGCAAGCCGCGTACCCGTTCATCCAGCGCACTCAGGGCGCTGAGGATCAGCACCGGGGTGTTGACGCTGGCGGCGCGCAACGCGGTGAGTACGCCCAGACCGTCGAGGCCGCCGGGCAGCATGCGATCGAGCACGATCAGGTCGAACGGCTCGCCGAGGGCTTTCAACAGGCCTTCACGGCCATTGTCGACGCTGCTCACGGTGAAACCGTGGTCCGTCAGCGCCGCTTCGATTTCGCGGCGGGTGGGCAAGTCGTCCTCGACGACCAGAACATGGGTCATGGCTTT
This sequence comes from Pseudomonas sp. MWU12-3088, assembly GCF_023242405.1. Lineage (NCBI taxonomy): Bacteria > Pseudomonadati > Pseudomonadota > Gammaproteobacteria > Pseudomonadales > Pseudomonadaceae > Pseudomonas > Pseudomonas sp. MWU12-3088. The sequence goes on from NZ_JALJEA010000001.1 coordinate 421,140, forward strand.
TGAACCACTCACATCATCAGGCAGAGATGGCATAGTGTGGCAAAGCCTGCGGTTGCGCCACGTTCCCGCCGGATAAATAAAAGTTCAGGTTGGCTTGATGGAGTAGGTGCCTTGCGCATTCTCGTGGTTGAAGATGATGCCCAGACCGCCGCTTACCTGCTGCGCGGTTTGAGCGAAAGCGGGCATGTGGTCGATGTCGCCGGCGATGGCAACAGCGGTCTGGACATGGCACTGGAGGGGATCCACGACGTGTTGATCGTCGACCGGCGCCTACCCGGCCTCGACGGTATCGGCCTGATCAAGGCCTTGCGCGCACGGCAGGTACGGGTGCCGATCCTGATGCTCAGCGCCCAGGCCTCGACCGAGCAGAAGGTCGAAGGTTTGCAGGCCGGTTGTGATGATTATCTGGCCAAGCCTTATGCCTTCGCTGAAGTGCTGGCGCGGCTCGAAGCCTTGCTGCGCGGGCGCGATCAGGTCGCGGGGCCGGCGCGGCAACTGGTGGTTGGCGAGTTGCATCTGGATTGTGCGACACGCACGGCCGTACGCCGGGGCAAGGTGATTGCCTTGCAGCATCGCGAAGCCCTGTTGCTGGAAAAACTCATGCGCCACAGCGGCCAGATCGTCACCCGCGACATGCTGCTCGACAGTGCCTGGGATTACGATTTCGACCCCAACAACAACGTCATCGACAAACACATCCATCGATTGCGGCGCAAACTCGATGACGGTTTCGACTATTCGTTGATCAGGACCATCCCCGGCGCCGGCTACAGCTTCCAGACGACGCCCGAGCAAGGCTAAACAAAAGTTTATCTGCCGGGGAACGCTCTGGCAGGCACCCCTCGCTATCTTCGCCGCATTCGTGGATCGCTCCACAAAGGCTCAAGCGGGGAGACAGCTTGCTCATGTCGGTTCCAAAGACCAAGGCGCGCAGACGGCGCGTTGCATTTCAATCATCAGCGACGCTGGTCCTGCTGGGCGTATTGACCCTCGGTGGCTGCTCGATGGTGCCCGAGTATCGGCAGCCCGCGTTGCCGCTGGCCCAACAGTGGAATGCGGCTTCTGGCGGTCAATCCGCTGCGGGCGGTCAATGGTGGCGCGAGTTTCACAGCGCCGAGCTGGATCAACTGATTGATCGTGGGCTGGCCTCAAACTTCACCCTCAAAGCGGCGATCAGCCGTATCGACGAGGCGCGGGCCTCCGCGCAGGTCACCGGCGCCGGGCAATATCCGGCGCTGAACCTGGGCGGCAACTATCAGCGCCAGAACAACTACGGCACTACGCAGAAACGCAGCGTATTTGCCGAGGCCACCTATGAAGTGGATTTCTGGGGCAAGCAACGTGCGGCGGCCGACTCAGCCGACGCCCTGGCCAACGCCACCGCGTTCGATGCCCAGACCCTGCGCATGAGCCTGAGCGCGAGCATTGCCGACAGTTACTTTCAGGTGCTGTCGCTGGAAGAGCGCCTGCGTCTGGCTCAGTCCATCGCCGACGATGCCCGTCAGGTGCTGGATCTGGTGGAAATCCAGGCCAGTCAGGGCGCCGTTTCCAATCTCGAAGTCGCCCAGCAGCGCAACGCCATGCAGACCTTCGAAGCGGCAATGCCGCCGCTACGGCAGCAGCGGGATCAGGCGCTGTATCAACTGGCGGTGCTGGTGGGTGCGCCACCCGAGGGCTTCCATTTGCAGGGCGACAGCCTCGGCGCCGTGCAGGTGCCGCAACCGGCGACCGGTCTGCCGATCGGCCTGCTGCGTCAGCGGCCAGACATTCAGGCTGCCGAAGCGCGGCTCAAATCTGCCAACTTCGATGTCGGCGTGGCCCGTGCCGCGTTCCTGCCGAATCTGTCGCTGGACCTGCTGGGCGGGATCGACACCCTCGCCGGCGGGCAGATCTGGAGTGTCATCGGCACCCTCGGGCAACCAGTGTTTGCCGGTGGCCAACTCAAGGGCCAACTGCATTTCGATCAGGCTCATGTTCAGGAGCTGACCGCCAGTTATCGCGAGTCCATCGTCGAAGCCCTGCAAGACGTCGAAACCCAGATCAGCGCCGCCCGCGAACTCGACAAGAGTTACGCGTTGAACGCCTCGGCGGTGGATTCGGCGCGGGAAGCGGCGCGTCTGGCACAGGTTCGCTACCGCCTCGGCTCCACCGACTTCCAGACGCTGCTGATCGTCGAGCGCACGCAATATCAGGCCGAAGACACGCTGCTGCAGGTTCGTCTGCAACACCTTCAAGCGGCGGTCGGCCTGTTCCGGGCCCTGGGCGGGGATTTTTCCGCTGACGCTCTGGCACTCAATTCTTCTGTTCAGGTGACTCATCCATGACTGTCCTGCACCCACGTCGTCGCACCGTTTTCCTGGGCGTCGCGGCACTTTCGCTGGCGGTGGCCGTCGGCGGTTTTCAATGGATCAAACAGGCTCACGCTGCGCCGGTGAAAACTGATGCCGGTGCGATCCCGGTACAGATGAGCAAGGTCAGCCGTCAGGATCTGCCGGTGTGGATCAGTGCCATCGGCAACGTGCAGGCGCTCAACAGCGTCAATGTGCGGGTGAGGGTGGACGGCGAGTTGCAGAAAGTCCTGTTCAACGAAGGGCAGACCGTCACCGCCGGCAGCCTGTTGGCGGTGATCGATCCACGGGTCTATCAGGCCCAGGTCGCGCAGGCGCAGGCGCTGCTGGCCAAGGATCAGGCGCAACTGGCGAACCTCAGGGTCAATCTCGACCGGGCCAGCAAACTCGCGGCGGCCAAGGCCGGCCCGACTCAGGACGTCGACACTTACCGCGCGCAACTGGCTGCGCAACAGGCGACGGTGCAGGCCGACCAGGCGGCGCTGGATGCGGCGCGGCTGCAACTGGAGTTCACTCAGGTCAAGGCGCCGCTGACCGGCCGCACCGGCCAGCGTCTGCTGGATGTCGGCGCGATTGCCCACGGTGCCGAAGCGACGGGGCTGGTGACGATCACCCAGATGAATCCGATCTCCGTTGCGTTCGCTGTCTCCCAGGACGAACTGGCGGAGATCCTCGAAGAGAACGCCAAAGGTGCCTTGCAAGTGGTCGCCATGACCCGCGATGGCCAGCAGGAAATCGCCAAAGGTCATCTGAGCTTCATCGACAGCCAGGTGACGGCGGCCAGCGGGCAGATCCAGCTCAAGGCGCAGTTCGACAACGCTGATGCCAAGCTGTGGCCGGGTGAACTGGTGAGTGCGCGCCTGCTGGTGCAGACCCATCGCGACGTGGCCGTGGTGCCGGCCGATGCGGTGCAACTGGGGCGTCAGGGCAATTTCGTCTATGTGGTCGATGCCGATCAGCGGGTACAGCCGCGTCTGGTGGACGCCGCCAATGTGGTGGACGGCAAGCAGTGGATTCGTCAGGGCTTGAATGCCGGCGAAACCGTGGTGGTGCAGGGCCAGTCGCGGGTCGCACCGGGGTTGAAGGTAGTGCCGGTAAAGACTGACACCAGCGCCGATCTGGCGGAGGCCGCCCGATGAATGCGCTGGCCGGACTGATTCAACGGCGTGTGGGGCTGAGCCTGCTGGCGCTCGGCGTCATGCTGCTGGGGGCTTTCGCGTACTTCCAGTTGCCGGTGGCGCCGCTGCCGACGGTGGATTTTCCGACCATTCAGGTCACCGCCAAACTCTCCGGAGCGAGCGCCGAAACCATGGCCTCATCGGTGGCAACCCCACTGGAACGGGCCTTTGCCGCCGTGCCGCAAGTCACTTCGATGACCTCTTCCAGCGCCGCTGGCAAGACCCAGGTGGTGCTGCAATTCGACCTGTCGCGGGACATCGACGGTGCCGCGCAGGACGTACAGACTGCGATCAACACCGCCACGCCGAACCTGCCCAAGACCATGTCCAGCGCGCCGACCTTCAACAAGGTCAACCCGGCCGAAGGCACCGTGCTGTCGCTGGCGGTGACGTCGCCGACCCGCACGCTGCCGGAGCTGGATCGCTACGCCGACAACTACATCGCCCAGCGCCTGTCGCAAATGCCCGGCGTGGGGCTGGTGGATTTTCATGGTGAGCAGAAGCCTGCCGTGCGCGTGCAGATCGATCCTGATGCGCTGGCTGCACGAGGTCTGACGCTGGAAGATGTGCGCAGCGTGATCGGCGTCAGTACTCTGGATCAGCCCAAGGGCACCCTCGATGGCCAGAGCCGCTCGATCACCCTGGGCGCCACCGACCAGTTGCTCGATCCGCAGCACTATCGCGATCAGGTCGTCGCCTATAAAAACGGCATGCCGATCAAACTCGGTGATCTGGGACGGGTCATCGCCGGGGCCGAGGACACCCAGCAAGCCGCGCAACTGGGCGGTGAACCGACGGTCATCGTCGACATCCACAAGCAACCGGGTTTCAACCTGCTGTCGACCATCGCCACAATCAAGGCCAAGTTGCCCGAGCTGACCGCGTCCTTGCCCCGCGACGTGCAGGTGCAAGTGGTGGGCGACCGCACTCAGACCATCGAAGCGTCGGTCAATGACATGCAGTTCACCTTGCTGCTGTCGATTGCGCTGGTGGTCGTGGTGATCTTCGTGTTCCTGCGCAAGGCCACCGCCACGCTGATTCCCAGCCTGACCATTCCGCTGTCGCTGGTGGCCACGTTCGGCGTCATGTATCTGCTCGGCTACAGCCTCGACAACCTGTCGATCATGGGCCTGGCGATTGCCGTCGGATTCGTGGTGGACGATGCCATCGTGGTGATGGAGAACATCGTCCGGCATCTGGAAATGGGCAAGTCGCGCCTGCAATCGGCGGTCGATGGTTTGCGCGAAGTGGGTTTCACCATTGTCTCGATGACAGTGTCGTTGATTGCGGTGTTCCTGCCGATCCTGTTGATGTCCGGCATCGTCGGGCGTCTGATGCGAGAGTTTGCGGTGACCGTCAGTGTGGCGATCATCATGTCCGGCATCGTCTCGCTGACCATCACCCCGATGCTCTGCGCCTGGCTGCTCAAACCCCATGCCGATCAGGAAGAGGGGCGTTTCGCCCAGGCCTGCGAGCGGGTGTTCGACCGGTTGCACAACGGCTATCGGCGCAGCCTGGACTGGGTGCTCGATCATCAGCGCATCACCATGGCGGTGGCCATCGCCACGCTGGCGGCCACGGCGGTGTTGTATGTCGGCATTCCCAAGGGATTCTTCCCGCAGCAGGACAACGGTCTGATTCAAGGCGTGGCGGAAGCGGCGGCGGACATTTCGCCGACGGCCATGCGCGCCCAGGTCAACCGTGCGGCGGAGATCATTGGTCAGGATCCGGCAGTGGCGCGGGTGTATTTCTGGATCGGTCCGAACCCGACGGTCAGCCAGGGCAAGGTGATGATCAACCTCAAGCCGTTCAATGAGCGCACGGCGAGTGCTGCCGAGGTCATCCGACGCTTGCAGCCGGCGCTGGACGGGTTGTCCGGGGTCAAGGTGTTCATGCAGGCCAACCAGGACATCCAGATCGGCGGCCGGGCGAGCAAGACCCAGTATCAGTACACCCTGCAGGACCCGGACAGCGTCGAGCTGGATCACTGGAGCGGGGTGCTGCTGGCCAAACTCAAGACCTTGCCGCAATTGCAGCACGTCACCTCTGACCAGCAGCAGGCAATTCCTCAGTCGACGCTGGTGATCGACCGTCCGACCGCTGCGCGTCTGGGCGTGACGGTGCAGGCCATCGACGACGTGCTGTACGACGCGTTCGGCCAGCGGCAGATCGCGACCATGTTCACGCAACTGGATCAGAACCATGTGATTCTGGAGCTGGACCCGAGCTGGCAAACGTCCACCGCGACCCTTGAGCATCTGTTTGTTCGCGCAAGCTCCGGGGCGCTGGTGCCTTTGAACCTGTTGGCCAGCCTCAAGACCGAGCAAGTGCCGATCATCATCAACCATCAGGGCGTGTTCCCGGCCATTACCCTGTCGTTCGATCTCGCGCCGGGGCATGCCTTGAGCGAGGCGGTCAGCGCGATCAATCAGGCGTCGCTGGCGGTCGCCATGCCTGACACCGTGGCGGGCAGTTTTCAGGGTACGGCCCAGGCATTTCAGGATTCGCTGAAGTCGCAACCGTGGCTAATTCTGGCGGCGATCCTGACGGTCTACATCGTGCTCGGCGTGTTGTATGAAAACGCGATCCACCCGCTGACGATCATCTCGACCTTGCCGTCCGCCGGTTTCGGCGCGCTGCTGGCCTTGATGCTGTGCGGGCAGGAACTGTCGGTGCTGGGGATGATCGGGATCATTCTGCTGATCGGCATCGTCAAGAAGAACGCGATCATGATCGTCGACTTCACCTTGCAGGCGCAGCAACGCGGATTGTCGCCGCGTGAAGCGGTGAGGGAAGGGTGCCTGTTGCGCTTGCGGCCGATTCTGATGACGTCGCTGGCCGCGTTACTCGGGGCCGTGCCGCTGGCATTCGGGCACGGTGCCGGCTCGGAGTTGCGTCAGCCTTTGGGCATCGCGATTGTCGGTGGCCTGGCGGTTTCGCAGATCCTGACGCTCTACACCACGCCGGTGGTTTACCTGTGGTTCGAGCGTCGGCGGCGCAAGGCACACGCCACCGAGGTCATCGAGGCTTCCTGACGCTTACTGCGCCTTGTAGGTCAGGACGGTGAAGGTGTCGGGGTGAAACGCCGGGTCGGGTTTGGGTTGCTCCCGGCTCGGCGCCGGCTGGGTGAAGTCGGCGGTGAACAGGTAGGCCTGACCGCGTCGGGCGTCCAGCACCATGTTGTGCGCCCATGGCCGGGTCCCGACGCTGCCGCGCAATTGGTATTGCCCTTGATCGTCGCGCTGGACAATCGCAAGGCTGGCGTCGGCGCCACTGGGCACCAGCAACTGGTCTTTCACCCGATCGTAGGCCAGCGCGTTGACGGCGCGGCCGATGGGCAGGGTGCTCAAGGCCTTGCCGGTTTTCAGGTCGGCAACCACCAGAATCGGGTCAGCGCCACGGCAAGCCACGAACAGGCGCTGACGCGGTTCGTCCACGGCCAGTGCGCTGGGTTTGCTGCAACCATTGAATGTCCAGAATTGCTGCTGTTCAAGCTTCGCCCCTGAAAGCACGGCGACTTTATCCTCGTCGCGCATGGGGACGATGAATTGACCGTTTTCAAGGATCACCGGGCCGTCGAGTTTTTGCGCTGGAATGTCCACCACATCGGTCAGGCGATCGGTCTTGGCATCGATCAGGTACAGCGTCGAATGATCGCCGCGCCGGCCGCTGGTGACGATCAGCCGGTCGCGGCTGGCGTCGTAAACCAGATTGTTGAGATTGCCCGAATCGAGCTTGAGCCGTTGCAGCACTTGCAGGCGATCCAGCGCCACGATGCCCAGCGTTCCATCCATGTTGGCGACATAGGCGCGGTTGCGTTCCGGCACGAAGGCAACGGCGTTGGCGCCTGCAGAGTTGTGGAGGGTTTTCAGCAGTTTCTGCTGCTCGACGTCGAACACCGACAGGCCGTTTTCGCGGCGGGCCACGAACAGTTGCGCGCTCTGTGGTTGCAGGGCAGCGAAGCCCCAACTGTGACCCTCACCGGGCAATGCCTTGGCGGCGTTCAGGGTGTACAGCAGCGGCGCGTCGGCCTCGGCGTATTGGGCGCCGGACAGGCAGACCGTCAGGACGGCAAGCGCTCGCCAGGTTTTTGCAAATACCATTCAAAACCTCAAAATTTCAGTGTTCGGCAGGAACGGTTCATGCCCGGTCCATTGCTTCATCCAGCCCTTGATCTTCACCGAGAAAACCGCCGCTCTGATGCTGCCAAAGCCGCGCGTAGGTGCCGTTTCGTTCCAGCAGTTCGGCGTGGGTGCCTTGTTCGATGATGCGGCCCTCGTCCATGACAATCAGCCGGTCCATGGCGGCAATCGTCGACAAACGATGCGCAATGGCAATAACGGTCTTGCCCTGCATCATTTCATCCAGACTTTCCTGGATGGCGACTTCGACTTCGGAATCCAGTGCACTGGTGGCCTCGTCGAGCAGCAGGATCGGCGCGTTCTTGAGCATCACCCGGGCGATGGCGATACGTTGGCGCTGACCGCCGGACAGCTTGATGCCGCGCTCGCCGACCAGCGTGTCGTAACCGGTGTGACCCTGGCGATCGCTCAGTTGGCTGATGAAACCGTCGGCCTGGGCGTTGACCGCTGCACGGTGAACCTGCGCATCGGTGGCGTCCGGGCGTCCGTAGGCAATGTTGTCGCGGATCGAGCGGTGCAGCAGCGACGTATCCTGAGTGACCATGCCGATGGCGCTGCGCAGACTGTCCTGTGTCACCTGCGCAATGTTCTGGCCATCGATGCGAATCGTACCGCTGTCGACGTCATAGAAACGCAGCAAAAGATTGATCAGCGTCGATTTGCCGGCCCCGGAGCGGCCCACCAGACCGATTTTTTCCCCGGCGCGGATGTGCAGGCTCAAACCGTCGAGCACCTGACGCTCACCGTTGTAGTTGAAGTGCACGTTGTCGAAGGTCACCGCGCCGCCGGAAGGCACCAGCACGCCGGCGTCGGGTGCGTCTTGCACCTTGGGGCCGCGGGTGAGGGTGGCCATGCCGTCCTGCACGGTGCCGATGTTTTCGAACAGCGAGGTCATCTGCCACATGATCCAGTGGGACATGCCGTTGATCCGCAACGCCATGGCGGTGATCGCGGCCACCGCGCCCGCACCGACCTGCCCCTGATGCCAGAGCCACAGAGCATACCCGCCGGCGCCGAGGATCAGCCCGACCACCAGGGCCTGATTGACGATCTCGAACTGACTGACCAGACGCATCTGGCGAAAACCGGTGAGCTTGAAATCTTCCATCGCCGCACGCGCGAAGTGCGCTTCGCGGTTGGAGTGCGAGAACAGTTTGACGGTGGTGATGTTGGTGTAAGCGTCGGAAATTCGCCCCGTCATCGACGAGCGCGCATGGGCCTGTTCCTGCCCGACCTGTCCCAGGCGCGGCACGAAATACAGCATCGCCAGCCCGAACAGGGCGACCCAGGCAATGAACGGCAGCATCAGTTTCAGGGCAAAACCGCCGGCCAGAGCAATGATCGCAATGAAGTAAACGCCGATACCGGGAGCGATTTCGATGATCGTGAACAGGACTTCACGTACCGCCAGCGCGGTCTGCATCACTTTGGTCGTGACCCGGCCGGAGAACTCGTCGGAAAAGAACGAAAGGCTTTGCCGCAGCATCAGACGATGGAAATCCCAGCGCAGGCGCAGCGGCAAATTGATCGCCAGAATCTGGTGCTGGACCATCGTGCGCAACGCCACCAGGCCAATACTCGTGAGCAGGACGATGGCGATGCCCCACAGCACACGGCTTTCCTCACCGCTCGCGGCACCTCCGGCCTGCCAGGTCGAGAGCAGGTCCACCACTTGCCCGAGAAACGAAAACAGCCAGGCTTCGTAGATCGACACACTGGCACTGAGCAGCGCCAGCGCCAGGACATAACCACGGGCACCACGGGTGCAGGCCCACAGAAAACGCATCAGGCCAACGGGCGGTGGCGGCGCCTCGTCGGGCGGGAAAGGATCGAGCCTGCGTTCAAACACGCGAAGCATAAGGGTCTCCGAAATGATCAGGTTCAGGGGAGTATGCCATCTTCGTCGCTGGCCCCGGATAGGAGGACAGCGATCGCTCGGCCATCTTTGACCATTGGTCAGTTCTCAATACTATCCAACAGGGTAAAGACTATTTTTTATCCGGGTCAGCGAAGTGACAGCAGCCCTTGGGAAACGATCACTTTAGCTGAGCCCGGTGACGCAGCTTTCAGGATGGATCTTGAAAGGCGCGGAGCATCGTTCGTTCGATGCGTAACGGAGAACCCGCGCCTTTTTACTTGTTAAGGAGAACGCAGATGGCAAGCAATCGAGTACTCGAAACCTCAGACAAAACAGCGCTCGTCGAAGCCGAGGTGTATCGCTGGTACAACCTGTTTTTCCCGTGGTCACGCGGCATGTCTTCGCAATCGGAAGGCGCCATTAAACCCTTGTACGATGCGCTGGCGGACGATTTTCGGGTGGTGCTCACGGATGGCCAGATCATGGAACGGGCCGACTACTGGGAACGACTCTGGGGCCTGCATGGCAAGCGTGCCGGAAGTCCCGAATCGCATATCACCAATCTATCGATCACGCCGCTACCCGGTGGCTTCTTCCTGACGGTGTTCGACCTGGTCAAGGACGGGATCACCAAGAAAAAAGTCGACTCGGCGCTCATGCGTCTTGATGAGAACTCCCCATCGGGTATTTCGTGGATTTACGTCCATGAAAGCGAGCATGAGAGGGCGGCCGCGTAAGGTTACCAATTGCATTTCTGTGCGCCGGTCGCGGTGTCAATCACCGCGACCTGGGCGAATCATTTTTCGTCGCGGATCTGCATCAGCGCGAATCCCAGCAGATTCAGGCCTTGCCACAGCTCGGGATTGCTCGCGTTTTTGTGGTCCTGGGCGAGGCCGATGCCCCAGATGCTGTCGACCGGGCTCGCCTCGACGATGATGCTGGAGCCGGTTTCCTTGAGGAATGCATGCAGTTCCGGGTTTTGCGAGAACTTGGCCCGGTTGGCCCGGACGACAATCTCGTATCGATGTTCCAGCCATTCGTGTTCGTTGAAGCCGCGCACCTTGCGGCCAAGCGCCTTGGCTGCGTTGGGAGTGGGCGCCTGTAGCACTTGAGCACGAATGTCCTGATCGCCGAACAAGTCGGCCTTCTCGGCCATCATGAAATGTTCGGCAGTCGCATAACGTTGTCCGTCGACAACAAATTCGGCTTCGAACCACTGGCTGAAGCACGAAGCAGTGACGCCGTGCTTGCTGCGCTGGTGTCCCCAGAAAAAGACATAGTTCAGATCCTCTCCGGCGTTGAAGCGGGAGCGGAGGTCTTCCAGGTATTTGGAGTCTTGCAATTGGACTTCCTTGGCAATTGGGTTTGGCGTGGGAGGTTTACCACGATATGCACTCACGAGAGAGTCGGCGAGCCTGAATACCTCACTTCATTCCTGCACCATAGAAGTGGTTGAGTAGTATCAGCTCAATCACCGCTACAAAAACGCACAGCACGAGAAAGCCGGGACTGAAGACACGCTTGCGACCGGATGAGCTTATATCCATCCAGTCAGTGCCTGAATCTGCGGAAATCAGCAGCAGGAACGCTATCCAGGTACAGGCCCAGACTTTGCCCCAGAAGCCAAGATTTCTGAAAGAAGTCATCCGTGTTTTTCCGCATGCCGATTGGTTCGGCAGATCTTTAATTGTTGGTTGGGCCTGCCGGGGGACATTTCCGCCTTCACGACATTTGGTTATGAAAGCTGTTGAGTTACCCTGCGAGAAATTCAGTCAGATTTTATAGGTAACTCATGCCCCGATTCGAGGTTTTCAGTAATGGACAACAAATCGGTTGGTCCGAGCTGGAGCATGGGGATCCGCCCATGGGGGTTGCACACGGTATATTTGTTCCTGGCCCGGGATATTCCGCAATCCGGGAACAGGTCAGGGCTACTACCCAGCGTGATCAGCGCCATTTCAAATTTACAGTGCGCGTAGACGGGGTAGAGGTTCCTGCTTTCGGTGCATCTATTGCTGACTACTCCGTTAACTCTGAGACGGATGAAATCGAAGTGGTTGTTCTAGGCATTGAATACCCAGCCTATGGTGATGTCTTTCCTGAGCACGTCGCGGCCTATAAGCGGCAGTGGGGCGCTTAGCCTCAGTTGCTATGCTGGGCGAGGGGGACGCGAAGAGTTTCAGAAAAGGGGACTGATTTATTTTCTGAGAAGTTAAGTCAGTCCTCTTTTCGATACTATCGACCTAGCGATGCTTTTATAAGGCGCAGTCCGTCTTGCCAAGACTCGTATTCGTCACTCTCGATCCAAAGCTCCGCGAGCTCTGAGTTTTCGGATAACACACGCTCAATGACCACTTGTGCTTTGGTGAGCAGAGCCGAACTTGGTTTAGTCGTTTGACTCTTCACCCAAGTAGATAGCGCCTCATCAAGGGCTCCAGGGATTTCCTGGCCGTTGAGCAAAGCCAAAACCGCTGCAGCAGCTATCCCACGGTCTGCCTCGGGAGCCTCCAGATACTCATCCGCTGCAATTACATCCTCCAGCGCTGACTGGATCAGATCGAGATTGCTGGACTCGCTCAGTTCAATAGCAAAATCAGCTGCTTCGTCGTTCCCAAATGCATGAATTGACCATGTACCCATCGATTATTCGTCCTTTAACATCGGTGCTGCAGCACCAAGAATTTACGCAGTTCGGAAGTGCGGTTGCCACTTGCGTTTTTTTTCGTACGCGGAGTAAACGTGCTGATTACTTGTTCCGCATCAGCACATACGCTTCACCGCCGTTCCGGTCATGGTGAAGAATAAAGTTGTTGTCCTGGATACGCACCTTCGATGGCACACGATCTGCTACCGGCGTTTGCGAGTAAGTCTGCGCGGCGCTCAGCAGCTGGCGGGTCAGACTGTCGTCGGGTTGGTTCGGAGTGGTAACGACGCATTCCTTTTCGGAAAGTTGCACGGAAAGATTTTTGTCCGCGGTGAAGCCGATGCGCGTAAAGCCCATGTCCTGGAGGTCATTGATGCCGAACCGCTTGGCCGCTTCAGCAGAGCCGGCGAATGAGGGCGCGGTCTTCAGGCAGATGTCTACGAAGGCTTCGATGGCCTTGGAGGTGACCGGCGTCGATGCGGTTGGCGTTGCAGTGGTGCAGCTGGCGAGGACTAACAGGCTGGACAAGGCGAGGGGGCGGAACAACATATTGGACATGAAGCGGGGGTCCTTCCATTTGAAATTCGAAATACAGGCGTGGGCTGAGCGGCGCCGGAGCGGACCGCTTGCGGATGGTAAATCAAATCGAGTACGGGGCTTATGACTTTGTTAACCCCGGTGTTTGCTGGCAGCGCGCTCGCGACGTGAGCCGGTGCGCACCAGGGCTGGCCTGACAAGGGGCGGCACATTCGCTTATCCAGGACCGGCCCACCGCTGCGTGGGCGGCAGGCCGGCAATGTTGCGTGGTTCAGCGCTTGAGCAGATCCAGCGCGACGTCGACGATCATGTCTTCCTGACCGCCAACCATGCGACGCCTGCCCAGTTCGACCAGTATGTCCAGGGTCTTGAGGCCGTGCCTGGCGGCGGTAATTTCGGCGTGGCGCAGGAAGCTTGAATAGACGCCGGCATAACCCAGTGCCAGGGTTTCACGGTCGACCCGCACTGGCCGATCCTGCAGCGGGCGTACGATGTCGTCGGCGGCGTCGAGCAGTGTGTAGAGGTCGGTGCCGTGGTTCCAGCCGAGACGTTCGGCGGCGGCGATGAACACTTCCAGCGGCGCATTGCCCGCACCAGCCCCCATCCCGGCCAGACTTGCATCGATCCGGTCGCAGCCTTCCTCGACGGCGGTTATCGAGTTGGCGACGCCCAGCGACAGGTTGTGGTGGGCGTGCATGCCGGTTTCGGTTTCCGGTTTCAGTACGGCTTTGAAAGCCCGGAAGCGCTCGCGAACATCCTGCATGTTCATCGCGCCACCGGAGTCGGCCATGTACACGCAGGTCGCGCCGTAGCTTTCCATCAGCCGGGCCTGGGCCGCCAGGTGCTCGGGGGCGATCATGTGGCTCATCATCAGGAAACCGACGGTGTCCATGCCCAGCTCGCGAGCATATTCAATGTGCTGTTTCGAAACGTCGGCTTCCGTACAGTGTGTGGCGATGCGCACCACGCGTGCGCCGGCGTCATAGGCGGCCTTGAGGTCGTGCACCGTGCCGATCCCCGGCAGCAGCAGGGTGGTGATTTTGGCGTGCTCGATGACATCGGCCGCCGCTTCGATCCACTCCAGGTCGGTATGGGCGGCGAAACCATAGTTGAAGCTCGAGCCCTGCAGGCCGTCGCCGTGGGCGATTTCAATCGAATCGACCCTGGCCTTGTCCAGTGCGCGCGCAATGTCCTGCACATTCTGCAGCGAGTACTGATGGCGGATGGCATGGCTGCCGTCGCGCAGGGTGACGTCGGAGATGTAGATTTTCTTGCCGGGATTGAATGTCATGTCGGGCCCCTCAGGCGTTGAGCATCGACTGCGCCTTGCGCTCGGCGGTGGCCAAGGCAGCGGAGGTCATGATATCGAGATTGCCGGCGTACGCAGGCAGGTAATGGGCGGCGCCTTCAACCTCAAGAAATACCGAGGTTTTTAGGCCGCTGAAGCGTCCCAGCCCCGGAATGTTCAGGGGTGCCGATTCGGCAATGACGTCGAACTGAACCTTCTGTTTCAGGCGATAGCCCGGCACATAGGCCTGGACGGCCGCCACCATCTCCTCGACGGAAGCCTCGATCTGCGCCTGATCGGCGGTTTCGGACAGTACAAACACCGTGTCACGCATCATCAGCGGCGGTTCGGCGGGGTTCATGATGATGATCGCCTTGCCTTTGGACGCCCCACCCACCATTTCGATGGCTCTGGAAGTAGTTTCCGTAAACTCATCGATGTTGGCACGGGTGCCGGGGCCGGCGGATTTACTGGCGATCGAGGCGACGATTTCGGCGTAGTGAACCCGGGCAACACGGGATACTGCGGCGACCACTGGAATCGTCGCCTGACCACCGCAGGTGACCATGTTGACGTTGAGTCGATCCAGATTTTGCTCCAGGTTGACCACTGGAATGCAGTAAGGGCCGATAGCCGCCGGAGTGAGGTCGATCAGGCGGATACCCGGCTTGATCGAGCGCAGGCGTTTTTCGTTCTCGATATGGGCACTAGCCGAGGTGGCATCGAAGACGAAATCGATGTCCTTGAACGCGTCCATGCGGATCAGGCCTTCAACCCCCTCGTGGGTGGTCGCGACGCCCATGCGTTCTGCGCGGGCGAGACCGTCGGATGCTGGGTCGATGCCGACCATTACCGCCATTTCCAGGTGTCTGGCGTTGCGCAGAATCTTGATCATCAGGTCGGTGCCGATGTTGCCGGAGCCGATGATGGCGACCTTGAGTTTGGTTTGACTCATGGGAGCAATCTCTCAAATTGGCCAGGCCACGACAGCCTGGCGCAGAAGGACGGGCAGGTCAGATGAAGCGGCAACGGATCTGGCCAAGTCGGGTCAGGTGCAAGTGCAGACTGTCCCCGGCCACGACAGGCGTCATCGGCCCCAGGGCGCCGGAGAGCAGCACGTCGCCGGCCTGCAAGGGCCGGCCCATCCGGGCCATGGTGCGAGCCAGCCACAGGCAGGCGTCCACCGGATTGCCGAGGCATGCGGCACCGACACCGATCGAAGTCGTGGCGGCATTTTTTTCCAGCAGCATGCCTTCCAGCCGAAGGTCCAGCGAGGCGAGTGGAGTCGGCTGTTTACCCAACACATACAGCCCGGATGAGGCGTTGTCCGCCACCGTGTCCACCAGCGATATGTTCCAGTTCTCGATGGCCGAGTCGACGATTTCCAGCGCAGGCACCACGTACTCGACCGCCCGCAGCAGTTCCGCGAGGGTCGTATCTTCATACGGAAGATCGCGGCCCAGAACGAACGCAATCTCGCCTTCGGCCTTGGGCTGGATCAACTGACTGATCTGGATTTCACCGCCATCGGCGATTTCCATATCGGCGAACAGCATGCCGAAATCCGGTTGATCGACGCCCAGTTGCTGTTGCACGGCAGGCGAGGTCAGTCCGATTTTGCAGCCGACCAGACGTCGCCCCTGGGCCAGGGCCCGTTGGGTGTTGATCTCCTGCACGGCATAGGCGCCGGTCAACGAATCGATACCGAAAGTGGACGAGATCCTTGCACAGGGCTCGCGTTGCTCCCGTGCTCTGACCAGGGCTGCGGCGGCGTCTTGCAGAACCTTCAATGGGAACTGGCTCATGCGATTTTCCTCAGCAGTCGAGGCTCGTCTGCGACGACTTCAGCGCCGGGGCTCCATTGCAGCTGGAACTTGAGTTCGTTGATGGCCCGATCCAGATCCGCGGCCTCGACCATGGCGAAGGTGAATTTGTCCGGGCGCACCACGGCGACGGCTCCGCAGGAGAACCCCGAGCGTTTGAACCAGGCGACCATCTCGCCCTGCACGTCCTCCAGTTCGACCAACTCTTGGGTATTGGAACGATCGGTATCGGCGCCCTGCGGACGGGTGCCGAACGGGAAGAGGGTGGCGAAGCGCGTGTTCTGGATGTCCAGCAGTTTCCGGGACGCCTGACTCAGATGGACGCGTGGATCGACCTCAAGTCCTATCAAGGCAAAACCGTCGCCCAACAGGTCATCGAGCAATACGCGCTGGCCCTTGAAGGTGCGGACTTCGGGTTGCGGAATCATCCGGCCTTCCGGCGAGCGCCGGTGGCGGCGTGGCATGCCCAGATAGCTGTCAGGGGCATAGGTCGGGGCCGGTTTGAAACGGCCTTCGCGAACATAGCGGCCGAGAAATGGTGTCGCCAGGACGGTCCTGACCAGCAGGTTGCGCATCAGGCTGGAAACCGGGCTGGACATCGAGACGAAGTCTTTCATCTGCACCGAAATATCAATCATCGCCTTGGCATGGTGGAA
This sequence comes from Pseudomonas sp. MWU12-3088, assembly GCF_023242405.1. NCBI lineage: Bacteria > Pseudomonadati > Pseudomonadota > Gammaproteobacteria > Pseudomonadales > Pseudomonadaceae > Pseudomonas > Pseudomonas sp. MWU12-3088. The sequence goes on from NZ_JALJEA010000001.1 coordinate 437,614, forward strand.
GCGTTCGCTGCCATAGGTGTCGAGCAGCCGCTCACCGGCTTGCCCCTTGATCACGGCGTCGATTTTCCAGGCGAGGTTGTAGGCGTCACGCACACCGGAACTCATGCCCTGACCCATGAACTGCGGCGTCATGTGGGCAGCATCGCCGGCAATCAAAACCCGACCCTTGCGCCAATCCTTCGCCACCAGTGCGTTAAAGGTGTAGACCAACTTGCGTTTGACCTCGAACTTGTCCGGATCGACGTAGCGGCTGATCAGGTTGCGCACCACAGTCGGGTCTTCCATCTGTTCGCGCGTCTGGCCGGGCATCAGCATGAATTCGAAGCGATGGAAACGACCGGGCTGAGGACAGCAGACCGTCGGGCAATCCGGGTCGCAGATGAAGCTGAAGTAGGGCAGATGACGCAAGGCATCCTCGCCTTCCTTCATCTCCAGGTCGACCACCAGCCAGGGTTCGGGAAAGTTCTTGCCGCTCATGCCGATGCCCAAGGCCTCACGAACCGTACTGCGGCCGCCGTCAGCCCCCACCAGATAGCGCCCGCGAATGGTTTGCGGGTCCGGATCGATTTCGCAGGCCTGACGGGCATCCGTCGCATCACTGAAGCGGAAGGTGCTGGTGGCCTGATGGGTGACGGTCACCCCATGTTCATCCTGTGTGAACTGCGTGAGTTCACGACCACGGGCAACCCGCACATTGGGATAGCGCTCGAGCAGATCGCTCAGCGTGGTTTCCAGCCAGGGCTGGTAAAGGAAGTTGATGATCGGCCAGCCGTAAGGGCGATCGAGGCGCCAGTACTGGCCGAGGATCTTGCCGTTGGCCAGCACCCACTGAGCGGGCGTATCGACTTGCATGTTGGCTGAAAGCTCGGCGGCAACGCCGGCCGCCTGCATGACGCGCATGCACTCGTCGTCCGTATAGACCGCCCGGGCGTTGCCATAAAACATGGGCTCACGTTCCAGTACCAGCACCGACAGACCACGCTTGCCGAGCAGATGCGCGAGCGTGGCGCCCGTCGGGCCAAGCCCGGAAATAATCACGTCGACGCTCGTTACAGACTCGTTTTTGTTATTCATGACGATATCTCTCTTACAGCGGTGAATATTCGGGCTTGAGCAACGAACGTGTGCCACGGGCGAAGTTCGCCAGGTTGGTGGTCAACGTGTGCCAGGCACCGCTTTTCTCCGGGCGATGCCCCCAAAGGCTGATGCCTTGATAGGAGGTTGTGCGCCAAAGAGCCTCATCGACCACCCTGGCGTTGCAACCCAGTTCCAGCTCGAAACCGCTGGGGCTCATCACGTAGAACGATTGCTCACGGTCGTTGGGGTGCTCTCCGATTTCGTGGGCCATTTCGAAACCGAGGGTCCTGCAGCGCAAATAGGCGTTGGTCAGTTCACTGACCGAGGTGGTCAGCAGGTTCATGTGCTGTACGCGGGTACGAATCGGATCCATCGGCAGGCCACGCAAGCGGGCGATGGCAATCGAGTGGTGACGTTCGTTGACCCGGAAGAAATCAATGTCCAGGGTCACTCCGGCAATCCGCTCGACGATGTGGTCGCTGGCTCTGGCATCAAATATTTCCTGCCAGAAACGCTGCATCTGCTGTGGCTTGCGCGAGGTGATCGCCAGGTGGCCCATCCCGGCGGAACCGGTGATGAACCCTGCACTGAGCATGTTCAGTGGCTTGTCGCTCAGCAGCGGCTCCCAGAACAGCTCGACGGCCATGCGTTTGGGACCGAGCACCCGCCAGAACCTTTTCACGCCGCGTTGTGCGGCTTCTTCCGGTTGGCTGGGTTGCGCTTCGATACCGAGGTGTTGCAGGCGCTTGAGCACTTCGTCGAGGGTGGACTGGTCGCGTAATTGCCAGCCGACGGCAAGAAAATCTTCCTGCGGACCGCGCTGGATAATGATCCGCCGCTGGTGCTGATCCATCCGGAAAGCCAGGGTTTGTTCGTCCGAACTGGCCAGGTGCAGACCGATGCCGTGCTGGAGCAGCTCACGCCAACGCGTCAGGTGGCGAGACTCGATCAATGCATAGCCCATGCTGCTGGCGCCGAAGATGTCCGGCGTTGTCCGACTGATCGTTGCTTGATTATTCATGACGACAACTCAGCGCGCGGTGCGACTGGCGAGGAACGCCAGAGTCACGGAGTTGAATTCGTCCGCACGTTCCCACTGCACCCAATGACCGGTCCGGCTGAACAGGTAGAGGTTGCAATCCGGCATGCGACTGCGCAGCGCCTCGCCGCCGCTGGGGCGATTGACCTTGTCGTCCGCGCCCCAGAGCACCAGGGTCGGAACCTGGCAATGCTGGAGGCGTGAATCGCGGGTGAAGTCCCAGCGCGAGAAACGGGGAATGCCCGTTGGCCGACGCAGGGGAGGGGCCGCAACGACCTGCGGGTCGATACTCGCCTCGAAACGCTCGCGGATCATCTCGTCACTGACCTGGCTGCCGTCATACACCAGGTACTCGCGGATAAAACGCGTGATCTTGGCCAGAGTCGGGCCTTCGCCGTTGTAGTAGTCGAGCAACAGCTTGAGACCCGGTGTCGGCAGACTGCGAGTGGTATTGACGCCACCGGGGCCCATCAGCACCAGAGCCGACACCCGGCCAGGTGCATCCAGCGCCATGCGCAAGGCACAGGCACCACCCAAAGAGTTGCCCACCACGTGGGCGCTGCTGATGTTCAGGGTGTCGAGCAGGCCGAGCATCGCCCCCGCCAGATCGCCGAAGGGGTCCTTGCGATCCACACCTTTGGTGGATCGGCCGTAACCGGGCATGTCGACCACAATCACCCGGAACTGCCCGGCAAGCGATTCGATATTGCGCGAGTAGTTGGAGAGCCCCGAGGCTCCCGCTCCGCCACCGTGAAGCATCAGCAGGGGATGGCCGACGCCCGTTTCGCTGATGAAAATCTGCCGACGACCCACTTGTACCGTTCGCGAGGTCAGGGCAGGAAGAGGTTCTTTATTGTTCATTGTCAGTTCCTGGCGTAAGGCACTACGACCCGGGCGGTGGGTCAGTGCTTGCGGCAGACTCTAACACTCAAGATTAGAATTGAACAACAGTGTTCAATTGTCTTTTTGCGGGCAATAAAAAAGCCAGATTCCCCAAGGGATCTGGCTCAAGAAAAATCAGCGGAGGACATCAGGCTGCGAGAAGGGGCAGATCCTGAGTAGCGATGCCGCGCGCTTCATCGGCCGGCACGCCGAGCGCCCTGAGTACGAATTCGGCCATATCGGAACCCGCGTCGCGCCAGGTCTTGTGACCCTGAAGTACCAGCATCGTGGCCCCCAGTACGCCACCTCCGATCATCGCCATTACCGAAGGCAGTTGCTCCTGTCGAAAGCTGTATTGCTCACTGCTCAGGCCGCTGAGCACATCGTGCATGGGCGGACCGCTCCACATCTGTTGCAACGTCTCATTGCTGGCCCCGTAGCGCACGATGAAGGCTCCCCAGTGCGGCTCTTCATGGGCGCGGCGGATATACAGGCGGATACCGGTGGCCAGGCGGACGGCAGGGGACGCATGGGGATCTGTACTGCGCGCGGCCCTGTCGTTCATTTCGGCACTGAGCTGGCTGGCGACATCTTCGAACAGCGTCTCCACCGAGTTGAGGTTGTTGTAGATCGTGCCGCGCGCTACCCCGGCGATCTGTGCCAGTTCGCTGACATTGACCTCTTCGACACGTTTCTCGACAAACAGCCGGATCGCAGCTTCATGGATGCGCTTCTGCACGGGACTGAGTTTCAAAGCAATGAGCTCCAACGGAGAGATTCCGGACATTGAACAAGCGCGTTCAAAATAAAGCAAATCAGCGTTTGCCGATCATTGACATGATTGAACACAAATGTTCAATATTGATCTCGAAAGTTGTACGCCCACCGAGCACAGCCCTTTACCCAATGGCCGCAGGCGCTCGGTCGAAGCCCAAACAAGAGAGTCAGCATGTCAATCAAGCAAGGCCGTATCGATGTCCACCATCACATCATTCCCCCCGCATTCGTCGATGCGATGAATGCCAGAGGGCTGCACTCCGTTGCGGGAGCGCCGCTGCCAGACTGGACCCCGGAAAAATCCATTGAGGTGATGGATGCGAACGGCATCGAACGGGCGATCACCTCGCTGTCTGCGCCCGGCGTCCACTTCGGTGACGGGGTCCAACAAGCCAGCGAGCTGGCGCGACGCTGCAACGAGTTCGCCGCGCAGATGCGCACGCGCTACCCGAGCCGCTTCGGCAACTTCGCGGTGCTGCCGATGCCGTTCACCGAGGCCGCCTGCCGTGAAGCCATTCACGCGCTGGACGTACTCAAGGCCGAGGGCATTGTTTTGCTGGGCAGCACCGACGGGGTGTTTCTGGGTGATCCGCGCTTCGACGAACTGATGGCCGAACTCGACCGCCGAAAAGCCGTGGTATTCATCCATCCCAACATGCACCAGACCAGCGAAAGCATCGGTCTGCAGACCCCGGGATTTCTCATCGAGTTTCTCTGCGATACCACTCGCGCGGCGGTCAATCTGATCCTCAGCGGGACCATGGAGCGCTATCCCGGCATTCGCTGGATTCTGTCCCACTCCGGCGGCTTCCTGCCGTTTGTGGCCTGGCGTGTTTCGCTGGCCAACATGTTGCCGGAATTTCAGCAACACGCGCCGCAAGGGGTCATGACCTACATCCGTCGCTTTTACTTCGACACGGCGTTGTCGCCATCACCTTATTCCATGGCGGCGCTCAAGGAACTGGTGGAACCGTCACACATTCTTTTCGGCAGTGACTATCCCTTCGCCCCGGCTCCCGCCACGGCGCTGCAGTGCCGGACGCTGGAAAGCCTGGAGATGTGGTCGCCGGCGATCATGCATGGCATCAACCGTGCCCACGCACTCAGTCTGTTTCCGCAGTACAGCCAGCCCAATGAAGTGGTTACCCCGGCGCCGGTCTATGAGGGCGAATCCTTCTCTCAACGCTTGCGACGCAGCATGACCCGACCGATCGGTGCGCTGGCCGAGCGGATGCGCAAACGCTGAGCTAACCCGTCGCCATGGAAGGCCGGCGACGCTTCACATCATTGAATCCAACGATCCATCCGCGTGCCTTGGGTGTTCGCGCCCACCAAAAAAAATAACAAGAGCCAAATCATGACAATAAGAAATCAGCTTTGTGTGCTGGGGCTTTGCCTCACCTCCACTCAACTCCTGGCCAACGGCCTGCAAATCAACGAACAGAGCATCAGCTCGGGAGGCAAGGCTTATTCCGGTCGGGCTTCTGATGTTCAGGACGCCTCCATCGTTTACGGCAACCCCGCCGGCATGTCCCGCCTGACGGGTGAACACGTCAGTGGCGGTCTCAGCTTCATCGATGTCAGTTCGCGCATCAGCCAGGTCAATACCACGGTGTCGGGCACTTCGCACGGCAACATGGTGCCTGATCCGATCGTCGTGCCATCGGGCTTCTACACGCTGCAACTCAACGAGGACTGGCACGTGGGTTTCGGGGTTTACGCCCCGTTTGGCGGGAGCACGGACTACGAGAGCAACTTCCAGGGACGCTACCGCAGCTCGCAGACTCAGGTGAAGGTCGTCACCTTGCAGCCGACGGTCAGTTACCGGATCAATGATCGACTGTCTGTGGGGTTTGGGCCGACGATCAACCGCATCGACGGGCTGCTCGAAAGCAAGATCGCCAACAGCGCGGTGGGCGGGCAGGGCGACGGAACTGTCAAAGTCACCGGCGACGACACGGCCATGGGCTTCAGTCTGGGCATCCTGTTCGACCCGCTCGACGACCTGACCCTGGGGCTCACCTATCACTCCAGAGTCGATTACAAGCTGAGCGGAAAGACCAAGGTCTCAGGTGCCAATGGATTGCTGGCACCGATCCCGGGGCTGGGGCTGCCAGGGCTCAACGGTAAATATGATGCGAGCTTGGATTTCACTTCACCGGAGACGGTCGATGCCTCGGCGACCTGGCGCATCAATGATCGGCTGGATGTCTCCGCCGGCGCGTTGTGGAGTCGCTGGAGCCGTGTGCAGGAATTGAGGGTACTGAACTCCGGCGTGCCACAGGCCTATGGCCCTTTCGATACGATCCTCGAAACCCTGAAGTGGCGTGATACCTGGTCGTTCTCCACCGGCATGGCCTATCGCCTGAACAAGCAATGGAAGGTTCGCGGCGGGATCGCCTATGAGCCGACGCCGATGCCCAATCAGTACACGTCCACCCGTGCACCAACGGGAGACCGGAAGATTTTCACGGTTGGCCTGAACTGGCAGATGACCGATCAGACCTCTCTGGATCTAGGATACGGCTACATCCACGAAGATCCGGTGAAGGTTTCACAGGACACGTCCCAGGGTGGGCTGCGTCCGGGTTACAGCGCCACCTACCAGAACACGGTCAACGGCCTCGGGCTGCAGTTGAATCACAGCTTCTGATCAGTCTTGCTCGACGACAAGATTGCGTTGGACTCCCAGATCGACAATGCCGTCCGCGCTATGGATTCTCGCCTCGACCCTGTCGCCCGGCTTGAGGTAGCGCTCGCGACGGGCCTGGGCCTTCAGAAACAGTTTCCACTTGAGGGCCTCGGGCAGCAGGGCGGCAATGCGCTGGGTGGCGGGTGATGGAATGGCCAGCGCACAGCCGGCCGGAGTGCCTGTGGCAATCAGGTCTCCGGCCGCGAGGTCTTGCACGGCAGACAGTTCTGTCAGGGTCTGCGCAGGGGTGTAAACCATGTTCGCGGTATTGTCGTCTTGTCGCAGTTGGTCGTTGACGGTCAGGCGCAGCTGCAAGGCCTTGAGGTAGTGCATCTGGTTGGCTTCCAACAGACACAAATAAGGCCCGACCGGGCCGAAGGTGCGGAAACTTTTGCCTTTGTAGAACTGCATCTGCGGAATCTGGATGTCCCGCGCCGAATAGTCATTGACGATGACCAGCCCGGCCACGAACTGGTGCAGATTGCTGTCGTCAACCTGGACCGGGCCGTTGATGTCGCTGCGCATGACCAGGCCCAGTTCAATCTCGTAGTCGAGAAAACGTACATGGCGTGGCTTGATCAGGTCGCTGTCGGCCGGGCAAATGCAACTGGCTGCCTTGGTGAACATCATGTTGTACGACTTGGCGTCCGGATCCATCCCGGACTCGATCATGTGCTGACGGTAGTTGGCACCCTGACAGACAAACTGCTGGTTGCGGGTGACCGGGGAGAGCAGCCGCACTTGATTGAGGTCGAGTGTCGGGCTCTTCAGGTCGCGCAACTGCTCGATGCTGACTTGCCGGATGAACTCGCCGGTTGTCGCGTATTGCCCAGGAACGGGCGTGATGCGCTGATTGTGAATACGTCCCCATTGGACGGTGTTCTGATATTCGAAACGGACAACCTGCACAGCCATGACAACGACTCCTGGGGGGTGAGGAGGGGGCCAGCGCCAACCTCGTGTGGTTTGTGACGCTGCAAAATCAGGCGAACAGGCGTGCCAGTGTGATCAGCTTGCGCACGCTCAGATCCGGACTGCGGCGAAGATGGCGGAACAAGGAAAGAACATTCGCCGGTGTCAGTTTCGGTTTGGTAAAACTTCTGGGCATGGATTCGCCCCACTGGGACATCGCCGCTGCGCTGACACTGTGCAGACCTGTGGGCTGGTCGGCAGTTAACCGGTCACCATCACAATAGTGCTCGTGCTTGTCGCCGAACGGGTCCTGCCAGTAATCGAAGATCTGGCTCCCAAGAATGTGCCGGCCAATACCCCAGGCATGGCGCCAACCCTGGTCCCGAAGAACCTTCTGGCCCATGCCGACGGCGTCCAGATCGACCACCTCATAAGCGCTATGGCTGTAGGCCGGCATGAATCCCTGGGCCAGGGCCAGCGTGTGATGGTCGGCTGGCGTGTCGCCCAGATTCAGACGCAGGAAGGCCACCGCCGGCGAACCGTCAGGCAACAACTGCACATCGCTGGGAATGAATCCGAAGTGTTGTGTGTACCAGGCACACGTGCGCTGGAAGTCCGCCACTTCCAGCACGAGATGGCCAAGGCGGATGATCTCCGGTGGAGCAATCGGCGGACGCTGGGTTGCATTGATGCGCACCACGCTATCCCCGAGGTTGAGCGGCAAGGCCGGGCGATGGGGCCGGGCGCCAACCACCGACTGGCCATGAAGGGCCTCGACGAGAAAACCGGACGGGTCTTGCAAGGTGACTTGTTCGCCACCGCCGGGGTGATCGCACGGCATGATGGGTGAGGCTTGTGGTAACAAGCTCAGACGCTCCAGGTCGGTACGGGAACCGACACTCAGACCGAAACCAATAAAACGGGGCTTCTTGCCGCGATGTACGCGATAGCAATAGGGCGTCGGTCCGGTACCACGCAAAAGCAGCAGATCCGCATTGCGCAGAACCGTCAGCAGTCCGAAGTCCTGAAGAAAGCGCTCGGTCCGTTCCAGATCCGGCCGTTCGAAAATCAGATGAGTCAGTGCGCGAGCGCGTACGGTGGGAGCGTCGTGGCGTGCTGGCTGTGCGGGATTGAGCTTCACTATGGGAGTCTCTAGGCGCAAGAGTATGGCGTAGCGCAAGTTGAACATGGTCGTTCAATTTGAGTCAAATGTGTCGCCTTGGTGGATTCCGGAAAACATACTTCGCCTTTTGCCCGCCGGCCGAACGTGAAGAACTGATTGAGTTGATGATCAGCCGCGAAGACGAGCAATCCGCGCTGGCAGCGGACCGGCGGTTTGTTGAACGGTTGGTGGAACATACGGTAAGCAAGGGGTATGGAGAAAATAATTCCCACTGGGGCCAGGAGCGCAAGATCGCGGCCATTGCCATTCCGATCACGCATGAGGCGCGGCTTATGGGCTGTCTGAACCTGGTGTACATCGCCAAGGCGATGTCGGTGGAGGAAGCGGCTCGGCGTTACCTGCCAGCGATGCACAGTGTGGTGCGAAAGATGTGAACGTTGAAATTTAAGCGGACAATAAGAATTTTTAGAGATTACAGGTAGTTAGCGAGAATGTCGCTCTATTACCGGAAAACAGAAATCTTTTTCCGGCAATGAAAAGAACATCATCTTTTTTCCGGCAATGAAATGTACAGGCCATCCAGGCAGTTTTCGGTACGGCTGGATGGCTATCCTTTCTCCTTCTACTGTCCTCGGTCGACCGATATGTCCACGTTGATTGGTGAGGTATCACCCCTACAAGCGGTGAAGGCTGCATCGCTGACGCTCATATAGCATTCTCACAATCGCGTATCTTTGTGATGCCGGCTGACAGCGGGCGACTATTCCCGTGATTAAGCCCCGAATATTTTTATAACAATATTTTTTGCGGTAATTGCCTTTCGGTTATAAAAACAATCTCGATTTATATGAGTATTGTGAATTTAAAATCTCGATGCTTGGGCGTGGAAGGGTTTAACTTATTGAAATTTGCATATTTTTAATTGTCAGCCAAGTGTACTTATTTCCCCTGCTTTTAAAGTTCAATATTAAATTAAATCGGTCTTTGCCTTTGGGGCGCGTTCCCTTCGGTCTTTTGCCCAGGGGTTGCATGTATTAATTGGGCGGCTATGATTACTCAAGTGTCATGTGATTCAGTTGCTCAACAGAGCCGTTGGGGTTGGATATGGATGACGATGATCTGGAGAAAGATAACCAGGGAATTGAACTAAATGCTCAGTTGGCTCCAGTTAAAAATGCCCACGATGGAATCCCCAGAGATTGGAAGGAGTCTGGAGTTCCACCCAGCACTGAAGCCATTCCGTATCAGGTCAGAACGATTGATCACCGAGAGGAGCAACTCGCAAGTGAGCGTATATCTGTATTCGAGGAAATTGATCAAGGGCTGCCTGCCAAGAGGGGCATGGAACTCACTGGGTTAAAAAGATCACATTTCTATAAGTTGCTGGAGGATTATCGCAACGGAAAAAATATCGTTCGGAAACACAGGGGGACACCTATAGGAGGCAGTAGAGCAACGTCAGGACAGGTGGCAGCGCTCAGCAAAGCTTGCGAAACTCACTATAAAGGCCCAAAGGCGTCCATCAGTGAGTTGCTAAAGTGGGCCCGCAATTATTGTGAAGCTACTGGTGAAAAACCGGTAAGTCGTCATACGGCAAGAAAGTTTCTTCTTAACATACCGGAAAAAGACCGTGACCGGAAGGTGCTTACTGCGGAGCAATTTGATCAAAAGTATGGCTTTAAGCCAAAAAAATTTATTATCGATGGTTTGTTGCGTCGTGTGTCAATGGATCATACTCGAGTGGATATATTGCTCGTCGATGAGTATAACAGGGATGTCATCATCGGGCGACCCTGGATAACCATGATCATTTGTGACAGGTCAAGGGTAATCCTAGGGTTTTATCTAAGTATGGAGGCTCCGAGTATAAGTACAGTTGCTGCCGCATTGGCGTTTGCGGTTATGAATAAGCAAAGCAGTTTATTTAGTTTTTTGACTCATCCTGATGAGTATCCGTTTCATGGCATCCCGTTTGTAGTTTTTACCGACAATGCTGCAGAGTTTACGAGCGATGCCTTCATTCAGCAGTGCAAAGAATGGGGGATGGAGTGGGATCATCGCCCCATCGGCAAAAAATGGTACGGCGGGATAATAGAGCGTGTAATTGGCTCGTTCATGACCACTGGAGTGCATTTTCTTCCCGGTTCGACCGGGAGCAACGTGATGGAGCGACAAAGTTTGAAAGCGAGTTAAACGCCAAAATGGACTTCAAGCAATGTGCAGAGTGGATGATGAAGGAGGTTACAGTTTACCATGGAAAAAAACAAGCCGCACTTGGTTGTACTCCGAGGCAAGCTTTCGCTCACTACAAAGCTCAAGGAAAGTATGACTCATCCAGAATTATTTCCACGGAGGATGCGCAGAGGTTTCTCATCGATTTTTGCCCAACCTCTTTCTCCCATAAGGTGCACCCGCATGGTATTAATTTCGCCGGCCGCAGGTATGCAAGTGATGCTTTGGAAGACTATGTTGGCCAAAAGCTGGATGTGAAGTACTTGCAGCACGACCTTAACTATATTTGGGTGAAGACTCCTCATGCATTCCTAAAAATTCCTTGTTCTTACACTCGTGACGGGCTGTCTAAACATTGGGAATCCTACTCGAATCACAAGCAACTATCAAAGCGTATGCCAGCTTTGATTAACAAGGCAGACGGGACTATCGATGATGATTTCGCACTCGCCGCGATGGATCGGCAGGAAGAAATTCTTCAAGAAGCTGAGGCGCTGAAAACGGCTTTCATGAGTGCGCCGAAGCAGTTAGCTCTACCGCCACCACTTCCAGCCCCTCATTCCGTCGAGGGGGATGACCTAGAGGACGTCGAGGAATACCCTATTGAAGAATAGTAAAGTCTATGTTCAAACCGACGAAGGTGCTTGGGAGGAAGAAGATATTTTCCAACCACAGATAATCTTAGACCCCGAAGAGATAGACTTGCTGGTACCAGTGCTGATCATCGATTCTATGGAGACTTGAGTTATGAGCGACCTCAGTCATGTGAAAGCCGACTTAAGGCACCTAATCGAGTTGCCGGCAGAACAACGGATCAAGATTTGCCGCCATGATCGCGATGATTGCGCTGCAGGTATTCGGAAATTCGAAGATCGCGCAAGACTGGCTGGAGATGCCTGTGCGTGAGCTAGGCTGTCGAGCCCCCTGCAGCCTGCTGTGCACGCTTTCAGGGTATGACGAGATTTATGACCTACTCATGCGTCTTGACCATGGCATCTTCACCTGAGCGTTAGCTCTGATCGGAACCCGGTCTGCCTAACCATCAAGAGATGGATCATAGCCATCCTCCGCCGCAGCCGCACTACAGCCGCTTGCATGCCTGCTGCCATCATAGTGATGTCAACTCCAGCGCTTGGTGGTAGTCTCCCTGCATTTCAAAGCCTCCGCTGCTGGACGGCCTCGCTTTTGATGGCCACAGCAGCCCCGCATGCAGCCCTTCGCTGAGGCTGGGAGCCGAGGCAGGGGGTGCTAACGAACGGGAGCAAGGGATGGCACGGAGAACGTTTTTTTCCTTCCATTATCAGGAAGACGTGTGGCGATGCTGGAATGTCAGGAATTGCCTGGTGGTCAGCAAGGATCAAGAAGCCCAGGGCTTCTTTGATGGCAGTATATTCGAGGCCTCCAAGAAGGAAGGCGATGAAGCGCTGAAGACCTTCCTTCGCAACGGTCTCAACAACACTTCTGTAACGTGTGTACTCGCTGGCCAGTACACCGCCGGCAGGCGGTGGGTGCGGTACGAGATCGTGCGCAGTGTCCTGAAGGGCAACGGGCTGCTCACCGTTGATATCCATGGCGTGAGAAACAACGACAAGCAGCTCGGGGTGAAAGGCACAAACCCTCTGGATCAGGTGGGACTGTATCTCGCCAACGGCAAAATTCTCTTCGCGGAGGTCAAGGGCGGAAAGTGGGTGAGGTATGAGGATTACACCCTTGCCATTCCGGCCGCTGATCTGTGGTTCGATGCTCCTACCCGCGACACGGTAGTCCCCCTTTCCAAGCACTGCATGAGATACGACTTCGCCGCTCAGAATGGCAGGGACAACATCGCTGGCTGGATCGAAACGGCGGCAGGCCTGGCTGGCCGTTAGAAATGCACTCCTAGCCGTGTTGGCTCACAGCAATCGATATTTCAGATTACTCAGGTATTTCACATGGCAGTTATACAGCGCCTGGCCGGCGTCAGGATCCATCTGTCCGGATCAAATAAAGAATCAAAACCAGAGATTGCTGCTTTCGTACAGAAGCTCGCAGCTAAGGTCTTCAGCGAAGGAGGCTCCATTGTCCATGGAAGCCATCCCACATTCACTGCGCCACTGCAGAAGGCAGCAGAAGACTTCATCGAGGCAGGCGGTAGCAAAGGTGCGCTCACGCTTGTTCGAGCGAAAAGCTTCTCGACCGACCAGTACACCGCTGAAATTGAAGCGCAGAGAGCATTTGCTTCTGTAGAAATTGTGCCTGCAGATAATAGCGATGACACCGCAGCAGACGGCCTGACCCCGATGCGAGACTGGATGGCGGATCGTTCTGACGTCGTTGTTTGCGTGGGAGGCGCTTGGTGGGACGTCAACAAAGCAAAAGCGGGCGTTCCCAATGAGCTTGATGCAATGCTTGAGCTCGGTAAGCCCGGCTTTATTGTGGCTGGCTTCGGCGGGGCAATCGCAGGCTACCTCAAAGAAGACCCTTCGTTGCTATCACGCCTGCGCAACGGGTTGCCTGAGGCAGTCAATAAGGTTATTGCCGAAAGCACGTCTGCAGACCAGGTTGTGGATCTAATTGTAGAACAGCTGAAAAACCTGCCACTGACCCGGCGGAATGTTTCGCGGGGTCGCAATTTCCGTATCTTGGCCCTGGACGGAGGCGGGCTCAGAGGCACCTTCACAGCCGCAGTCTTGGCCAAGTGGGACGATATGCTGAAGGCCGGCGGTGGAAACGACCTGATCTCGCACTTCGATCTGGTGGCCGGTACATCCACGGGCGCGATCCTGGCGATTGGGCTGGCATTGGGCTTGAAGCCAGGTCAAATTCTTGAGTTTTACCAGACGAAGGGGCCAAAAATTTTCCCCAAGAACCGGGCCCTACGGCACTGGGTCTTTTCCAAGCATGACTCCGCGACACTGAAGGAGTTACTCACTGAGGTTTACGGCGAAAAAACGCTGGCCGGGGATTCCCTTTGCCGCTTGGTGATCCCAACGGTGAAGGCCAAGCATGGTCACGCAGAAGCTATTGTCACACCGCATAGCCCAGATCGTACGGCTTATAGAGATATAACAGCCGTGGAGGCTGCGCTGGCCTCTTCTGCGGCGCCCACCTACTTTGATGAGGCCGAATTCAATGGCGCGGTAGCGCTGGAGACTTTCCTGGATGGTGGTGTCTGGGCTAATAACCCCATTCTGCCAGCCCTGGCTGAAGCGGTTCGTTATCTGAAGGTACCTTTGGATAGGATCGATGTTCTGAGCGTCGGTACGCTCACCAGCGAAAGCGATTTCAGTACTCGGTTCCTAAACGGCAAGGCAGGTTGGGCGCTTCACAGCACAGATCTCTTTTTCGCCGCCCAGGAGCATGGCGCTTTGGCGTTGGCGGATAGCTTCCTCGGCCCGACCCGGCACCTACGTGTCAACGAGCAGACCCCTCTAGAAATCAAACTTGATGACACCGAGGCCATCCAGGATATGGCGCAACGGGGCAATGAGGCCGGCAAAAAGCACTTTGCTGAGGTGCGTTCTAGGTTCTTCGACGGCCAGCATGTTGATCCGTGGGAGCGGTTCTGAGTGGGCATGGGCACTGAGAGGTTAACCCTCCCAGTGCCCATTTGATTATTGGCGCTTAATGAGTCCGGTAGCGGGGCTGTCATGTCATTCATCTATCAGCTAGCTGTCTTGGGAACACCCTCGGCAGCGCAAATTTCTGAGCTTGAAAGCGCTGTAGCAGATGCGGTTTCCATGTTTGGCTTGAGGTTAGGCCAGGAAATCGGCTGGGAAATCGTTCCAGCCGCCTTCACCCCCCACCAGCAACGATCAGCTGCTGTGGTGTTTTTTGGCGGAGTGGGCGCGGATCATCCTAGCTTACCAAGCTTGCTGCGAGGTGGTGTTCCTGTCGTCCCAGTCGTGTCCGACCTGGGGCGAGTCGCGACTGAAGTCCCAGAAATCCTGCGCCCGCTGAACTGCTTGTCTTACGCCAGTGGTGGGGCAAAACGAGTCGCCACGGCCCTGCTGGAATGCGCAGGCTTGCTTCCAAAGCAGAGACGGGTCTTTGTCAGTTATCGGCGAGACGAGGCCAGGCAGGCTGCGTTGCAGATGTTCGATGCGCTTTCTGCCAGGCATTTCGATGTGTTCCTGGATACCCACAGCATTGCGCCGGCCGAAGATTTTCAGACCATGCTGTGGCATCGGCTTTGCGACTCTGACGTGTTATTGATGCTCGATACGCCTGACTACTTCAACAGTCGATGGACATCGGCCGAGTTCGGGAGGGCGCTTGCCAAGGGCATCAGCGTGCTTCGAGTAGGATGGCCTGAAGCTCAGCGTTCCGCGCGCTTGGCTACCGCAAGCCTTGCTGAGCTCGATGCGAGTGAGCTGGATGTCGCATCTGGAAGGATTTCTGACCACGCGATTGACCGGATTTGTCTCCAGCTTGAAGAAGTCCGCAGCAAGAGCCATGCGGTGCGAACCGTTAACCTGGTGAGCAATCTGCGAATCGGCATCGAGTCCATTGGTGGCGAGGTGATTGGGATGGGAGCCGGGCGCGGGATTCAGGTACGTCTGCCCGATGATCGGATGGTCGTGGTTTACCCAACGGTGGGCGTGCCGACCTCCACGACTATGCACGAAGCTTCAATGAACTCTCCTGAGGGATCTGTGGCCATACTCTATGACCATGTAGGCCTGCATCCGCAGTGGCTGAGTCATTTGGACTGGCTCGGCCAGCACATCCAGGCGACCCGATGGGTTAAGGCCTGCGAAGCGGGCTGGCAATTTGCAGACTGGAGGGCGTAGAAATGGGGGCGATTTTTCTCTCGGCAAGTATCCCAGTGGCTGGGCGAGGTCAGTATTTTGAGACTGCTGACCCGTTTCTTATCCAGTGTGCCGTTCGCGAGTTCGCCATCGCTGCGGTTCGCCAGCACAAGATCGTATGGGGCGGCCATCCAGCAATCACCCCAATGATCTGGAGCATTTGTGAAGATCTCGGTGTTGATTACGCAAGCTCTGTGGTTCTGTATCAAAGCCGATTTTTTGAAGGGAGCTTCCCAGAAGAGAACCAGCGATTTGACAACGTGATCTATACAGATGCCGTGCCAAACGACCTCCAAGGCAGCTTGCTATTGATGCGCAAACAGATGCTCTCTCGACCAGATCTAGTCGGTGCTGTGTTCATTGGCGGGATGGACGGTGTAGAGGTCGAATACGACATCTTCAAGCAGTTCAATCAAGGCTCTTTCATTCTGCCGGTTGCCGCGCCAGGCGGTGCAGCGCTGAATCTTGCTCGCGATAAAGGTTATTTCACTGAGTCCGAGCTTGACGACATAGATTTCGCATCGCTATTCAACCGGTTTTTGCCTGCTCATTAATTGTGGGTAAATTTCCAAGCAAGGATGCCTGGTAGAAGCCTATGCCGTGGGTGGCTATCGACCCTCTCAACTTGTTACCTACGGTTGGGGCGCCATCTAATTAACGGTAACAAGGAAGCCGTTTACAGATGTGGGGCGTATCGATATTGCGCGCCGGGCCAAAAGTTTTAGTGAAGGAGTGTTAATGTATTTAGGGTTTGAGCTAGAGGGCTTCAAGTCACTTGGCGCTGTATCGCGGCAGGAGGTTGAAGCTTATAAAGCTAACGCTGGCGGGCTAAATATCAGCAAGCTCACAAATGCCATTGTTGCACAGCTGGGAGGCAAAGACGTTTTAGGCGCTAAAGAACTTGCTCAAATCCTATTCCCTTCTGGCCACGCCCACATTTTTCTCTCTCACTCCCATGGTGATGAAGAAAATGCCATAAAATTCGCCATCGCGATGGAGAAGAGGAGTGTCGAAGTGTTCATCGATTCTTGTGTTTGGGGGAGCGTTGGTGAGCTTTTGGATGCCGTGAATGAGCAGTACTCAGAATCTGAAATCGTCGGGGATCAGAAATATTACTCGCACAGGAAATGTGATGAGGCTGCAGCGGCAGCTTACGTCATGTTGATGACGGAGCTTCACAGGATGATCGACCAGACTGAATGCTTCGTCTTCTTGAATACCAGTAAATCTGTGCCCCTGAAAAGTGCTGGCCGAAATCAAACCTTGTCACCTTGGATTTACTCCGAGCTTTCATTCAGCGCGCAGGTTCGCACCAAAGTTCCCCGCAGACAGCGACTCCCCAAATCTGAGCGTTTTTTTGCAGATGAGATTAGCCTGGAGGAGGCACCTTTTAGCCCCAAGTCAGCCGCGTTCGGATTCGATATTCCTACCGACCACCTGCCTAAAGTCAGTGGTAGAGAGCTGATGGATCATTTTGAGCGTGTGAGCTATAAGGGCGGCTTCTATCTCGACTCCCTCTATTACGCTTACGGTCTCGAAGATGAGTTCTCTGAAAGGTCAGATGAAAGTGCGTAGGCATGTGGCCACTGGGGAGCGCGGAGGCATGGCAGATGCCAACCGCTCACTCTTGGCGACCGGCCTCAATATTCGCTTAACTTGATGACGGATGATCGGCTAAGGTGTGCCATGAGTTACATATTTGTGCCGAAATAGATTGGAACGTGAGCAATGGACTGCGATCAACTGCTGGACGACCTATGTCGCTATGTGGCTGCTGAGCCAGGGTCACTGGAGGCCGCAGTTCAGGAGCTGTTTGAGGGGCTAGCAAGGGGCAATGAGCTGGTCGCGATCAGTGCACATCTGCGGTCGTGCGAATACTCAGCCTTGAGCTCGGTGATCAGAGAAGTCTCAGCGCGCCCAGGCGCTTTTCTGAAAGTCCAGGGGCGACTCAAAAGGCTCCGGGTGGAGCGGCAAATCCAAGGTTCCGAACTCTCGTCAAAAAAAACCAGGAACAAGGATGCGCTTCTTAGGGAGCTCAACGCCCTTGTGGCCGCTTCCGACCTTCCAGCAGCAGAGCGTTTGCTGCTCGACACCCTCGAAGATGGCCAAGACCCTGATTACCTGATGTTACTGGGCCGAGTCTTCACGCTTCAGCACCGTCCGGTTGAGGGTGCCAAGGCGATGCAAACAGCCGATGCTATCCGGCGTCAACAAAGAGCATTCTCCCTCGGCTACTCGTCTAGCCAAGACGATCAACTGAGCGAAGAAGATTTAGAGTTCTTCCAGGTAAACGCTCGCCAATTTGCGCCATTAGAGATGGACGCTGACGAACCGCAACCCGTGCGTCAAGGCGAAGTCTTGCCCCTGGCTACAGCGTTCATTCCAAGTACTGAAGTACGCAGCACTGGAAGCGGAGCACCGCCGCATCGAGCGGGTGTCCCAAAAGAACCCAAGCGCAGGCTTAGCCTGAATCCATCGAAAGCTGTTGAGCCCGATATCAAGTCAGATAGCGAAGATGTTGCTCAGATCCGTGTTGTCAGCGAGCCTTCACGATCATTTACCGCTCCACTCAACGCTTCTGACCCGACAGCAGCGGTGAGCTGGCCTAATGATCCCGAGGAGTTGGATTCTCAAGCTGACGCAGAGTTTTCGCCGGGCTCATCGAGGAATCTCTTAACCGATGCTCCTGTGCCAGACGATTTTGTGGCCTCTCGCGACCAGGATGCTTTTCACCTCGACCAAATCGATGGCATCGATGGCATCGATGAGCCCATGATGCCGGATGTCGAATCCTACGCGAAATACTCCAGCTTTGACGCGAACGCCGCGGACGACTTCTCCGAATTGGCCCTCTTTGATTCAGAAGGAGAGCTTGAAGGCATTCTTCCGGCCAGTGGTGTATACCATGATGATCCGGAAGATGAGTTCGCGATCTATGACTTCGATGCAGACTCGCTGCTGGAAGACGATGACTTTAAGGTTGAACCCAAAGAGGCGGCATCGGAATATCAGCTAACCCGCGAGGAGCGTGCGCTGCAGAAGGCCGTTGCGCTCATAGTTAAGTATGACTGGCCTCACGCCACGCGTTTTCTTATTCAACGGATTTTCGTGATGAGCGGGTGGGGTGCCACCAGGCTTGCTTTGGAGCGAGCGATTGATGAGGGACTGACGCCCGAGGAGCTCGTCCTAGCTGCTCACATCAAGGTGATCTGGGCAGATAATGACCTGTATTGGATCGCTTTCGACAGCACTGGCAATACCCGCTTGTCCTGCCACGCCCTCTCATGGCGTACGGCGCTGCTGATTGTCCGATCATTTGAGTCGATTCCGCAGGTGGAAGAGATCGATGTCCTATTGGAGCAGCTGTTCGAGTCCTGGTATGAAAACCCGACGCTTCGGCGTGTCTTCAAGGCTTTCGCTAGATACCTCTGGTATCGCTTTGGTGATCTGGACGCAGTCCTTCCACCAAGCGTCTACTGGGACTTCGATTCACCCCATCGGTGGCCGACAGAAGAGTCCAGCGACCTTGGCGTCCCAGATGACCTAGGAATTCAGAAGCTCCAGAAGCTTCGGTCATACGGCGTACCTCACATAAAAGACCCTCAAGTGCCTGGCTGCTACTTCAGTGACCTTCCTATCAAGTCGGAAGCGGAGGAGGTCGCTCGGATGGAAAGGCAGGACAGTGATCAGCCAGCAGAATCAACCACTGGCAACGTCGAATGCACCGACCATACGGCAGATCTGTCCCTCGCGGAGCTCACACCGCAAACCACCTTTGAATTTACAGTGAAGCAATGCTCGGCACCCACACTCGACTCGTCGATCGAATCTTCTTCCCAATCGCTAAGTGTCAGCTGATCGGACTCACAGGGAATACTGAATGAAACCGCTAAGACTTTCTCACGTACAGGGCTGTTTAGTTAAGCGGGTGACCCCGGGCGGTCAGGAGGTCTTTGGCGCAGTCAAGCTGGCGATTGCTGAGAGTGGCGAGATCCAGGTGCGTTGGACTGGGTCAGATCGACCAAATTTCGTTGATGCTGCCACCGTGAGTTCAGGCTTTAAGAATGGCCAAGACGTGTTGGACTGCACTCCTGGTACGGGTGTGCGCTCTCTAGGTCAGGGCGTAATCATGCAGCAACGAAATCTGGCTGGTAGCGAGCAGGCTCTAGTAGACTTTCCAGAGCGAAGAGAACGGCACTGGCTACCTTATCAGTACCTGCGCCATATCAAAGCGGTGAAACACCGGTTTGTGCAAGCACTACATGGCCAAGAGCCGGACGCCGAGCGTCTCAGGTTGCGGATGCTCGCGCACGCTATCAAGGTATGGAACGAGAACACGGGATCCCTTTCGCACTTAGAAATCGACCCGCTGCCACATCAAATCAATTTGGTACACCACATCCTGGCATCGAACAACCTGAGCTGGCTGATCGCAGATGATGTGGGCTTGGGCAAAACCATCGAAACAGGGATGCTGCTTCACGCCCTGATCCAGCGAAACCGTGTGAAGCGCATCCTCCTGATCACGCCGGCCGGCTTAACCAAGCAATGGCAGGATGAGCTGTACTACAAGTTCAAGCTCGAAGACTTCGAGATCTATCACGAGGATTTCGTCGTCAATGAGCCGCGCCAGTGGAAGATGCACGACTGTGTAATTGGCTCGCTGGATCGCCTCAAACAACCTGATCACCTGGAAAGCTTGCTTCAGGCAGAACCCTGGGATCTCGTCATTTTCGACGAAGGACACCGACTCAGTCGGCGACAGTATGGCCTGAAGTTTGACAGCTCTGAGCGTTACGACCTTGCCAAAGCGCTCCGGAGCCGCACACAGCACATGCTGCTTCTGAGCGCCACGCCTCACCAGGGAATGCAGGACAAATTCGTAGCATTACTTGAGTTGCTCCGCCCGGAAAGACGGCAGGAGCTTATGATGCTCAGCCTCAAGCCTGAGATCTTGCGCGACATGGTTTACCGCAACCACAAAGCGGACGTCACCGACGCAGACGGGCAATTCATCTTCCAAGGAAAGAGCACCTTCGCGCTCAAGGTGCCCAGCAGTCCGGAATCGATTGATTTCGACCAGACACTTCAGGCCTACCTACGTAAGGGCTATGCCGCAGGCGAAGCCCTGGGTCGGACGGGAAACGCTATTGGGTTTGTGATGACCGTCTACCGCAAGCTCGCAGTGTCTAGTGCTGCTGCGATCCACCAGGCCCTCCAAAATCGTCTCCAGCGATTGCTGGATGTTCATGCTCAAGAGACTGTTTTCAGCGAACCGACCGATCAGCGATATGTCGGTGAATGGGAAGAACAGGTAAGGGGCGAGGCGGAAGAGTTTTTCGCCGGCGAAATCCAACTCCTTCGCCAGCTCATTGAAGACGCCGCATCGCTGATGGCCAATGACTTGAAGCTCACCGTGTTCATTGACAACGTAATCTCGTCAATTGATGAGGAGACCCCCGACGAGAAGGTACTGATCTTTACCGAGTACCGTACGACGCAGCGCTATCTAAGAGATGCCCTTGCCGCCCGATTTGGTGATGGTAAGGTTGCACTCATCAATGGCTCCATGCAGCACGCAGAGCGCCGTGAGGCTATTGCTCAGTTCGAGGCTCAGGGTCGATTCCTTATCTCCACCGAGGCAGGTGGCGAAGGTATCAACCTGCAGAGACACTGCCACATCATGGTCAACTATGACCTGCCATGGAACCCGATGCGCCTCGTCCAACGGATCGGTAGGTTGTATCGGTATGGCCAAAAGTTGAAGGTCGTGGTGTTCAACATCCAGCAATCGGACAGCCTTGATCAGGACATCGTTGACTTGATGTACGAGCGGATCGACAGCGTGGTGCGCGACCTGGCGCAGGTGCAGAAGCACGAATTCAACGAGGGGCTGAAGGATGAAATACTTGGTGAGGTAGCGGATCTCGTCGACGTGGAGGACATCCTTCAGCAGGCAACGAAGTTAGGGATTGAGCGCACCAGCGAGCGTATTGATGCGGCATTGGAGGAAGCCAGGAGGGCTGCTGAGAAACAGAGGGAGATTTTTGCCCATGCTGCTACGAACGATGCCAATGAATTGGGAGATCAGGTGGCAATCACCATTGATCATCTCCAGAGCTTCGTCACTGGGATGTTTGATCAATTAGGGGTTGAGATTTCTATACCAGCTAACGAGCCTCGCCTCCTGCGGATCCGCCTGCCTGAATTGGTGATGCAGGAGCTGGGACTCAGTAAAAAAGTCTCTTCGCGCATGGACGTCACAGTAGATAGGGCGCTCGCCGCTCGCCGTCCTGATACCCGAATGTTGGACTTGACCTCATCCTTGATGCAGTACCTTCTGGCCAAAGCATGCCTGTACGACTTCGGTGGCTTGGTAGGATCCGTTTGCGCGCCAAGCTTGGGGGAGGGCAGCGGTGCACTGTTTGGTGCCATGCTGCGGTGGCAAGGGCCGCAAGGTAATCGCGTGCGACAGGAGTTTGTGACCATCCTGGCGGGACAAGAGGGAACCAAGGTCAACTCTGGAGTTGTCAGTGGCTGGCTGATGCAGCCGGCGCATTTCAGTGCGCAGATGGCTTCTGTTGATTCGTCACGCGCGCTTTATGATGCAGCTAACAAGGTAGCGATCCAGCGCCTGTCGGAGTTGAGTAATCAATACCTGATCCCCGAAAGCCTCGATTGGGCTGGAGCAGCCTGGACGTTCTCTGACTGAGGGTCTGGCAAGCATCTCGCCTAAGGGAGTCGGAAGGTGGCAGCTCGACGAGTCAGCGCTCAGCTGCCCATGAGACACGGCTTGCTCATATGTCCCACGTCTCGGGTGAGAGTAACTGCGCGATGTTGAGGTGATCGAAACAGTCCGCAATGTTAGCGTTTGTTTGAGCTCGGCATCCGCCTGAGCACTGGACAGAGCACCAATCTCAGCTTGATGCCCCTGATCTTCCGTCAGACCACGATCCGCGGCATCGCGGTTGCTCCTAGATCCTCGTTTGACCGTATGAAAGAGTTCTTGAACCCATGCTATCTCGCCGGTGATCGACCATGTCTACCCGTTTGAGCAGGCGCGTGAAGCGTATGAGCACCTCTCGAAAGGTGCGTTTGGCAAGGTTGTCATCTCCGTAGGTCAGTAACCACGGTTGATCAAAAAAGGAAGCAGCCTCGGGGTTGCTTCCTTTTTTGCGTTGATGCCGTAAAGTCTGCAATCTCGACCTTCGTCTGGGTGGCCAAGTGCCACTTGAGGTTTAAATTTCAGTATAATCCCAACCTCAATTCTTGGCCGATGAAGCGGCCATTGAGCCTGGCACATAGCTGTAGTCCTCCGTGATACAGCGCCGCCGTTTCGCGCCATGAACTTCGATTAAGGATATTTCGATGTACGTAGGTTTTGAGTTAAACAGGTATTCACATCTATCGGTACCTGATGAAGATGAGCTTGAAGCGTTTCGAGAGCAAGCCAAGGGGCGGTATGACAAGCTCTCTAACTATCTAATTGGTGTATTTGAGAAAAAAGAAGTCATTGACGCTCAAAAAATTGCCGACCACATCTTTCCTTCCCAGGATGCTGATGTTTTCCTGTCCCACTCACATGCAGATGAGGACAAGGCGATTGAATTGGCGGTTTCGTTGCAGGCAAGAGGGCTGCGTGTCTTTGTTGATTCTTGCGTCTGGGGTTATTTCCACGATCTCCTACATGATCTCAGCGAAATCTACGCAGACCCTAAGCGCGAAGAAAATCGAACCATCTACAATTATCGTGATGCTATAGATTTGGCCGCTGGCGTGCATATGATGCTGACTGGCGCTCTACATAAAGTGATTCACCAGTCTGAACTGTTCATTTTTCTTAATACGACCAAGTCAATTCCTCTTGAAGATTATCAAGAATTTGACCGGACATTTTCGCCCTGGATTTATTCGGAGCTCCAGTTTAGTGCGTACGTGGGTAATGAAACTCCGAAGCGACGCTGGAAGCCGGCCCTTGAGTCCGTCGATGGTTCAGAAGGCCTTATCAAGTCAACTGCATCGGTAAGATCAGACGCGCTGCTCGCCTTTAAAGCATTTAATCGCCACTTGCCAAAGGTTACCGGTGAGGAGATGCAAGAATGGTACAACTCTCGGCAGGAGTGGAGCAAAGACCTTACCCGCGCAGAAGTGGCATTGAACAATGTTTATGACAGCCTGTCTCTCGAGGATCGCTTTAAAGATTTGAAGGCCAGGGCAGAGCGAGGCTAGCGGGCAGTATCAGGACTGCATTATGAGGTAGGGTTTCCTGCCTCATTTGAAGTTTCCTGCCTGCAGTCAGGCACTCAGATTCCCAAAGATGTACAGTTTCTAGCTTTACGCCAGCAATGGCCATGATGTTCTATGTATAGTACCTGGCAGGTTACCGGACGGAGATCGAAATTGTCGTACTTCACCCAGGCGGAAGCACGTAAGGTCGGACAGCGGGCTCTACGTGGCGGCCGTAGTGCCATTGATGCCATTAAGAGTGCCCAGAAGAACTACAAGGTTACGGAACGATTCGACATCTTCCTCTCCCACGCTATGGTGGATGCGGAGCTTGTCCTTGGGATCAAGGTTTTGCTGGAGGAGGAAGGCAAGAAGGTCTATGTGGACTGGATTGATGATCAGGCTCTGGATCGCAACCGCGTTACAGCCGACACCGCCGAAGTCCTGCGTCACCGCATGCGGCAGTGTGAAAGCCTTCTATACCTCGCCACTGAGAACGCTCCTAAATCCAAGTGGATGCCGTGGGAACTCGGCTACTTCGACGGGTACAAGAATGGCAGTGTAGCTGTTCTGCCAGTGATGGAAGAGTCGGATTCCCCCTTTGAAGGCCAGGAATACCTAGGGCTTTATCCGGTTGTGACAAAAGAAATGGTCATTCAGAGCAACCCGAGTCCTGCCCAGGGTCGCGGAATTCGCGGGTCGTACGGTTCACCTGTAAACGTCGGATCCCCGTTCACCGTTGACTTGCCTGATTTCCCCATTGGTGGGCCAAGGATTTTCTTCTGACTGAGATGTGTAGAGAGTCCAGCTCACTGGAGGCTGCAATGAGCAGCCTCCCATTGAGAACTCAGGTGAACAGAGGGAGCACGAACTCACCGAGCTCCTCGATGGTTTCCTTCACAGGCGCCCGCGAATCTCCCCGCAAAGCTTGTTAACCAGTTCGGTCGTCGATTCGCCCGTGCTTTCGCTGATGGCCAACGTCAATAACGTCAGTGGGCTGAGGCCCAGTCGGTCACTCTACTGCTGCAGCTTGTCCAAGGTAATGCTCGACTTACCAGCCTCCAGCTTTGAGAGGTAGTGCGGCTTGTCGTGTCTGCGAACTCGCGCTGGGAAATGTTTCGCTTGGCGCGTAGTGCGCGCAGGACTGTTGCGAATGAAGCCTTGAGTGTCATGAGGCCATCCCGCTCATTTCATCATCAGTTCGCATGCCTAGTAATGCTCCTTGCTGTGAAGTAGCCCTTGCGTCCTCGCGCGCGAGCTTATCATGAAGGTTCTTACTGTCGTTTGGATGGCTGCCACGACAGTTTCCATCCAAATGGCATCCCGAATCGCCTTAGAGAAACCACGACGATTCAAGTTATCTCAAAAACATCGATCGATTGAGATTGAACCGCCAAGCTGCCG
Source organism: Pseudomonas sp. MWU12-3088 (assembly GCF_023242405.1). Lineage (NCBI taxonomy): Bacteria > Pseudomonadati > Pseudomonadota > Gammaproteobacteria > Pseudomonadales > Pseudomonadaceae > Pseudomonas > Pseudomonas sp. MWU12-3088. The sequence continues at coordinate 462,768 of NZ_JALJEA010000001.1, forward strand.
AAGGAGTTACTGGCGTCTACGTACTTCAACGCAGATTTCATGTCTCGCCACCCCACATAGGTCATCAAACCTTTGATGTCCCATCCATTCGCCGACGCCCACGTTGCAAAGCCTCTTCGCATCGAGTGGCTGCTGTACGCCGCGGCTGGGATGCCCGCAGCCTCTAAAATCCGGCGCAGCAGGGGAATCAAGCTGCTGGCCCTGAAGCCACTGTCGGAAAGATTCCCCCAGCGATCGAGCTTGCGGAATATCGGCCCGTCCACGATACCTGACACAGTGATCCAGTTGATGTAGGCCTCGACCGGGCAAAGTTGCTTGAGGGAGGGCGTGTAGAAGGTGCTACCCTGATAGTCGCGGTCGGTCTTGGAGTAGGGCAAATAGAAGGTGATTCCAACACCGGCTTCCGCCTGAGTCGTCTCAACACGAAGGCGCGCCAATTCATCGCTTCGAAATCCGCGCCAGAAGCCAATTAGCAACAGGGCGGAATCGCGGCGGTACCGCATCAAGCTCTGGTAGGTGCAGAAGGCACGCGCTGCGCTGCATGCCCGCGGCGTCAATCCGAGCATCGATGCAGTGCGCGTTGAGCTCGGAAATACGGGGTCAAAACCACTATTTCGCGGTACATGCAGGAGCTGGAGTCCACAGATGTGCGCTCCCAAGCTGATCCAGGTCGCCTATGTGACGAGCTAACTGCAATGGTCAGCCAGCTTCTGAAGCGCGTGCTGGAGGAGGGCAATGTGGCCCTGGCGAAGGAGAGACTGACTCATGAGCAAAGCATCGCGGCGAGGGATCAGCGTGTAAGCGAATTGGAAGCTGAGCTCAAGAAAAGCAAGCAGGTCGTAGCTAGTCGAGACGTGGCATTGGCGGCCCAGGCTGAGGAGTTGAGAACGTCCCAGTCTTCCCTCCAGGCGGAGATCACACGAAACGCTCGCATCAGCCAAAGCTGCGCCGATTTGGAGTTACGGATACAAGAGAAGGATGAGCAGGTGCGGTCACTGGAGGAAAAGCACGCACATGCCCGTGATGCCATGGAGCATTACCGCTCCGCGATCAAGGAGCAGCGTGAACAGGATCAGCGCCGTCATGAAACACAGCTGCAGCAGATGCAGCAGGAGACCCTGCAACTCCAGCAGACCTTGATGGTTCGCCAGGACGAGCTCACTCGGCTCAATCGTGACAATGAGCGTCTGCTGGGTGAGGCGCGTCAGCAGAGTAAGCTGGCGCTTCAAAGCCAGGATGCGGTCGAGCAGCAGGAAGGGGATCTGGCGCTGGCGAATAAGGCTACAGCCAGGGCGGAGGGGGCGAAAGAAATGCTTCAGGAGCAGTTCACGGCTGTGAGAAGTAGCAACGAAATGCTTTCGACCGAGCTCACCGAGCTACGTGCCAAAGCCGCGGCACTTGGCGAGGAATTGTCTGCTGCAAATAAGGCCCTGGAGACTTGCCGCAGTCAGCGACCAGACACGCCTAGCGAGTAACGATCACTGGAGTGGTGCCGAAGTATTTGTCGTAGCCACCCGCCCCGATCGACCTCAAGGTGATTCAGGCGCGGAGGGTGAAGCCTTGACTTGATCCTGCTGGCGCTTCAATTGTTCGGCGACCACGAACACGTTGTCTGCTGGATCCGGACGCTCGCTCTCATAGCCGTTGCGCGCCAAGACCGCGAATGCTTCTTCCACGGCTTTTTCCTTCGGGTTTCGATCTATGAATGACTTCATGGTTGGCAGATCCATCGGGACAGGTACGGATAGCTGAATACATTTCGGACAGCTACGAAAGACAGATTCCCCCCTTGGTAAATCACCAAAACCGCCGGGGAGGTGAACTAGGATAAGCCCTCGACCTCGTGGGGAGCAGTGGCTTGCGATCTGATCCGATAACCGCCTTCGCTCAATGAGTGATTATCTAGTCAAGCGACAGCAATACTCTAGTTCAGGCAGGCATTAAGGCTGCGCTTTGGAGTGGCGGGGCAATGAAGCTCGACCCGCCAGCACAGGCATCAGTCCCATGTGCAAGCAGGTCGATCAGAGGGCAACGACTCTCCCCAGTTGCTACATCTGCAGTGATTCACGCTTACGGTAATAGTGGCGAGGCACATCGAAGCGGCTGTAGAGTTTGTCCAGCGTCACGCCTCCTGGGGTACCTGTCGGCTGGGTAACAAGCCAATCACGTAGCGCATTGCCAGCAATTTGAGGGAGGTGATCATTGAACGCCCTGAAAGCAGTGATGTGTTGCATGCTCTCAAGGGCTAAGCTTTCCAAGCCTTTCGTGCTATCCAGTAGTACGCCATCATCTCGCTCCAAGATCCGCTTGGGTATGAAATGCCGCACCTGGAAGCTGAACTGCAGCTCAGAGTAAAGCCATGGGGAAAATGTTCTCGCTTTGTCATTGAAGACCAAGGGGATGGACTTTTCAGACCGCACAAATATGAAGGTTTCCGCTCGTGCGATCGTGCGGTGAAGGGCGCCTGCCAGCATCATGTGGACATCGGCATGAATCCGGTGGATGTGGTCATCCTTGGATTCGTCTTCCGATGGCCGGGTCTGGGCGATGATCTTGGAAACCAGATCGCCAAAGAATCCCCACACCGTTGAGTCGACAAAGACCTTCAAACCGCGCTTACCCAACGACAATGCCAGATCAACAGCATTGCGCTGATCAGCATGAGAATGGGAGAGGAATACGTCGTAGTCCCCCTCCGGAAAAATCTTCTTCGACAAAGCTTCAGCATCCAGGACGATGCGCTGGTTGTAGGAGCCAATTATGAACAGTGCAAGGTCGTCAATGCGGCTTTTAGCACCCTGAATATATCGGTCGATGCTCAAACCTGATAAAGGATCGGTAGCCTGGTAATTCTCGATCTCGAAGCCTACGTACATCAGATAATCCCTATTCCGAAGAAAGAGGCGCCATTCGGCGCCTCATTATTGCTACTGCTTCCCGGCCGCCTTCGCAGCTTCCTCAACCCACTTGCCTAGATTTGTCCGGCCATCATGGTTGTTCCACTGGTAGTGCGGAGCTCCCGGAACGCGAAGCCCACAGCATGCTGTCGTGTTGCCCTTGAGGTCGGCGATCTTGCTGATGTCGATGGTCAGGATGCCATTGCCGCGCGCAATGCTCTGCTCGATCTCATATTTCACCCACTTACTCTTATCTGTGGTCGCTCCAACGAGGACAACGGTTACGCTGGTGCCATGCAGCTGATCAGTGATCCATCTCTTGATGGCAGCATCGCCCTGACGCTCCACTTCCTCGAAATCAGCCTTGTCGATGAAACCCACCTTTTGATCCGAGGCGATGACGTTGCTGTTACGCACGTTCATCGCGCGATGCACGTCCTCGTACTGAAAGCTGAAAAATACCTTTCTTGCCATGGTGATCTTCCTTTAGATGAGTGGCAGCAGGTTCAGGATGACGTCATGCGCCCGCGTCAGGTTGGTACCTTCCGCGCCCAATTCCTGCAGCAGGGGGGTGATTTTCTTGCCGTGCTCGTACTTCGTTTCGTCGTAGGTCGCCATCACCTCTTTCCAGAGGTCAGCCGAGATCGAGCCAGTGATGCCTACTGGGATTACAAAGGCTCCGCCGGCGACTGCGAGATCGAACTCTTCGCGCATGCCCTCCGACAGCACCACCTCACCAGCCTCGTTGAGAGAGTTACCAAAAAGGAATAGGGCAATCCCGGCATGCGCCAGCATGTCACGCCGATACTCTGTCCAGAGCTCATTCCGCGGGCGCTCGCCGGTTTGGGTCTGTGGGAATGGCCGCAGAATCAGTTGATCGCTGTCCAGCCGCTGACCATTCATGAGGGTTTGTTCAATGACACCTGAGATCACAGCACTCCCAATGCCCAGTCCGAAGCCGGAGATGATGCGGAACTGCGCTTTGCTGATGGCCTTGCTCAGCGTGTGGACGAAGTGTTCGGACTCACTCGCGGGCCAAGGGCTATAGTCGTGTGCCGCGCCAGAAATAAAGATGGTTTGGCGCTTATAGCGGTGTTCAATTGCCTCAAGGATGGTGGTGATTTCCTGAAAGTCATCTACGTACACCACCTTGATTCCAAACCGAACCAACTCCAGCTTGAAGAGTTCTTCCTTCCGCTCTCGGTACTCAAAATCGGCCTGCGCCTCATTTTCCCATTGGCTGACTTTCCGCAAAATGCAGTAGTGCTGGCGCTGATGCTTCTCGTACTGGATGCGAACCCGGCTCAGGATGTAGTCGAGGTTTGGGTCTGTGAAGCTGAAGCCCAAGAAGAGGAACGTTTTTGAAATGAGATCGCCACTGAGCGCGGTGATATAGGGTTGCATCTCCACGTGGTAACGTTCGTAGTTATCGCGAGTCAGCACGGCGTCCGACGCATGCTCGACGTCACCATGCATCTTGTACACGACCGCGTCCCGCTTAAGCTTTGTCGTAGCCAGTTGCTTGACGGTATGTTTGACGTCAGCAACCTTTTCGTTGTCCTCAAGCGCGCGCTCAATCAGCTTGTCGTAATTGGTCGTCCAATAGGTATGGATCGGTAGCCTGGCCAAGATTTTATGATTTTTCGTGACTTCGACCTTGGCGGAAAATTCAGTCACGAGCATCTGATCAAGCTTTGAGCGATTCGCACCATTCACGTTGGCGTAATACTGAGCCAACGCTACCAAATCTGTTTCCTTGTCGATGTCCAGATCTAGTTCATCGGCAATTGGCTTGAGCAGCGTTTTCCAGTTCACAAAGCCGGCACCCTGGGAGAACCCAGCGCCCGCAAAAATAGCCAGGTTCCCCTCGGCCATTTCCCTGGAAAGGGTGTCCACCAGGCGAAAATGTTCCTTTTTCATACGCTTGTACTACCGGAAGGATGTGGAGTTAGAGATTACGCACCCACGTCCCATTGCCGCGCGTGTCATACAGCGCGAGGCCGGCCGCGTTCGTGGGGACGTCAATTTTGTTGTACAGACTCAGGTATTCGTTGCCATAGAAATAGCCCTGGCTGTCCGAGGTCGGGATGATGGCAATGCGATCGTGAGCTTTTTTGCCATCAGCGAAACCGATCTCCCAAGGACACCAGCGCGACGACATGGAGTTTTCGGTAGCAAGGAAGAGGAACCAGTCTGCTTGGACAATGGCAACTTTGATGTTGAACGCCGTCTCACCATCAGGCGTGGCAGGCATCCTGTTGTCTTGCCAGTCGATGTAGACGTCCCATCCTTCTCGCCTCAGCATTTCCTGAAGCCCCAGAGCAAGCATTGCATCTTGGTGGCTGTGGCTGAGGAAAGCGGTAGGTTGCCCCGGCCTTGGTCGGAATTGGCCCTGGGCTGAACGACTGAAGCTTCTAGTTAGCAGGTCTGACTGGCGAATCGGCATTTTGGCTTCCCTGGTATTTGGTGGGCAAAATGCCATCTTTCCTCAGCTGGCTCAAGCCAGTCCATGGTTGTAAGAGTTGATATCAAAGATTGAGAATTGAAGTTGCAGCGGGAAGGATCCCCCGTGGCTGGAGCCTTTCAGGCCAGATAATCATTTGAAATGATGAATCCGACTGCGACCAAAGTATTAGGCGCCGTAAGTGAATTGTTCGGGCACCAGGTTGCGCCAGAACATGTCGCGCTTGACGTGGCCGGCGATACATTTGACAGGTACTGTTCGCCAACCGCCTACACCGCCGCATACTTGCCTACTTGGGGTGATTGATATTGGGATTTCTCGGGCGGTGATACTGTGCAGCAGTCCTACGGCCTGACCAGCAATCACCCTGACCAACTTCAAGAGCTCATTCGGAGGATGTTCATTGTGCTGGAGGTTGGGCACGCGGTCATCGAGGTACGCCATGATTCGACCCGGCACTCCAGGAGCCCCGCAGGCACATTAGACGCAATCGCTCGCCTGTTTAGTGATCCTTCCCTCGACAACCTTCAGGCAGCTCTGTGTGCGCTGGAGGGCACGATCACCATCTATAGCCAGAATAAAGCCCTCAAACGCTCCACAAGCTATCTGGAACTCATACGCATGTCGCTCCATCGCTTTGAATGGACGCACGATAGAGCTTCGATCAGCCAAACGCCTCTCGAATCAAAGACTCCATCATCCGCGTAGCCGGCCCTTGCAGGAAATGCTCATCCGCGCTGATCTCGAACGGTACGGGATTGATGTGCACCACCGTCGCCCCCTTACCGAATGCGCGGAGCGGCAGCTCTGCCGTGGGGAAGACCATGCCGGAAGTCCCTATCGATAAGAACAGATCACAGTCCTCTGCTGCTGCAAGCTCAGCATTCCAGGCACGCTCAGGAAGCATCTCGCCAAACCACACAACACCAGGGCGAATGAGGCCGTTACATCCTTCGCACCTTGGAGGATCGGGGCGCTGGCCATTCTCGGACAGCTCTTGGACGGCCAGAGTCAACTCGTATGCAGCACCGCAGTCGAGATATCGCGGTGCGTGCAGACTTCCATGAAGGTGAATGACACCCGCACTTCCGGCTCGCTCATGAAGGTCGTCGACGTTCTGAGTCACGATGGTCAGCTTTGGAACGTAATCCGCAAGCTTGGCGATAGCCAGGTGTGCCGCATTCGGTGTGGCCTGAAGCACCTTTGATCTACGCCATTCATACCAGCCCCAGCACAGGCTAGGGTCTGCTCGGTACGCCTCCGCTGTCGCCAATTGGGCGGGGTCGAATCGCTCCCACAGCCCTGTTAACGCATCGCGAAAGGTAGGAATGCCAAATAATGGAGGCGGGCGATCCTGTTTGTGGTAATCAGTGTCCAGATCCGTAGTCTCTTGCTGATGAATGGCTCCGCGTGCTTTCGATAGCTGCTTACGCGTCCAACCCAATCGGTACTGGCGCGACGTTTCGCTGCGTGACGGGCGAATTGGTGCTGGCTGATCGAGCTGAATGACGCGAAAACCCACGGCTCGATCAAGCAACTCACTCGATTTAGGACGTATCCAGACTGAGGGTCTGTTATTGGCTGGACGAATGGCTTCCAGTCTTCGCTAAGACGCTCTGTACCTTCATTAATGTCGAATCTCGCACTCCGAATTCCAATCCAAGTTTCTGGAGGCCGCGCGCAGAAGGCGCTGAAGGCCCTGAGATTTTCTGCCGTGAATTCAACCAGTGGCTTCCTTGCAATGCAAATTGTCCAGAGGACGAACTTTTCCAGGAAGGCCACGATGCGAGGCTTGCTTCGCATGTAGGGAGGAAGGCTTTCGACGTACCGGCAAAAATGGTCGTAGGTTTCGATTGCGTGTGTCTTTGCCGGGAATGAGGCTAGGTAACCAAAGATCAGAGACGACTGGGTTGCAAAACGCCCATCGGCTTCGATGTCGTTGACGTTGGCTTCAGTACGGTGTGCGGTTTCACCGTGGTCGGTGAGGATTGATCTCGGGAACACCATGACGTCCTTAATGAGGCCAATTGGAACGATGTACCGGCCCAATGTAGCTAAGTATGTAGGCTTGGCAAGCCTTGAAGACAAACGCATTGCGCAACGCATTTTTTTATCCGATTTGGCTCCGACAGCGATAACCTTAGGTAAAAGATGCGCTTTTAAGAAAGGCATATATTTCAGTTGGTTAGTCACAGCAGAGACGGAGGTCTCAACATTTTTCCGTTTTGGTTCCGACAGGCCAGGACGCAAAAATGCGACCCCAAGCCGCTTAGCATTCCGTTCTGAAATCGACAGTGGCCGCCCGCAGCTCAGGTTTCACATGAGCAGTCGAGGGCAACGCATCAGGAAGGGGTTGTTTCCGGTGACGCGACCGAACTCCGTTTTGGTTTCAACGTTCACAAAAGATCCAGGTTGAGTTGAGTGGCGAATCGGAGTGACAGGCCATAAGCAGGTTTCGTAAAGTTCCGTCCTGACACATTATTTAACAAGTAGGCAATGCTGGATGTTCACGAGTGATCGAGCCCCAATGAAATAATGGGGTTTCCACGAATATAGAGATTCTGATGTTCACAGATTTATGTTCATGAAGCACTGAAAGGTCAGGAGACTCCGTGGTAGGGGAGATAGGGACATCATCCTTAAACATCAGGTAGAGGCGCCTGAAACCGATTGGTTTCGGGCGTTTTTTTGTTTTCAACGTTGATTTGATGAGTGTGCCCGTCAAGGCCACAAATACCGTACCCGTAGTAGCGGCAAGTACTGAGCGTTTCATGGTGGTCATGGTTGGGGGGGCATCTGCACAGTTCGGCAGATGGAAGGTAATCAAAAGATCGGCAGGAGCCATCGTTTTGAACGCCAGCGGCCCCAACCTGGCCTTGCCCCCGGCGGCGTCAATGCGGGGGCGACAACAGGCGCGCCCATCCTCCGTCGGCCAAAGTCGTGCCAGGTGATCGAGGATAAACTGCATGGCCACGGGCGTGGGGAGGGGCATCAGCAAGCGCTGTAGCCAGGCCGACCAGTAAGCAAGGGCGCTGCGATAACTGCGCACGGTATTGGCGGCAGTACCGGTGGCAACAAAGGCTGCCGCAGCTTCCTAGGCGTTGAGCGTTAGAACTTGTGAGTCTAGCGGACTTAGGTGTCCTCAGAAATAAGGATTTGCCAACGCAGGATGGGAGCTATGGCTTAGGCTGACTCATTAGATGTGAGAGGTTAGATCCATCACTTTTGAGAATTAGCCCAAGCGTATCGCTAGATTCGAAGTTGACCGGCGTGTGTAGGATCGGGCCTGCAACATCTTTTGTGACTGAGCTTTGTGAAATGCGTCAATTTGCAAAGATACGGGCATGGGCACTCGGACGGTCAAACTGGTTGTTTGCCGGATCGCTGCGCAGCGGTAAACGGCTGCGGCGATCATGAGTTTGGTCCAGCACCCAAGTGCCCAATCATTTCAGTGCATGACGAGCGCTGTCAGGAAGCCACGCATCCCGACTGTTCATGGCTCAAATTCGCTCTTTGTGATCGATAAAATTCTCCGACGCCATTATAGCTGTAAACTTGAAATGGTCGTAGAGACAGAAGTTAACGAAATAATAGTCAATTGCCCGTTCGTTTTTCATTTGCGTGAAGATTTTATAGTAAAAGACTTCTTTATGCGCGCCTTGGGATGACTCACGGTTTATGAGATTCAAGTGGTGATGGTGGAGCGCTATTTCATTTTTAGTGGCGTCCCTGCTTACGAAATTATGAGGAATAAGCACGACTTCCCCGAGCCAAGGCCATTTGGTCTCATGATAAAATAAAGCTTTGGCCATTAGCTTGAAGTAGTCTAGGAATCTTTGCTTGTCAAAGCTATAAGATATGGTTTTATGCTCAACCCCATCGCTGGTAACGACTACTTCATCCCGATAGTCGTTAGACAAAAGCCCTAAAAGTCCAGTGCTGATCCCGGACCTCTCTAGCTCCGAGAATATCTTCATGCCAGCGACAGGATCATCCTTGAATTGTTCTTGCAGCTCCAGAAAAGTCTTAAGATCAGCATCGCTCTGCAGCTTGCTCTTAAGTCTCTCGCCACTACGAATCAATGCACGCGAATGCACTTCAAAATTTGAAGCGATGGCCTGATTTCCGTCTAACTCAATAGACGAAAGAAGAACTGAGCGAATATATTCATCGTCAGCAGATTTATCTTGGTTGTGCAGTTTGCAAGAAGGAACTTTAATAAGTCCCGCACGATTACCTTTCGCAAAAAAGCTTTGGGGAGGCACATGCTCCTCCCCCACCTTGGGCTCTTCGCAGCAATAGCAGTACAGCTCAATGTCAGATGGCATTCCGTTCCTCCTAGCCCTAGTGCCATGCTGCCATAGCGCTAGAGGACATTTCTAGCCAAAACGTTCCCAAACAGCGAGCACTTTCTCTTTTTGAGCGCGGATGCCTGACATCAAGGCCTTAGAGCTTAAGCTCGAAGGCATAGGCGACAACCTTGAGCCGGGGTCAAGTGTCAGAAGACAAGTAAGGACGCTGAAACGGCAAGTTTCTGATCCAGAAGGCTGCGCCCGTTGCCGCTGCGAAGCGGCCCAGCAGACAGGCATCTCAGAAAGCCTGTAAACCTGTTGTCAGGGGCACGTCAGGTCAGGTTCGGAAGGTGACTTGGCCGGACGCTTACCCATGAACGCCCTTTGACTACAAATACCTGCCATCGGGCGTTACCGGATATTGGGGCATGGAGCGGCTGGACGCTCAGCCCTTGGTTTTTTTGGGGTCGGCTTTCCGGGGGTAGGTACGTTCTTCCTGTATTTTGCCGTCCTCCTTATGAATCTTCAGGGAGGCGTTTTTACCGGTAAGAAACTCTCTGGCCACCGCCGTGATTTCGGCTTTGGTCTCGGCTGTCTTGGACGCACGATCCGCGCCTTCCTTTTTCAGGGCCCAGCCGTCGTCTGTTTTAGTGATGTGGTAGTTATCCATGACTTTTCTCCTAGTGAGCGCTGGCGCCCTCGAACTCGAGAGAACCAGCATTGATGCTAGTAGTGCCAAACGCTTCTCGCCGCCTCGGATCGCGCTCCCGATCGGTAGCAACCACTGCCGCCGTCCAAGCCTGGGCGCAGAGATTGCCCGCGCTATGCCGTAATGCCACTATGAGGCACTCACTTCGCGTGAAACCTGCAGGCCAGTTACATCCGGCCGCCACGCCATTTTGCATTGATAACCAGCAACTAGAAGGGAATCGCATGTATCTGCGGCAATTGGATGTCACTGGATTCAAGTGTTTTGGTGAGCCGTTCACCATCGAGTTTCGGGACGGGCTTAACGTGCTCGTGGGAGAGAATGGGGCCGGGAAGACCGGTGTGATCAGCGCAGTGCGCCAGCTCTTCAACGACTCGGAATCAGGCAAGCGAATCATCAGTGAGCGCGATTTTTACCGAGGTTTTGAGCCGGGCGCGGTCGCTGCTGAAAGCATCCAGATTCAGGCGACGTTTTCAGGCCTGGATGATCAGGACGCCATTGCGTTCGAATCCTGGTGTGGAAATCATGACGAGGCCAAGCTGACTTTTGAGGCCCGCAATCAAGAGTCTCGCGGGCGCTTCAGGCACCACACCTACGCGGGGCACGAGCATGCCAAACCGTTCGAGTCCGAGACGCTGGACTACATCCATTGTATTTACCTACCTCCGCTGCGCGATGCCGAGAACAAGTTGCGCGAAGGTCGCCAGTCCCGCCTTGCCCGGCTCATGAAGGCCCTCTGCCGCAAAGAGCTCGCTGAGGCCAGGAAGGCACAGACTCTTCACCCGCTGGAAGAGCATGTCGGAAACTTCAATCGTGAGCTATCACAGAGCGACGAATTTGCGATCAAACAAGCCAATCAGCGAATCGGAGACAACCTGAAGGCAGCGCTGGGGCTCAATCTCTCTCAGGGCACCATGATTCAGTTCTCAGAAGTCAGCTTCTCCCGGATCGTGGAGGGCTTGCGGCTTCTGTATTTCCCTAACCTGAGCGAGGCTGACACGACCCAGTTCCGATCGCTGGAAGAGAACAGCCTTGGCTACAACAACCTCCTGTACATCGCGTCGATCCTGGCTGAACTGATCCTGGAGGAAGAAGAGGATCGAGGCGAAGAGACCTATCTGCGGCTCCTGTTGATCGAGGAGCCAGAGGCGCATCTTCATCCTCAGCTTCAACTGCGCCTGCTGCGGCATTTGAAAACGGTGGCTGAAGAACGTGGCATCCAGGTCATCATCACCACGCACTCAACGGTCATCTCTGCCGCCGTCTCCCTGGATCACCTCATCCACATTTCAAATGACGCAAGGCCAGTAGCAATACCGCTCAGCGCGTGCGGCCTTCCTGAGCACAGCCGCCGCTTTGTGGATCGCTGGTTGGACGTCACAAAATCCAACCTCCTTTTCTCCAAAGGGGCACTGCTCGTAGAAGGAATCGCTGAGGCGATGGTGCTGCCAGAGCTGGCGCGTATTGTCCTGCGCCCCTACGGAGAGGGGAAGAACTGCCTGGACGACTACGGCGTCTCGGTGATCAATCTTGGTGGCATCTACTTCAATCATTTCATGCAGCTGTTTTGCGATGTCACGAGCGGCCAGCCAGGCGAGAATGTCCCAATCAGGTGTGCAGGGCTTACCGACAATGACCCACCGAAATCTATCAGGTCGGTTGCAGGCGATGACGGTAAAGAAATCCCCGTTCCGTTTCTTCCCCATGATGATGACCTCCTTGTAGGCAACAATCCGGCCTTGGCATTGATAGGGCCGATCAGCCAGTCGCAGTTCGGCAGGTTGTTCGTAGGTAAGTACAAGACCTTCGAGTACGACATCGCGATGGAGGGTAACAACCTCAGATTGATGTCGACGGCTGCGGCCACTCTCTGGCCTGTGCAAGGCGGGGAAGTGGTGAGGGAGCTGACAAGGCGGACTGGACTGGACTACTCGACCATGAGTTCAGGGGAGAGGGCGCCGTACGCGAATGACATGCTTGATCGAATCGAAACCAAAGAAATTGGCAAAGGGTTCTATGCGCAGGCATTCGCGGACGCGCTGGCTAACGTGAGGGATGACTTTATTGTGCCGGAATACATCCGCTTAGCCGTCCTCTGGGCTTGTGGGATCGAGGAACAAGCCGAATGACCCGGGTCAGGCCTGAAGGCTCGAGGCCGAAGGATGCCAGGCGATGAACTTCACCAAGGAGCAGTTGGAATACATCGCAGCGCCGCTTGATCAGCACAGCTACCTGAAAGCATGCCCAGGTAGTGGCAAGACCGAGGTGGTGGCTGCAATGGTCTCGCAAACCATCCAGGCGTGGTCACGTTCGCCTTCGGGTATCGCTGTTCTAACATTTTCCAACAGCGCGACCGACGAGCTCCGGAGCAGGGTGCACAAGTACTTGGGCAGGCCGATCGGCTTACCGCACTGCATCTCTACCTTCGACAGCTTCGTGTTGACCAGGTTGGTGGCCAGCATCGCCAGCGAGCTGACGGGCTATCCAGGCAAGGAGGGCGATCACCGTATTCGGATCCTTGAGAGAGAAGCAGATATCTTCCAGACCCGGCAGCGGATTTGTGGTCGCCGCGTGTCAGCCTGCCGGTACAACTACGATCTTGAAGCAGGCCGGTTCAAGTTTGCGACGGGTGAGCGAAGGTTCGATCAGCAGCTCAATGACGCAGAGATCACTGAGGAGATCAAAGCTGATCTCGTTGCTACCAAAAGGCGACTCTGGCTTGCCGGTTACGCGACCTATGCTGACATCGACATGCTGGCGCTCATGGCATTCAAGGAACGTCGCTTCGATGGCTATTTCTCGCGTGTTGCCCGCCGCTTCCCTGTGGTGATCGTGGATGAGTGCCAGGATCTCTCCGCCGAACAACTGATGATCGTACGCAAGCTCAGCGGGATAGGGGTTAAATTCCACTTTGTCGGCGATCTCAATCAGTCGATCTACGGCTTTCGGAGGTCGAATCCAGACAATGTCAGCCATTTGATGGAGACACTCCAGTTCAAGCAGTACGAGCTGACAGCCAACTGGCGAAGCGGCCAAGCCATTGTCGACCTCAGCAGTAACATCGTCGGTACTGAAAAGGTTTCGGGGAATCCTGAAATTGCCTCCATCCAGCCAAAGATTCTCGAGTACGTAGACTGTCCGTCAGAGCTACTACCAACGATCCGCGCCATGACAACGGAGTACGGTAAGGTCGTGATGGTTGCGCGAGGGCATAAGACCCTCCAACGACTTCGCAACGGGAAGACCTTCGAAGGCATTGAGTTACTCGCAGTCGCTTGCATCGGCGCCAGCTCAGGAAGCCTGAATGACCTGAAGGTGAGTGTGAGAACATTTGCCTACTGGCTGGCGGGGAAGCTCCGGCTGCAAGTCACAAAAGCAGGGCCCTATTGCCCGGTATCAATGGAGTCCAAATTGAGCTGGCGCAAATTCCTTCACCACAGCCTCCAGTTCTTGGTCGCCAATGGTGCCGGCGACGCTAACCAAACATGGAAGGCATGGACTCGTACCGCAAAGCTCGCGCTCCGACAGATACCAGATCAAGGCTTCGTGCCCGACGAAATACGGGAGGAACTGCAGGAGTTGAGAGGGCTTAATCTCGTCGCCCAGCGTGGAGAGGGCAACAAACCGGTGTCCATACGCCTTTTAAGCCAGGAGATCCAGGATGGCGCACCGGAGACATTACGCTACGAGACTATTCACCAAGTCAAAGGCGAGACGCACGATGTCACCGTGGTTGTGTCCTCCAAAATCCGAGGCAAGCACGAGTCCCATTGGGCCGACTGGCTCTCTGATCGCGAATCTGAAGCCGCACGTTTCGCCTACGTCGCAAGCTCCCGCCCCCGACATATGCTCATCTGGGCGTTGAAAAGACTGAAGCCGAAGGAGCGCCAAGCATTGGCCGAATTAGGCTTTGAACTTCCCTGAGCGATGCGCTGGCTTAGCTTGGTGGTGCTCGTATTTGGGAGGCGACGCCCGGAGTCGGTGTAAACCTACTTTTTCACCTGTTAACTGATTTGGTTTACAACTCAGAAAATAGGTTTACACCTTTCCAAGACGCCTGTTCGAAGGTCGCTCTGGTGTGGCGAGAAGGAGGCTGCGATCACGAGCCCAACCCACACCTGAGTGTTTACTCATCAAGGGAGTGCGAGATGAAATACGCCTTCGTAGGCGGTACAAGGGTGCAAGCCGAGCCAAAACTACGCGGCGTTTGCCCATCCTGTACGTCGGAAGTGATATCAAAATGTGGCAAGCACGTGATCTGGCACGGGGCACATCGATCACGCTAAAGCTGCGATCTTTGGTGGGAGAATGAGACGGCATGGCACCGTGGATGGAAGAATCGATTTCCGGCTGAGTGGCAGGAGGTAAGGCTGCTAACCGTGCGCTCTGGACGGCGTTGTCACTCCGCTGCCCAGTTTCTAAAGCCGTGGCATCATTCACAAGATCCTAGAGGCCTGGAAAACTCAGCATGTTGCCCCTTAGGTCGAGCAGTGGAGGATCATGGAACTGCAAGCATCGCGTCGTTATTGAACCGCAGCGCCTTCTGTGATCTAGGGCTTTGGGCGTCATTGCCCAAGCCCTCTCGAGCTCTTTGTCAGTGTTTCATTAGGTTGATCGTTCGCTGAGACAGCGCACCCACGAGACTTTTAAGCGCTGACTCCAGATCGCCGCCTTCCTTCACATCGAATCGTTCGATCGTCTCCATAGAGCTTCTGAGAGCCGCGTTAGCATTCACAAGCACTTCCTTGCCGGCGATAGTGGCGAGCAGATCATCGCACAGCTTCTTCCCCTGTGGCGTAATACCCCTGTAAAGCGTGATGGTGTGGTCGTTCGTCTGCACACGGATAAAGCGTACATGTTCGTCGAAGCGGTGAAACCGGGGGTGGAACATCTCAGTGAACGTACTGGGTAACGGATAATCTTTACCGCCATGCTTATCCGGGTTTGCCCAGTCCGCTTCTTTCTTGAGCCCATTACAATCGACGCAGGCGACGGAAAGATTCCAGAAGTGAAATGAATATTGCTCATAAATCTTGCGAGGTAAGATGTGCTCGATGGGCTTGGAATATCCGCTGTTGCACAGCCAGCGACGGCAATAGCAGCAGCGATTATGCTGCTGTTTTTCGATGTAACTTCTGAACGCGCCCTTGATATCGCTGATCAATGGTTTAGCTTTGCCCCGTTTGCCCTTAGGCTTCTTGGCTAGCTCTCCTAATGCAGCGGCCTTCGCTGGGGCAGCAGCGTCCTGTGCATCCCTTTTTTTCTTTGCAGGGTTTGAGAAATCATTCCACAGGTTGCGATCTTCGACTACCTCTCCACCCCGCCTTTTCTCGAAGCGCCGAAGTGCTGTGGCATGGTAGCGCAGGAGATTGAACATGATGACCTTATGAAATCGCTCCTCAGTGTGGCAGAGCGATTTGTACTCCTTATACCGAGGCAAAAGCTCTGCCTCGTCCAAAACGAAATACTCAGTCATTTACTCGCCTGCCTTGCTGGTGGAACTGTCTACTAGGCCTTGGTCTTTTAGTAGCAGTTGAACAGCCGTATAGGCTTTGTTGATGAGGTCTATGTCCTCTTGCTGGCCTGGCGGGACATACGCACCTTGGCTAACCCTCATTTTTTCGAGCATGTCATCAAGCTCCTCTAAAGGGGAGAACGCTTGGGTTTGACGGTTGCTCTGCGCTTCCATGGTCTTCGCCACGATGCGTGCACAGTCCTCGTGCACTGCACGATTATGAGGGGTGTAGGTGCCAAAACCACCCAAAATAATCGACTCGACGGAGTAGCGCTGTTTGGCGGTCAGCTCCGGGAGCTTGCCCAGACCTAACATGAAGCTATGGCTGCCCCGATCGTTCGCATTGCTGATCAGCGTGGGGGCATGCGTGGCCACGACGAATGAACAACCAAACCGCTGAGAAAGAAGATGGAAGACCCGAGGTAAAGTTTGCTGCCATTTCAGGTGCAGGCTGATCTCCGGCTCGTCCACAAGGAAAACGGTACCGCGTTCAGCCGTCGTGATGATACTGAGCAGCAGCTGATTGATATTTTGCTCACCAGAACTCAAGGAAGAATATGAGACGATGCGCTCTTTGTGTTCCTCATTGCCAGGGCGTACAACGCCAAACTCATAATGGGATAAGGGCTCTGGAACGTGGTTGTCAGCGGCATTGTCCGACATTTTGATCAGCCGTATATCCCGAGGGTCATTGTGTAGCGCCATTTCAGGCTTGAGCATGAAGTAGAATCGCGTAGCGAACCCTAGGCACTGCTGGCATTCCTTAAGGGCTTCAAGCATACGCTGGTCCCCAAGCACTTGCGCTGCCCTGGCGGTAACAGTTTTCCTCAGCTTGGAAGGTGAAATCGTCTCAGCCGTGCTACGAGCGCCTTGGTATTCAAAGTGACCGATTTGATCTGAACGCCCGAACGGGAACCGATCATGGACGCCTGTAGAAATTCCGACTGTCCTACGATTCATATCACGTATCCGCTCGATGAGATCACACAGCAGCCGCGTCTTGCCTGCACCATTATTACCGATGATGTAAATACACACAGGCTCAACAGCATCGCTCAGCAATCCCAGAATTGATTGGGGATTTGCCGTGGTATTAAACGTGCTGCCTTCAGTGCTATTGGTGCGAATGAAATTCCTGGGTGAATATATTTTTAGTCGTTTTGCAGGTAGGGCTTGATCCTCGATACACAGTGTCTTGACGTTTCGATATCCATCCCCAAATTGCGCATTAATGATGGTGGCAACCTTCGGTGGAAGGCTTCTCCGATAATCATGCCCCTCACGTGACTCATGACTATTGAAAATTTGGCCGGCAAGAATCGCTCGTTCTTGAAGATCCAGCTGTTCGAGCGATTTGTTGGCAATGGACACGTCAATATAGAGATGAGGCTTACGTATCAGATGAATGCCCTGACTGAATACGAGCAGTATCTGATCGTTCTTAGCGCCGCGGTCTTCACTGATGCTGAAACACATGGCTGCATCCAATCGTAAGCCTTCCTGCAGGGCGGGTGACAGCTCTTTGAGCAGGCCGCTAAGCTGAGCTTTGGCCGAAGGGATAATCACCATGAATCGAGCAGGTTGGGGATATTTTCTCGTAAATGATGCGATGCTGGTCGTGCCCGTGGCTGCCACGAAACTGATCTGCGGTCTCGAATCAAATAGATAACTGGGCTGCGAACCAGCGATTACGTCCGAAATCTGCCCATGGACAAAGTTCGTGAAAACTTTGTTTATGATGAGTTTGAGCGTGATCAAGGCTCTTAACGTTCTCGAGGACGGATACATCATCGTGACATCGGTCTCAGTCTTGTCCATAGCCATCGAAAGCTCTCCTGTCATCGGTGCGAGTTCGATCAATGGTGAACGTAAACTTAGGTGGATACTTCCGACCAATGCACCTACGACCGCAGGGTGATCGTAAGGTATTTTGTAATTATCCATGATGTAGCGATCAATCAGGTAGGTGGCCGTTTTGACCCTGATCTCTCGATCCAGCGGCAAGGCGTGGTCATCACGAATTTCTTCCAGTTTGGCGTTCAAGACGACGCGTATCTCGGTATCATCGTATTCTTTCAAACATCGATCTGCGACCTCAGAGCACGCCTCTTCAAATATGGGGCGGTACCTATCTTCTAGAATGAGCCCTTTGATCAAGTGGAGGCCGGCGAGAATGGTAGCCATTTCTGAAGAAATGCTTGGAAAGCCACTAGCCACAGACATCATCTCCTCAGCAATCATTCGGGTAATTTCTCGGCCTTCGTCGTATTCCATATGACGCTCTCATGCATGCTGCGCTGGTTGGAGGGTTAGTGGCGCATCGACATGATGTGTTAGTTCGAAAGCGCAGGCAAGGTTGCTGCGTTGGCGTGAGAAACACCCTGCCAATGGGGGAAGGTACAGACGGGCTAAATGCTCTGTGCCAGTCCCTCACGGCGATTAGGGGGATCGTATGACCTATTGAGATCCGGCCTCAGGGAAGCGTGAACGTAAGCTCCGTGTCAGGCTGTTGTGAACCGAGCGCCGCATTGTTCGGGCCCTCGATCCTAATTGATCAGTAGATCGCATTTAATGATTGCCGACGGGAGGTGGCGGGGAATATGACCCTGATCATAACCAACTCCAGATGTGCTACAAACTGCGTTGCGCTGCCGATCGTAGCCCGTGAGCACCAGGCTCAAACTCCACGTTAAAGGCTACGGAGGATCAACGAAAGATTGGGAAATTTAGAGAGGCGTAAAGCGATGTATCAATACTCGCTAGTGCAGCATACGGAGCCCACCGGTGTGTGGTTGTCATGCACCGATATTCCGGAAATGAATGCCGCAGGAAGTACGCTGTGCGAAGCATTTTCCGAAGCCCTAAATGGTTTGGAGTCGGCGCTATCGCTGTACGTAGAGCAGCGGCGCAAGATTCCAGCACCCTCGGTGCCAAGCGCCACTGCGATTGTGCTGCACTTGCCGGTGCTGACTGTGGCCAAGATCTTGCTATGGAATACCATGTGTGATGAAGGCGTGAGCCGCGCCGAGCTTGCCCGGCGAATGGCCTGTTCGCGACAGGTTGTCGACCGTTTGGTGGACTTCATCCACGCCTCGAAAATTGAGCAGATCGAGCGTGCGCTTGTATTGCTGGGTCGGCGTCTGTCGCCGGTCCTGATGTAGCCTCATACCGGAATCTATCATGTCCCAAGCACACCATTGACGCCTGCTGTTCGTCTGATACCACCGACGCCCTCGTGCATAGCCTAAGGCCGGGCTGGGTAGACTTCGCATATCAGTGGTCATTACCGATAGCTCAAATGTCATCGCTCGAAGAGTATGTGCGCAAGCAGCCTGGGCAGACCGACTTTTTCAACAGAATCGGCCGAGAGCCGCCGTTGCTGTTTAGGACAGAATTCGGGCATATGGGAGGCTGCTTGAGCCCGCTGTACGCCAACGGCGAAGCGGTGGAATCCCCATTTTTGATGGGCTAAAGCGGCCTGTAAGGACTCCAGAAGGGGTTTGAATCCCTACGGGACTCTCCTTGTATGTAGGCCATAACGGAAAATGCTCCGTATCTTTCGATACGGAGCATTTTTTTGAGCCATGTTCTGATTACTAGGTTTTCACACAGCCTGCTTATGGGCCCTTTTTTCTGCGGTCGATTCAATACGCATAAGGGGCTGGTTAGAGAGCACATTTTTTTGGCGATTCGAATGTTATGCCCGTTGATTTTTTGCTTGCTAAAATATAGTTCTCGTCGCCTAGCGATGCTTGGCGATAACTTAAACCCATCTTGCATTCTGTGCCTGGATACATATCAAACTCATATATCGATTGTCCAACAGCCCATTCTATTTGTTGGTCGTATCTATTTAACAGAAGGAAAAATGTTGCTGGCGTCAAAGCCCAAATCGCCAAATAGAAAATTACCTGAAAAATAACTGTAGCAACGGCGTAGCGACTGCCTTTGTCATTAACCTTAACTCCAAAAATCCATTTCGTAAGTCGTGGTGCTTTTTTCGCAAAAGTCGATCCGTAAATGAAAAATGGAGCCATTGCAACGGAGACAGGAATAAAGATTGCTCCCGCAGCAATAAAAAGAAACGGAATCGCGAATATTGCTAAAAAAGCCAAAGTATGAGGAAAGGTTGTAGGGGGTACATGAGCCAATCCACCGATTATTTTCCCCGAGACGCTGAGCGCGAGATTGGAGCCAACAGCAAATGCAATGGCGATCAACCCCTTGCCGACCGTGGTTTCATAGAGGATTGCGTAGATGCGATAAACATCGTGCGCAGCCACTCCTAGGCAGTAAATAAAAAATATTATCGCGGTCGGTGCAAATAAATTGATGGGATCCAGCAAGTAAAGATATCCCAGAACAGGGAGGAACAGGATAACATTGAGATAAAGTTGATGATAGCGTTCAAGATTATCGTACCAGTTTGCTATGCCTCCCAAAAAACCAGCGAATTTATTGAGATCATATTTTTCTGGGTTCAGGATTTGCATAGCACTAATTGCGACCGCGATACCAAGAAAGATTACAGTTGTTGAAAATGATACAAGTCGCCACTGAGTCGGAGTGATGCAAAGAAAAAAGAAAAGAGCGATTCCGACTAATGAAACTCGCTTCGTGAGTTCGAGAAATTTTTCTCGCCTAGTAATGACAGCATGCTCCCCGGAAGCAGTTTTGATAGTTCGCTTTACACTTCTCGTCATTACTAAGATCCTGCATGAAATATTGTGATTGCGATGAGGTAGGATTGCTGCGTTATCGGAATGAGAGCAAGAAACTTTAATGCTCTCCGTTTAAGTCATGGCCGCCCGACCTAAACTAAGATACCTTTCTTTCACCTACGCCAACTAACCTTGTCCAAAAGTCAGATGAGCTTTCCAATTTCGATCATGCCGGTATGTAGCGCCTAGGCGCGGTTGGAGGTTCAGAGAGGAGCCTGAGCAAGGTTCAGGGTGTGGAAGCGGTGTATGTGGCGACGGGGTCACTCTACGAGCGGAATATGGGTTGGTTGCCTAGGGCGAATAAGGTTCATACGATACCCAGTGGGTACTGGAAGGTGATCTCCACAGGAAGTACGTCTGAATCGCCCCTGGTTTCCGATATACAGCGGCAGCGGGCAGGATGGCGATTAGTACACTAGCAGCAATGGCTCCAGGCGTAAGGCGGAAATCACCGAAATACCCGATGCGCGGATCAAGGCCGCGCGCTGTACTCTGGGAATGTACACCTGCGACTCGTAAGAAATGCTTAGTGACTGGGCATCTTACCGTGCCGGGGGAGCTCTGCAATGACATCACAGCGCTGGGAGTCATTGACGGTTGCTCAAGCGTGCGAAGAAAATGCTGAACAACATACTACCCATCTGCGACCGCACCGGTTGTGGGTGTTGGGCGAACAACTGATGGATGCAAGGAACGCAAGTGAGTGATTTCAGAGGAGCTCGAGGTTCCAACACCGGCGACGACTTCCACGAGTTATGGGCCGCCCGGCATGCTATCCGCCTTCTAGACGACCGTGATCCGCTTCAAGCGTTGACTGTAGAAGGGATTGCTCCAAGTGACGAAGCTGGGTCATCCCCTTCTACGTGGGATGGCGTGGATTGCGCGTTGTACGAAGGCGGCGGCGACGCAAAGGAAGCTGATCGTATATTGCTGGAGCAACTGAAGTATTCCGCCGCGAATCCTCGCAGTTCGTGGACCGTCGCACGTATGGTGAGCGGCGATAAGCGCGAGGACAGCGTCCTGAATCGCTTGGCAAAAGCCTGGGCTGGGATACAAGCCCTGGAGCCAAAAGGAACAGTTGAAGTATCACTGGTAACCAACCAGCCGATCGCGGCTGAGTTAAAAACTGTTACAGCAAAGCTCGCAACAGGTAGCGTATCCGCTCCACGAAAACGACCTGGAAAGGATGAGCCAGACGAGCAAAAAATGGCGTTCGCCGCCGGACTGTCCAAATCTGTGCTGCCCGAATTTGCAAAGGCGCTTCGATTCAATGGTGGAGCAGGATCGCGCTTCGCGATTGAGAAAAAGTTGCTCGCTGATATTTCTGGATGGACCGATCTCGAGTTACAAGCGCCAGTCTCTAATCTTCGCCAGTTCATTCGTCAGCGCATGCGTCCCGAATTCGCGGGCGAGTTAATAACGAAGGAGTCAGTTTTACTCGAACTCGGCGTCTCTACGATGGGCGCATTGTTCCCTTGCCCACCTGTCCTTGAACGAGTTGATGCACCGGTGCCACGGAGCAGCGTCGCTGACATTGCGAGCGAGATCGTTGCCGGCAAACAGCGAGTCTGTCTACATGGTCCTGGAGGGGTCGGCAAGACGACTGCGCTCCAGCAAATTGAGGCGGTGCTCCCGCCTCATTCGATCATGGTGACTTACGATTGTTATGGAGGTGGCACCTATCTAGATGCCGCTACTTTGCGTCATCGACATGTGGACGCGTTTTTACAGCTATCCAATGAGCTTGCCACGAGGCTGCGGCTGCCAATTTTGCTTAGCCGTCACCAGCTATCAGACCCTCCGCGTCTGTTCTCGAATCGCCTAGGCCACGCAGCCCAGGCGCACGCGTCTGAATATCCGGACGCGCTGATCGTCATTGCCGTTGACGCCGCCGACAATGCCGTTACGGCTGCGACAACACGCAAACCGCCTGAGGCTTGCTTTGTACACGACTTCTTGGAACTGGGCGACTTGCCGCCCAATGTCCGGTTCATCGTTACGGCAAGGACAGGCCGTCTCGCTGAACTTGCCCCACCGTCTAGTTATAGCCTTTCAGAGATCGAGCCGTTTACCCGTGGTGAAACTGCAATCAATGTACAGCGGAAGTGGGCTGCAACAGATGATTGGATCGATGCGTTTCACAGGCTGACCATGGGAGTACCTAGAGTCCAGGCTTATGCTATGGATCTGGGCGATGCACCTCCCGAAAAAGCGATTGACCGCCTCTTGCCCGCAGGCCGGTCTCTGGACCAAGTATTTCGGGAGCAGTTTGAGCGAGCACTGGGGAAAAGCGGAATCGCATCAGACCTTCCAAGGTTTTGTGCAGGGCTCATTGCTCTTGCGCGGCCGGTACCGATAGAAGATCTCAGCGCGATAATTGGTATCCAGGTGCCAGCGCTGATTGACATCTGCACCGACATGGCGCCAGCGATTCGGCTCACTGAAAACACTGTCGCCTTTGCGGACGAAGACTTCGAGCACTTCGTCCGCGAAGCGGGGGAGTCAATGCTAAGCGAAGTAACCCAGAGCGCTGCTGATTGGCTGATGAGCCGCTGCGAAAGCGATTCTTACGCTGCGCAGCACGTCGCAGGTCTACTCGCTGCGTCTGGCTTGGGCAATAAGCTGCTTGATCTCGTTGAACGCGAGTCTTCGCCGGCTGCAATTGATGATCCGGTGAAGCGGCGAGAGGCGGAACTTACGCGCTTACGGTTAGCGATCTCCTTCTGTCGGAAGGCGGGCGATAGTGAACGCGCGCTGCGTTTCGTGCTCATCGGAGGCGAAGGGCTCAAGACTGAGCGCGCGCTACGGGCACTCCTGTCTAATAATCCAGACCTTGCGGTGCGATTCGCTGCTGACACTGCTGGGAGGCTCGTCCTTACCGATCCGAAACAAATCGGCTACCACGGCGCTTTCCTGCTTCACAAACAAGTGATTGACTCGCTCAACGGTGATCGAATTTCGTTGCATGAAGGGCAGCGATTGATTGAAGCTTGGATGGCTGCACGTAAAGCCCTCATTCAAAAGGCCCAGCATTGCGACTGGCGGCTTGAAGTTGCAGACGTTGCGGCCAGCATCGAAACAGCGCTTCGCAGTAATGGGCCAGAGTCTGCTTTGCAGTCGCTGTGGAAATGGAAGCCGAAGCGGGTTCGGCTGCTGGTGGCGCGCTGCCTGATTCCGCGGCTGATTGCGCAAGATGGCTCGGGGCTGCTTCAGGGAATACTGGACACACGTCATCTCAAACCCTGGGAAGAGCTTTTTGTACTCGTACCCTTGGTGGTGTCCGGTGCTCCCTTGGATACCAAAAGGCTCGCAAGAAGCCTGAGAGCTTTTTGCAAGCGCTGGATGTTATCTCCCAAGCGTCAGGGTGCACGCAGTCTGCTCGAAAGCTTGTGGTCATGGATGATGGATGTTGCCATGACATCTTGTGAGCTTCTTGCTGCGGACCCACTATCTGCGACTGTAGTAGATGGTTTCTTGGATGTAGTGCTTTTGCCTGAGAACCGGAGAGTCGACAAGGTTCATATCAGTAACACACGTCATATGGATCTGCTCTTTCGAGCGCACGCACTCCGAGCGGCCCGGACCGGCGGGAAGTTGAAACCCGACGACCTCTACGAATCCAGGCCCGAGCCCGCGGAGAAAAAGAAGCGCGGCCGCGACACCTATCACCAAGAAGAGGCAGATCGCAAGCTAAACGAGCTGACCAATATGCTGTATCCCGTCTATGCGGCGACTGCAATAGCGATGTCCGGGAAGAATGACGACACAATCGCTAATGTTCTGGAACAAGCGACGAGGCGCAAAGAGAGCAACACATGGCGTCTCGCGAGCGATCACAGTGCTAGCGCGCTTGCCATGGCAGCCGCTCGTGGCGCGCTATTGCTCGTAGGCCGTGAATTAGACGCGGAGTTCGTGCTACGCATCGCCAAGCGAATTCATGGTAGGTGGGGAGCCTCCGATTTGCAGCCGGATGTAGAGTTTGCTGAGCGTATGATGCTGCGCCCAGAGCTGCAGACCGCACTTGTCGTGGATATTGACACAGCGGCTTCTGTTATGCGTACTCAACGCATTGGCGCCCGAGACAAATCCCAAGCGCTTCTAACCTACTCACGCCTGCTCCTGCCTTTCAGTCCCGACGATGCTAATGCTGTTTTTCATGATGCAATTGAGGCCGCCAGCCAACTCGATCGGGAAATCGTGGCGCAACTACGCTTGCTCGGCCAGCTTTTCAAGCGAGGCACTGGTGACGTCGAGGACAGGAGAGTAGCCGCCCGCGATCTTTGTGAGGTGCTGGTTGATGCTGCCGTCCGTCTCGACGGCGATGAGAACCTGCCCTGGAAAGAGGTCATGGAAACTGTTGCGGCTTTAGACCTTCCTCTCGCGCTCGCAAACACGGCGAAGTGGCAAGATGCCAATCTCGTCGACTTCTCACAAACACTGGCGCCGGTCCTCCACTCTGGACTCACCCAAGGGACACTAGACCCAGCTGCGGCAATGGCATTGGAGTTGATGCTGCACGGCAATCATGCAATCGCTGATGCAGCATTGGATCACGTCGCCAACTGCGTTAACTCAGGATCTTATCTTGAGGAAGCGGCGTGGAACGCATTAGTCCGCCACAACGAACGTGATAACAGCAAGCTGCTCAATAGTCGCGGGATGGCGAAGTGGTCGGGGCAATGGATCAGGGCACTCCGTGAGCGACAGGCATTTCTTGAAAGTCTGGAGGAGACAAACTCTTCTCTACCCGTTATCACGAAAGTAGCGACAACAGAGCCTGAAGTTCGCTCCACAACGACTTGGACCCGGGAGAACCTGCTCAACGGCGAGGACTTTGCCAATGCTTTGAAAACTGCGCTTCAGACTGCACGTACTGCAGATAGATATGTTTCGCTATCGGATCTGATTGCAACTGCTGCAGAACGCGTTGAGATACGTGACCGCTTGGCTTTTCTCAAGGTCTTACGAGACCTAAAGGTTCGAGATGGTGCGAGCGTGGTCGAATCGATGCTGCTGATGCTCGATCGATGGAATACACCGGCCATTCGAAGATGGGCTGCATCGGAATTGCCCGAAGTTATCGTTGAGCGCCTTCCCGATTTTGCCAGATACATCGGACACAGCGAAACGTCTCTCCCTACAGCATTGAAGTGGACTGGTTTGGCCCCAGATGGAGCAGCAAATTTGCTTTTGCGTGGTGTGGAGCAGCATGGGCAAATGTTCGACGGAGAACAAGTCTTTGCTCTGGCGGGGCTAATTGCAGGGCATCTGGATCCGCACTCATCGTCAGTCATTGGCGTATGGTACGCAAACCGTCTTGCCGAACGTGTCTCGCCCGAAGATCGAGACCAAACCTGGCAACCGCGGGATGTACCTGTAAACGTTCCCGCAGCGGTGGCGCGTTTCCTCTATGCATGCTTGGGCGACTATGATGTGCGAGTGCGATGGCGCGCAGCTCATGGGATACGGCGTTTGGCCAGACTTGATGCTGTCGAAGAGCTGAAAGCGCTAATCGACGAATACGGCCGTCGGGATGAGTCAATCTTTCGGTCATCTCGTCTCGACTTCTTCTGGATTGCCGCGCAACTGTGGTTTGTGATTGCTTGGGATCGCATTGCAGCTGAGCTGCCAGAAATAGGAGCTCAGGGGGGAGCACTACTGCTCGCCATCGCGTTGGATCAGACTTTTCCACATCTTCTTCTTGTCTCATTTGCGCGCGATGCTTGCCTCAAACTGGTAGACGCGGGCGCCCTTGCGCTTGATCCTTCCCAAATAGAACAACTGAATGCTACAGGGCGATCAGCGTTGATACCTTTGCCAGGGGCGAGCCGCAGGCCACCTCGAGTCCGTAACGGCTCCGGGGAACCCGAACGCCGCTTTCAGTTCGACCCTATGGATACGGTGCCTTATTGGTACGATCCGATGCTTGATAGCTTTGCCAATGTTTCCCAAGATCTGCTGCTGACTACGGCAGAGACCTGGATTATTGATCGCTGGGGTTATCCTGGCGAAATTCGATCGTACGAGGCAGAACGTAAGCAGGGACGTATCTCATCTCATGACTGGGCTCTCTCGCGCAATGATCATGGTGCCAGTCCGACACTCGAGCGCCTGAGCACCCATCTCGAATGGCATGCGCTATGGTGTTCCCTTGGCGAGCTGCTACGAACCGAGCCGCTCGCTGAGGGAGAACACTCGGACTGGAGTTCGCTGCCTAATCGCGTCGAACGTCAAATGCTAACCCAACCGCCGTGCTGGTCGGCAGACCTCTTGGGGCCTGTTCCACTGCGGTCTGACTTCTGGCGGAAATCCGAGGAATCGCTAGCTGTTTGGGTGGAGCAGGTTTCAGAGCTCAGCATGCGGAGAGAGTTGATAGCTACCGATTGCCCTGGCCACATCCTTGTCGGCGGTGAATGGCGGCTTGTTAACGCCGATCGCGTTGAGACACTTTCTATTTCAAGCGCTCTGGTTGAGAAGGAACTTGGCGGATCTTTGGTACGCGCCTTACAGACGATGGAGAGCACGTGGGATTATTCGATCCCGACCGAGAGGGAGGACGCTTACGACGGCGATGACGGCGATGACGGCGATTATCAGATGATTCCCTGGCTAAGCCGACCGTATTCAGATGGCGGAATCGATAGTCAAGATCCTTTGCGAGGCAACGCAACGCTCGTGGGCTGGATGCCAGCGAGCTGGATAATCGGCGAATACGGACTGGAATGCGATCCGGATGGCGGGAATGCCTGGTCGTTACCCGGTCAGGCAGCAATGTTTCGCTACGAAGTTTGGGGTGACCGTGAATCGGGCGAAGATCACTACCAATCGTACCCTTCGAGCTCGGGATGCAGATTGCTGACCGAGCGTAATCAGTTAAGAGCGCTCCTACAGAATGAGGGGCTCGAGCTTGTCATCGTGATGGAGGTCAGACGTGAAGGACGCAGCAGTCGACGAGGCTATGACTCGGAAGAGCAGAATCCCGAGGCCACGTACGCTCGAGTCTACAGACTCGACGAAGAAGGGCAGCTCTATACCGCCGAAGGACGTATTGGATCTTGGGAGAGCGATTGTCCATCAGCTTGAAAACGAAACGCGTGGTGAGTTGGCGTCTCGCTGGATGGCTCATCATCTTGCAGAACTTATGGATCTCGCTGAGAACGGTGAAGGGGAGGTCCGACAAACAGCAAAAAAGCAAGCTGCGGAATTGATAATCAAGCTTTGGGCAAACCGCCGCTCTCTACCGGCATCGGTTGACCCAATGGGTGGTCAGATGGCCGCGGTAGAATTGCTGACTGCAATGCAGCCTACGGCGAATCCTTGGGCACGGTTTCGACGCACTCATTCGAAAGAGGATCTGCTTCATGAAATGTTCGGTGTGCTCACACAGATCGTCATGAGCGGACTCCTGTTGACCCGTCCCGTGGAGGTTCGATCCATCGAAGATGCTGAATGGGATGCGCTAACGGAAGATGAACGATTCCTGACTGACCAGTTGGGACGGTGGAAGAAACTGTTAGTCATCCCAGCTTTAGAAGACCTCGACTTAGAGGCCTTCTATTCAAAATTTATCGACGATGACGTAGACACTGAACTGGAAGAACCAACAGGACCGTTAGCTGAGGAAGAGAAAGACGGGCCAGCTCCTAAGGACGAGCTGCGCGTGATCCTATCCAACCTCGAGACCTTTCAGTCAAAGCTTGCAGCACTCGTTGATCAGTGGCGTAATTCCCTGGATTCCGATGATACAGTTGAGGCGGATGATGTGGACGAATCTGAATTACGGTAAGGGTAGATGACCTGAGCGACGCGTTCTCTACAAGTCAGCTCATCTTAATTCATAGCTCCATGCTCTTTAGCAAAACAGATGTCGCGAACAGCTACAAGAGGACTGAAATTTTAACAAAAACTGCAGCGCTCTGTATGTCGGAAGAGCATGAGCGCACACGCTCAGTTCTTGCCGCCTTCCGCCTGCCGTGCCCAGTAGAGACCGGCCAGAAACCTACATCCGCTATACACCTGCGCGTTCATTTACGTCTGCAGACCAAGTGAAGGGGCAGAGACAGCAACTCTTGGGCATTTGAAAGCAGAGGCAATCGCGGCTTGAGTTGATGAAGTCAAAGGGAAAGGGGCCAGGGTAGAAATCGAACTTTTGCCTATCGTGCGAACTCGGAAGGGGGAATGCGTTGACGTCGCGCTCCAGCAGGTTTTTTCATCACCTTCCTCAAACGCTGAGCAGATTTCTTCCAGCTCGGAAGGCGAAGCAGGGCCAACGGCAAGCATTAACACATCACGGCGTTTCCGTTTACCTTCCAATTTTCAGAGAGGCTATTTTCCGGCTTTACAGGGAGTTTCATCGCTGCTGACCTCGATCTTCGGATCAAATTGGATGCTAGCACAAGCCTTCCAACCCACAGTCTTCCGTTGATTTCCTTTGCTTATGGAGCGTAATCCGTCAGATGCTCATTTCATCTCGCTTGGTAGTTCCATTCGAATTCGGGAAAACAGTTCATCGAGGGAGATCGGATTGTCCTGAAGCAAATAACAGCCTACGAGGATGGTCAGTGGATGAACGTCTAATACAGATGCCAGTTCGTCTACCTTCTCGATCGTAGGGCTCTTCAGACCGCGCTCCAGGGTGCTGAGATAGGTCCGACTACTGACGTCAGAGAAATCTTCCTGAGAAAGCTTCCTTTTCGATCTCAGCTTTTTCAGGGCCGTGCCAAATGCCTGTTTCAGTTCCATATTGCCGACCTCGCAAAAGGAACGATGAAGCCTTCGCGAGCTCTATAGGGCTACAATCTATAGTGTTCACTTTTGGGATGGCGCAATGTTCATCACTCACAAACCAGCAGAGATTTTCCTCAGCGCGTACCTGGGTGATGACTCTATCCAGTACTGGCAGTACGTTGAGCAGACCACTCATTGTCCCTGGTTTTACGTCAGAGTGGGTCGACAACAAGGCGGTGAAGCGTTGGCTAGCATGGTTATGCTTCCCAGCATTTCAGCGCTTGAGCAGTTACTTAACGAACAAGGAGCATACATCTGGCTGCTGGATGTCCAGTTGGTTTCACCGGCATATCTGAACGGAGGTGATGGGTGGAAGATGGAGAGGCTACTAGAGGTGCGTGAAACGGTGGATGACCTCAGTGAGGAGGCGGTATACATGTATAGCCTGGAGGGAGGGCATATCTACACTGAGGCCTTGGGGTCCAGCACATCCGATTTGCAAAATCCTCGTATCATTTTTTCGGCTACACCGGCATCTCGGCGAGCATGAGACCAACACGCTCGAACGGTTAACGGCATCTTCGACGCGCTAGCGATTAGGCAATCTAGCCTGCCCGCCGAGTCAGTTGGCGGCGTTGGCAACCTTTCTGCCACTTACCGTTTCCGCAACGGAGTCAGTATGTTTTCGACATCCAATCCTTTCAGCAGACAGTTGTGCGCTATTGCCGACAGTGCTTCATAGAGCTGGTCTCGCTGCTTTATCAAGTCGGCATTCTCCGCCTGCAGATTAGCAATACGTTCTTCGAGGCTTCTTCGGCGGCGGGCACCGTCTGGATCTCTCCCACTCTCCTTGAGTTGTGCGATACGGGCGAACTCGATTCGCCTCCCACGGTCCCCCACTAAGGTAGCTCGGCTAGTCAGACCCAATCGACGCTGCACTTCGGGGCGCGAAATAGGCGCGTTCTCTAGTCCTAAGCTAATCATTTGGGCGAGGAGGGCGTCGATCGCCTCATCCAAGGTCCCGCCTCTCAAGGTCTGTCGATGAGCCATGGTCGCCTCTAATCATCTGAAACAGAGCTGTGCCGTTTGTCCGTGTCCGCAATCGTCATTAGATGCCCATTCGGAAATACGCGTTGCACACCTACATTGGTATCGCGTGCGAGGACGGATTTTAAATTGTTGAGCTTGTCTTCCTGGTCCATCAGCCATACATCGCTACCTGCCTCTCCGGCGCCGGCATCGCGCATGATGGTGATCGCCGTCGTCAAATTCTCGGCTTGTTTCTCAAGGTTGGCGCGCTCGGATGGAGTGCCCATCAGATGGAGATGAGAGCAGCCGTTCCAGCACTGAAGATGCTTAGGGCAGGGCGCTTGGGAGAAATCGTGAATGCAACCTCCGAAGGGTGTTACGTGTAGCGCCGTGGCGTGTACGGTGAGGAATGCTTCTGCAGTTGTCGTGCCTTTATCTGACAGCAACGCATGGTAACTGTCGGTTAACGCGCCCTGAATGCGTTTATCTCTTATGCCTGTATGCAGAAAATCGATGCGCTCGTGATGGCTATTGAACGCCAAGAACTCGTGATGCGCAGCAGTGTTTTCCTCAATGCTTGTGTGTTGGTAGTAGACATTCTGATCGAGGCGTTTTCACCCTAAGGCCAATGCTTGCTGAACATCACTCATACCGGTCAGATGATAAATGGTGTTTCGCCAGTGTCTAGGTTGGTGGCTAGTCAGTCGAATAGGCGCGCCGTTAGATTCTGTTAATGATCGGCGTGAAAATATGGATGGATATTTTTCATCGTTCCCCAACGCGCGGTTAATGTCCAAGAGTGTCACTCGACGCGGGATTACTCGAAACACATTTGCTTCCCGCCCACCGAGGCGGAATTGACCATCAAACGCGATGGCTAATGTTTCGCTGGTTTTTAGGACAACACATAGTTTTCCTCCAACATTTTCAGTAAGCGCTGCATGATCGCGAAGTTTGGGAACAAGAAAACGCTCAATATCGCCAGCCAAGTATCTGCGTTTGATCGCCTTCCCTCGATCCTTGATGTGGTCGCAGGGATGAATTTCGTTTCGTAAAAAGTACATGTATAGATTCCTAGCGGTGTCTCGGCCCTGGCTAAATCCGAGCCAACGCAGAACTTCATTCTCCGACATTGCAGTCTGCGGAGAGTAATCCCAGAGACGGCCAGGATGGGTCTCTTGCCACCTCGCGATTCCCCGTTGCTCTTGCGTCAGCACCTTCAATCGTTCGACCGCACGCCTGGCTACAGGAACGTCGCTTTCTGCGAACCAATGAACACGGGATTGAAACTGCTTTTCCGCAAAGTACCTGATCCCGCATTCAATCAGAGGCCTGCCATTGGCATCTACAACCACCTCACCTGTCGCCCCTTTGATCGGTCTCTCGACCCAACAGTCATAGGGTATTACTGATACCTCATTACCCCGTTGCCCAGTCGCGATCAGCAAATCGATCACGCGCAGCAGGATTTCTTCACCCTCATTAAGTGGGTTGTTCGAACATAAGGCGTAGGCCTCCATCGCCTCGCGAGAAGGTAACCTGTCATCAGACTTACGTTGTTTTACAGCACGATCAGGATCATGCAATGAAATGTAATCGTATCGGCGTTTTTCTGGTTTTGCATCATGCTCGAAGTGGATGGCGATCTCGGTTAATTGCAGATTATCAATCGTATCCGCTATTACTTGGAGGTGAGAGATCGCGTCATAGAGATTTTTGTAGCCGCTCTCACGGAGAAATCCTACGACGCGATCAAAGTCGCCTCGCGTCAATTGTGTGGGCTCAGATACACCGCGCTCAAACAAGGGGTTGTAGAGCCGCCGGACGGCAATACTGTATGCAGCGACCATCGAAAACTTCAGGTTTCGGGTACGCTGCAAATACACAATCAGGGCCTTGCTAAAATCCTGGAACGCGGAGGGGAGTGGTCCCTTGATAGGGGCAAGATAACCTGTCTTCTCGAGGGCTTGTCGGTGCGTCTCGAAGGTAAGAGCATGTTTGTTATGATCCCTTTGCGGTAACCAATTTCCGATACCCCACAATGGTTCTGGCCACGGTGTTGAAATCGGTAATGTCCGAAAAATCGCTTGCTCTTGTGTAATAAAGCTTTCGAGGTTCTGCCTTGCCCTAGACAGCGTCATCTTCGGCATCCTCCGTGTGCTGCCGGCAGCGTTCTATAGTAGCGCTTACCGCGAGTATGGTTGTCTGATGCTGGGCGAGGGGGCGGTTGTGAATGAGATCACCGGCTTGCTCTGCCAAATCTATAAAGCGCTGGGCTTCTCGTTGAAGCGCCTCTCTCACCTGTTCATGGCGGCCGTCAGCAAAGGGGTGAAACTTCTTGCAGGTGTAGCAGGCATATACGGGATTGTAGGGACAGTGCGTATGAACTGGCAGGGCACAGGCACCGATGTCTCCGATGTACTGCGTATCGATGACGCCGCGGATGGCTCTTTCGGGGATCGTATCTCGGCGCTGCACGACTTCCCCTGTTAATAAACTGCGCATGATGCGTTGAAAGGAAGGGCTCTTACCGAGTGCTTTCTCTTTGATCCGGGCGATGTTGGGGGTGGCCGTTACGTAAGCACGCGCTGCAACCGTGCTGTTGTGGCCGAGCAGTTCGGCAATCATGTCTGCTGGTGTGCCTTGATCCGCCAAGCCTTGTCCAAGGTGATGACGCAGCAACATAGTTACCTGATTCGGCTTTGCTATTCCGGCCTCGAGCAACTCGCGTTTGAGCCCTATACCGATCTCACTTACCGAAAGGCGCCTTCCACGAGGACTGACAAATAATGGTTCGCAGTTGCTACCAAAACGGCGCTGAATTTCTGAAACGTGCCGCGAGATTTTCTCACCCAGGCGTGTGGTTACCTTGCGGGGGCGTCGCTCAGGTCTGCGCTGTCCGACCTTTTTGGCCATGGGTAGCCATAGGGTGTAGTACTTCTCATGATCAGCGCTTTCAATGTACTCAAAATCCGCAATGTCTAGCGAATGAAATTGAATCGACCTTGGTGCGAGTTCGAACCCCAAGTGAAGCACTATATTAAACTGGAGCTCCTCCCAAGAATCAGATGAAAGCTCTCGTTCAATGTGCTTTAGCAATCGAATCTCTTCATCAAGGGCTAAACCGGACTGGGATAGGAATATGCGTTCGTACGGATCAAGGCGGCTTGTCTTTATTTCTTTAAGTGCTAGATATGTTTGTTTGTCAAAGCCCAATATTCCTCGATTAAGGGCCCAGCGATAAAACGTTCTAAAAAAAATTGTGCTCTCGCGAAATTTCGCCCAGGTACTTATGGTCGTGACCAGCTCTTGTCGCGTCCAAGGAAACTTGGCTGAAATATCGCTCTCAGCTAGTCGCCCGAACATCCCGGATGCTTTGAATGCCGTTACCGGTGCATACTTTTCCAGTGCATAGGCCACGAACGCTTTGGCGATTTGCATGAGGTTAGGATTCAGGTGGAGCGCAGCCCAATCTATTTTCATAGCCGTTCCACCGTCGTACCACGTCCAAACGCTCAATCGAGTATCGACGTACCTTGGCTGGTCATTAGTGCGAGTTCGAATCGCAATCTGAGCCGGGCCCTCGAACACGTAGGCCGGAAAAGAGGAGGAGGGTGAAGCGTGTTCTTGATCGGCTGATTTGGTCACGGCGAACCTCCTTAACTGTCAAGTCGGCTCCAGGCTGCCGAGGCACGCTGGGCGTTGTGGAGGTTGGCCGACTCGGCTAGATAACGACTTGCATAACGGCGTGGCATCGTCGAAGTGTCAGACCAACCGCAGACTCGTCGGAGTTCGTCCGTGGCCCGCTCGAGGTCATACTCACGCTTCTCGACCAGGTAAGCCAAAAACCGGTCGGCAAAGGTGTGGCGAAAGTCATGCGCGGAAAGTGTAGGCAACAACCCCGGATGAGCCAGTTCAATGGTCAGAAACAGCCGATCAAGGACGTTCGACAACGCGCGGATTGACAGCGGGCGCCCTCGATCCGAGATGAACAAATAGCGGTACGGCAATTTCATCGGTTTGCCATCACGCATTGGGCGCCGCTCGCTCTGGATATAGCGCTCATAGACCTCATACAACTGTGCAGAGATACCTACGGTTCGTCCGTGTGTTTTCAGCGCAGGCTCTTCAGCGCGCGGGTCACCTGGGTCAGGTTCGCGATCATTGACGCTGACGTAGGCATGTTGTGAACCCTGATTGATATCCGTGGTGTAGAGCTTCAGAAGCTCACCGCGCCGTATTCCAGTCTCCAACAGCAATTCAATCATTAGCCAATTGCGCATCTGCAATCGTTCTGGAAACGGATTCTCCGCGGCGCCCGGGCGAATAAGTGTGCGAATGATCTGGAGTTGAGTATCTGTCAGGCTGCGGTAACGAGCATGGTCGGGACGAACATTGATGATATGGCTCTCAAAGCGTCGTTCAATGACGTTGGCGACATCTGCGAATACCACCTCGATGTTAGCCAGGGTGGTTGAATTTTGACGGGCGCGCGGGATGTATCGGGTGACACACCAGGACAGGTATAGCTTCAGCAATCGCAAGTACTGGTCACGAGTACGCGGATCGATCTGCGAAAAAGGTGCCGTATCAGCTGTGCCGATTCGGCCGACTAGGTTGTCGGCTTGACGGCCGCTTTGGAGCCAAATGGCGTAACCGTCCAGTAAAGCCAAAATCGATTCGAATTGGCAGGCCAAGATGGCGTCATCAATATTGAGGTCACGGCTTTGGGCATAGATATAGAAAGCCTGGATCGCACGCAGATGTGCCGCCGCGGTGTTGTAAGCGCGGTATCTGAGTTTGAGTTGAACGTAGATGAATGGAACAAGTATGGGCAATGGCGCCGCAGCTCCAGTCTGCACGAGCAGCGCTACACGCTGACCCGAAGAGAAACGGCACTGAATCAGCTTCATCGGCAGCCACCTCATTATTCAAGGGCTCGCCATGAACATGGAGTACATGGCCCGTTGAGAGAGTGGACGTCAGAAGCGGGTTTGTCGAATCAGTGTCTTACGAGCCTCATGAACATTTCTAACATAGCATCTGGTTTAACATAATATACATTACACGTAACTAGATGTTACGAGATCAGCCCGGTTGCGCACCCGATTTCAATCTCCAACATCTCTCTCCAAGGCACCATGCACTTGATGCCAGGTGATCACACGATCCATTTCAAATGTACGGCTCTCAATCCTCGTCACACGTAAGCTTTTCAATCAGCGCTCGATGCTGTGGGAACTGCGCCGCGAGCATTCTTCGATTCCCCATTTCCATATCCGCAAAATCAAACCCTGGTGAAACCGCTTCGCTGATCAGGCCAAATCCGTTCTCGCCATTGAGCAGTCTGGAGGCTTTCCAGATTCCACCCGGTACGTGAAGTTGCAGATGTTGTCCTGCCAGAATGTCGCTGCCCATCACCAATGTCTGCAACGAACCGTCAGCGTGAATCAGTCTGTACTCGATGGCGTCGCCCAGATGGAAATAATGCAGGATGTCCGACTGGTTGAAATGAAACTGGCCGACCGGTGAGTCTTCGGTCAACAGGTAATAAATGGACGTCATCAAATAACGTGGACCGCCCGTTGTTTCGAGCATGTCCCGGTGGTCGGCCTGATAGGTTCTGCGAAAGAAACCGCCTTCGACGTGAGGTTCAAGGTCCAGTGATGCGATCAGGTTTGACGCAGTAATCGAGTGTGGATTCATGACCTGCTCCAACGATTTTCAATACAGCCTGTAATAACTCGACTAAACGGTCATTTAGTGTAGTTAACCTATAATGGCTTCACATTCGAAGACGTTCGCTGTACTTCTGCTCTTGACTTTACCATACCGCAATATGCGAATCCGCCCTCGGCTCAGTCCCGCCACACAGCACACCACTGACCGGATCACGAAGAATAATCTGCCCTCGGCCGTAATCCGTCAGATCAAAGGCAATCTGCACCTCATGCCCTCGACGCACCAACGCATTGGCCAGATCCCTCGAAGCTCCCTGCTCGATCCCGACCTTCATTCCTCCCAACCATTGCCAGCGCGGAGCGTCCAGCGCCGACTGCGGGTTCAGGCCGAAATCCACCAGGTTCATGACCATCTGCACATGCCCCTGAGGCTGCATGTACCCGCCCATCACGCCAAACGGCCCTAGCGCCTTGCCATCCTTGGTCAGGAACCCCGGAATGATCGTATGAAACGTCTTCTTGCCCGACGCCAGGCAGTTGGCATGTTCCGGATCAAGGCTGAATTCCTGCCCTCTGTTCTGTAGCGCAATGCCGCTGTCAGGCAGCACCACACCCGAACCAAAGCCGTGGTAATTGCTCTGGATGAACGAAACCATGTTGCCTTGCCCATCGGCCGTCGCCAGATAAACCGTGCCGCTGGCGTGTGGATCCCCAGGCTTCGGTGGCTGAGATTTATCGCCAATCTGCTCACGGCGCCGTGCGCTGTAGTCATCACTCAACAGATCGGCCACCGCCACGCGCATGTGAAGTGGATCGGTGATGTAGTGCAAACCATCGCTGTAGGCCAGCTTCATCGCCTCAAGCTGACGATGCCAAGTCTGTTGGCTGTCACGATGATCGAAGTCGAAACCTTCGAGAATCTTCAGCGCCATCAACGCAACCAGCCCCTGACCGCTTGGCGGGATTTCCCAGACATCCACACCGCGATAATTAACGTGGATCGGCTCCACCCACTGCGCACGGTAATGCTCGAGATCGGTAGCTCGCAGATACCCGCCAGTCGCCCGCGAGTGAGCATCCAGCCGTTGGGCCAACGCGCCACGATACAAACTCTCGCAGCGGCTCTGAGCCAACTCTTCAAGCGTCCGCGCTTGTGCCGGATTGCGAAATAGCTCCCCTGCCCTCGGCGCCCTGCCCTCAATCAGGAACGTATCGAACCAGGCATCCAGCACTGCGTCGCGATGGGAACTGAACTCGTCCAGAGCAATCTGCCACTGATGGGCAACCACGGGCGACAGCGGAAAACCATCCCGCGCCAGGCTGATCGCTGGTTGCAGCAAGTCAGCAAACGGCAGCACCCCGAAGCGTTGAGAAAGCTCGGCCCAGGCTGACGGGCAGCCGGGCACCGTCACCGGCGTCCAGCCATACAGCGGCATTTGTTCATGACCGGACGCCTTGACCGCTTCGATGCTCAAAGCTGCAGGCGCATGGCCGTTGGCATTGAGTCCATGCAACTGATCCTTGAACCAGACCAAGGCAAAAGCATCACCGCCAAGACCGCAGCCCGTAGGCTCGACCACGGTCAGCGCTGCCGCAGTGGCGATGGCAGCGTCGATCGCATTGCCACCCTTTTGCATCATCTCGATACCGGCCTGAGCGGCCAGCGGCTGGGACGCCGCCACCATGCCTCGACGGGCAAACACGCTTTGACGTTGCGACGGATACGGATACTCGTGAGCAGAAAATTTCAGCATGGCAAAGACTCTTCAAAACAAGGATTCATTGGCCGGACTTGATCCGGTTCCATTCGCGGGTCATCAGGCGCTGGATGTTTTCCGGCAGATCGGCGGAGACAAAGGTGTGACTGATCACTTCGTCGCCCGGATAAATCCCCGGGTTGCCGCTGACCTTGGGATCCATCAAGGGGGTGGCGTCCTTGTTCGGGTTCGCATACCCCACATAGTCACTGACCGACGCAATCACCTCGGGTCGCAGCAGATAGTTGATTACCGCATGGGCGTTGGCCACGTTGCCGGCGTCCTTGGGGATCGCCAGCATGTCGAACCACAAGTTCACGCCTTCCTTGGGAATCATGTAGCGGATATCGATGTTTTTCCCGGCCTCGCGGGCCCGGGTCTGGGCCTGCATCACGTCGCCGGAGTAACCGATCGCCACACAGATATCGCCATTGGCCAGGTCTGCGGTGTACTTCGATGAGTTGAAGTAAGTCACCGACGGCCGCAAGGTCATCAGCAGTTTCGACGCCTGCTTGTAGTCGTCCGGCTTGACGCTGTTGGGGTCCAGCCCGAGATAAAGCATGGCTTGAGGGATGATCTTTACCGGCGCATCGAGAAAGGCCACGCCGCAGCTTTTGAGCTTGGACAGGTTCTGCGGATCGAACACCATGGCCCAGGAATCCAGCGGCACGTCCTTGCCCAGCACTGCACGCACTTTCTCCTCGTTGTAGCCGATGCCCACGGTGCCCCACATATAGGGCACGGCATAACGATTACCCGGATCGGCCGCTTCCAGTCGCTGCATCAAACGCGGATCGAGGTGCTTCCAGTTATCCAGCAGTTCACGCTGCAGCGGCTGATAGGCGCCGGCCCGGATCTGCTTCGACAGAAACTGGCTGGAAGGCACCACCACGTCATACCCCGAGTGCCCGGAAAGCAGTTTGGCCTCGAGCATTTCATTGGTGTCGAAGATGTCGTACTGCACCTTGATGGCGCTGTCTTTTTCGAAGTTCTTCAGGGTGTCAGGGCCGATGTAGTCGGACCAGTTGTAGACCTTCACCACCGGGTCGGCAGCCTGGATCATGGGCACCACGGCAGCGCAGCACAGGGCCGCAAACACGCTCGATAAACGCATCGTCAATATCCTTGTGGGTCTCACAGCACGCGGCTGAGAAAAGCTTGGGTACGGGGATGAGAGGGATGGCTGAAA
Source organism: Pseudomonas sp. MWU12-3088 (assembly GCF_023242405.1). NCBI lineage: Bacteria > Pseudomonadati > Pseudomonadota > Gammaproteobacteria > Pseudomonadales > Pseudomonadaceae > Pseudomonas > Pseudomonas sp. MWU12-3088. The sequence goes on from NZ_JALJEA010000001.1 coordinate 501,749, forward strand.
ATCTGTTCCGGTGGGCCCTGCTCGATCAGTTCACCTTGATCGAGTACCACCACACGGTCGGCGACCTCTCGGGCAAAACCCATTTCATGGGTGACCACCACCATCGTCATGCCCTCCTCCGCCAATTCCTTCATCACCTGCAGGACCTCACCGACGGTTTCCGGGTCCAGCGCACTGGTGGGTTCGTCGAACAGCATCGCCTGGGGTTTCATGGCCAAAGCCCGGGCAATCGCCACCCGCTGCTGTTGGCCACCGGAAAGCATCGACGGGTAATGGTTGGCCTTCTCGGCCAATCCGACACGCTTGAGCAGTGCCCGCGCCTGTTCCTCCGCCGCTTTGCGCGGCACACCCAACACCTGAATCGGTGCTTCAATGATGTTTTCCAGCGCGGTCATGTGCGGGAACAGATTGAAACGCTGGAACACCATGCCGATGTCCCGCCGCTGACGCGCGATGTTGCGCTCCGAATCCCGCACCAGGCTGCCATCGGCCTTCGTGCGATAGCCCATGGACTGGCCGTTGACGCGGATCTGCCCGGACTGAATGTCTTCCAGCAAATTGATGCAGCGGATAAACGTGGTTTTGCCCGACCCCGAGGCGCCGATCAGCACCACCACCTCACCGCGCCGGACTTGCAGGGAAATGCCCTTGAGAATTTCGAGGTTGCCGAACGACTTGTGAATGTTCAGCGCTTCGATGATCAGTTCGTCACTTTGATGCGCCATGGTTAACGTCCCCTCAGCAGTTTCAGCGTGCTGCGACCGAACATCCGGCTGGATGCCGGCGGCGGCGACGAAGGCCGATCCGACTGGCCGAAACGTGTTTCCAGCCAGCGCTGGAAGAAGCCCCACAGCGTCGTGAGCAACAGGAAATAGATCGCCACCACGAGGTACAACTCGAACACCCGGAAGGTCGCCGAAGTCACCATCTGCGTGCTGAGCAGCAGCTCCTGCACACCGATCACGCTGACCAGCGTCGTATTCTTGAGCATCACGTTGAACTCGTTGCCCAGCGGCGGAACGATGACCCGAAACGCCTGCGGCAATACAATCCGGCGCATCAGCTTGGCGAAGGTCATGCCCAGGGAACGTCCGGCCTCGTATTGCCCCTTGTCGACGGCACCGATACCGGCGCGAATGATCTCGGCCATGTACGCGCCTTCGTTCAGGCCCAGTGCGATGATCGCGGCCTGGATATTGCCGGGGACCACCAGACCGAACAGCTCGATGTCTTCGAAGCGGAAAATCCCGCCCGCCGCCAGCGCCGTGTAGAGAAAGACGATCTGCACCAGCAACGGCGTCCCGCGCATCAGCCACACATAAAAGCGCACTGGCAGATGCAGCAAAGGATTCTTCGATAACCGCAACAGCGCAGCGGCCAGCCCCAGAACACAACCCAGCAACATGGCCAGCACACTGATCAGGCACGTCAGCCAGAGCCCGGTGAGGTAGACCCCGCTGGGCTGCAACAGGTACTGCCAGAACACATCCCAATTGAAATTCATCAACGCCTACCTCAATCAAGGGTGTCGCTGGAGACGTGCCATTTACTCAGGAGCTGGTTGTAGCTGCCATCGCTGCGCATGTCGGTGATCACTTGCTGCACGGCGGCACTCAGTTGCGGATCGTCCTTGCGAATGCCCAGGCCTGTGAGGATCCGGCTGAAAGCTGGAACGCCTTCCTCGAACAGGTCCGGGGCCATGGCGGCGTAATATCCGGCGGTTTCCACCGTGGTGCCGTAAGCGTCGACCTGACTGATGCGCAGCGCCTGGAATGCATCGGTGTCGGTGTTGTAGACCACCAGTTTCATCGGTGGCTTGCCGGCCTTGGTCAGGCTTTCATTCTCGGTATCGAGCAAGGTCTTGATGGTCGAACCGTTGAGCACCGCGATCTTGTGCCCGCTCAGATCAGCCAGGGTCTTGAGCCCTTTCGGATTGCCCTTGGGCACCACCACCGCCTGGCTGGAATACATGTAGTTGACGATGTCGATCACCTCGCGGCGCTCGGGTTTGTCGAACAACTGGTCGACGATCATGTCGCACTGCTTGGCCAGCAACGCCGGCAGCAATCCGGAAAACGGAATCACCCGCCACTCGACCTTTTTGTCTCCCAGGCGCTTGGCGATTTCCAGGCCCAGGTCGATGGTCAGGCCTTTGGGCTTTTGCGCTTCATCGAAGGAGACAAGAGGCGGCGAATCCATGCCCGAGCAATAGGTGAGTTTGTCGACCTTGAGCAAACGCTCCGGCACGGTGGGTGCGGCAACCGCCCACTGCGTACAGAGCCCCAGGGAAATTACAGCCAACAACAGGCGAGACGTATGCATGACCAGACACTCCAGTTCGGTTAGTAACGGGGCAGTACTCAAAGTCAAAACATCGGCGGGTTCGTTGCCCGCTCTGTGGTTATCGTTCCGATTGCAGGAACTTGATCAGCTCGGGGACCGTGCCTTCGATGTGCTCGCGCACCACCGCTTCGGCCTTGGCGGCATCACCGGCGCGGATCGCATCGAGGATCACCACGTGTTCCTCGCGTGCACTCAACGGCTTTTCACCGTGTTGTAGCCAAAGGCGCATGGGAGCTTCGATCAGCGAGTAAAGCGCGCTGATCTGTTTCACCAAACGAGGTCTTCCGCTGAGGCTGCACAGGTATTCATGGAACTTGCGATGACGGCTGACCCACGCTGCGCTCTCGTCGCGGTAGTCATCCATTTCATCGAGCAGACGTTCCAGGGCCGTCAACTGACGCTCGCCGATCTTCGGCACCGCGACCCGGATCGCCAGCCCCTCCAGCGCGCTGCGCATCTCGAAGACTTCGTGCATTTCCTCGACATCCAGACCGCTGACAATCGCACCGCGATTGGGCCTGAGCGTCACCAGGCCCTGCGCATCCAGACGGCGAAAGGCTTCGCGCACGGGCATCCGGCTCATGCCGATTTCACCGGCGATGTCCTCGGCGATCAACCGGTCACCCTTGCGGTAACGACCGCCGCAAATGCCTTCCAGAAGAAAGTTGTAGGCCTCCTCCTCGGCGGTCATCGGTTGGCGCTGGTCGTAGGCGGGAGCGAATTGCATGGCGGCACCTTTTGTCTTTTTGTATCCAATTATCCACGGATACATAAAAGCAGAATGCGTGCCAGAACCCGCAGCAGCGCGCCAAGCGTTTGATTCGGATGAGTTAAGGAGAAATTGCGCCGTGCACATACCGGCATGAAGCCCGGGATTTGCTACCTAATCGCTCATTGCGAGACCGAAAAAGGTGCAGAACGGTAGCCGGGTAACACCCATGGGAAACGGCAGCACACTCGCCTGCCATAACAGCAGACAAGTGCCACGAACCCGAATCTCAGCTGCCATACACCTTCGCAGCCGGCACCGCCCGGTTCAGCAATTGCGCGACAGCCCCACCGACTTCGTCCACGGCCCAGCGGCCTTGCCTGTCCAGTTCCGGCCCGCGACGCCAGCCATCGGCAATCGACAGCTTGCCGCCCTCCACTTCGAACATCTGCCCGTTCACCGACGCGGACTCCTGCGAACCGAGCCAGACCACCAACGGCGCGACGTTCTCCGGCGCGAAGTAGTCGAAGCCCTCCTCCGGTTTTTTCATGACGTCGGCAAACACCCCTTCGGTCATGCCGGTACGCGCGGCCGGGGCCAGGGCGTTGACGGTAATCCCGTAGCGCCCCAGCTCCGCGGCTTGCACCAGCGTCAGCGCAGCGATGCCGGCCTTGGCTGCGGCGTAGTTGGACTGACCGATAGAACCCTGCAAACCGGCGCCGGAGCTGGTGTTGATGATCCGCGCGCTCACAGTCTGGCCAGCCTTCACCTGCTCACGCCAGTAACGCGCAGCGTGGCTGGAAATGCAGAAATGCCCCTTGAGGTGCACAGCCATCACCGCATCCCAGTCGGATTCGCTCAGGCTGGTGAACATGCGGTCGCGACAGATGCCAGCGTTGTTGACCACCACGTCCAGCTCGCCGAAGGTCTCGATCGCCTGGCGTACGATCAACGCCGCATCGTCATAGCGGGTGATGTCGTTGCTATTGGCCACCGCCCGGCCACCCCGGGACTCGATGACATCCACTACCGCGAGTGCGGCCTCACGGTTGATGTCGTTGACCACCACTTTTGCGCCCTCGGCGGCGAAGGCCAGCGCATACGCCCTCCCCAGCCCTCCCCCGGCGCCGGTAATGATCACGACGCGGTTTTTACAGATCTGCATGGTGCTGCTCCCTTCAAAACTTCATTCACAAACGTTCGATGATGGTCACGTTGGCCTGCCCGCCGCCTTCGCACATGGTCTGCAAACCGAAGCGGCCACCGCTGCGCTCCAGTTCATGCAGCAGGCTGCACATCAAGCGCGTGCCGGTGGCGCCCAATGGATGACCGAGTGCAATCGCGCCGCCGTTGACGTTGGTCTGTTCGTGGGGATAGCCGGTCTCTTTCAGCCAGGCCATTGCCACCGAAGCAAAGGCTTCGTTGATCTCCACCCGATCAATGTCTTCCAGCTTCATGCCGGCGCGCTTCAATGCATAAGCCGTGGCCGGAATCGGCGCCGTCAGCATCCAGATCGGGTCTTCGGCACGCACGCTGAGGTGGTGGATTCGCGCACGCGGTGTCAGGCCGTAGCGCTTGAGTGCCGCTTCGGACACGATCAGCATTGCGCTCGCCGCATCGCAGGTCTGACTGGACACCGCCGCCGTCACCCGGTCGCAGCCAAACAGAAAATCCAGCTCGGCCATTTTCGCCAGGCTGGTCTGGCGCGGCGTTTCGTCGTGAACCACGTCGGCCAGGGGCACGATTTCCCGCAGGAACCGTCCCTCCTCGATGGCGCGCAATGCCCGTTGATGGGACTCCAGCGAATACGCTTCCAGTTGCTCGCGGGACAAGCCCCACTTCTCGGCAATCATCTGCGCCGAACGAAACTGGGTCGGCGGTTGCGCACCGTAGCGCCGTACCCAGCCTTCGGAGCCGCTGAACGGATCACTGAAGCCCAAAGGCTCGGCCGCGATCATGGCGGACGAAATCGGGATCTGCGTCATGGTCTGCACGCCACCGGCGATGACCACGTCCTGGGTGCCGCTCATCACCGCTTGCGCGGCAAAGTGCACCGCTTGCTGGGACGAGCCGCACTGGCGATCGATTGTTGTGCCGGGCACGGATTGCGACAACCCGGCAGCCAGCCAACTGGTACGCGCAATGTCCCCGGCCAGCGGGCCGATCGTATCGACGCAGCCAAAGATCACGTCGTCGTAATCCTCATCGGGAATGCCATTGCGCTCGACCAGCGCGCGCAACACGTGAGCGCCCAGATCGGCCGCGTGAATATGGCTCAAACCACCCTTGCGCCGCCCGGTAGGCGTGCGCAAGGCGTCGACAATATAAGCTTCAGGCATGATTTTTCTCGGTAAGTGGTGCCGTCAGAACGTCTGGCCGGCACCCAGTGCGCAACGTCCGTCGAACAAGGCTGTGCGAATCCGCTCTTTGTGAGCACCGCGATCGCCCCAGACCTTGTCCAGCGCCCAGGCGCGTTTCATGAACAGATGCAGATCGACTTCCCACGTGTAGCCCATGGCGCCGTGGGCCTGAATGGTGTTTTTTGCCGCCAGCAGGGCGGCTTCCGAGGTCGCGAGTTTGGCGTGGGACACCAGCACCGAGCGGTTCGGCTGCTGCTCGGCGACGGCATAGGCGGCGCGATACAACGGCCCCTTGGCGAACTCGATCTGCACCGCGACATTGGCCATCAAATGCTTCACGGCCTGAAACGACCCCACCGGTTTGCCGAACTGTTTGCGCTCGAAGGTGTAGTCCACCGCAAGATCGACCATGCGTTTGGCCAGCCCCAACATCTGCGCGGCACTGCCCAGCGCGCCACGATCAACCGCCTCCGCCCACAGTCGCCGGCCCTGTTCGCCGGAGGCCACGCAGGTCGCAGGCGACGGAGTCCAGGAGACCTGAAACAGCTGCCGAGCCGGATCGACCGACACATTGCGGGTCAACTGCACCGCCCCCGGTTCGACCGCATGCACCTCATCGCCATAAGCCAGCAACAGCAAATCGGCGACATGGGCATCGCTGACCAGCGGGTTGCCCGGCTCGGCAACCGCCAGCCGTGCGCTGCCTTCTGCGATACGCCCGAGCCAATCCTGCTTGAGAGCTCCGTGGCGCTCATCAAGTCCGGCGAGCAATGGCACGCCGACCAGCATCGTCTCCACCAACGGTTCGGGCAGTCCGGCGTACCCGCACTCTTGAGCAAGCAGCACAAAGTCCAGCTCGTTCATGCCCATTCCGCCGTACGCTTCGGGAACGGTCAGCGCAGTCAGCCCCAGCTCGACCAATTGCGCCCACAGCTCATCGCTGCGCCCGCTCTCGGTCTGCCAGAGTTCGCGAATGCGTTCCGGCGTCACCTCGTTGATCAGAAAATGCCTGACGTTGTCCTGGAACAGCAGTTGGTCGCGGCTGAAATTAAAGTCCATGGTCTCTTCCTCAAGCTCGCGGCATGCCGAGCATGCGTTCGGCAATGATGTTGCGCTGGATCTCGTTGGTGCCGGCGTAGATCGGCCCGGCCTGGGCAAACAGAAAACCTTCCAGCCAATGGCCGACATCGCCCGCCGCCGGGGCTTCAGGCAGCAGTTCGCCACGCAAACCAAGGATGCTCATGGCGGTGTCGTGCATGCGCTGATCGAGTTCCGACCAGAAGATCTTGTTGGTCGAGGATTCCGGCCCGATCTTGCCGCCCTGCACCAGTTGCGACGCGGTGCGGTAGGTGTTGAGGGTGTAGGCCTCGGCGTCCAGCCAGGCGCGCATCACCGCCTCGCCAGTCGCCGGGTCGCGGTCGGCCTGCTCGCGATTCGCCTGATACAACTGCACCAGACGCCGGGCGGTTTCCTGAAAGCGTGCGGGTGAACGCAGCAGCAAGCCGCGCTCGAATCCGGCGGTGGACATCGCCACATGCCAGCCCATGCCCTCGCCGCCCAGTGCATTTTCCACCGGCACCTTGACGTCGTCGAAGAAGATCTCGGCGAACCCCGGCAAGCCGTTGAGCTGCGGAATCGGCCGTACCGTGATCCCCGGCGTATCCAGCGGCAGAAGAATGAACGTCAGGCCATGATGACGCTGAGAGTTCGGGTCAGTGCGGAATATGCCGAACACCCAGTCGGCCCATACGGCGCGGGTCGACCAGGTCTTCTGGCCGTTGATGACGTAGTGGTCGCCAACCCGTTCGGCCCGCGAACGGATCGCCGCCATATCGGAACCCGCGCCCGGTTCGGACCAGGCCTGGGCCCAGATGTCTTCACCGGTGGCCATGCGCGGCAGAAAGCGCGCTTTCTGGGCTTCACTGCCGTACTCCATCAGCGTCGGGCCGAGCAGAAAGATGCCGTTCTGGTTGACCCGTGCAGGTGCTTCGGCGCGGTAATACTCCTCCTCGAAAATCAGCCACTCGATCAAGTCGCAACCGCGCCCGCCCAGCTCCACCGGCCAGGTGACCATGCCCCAGCGCCCGTCGTTGAGGCGGTTTTCCCAGGCCCGGTGTTGAGCAAAACCTTGCTCGGTGTCGAATGATTGCAGCGGCTCGCGCGGCACGTTGGCCGTCAGCCACGCGCGCGCTTCGGCGCGGAAGGCCTGTTGGGCCGGGGTATAAGTCAGATCCATGTGCGCACCTTCAGCCGTTGAACCGGGCATCACGTTTCTCGATGAACGAGTCCCGTGCTTCCTGTGAATCCAGTGAGCGATAGGCTTCAAGCGTGAAGCCCTGCTCCCAGCGATACTTGTCTTCCAGATTGCCGTCCTCGATGCCGTTCAGCGCTTCCTTGGCGAGGCTGATCATGGCCGGGCTCTTGGCGGCGATGGTGCGGGCGATCTGCAACGCGGCTTCACGCAAGTCTTCGCGCTTGACCACACGTTCCACCGCCCCGAGACGCCAGGCTTCGGTCGCGTTGATCGGCTCGCCGGTGAAGTACATGTGGCGGACCTTCTGCACCGGAAACAACCGCTGCAAATGCGCACCGCCGCCCATGGCACCACGGTCAACTTCCGGAACGCCAAAAGTGGCGCACTCGGAGGCCACGACAATGTCGGCAGCGCCGCACAGACCGATGCCACCGCCGAGCACAAAGCCGTGAACCGCGACGATCACCGGTTTCGGGTTGCGGTGAATGGCCTTGAAGCTGTCGTAGTTGCCCTTGTTGACCGCCACGATCAGGTTGCCGTCGGCAGCCAGTTCCTTGATGTCGACTCCGGCGCAGAAGCCGCGACCTTCGGCGCGAATCACGATGACCCGCACCCGGTTGTCGGTTCCCAGACCTTCGATTTCACGGGCGATATCGGCCCAGGTCCGGCAATTGAAGGCGTTGACCGGTGGCTGGTTGAACACCAGTTCGGCAATGCCGTTATCGATACTGACGCTGAATGGATGCATGTTTTTTCCTTTCACGACACGCGACGGCAGAGTTCGTCCAGACGCAATTCCGCGTCTCGAACGATCTGCTCGATCAATTGGGCACAGCTGGGCAGGCTGTCGATGGAGGCCGCGACCTGCCCCGAAGGCAACACACCTTCGGCGGGCAATCCGTCGACCATGGCTTTCTGAATGACCATCGGCGCGTTGGCGGCCATGATGCTTTGCGCGGCCGTCAGGTCTCCGCTGCTGCGCATTTTCAGAGCGCTGGAAAGCAACTGACCCAAGCTCATGCCGCTAAGACGGCGGTAAGCAAGACCGCTGCGCACCGCCAGCACCCAGCGTTTGAACACGCCGCTGGTTTCCAGTCGGTCGAGCAGCTCGTTACGGATCATGCGTTGCGGCATACCGTCGATGGCGCGGCTGACGATGATCGCCGCCGGATCCTTGATCGCCAGATAACGCGCGAGGGTCTGCGCCGGCACCGGGCTTTCGGCACACATCAGAAACCGCGTGCCCATGGCGATTCCTTCGGCGCCATAAGCCAGCGCCGACACCAGCCCCCTGCCGTCCTTGAAGCCACCGGCCGCCACCACCGGAACCGACACCGCGTTGACCACTTGATCAAGCAGCAACGACGTCGGCACCGAACCGGTATGCCCCCCGCCCTCACCGCCCTGTACGGTGACGGCATCAGCGCCCATTTCCACGGCTTTCTGCGCATGCTTCAACGCACCAACCGTGGGAATGCACACCACACCGGCATTCTTCAGGCGCTGGATCATCTGTTTGCCGGGGGAACGGCTGTAGCTGACCGCCCGTACCTTGTGGCGCAGCACCAACTCGACGATGTCGTCGGCGTTGGGCTGGTACATATGAAAGTTGACCCCGAATGGCTGATCCGTCAGGCGCCGGGTTTCGAGGATCGCGGCCTCCATGTGCTGCGGCTCGATGGTCGCGCCGGCGAGAAAACCGAAGGCGCCGGCATTGCTCGTGGCCGCGACCAGTTTCGGGTCAGCCACCCAACCCATCGCGGTCTGGATGATCGGATAACGGCAGCCGAGCAGCTCGGTCAGCCGGGTATTCAACGAGATCGCCATGTTCACGCCCCACCCGTGGAGCGTTGCGAACTGGCCATGGCCTTGGCGTCGTAGCCGCCGAGCCGGTCGCCGGACACCAGTTCATTGTGCGCATGGGCGAAATGGTGCAGGCCGAAGACCATGTCCATGGTCGCGCGCTTGCCCATCAGGTCTTCGGCGTTGTTGACCGCCTGCTTGCTCAATTGCAGACCCAGGCGCGGCATCTGGGCGATGCGCCCGGCGATGTCGAGGGTTTCCTGCTCCAGGGATTCGCGAGCCACCACCCGATTGAGCATGCCCATCTGGTAGGCGCGAGCCGCCGGCATGCGCTCACCGAGGAACAGAAACTCCTTGGCGATACGCGGGTTCAGTTCGTGCACGTGAGCGAAATACTCGACCCCGGGGATGCCCATGCGCACCACCGGATCGGCAAAGTACGCATCCTCGCTGGCGACAATCAGGTCGCAGACCCACGCCAGCATCAGCCCGCCGGCAATGCACGCGCCCTGCACCATGGCGATGGTCGGCTTGGGCATTTCCCGCCAGCGCCGGCACATGCCCAGATAGACTTCCTGCTCCCGGGCGTAAAGAAATTCGCCACCGGGTTTGTTGGTGTGGTCATACCAGAGACTCGCCCGGTCGAACGTCTTGTGAACGTCCCGCCCCGGCGTGCCGATGTCATGCCCTGCGGAAAAGTGCTTGCCGGCCCCGCGCAGCACGATGACTTTCACCTCGTCGTCATTGCAGGCACGGCGAAATGCCGCGTCCAGTGCGTAGGTCATTTGCGAGTTCTGGGCATTGTGGTACTCGGGGCGATTCATGGTGACCAGCGCCACGTCCCCGCGTACCTCGTAGAGCACCACGTCGGCGGCATTATTATCGTTATGTTCAGCCATCACTTTTCTCCGAAACGGTGCGACTCAGCGCTGGCCCGGCGGGTTGTCTTTGAGCTGGCTGGCGCGCAGGTTGTGCGGGTCCAGACGCTCGATCAGTTGCAACTGCTCGGCCGTGGGTGCCGCTGTCGTCGGGCAATCCAGTGGCACCTGCAGCTCGAACCCGGTGTTGTCCTGCACCTGCTCGACGGTCACGCCGGGGTGCAGCGAACGGATGCGCACTTGTCGTTGCGGGCCGAGAAAATCCAGCACGCACAAATCAGTCACGATCAGGCGGATATCGATCTCGTCCAGCGACCAGCCCCGGGCCAGGCGCGCCGGGTTGTAGCCGACCGAGGCGACCATATCGACCTCGCCTTCGACGAACACCCGACGGTTGTGGCTGGGCACGCAGAAGGAGTTGGCATGGCTGATCGAGTTGCCGGGAAAGCCCCGCACACCGAGCATTTGCGCCTTGGGCCTGGCGTATTCGCCGATGCAGGAAATGTTCGCCTGACCGAAGCGATCGATCTGCGTCGGGCCCACCAGCGCATGGCGCTTGCCGCTCCAGACGTTGTCGAAAATCCGCGAAAAGCCCATCCAGCTGTCGCGCTTTGGTTCGTAGCCGTTGCGTGCGCCGAGTGGCACCGGCTCGGCGACCATGTAGGCTTCGGAATCGGTCATCAGCAGCTGCGGATTGCTGGTCAGCATGCTCAATGAAGCGGCCAGGCGCGGAATCACCCCGATCCCGGTGGCGAGCACTTCGCCGTCATCGCGCCAGGCTTCGGAAGCGGCGCAGATCATCAGCTCGGCGAGGCTGTAAGTCGTTGCAGAAGTCGTCATATCAAGGCTCGCTTAGTAGACCGGCAGAGGAAGCTGGCGGATGGCGTTCAGGCCGCCGACCTTGTCCAGGTACTGTTCCTGGGTGCAGTCGACATAGTCGCGGGCGTACTCCTGCCAACCTTCGGCAGCCTGGGCCGACGCGTTGTAGGCCTTGAAATGCGCGACATCGAAGCCGTACAGCGGCGCGCAGGAAGACGGGTGCGCACCGCCCGGCACGTGCGCCACGGCGGTGGTCAGGTTGCGTTCCCAGAACACCTGGTGCGCCCGCGCCGGATCGGCATGGAAATACTCGCTGTCGACCAGCTCGTCGCAGGTCACGTAGCTGTGGGTCGCCGCGCGGACGAGCAAGTCGTCCATGTAGTGATCGGGGCCGCTGATCTGACAGACACCGCGCGCATCGGCGCGATCGACGTGAATCAGCGCCGCATCGAGCTTGAGCGCCGGCATGGCGACCCATTGCTTGTTGTCGGCATAAGGCGAGTCGATCAACTTGATCTGCGGGTTGTGCTTCAGCACATCGGTGCCCAACCCCACGGCTGTCGGAATGAAAGGCACTTTCATCGCGGCGGCACGCAGGCCAAGCAGGAGCATGCCTTCGTCGATTTCCATCACTTGCAGCGCCGCGTCCTGACGCGCCTTGCGGAAGTACGGTTCCAGCGGAATGAAATCCAGCGACACGAAGGCAAACACCAGTTTGCGGATCTTGCCGGCCGCGCAAAGCATGCCGACATCCGCGCCGCCATAGGCGACCACGGTCAGGTCCTTGAGCTTGGAACGCAAAATCTCCCGCACCAGTGCCATGGGCTTGCGTCGCGGCCCCCAGCCACCGATGCCGATGGTCATGCCGTCACGCAGTTGGCCGACCATCTCGGCCGTGGTCATTCGCTTGTCCATCGTCGTATTCCTCATTGGCGACCGACACTGAAGTCATGGCCCCAGTGGCTGACCACGGTGCTTTCGAACGGCGTGTGCTGATCCCAATCGACCACCAGACCATCGCAGCCGTATTCCAGGTCAAACCCGGACGGAGTCTTGATGTAGAAGGAGATCATCTGGTCGTTGGTGTGCTGACCGAGGGTGGCGGACATCTTCACGCCGTTGGCCTGCACCCGGTCGAGCGCACGGCCGACTTCATCCAGGGCGTTGACCTCGACCATCATGTGCACGCAACCGTGAGGCATCGGGCACTCGAAAATCGCCAGCGAGTGGTGACGGCCGTTATTGCAATGCAGGAAGTGAATGCGTTTTTGCGGCTCGGCCGGGTCCGGTGTGAAGCGGACTTTCATCAGGTCCGAGAGGCCGAAACCGAGCACCTGTTCGTAGAAATCCCGGCAACGGTCGAAGCTCGGCGCCGGCAGCACCACATGGCCCATGCCCAGTTCGTTGGTGACGAAGCCCTTCACGCCGACCGGCGACACGAAGCGCGCGAAGTCCTGCAACGGCCCCCAGAACAGTTCATGGCGATTGCCGTCGGGATCGCTGAAGTGCACCAGTTCCTGGACTTTACGGTCCCGGGCCTGAGCCTCGGTGCCACGGGTGACTTGCACATCGGCGCGTTCCAGCTCGCTGACGGCCAGCTCCAGCGCCGCTTTGCCCGACACTTCCCAACCGCAGGCGCCGAAGCCGTTCTCGGGGCTTTTCTCCACCAGAATCCGGTGGTGGCGCTCGTCCATTTTCAGGTACAGGCGCTCATCGTCATCGCTGCCGGCAACCATCATGCCGAGCACCTGACTTGCGTACTGCCGCCACTGCGCCAGATCGCTGGATAACAGGGTGACGTAACCCAGACCACGGATATCCATGGATGCACTCCTCGTTGTTCTCAGGCCGAGCCGCCCGACGGCGAATGCCGGGGAGACTGTATCGAGGCCTATTCAAACGGGTTCGCCGGGGGGAAACATCGTCCAATGGGACTAGCGCAGACCCGGAAAGCAGGCATAAAAAAACGGGCCTTGGGGACCCGTTGGAAATGGGGACTGGATTCCGTTCCAGACCTTAATTGCGATCAACAGCAGGCATCGGTCCGCTTACTTTTTGCGGAAATGCGGAATCACCTTCTCACCAATATTCTTCAACGTCTCCAGCTGTGCCCACTGCGGCACGGTACCCATCTGGCAGATGAACAGGATTTCGTCGGCGCCGGCATCAATCAACCGCTGCACGTAGCCAATGCAATCCTCGACGGTGCCGTAAGCATGGTTGGGGTTCATCATCGCCATGGTCGGGTCGGAGAAATCGACGCTGACCTCTTCCGAGGCAAACCGCGACTTGATCACGCTCTGCCCGTTGCCATCGACAAAGGTGTCGTCCTTCCATTTTTCCGGGTCCGGACGCTCGCCGCCGCCGTACCAGTAACCCAGCGACTCCATGAAATAACGCTGGCCACGGATGCCGATGCGCCGCGCTTCTTCGTTGTTTTCCAGCACGATTGCCGGGCACAGCGCGGCGATGTGGCGGTTGGGACGGAAGCCCACCTGATGTTTCACGTCACGGTTGTCCCAGGCCTGGTGATAGACCTCGACCTTCTTGGCGATTTCTTCCGGGCCGCCAAAACCCAGCACCAGTGCGCCCATGCCACGGCTGCCGGCCTTGTTCAGCGAATCAGTGTTGGTGCAGGCCAGGTACATCGGCGGATGCGGGTCCTGATAAGGCTTGGGATGGATCGGTCGTTTCGGGATCTGCACAAAATCGCCCTGATGCTCGATTTCGTCGAACACGAACATTTTCGGGATCAGGTACATCATCTCGTCGATCTGCGGCTGCAACGTCGTCAGGTCGTAGCCGAAGGTGCCGGCCTCCTGCTGGGTGCCGCCCTTGCCGACGCCGAAATGCACGCGGCCCTTGGACAGCAGGTCGAGGGTGGCGATGCGCTCGGCGACTTTCACCGGGTGGTTCATCGCCGGCGGCAGGCAGACCACGCCGTGGCCGATGCCGATCCGCTCGGTTTTACCGGCGACGAACGCCAGCATGGTTTCCGGGGCGGACATGTGCGAGTAATTACTGAGCGCCGTGTGCTCCACGCACCAGAACGTATCGAAGCCCAGTTTGTCGGCCAGCACGGCCTGTTCGACGGTGTCTTCAAAAATCTTGCGATCGCCTTCACGGCTGGAATCCACCGTCTGGGCTTCGTAAATCAGAGAAAATTTCATGGTTGATCCTTGTACTTGTTGGATGCGCAACCGGCGCGGGTGAGCGACGCCTTGGCGCTCATGCTCAGGGAAAGCCCGGGCGCCGGAATCCTGCAAACGGACTAGCCGATTCAGCGCAGTACGCTCAGAGGAAAAAGTCGTTGCTGTCCTGGCCCATGCTCACGGCGCCGAGGTTCCAGGCGTACTTCGCCGGGCTGTTGGCGACATGGGCACGGCCGGTGTGGATGTCGCGGAACGCGCGGTTGATCGGGTGGCTGCGGAAAATCGTCGAGGCGCCGCTGTTGAACATCAGATCGCCCACCGCTTTCGCGCATTTGTCGGCGACCAACGCGGAGTCGTAACGCATCTTCACTCGCTCGGGCATGCTCAGCGGCTCGGCTTTTTGCGCCCGTTCCAGCATCAAGGCGAAGTTGCGATAGAGCACGGTCTTGCATTCGTCGACGCAGACCATGGCGTTGGCCAGCGCCGATTGCGCCGCCGGGTCCTGGACCATTTTGCGTCCGTCGTTGACCCCGACCCGCGCACGGTTGTGTTCGACAAACTGATCCACCGCGCCTTGCAGCGCACCGATGGCCGCCGACGATACCGCCCGCACGAAAATCTGCCCGAACGGCAGGCGAAACAGCGGCGCGGTGTTCACCGCATTCCCGGGGCTGTTCTGCATGAAACCGTCGAACGCCCGATGAGTGCGGTATTCGGGGACGAAAGCGTTCTCCACCAGAATGTCGTGAGAACCGGTGGCTTCGAGCCCCATGACGTTCCAGTTTTCGAGGATTTGATAGTCGCTGCGCGGTACCAGGAACGTCCGGTAATCCGGCGCACCACCCGCCTCCTCCGCCGGGACCAGAGCCCCGAGAAACGCCCATTCGCAATGCTTGCTGCCAGACGAAAAGCCCCAGCGCCCGCTGAGTTTGAAACCACCCTCCACCCGTTCGACCTTGCCCACCGGCATATAGGAAGAAGAGATCAGCACGCTGGAGTCGTCACCCCAGACATCCTGCGCCGCACGGTCATCGAACAGCGCCATCTGCCAGTTATGAATCGCCACGACGCCAAGCACCCAGGCAGAAGACATGCAGCCCTCGGCGAGGGTCATCTGCACTTCGAAGAAATCTTTAGGCTCCAGTTCATAGCCTTCCCAGCGTGCCGGCTGCAGGATGCGAAAGAACCCCGCGTCCTGAAAATCCTTCAGGGTTTCTTCCGGCAACTGGCCGGCTTGCGCGGCGTCCAGGGCGCGCTCACGCAGAATCGGTACCAGCTCGCGGGCACGCTGGCTCAGACGCTGGCGAATCAGGTCTTGATTGAGCATTTTTATTGTTCTCCATTGTTCACCCCGTCCGCCGGGGCGCGCGTGCAGCGAGGCACGTGCCGCACTTGCGGTGTCTGCCTCCTGTGCGGCATTCAAACAATGTGAAAAGAGGCGGACATCCCTCAAACGGACCATGTCGGCGATGATCCGAAGCACGTACGCGAACCACCCAAAGGCCTAGTCCCCTCGGACGATGCTGCACAGGCACGCCAGCGCAAAAATCCATCGCACTCCAGTACAACCACAGGACGAGTGCGATGAACGACGACAATCTGAAAGCCGACATGCTCCAGGCCATGCGCCGTCTGGCCAAGTCAGTCACTATCATCAGTACCAGCAACGGCTCCGAGCGTTTCGCCATGGCCGCCACGGCGGTCGACTCCCTCAGCACCGAGCCGCCGTCGCTGCTGATCTGCGTGAACAAGACCGCCTCTTCCCACGCGGCACTGGCCACCGGCGCGGACTTCTGCGTGAACATCCTTGGCGTCGAGCAACAAGGTCTGGCCCATCGCTGCAGCGGTTCGATCAAGGGCGAGGCGCGCTTCGACCAGGGCAACTGGCTGACCAGCCCCGGCGGTATTCCGTACCTGAGCGACGCCCAGTCGGCGATCCTCTGCCGTCAGGACGGCCATTTCAGCTATGGCACCCACACCGTGTTTATCGGGCGGATCCTGCAAATCCACACCAGCGACACCATCACCCCGCTGGTCTACCTCGACGGCAGCTACACCACCACCGCCAACTCGGCATCTGCCTTCGCTGCTGCGGGCTGAGGCCGGGTCATGGACGCTCAACAACAGTTGTCGCCATTGCGCGTGAACAGCGCCGAGCAGCTGGACTGGGACGATCGCTGCGATTTGCTGGTGGTCGGTTTTGGCGGCGCCGGTGCCTGCGCGGCAATTGAAGCGGCCAGTCGCGGCTTGTCGGTGTTGGCACTGGACCGCTTCGCCGGCGGCGGTGCCACGGCCATCAGCGGCGGCGTGGTGTATGCCGGGGGCGGCACGCCGTATCAGCGTCAGGCCGGCTACGAAGACAGCCCCGACGCGATGTTCAACTACCTGCGCCAGGAAGTCGGCGAGGCCGTGAGCCCGCAGACCTTACGCGACTTCTGCGAAGGCAGTTGCGAACAACTGGCCTGGCTCGAACGCCAGGGTGTGGCGTTCGAATCCAGCGTGCCACCGCACAAGACGTCTTATCCGAGCGACCAGTTCTACCTTTACTACTCCGGCAACGAAGCCGTCCCGGCCTACGCCGCGATCGCCAAAGCGGCACCACGCGGTCACCGCACCAAAGGCCCCGGCCTGTCGGGAGCAAGTCTGTTCGCCCCACTGAAAGCCAGCGCCTTGCGCCTTGGCGCCCGCCTGCGCAGCCAATGCGAAGTCCGGCGTCTGGTGATTGATGCCAATGATCGGGTGGTGGGTGTCGAAGCCTGGCACCTCCCAACCGACAGTCGTGCTGCGCGGCAACACGCCCGGCTGTCACGCTGGGCGACGGCGATTCACATGTACGCGCCGGCAGTGGCCGACCGCTTGCGCGCTCGCTTGCGGCGCATTGAGCTCGCCAGTGCCGAACGTCAGTTGATTCGCGCCGATCACGCCGTACTGCTGAGCAGCGGCGGTTTCATCTTCAACCGCGAATGGGTGCGTCAGCATGCGCCGCGCTATCTGCCCGGTCTGCCGCTGGGCACTACCGGTTGCAACGGCAGCGGCATCGCCCTGGGCCAGAGTGCCGGCGGCCGCGTGGCGCGGATGGACAAAGTCAGCGCCTGGCGTTTTATCAACCCGCCGCTGGCCTGGGCCCGGGGCCTGATCGTCAATGCCCGTGGCGAGCGTTACGCCAACGAAGAAATCTACGGCGCGACCCTCGGCCATTCAATGGTGGAAGATCAGGACGGTCGCGCCATCCTGATTCTCGACCGGGCGCTGGTGCGCGAAGCGCTGCGCCAGGTCGGTCCGGGCAAAGTCTGGGCCTTCCAGCGTTTGCCAGTGCTGCTCAATCTGCTGTTCAACGCCAGACGCAGCCGCAGCCTTGCGGATCTGGCCAAGCGCTGCGGATTACTGCCCGACAACCTGCAACGCACCGTAAACACCTACAGCCGCGCTGCACGCGGGGACATCGTCGATCCGTTCGGCAAATCGCAAGCGATGCTCGCCGACATGGATCAGGGCCCGTGGTACGCACTCGACCTGTCCTTTGCCAGCCGCCTCTTCCCCTGCCCCGTCATCACTCTCGGCGGGCTGAAAGTCTGCGAAACCAGCGGCCAGGTGCTTAACCACGCCGACCAGCCAATTGCCGGCCTGTACAGCGCCGGGCGCAACGCGGTCGGGGTCGCTTCCAATCTGTATGTCTCGGGCCTGTCCCTGGCCGATTGCATTTATTCCGGCCGGCGCGCCGCCGCTTATGTGGCCGAACAACTTGCTGCTCAAACCACACGCTCAGGAGAACAACAATGCAACGTGTAGAAGGCAAAGTCTGCATCATCACCGGCGCCGCCAGCGGCATTGGTCGCGAAGACGCCCTGCTGCTGGCCCGCGAAGGCGCCAAGGTGGTGCTGACCGATCTCAATGAAAGCGCCGGCCGTGAAGTGGCCGCGCAAATCGGCAGCAACGCGCTGTTCATCCGTCACGACATCGCCAGCGAAAGCGACTGGCAGCACGTGATCAAAACCACCCTGGAACACTTCGGGCGCCTCGACGTGCTGGTCAACAATGCCGCGATCCTGGCGTTGGGCAGCATCGAAGACACCACGCTGGAGCTGTGGCAGCAGGTGCAGAAAATCAACGGCGACGGCTACTTCCTCGGCTGCAAGTACGCGATTCAGGCGATGAAGGAAACCGGCGGCGGTTCGATCATCAACATGTCGTCGGTGGCCGCGCTGGGCGCGATGCCGATGTTCTGTGCCTACTCGGCATCCAAAGGCGCAGTGGCGGCGATGACCCGCTCGATTGCCCTGCACTGCAAACAACAGGGTTACCGCATTCGCTGCAACAGCGTGCACCCGGACGGCGTCAACACCCCGATGACCCAAGCCCTCACCGGTGGTGTGGCGATCAACCAGCAAGACCTCGATCAGGACCCGATGAACCGCATGTGCGCGCCGGCCGATATCGCCAATGTGGTGCTGTTCCTCGCCACCGATGAGTCGCGTTTCGTCAACGGTGCCGAGATCCGCGTCGACAACGCCCAACTGATCAGCGGGCTCTGAGGCCGAGGTGAACATGGGCACGCAACAACAGAACCTGACACCGGCCCAAGCCACGGCAACCAGCCATTCATTGCAAGTGTGCGCGGTGATTGATGAAACCGCCGATGCCCGCTCGCTGGTGCTGGACATCCCGCCAGACCTGCGTGAGCGCTTTGCCTACAAACCGGGGCAGTTCCTGACGTTTCGCGTGCCTTGTGCCGGCAAGCTGCTGACCCGCTGCTATTCCATGGCCAGTTCGCCGCTGACCGACGAGCGCCCCAAAGTCACGGTGAAACGGGTCGAGGGCGGCCGGGTGTCGAACCGGATGAACGAAGTGCAGGTCGGTGACTGGCTGGACGTGCTGCCGCCGGCCGGGCATTTCTGCCTCGATGAGCATCAGCCGGATGACGATAAACCTTTGGTGCTGTTCGGCGGCGGATCGGGTATCACCCCGGTGTTTTCCATTATCAAATCGACGCTGCAGCGCAGCCGGCGGCCGATCAAATTGATCTACGCCAATCGCGATGAAGCGTCTGTGATTTTCAAGGATGAGCTGCGGCAACTGGCCCAGGCCCATCCGGAACAACTGCAAGTGCTGCACGCGCTCGACTCGGTGCAAGGTTTTCTGACCGCCGCCCAGGTGCGCCATTTGCTGAAAGGGTCTGCCGGCGGCGAATACTTTATCTGCGGCCCGGGCCCATTCATGGACACCGTCGAACGGACCTTGCTGGAACTGGGCGAAGCCGCTGAACGCATCCATGTCGAGCGCTTCGTCTCGCCGCCCGATCCCGACGAATTGCTGGCTGAAGAAGCCGCCGCCCGGCAAGCCTCCCTCGGCTCGCGCTGCGAATCGCTGGTGATCGTGCTCGATGGTCAGCAACACGAAATTGCCTGCCAGCCCGGCGACACCTTGCTGCAAAGCTGCAAGGCCGCCGGCCTCGACGTGCCCTCCTCCTGCGAAGAAGGTTTTTGCGGCGCCTGCATGTGCGTGGTCGAGGAAGGCGAAACCCGGATGGCCCGCAACGACGTGCTCAGCCCCCGAGAACTGTCCGAAGGCTGGACCCTGGCCTGCCAGAGCCGCCCGGCCGGCACACGGGTGCGCTTAAAGTTCCCGGATTGAGCGCCCGTCGACAATAGTCTCAACGGACGATCTCCCGGATGCGATCTGCAGTTAGACTCGGCCAGCCCATTGGCCCAAAAACAATAAAAGAGGTGCAGTTATGGCTCGTTTGCAAAACAAGGTCGCGGTGGTTACCGGCGGCGCATCGGGGATCGGCCTGGCCTGCGTTCGGCGCTTTGCCGCCGAAGGTGCGCAGGTTGTCGGCCTGGACATCGGCAACGCCCCGGCGGATTTCCCGGGCCTGTTCATGACCCTGGATGTACGCGATGAAGCGCAGGTGCAACAGGTCATGCAGGAAGTCGTGAACCATTTCGGCCATATCGACGTGCTGGTCAACGCGGCCGGCGTCGCCGACCAGGGCAGCGTCACCCAGACCAGCACCGCCAACTGGCAGCGGGTGCTGGACATCAACCTGACCGGCAGCATGCTCACCAGCAAGTACGCGCTGGCTTCGATGGAGCCCCGGCGCAGCGGTTCGATCATCAACATCGGCTCGATCTTCGGCCTGCAAGGTTGCGACGGCAACGTTGCGTACAACGTGTCCAAGGGCGGCATCAACCAGTTGACGCGTTCGATGGCCATCGACTTCGGTTACGCCAATATTCGCGTCAACGGCTTGTGCCCCGGCCTGATCGAAACCCCGATGACCAGCATGGTTCGCGAGCACGAAGCCTTCCACGCGTTCTTCGCCTCGCAACATATGCTCAACCGCTCCGGGCAGCCGGAAGAGGTGGCCAACGTCGCGCTGTTCCTGGCCTCGGACGAAGCGTCCTTTGTCAGCGGCCAGATGATCGCCGTGGACGGCGGTTTCTCCGCCGGCCGCCGCTTCGCCCCGCCCGCCGCCTGATTTGCCTTGCCGGGCGCCCGCCCGGCACACCCCTTTCTTCCGCACCTGTCCTCTGGCCGAGGAGGCCCCATGCTGCCTGTCGAAAACGCACTGACCATCGTCCAACTGTTCGCCAACGCTGCCCGCAACTATGGCGACCGCCCGGCCATCGAGGATGACGGGCGCTCAATCAGCTACCGGCAACTCGATCAACTGCGCAGCCAGGCTGCCCGGGCGCTGTTGGCGTTGAACGTCCAGCCCGGCGACCGCGTGGCGATCTGGGCACCGAATATCTGGGAATGGATTGTTGCCGCCGCTGCGCTGCAAAGCGTCGGGGCTGCACTGGTGCCGCTCAATACGCGCATGAAAGGCAGCGAGGCCGGTTTCATCCTGCGCCAGAGTGGCGCCTGCGTGCTGTTTGCCATTGGCGAATTCCTCGGCGCCGACTATCCGCGCATGCTTGCCGCCGAAGAGCTGCCGGCGCTGCGCCAGATCGTCACTTTGCGCAGCGATGACTCAAAAACGCTAAGCTGGGATGCGTTCCTGGTCATGGCCAGCGATGTATCACCGGAAACCCTGCAAGCACGCGAACAAGCGCTCGGCCCGCAGGACCTCTCCGACCTGCTGTTCACCTCGGGCACCACCGGCAAGCCCAAAGGCGTGATGAGCAATCACGGGCAAACCCTGCGAGTGGTGCGGGACTGGAGTGAAGTGGTCGGTCTACGCGAAGGCGATCGTTACCTGATCGTCAATCCGTTCTTCCATTCCTTCGGATACAAGGCCGGTTGGCTGGCGGCGCTGATGCGCGGCTGCACCATCGTGCCGCAGCAAATCTTCGACGTGCAGGCCGTGCTCGAATGCGTGCAGCGCGAGCGAATTACCGTGCTGCCCGGCCCGCCGACCCTCTATCAATCCTTGCTCGCCCACCCGCAGCGCGATGCATTCGACCTGACGTCCCTGCGCATTGCAGTCACCGGAGCCGCGACGATTCCGGTAGAGATGATCCGCCGCATGCGCGATGAACTCGGTTTCACCACCATCGTCACGGCCTATGGCCTCACCGAAACCTGCGGTTTCGCCACGATTTGCCGGCCGGGAGATTCGCTGGAACTGCTCGCATCCACCAGCGGCCGGGCCATGCCGGGGGTGGAAGTACGCTGCATCGGCGCCAACGGTCGCAACCAGCCGGTGAATGTCCCCGGCGAAATCCAGGTGCGCGGCTATAACCTGATGCAGGGTTATTTCAATGATCCGCAGGCCAGTCAGGAAGTGCTCGATGCCGAAGGCTGGCTGCACACCGGCGACATCGGCGTGCTCGACGAACAGGGTTATCTGCGCATCACCGACCGCCTCAAGGACATGTTCATCACCGGCGGTTTCAACGTTTACCCGGCGGAAATCGAACATTGCCTGCTGGGCTATCCCGGTGTAGCGCAAGTCGCGGTGATCGGCATTCCGGATGAACGTCTGGGCGAAGTGGCCATGGCCTTTCTTCTGCCGGCGCCGGGTGTCGAGATCGAGCAGGCCCGGTTCCTCGCCTGGTGCCGTGAGAAGATGGCCAACTACAAGGTGCCGCGCCGGGTGCAGGTGCTGGAGAGCATGCCGCTGAACGCGGCGGGGAAAGTGACCAAGAATGTGTTGCGGGAGTGGGCGTTGAGCTGACTGCTGTCCCCCAGTGGACACCCACTGGGGGAATGACCTTCAGATCACCCGGGCGGGATGCTGCTGGCGCGGATCGCCCAGCAGGGCGCGATGGGACGGTGGCTGACGGCCACCGTCTTCGCTGATGTCGTAACCGGCAGCGATTTCTGCAGTGATCAGCGTCTGCCCCGAGAGCGCCATCAACTGCGGATCATTGAGCAAGGCGTGGATCACCCGGCCATTGAATTGCGGGGTTTCGGCGTGCGCCAGAAAAGCCTTGTACTGCTCGCCATGCTGTTCGCCGGCAATCCGTGTGCGCTCGGTCAGTTGCGGCCCGAGCCACAGCGATAACGCCGCCACGCCACGGCCCTCGAAATCGATGGCCATGTCCGCCGCCAGTTTGTCGCAACCGGCCTTCTGCGCACCGTACGCCGGGCCGTGCATGTAGCAGCCGCCGCCAAAGGACGAAGTGAAGCAGATCAGCCCTTGCGGGCTGTTCAACAACAGCGGCGCGGCGTGATAACTGGCGATGTACGCCGAGCGCAGGCCGACGTCGAGGATGCGCACCAGGTCCAGCGGTTTCTCCCAGAACGGCCCCGGTTCGATCAACTGGTCATGAATGAATGCGGCATTGTTCACCAGCAAATCCAGCCGCCCGCATTCACGTTCTACCTGAGCAAACATCGCCGTCACCTGCCCATCGTCGGCATGATCACAGATCACCGCAACGCCCTCTCCGCCCGCCGCTGTAATCGCGGCAGCCGTGTCCTCCAACGAGCTATTCAGGGCCTGTCCGTATAGATGCGCACCCGCAGCCGCCGGCGCACGCCCGGTGACGTAAACCCGCATGCCCGCCGCACCCAGCGCCAGGGCGATACCTTGACCGACGCCGCGACTGGCGCCGGTCACCACTGCAACTTGCCGTTTCATTTGACGCTCCCGAACTGACTGATCACTGCCCCGCTCTTCTGGCTCTGGCGTTTGATGTGATTGGCCGCCAGGTAACCGAAGGTCATCGCCGGGCCGATGGTGGAACCGGCCCCCGGATAGGTGCGGCCCATCATCGACGCGGCGCTGTTGCCGATGGCGTACAGGCCTTTGATCGGCTGGCCGTCCTCGTGCAAGACCCGGGCGTGAACGTCAGTGAGCAAACCGCCCTTGGTGCCGATGTCGCCGGCATCGATGCGCACGGCGTAGAACGGCCCCTTGAACAAAGGCGCCAGGCACGGATTGGGCGTTATATGGGGATCGCCGTAATAGCGGTCGAACAGCGACTCACCCTTGTGGAAGTCCTCGTCATGACCGCGCACCGCCATACCGTTGAAACGCTGCACGGTACGCAACAGCCCGGCTGCATCGATACCGATTTTCTCCGCCAGGGTCTGCAGATCCGGCGCCTTGAAGAAGTAATCACGCAGGTGTTCGGGCAGTTGCCAGTCGCGCTGGGCGTATCCCGGCAACAACGCGCCGCAGGGGTATTTGCGGCGAAACTCGGCGTCGAACACCATCCAGCACGGCACGCTCTCGGCGCCTTCACGGTTGCTGGCGTACATCGCCTCGACGATATCGGTGTAGGGCGCGGCCTCGTTGACGAAGCGCTCGCCCGCCGAGTTAACCAGCACACAACCAGGCAACGTCCGTTCGACGAACATCGCCCGTTGTTTTTCCTCGCCGCGAACATGGGTGGTCGGCGCCCACCAGCTGTGTTCCATCAGCGCCGTGCGGGCGCCGATGGCTTGCCCTGCGCGAATGCCGTCGCCGGTATTGTGCGGCGGCGTGGCGCTCCAGTCGGTCTTTGACGGTTGCGGCAGATACTGCGTGCGCATTGCCTGATTCCGCTCGAAACCACCGGCGGCAATGATCACGCCGTAGCGCGCCTTGACGTTCAAGCGCAAACCATCGCGGCTGACCCGCGCACCGCCGACCCGGTCGCCGACGATCAGCAACTCTTCCAGCCCACAGTTGAGCCACAGCGATTTGCCGCGATCCTGCAACGAACAGCGCAAGGCGCCGATCAAGGCATTGCCCAGGGTCAGGTAACGATC
Source organism: Pseudomonas sp. MWU12-3088 (assembly GCF_023242405.1). Taxonomy (NCBI): domain Bacteria; kingdom Pseudomonadati; phylum Pseudomonadota; class Gammaproteobacteria; order Pseudomonadales; family Pseudomonadaceae; genus Pseudomonas; species Pseudomonas sp. MWU12-3088. The sequence continues at coordinate 526,210 of NZ_JALJEA010000001.1, forward strand.
GCGCTTCGACAGGCGCCGGCCCTCGCGGTCACGCCAGTAACGCCACATGACCTTCAGCGTCAGGCGCAACCAGCCGGGGCCACGGCAAAGCAAGACCTGCGCCTCTTTCATGGTCATCGCCATGCGCCCCATCATCAACGTGCCGGGGGATGGCGCACGCATGCGCAGAAACTCTTCACCCAACTCGGCGGCGTCGAACGGTTGCGGGTCCATGGAGCGATAACCGGGTTTGCCGCCTTCGACTTCCGGGTAGTAATCGGCGTAGCTGGCCTGGGCCTCGAAGCGCACGCGGGTCTTCTGTTCGAGGTATTCGACCATTGCCTTGCCGTGCTCGACGTAGGCTTCGATGCGCCCGTCGTCGATCTCGCCGTGGGTCACCGCGCGGATATAGGCAATCGCTTCGGCGGCGCTGTCACTACCACCCAGCGCTTCGATCCGGTGGTTGCCGGGGATCCAGATCCCGCCGCCGGACACCGCCGAGGTGCCGCCGTACTCGTTGCTCTTTTCGATCAGCAACACGTTCAGTCCCAGGTCGTGAGCGCGCAGCGCCGCGGTCATCCCGCCTGCTCCGGAACCCACCACCAGCACATCGCAGCACTCATCCCATTTGATCTCGGCAGCTTTCATGCGATCACCCTTGCTCAGCGCCTTCAAGGCAAAAACCGCCGGCCGGATCTTCGTCCGGCGCGGTCGGTCTCGGGATTGTTGGGGGCGTGTGCCGGGTGGTCATCGTCCGATGGGACTAAGGAATGTTCGTCCTGCCCCTGTGCAAATCGCCCCGTGCAAATCGCTTAGTCCGCTTGGACGATGTTGCGTCAGATCGGTGACCGCATAGTCGCCCACGGCACCACTCCCCCCTGAAATGCAGGTCGGGCAGGTCTGACCTGGGCATGAGGACGACATGATAAAAACAATAATCGCCCCACAATCGCTTCACCCTCGCGTACAACTGGCCGTGTTGCTGCTGGCCGGTGGACTGGGCAGCCAGGCCAGCGCGATGACCTTCCAGCCGAGCGAAGATCTGAGCGTCGACTGGGACACCACACTGACCTACAGCCTCGCCTGGCGGACCGAGGGTCGCGATCACAAACTGACGGCCAACGCCGATGCCAACGACGGCGACAATGCGTTTGCCAAAGGCAGCCTGATCAACAACCGCGCCGGTTTCCTCACCGAAGCCAACATCAAATGGCAGGACGATTACGGCGTGTTCGTGCGGGCCACGGGCTTCTACGACAACGTCTACGATCAGGACAACGACAACAACACCGGCACCTCGAACTGCTTTGCCGGCGGCCATTGCAGCCGGCCGGACCGTTTCTCCCAGGACACCATCGACCAGCACCGCAATGAACTGCGCATGCTCGACTACTACGCCTACGGCACCTGGGATCTGGGCGGGCACAACCTCAATGCGCGACTGGGTAATCAGGTGGTGAGCTGGGGTGAAAGCCTGTTCTACCCCGGCATTTCGGCGGCGCAGAGCCCGGTGGATGCGACCAAGTCGACCACGCCCGGGGTCGAGGTCAAGGAAATCCTCCTGCCGGTCGGGCAACTGTTCACCCAGTTCAGCCTCACCGACAGCCTCGATATCCAGGCCTACTACCAGTACAAATGGGAAAAGACCCAGTTGTTCGGGGTCGGCAGCTACTTCTCCACCACCGACTACATCGACGAGGGCGGCTACAACGACGCCAGCGGTTTCGTCACGCGTCTGGCCAACGACAAACCGAGCAATCAGGGCCAGTACGGTGTGGCCTTCACCTACGCCGCCGAGTCGCTGAACAACACCGAGTTCGGCATCTACTACTCGCGTTATCACGACAAGACGCCGTCGCTGGACTTCCAGTCCGAGCTGGGGCGCTATCGTGCCGTGTACTTCGACAACATCAACCTGTTCGGCGCCAGTTTCTCCACGGTGATCGGCGATGTCAGCTGGGCCGGTGAAGTCAGCTACCGCGACGGTGCGCCGGTGATGGTCAACAACGGTTTCTCCAGCGCGGTACGCGGCAAAACGATGCAAGCGCAGTCGTCGATGATCTACGTGCTCGGCCCGACCTCCTTTGCCGACAACACCACGCTGACCGGCGAGGTCGTCTACAACACCGTCATCAGCAACGACAAGTCGCAGCCCGTGACACTGGCGCCGGGCCTCACGTTGCCGGGCACCGACAGCCTGGTCTACGACCGCGAGGCCTGGGGTTACACCGCGCAGGTCAGCTTCGATTACAACGACGTGTTCAGCGGCTGGGACATGTCCGTGCCGATCACCTACAGCACTGCGGCCCACGGCGACAGCTCGATCGTCGGCTCGATCAACCAGGGCGAAGGCGACGACCGCGCCAGTATCGGCAGCTCGTGGCGCTACCTCGGTAACTTCACCGTCGAAGCCCGTTACAACGCCTATCTGGGCAACGCCAATAACAGCCCGTTGGCCGACCGCGACAACGTCGCCCTCAACTTCAAGTACCGGTTCTGATTCCCCTGTCGGAGGAGCACAGCATGTCTCGATTCACCCAAACGTTATTGAGCACGGCGCTGACCGTCGGCCTGCTCGGCAGTGGCCTGGCCTACGCCAAGGTCAGCCCCGAAGAGGCCGCGCGACTGGGCCAGGACCTGACCCCGATGGGCGCCGAAAAAGCCGGCAACGCCGACGGCAGTATCCCGGCCTGGAGCGGCAAGTGGCGCGGTCTGCCACCGGGCCTGAAGTTTGCCGGCCCCGGCACGCCGTACCCGGACCCTTATGCCTCGGAAAAACCGCTGTTCGTGATCGATTCGAAGAACATGGACAAGTACGCCGAGAACCTCTCCGACGGCGAAAAAGCGCTGCTCAAGCGCTACCCGGAGACCTTCAAGATCCCGGTGTACCCGAGCCATCGCGACTTCCGCGCCGATCAGCGTCTGGAAGACCTGATCAAGAAAAACGCGGTGACCGCAGAGCTCGACAACGACAACAACGACACCAAGAACGCCTGGGGCGCCTCGCCGTTTCCGATTCCGAAGAACGGCAGCGAGTTGATGTTCAACCACACCCTGCAGGGCCGGGCCAACACCGAAGAGGCCAACTATGGCCAGGCGGTGGTGTACGCCAACAAGGAAAAAGTGCTCGAAGAGGTCAACTACAAGATCTTCTCGATCTGGTCCAGCCCGGACAAGAACCTCGACTCCGCCAACGGCATCCTGACCAACTTCCTGATCACCACCCTGGAACCGGTGCGCAAGAAAGGCGAGATCGTGGTCGGTCACGAATTCATCAACCCGACGGCCTCGCCGCGCCAGGCCTGGCAGTACAGCCCCGGCCAGCGCCGGGTACGCCGTGCGCCTACCGTCGGTTATGACTCGCCGACCGGTGCCGGGGGCTTCCGGGTGTACGACGAAGACCGCTTGTTCAACGGTGCGCCGGACCGCTACAACTGGACCATCGTCGGCAAAAAGGAACTCTACATTCCGTACCACAACTACAAGATCGACGACCCGAGCGTGACGGCGGATCAGATCCTGTCGACCACCGGCCACGTCGATCCGCAGTACATGCGCTACGAGAAACACCGGGTCTGGGTGTTGCAGGCCACGCTCAAGGAAGGCGCTCGCCACGTCTATGCCAAACGCGTGTTGTACCTCGATGAAGACACCTGGTCCGCAACCATGGCCGACAACTACGATGCTCGTGGCCAGTTGTGGCGCACCAACATGCAGACCTCGGTCTACGCCTACGACATCCAGCGCTACCACGCACGCCTCGGCATCTACCATGACCTGATTGCCGGCTCCTATCTGGTTGACCGTCTGCTGGTCGATCAGAAACCCGCCAAGCTCAATGCCACCGCCTTCTCCGAAGACGAATTCACCCCTGGCAACCTGCGCAAACTCGGCACCCGCTGAACCCGCGACGCCCCGACCGATTCATTCGGTCGGGGCGTTGTTTTTTTCTCAATTTGCACCTTGATGGAAACTGCCCATGAACAGATTACTCACTGCGGCCCTAGCCGTGGCCGGCCTCGGTTTGTCGATGCAGGCCAGCGCCTTGAACATATTGCTGACCAACGACGACGGCTGCCGCGCCCCCGGCATCGACGCGATGTATCGCGCACTGACCGCCGCCGGCCACACCGTCACCCTGGTCGGCCCGTTGAACGACAGCAGCGGCATCAGCGCTGCCAGCGTCGTGGTGCCCGGCCAGGCCCTGGCGGTGACTGAACTGGCGCCCGGCAGATTCTGCGTCGGCCCGCCCGAGGGCTATACCCCGCCGAGCGGCAAGACTTCGGCCATCGGCACGCCGGTGGATGCGGTCAACGTTGGGCTGGACGTGTTGCTCAAGGACACCCCGCCGGATCTGGTGGTGTCGGGCATCAACTTCGGTGAGAACGTCGGCCCGCTGACGCAGATGTCCGGCACCCTCAACGCTGCGATTCGGGCCATGTTCAAGGGCGTTCCGGCGGTGGCGGTATCGACGGCCATCGACATGGACCTGATCATGCGCGACCAGCAAGCCGGCTACCGCAAGACTCTGGGCGCCATGGACGACACCGCGAAATTTGCAGTGAAGGTCATCGAGCAGGCCCATCAGAGCTGCGCCAAGCACAGCTGCAAACTGAATGTGCTCGGGCTGCCGGGCGCCAACGGGCTGAACCTCAACTACCCGGCGTTGCCTGCCGATGAAGTCAAAGGCGTAAGTTTTGCGCCGATCGGCAATTGGGACCGGGTGAACTTCACCTCACAGCGCGGCGCCGATGGAACGGTTCACGTCAACCTGGTCGCACCGCCAAAACCTACGGCCACCCAGCAACAGGCCGATGCGTATCAGCTGTGGCAAGGGCATGCCGTGATTACGGTGATCGCCGGCAATATGAGTGCGCCGCCGGCGGTGCAGGATCAGGCGAAGAAAATGCTCAAAAGCGTCCAGCCTTGAAACGACACAACCCCTGCAGGTGATCACCCGCAGGGGTTGAACGGTTTCAGACAGCGGGTTGGAACGGCACGAACTCGGTGACTTCGAGATCAAACCCCGACACCGCTTTGTAAGGCACCGGCGAACTCATCAAACGCATCTTGCGCACATTCTGATCCCGCAGGATCTGCGCGCCGATGCCCAATGTACGGTGCGGAAAATGCGGCGGGCGGGATTTGCCGCCGCTGCGCTGACGCAATTGTTCAAGCACACCGTCAGCGGTTTCCTTCTGCGCCAACAACACCAGCACGCCGTTGCCGGCCGCCGCGATACTCGCCAGCGAACGTTCAAGGGTCCATTGCTGCGGCCCGCTCTCGCTTTCGCAGCCCAGGGCGTCGCGCAGGGTTTCGATGCTTTGCACCCGCACCAGTACCGGTTGAGTGCTTTCGATCCGGCCCTTGACCAGCGCCAGATGCAGCGCGCCTTGATAAGTGTCCTGATACGCCGTCACCTGGAACTCGCCGTGGCGAGTGAGCAAGGGATAGGCCTCTCCACGCTCGATGGTGCCTTCATGAAGGATGCGGTAGTGAATCAACTCGGCAATGCTGCCGATGCGCAGGCCATGGCGGCGGGCGAATTCGTACAACTGCTCGCCACGGGCCAGTTCACCGTCCTCGTCGAGAATCCCCACCAGCGTCGCCGCCGGTTGCAGGCCCGCGAGGCGGGTCAGGTCACAGGCCGCCTCGACATGCCCGGCCCGCTGCATGACGCCACCGGGCAAGGCCTGCACCGGAAAGATATGCCCCGGTTGCACCAGATCCGCCGGGCCGCTGGCCGGGTCCACCGCCACCTGGATCGAGCGCGCCCGGTCGGCGGCGCTGATCCCCGTGGATACGCCGGTAGCGGCCTCGATCGAGCGGGTAAACCCCACGCCATGCTGCGCCCGCGAATGCGGCACCATCAGGTCCAGCCCCAGCTCGCGGCAACGCTGCTCGGTCAGTGCCAGGCAGATCAAACCGCGTGCCTGCACTGCCATGAACGTCACAGCCTCGGCGCCGGCCCGCTCGGCGGCCATCAGCAGTGAGCCTTCGGCATTGTTCTCGTCATCGGTGATGACCACCATCTGCCCCGCCGCGATGGCTTCGAGCAGCTGTGGCACGCTGTCGAACGCCAGACTCATTGCAGCGCCTCGCGCAGGTCGGCAGCGGCTTCGGACAACACCTGGGCGGCGCCTTCGACAAATGGCGCCATGCTGATGAAGCCGTGAATCATCCCTTCACAACGCTGCACCCGCACCGGAACTTCGGCTGCACGCAGACGCTCGGCAAACGCCTCGCCTTCGTCGCGCAGCGGATCGAATTCGGCGGTGATCAACGTCGTCGGCGGCAAATGCGCCACGCTCCCGGCGCGCAATGGCGAAGCCAGCGGGTCCTCGCCCTGCCCGTCTTCCTGCAAATACTGCTGCCAGAACCAGTTCATCATGGCGCCGGTGAGGAAGAAACCATCGGCAAATTCCCGGTAGGACTGGCTGTCGCAACCGGCATCGGTGACCGGATAGAACAGGCATTGATAACGAATTTTCGGCCCCTGCCGTTGCACCGCCAACTGACTGACCGCCAATGCCAGATTGCCCCCGGCGCTGTCCCCCGCCACCGCGAGCCGGCTGCCGTCGACGCCCAGTTGCGCCGCGTGTTCCACCAGCCAGCAGGTCGCCCGGTAACAGTCCAGCGGTGCCGCCGGGAACGGGTGCTCCGGCGCCAGTCGATAAGCCACCGACACCACCACGGCGTCGGTCAGGTGGGCCAGCGAGCGGCACAGGTTGTCGTGGGTGTCGAGGTTGCCGACGACAAAACCGCCGCCATGGAAATACACCAGCAACGGCAGATTGCTCTCTTCCGACGGCCGATACAGACGCGCATCCAGTTCGCCAATCGCACCCTCGACTCGCAAATTGCGCACCTCGGCCATCGGCACGCCGGGAATCGCCGGCTGCATGTTGTCGCAGAACTGCCGGTAGTGAGCCGCGTCGAGCTGGCTGTAATCGGGTGCCGGCAGGTCGCTGAATTGCTGGAGAATCAGCGCGATCTGTTTATCGAGCGGCATGGGCATCTTCCTCTACATCGGACATGTTGAATTGTGGGTTGGACTCTTCGAGGATGCTCTGCACCCGTTGCTGCAGGGCGGCCTTGAAACCTTTGTGGGGAAAGACCCAGAAGCGTTTTTCGGCGATGGCGGCGAACACCTGCTCTGCCAGTTCGGCAGGCGTCATGCCCTGGCGGATGCTGCTGTCGAGCATTTGGCTGAAGGACGAACCGGCGCCGTCGACCACTTGATTGGAGGCCATGATTTCACTGGCCACCGGCCCCGGGCACACCACCGAAACCGACACGGGTGCACCGAGCATGCTCAGCTCGTAATGCAGGGTTTCCGACAGTGCGACCACCGCCTGCTTGGTCACGTTGTAAGGCGCCATCAACGGGCTGCTGAGCAGACCGGCCAGCGACGCGGTGTTGATCACATGGGCTGGACGGCCCTGACGCAGGAACAACGGCACAAAACAGCGAATGCCGTTGATGACCCCGCAGAGGTTGACGTCGAGCATGCGTTGCCACTGCTGCGCGGTGATTTCCCAGCTGTAGCCGGTCTGCATCACGCCGGCATTGTTGAACAGCAGATCGACCCCGCCAAATTGGTCGAGGGCAACATCGCGCAAGCGTTCCACCTGCTCCAGATCGCCGACGTTGGTGACGCAGGCGACCACCTGCGTTCCACCGCTTCGCAGTTCTGCACAAAGCTTTTCCAGCCGCACCCCATCGAGATCGGCCAAAACCAAACGCATCCCCAGTTTCGCTGCATGTTCGGCCAGCCCCCGGCCGATGCCACTGGCGGCACCGGTAATGACCGCGACCGGCCCTGATTGCTGATTCATTGCCTGCTCCTGACAAACGTCCGATGACGTCAGTAGAGCGGGCGCCGCTCGGCCGGCCATCGTCCATTCAGACGATGCCCGCTTTCACAGGGGCGGCAGAATCTCCAGCAAGCTCAAACCCGTGAACCTGGGAGAATAACAAGATGAGTACCCTGCACCGTATCGAAGCCAAACTGCTGGAAGACCGCTACGCCCGCGGCTGGCACTGCCTGGGCCTGGCCGCCCCCTACCGCGACGGCAAGGCCCACAGACTGGACGTGTTCGGCACCCGGCTGGTGGCGTTTCAGGGCGAAGACGGCGAGCTTCACATTCTCGACGGTTATTGCCCGCACATGGGCGCCGACCTCAGCACCGGTTGCGTCGAAGGCAATTCGATTCGCTGCCCTTTCCACGCCTGGCGCTGGGGCGCCGATGGCGTTTGCGATGACATTCCTTACGCCAAGCGCATTCCGCCTCGGGCCAAGCTCAAGAGCTGGCCGCTGATGGAAGAAAACCATCTGCTGTTCGTGTGGAACGACCCCGAAGGCAACCCGCCGCTGCCCGAGCAACGCATCCCGCGCATTGATGCCTGCTTCAGCAACGAATGGGCCGAGTGGGAAGTCGCCGAATTGCAAATCGACACCAACTGCCGCGAACTGATCGACAACGTCGCCGACATGGCGCACTTCGGCACGGTGCACGGCGCCCCGGTCGAGGCCTTCAGCAATGTGTTCGAAGGCCACCTCGCCACGCAGATCATGAGCGCCCGCAGTGAGCGGCTGTCCGGCGACAGCGCGCTGAGCACCGTGGCCACCTATTACGGACCGGCCTACCAGATCACCGAAATGACCGGTGCCATGAACGGCCAGCCGATCCATTCGATCCTGCTCAACTGCCATGTGCCGATCGACCTCGACAGCTTCACCCTGCGCTACGGCGTGCTGGTTAAGAAAATCCCGGGCCTGAGCGAAGAACAGAATCAGGCGATGGCCAAGGCCTATGTGCAACAGGCCCAGGCTGCCTTTTACGAAGACGTGTCGATCTGGCACAGCAAGACCCGCGTCGACAACCCGCTGTTGTGCGATGGCGACGGCCCGGTCTATCAATTGCGCCGCTGGTACGAGCAGTTCTACACCGACGTCGCGCTGCTTTCAGCGGAGGTGAAGGAGCACAAAGAGTTCATCGTGCGGGCCCGCGAACACGCCTGATTACAGGGTTTTCGCGATCCTGCGCCTGACCGGCCGCCGCCGGTCAGGCCTGGTGCCTGGGCGTTGCAAGTGGTCGATACAGGCGCTTATTCTCGGGCACCGCAAACCACTAATAATAAGAACGGGTTCCCCATGCAGCAGAGCCTCAGCCTCGACACGTTCAGCGATCTCATCGGCAACCTGTATCAGGGGCCGCTCGAAACCATTCCCTGGGCGACCTTTCTCAACCAGCTCAACGTTCATCTTGAAAGCAAATACGTGACCTTCATCCTGCGGCCGCCCAGCACCCACGTGGACGGACTGATGGTCAACACCACCGGCACCTCCACCGAAGCGGTCGCTTCGTACAACACGCACTTCTTCACCCTCGACCCCTTCGTCGGCCTGCCGAATCGCCAGGTGGTGACCCTCGCCGAATTCGTCTCCAGTGATGACTGGCAGAAATCCGAGTTCTACAAGAACTTCCTCGAAGCGGTGGACGTGTTCCATATCCTCGGTGCCGACATCAACACCTGCGACGGCGCCCAGTGCCGGATCCGCATCAGTCGCGGCCGGGATGACAAGCCTTTCGGCGATGAAGAGAAAAACCTGCTCGCGCATTTCATTCCGCACCTCGAGCGCTCGATCAAGGTTCACATGCAACTCAACCGCATCGAGGTCGAACGCAACCTCTACGCGGGTGCGGTGAATCAGATGGCAGTCGGCACGATCATCCTTGACGAAGCCGGCAAAGTTTTACAGACCAACCAGGTCGCCGACCGGCTGATCCAGGAAAAGGACGGCATCAAACTGGTCAACGATGGCCTGCAGGTCGGTACCGACCGCGACACCCAGGAATTTCGCCGCTTGGTGAAGCAGTCGCTGCTCTCGCAGAAAAGCAGCAACCCGTCGATGGTCGAGGCGCTGCGCGTGCAACGGCCGTCCGGGCGCGCCGACCTGGGCATCATCGTGCGTTCGGTGCCGCTGTCGGAGTGGAGCGAAGGCAAACAGTGCCCGACGGTGGTGATCTTCATCAGCGACCCGGAGCAGCAGTCCAGCGCGCCCCAGGAGATCGTCCGCGCCCTGTTCGACTTCACCCCGGCCGAAACCCAACTGGCGATGTTGCTGGCCAACGGGCTGACCCTCGATGAAGCGTCTGAAGAGCTGGGCATCAGCCGCAACACCGCCCGCGCCCACCTGCGTTCGACCTTCTCCAAGACCGGCGTGACCCGCCAGACCATGCTGGTGCGCCTGATCCTGCGCAGCGTGGCGACACTGGGCTGACACGCCTCCCGCGCCATCGCCCGCCCGGGCGATGGCTTCTGTTCACAACTAGTCCATTCAGACGAAGCCGAAGATCTCCCGCCGCCTTACCTTGCCTCTACAACAATAAAAATCCGTATGAGGCCCGCCATGCGAAATTCCACCTGCGCCTTGCTGCTGATCGTCTGCGTCGGCAGTTCCGTCAGCCTGTGTCAGTTGTTCAGAAACGAAGCCTATCGACCGAGTGCCGCGCTCCTGGGTTGTTCGAGCACGGCGGTGAACTGCTACCCGCCGCTGGTACGCAATCTGCTGCCATAAATCTGCGCCCATAGACCTGTTCAAATAGAAAAGCACCGGCCTGCAAGCAGCGCCGGTGCTTTTTGTTGTCTGCCGAGGATCAGCTCGGCAGGAAGCCACGCGCCCGGGACAGGGTCAGCGCCAGGTCTTCGATCATGTCTTCCTGGCCGCCAACGGTGCCGCGCCGCCCCAGCTCCACCAGCAGTTCGCGGGCGGCCACCAGGTATTTCTTCTCGGCCCGTTTGGCGAACAGCAGGAACGAGCTGTAGACCCCGGCATAGCCCAGCGTCAGGGCATCGCGGTCGAGACGGATCGGCTGATCCATCATCGGCACGATCAGGTCTTCGGCCACGTCCATGATCCCGTACAGGTTGACGCCGCTTTCCACGCCCATCCGCTCCAGCACCGCAACGAACACTTCCAGCGGCGTGTTGCCCGCACCGGCGCCAAGCCCCGCCGCCGAGCCGTCGATACGCGCAGCGCCCGCTTCGATCGCGGCCAGGGAGTTGGCAATCGACATGCCCAGGTTGTGGTGGCCGTGAAAGCCCACTTCGGTCGCGCTGTTCAGGCCGGCGCGCAGTACGCCGATTTTCGCGCTGACTTCGTCCGGAAGCATGTAGCCCGCCGAGTCGGTGCAGTAAATGCAGTTGGCGCCGTAACTCTCCATCAGCCGCGCCTGTTCCAGCAGTTTTTCTGCGCTGACCATATGGGCCATCATCAGGAAACCGACCGTGTCGAGGCCCATTTTTGCCGACATGCCGATGTGCTGACCGGAGACGTCGGCCTCGGTGCAGTGGGTGGCGACGCGGATGGTCGACACCCCGTGTTCATGGGCCATGCGCAGATGATCGAGGGTGCCGATGCCGGGCAACAGCAACGCCGAGACTTTCGCCTGGCGCAGCCGTGGAATCACCGCCGAGAAGTATTCCTCGTCGCTGTGAGCCGGCATGCCATAGTTCAGCGAGGCACCGCCGAGGCCGTCGCCGTGGGTGATTTCGATCAGCGGCACGCCGGCGGCATCGAGGCCGGTGGCCACGGCGATCATCTGGTCCAGGCTGATCTGATGCTGTTTGGCGTGCATGCCGTCGCGCAGGCTCATGTCGTGCAGACGAACGCGTTTACCTTGCAGATTCATGGTCATTCTCCACTTAACGGGCGGGCAGTTGCAGGGCGCCCTTGTGGGCTTCTTCGGCGAACATTTCGGCGGTGCGCAGGCCGGCGGCGGTCATGATGTCGAGATTGCCGGCGGACTTGGGCAGGAAATCCCCGAGGCCTTCCACCTCGATGAAGATCGAGACCTTGCGGCCATCGAACACCGGGCCGTTGATCAGCTTGTAACCCGGCACATAGCGCTGCACTTCCTCGACCATCTGCAACACCGAGGCGCGAATCTTCTGCTGATCCGGCTCGTTGTCCGTCAGGCAATGGATGGTGTCGCGCATCATCAGCGGCGGTTCGGCCGGGTTGATGACGATGATCGCCTTGCCGCGACGGGCACCGCCGATCTTCTCCACCGCGCCGGCCGTGGTGCGGGTGAACTCGTCGATGTTCTGCCGGGTGCCCGGCCCGACCGAACCGGACGACACCGTGGCGACGATCTCGCCGTAACTGACCGATTGCACCCGCGACACCGCCGCGACCATCGGGATCGTCGCCTGGCCACCGCAGGTGACCATGTTCACGTTCATCGCCAGCGACGCCGCGTGTTCCTTGAGGTTGACCGGCGGTACGCAGAACGGGCCGATGGCCGCCGGCGTGAGGTCGATCATGATCACCCCCAGCTCGTTGAGCTTGCGGCTGTTCTGCTCGTGGACGTAGGCCGAGGTCGCGTCGAAGGCGATGCGAATGTCATCGTCGAGCACATGGGGCAGCAATCCGTCGACACCTTCGGCGGTGGTTTTCACCCCCAGTTCGCGGGCACGCTTGAGTCCCTCGGACTCGGGGTCGACGCCGACCATCCACACCGGCTCGATCCATTCCGATCGACACATTTTCATCAGCAGGTCAGTGCCAATGTTTCCCGGGCCGATAATGGCCGCTCTGAGTTTCTTGTTCATCCGGTTAAACCCCACGGGTCAGGCGCAGAAAGACACCCGGGCAGAACCCAGGCCATCGATGGTCAGAGAAAAACGGTCGCCCGCACGGGCAGGCTCAAGCGGAACCAGAGAGCCGGAGAGAATCAGCTCTCCGGCCTTGAACGGAATGCCGAAGGCACCCAGGGTGTTGGCCAGCCAGGCAACCGCCGTCAACGGGTTGCCCTGCACCGCCGAGCCCAGTCCTTCGCTCAGTGGTTCGTCGTTCTTGAATACGCGCATGTGCAGGTTCGGCAGGTCCAGCGCTCGCGGGTCGGCTTGCACATCGCCCAGCACAAACACGCCGCAGGAGGCGTTATCAGCGACGGTGTCCTGGATGCGGATGCGCCAGTCGTGGATCCGCGAGTCGACGACCTCGAAGCACGGCGTGACATATTCGGTCGCTGCCAGCACGTCGGCTTCGGTCACGCCGGGGCCGATCAGGTCGTGCTTGAGCCGGAAGGCGATCTCGCCCTCGGCACGGGGCTGGATCAGCCGGTTGGCCGACAGGGAGATCTGCGCGTCATTGCCGAACGACATCTGTCGGGTGATGAAGCCAAAATCCGGCTGATGCACGTTAAGCATTCGCTGGACCGCTGCCGACGTCACGCCGATCTTCTTGCCGACGATCCGGTCACCGGCCGCGACCCGACGTTCGATGCAAAAGAGCGAAACATGGTAGGCGTCTTCGATGCTGATCGACGGCCAGCGCTCGGTCAGCGGGGCCACGGTATTGCCCGCAAGCAGCGCCTGATACAACTCTTCGCCGAACTGGCGACGCAATTGCGCGCTCATCGCTGGCCTTCCTGAAAGAAGAACAGACACTCGCGATTGAACAGCTCGCGGTACTCGACCATCACCCAATGCCCGCATTCGCTGAGCAGCACAAACCGGATGTTCCGGCAGTGCTGCATCATCGTTTGCGCACCCGACACCGGACAGAACTTGTCGTCCATGCCCCAGAACCCAAGGATCGGGCACTGCAATTCCTTCAGGCGCTCGGTCATGTTCGGCACTTGCATGGTCGACAGCACGCAGACCGGTTGCTCGCGCACCACCGCGACCCGTTCATTGACGGTCTCGGCGCTGATCAACGACTCGTCGAACAATTGCAGGGTCAGCAAGCGGCGCATGCCGTCGGCGTCGTGCAGTTCACCTCGGGCAAACGCGGCGCCCATTTTCTGGATGCCTTCCATCCGCAGGTAATACTGTTCCTTATCCATCAACCCGCCCGGCGCCATCAGCACCAGTCGGCTGACCCGCTGCGGCTGGTCCAGAGCCAGTTTGATGGCGATGGCACCGCCCAGAGAATTGCCCACCAGGATGCAGCGCTGGACATCCAGGGCATCGAGCAGCCCGCTCAGGGCGCTGACGAAAAAGTCCAGGGTGTAGAGGGTGTCCGGTTTGTCGGACGCGCCGTAACCCGGCAGGTCCGGCACGATCACGCGATAACCGGCGGTGACGAACAGCGGGTAGTTCTGCTTGAAATTGCTGTGGCCGCTGGCACCCGGCCCGCTGCCGTGAATGAACACCACCGTCTCGGCGCTGCCGGTGCCCTCCCCGCCGATATCCAGATAATGCAGCCGCAACCCCTGCGGCAGCGTAACGAAGTGCCCTTGCGCCATTGCGCTCATAAGGTGTGCTCCCGGCTATTGTTGTGGCCGGATTATTTCCTCTGACCAGCCCCCCAACATCGTCCGACAGGACTAGCCGTCCTAGTCTTTTCGGACGTTGGCCGGCGGCCCCCGCGCCCCTAGCATCGAGGGCATTGATCTTTGACTGAACGAGGCTTTTGCATGCTGGATGCGCTGGATTTTCGCGGCAAAGTGGTGCTGGTCACCGGGGGCGGCAAAGGGGCTGGCCGGGGCATCAGTCAGCGGTTTCTCGACGGCGGTGCCGAGGTGGTGATCTGCGGGCGTGAGGCGCCGGAGTCATTGCCGGTGAGTGCAAGACGCGAGGCGGTTTTCCTGCCGTGCGATCTGCGCGATGTCGAGCAGTCCGGGCGGTTGATCGACACCATCGTCGAGCGTTTTGGCCGGCTCGACGTGCTGGTCAACAATGCCGGCGGCTCGCCCAATGCCGATGCCGCCAGCGCTTCGCCGCGTTTCAGCGAAGCGATCATTCGCCTGAACCTGCTGGCCCCGCTGAATCTCTGTCAGCAGGCCAATCGGGTGATGCAGATGCAGGACAACGGCGGTGCGATCATCAATATCTGCAGCGTCAGCGCGGTTCGCCCTTCGCCAGGCACGGCGGCTTATGGCGCGGCCAAGGCCGGATTGTTGAACCTGACCCGCTCGCTGGCCGTGGAATGGGCGCCGAAAGTGCGGGTCAACGCGGTCACCGCCGGGCTGATCCTCACCGAACAGGCTGCGCTGCATTACGGCGATCAGGCCGGTATTGCCCGCGTGGCTGCAACCATTCCGCTGCAACGTCTGGCGGCACCGGAAGACATCGGTGACACCTGCCTGTATCTCGCCTCCCCTCTGGCGCGTTATGTCAGCGGCGCGGACATCACCGTGCACGGCGGTGGCGAACGCCCGGCGTTTCTCGACGCTGCCCAATCTCATTGAGCTCAGCAAAAAGGAAATCCAGCATGCCGGCAACTGCCTGCCACAGCGTTCTGCTCGAACTGTCTCCGCCCGCCGCCTGGGCCAAACTGCGGGATCTGCGCCTGGCGCCCCACTATGTGCCGGGGCTCACCGGCTGCCAGCTGCACCCCGGGCCGGTCGAAGGGCTTGGCGCCAGTCGCCGGGTGTTTCGCAAGGGCGGCCAGTGGCTGGATGAAAGCGTGGTGCAATGGCAGGACGGGGTCGGTTTTGTCCTGGTGCTGCACAAGGCCAGCGCCGGCGCGCCCTTCCCGTTTCGCGAAGCCAGTTTCAGTTATGCCTTGCAGCGCGAGGGTGAATTCAGCCGCATGACCACCCAGATGCACTACAGCCTGCGCGGCGGCAGGCTGATGGAAAAACTGCTGGGCAAGGCGTTCGACAAGGTGGTGCGGCAGATTGCCGAGAATTTGAAGGTTTACTACGAGAGCGGCATCGCGCAATGAATCGGGTTGCAGGCTGCGATATGGCGCAGCCTGCAACCGCAATCAGGGCTGCTGGCCGATGTTGGCTTCGCTCCAATAGGCTTTCATCGAGCGGATCTTGCCGTCGTCATCGAACGCCATCACGTCGATCACATGCAGCGAGCACGGTTGCCCCGCCCACTGCATGTCGACCCGAAACGGCATCGCCCCACATCCGTTCAATGTCGCGCGAACCGGGCCAGTCAGCGTGGCCGAGACCTTGCTCGCGCCCAGGCCCTGACGGTAGAAACGCTCGATGTCTGCGAGGCCCTGAATGGGCGGCTGACCCACCGGGTCTTCGACCGTCGCACCCTCGCTGTACAGCGCAAGAATCCCGTCGATGTCACCGGCATCCACCAACTCCACATAACGGGCCATGGTGGTTTGAATCTGCTGTGCGCTGATCATTCAGACCACCTCGAACAGTGCCGCAGCGCCCATGCCGCCGCCGATGCACATGCTCACCACAACATAGCGCAAGCCACGGCGCTGGCCTTCGATCAACGCGTGGCCAACCATCCGTGCACCGGACATGCCGAACGGATGCCCCAGCGCAATCGCCCCGCCGTTGACGTTCAATCGCTCCTGAGGAATGCCCAGCGTGTCGCGGCAATACAGCACCTGACAGGCAAACGCTTCGTTCAGCTCCCACAGGCCGATGTGGTCCATGGTCAGGCCTTGGCGCTTGAGCAGTTTCGGAATCGCGTAGATCGGGCCGATGCCCATTTCGTCAGAATTGCAGCCCGCGACGGCCATCCCCCGGTAAATCCCCAAAGGCTCCAGCCCGCGCTTCTCGGCCAGTTTGGCGCTCATCAGCACCGAAGCCGACGCGCCGTCGGACAGCTGCGAAGCATTGCCGGCAGTGATGAAACGGCCCTTCTCGGTCCATTCGCCACCGGCCCAGACCGGTTCCAGTGCGGCGAGATTCTCGCGGGTGGTGTCGACGCGGTTGCACTCGTCGCGTTGCAGGCTGAGAGTTTCGAAGCGGGTTTCGCCGGTGGCCTTGTCGAAAATCGCCTTGCGGCTGGTCATCGGCGCCAGTTCCCGGTCGAACAGCCCGGCACTCTGGGCCAGGGCGGTACGCACCTGGCTGTGGTAGCTGTATTCGTCCTGCTCCTCGCGGCTGATGCCGTAGCGGGCGGCGACGATCTCGGCGGTTTCGATCATCGGAATGTAAGCGTGCGGATCGCGCTCTAGCACTGCGCCGGACTGGTTGCGATAGAGGTTCTTGTGCTTGTTCTGCACCAGCGAAATCGATTCCAGGCCGCCGGCCACGGCGATGTCGATTTCGTCGCACATGATGCTTTTGGCGGCCATGGCGATGCTCATCAGCCCCGACGAGCATTGGCGTTCGACGGACATGCCCGATACGGAAAACGGCAAGCCGGCGGCAATCGCACACTGGCGACCGAGGTTGTAGGACTGCGTGCCTTGCTGCGCCGCCGCGCCGATGATCACGTCGTCCACTTCACCGGGCTCGATGCCGGCCCGGCGCACGGCTTCGCGCACCACATGGCCACCGAGCAGCGGCGCTTCGGTGTCGTTGAACGCGCCGCGAAAGGCTTTGCCGATCGGGGTACGGGCGGTCGAAACAATGACGGCTTCTTTCATGCGGGACTCCTCGAAGGTGCTACTGAATCTTGCGGGTAGTAACGGCTGATGGTGTCGACCACGCAGCCGGGGCGTTCTTCGCCGTCGATCTCGACGCTGACGCGGATCGTCGCCTGGACGCCGCCCTTGACCTCGTCGACGGCCATCAACTGCGCACGACCGCGTACTCGGGAGCCCACCGGCACCACCGTGGGAAAACGCACGCGCTCGCAGCCATAGTTGACGCCCATGGCGATGCCGCGCACCTCGACGATCTGCGGCAGAAACAGGTTGACCAGTGACAGGCTCAGGTAACCGTGGGCAATACAGCCGCCGAAGGGACCGCTGGCGGCTTTGACCGGATCGACGTGAATCCACTGATGATCGCCAGTCGCATCCGCGAACTGATTGATCCGGTCTTGCGCCAGCAACAGCCAGTCGCTGACGCCCAGCTCTTCTCCCACCGCATCGCGCAGGGCGAAAGGCGTGTCGAAAATACGCGGCATGTCACGCCCTCTGGCTGGAGACCGACAACACTTCGCCGGTCATGTAGGAGCTGTAGTCGCTGGCCAGGAACATCATCACGTTGGCCACTTCCCAGACCTCGGCGGCGCGGCCGAAGGCTTCGTTGGCCGCCAGTTGCTCGAGCACGGCCTGCGGCGCGGATTTGCGCAGGAAATCGTGCAGCGCAATGCTCGGGCTCACCGCGTTGATGCGGATTCCGTAGTCGGCAGCTTCGACGGCTGCGCAACGAGTCAATGCCATGACCCCGGCCTTGGCCGCCGCGTAATGCGCCTGCTCTTTTTGCGCCCGCCAGCCGAGCACGGATGCGTTATTGACGATGACCCCGGCGCGGCGCTCCATCATCTTCGGCAGCATGGCCCGGGTCATGCGCATGGTGCCGGTCAGCGTCACATCGAGAACCCTGTTCCATTGCTCATCGGTCATCTCCACCAGCAACGCCGAGCCACCAAGGCCAGCGTTATTGATCAACACATCGACACCTTCGAGGTCGCGCTCGGCGCAGGCTATGAGCTGTTGCACCTGGGCTTCGTCGGCGACGTTGCAGACCTGCCCGAAAACCTGCTGCAGACCGGTGGCTTCGCGGATTTTCAGCACTGCCTCGGCCAGTCGACCTTCATGGATGTCGCTGATCATCAGGGCACGACAGCCTTCCTCGGCGGCTCGCAGCGCAGCGGAAAAACCGATACCGGCGCCGGCCGCTGCGGTGATTAGCACCGACTTGTCACGCAACAGACCGTGACCGGCGACATAGTGAGGAACAGACATGGAAAACTCCTTGATCACACAGGAAGGCGCGGCTCTTTGGGCATGCCCAAAGCGCGCTCGGCGATGATGTTGCGCTGGATCTCGTTGCTGCCGCCGTAGAGGGTGTCGGCGCGGCTGAACAGATAAAGCGATTGCAGGCGCGTGAGTTGATACGGCGCGGCCTCGAGCAGTTCGGCATCGGCGCCAAGCACATCCATCGCCAACTTGCCGAGATTGGCGTGCCAGGTGGACCAGAACAGCTTGTAGATGGTCGCCTCCTTGCGCAGCGAACCGTCCTGGGCCCCCGACAGCATGCGCAGCGAGTTGTAGCGCATGATCCGCAGGCCGCTCCAGGCCTGGGCCAGACGCTGACGCAAGGCCGGATCGCGCGCGGCACCATTGGCCCGGGCAATGCCGATGATCTCGTTCAGTTCATTGTGAAACTGCATCTGCTGGCCGAGGGTCGACACCCCGCGCTCGAAACCGAGCAGCGCCATGGCAATCTTCCAGCCTTCGCCCGGCAAGCCGACGATGTTGGCGGCGTCGGTGCGGGCGTCGTCGAAGAACACTTCGTTGAATTCCGACGTGCCGGTCAGTTGCTCGATCGGTCGCACGGTGATTTCGGCCTGCGCCATCGGCACCAGCAGGAATGACAGACCGCGATGGCCGACACTGCCGGGCTCGGTGCGGGCCAGCACAAAACACCAGTCCGACTCGTGGGCCAGCGAGGTCCAGACCTTCTGCCCATTGATGACCCAAGTGCCGTTGTCCTGATCGAGCACGGCCCGGGTCTTGACGTTGGCCAGGTCTGACCCTGCGCCCGGTTCCGAATAGCCCTGGCACCAGAACGCCGTGCCGTTGACGATGCCCGGCAAGAATCGCTGCTGCTGTTCGGCACTGCCGAAAGCGGCGATGGTCGGGCCGGCCAGGCCTTCGCCGATATGCCCCATGCGTCCGGGACCGCCGGCGCGGGCGTATTCCTCGTGGAAGATCACTTGCTGACTGATCGACAGTCCTCGGCCGCCGTGCTCCGGAGCCCAGCCCACGCAGGTCCAGCCGCCCTCGGCAAGCTTGCGCTCCCAGGCTTTGCGCTCCTCGGGGAACATGTGCTCGTCACCCGGGCCGCCGCGAAAACGCAGGGCTTCGAACTCACCGCTGAGGTTGATGCGCAACCAGTCGGCCACTTCCTGACGGAAGCGTTCATCGTGTTCGCTGAAACTGATTTTCATGGCTGCTCCCCCAGAATCGCCTCGGCGATACGCTCCAGATGCCAGGCCGGCAGACCGAGAAAACTCTCGCTGGCGCGGGCGCGTTTGAAATACAGGTGCACGTCGTATTCCCAGGTGAAGCCGACCCCGCCGTGCAACTGAATGGCTTCCGAGGCGCAGTGAAAGAACGTTTCCGAACACTGGGCCTTGGCCAGCGCGGAGGCTGTCGGCAACTCGGCGGCTACCTGCGAATCGCCTTCGGGATCGAGTACTTTCTGGGCGACGCAGGCCGCGTAATAACTGGCCGAACGGGCGCACTCCACTTGCAGCATCATGTCGGCGGCACGGTGTTTGAGGGCCTGGAAACTGGCGATCGGCCGGCCGAACTGCTGGCGTTCCTGCATGTAGGCGACGCTCAGATCCAGCACTTGTTGCGCGCCGCCGGTCTGTTCGCAAGCCAGGGCGATGCAGGCCAGTTGCAGCACGTGTTCAAGGTGCGGCCAGCCCGCGCCGAATTCGCCGAGCAGACATTGCCCGTCGAGGTACGCGCCATTGAGCCGGATGCGGGCCTGACGACGGGTCTGGTCCATGGTCGGCAGCATCTGCCGCTCGATTCCGGGGTGATCGGCGTCCACGGCGAACAGGCTGATGCCTGCCTTGCCAACGGTTCCCGGAAGCCGGGCGGCGATGATCAGCAGGTCAGCGCCATGCCCGTCGAGCACATGATTGAGCGTGCCATTGAGCACAAAACCGTCGCCCTCCTGCACCACCGTGGCCTGCACGTCTTCGGCGGCCCGGCCATTGGCGCTGCTGAATGCCAACGCGGCGGTGACGCTGCCGTCGGCAATCAACGGCAACCAGCGCTGCTTTTGTTGATCGTCAGCGGCCAGCAGCAACGCCGGAGTGGCCATGCAGGCCGTTGCAAAGAACGGAGAACACAGCAAACGCCGGCCCATCTGTTCCAGTAATATTCCCAGTTCGACAAATCCGAGTCCCAGCCCGCCATAGGCCTCGGGAATATGAATCGCCGGCCAGTACATTTCACTGCACAGACGCTGCCACAACGCCTCGTCGAAACCCCGTTCACTGACCATCGCCGCGCGCACGGCGGCTGAATCCGAGACATCCGCCAGAAAACCTTCGGCGGATTCGCGGATCATTTCCTGTTCGTCGCTGAATGCAAACTCCATCGCGGCGCCTTCTGTTCGTCTGGCGGAGCACCCGTGAAGTGGTGCCCCTTTGAGTAGCGAGTCTGGTCCGGGCGGTGCACGGCAGAATCGTCAGGCTTGCCTAGTCCGAATGGAGGTTGTCGAAAGTTTTGAACGAATCGGCTTTCATCCGGATCTTTCTTTCAAGGCTAACTTGCAAGTTCAAAGGCCAACTAACCGAGCAATTCACTCAACTATCAAGAACACTTATAGCCAGCCGCAATAACTCAAATAACAAAAAATAATGCCACTTAGCCACCATCTAAGTAGCTTGCTAATAAACTCAGTTGAAATTGTTTCTCATCTTGCGCTTTAAACAGTAATTAAATCACTTCAACAAAAGCGCTCAACTTGTTGAATAAGCTGAAAATACCTACAGGCAAGTCCCGACCCCTTGCGACACTCTCTCACCCACTAAACACCCTCTGAAAAACGCCATCTCCCAATCGACTTGCAAAACCACGACAACCGTCTAGGTTCATGAATATCTTCGCAAGCGCTATCAATCGAATAATAAAAACAGCCCTCCCGGCGGGAGCGTTCATTCTTCTGAAACAAACAAGACGCTGCTTTAGTTGCTGAACGGAACTCAGTCATCACAATCAAGAGGGATGCTTGATGAAGCACAGCCGTTGGTATCGTGCGCTCTCGAAAAATGCGTCGGCCGGACATTTCTGGCTGTCACTGTTTTGCTTTGCAGTACTGGTGATTGCCAGCTTTCTGTTGTTCGAACAGCAGATCCAGGACTTCCTCAATCATCTCGACCTGTACCTGCCGAGTTCCCCCACCCAACAACTCAACCTGGCGCTTTTACTGATCGCCCTGTTGGCGCTGGACGTTGTGTTGCCCGTGCCTTCCAGCGTGGTCGCGCTGCTGGCCGTGGCCATGCTCGGCAGTGTCGGCGGTTATCTGGTGATCTTCATTGGCCTGTGCCTGGGCGCCGGGTTGGGTTACGCACTGGGTGCCGGTTATTTCCGGATGCTGTCCAGTCGTCTCGGCCTGCATCAACGCAATCCCGGGCAAATGGCCTATCGACTGGGCACGCTGTCGTTGGTCTGCCTGCGCGGGGTGCCGGTACTGGCGGAAACCTCGGTGGTAGCGGCGGGCATGCAGCGTTATCCGCTGCGCGCATTCCTGCTGGTGACCACCCTGGCCAACGCCGGGCTGGCGCTGGCCTACAGCGCCATCGGCACATTCCTCGTCGAGGAGAACGCGTTGCTGGTGACGATTCTCGCCAGCATGGTGTTGCCGGGGCTGTTCATCGCCGGCTACAGCCTGTTCAAGGCCTTGCGCAAATACAGCGCCGGCCAAGTGCTGCACGGGCGGTTCGAGGTCAGTTACGACTATCCGGTGGTGTTCACCGATCACCTCTTCGACGCTTCCAACCCCTGCCTGCATCAACAACTCACCGCCCGGCAAAACGGCCGGGTGACGGTGATGGTGTTCGCCGATGAACAACTGCTGAAAAGCGCGCCGCACCTGCTGGCACAGATCGATGGCTACGTTGCTGCCCATGCAGCGGACCTGCATTTGCAGGCACCGCCGATTGCCGTTCCGGCAGGAGAGCTGAGCAAGGATTCACAGGTGTTGGAGCAGCTCTACGCCGACATGCTGAAACACGGGCTGGACCGGCATTGTTACGTACTGGCCCTTGGCGGTGGCGCGGTGCTGGATTCCGTGGGCTACGCCTGCGCCACCTTCCATCGCGGCATCCGCCTGATTCGTGTGCCGAGTACCGTGCTGGCGCAGAACGATGCCGGCATCGGCGTGAAAAACGGCATCAACGCCTTCGGCCAGAAAAACCTGCTCGGCGCCTTCTACCCCGCCACCGCCGTGATCAATGACTTCCAGTTGCTGACCAGCCTCACCCGCCGCGACCAGATCGCCGGGCTGGCCGAAGCGGTGAAAGTGGCGCTGATCAAGGACCGGACATTCTTCGAATGGATGGAGCAACAGGCCGACGCCCTCGCCCGCTTCGATCATCCGGCCAGTCGTTACGCGATTCGCCGCTGTGCCGAACTGCACCTGGCGCACATCACCGGCGCCGGTGATCCTTTCGAACGCGGCAATGGGCGGCCGCTGGACTACGGGCACTGGGCCGCGCACAAACTGGAAAACCTCAGCCACCATCGCCTGCGCCATGGCGAAGCCGTTGCGGTGGGCATGGCCCTCGACGGGCTCTACGCCAATGCCCTCGGGCTGTTGAGCGATATCGACTGTGAACGGGTGATGAGCCTGTTGACCCGACTCGGTTTCAACCTGTGCCCGCCGGAACTGGCCCTCAAAGATGCGCAAGGTCGCTCACCGGTGTTGCTCGGGCTGGAAGAGTTCCGCCAGCACCTCGGCGGGCAACTCTCGATCCCGATGCTCAGCGGAATCGGCCAGTCGGTGGGCCTGCATGAAATCGACGACACGCGGATGGAGCGGGCGCTGCAGAAGCTGTCCGCCCGCAACGCTCCAGCACTCGGACTTAGCGAGGGTTTCGCGAAATGAGCCAGACTCCGCAAAGCCTCAAGACCTGGCTGACCCTCGGCCGAGTCTCCAACCTGCCCACGGTGTGGACCAACACCCTGGCCGCCGCGCTGCTGGCCAGCAGCGCGGGTGCACTGGCGCCGCCCTCGTGGCTGGTGTGGATTCTGCTGCTGTTCACCCTGTCGCTGCTGTATCTGGCCGGCATGTTGCTGAACGATCTGCTGGATGCCGACTGGGATCAGCAACACCACAATCCTCGGCCCATCACGCTGGGGCTGGTCAGTCGCCAGCAAGTGCGCCTCGCCACGGTGTTGTTACTGACATTGGCGGCAGCGTCGGTGCTGGGCCTGAGTCAACTGATCGACCAGCCGCATTGGCTGCTGGCCAGTGTCACCCTGCTGGTGGGCTGCATCATTGGCTACAACGTGCTGCACAAAAAATATGCCCACAGCGTCTGGTTGATGGGCGCCTGTCGCTCGGCGCTGTACCTCACGGCAGCCGCCAGCCTGGCGGTGCCGCCGGAGCCGATCTGGCTCTGCGCGATTTTGCTGGGCGTCTACATCAGCGGGCTGACTTACCTGGCGCGCAATGAGCACAACAACCAGTTGCTCAGCCGCCTGCCCTTGCTCTTGATGTTGAGCCCGCTCGCGTTGGCGATCTACGCCGACAGCCTGTGGTTCTGGCCGGTGCTGTTGCTCTGGCTCGGCTGGCTGGGCTGGCATTACCGGCAGCATCTTGCCGACCCGCAGCAGCGCAAGGTCCGCGCCTTTATCGGTGCCGGGCTCGCGGCGCTGCCACTGTTCGATGCGCTGGTGATGGCAGTGGCCAACCAGCCGTTGGGCAGCCTGCTGTGTGTTCTGGTGTTTTTCCTGCTCCCACACTTTCAACGCTGGATCAAACCGACATGAACATGGACGTCACCGCGCCGCCGACGGCGGCCCTCGGCATGCGCCGCGATTGCCTTGCCGAACACCATCAGGTCCTCGCCCGGCAACTCGATGACAGCGAATTGAACTGGTGGCGTCAGGCACAGGAACAACTGGCCAGGCAACCGGACGCCAATACCGCATCGCTCCTGAGCGGCCAGTGCAAACGTCATCTGCGTGACCGGGCACTGCCCGACAGCCACTGGAATCTGATCCAGCTGGCGCGCGCCTTATTGCTGGCACAGGTCCTTGAACAGTCCTCCGAGGGCGGACAATTGTCCTTGCTGCGCCAGCTTTTTCTGTGGGGTGACGATCAGGAAAAGATCGCCACCCTCAAAGCCTTCGACTGGCTCGACAGCCATGGGCACTGCGTGGAACTGGCGTTGCAGGCCGGACGCACCAGCAACAGCCAGGTGTTTGCCGCCCTCGCCCTCGACACTCTCTACCCATACCGTCATTACCCGGAACGGGCCTTCCACCAACTGGTGCTGAAAGCACTGGGCATGGGGCTCGATGTGCGACGCCTGATCGGCCTGAGCCAGCGACACAGTCTCACCCTCAATCAACTGGCCTTAGACCTGCTGGAAGAGCAACTCGCGGCTGACCGGGCGGTGACCGTCGGCTTGCCCCTGGCGATTGCCTTCGACCGGCTCACCCCGGCGCAACGTCAGCGACTGGTCGAGCTGAACCAGCAGCAACGTTTGCCGCCGGAATGGCGCGCCCACCTGAACTGATACCCAACGTCTCCTTTCCCTTGACGAGGATTCACCATGCCCAAGTATTTCGATCCGCACATTCACATGGTCAGCCGTACCACCGACGACTACCAGAACATAGCCGCCGCCGGCATTACCGGGGTAATCGAACCCGCGTTCTGGCAAGGCCAGGCCCGGACCAGTGTCGGCAGCTTCATCGATTACTTCGACACCCTGCTGGGCTGGGAGCGCTTTCGCGCCAGCATGTTCGGCATCCATCACTTCTGCACCATCGGCCTCAATCCCAAGGAGGCCAATGATTTGTCGGTGGCCAATGAAGTGTTGGAAATCCTGCCGCGCTATCTGGTGAAGGACGGCGTGGTGGCGGTCGGTGAAATCGGCTACGACGACATCACGCCCGAGGAAGACCGTTTTCTCGCCGCACAGCTGGAACTGGCCAGACAATTCAACCTGCCGGTGCTGGTGCACACCCCGCACCGCGACAAGATCGGCGGCACCAAGCGCACGCTGGCGGTGATTCGCGAGGTGGGGATCAATGAAAATCTGGTAATCATCGATCACCTCAACGAACTGACGCTGCCGCTGGTACTGGACAGCGACTGCTGGCGCGGCCACTCGATCTATCCCAACACCAAGATGTCGGAACAACGCATGGTCGCCCTGCTCCAGGAGTATGGAACCGAGAAAATGGTGGTCAACAGCGCCGCCGACTGGGGGATCAGCGATCCGCTCAAAGTGCCGAAAACCGGTCAGGCCATGTTGGCGGCGGGTTTCAGCGAGGCCCAGGTCGAACAAGTGCTGTTCCACAACCCGGTGGATTTTTTCGCCCAGAGCGGCCAACTGGACAAAACCCTGATCAGCACGCCGCTGCCCATCGACCAGCGTCGGCAATGGCAGGACAACTCTGCCCTGCGCGGGCAGGAGCCGGTGATCAAATGAGTACCGGCATGGGTTGGGCTGCCGCGCAGGTCGGGTATTGCAGCAACGTGCACCCGACCCATGACCTTGCCAGGCTGAAGGCCTCCATCGAACAGCACTTTCAGGGCGTGCGCGCACAACGCGGGCTGAAACAACAGGACAGTGGTCTGTGGATCAGCGCCCTCGCCGCCACCGGGTTACAGCAAAAATCCGCGCGGGCGGAGTTCCTCGATCTGCTGCAACGCAGCGGACTGCGACTGACCTCGCTCAACGGTTTTCCCTACGGGCAATTTCATGAGGGAGCGGTGAAAGCCGCCGTGTACCTGCCGAGCTGGGCCGAGCCGAAGCGCCTGGCGTACAGCCTCGAACTGGCGCAGATCCTCGCGCAGGCGTTGCCGGCGGACTGTCATCAAGGGGTGATTTCCACCGTGCCGCTGGGATACGCCGCCACCTGGAGCCCGACGCTGCAGCAACGTGCCGAGTTTCAATTGCGCGAGCTCACGACGTCACTGGCCAGGCTGCACCGGGAGACCGGCAAGAAAATCGTGTTCTGTCTGGAGATGGAACCGGAATGCGTGCTGGAAAACACCGATCAGGCCATCGCCTTCTTCCGCCGCTGGCAAACCACCGATCCGCACCATGAGTTTCTGGCGCTGTGCTTTGACGTCTGCCACCAGGCCGTGATGTACGAAGACTGCTATCGCTCGCTGGTCAGGCTGCGTCAGGCACGGGTGCCCATCGGCAAGATCCAGCTTTCCAATGCTCTGGTCTGTCGCCTGCCCTCCCCGGACGACAGCCGTCGTGAACGGGTCCTCAAGACCTTGAGCGACTTTTGCGAAACCACCTACCTGCATCAGGTGAAGGCGCTGGACGCGCAGGACCGCTTGGTGGCCTGGGCGGACCTGCCCGCCGCCCTCGACGATTGCGCAAAGCATCCAGATCGCTATGCCGAGTTGCGTATTCATTTCCATATCCCGCTGTTCAGCGAACAACTGGTGTTGCCCGAGCTGAGCGGCAGTCAGGTCGCTCTGGCGCAGACCTTCGACTATCTCGCCGACCATCGGGAGTTTCGCCCTGTGCTGGAGGTGGAAACCTACAGCTGGGGCGTCCTCCCCGCCCAGTTGCGCCCGACCACCGAACACGCCCAGCTGCAGGGCATCGCGGCGGAACTGAAATGGGTCGAGGAGCAGTTGCACCAACGGCAACTGTTGCAGCCACAAGCGCAGGAGACGTACGCCGATGCCTTCTGAACAAACGCGCCAACCGCTGCTGCTGATCAACGTGGTCGGGCTGACGCCGGCGTTGCTGGGTGACGCGACCCCGAACATCAATGCCCTGCTCAAAACCGCAAAAATGGCCAGCCTGCAACCGGTGTTCCCGGCTGTCACCTCGTCGGTGCAGGCTTCGATCCTCACCGGGCGGCCGCCGTCCGAACACGGCATCGTCGGCAACGGCTGGTACTTTCGTGATCAGGCCGAAGTGAAGTTCTGGCTGCAGCCCAATGCGTTGATCCAGGGGGAAAAGGTCTGGGAAACACTCAAGCGCGAGATTCCCGGGTTTCGCTGCAGCCAGTTGTTCTGGTGGTACAACATGTACGCCGACGTGGACGCCGCCATCACCCCACGCCCTCACTACCCCGCCGATGGCCGCAAGATGTTCGGCCTGTATTCGTCACCGGCTTCGTTGCACGAAACCATCGAACGGCAGATCGGCGAGTTTCCCTTTCCCGGGTTCTGGGGGCCGGCGGCGGGCATTGCGTCGAGCCGCTGGATCGTCGATTGCGCCATCACCGAATTCCAGCTCGACCGGCCCGACCTGCAATTGATCTACCTGCCGCACCTCGACTACAGCTTGCAGCGGGTGGGGCCCGAGCATCCGTCGATTGCCGATGAGGTGCGGGCCATCGACCAGGAAGTCGGGCGGCTGCTGACCTTTGCCGAGGCGCAGGGCGCGGCGGTGATGTTGCTGTCGGAATACGGGATCGAAGCGGTCAGCCAATCGGTGTCCATCAACCGCGTCCTGCGTTCGGAAGGTTTGCTGGAAGTACGCCAGTCGCTGACCTGGGAACTGCTCGACCCCGGCGCCAGTGCAGCCTTTGCCGTGGCCGATCACCAGATCGCCCATGTCTACGTGAAAAAAGCTCAAGACATACCCCGCGTCAAAGCGTTGCTGCAACGCCAGCCTGGTATCGAGCAGGTGCTGGACAAGGCCGAGCAACGGGCCTTTGCGCTGGATCACCCGCGCAGCGGCGAGCTGGTAGCCGTGGCCGCAGCGGGGTACTGGTTCGATTACTACTACTGGTTCGACGATCGCAAGGCCCCCGACTTTGCCCGCACCGTGGACATCCACCGCAAGCCGGGCTACGACCCGCTGGAGCTGTTCATCGACCCGGCCATTCGCTTTCCGAAACTGCGAGTCGCGCGCCGCCTGCTGCAGAAAAAACTCGGTTTCCGCTACTACATGGACCTGATTCCACTGGACACCGCACTGGTCCGTGGCAGTCACGGCCGCCTGCCCGAGCGTGAGGAAACCGGCCCGCTGCTCATCACCAATTGCGATCTGCCGCTGCCGCAAACCCTGGCGGCTACGGCGGTGAAACAACTGCTCCTTCAGCATTTTCTGGGGCACCTCTACCACCACTCGGCCAATGCCAAGGAGCTTCCATGCGGCGAGCCATTTCTTTAACCGTTCTCAGTGCACTGGCCGGTTTGGCTCAGGCACAGGACACCAACAGTTTCGATTGCAATCAATTCCTCAAGTTTGGAACCGACATCGCCAAGACCCGGGCGGCGTTCCAGCAGAGTCCCGAAACCATGGCCTGGAACTGGTTCGTCTGTCTGAACCAGTTCAGCCCCACCCAGGCCAGCAACCGGGTGTGGGAAACCATGAAGCCTTCGGACCAGGTCTACCTGCCCGATGGCGCGGCGCCCGGCGCCTACGCCAGTCCCGTGCCGCCTCCGACCGAGGTGCTGACACAGGCCCGTACGCTGGGGATGGACCTGAACCGGACCTTCCACAACATCAATGCCACGCAACAGGTCGACGGCCTGGCGCTGCACATGGGCGGCGCCGTGCCTGCTTCTCAGAAAGGCAATCCGGTGCGTTTTCAACTGCTGATGGGTCAGGACACCTTCGATTACATCGTGCAGCGTCAGGTCTACAACATGAACGGTCAGGCCGCGCTGCCGGACAACCTCAACTTCCCGGCCACCGCGTGGGAGTTGAAGGCGGCGTGGCTGTGGATCGGCTCGGACACCACCTACCGGCAAACCCTGACCAACGACGGTTACTACATTGGCCAGGCTTATTACGAGCAGGATGACGGCACCTATCAGGTCGGCTATGCAGCGTTGAGCGGGCTGCATGTGGTCAACAAGCTGGACGCCAACTGGGTCTGGACCACCTTCGAAAACGTCAACAACAGCAAATACACGGTGACCAACGCCCCCACGCCGACGCCGATGACCAACACCACCGGGCCGACCCCGGCCGCCAAACCGGTGAACGTCAGCTTCCAGGCGAGCAACCCGACGCTGTCGAAGTACGAACTGATCGGGGTCGAGTTCCAGCCCGTCACTCAGGTGCTGGCCAACTCGCAACTGGAGTCGGCGTTCCAGAACACCTCGTCCTGTCTGGCCTGCCACGGCACAGCGGCCTACTCGAACGACAAGGGCTACTACAACTTCGCCATGAAACAGGATGGCGGCATCGTCTACCCGACCACTCCGCTGCCGGCCTCCGACTTCGAAGGCTACAAAAAACTGGACTTTGTCTGGTCGCTGAAGCGCGCCCAGTGGCAACGCTAAGGAGCACGACATGAGCGTATTGAACTTCCCCCGGATCTACCTCAACGGCCATATGTTCTGGAACCCGCCGACGGCCAACAACAATGATGTGCTGCCGCTGTATGACGCGGTGAAGATGGATATCAACTGGCCGTTTACCCGCTACTACGACATCACCCAGGAGAACGCTCCCACCACCCTGATGCCCTGGATCATTTCACCCGTGCAGCAGAATGATCTGCCGCCCTATGTGCAGCAGGTTCCGGGCAACGGAGGCCCGAACACCTTCCCGTTCATCCCCGCCGAATGGGACCTGTTTGGCGACAACGCCTGCGGGACGGTGAGTTACCAGAGTACCCGCTCGACCATTATTGGCGGCGAGTTGCAGGCCAACACCTACATTGCTCAGGACGCGCTGGTCGGCAGGGACTTCCAGTTGCTCGGCAATCCCTTTGGCAGTCAGAGCCCGACGGCCGCCCGCTTCGTCGATATCAGCCCGTGGCAGAACACCTTCACGGCACTGTACTTCGACAAGTTGCAGCTGGGAGATGCCACCTGTGGCCTGACCCTGAACCGGCAATACCGGATGCTCGACCGCTTCCTGACGTTCAATTGGGCCGGCGACTTCCGTGGTCTGGTGTATGTCACCACCACCTGGCAGACCTGCTTTCCCCGGGACAATCTGGAATGGGTCATCGGCGATTCCGTCCTGCTGAGCAATCTTCAGCAACAGATGGAGGCGCAAAACGCTCAGGGCCTGATGTTCAGGTTCGCCACGTACCTCACCTGTTACGACAGGAACGGTGTGTTCAACGACTTCCCGTACGTCGACACCCGCGACAATGGCCCAGCGGCGCAGGCCCGTTTGACGGCGATGTATCAAAAGGGGCTGGACAACGTTTCCGGTATTTTCTTCAACCCCGCCTACAACCGTACCGTCGCGACCCTGGGTCTGTGGTTCGACCACGAATACCCCACGGCGCCCGCCGGCCCGCGCCTGGTCACCGACCAGAAGATCATGGTCACTCGCCCTGGCATGTCTGAGCCGACCAGCACCAATCTGGGTGTGACCTCGGCGCAGATCACCAACAACACGCTGTCGCTGGATCTGGCCAACACGTTCCCGTTCTATCCGCTGGACAAGAACGCCGATGTCCTGACGGCCGAGAAGTTCCAGGCCGGCGACTTCAAGCTGGGCGTATCGCAGAACGGGAATTTCGTGCCGGTGGTCGACATCGGTTTCGAGCAGTATCGACAGTCGGCTTTCGACAAACGTTCGGGCCTGCTGGACATCCCCCTCAGCACCACACAAGCGACCACCTTGCAATCCGGCCCGCTGGAGTTGCAGCAACAGACTTCATCAGGCCCAGTGAAAGCCGCCACCCAGCAAGTCTGGACCGCCGAGGTGGTAGAAAGCGGCACCTTCGTCGACGTGAACGACCGCAAGACGCTGAACATCATGGTGCAGAAAAATGGTCAACCGGCCGCCAACACCACACTCTGGGTGGTGGAATACGGCAACCCTTACAACGTGACCACCAGCGACTACTACCTTACGTTCTCGAATAACCCCGACTTCACGCTGTTCTACGACAACGCAGACCGCAACAAAAACACCGCCAACCTCCCACAGTTCAAGGGCACGGCGCCTGTAGCGAACTACCTGGCCACCGGCAGCGGTCGTCGACTGGTCAATCTGGAAACCAAAGACAAACCGGTGGGCGTTGAGGTCAGTTATCAGTCATTCATGAATGGCTCAAGTAAACCGATCACGGTCCCCCTGACTCCTTGCCTGGAATTCGACGCCGGCGTCTACGCCCACGGAACGCTGGATAATGATCAGACGGTGGACTACTCCTACGTCGCCACCACCACCAACGGCGACGGCATCGCCCAGGTGAGTTTCAAGGCTGTGGCCCCGGGTTTCCCTACGCTGCGCTTCATCGTCAAGGAAGGCGCCAGCGACCCGGACATCCCTTTCAGCTTCGCATTCACGGACGCCCAGATCGACTTCCTCGCCCCCCTTCGCGTCCTGCCTCTGGACATGCAGCTGCAACAGGACTTCGTCAACTACTGGAACGAGATCTACAAGAACAAGAATGCGCCCGAAGCGATCTGGGATGACTTCATCTACCCACGGGTCCTGAAGACGTTCTATTACCTGTACCCGATCATGAACAAGTTCATGCCGCTCAACTCTCGCACGCGGGTGGAAGGCGCCGTCGATCAGTTGATCCGGCTGATCAGCAAGGAGTACCAGGAAGAAAGCACCCTCGCGATGCCCATCACCCGCGACCTGTCGCAAAGCCGTCGCGCCGTGCTGGAGTTGTGGGCGCAGAAACTGGTCAAGCGCAACTTCCCGCCCATGCAACTCAAGATGAGCGATTACGACGACCTCTGATCCATCCGGAAAGATGAGCCACTGCGGGCCTCGCGCCCGCAGTGCGCCTTGCCAGGGAGTGACCCATGAACGTCAGCCTCTTGAACCGTCTGTTGCTGTTGATCCTGTTGTTCTGCCCGCCTGCATTCGCCCAGGACAGCGGCGCCGTCTACTTCACCAATGGCGTACACAACACGCTGGGGTGCAATGAACAGAACGGCAACTGCATCGCCAAACGCAATCCGGGTGAGCCTTCCGACCCGTTCTTCCCGGCGTTCTGGATCAGTAACTGGACCATGTACCGGGTGATGCACAACTATGAAAACAACCCGCCGCCCTACAGCAACCCACCAACAACCCTGAAGCCTGCGGACTACACCGTCTCTCGCGGGACCAGCTACTACGACACCACCTACATCCCGCCGGACGGCGACGGTTTCGGCGCGATGATGGAGCACTACGAGAAATACTGCCTGCCGATCTTCCCGATCAAGAACAACAACTACACCTGCTCGTTCGTGTCCCTGGGCAACAAGGCGTACTTCCTGACCTATCCGCAGGATCGTCCGAAAGACATGCCGGCCTGCTGCATGTTTTCCCCGATGAATCATCCGCCGCGGCAGGACTTCATCGAACACCTGCCCTACAGCGCCGAGCGCAGCAAAAACCTCGATGGCAGCGTGCAGGCCTACGCCCTGGATCTCGACTCGCCGCAAGGACCGATCCTGTTCGGCTATGCCTTCTACAAAAAAATGTCGGGGCAACCGCCCTACCGGCCGCCGCAGTCGTTCTTCTTTTCCGGCGATACCAGCGTCGCCAACGCGCCGATTGTCAGCCAGAACTACACCGACTTCCGCATCGCCAAACCGGACCCGAAACAGACCTGGGCGCAGGTCGCCGCCATGTGCCCGTCGAATCCGCCGCCCTGCCAGTTGTTCGAGCCGCCGGCTTCGCAGAGCAATGGCCAGAAGGCGCAATGGAACAAGCTCATGCAGCGTAAACCGTGATTAACGACGAAGGATCGCCATGAAAACCACACTCTGTTTTTCCGTGATGTTGCTGGGTCTGGCCAGCCTGCCGGTGCTGGCCAGGGAACAAGCCATGCCATCGGTGCAGGCCAGCCAGTTGAACTGCCAGCCGCCGAGCACCGCACCGGCCGCCACGGCCGGTCAGGATCAGTTCGATCAATACAGCTGGCAGATGTTCATTGCCCTGAGCTGGCCGGCAAAGAGCGGGCAGCGCGGCAATCCCGACTGCACCAAACAGCCCGGTGCGGCCGGCTACACCGTCTGGCAGACCTACAAGACGGTGGGGGAAATCTTTCTGCCGAACGCTGCCAATCCCGGGCCGTGGAATTCCCCGCAAATTGCCAAGAGCTTCAACATCATCAACATCGCCTCTTTGAAAAACAGCGCTCAGGTGAACGCTGTCGACCAAGCGGTCGGTGGCTGGTTGATCGATCAGGCGAAAAACCCGACCTACTACGACATTTCGGCCAACGAGACTTCATACAACTACATCGTTAACAACAATTTCTACAACGCCGATGTCGTCTCCAAAGCCAACAACATCACGTTTCCGTGGGGCGTCATCGAGATCAAGTCGAGCTGGCGCATCCTCACTCCCCACGACAACGCCAGCCGTTACCTGACCATGCTTGCCCGGGTGGCGACCTTCGATGAGCAGGGCCGGAAGAACGGTGTCACCGAAGCGTTTCTGGGGCTAGTGGGCTTGCACATCATCACCAAGGCCAACGGTTATCCGCAGTGGATCTGGTCGACGTTCGAACAGGTCGACAACGTTCCGCCCAAGGCATTGGTGAACGGCCAATGGGTCGATCAGCCGGTCGCGGGCACGGCCTATTCCTATTTCAACGCCGCCGCGCCCGCCGCGTCCCTCAACCAGTCACCGTGTGACTGGCAGACCCAGGGCCCGCATCAGGTTTGCGTGCCCAAACCCGGCACCACGTTCCAGACCCCGAACCCGCTGAACCGGGTCACGCCGATCGCCGACATCACCAACCAGATCAACGCCAGTTACCAGGCCGATCCGGGGCTGCAAAACAGCGTGTTGAAGTACTACCAGCTCATCACCACCCAGCGCCCGCTGATGCCTGACAACCCCGGCAACCCGCTGGGCCAGCCGACGCCCGCACTCTCGGCCAACGTGACGATGGAAAGCTACATCCAGCCCAACAGCAGCTGCATGAACTGCCATTCCATGGCGACGCCGGTCAAGAGCCCTTTCAAATCCGATTACTCCTACCTGTTCAAATTCGCCAATTCGCCGCTCGGCAAAACCATCAAGGACGGGAAATAAATCATGAGCATCCTCAACGGCCCGCGACTGAATTTCTGGGGAGGCATCCGCACGGATGTCAGCCTGCCGAACAACTCACCGACCATTCCTTATGACGGCGATGACAACTGGCCGATCTTTGACCTGACCACTTCGACCCTGGCATCGGGGGCCCGGTCTTATACCGACAATCAGTTGAACAGCATGATCAATGCGCCTACTGGCGACTACTACACCGCCGGTGGCTGGAATCATTACGGGCAACATGTCGTCGACATGCAGAATGCGCTGATCAGTTCTCAGGGCAGCCCGGGCAGCGTCAGTACCACCGGGGATATGGTGGGCCAGCCGGTCTATCTGCTGGGCTCCGTGGACCCGATGACCGGACAGAAGCCGGTTTCAGGCCCGATGATGGTGGACCTCGACCCCACCTCGACCACCACCACCCAGATATTTGTCGGTGGCCTGCAAATCGGTGGCAGCAGCAACATCCAGTTGCTGATTCACGACAATGCAGTCTGCAGCAGCCTGGATCTCGGCAAGCGGGTGCTGCAGCCAACGCCGAAGGAGCTGGATGCACCCGGTTCCTGCCGTATCAGCGGCACCTTCCAGCTGACCTTCCCGTTGAGCAGCATTGTCAGCTGGAACCAGAACAGCGCCGGTTTGCGATCAATCATCCAGGCGCCCGGCGCCACCGGTATCGTCCTGCGTTTCGTGATGTTCGAAATGTGCCCGACGATGACCACGCCCCAATTGCAAGCCGATTATGCCGCCGGCAGAGACACCCCGAACCCGAGCATCGGCCGGGTCATCGGTACATTGGCGCCGGCGTTCGCCAATGAGCCGCTGGACTGTCAGGCGGGCCGTCAAATCGTCAATCAGGGCACGGGCGGCACCGGTTATGCCGACCTGAGCAACCCGGCAATGCTGAGCGTCGACATGGTCAATATCATTCCGAAACAGACGTTCCGGGCCGTCAGGGATGACATCACCAGCCCTATCGGGCCTAACGGCAATTACGGCACTGTCACGCTGGCAGCCGGCGAGACCACCCTGGGCACACTCGATCCGACCAGCAGTCCCCTGTTCGACTATTACGTGTATGGCGGCATTGTCGATCTGCCGCTCAATACAGCCCAGCAGTCGGCGGTCAGATCCTCGCCGCTGGGCATCAGCGCCCCCGGCTCGATCGCCGGGACTACGTTGCAGGCCACGGAGTCTGTCTATCGGATCTACGCGGATCAACGCAGCGTCTATACCGAGGACTACCCGCAGGGCCTGTCGATTACGCTGCAGGTCCGGTATCTGGGGGCTGCGGTGACCAGCACGACTGAAATCGATCTCACCGCCGGGCCTTCGGGGCCGTATTACACGCAACAGCGCTACTGCGACTTCCTTTATTTCCCTCCGGCCCTGACGGTGAGCCCCGGTCAGTTGTCCGTCACGTTCTCCGTCAACGTAAAACCCGCAGCGGCGCCCCTCGCCGGTTTCGTCGCCCTGACCTACACCGTCAATGGTCAGGACAGCGGCACCTATTTCACCAACTTCCGCAAATACGCCGAGACCGACTTCGGCATTCCCAGGGGCACCACCATCACCTGGGAACAGATGTACCCGAACGTCCTGCGTTTTCACTATCTGGCCTTCCCGGCCATGTCCCGCTACATCCCGCTGAATCAGCCGGACGCGATCATGGGCGCGAAGAACCCGATCCTCGCCCGAACCTCGGATGCCTACAAGGGCACCACGCTGTTCATGCCTGTAGTGAGGTCGATGTCGTCCTGCCAGCGGGCGCTGTTGCGGGCCTATCTCACGGGCGAGCCGTGGCAGCCGCCGCAGTAATCGCGCCCCTCAGCCCATGGAGAAAAACCTATGACTGTTCATATTCCTGCGCGCCCCCGCGAGACGCTGCGCCCGAGCACCATCATCGCCGAAGGCCTGCTGAACCCGCGTGGCGCCTGCCTGCAGGCAGACGGCAGCTTGCTGCTGGTCGAAGCCGGTTCAGGCCTGCCGGACCAGACGTTCAGCGGCCGCATCAGCCGCCTGCAACCCGACCCGCTCCACCCCGGCGCCTGGCTTGCCCGGGAAACACTGGCGCAAGGCTTTCGCTCGATGAACATGCAGGCCCGCATGTTGCGCGACGAAATCATGGGGCTGTCGGACATCGCCTGCGGTAACGGGCGCTGTCTGGTCAGTCAGACCGACTATGTCGCGGGCTCGAAACTGCTGGACCTGCAATACACCCCGCCGGAGGCGGTGTTTCACAGCCGGGGCAATCTGAATGCGCTGTGTTATCACCCGACCCGCCGCAGTTGGCTGGCGGTCAAACCCGATACCAACCAACTGGTGGAATTCAGCAGCGGCGAGGATGAACAGGTATTGGTCGAATTGCCCGATCTGGACATGGGACAGGAAGCCGTCCCCGTCACACTGGTGTACGAACCGACGACAGACGCGGTGCTGATCAGCCTGTTCTCCGGGGAGCTGCAAAGCGACCCGGCCCGCAAAGGCATCGACTTTGATGATCAGGCCGGCCAGGTGATCCGGGTCTGGCCCGACACCGGGCGGATCGAAGTGCTGATTCGCGGCCTGCAACTGCCCACCGGGCTGGCACTGTGTCCGCAAGGAAATGTGTTGGTGCTGGAGCTTTGCAGCCGTCTGCAACAACCGTTGCCGCCTGACTGGAATGGCGAAACCCTGCATGGCGGCTTCACCCGGTTCAGCGGGCGACTGTTGAGCTGCAATCTGCAAACCGGCGAAGTGACCGTGCTCGCCCGTGATCTGGATACCCCGTCCAACCTGTGTCTGGTACAGGATGCGGTACTGGTGAGCGAAGGCATGGGGTTAACCGGGCGACCCTTGCCCACGCCGGATAACAAGGTGGTAGCGTTGAGCGGCAGGCTGCGTCGGGTGCAGCTCTGAAAACAGAAAAAGGGCGCGGCCTCATCGAAGCCGCGCCCTCTGTTTACTGAGTCACCACAATTTTGCCGATCATCTGCGGATGCAGCACGCAGAAATACTCGAACTCGCCCGGGGTATTGAACACCCAGGAAAAACTGTCATTGGTGTCCAGCGCCCCCGAGCGGAACACCTTGTGGGTTTCGGCCACGGTGTGCGGGATCTGGTCGTCATTGACCCACGTCACCTTGGTGCCCACCGCTACGGTCAGATCCTTGGGGCCGAACATGAATTCCTTGATGTCGACCTTAACTTCCTGTGCCAAGACCGGCATCGACAAAAACAGGCACAGCACTGCCAACAGACGCGCTTTCATTGAGTCGCCCTCCCCTAGACCAGTGTCGAATCGATCAGCGCCAACGGATGATCGCCCTGTGTCGCGCGCACTTCGGTGATCCCCAGATAATTGCGCAACTGATCGGCCGCCACGGTCATCGGTCCCGGCGACGGAGCCGCGCCCGGCGCCGGTTGCGGATAAGCCGTGCCACGGGCGGTATGGAAGGTGATATTGCCTTCGACCTTCTGGATCACCTGATGGATATGCCCGTTCAGCACCGTCACCGAGCCGTACTTGCGCAGCATCGCAATCGCTTGATCGCCATCCTCGGTGCCCCAACCCCAGGGCTGATAGATCGTCCACAACGGAATGTGGGTGAACACCACGATGGGCGTGCTGGTCGAGACTGCCCGCAGATCATCGGCCAGCCACGCCAGTTGATCGGCGCCGAGGTTGGCTTCATGTCCGGCCTGGAAGTTGAAGACATTGACCAGCGCGATGAAATGCACGCCGTGATCATCGAAGCTGTACCAGCCATTGCCTTTGGTGCCTTTGCCGTACCGTTCGAGATAGAGCTTGCCGCCACCCTCGTCGAGGGTGTCGTGTTCACCGGGGATGTAATGCACCGTGGACGGCAAGCCTTTGAGCACTTGCGCCGCCGTGTCGAATTCCTCGGCCTTGGACAGGTGGGTGATGTCGCCGGTGTGCAGGATCAGCGACGGCCGTTTCGGCAGCGCAATGACCTTGTCGATCGCCACTTGCAGGGTTTTCACCGGCTCCGGATTGGCTTCCTTGTTGAAGCCGATGTGCGAGTCGCTGATCTGCACGAAATGGAAAGTGCTGGCCAACGCCTTGGGATCGCTGACGTTGCCCGCCTCATCCATCGCAAAGGCTCTCGGAATGCCGCCGCTCAGGGCCCAGAGGACCCCGGCCCCGGCCCACGCCGAGCATTTGAGCAGCGTTCGCCGGTCCGGGTTGCTCAGCAAGCCGTCGGTGCGCAGTGGATGTTTTGCTTGATTGTCCATCGGTAGGTCCTCGCTGGCGGACTACAGTGATGTAGCTGACACCAGAGAGAACTTTGCGGTCCGGGCGTTTATTCCACGCCGCAAAACAAATTCTTTTCAGGGAATAAAACACGACGCATCACGGTTATAGGGGTGTGACGGTGCGGAAGCCACTATGAATCGATTCGAGGAACTGATTGCGCCGCACCTGGACGCGGCTTACAACCTCGCGCGCTGGATCACGGGCAACGACGCCGCCGCACGGGATGTCGTGCAGGAAAGCGCCTTGCGCGCCTTCAGGTTTCTGCAGCGATTTGCCGATGGCAACGCCAAGGCCTGGTTCCTGACCATCGTGCGCAACGAAAGCTACACCTGGCTCAAGGCTTCGGCCGGGCGCCACTGGGTGCCTATCGACGACGAAACCAGTCACAACGAAGGCGCATTGAGCCACAACCACACGCCGGAACTGCTGGCCATTCACACGGAAAACGCAGCATTGATCCAGCAGGCACTGAGCGCCTTGCCGCCGGCGTTTCGTGAGGTCATTGTGCTCAAGGACCTGGAAGACTTGCCCTACAAGGACATTGCCCTGGTGGTCGATATTCCCATCGGCACCGTCATGTCGAGGCTGGCCCGGGCCCGTGCGATGCTCAAGCTCGAATTACTGAAGTGGCACGATCATGAATGAACTCGATTGCGCGATTTGCCGCACGCAACTGCACGGTTTTCTGGATCAGGAACTTGATCCGGCGGCGGCTGCGCAAGTGGCTGCGCATCTGATCAGCTGCGCCGAGTGTTCGCGACTGCATGCCGAGGCGAAAGTACTGAAGATCAGCGTAAAGCGCCACGCGCCCTATTACGCAGCACCAGAATCACTGACGGCCAGCGTGTTTGCCGCCGTTGCGCCGGCTTCGCCGAGCCCGTTCGAACGCTGGCGAAAATGGTTCGCCCCGGCATTTTCCGCAGCGGCCCTGGCCCTGGCGATGGTGCTTTACGTGGCAACACCCGGCAGTGAACAACCGTTGATGGATGAAGCCGTCTCCAGCCATGTGCGCTCGTTGATGGGCCAGCACCTGAACGATGTGGTGTCTTCCGACCGCCACACGGTAAAACCCTGGTTCACCGGCAAACTCGACTTCTCGCCCCCCGTCGTCGACTACTCAGCACAGGGTTTTCCATTGCTCGGCGGGCGGCTCGATTACCTGCAACACCAGACCACCGCCGCCCTGAGTTACGGCCGGGCCAAACACATCATCAATGTGTTTATCCTGCCGACGACCGAGGCCGACAAACCGTCGCAGAGCCAGACGATTCGCGGTTTCAACGTGGTTTCATGGCAGGCTGGCCACATGCGTTTCGTGCTGGTGTCCGATGTTGAAAAAGGCGAACTGGAAACGTTCGGCAAGTTACTCAGGGATGGTGTTTGAGAGTCCCTCAATGGTGCAGCGCGTACAAACGACAATGTTCCAGATAACCGCGCTCATGCTGCCCCACCAATTGCACGACACTGGACCAAAGCCACGACGGTGCATCCAGCGTCTTGGTGTGGCAACTGTTCAGGTCGCGGATCCAGGCCGCTCGCGTCGCAAGGTCCATTTGCCGCGCATGAGCAAGGCCGACGACGTTGGCCAGATAAGCGGCGGCAAGCAACGCTTCAGACTGGCTCAATTGGTTCAACTCCAGCTTCATGTCTTGAGGCAGCAGTTCGCGCAGGAAAAAACCCTCGTCCAGGACGCGTGTTGCAATCATTCGATTGCCCAGACCGGGTGAGAGATGTCGGGCCCCTTCCACCACCCGCCGGCCATTGTCACGCGGCATGGAGACTTTCGGCACACGTGGCGCTGCAGCGGCGACGGCTTGCTTGAGATCGAGCAGGCAAAACTCCTGATCGTCTCCGGCCCCCACACCCAGCAACAGCGCATAGCGTTTCAGTCCCAGCGAACTGCAACCTTTGACCCAATAGGCGGAGTCGAGCAATTGGACCCTGTCGTCCTTCGACCTGCCCTTGAGCGACGTCACCAGCGTATGGACATCATCGGTCGCGCACAGCGTTTTCAGCGCGGCGCGTTCCGCTCGCGAAAGTGACCAGAAGTGCTTGCCCAGAGGAATGGAAGGTTTGGTGTTTTCGATACGCTCATAGGCCAGGTGTTTCCAGGTGCGCCGCACGGCGCTGCGCATGCTGGCCTTGACCTGAGGCGGGCGCGTCGGGTCTTCATCGACGTTGCCTTCAAAG
Source organism: Pseudomonas sp. MWU12-3088 (assembly GCF_023242405.1). Classification (NCBI taxonomy): domain Bacteria; kingdom Pseudomonadati; phylum Pseudomonadota; class Gammaproteobacteria; order Pseudomonadales; family Pseudomonadaceae; genus Pseudomonas; species Pseudomonas sp. MWU12-3088. The sequence goes on from NZ_JALJEA010000001.1 coordinate 567,134, forward strand.
GCGCTTTCGTAACCACGCATCATGCCTTCGAGCATTCTGGCGGTGGTTACACCTGGCAGATCCGAGCCTCTGGCAGCCGTCGCCAGGGATAACGCGAGCCGCACGAGGTCATGCGCCGGGTTGCCGATGACCGTCTGATCGAGGTCACGAATGTGAATATCGATCCGGCCCTTCGAATCCCCCGTCGGCCCCAGATTCCCGGCGTGGCAATCGCCACAGATCCACACCGCCGGCCCCCGTGGCAAACGCCTGCCGGGCTGGCTGTGCAGCCATTCGTAGAATTGAACGGTACTGCCCCGGACATAAGCATGGGCAGACCTGGCCATCTTGAGATTTCTGAGTTCGCTGAGTGTTTCCAGACGCTGGGAGGGTCGAGGGGTTTTCATGGAAAATACTTGAGTGGGTGTATTCCATCGACCCTTCGTGCGCGTGAATGTTTCAATTTGTTTCAGAGCAATAACTGTCTCTTCAGCGACATGTTCGCTTCAAGGTTTCACTCGGCAACTCATTGAACAGCGCCCGATAGCTATTGGAAAACCGCCCCAGATGCCAGAACGACCAGTTCATCGCCACTTCGGCCACCGTGGTGCCCGAAGCGGCACCCTTGAGCAGTTCCCGGCGGGCACTGTTGAGCCGGCGCAAACGCAACCATTGAGTCGGTGACATCCCGGTATAGGCCTTGAACGTCTGTTGCAATTGTCGCAACGACACCCCGGCCACCTGGGCCAGCTCCAGCAGATTGAGGGTTTCCTCCGGCGAGTCCGCCGCCCATTCACCCACGCGCTTCATGGTTTGCCGCTCTTCGGTGCGACGCTGCAAACCACCGCTGTCCAGACACACCTGGGCGTTGTCGAGGATGAACAGGCAATCCTCCAGCAGCTGTTGGGTCAGCGCCTCTTTGCTTGGCTGATCAAGGGTTTGCGACAACTTTGTGAGAGTCGAGCTTAACCAGCGGCTGAACAGCGCATTCTGCGCGCCATTGAGCGGCGCCATGAACAGGCCTTCCAGCCGGGCCACGTCAAGACCGTTGCGGCGGACGAATTCCGGACCGAACACCACGGCGATTTCCTGGTAGTTCTCCGGGGTGATCCAGATGTTGCGGCTCTCTTCGTTCAGCAGATAGAGCGCGTTGTCACTGCGATCGAAACAGAACGCCAGAGACCCCGAGGGCGCACTGAAATTCTGCTCCACCCGGGTGTTCATCTGTTCTTCGTAGACCTCCACGCCTTCCAGGTCCAGATAGCGGATTCGCCCGGCGAAATGCCCCGGCGACATCTGCTGGTAATGCTGGACCCAGCCCGGTGTCGCGCGGATCTGCTCGGCGACATCGGCGGTGTTGAAAGCTTGAACCTGTAGCGGATTACACGTTGTCATGGGAGACCTTGCGCACTCTTTTGGTGCGCTTTGGTGCTGCTGAAAGTGGATAGATGGAACGGCAAGGCCCGCCCAAGATAGTCGTCAACGCGCCACAGGGGAAGCCTGCGAAAGATGAAATCGCATTTCCCCCGCGTCAATAAAACCAACGACGAGGTCTTTATGAATGCCCCTTTCGATCAGCTGTTCACATGGCTGAAAGATCACAAGATTACCGAAGTGGAATGCGTGGTCAGCGACCTGACCGGCATCGCCCGCGGCAAAATTGCACCGACCAACAAGTTCCTGCATGAGCGAGGCATGCGCCTGCCGGAAAGTGTGCTGCTGCAAACGGTAACCGGGGATTTTGTCGACGACGACATCTACTACGACCTGCTCGATCCGGCCGACATCGACATGGTCTGCAAACCGGTGAGCGATGCGGTGTACGTGGTGCCATGGGCCATCGAGCCGACGGCCATCGTGATCCACGACACCTTCGACAAGTTCGGCAACCCGATCGAACTGTCACCGCGCAACGTGCTGAAGAAAGTCCTGCAGCTGTACACCGACAAGGGCTGGAAGCCGATCGTTGCGCCGGAAATGGAGTTCTACCTGACCCAGCGCTGCGAAGACCCGGACTTGCCGTTGAAAGCACCGCTGGGCCGTTCCGGTCGTGCCGAAAGCGGTCGTCAGTCGTTTTCCATCGATGCGGCCAACGAATTCGACCCACTGTTCGAAGACGTCTACGACTGGTGCGAACTGCAAGGCCTGGACCTCGACACACTGATCCACGAAGACGGCCCGGCGCAGATGGAAATCAACTTCCGCCACGGCGACGCGCTGGATCTGGCCGACCAGATCACCGTGTTCAAGCGCACCCTGCGTGAAGCCGCGCTCAAGCACAACGTCACTGCGACCTTTATGGCCAAGCCGATTGGCGACGAGCCCGGCAGCGCCATGCACCTGCACCAGAGCGTGGTGGAAATCGCCACCGGCAAACCGATTTTCGCCAATGCCGACGGCAGCATGAGCGACCTGTTCCGTCATCACATCGGTGGTCTGCAGAAACTCATTCCAAAAGTGCTGCCGATGTTTGCGCCGAACGTGAACTCCTTCCGCCGTTTCCTGCCGGACACTTCGGCGCCGGTCAACGTCGAATGGGGCGAAGAAAACCGCACCGTCGGCCTGCGGGTTCCGACTTCCGGGCCTGAGGCGATGCGCGTGGAAAACCGTCTGCCCGGCGCTGATGCCAACCCGTACCTGGCGATTGCCGCGAGCCTGCTGTGCGGTTACATCGGCATGGTCGAGGGCATCGAGCCAAGCGCTGCCGTCGAAGGCCGCGCTTATGAGCGCCGCAACCTGCGCCTGCCGATCACCATCGAAGAGGCCCTGACCCAGATGGAAGAGTGCGACACCGTCGCCGAGTACCTGGGCAGCAAGTTCGTGCGTGGCTACGTGGCGGTGAAACGTGCCGAGCATGAAAACTTCAAGCGCGTGATCAGCTCCTGGGAGCGTGAGTTCCTGCTGTTGAGCGTCTGAGACCTTCACTACCCCCTGTGGGAGCGAGCTTGCTCGCGAATGGGCCAGTTCAGTTAACGAAGACGGCGACTGACACACCGCTTTCGCGAGCAGGCTCGCTCCCACAAGGAAGCAACCCATCACCTGAAAAATCCAATAATTCGAAGAGGTGTCGATATGCGTCTGTTGAAATCCCTGATTCCCGCCGCCCTGGCTCTGGCCTGCAGTGCAGGTGCCCAAGCCGAACCCCAGGTCAGCATCTACAACTGGACCGATTACATCGGTCCGACCACCCTCGCCGACTTTCAGGCCGGCAGCGGTATCAAGGTGATCTACGACGTTTTCGACTCCAACGAAACCCTGGAAGGCAAACTCCTCGCCGGGCGCACCGGTTACGACGTAGTCGTGCCTTCCAACCACTTTCTCGCCCGTCAGGTGAAGGCCGGCGCTTTCCTCAAACTGGACCGCTCGCAACTGCCGAACTGGAAGAACCTCGACCCGAAACTGCTGGCCCTGCTCGAAAAAAACGATCCGGGCAACGAACACTCGGTGCCGTACCTGTGGGGCACCAACGGCATCGGCTACAACGTCGACAAGGTCAAGCAGGTGCTGGGCGTCGATCACATCGATTCCTGGGCCGTGCTGTTCGAACCGGAGAACCTGAAAAAACTCACCCAGTGCGGCGTGTCGATGATGGATTCGGCCGATGAGGTGTTCCCGGCCGTCCTCAACTACATGGGCATGGACCCGCGCAGCGAAAACCCTGAAGACTTCAAGAAAGCCGAAGCCAAACTGCTGAGCATCCGCCCGTACATCACCTATTTCCACTCGTCGAAATACGTGTCGGATCTGGCCAACGGCGATATCTGCGTGGCCTTCGGTTATTCCGGTGACGTGTTCCAGGCCGCCAACCGCGCCAAGGAAGCGAAGAACGGCGTGAACATCGCCTACGCGATTCCCAAGGAAGGCGCCAACCTGTGGTTCGACCTGCTGGCGATTCCCGCCGATGCCGGCAACACCAAGGAAGCCCACGCCTTCATCAATTACCTGCTTGATCCGCAGGTGATCGCCAAGGTCAGCGCCTCGGTCGGCTACGCCAACCCGAACCCGGCGGCCAAGCAATACATGGACGTGGCACTGGTCAACAATCCAGAGGTGTATCCGCCTCAGGAAGTCCTCGACAAACTCTATATTTCCACCACCCCGCCCCAGTCGATCATGCGTCTGATGACCCGCTCCTGGAGCAAAGTGAAGTCGAACAAATGAATCAGTACACCCAGGAACACGCCCGCTCCTACTACGCTGCATCGGCTCGGGCGAGCACGCAATACCCTGCACTTGAAGCCGACCTGATCGCCGATGTCTGCGTGATCGGCGGCGGCTTCACCGGCGTCAACACCGCCATCGAGCTGGCCCAGCGCGGCCTCTCGGTGGTGCTGCTCGAAGGCCGGCGCATCGGTTGGGGCGCCAGCGGGCGCAACGGCGGCCAGTTGATCCGTGGCATCGGCCATGAAGTCGAGGGCTTCGCCCGTCATGTCGGCGCCGAAGGCGTGCGCTACCTGCAACAGGCCGGCGTCGATTCGGTGGAACTGGTACGCCGGCGCATCGAAGACAATGCCATCGAGTGCGACCTGCGCTGGGGCTTCTGCGAACTGGCTAACACCCCGGCGCAGTTCGAAGCGTTCAAGTCCGAACAGGACAGTCTCGCGGCCTCGGGTTATGCCCATCAAACGCGACTGGTCAGCCCTGAAGACATGCGCCGGCAAGTCGTCAATTCGGGTGTCTATAAAGGAGGCCTGATCGACATGGGGTCGGGCCACCTGCATCCGCTGGATCTGGTCCAGGGTGAAGCGCGGTTGGCAGCCTCGCTCGGGGTGCGGATTTTCGAGCAGAGCCCGGTGCTGGAAATCATCCACGGTGCGACGGTAAAAGTGCGCTGCGCCTCGGGCACGGTGCGCGCCGGCAGTCTGGTGCTCGGTTGCAACGCGCATCTGGATGAACTCGAGCAACAGCTCAGCGGTAAAGTCCTGCCCGCCGGCAGCTACATCATCGCCACCGAGCCTCTGTCCAAAGAACGCGCCGCCGAACTGATCCCGCAGAACCTGGCGCTCTGCGACCAGAAAGTCGGCCTCGACTATTACCGGCTCTCGGCGGACCGGCGCTTGCTGTTCGGTGGTGCCTGTCACTATTCCGGTCGGGATCCGGCGGACATTGCCGCCTACATGCGACCGAAGATGCTCAAGGTGTTCCCGCAACTGGCGGACGTGGGCATCGAGTTTCAGTGGGGCGGCAAGATCGGCATCACTGCCAATCGCTTCCCCCAGGTCGGGCGGCTCAAGCAGCACCCGAACGTGTTCTACGCCCAGGGTTACTCCGGCCATGGCCTGAACGTCACCCACTGGTGCGCCAAGCTGTTGGGCGAAGCGATTCATGCCGGCCACAGTCAGGGCATGGACGTGTTCAGCGGCGTGCCGCACATGACCTTCCCCGGCGGCCCGGCGTTACGCTCGCCGCTGTTGGCACTGGGCATGTTCTGGTATCGCCTGCGGGAAATGCTGGGCTGAGGCTCGCCGATTTGCTCTATCGCAAAGCACTTCTATATTGATGAAGTGCTTTTGCGTTCCTGACGCTCAGTGCCCAACACACTCTGGAGGTCATGGATGGAGTCGTCAGCCGCCGATCAACCGCGAGCACCCGGCCAGGCACCGGTCAAGACCCGGCGCCTCAGCATTTCGCTGGTGTGGATCGTGCCGATCGTCGCGGTGCTGGTGGGCATTTCGCTGGTGGTGCACAACCTGATGCAGGAAGGCCCGACCATCGTCGTCACCTTCAAGACCGGCAGCGGTCTGACCGCCAACAAGACCGAAGTCAAATACCGCAACGTGGTGGTCGGCCAGGTCTCGGACGTCGAACTGGCCGACGACCAGAAGAGCGTCAACGCCACCATCAAACTGGCCAAGCAGGCCGAAACCTTTACCCGCGAAGACTCGAAATTCTGGGTGGTACGCCCCCGTATCGGTGCTGGCGGCGTGTCGGGCATCGATACGTTGCTGTCCGGTGACTACATCGGGGCCGACATCGGCCAGTCAGATTCACGCGCCAAAAACTTCAATGGCCTGGAAAACCCGCCGCCGATCACCTATGGCGAACCGGGCAGACGCTTCAACCTGCATTCCTCGGATCTGGGCTCGCTGGACATCGGTTCCCCGGTCTATTACCGCAAGATTCCGGTCGGTCAGGTCGTGGCCTACGCGCTCGATCCCGATGGCAAAGGGGTGAATATCGAAGTGTTCATCCACGCGCCGAACGATGCCTTCGTCACCGAGAACACCCGGTTCTGGAACGCCAGCGGTATCGACGTGAACGTCGGTGCCAATGGTTTTGCGGTGAAGACCGAATCGCTCTCGACCTTGCTGGTCGGTGGCATTGCCTTCCGTGCGCCGGATTACAGCCCCAACGATGTGGCGGCAGCGGATGAAAAAACCTTCGACCTGTTCGACGACCAGCAGACCGCCCTCGCCCCGCCTGCCGGTAAACCGCAGTACCTGAGCCTGCGCTTCGATCAGGCCATGCGCGGCCTCAAGGTCGATGCGCCGGTCGAATTCCTCGGCATGGAAATCGGCCGTGTGGTGAGCATCAACCTGGACTACGACGAGAAGAAACGCAGCTTCCCGGTCAACGTCGGCATCGTGATCTACCCGCAACGCCTCGGACGGGCCCACGAAAAGATGCTCAAGGTGCTCAACCACAACCCGGAAGACGAAGCCGCCGCCGTGCGCCTGATCGGCACCTTCGTCGACAACGGACTGCGCGCCCAGGCTCGCAGCGGCAACCTGCTGACCGGTCAGCTGTACATCGCTCTGGATTTTTTCCCGAAAGCCGAAAAAGTCGCGTTTGACCCGACGGCGCGTCCGATCGTCATTCCGACCATTCCCGGCAGCCTCGAACAGTTGCAGGAAAAACTCGAGGCGATGGTCGACAAGCTCAACAAACTACCGGTGGAGCGCATTGCCGGCAATCTCGACGGCAACCTCGTCGAACTGCGCAAAAGCCTGACCCAGTTCAACGCCAAGACCTTGCCCAGTGTGCAAAACACCCTGGCGGACGTGAGCAAGACCCTTCAATCGGCCAACTCGACGCTGGCCGAAGATTCGCCGCAGCGAGAAAAACTCACCCAGACCCTCGACGAACTCGGGCGTATGTCGCGTTCGCTGCGTGAACTGTCGGATTACCTCGGACGCCATCCGGAATCGCTGATTCGCGGTCGCCCCGACAACGCTGCGCCACTGGATCTCAAAGGACCGCCGCGCAATTGAGCACAGGAGCCTTGCCATGGCTTTACCGCTGAAGTTCACCGTGCTCGCCGCGTGCCTGCTGCTGGGTGCCTGTCGCAGCGACCCGATCAGTTTCCACACCCTGACCCCGGCACAGCCGATGCCTGGCCGATCAGGACAGGACATCGCAATTGAAAGCATCAGCGTGCCGCCCCAGGTCGACCGCCCGCAAATCGTCATCCGCCAGGGCAACAGCGGGCTGGCGATTCTGGAAACTCAATGGTGGGCCGCGAGCCTCAGTGACGAGCTGCGCAGTGCGTTGGTGGATCAGTTGAGCAACGCTGGAGTCCCGCGCAAAACATCGGTGCGCATCGATGTGCAGCGTTTCGATTCGATTCCCGGGCAATACGGATTGATGGACGTGAAATGGCGCCTGCGTCCGGCCGATGCGGGCGATAGCGGTCTGCTCACCTGCCGTTCGATTCTGCAGACGCCCTCCGGATCGAGCATCGACGATCTGGTGAACGCTCAGCAGAACAACGTCAAACGCCTCGCCGAGCTGATCCGTCAGGCCGCCGGCAATGCGCGCAGCTGCCCGCCGTCCTGAGTCGCCGGCTTCAATTCCACGCTGAAGCGGCTGCCGCTGGACTGGCCGCTGCTCAATTGCACCCGCCAGTGCTGACGCTTGCAGATCCGCTGCACCAGCGACAACCCCAGGCCAAGGCCCTCGCCGCGACCCTCATCGCCACGCACGAACGGCTGGAACACCGCCTGACGCTGTTCCTCCGGGATGCCGATGCCGCTGTCTTCCACCACAAAACCGTTGCCGGTCAGGGTCAGTCGGACGAACCCGTGATCGGTGTAGTGCCAGGCATTGCGCAACAGGTTACCCATGACCGACTGCAGGAACGTCAGGTTGAAGCGCTCCATGCAGGGCTGCTCCACCTCGTAGAAAAACTCCAGGCCCTTTTCACGAATCAGCCGGCCCCAGATCTCGCTCTGGGCATCCGCGACGTCCTTGAGCGTGACGCAAATGTCGCTGCCGGTATCGTCCTCGGCGCGAGCCAGCATCAGGAAGGTATCGACCAGTTGGCGCATCTCGTGGCTGGCCCGGGCGATGCGATTGACCTGCGCGGTTGAACGGGCATCGAGCGACGGATTGGCAAGCAACAACTCGCAAGAGCCGCAAAGCACCATCAATGGCGTGCGCAGTTCATGGCTGACATCGCTGGTGAACAGTTTTTCGCGGCTCAGGGTTTCACGCAGGCGCCCGAGGGTCTGATCGAACGACAGCGCCAGCTCCCCCACTTCGTCTGCCGCATAGTCCGGGTGCAGCGGAGGCGCCAGCACCAGCAACTGATCGCGATGGCGCACCTGACGCGCCAGACGAATCACCGGCGCCATCACCCGGCGTGCCAGCAGTCGCCCCAGCACGAGCGCCAACAGTACACTCAGGACAAAACCGACGGTGACCACGATGAACAGCAACCGCTCGCGCTGCTCGAGGCTTTCCTGATCGCGCAACAACACATATTTGCGTCCACCGACCACTTCGACCATGGCAAAGAAGTCATCGCCATCGAAGCTGATCTCCTGAAAACCGGGTGCCAGTGACGCCAACGAGGGAATGAGAGCCATCGCACCAGGGCCGCCTTCGAAAAAGAACAACTCGCTCTTTTCCGGCTGATGGCTCCAGCGATTGATGTCCTCCATGGCCAGCAGGCGATGCAGACCGCCGCTCAAGGTGCTGGTGGCAAGCCGGTGCTCGACGACGTGCACGGCGGCGACAATGCCCAGCGCAAACACCCCGGCGACGAGAGCGCTCATCAAAGCGAACACGATGACGATCCGTTTCGTCAGGCTTTGCTTGAGATCCATTCGGGTCGATGACTCCACTGCTGATTTCAGACTTCACGGTCAAAAACAGCGACATTGACCGAACCTGCGCAGCTTCACCGCAAACATAAACATTTGTTAAGACTGGCCGGTAAAAAAAGGGTATTTGAGTCTGGTTATCAAACACCGGATTAGTTGTGTTTTATCGACTCTCGCGAAATTTTCACATGTTCTTCACCGCCCCCCGACGTGCACAAACGTAATGTTCAGCCATTATTCAAGTTCACAACTATAAAAATTGGTTAAATCGCCGGCCAATCTCGCCTGCGACGTCAAGGGGCATGCCGTGGAGCGACAGATGCAATTAACAGCGACATATAAACAACGCCGCACGCTTCGACTTGGAAAACTGTTGACCGGCATCGGTGTAGTGGTCGCCATCGGACTGGTCAGCGGTTTCGTCTGGGTGACCCGCTCGCCCGTGGATCTGGGCAACGCCGGCAAGGCCGCCCGGGCTGACTGGACCCAGGCCTGGCAGGCTGGCGAAGTGGTGGCTTTGGTGCGTCATGCCGAACGCTGCGACCGTTCCGACAACCTCTGCCTGGGCCCGGCCGACGGCATCACCCAGGCCGGCAATGACTCTGCAGCGCTTGTAGGCAAAGGCTTCGTGGGTCTGGGCATGCAGCAGGCGCAGGTGTTCACCAGCCCGTTGACCCGTACCGTGCAGACCGCGCGCGCCATGTTCGGACAGGACGCCACGACCCAGATCTGGCTCGAGTCCTGCGGTTCTTCTCTGCGCAACGACGTGGTGGCGCACAAGGTTGCCAAGCGCAATCTGGTGCTGGTCACCCACAGCGGATGCATCAGTGACTTCGAAAAACAGACCGGTTTTCCTCACGCCGTCGCCGCCGAATACGGTAGTACCCTGTTTGCTCGCATCGATGACAAAGGCCAACTTAAAGTGTTGGGCATCATGAATGCCGATGCCTGGTCTCAACTCAATAGTCATTAATGCTTTAGTTTGGGCGAACCGACAAGGTTGCACTTTTTTCAACTAGTCAGGAACGGACTTCATTAATTTGTAATGAAAGATGTATCTGCCCCCGATTTACTGGACAACGGTTTTTTTTAAGCTTGGCTATAGTGCGAGAACTCCGGCCTGGAGGTTCGGCAGCTCTCTGGATACAGGAAACGCCCGTCCCCCGATCGCACACCTGCATTCATTCAACACGATGACCCGCCCGCTCAGGAACACGCCGGGCAGGCCATCGACACAAGAACTTCGTTTGGCACCAAGGCTTTGTCATGACGTCTGAAAACAACCCGCTGCGACACGCTGCCCGTCATTTCTCCCCCACCACGACTTTCGAGCGTTGGGCCATTCCCGGCCTGATTCTGGCTTTCGTGGTGTTTTATCTGTTGCCGCTGATGACCCACGGCCTGTGGATCCCCGATGAAACCCGCTACGGCCAGATCAGCCAGGAAATGCTGCTCAGCGGCAACTGGGTCGCGCCGCATTTCATGGGCATCCGCTATTTCGAAAAACCGATTGCCGGTTACTGGATGATTGCGATCGGCCAGGCGATCTTCGGTGAAAACCTGTTCGGCGTGCGTATCGCTTCGGCCCTGAGTACCGGCGTCAGCGTCTGGCTGACCTACCTCATGGCCCGCCGGCTGTGGAACAACCCGCGCATCAGCGTTGCCAGTGCCCTTCTTTATATGAGCTTCGGGCTGATTGCCGGCCAGGCCGGCTACGCCAACCTCGATCCGCAGTTCACCTTGTGGGTCAACCTGAGCATGGTCGCCGTGTGGTTTGCCATCGACAGCCAGACCCCTCGCGCCCGTCTGGGCGGCTGGGCGCTGCTCGGTGTCGCGTGCGGTATGGGTCTGATGACCAAAGGATTTCTGGCGTTATTGCTGCCGGTGCTGATCGCCCTGCCCTACATGATCTGGCAACGCCGCTTCGGCGAACTGGTGCGTTACGGGCTGGTTGCCGTGGTGGTTTGCGTGCTGATCAGCCTGCCGTGGGTTTTGGCTGTTCATTACCGCGAACCTGATTTTTGGCGATTCTTCTTCTGGCACGAACACATCCGTCGTTTTGCCGCCGGCGATGCCGCGCAGCACGCCCGTCCATGGTGGTTCTATCTGCCGCTGCTGTTTGCCTCCACCCTGCCGTGGGCCGTTCTGCTGCCTTCGACGCTCCTGCGCACCTGGCGCGAAAAGCGTGACCCGAAAACCGCCTACCTGGCGTTGTGGTTCCTGCTGCCACTGGCCTTTTTCAGCCTGAGCAGCGGCAAGCTGCCGACCTACATTATGCCGTGCCTGCTGCCGATCGCCCTGTTGATGGGACAGACCGTGGTCAACTGGCTGGATCAGCACAGTGGCCGCGTCCTGCGCCTGAACGGCGTTATCAATACCGTCATCGCCAGTGCGGCGCTGGTGGCGCTGCTTTATCTGCAGGCAACCAAGGAAATCTACGAAAACACCGAGATGTTCAGTCTGTCGCTGGCCTATATCGTGCTGGTGGGCTGGATCATCGCCAATGCCTTGCAAGTGCTGCGTCCGCTGACGTTGTGGGCCATGCCGGCGCTGGGTATCGGCCTGCTGGTGGCGTTGTTGCCGGCGGCCATGCCGGGGCAAATCGTCAACAGCAAGATGCCCGACCAGTTCATTGCCGAGCATCAGCAGGAACTGAGTGAAACCGCGTCGCTGCTGAGCAACGACCTGGGCGCAGCCTCGGCACTGGCGTGGCGTCTGAAGCGTCCGCAGGTGGATCTGTTCAACACCATCGGTGAATTGAAGTACGGCCTCGAAGACCCGGCCATGGAAGCACGTAAAGTCACGATGGACGGCGTCGGCCAGTGGATGACCGAAGCGCGGAAGAAAGGCGCGGTCGGTGTGGTTTTGCGCGTTAACAGCACGCAGGAAGAGCAGGAAGTCGGATTGCTGCCGGTAGACGGCAAGCATTATCGTCGCGGCAATCTGCAGATCTTCATCTTCCCGCAGCGCCAGCCATGACCTTGCGTAATAACGACCGGGGCGCCCTGCTGCTCCTGCTGGCCGCCAGCGCCCTGATGTTGCTGCTCGGGCTGGGCAGCCGCGAACTGTGGGGCGCAGAAACCCGCTGGGCGAACATCGCGTTGCAGATGATGCAAAGCGGCGATTACTTCGACCCGTACCTCAAGGGTGATCCCTACTACGACAAGCCGCTTTTGTCGTACTGGCTGATCACCGCGACCGCCTGGCTGACCGGCAGTCTCGATCACTGGTCGCTGCGCCTGTCTTCGGTGGTGTCCGCGTGGCTCAGCGTCTGGCTGGTGTATCTGCTGGGCGAGCAGTTGTTTCGCAAAGGCACGGGGCTGATCGCCGGGTGGATGCTGGCGACCACCTTCTATTTCGTGTTCTGGGCGCGGGTCGCCACTGCTGACATCCTGACGGTGTGCGGTGTGCTGGCGGCGGTCTGGTGGTACTGGCGCGGGCCGGACGACACGCGGTTTTCGCGCTATCTGGTGTTCTGCGTTCTGCTGTCCCTGACGTCGTTGTTCAAAGGCCTGATCGGTTTCATTCTGCCGGGGCTGGTATTGCTGCCGCACCTGCTGAGTGAGGGCCGCTGGAAGCGCCATCTCAACCTGCGCCTGCTTGCGGCGCTGGTGATTGCCGGGGCGTTCTACATGACGCCGTTCCTGCTGTCGCACCTCTACGGCGCGCCGAACTACGGGGAAAGCGGCCTGGGGCTGGTGTTGCGGGAAAACGTCGTGCGGTTTTTCCAGCCGTTCGACAACATCGGCCCGATTTACACCTATTTGCTGTACCTGCCGATCTACACCTTGCCTTGGGCACCGTGCTGGATCATTGCCCTGTGGGTCGCGGCGAAGAACTGGAAACACATCGAACCGGACACCCGCTGGCTGATTCAGGGCCTCGGGTTGTTGATGCTGTTCTTCACCGCCAGCGGCAGCCGGCGCAGTTACTACGTGCTGCCACTGGTGCCGTTCGCGCAACTGCTTGGGGCCTGGTGGATCACCCGGCGCATGGCCGCGCGCAACGCCGTCAGCCCGTTTGGCGGGCGCGGCCTGAAAATCGGTTTTGCCGTGACCACGGTGTTGCTGCTGGGGATTCTCGGCGTGCTCTACCCCTGGACCAACAGCGGTGGCGGCGCAATCCGTTTCGGCGAGACCGTGCGCCTGCAAGCCAGCCAGCGTGCGCCGTTGAGCCAATGGCACTTCGTCATGGTCGAGGTGGACAACAAGGTTCCGATGTACCTGCAGACCGGCGGCGAGCCGTTCTACTACGTGCCGGAAACCCGTGATTTCCCTCGCGATGGCGATGCTGCCGCGATGTTCGAATGGCTGGAACGCACCAGCGGCAAGCACTGGGATCCGAAGCGTACGATCTTCGTTGCCCAGTACCGCACCGGCGAACCCGTGCCGCTCTCCAGGCTCGGTCAAGACCATCAAGTCATCACGACTACCCCGACCCGCGGCGAACAAGTGTTCCATGGCCGCGAGGATCAAAGCGTCGCCTACCTGCCCCAAGGCTCCTGAAAGACAACGCCGGGTTCGCCCGGCGTCCCCGCCCAGTGACTGCTAACCTGAATGGCAATGACATGTATTAACGGTTTGTTTGACGTTTTTTTCTCATTTGCCTCTCTACATTGCCAGCCAGCCAACATATGCAAATCATTCGCATTGAAGTTTTCCGGCGAATGCTTGCCCATAACGTCTAAAAAACAGGAGCTGCTACGTCATGAGTCCATCCCTTCCGTCCTTTCTCAAGCACGCTACTCTGGCAACCGCGCTGCTCGCAGCCGGTCAGGTGTTTGCCGCCGATTCCGTCGGCATCGTGGTCTACAACGCCCAGCATGAAACCCTGACCAAGGCCTGGGTCGCCGGCTTCACCGAGGAAACCGGGATCCCGGTCACGATCCGCAACGGCGACGACACGGAAATGGGCAACCAGCTCGTGCAGGAAGGCGCAGCCTCCCCGGCGGACGTGTTCCTGACGGAAAACTCCCCGGCCATGGTGCTGGTGGACAATGCCAAGCTGTTCGCCCCTGTAGCTCCGGCCACTCTTGAACAAGTGGGCTCGGCCTATCGTCCGGCCCATGGCCAGTGGGTCGGCATCGCCGCTCGCTCGACAGTCTTTGTCTACAACCCGGCCAAGCTGCCGGAAAAAGACCTGCCAAAATCCCTGATGGATCTGGCGACCCCGGCATGGAAAGGTCGCTGGGCTGCATCCCCAGCCGGTGCGGACTTCCAGGCCATCGTCGCCGCCGTGCTGGAACAGAAAGGCGAAGCCGCCACTCTGGAATGGCTCAAGGGCATGAAAGCCAACTTCACCGCCTACCGTGGCAACAGCTCGGTGCTCAAAGCGGTGAATGCCGGCCAGGTGGACAGCGGCGTGATCTATCACTATTACGCTTTCGTCGATCAGTCCAAGACCGGCGAAAACAGCAAGAACACCGCCCTGCACTACTTCAAGCATCAGGATCCGGGCGCGTTCGTGAGCATCTCTGGTGGTGGCGTGCTGAAGTCCAGCAAACACCAGGAAGAAGCACAGAAATTCCTCCAGTACATCACCGGCAAGCAAGGCCAGGAGGTGCTGCGCACCGGCAATTCCTTTGAGTACGCCGTGGGCAAGGACTCGGCGTCCAACCCGAAACTGGTGCCGTTGAAGGATCTGGACGCACCGAAAGTCGACGCATCGAAGCTCGACAGCAAGAAAGCCGTCGAACTGATGACTCAGGCGGGACTGCTTTAATTGATGCCTGAAACTCTGCCGGCGGGGATCGCTGCGGCGCCCTCCGCCAACCTTTCACGCAGGTCCCGCGCCCTCAACGGGCGCGGGAGCCCCTGGGTGGTCGTACTGGCGATCGGTGTTTCATTGCTGTCGTTACTGCCGATCGGGTTTGTGGTCGGTGTGTCGTGGTACACCGGCTGGGCGACCATCGAAGCCTTGATCTTCCGCCCTCGGGTGGCCGAATTGCTGGTCAACACCGTGCTGCTGGTGTTGATTACCCTGCCGATCTGCATTGTGCTGGGCATCACTCTGGCGTGGCTGACCGAACGCACCAATCTGCCCGGTCGGCGATTGTGGTCAGTGCTGGCGGTTGCGCCGCTGGCCGTGCCTGCGTTCGTGCACAGCTATGCCTGGGTCAGTCTGGTTCCGTCGATCAATGGGCTGCCGGCCGGTGTACTGGTGTCTGTGATCGCTTACTTTCCGTTCCTTTATTTGCCGATTGCGGCGACATTGCGTCGTCTCGACCCGGCGATTGAAGACGTGGCCGAATCCCTCGGCCTGAAACCGTGGGCCGTGTTCTTCCGGGTGGTGCTGCCGCAATTGCGGCTGGCGATCTGTGGCGGCGCGCTGCTGGTAGGCCTGCACTTGCTGGCCGAATATGGCCTGTACGCGATGATCCGCTTCGATACCTTCACCACGGCCATTTTCGATCAGTTCAAATCCACCTTTAACGGCCCGGCCGCCAACATGCTCGCCAGTGTTCTGGCGCTGTGCTGCCTGGCGATGCTGACCGTGGAGTCTGCCGCCCGTGGCCATGCACGTTATGCCCGGGTCGGCTCCGGCAGCGCCCGGGAACAGCGGACCGTGCGTCTCAAACCCGGCATCGCAGCCCTGGGCCTGTGCCTGCAAATCCTGACCTGCCTGCTGGCCCTCGGCGTGCCGATGCTGACGTTGGGCAGATGGCTGATCGCTGGCGGCGCTGAAGTCTGGCAAGGCGAAGAATTGTTGCCGGCCTTGCTTCAAACCCTGTCGTTCGGCGTCGCCGGTGCGGTGTTGACCAGTCTGGCGGCGATCCCGATTGCCTGGCTGTCGATCCGCGCGCCCGGCAAGCTGCAACGTGTACTGGAAGGCTGCAACTACATCACCAGTTCCCTGCCGGGGATTGTCGTGGCGCTGGCGCTGGTCACCGTGACGATCCACTTCGCCCGGCCGATCTATCAGACCACCATCACCGTGCTGCTGGCGTATCTGCTGATGTTCCTGCCACGGGCACTGGTCAGCCTGCGTGCCGGTTTCGCCCAGGCGCCGGTAGAGCTGGAAAACATCGCGCAAAGCCTCGGCCGCTCGCCGCTGCGCGCCTTGTGGCTGATCACCCTGCGCCTGGCCGCACCGGGTGCGGCGGCGGGTGCCGCGCTGGTGTTTCTGGCGATCACCAATGAATTGACCGCAACCCTGTTGCTCGCGCCCAACGGCACGCGCACCCTGGCCACCGGTTTCTGGGCCATGACCAGCGAAATCGACTACGCCGCCGCAGCGCCTTACGCGCTGCTGATGGTGGTGCTTTCGCTGCCGCTCACGGCCATCCTCTATCACCAATCCAGGCGCAGTGCCGGCCGATGAACGCTCTCGACATCATCAATCTCAGTAAATCCTTCGGCGCGCAAACCGCGCTGGACACCATCAACCTGTCCGTTCCGACCGGCAGTCGCACCGTGATCGTCGGTCCGTCAGGCTCCGGCAAGACCACGCTGCTGCGGATGATCGCCGGCTTCGAGTTCCCCGATGCCGGCAGCCTGACGCTCAACGGCCAGACGCTGGTCGACAGCACCCACGCCGTGCCCGCCTACCAGCGCCAGATTGGCTATGTCCCGCAGGACGGCGCGCTGTTTCCGCACATGACCGTGGCCGACAACATCGGTTTCGGACTGAGTGAAACCGGCAGCGCCAGAACCGAACGCATCCAGGCATTGATGGACAGCGTGGCCCTGAACGCCAACATGGCCAGCCGCTGGCCCCATGAATTGTCCGGCGGCCAGCAGCAACGGGTGTCGCTCGCCCGGGCACTGGCCCAGCAACCGCGCCTGATGCTGCTGGATGAGCCCTTTTCCGCCCTCGACACCGGCCTGCGCGGTGCCATGCGCAAAATGGTCGCCCGCCTGCTCGAAGAGAGCGGCGTGACGACGATTCTGGTCACCCACGACCAGGGCGAAGCCTTGTCGTTTGCCGATCAGTTGGCGGTCATGCGTGACGGGCGACTGGTGCAGTCAGGGCATCCGATGGACCTCTACCGTTATCCGGACGATGAGCAGACCGCACGGTTTCTCGGCGAAGCGGTGGTCATGCCGGCGCAGATCGAGGCCGGTTGGGCCCATTGCGATCTTGGGCGGATCGCGGTGAACAGCAACGGTTTCTCCGGTCCCGCACAGATCATGCTGCGCCCGGAACAGCTTCAGCTGTCCGACCTTCCCGCCGATGCAGAGGGTTGCAACGCCGTGGTCACCGAACGCGACTTCGGCGGCAACACGTGCACCCTGACGGTCGAGTTGCGTGCCGCAGCCAATGAAGAATCCGGTCGTTCGCTGCTGGTACGCAGCACCGGGATGCACGCGCCGCCGGCCGGCAGCGCGGTACAACTGTCGATTCTAGGGGCGGCCCACGTCTTCGACGCGTCGTAACACTCGACTACAGATCGAAACGATCCACGGCGCGACGCCGTTCATTGTCGTCCCGCACGTCGTAGTTGGCGGTGGTCTGGATATTGCTGTGGTGCGCGAGTTTCTGGGCGATCGACAGGTCATGCTCTTCGATCACCCGGGTGATGAACGAACGCCGGAAATCGTGGGGCATGATCTTCACCCCGACCTGGGTGCCGCGCTGGCGGGCGATGTAATAGATCGCGTGCTTGGTGATGCGCTCGCGGGTGATGTGGCTGCCCCGGCGGATGCGGTTGAACAGAAACGTATCGTCGCTCTCGCCTTCCTTGAGCTCTGAACGGCGAAACTCCAGCCAGGCATTGAGCTTGGCGAACGCCCAGGCCGGTGCATATTTGATCAGTTGCTTGTTGCCCTTGGCGGTGACGCACAGACTGCGCTCAGTGAAATCCACCTGGTTCAGGTCCAGATCCACCGACTCGGACTTACGCATGCCGGTGCCGTACAACAGCGCAATCACCGCCGCATCACGCAGCCCCTGCGGACGCGGATCGGCCGCGCAGACTTCCATCAACTCATGAATCAGCGTGCGCTTCAGATTGCGCCCCTGAGACAGCCGCGTACCGGCAATCCCCTTGACCGAGCGCATCTTCAACAGGTGATCCTGGCTGATCAGGCTCATGCGCCAGGCTTCGTTCATGACGCCGCGAATGGCGTTTACATAGAGTGAAGAGGTGTTGGGAGCATAGTTATCGGCGCGCAAAGCGGCGACTAACGCGACAACATCCTCGGGTTGCAGGGCGTGCCAGGGAATGTCCTCGACATTCATGTCTTCAAAGCCGAGGCGATCGGCGGCATCCTGTAAAACGTACCGCATGGTGAGTTGGCTGGAAGGTGCCAAACGCGCCAAATACAAGGACAAAGGGTTACTTGCAATAGACTCTGAAGAGGTAACGGATAAGCTGCTCAAACGAAAGGCCTTGAGTAAAAAACAGTCCAGCACAACAACTAACTACTGCAATGAACTTGATGTAAGGAAGAGTCTTGTAGTAGGACTTTTCCGATAAAGCCGCGGAAATCTGAACAGCGGCTGTATGAATTTGAGATAAACGATTCACCGACCGGTTTTTCATATTCCTTTCACAAAATCGGGAATAACCTTAGCTAGATAGGTCCTCAGTCGGTACCGCCCAACCTGCCGGGCAACGCCTGAAAAGTCAACCAACCCCCGACGTCATGCTTACCAAGCAACTCGTTGATGCAAAACCTGTTTTTTGCGTCTACGCTGGGATTGGATCCGATGAACAGATGGATCTGTCCATTTTTTTCGCAATGAGGTGTCCATGAGTCAGGCGTTTCTCCCCTTCTCTCGCCCGAGTATCGGCGACGAAGAAATTGCGGCCGTCGAGCAGGTTCTGCGCTCGGGCTGGATCACCACCGGGCCGAAAAACCAGGCACTTGAAGAACAGTTCGCGCAGTACGTGGGATGCAAGCACGCCGTTGCACTGTCATCTGCCACCGGAGGCATGCACATCACCCTGCTGGCCCTGGGCATCGGTCCCGGCGATGAAGTCATCACGCCGTCGCAGACCTGGGTCTCCACCGCCAACATGATTTCCCTGCTGGGCGCCACCCCGGTGTTCGTCGATGTCGACCGCGACACCCTGATGACCGACGCCGCCCGTATCGAAGCCGCCATCACGCCACGCACCAAAGCCATCATTCCGGTGCACTACGCCGGTGCCGCGTTCGACCTGGATCCGCTGTACGCACTGGCGGACAAGCACGGCATCGCCGTCATCGAAGACGCTGCCCACGCCGCCGGCACCCGCTACAAGGGCCGCCACGTCGGCTCCCGGGGCACGGCGATCTTCTCGTTCCACGCGATCAAGAACATGACCTGCGCCGAAGGCGCGATGTTCGTCACCGACGACGAAGCCCTGGCCAGCCGCGTGCGCATGCTCAAGTTCCACGGTCTGGGCGTCGACGCCTACGATCGTCTGACCGGTGGCCGCAAACCGCAGGCCCAGGTCATTGAGCCGGGCTTCAAGTACAACCTGTCCGACATCAACGCCGCCATTGCCCTGGTGCAACTGGAGCGTCTGGACGCCATCAACGCCCGCCGTACCGAGCTGGCTGGCCAGTACCTGCAAAAGCTCGAAGGCCTGCCCGTACAGCCGCTGGCCGTGCCGCAGCAATACGCCCAGCAACACGCCTGGCACCTGTTCATCCTGCGCATCGACAGCGAGCGCTGCGGGATGGATCGCGAAGCCTTCATGAAGGGCCTGCAGGAGCAAGGCATCGGCACCGGCATCCATTTCATCGCCACCCACCTGCACACCTGGTACCGCCAGCGTGACCCTGACCTGTACCTGCCCAATACCGAATGGAACTCGGCGCGGCTGTGCTCGATTCCGCTGTTCCCCGACATGACCGACCAGGATCTGGATCGTGTTGTCGGCGCCATCGCCACTCTTATGGACAAACGCTCGTGAGACCTTACCCGATTAAATGCGTGTCGATCGTCATCCCGGTCTACAACGAACAGGACAGTCTGCCTGAGCTGCTTCGGCGCACAGAGGCGGCCTGCGCCCAACTCAAACATGACTACGAAATCGTGCTGGTCGACGACGGCAGCCGCGACGAGTCGGCCAACATGCTGGAAGAGGCCGCCGGACGCGAAAACAGCCCGTTCGTAGCGGTCATCCTCAACCGCAACTATGGCCAGCACGCCGCGATCATGGCCGGTTTCGAGCAGTGCAAGGGCGACGTGGTGATCACCATCGACGCTGACCTGCAGAACCCGCCGGAAGAAATTCCGCGTCTGGTGGCCGAAGCCGAAAAGGGTTACGACGTCGTCGGCACCGTGCGTGGCAACCGTCAGGACTCGGCCCTGCGCCGCTACCCGTCGAAACTGATCAACCTCGCCGTGCAGCGCTCCACCGGCGTGGCCATGAGCGACTACGGCTGCATGCTGCGCGCCTACCGCCGCACCATCATCGACGCCATGCTCGCCTGCCGCGAACGCAGCACGTTCATTCCGATCCTGGCCAACAGCTTCGCCCGCCACACCACCGAAATCGTCGTGGCCCACGCCGAGCGTGAACACGGCGACTCGAAATACAGCCCGATGCGCCTGATCAACCTGATGTTCGATCTGGTCACTTGCATGACCACCACGCCGCTGCGTCTGCTGAGCATCGTCGGCTTCGCGATGGCAGGTCTGGGCGCACTGTTCGCCATTGCGCTGATCGTGCTGCGCCTGGCGTTCGGTGCAGGCTGGGCCGGTGACGGCACGTTCGTACTGTTCGCGGTGCTGTTCGTGTTCACCGGTGGCCAGTTCATCGGCATGGGTCTGCTGGGTGAATACCTGGGACGCATGTACAGCGACGTGCGCGCCCGCCCGCGCTTCTTCATTGAAAAGGTGTTGCGCAGCCAGCCGGCCTCCCCGGCACCTGCGGTCACCGTTGACGGCCTTACTTCCAATTCCACTTCCGATCAGGTTCTCTCATGAGTGCAAAAACTGTTGTCTTCGCTTACCACGATATTGGCTGCGCCGGCATTGAAGCCCTGCTTAACAGCGGCTACGACATTGCAGCAGTGTTCACTCACGCCGACGATCCGAAAGAAAACGCCTTCTACGCCTCGGTTGCACAGCTGTGCGCCAGCAAAGGCATCCCGGTCCACGCCCCGGAAGACGCCAACCACCCGCTGTGGATCGAGCGCATCGCCAAGCTCGACCCTGAGTACATTTTCTCGTTCTACTACCGCAACCTGCTGAGCGAGCCGCTGCTGGCACTGGCCAAAAAAGGCGCGTTCAACCTGCACGGCTCGCTGCTGCCACGCTACCGTGGTCGCGCTCCGGCCAACTGGGTGCTGGTCAACGGCGAAACCGAAACCGGCGTCACCCTGCACCGCATGGTCAAGCGCGCCGATGCCGGCGCCATCGTTGCCCAGCAACGCGTTGCCATCGAGCGCAGCGACACCGGTCTGACCCTGCACGCCAAACTGCGCACTGCCGCCAGCGACCTGCTGCGCGACACCCTGCCGAACATGCTGCAAGGCAAGATCACCGAAACCCCGCAAGACGAATCCAAGGCCACCGTTTTCGGCCGTCGTACTCCGGCGGACGGCAAACTGGTCTGGGCCAAACCGGCCGAGCAGCTGTTCAACCTGGTTCGCGCCGTGACCCGTCCGTACCCGGGCGCCTTCTGCGCCGTGGGCGAGCACAAGCTGATCGTCTGGAGCGCCGAAGTCGTCAAGGGCAACGAAGGCCAGGCCCCTGGCCGTGTGATCAGCGTCGATCCGCTGCGCATTGCCTGCGGTGAAGACTCGCTGGTGATCAACGCCGGTCAGCGCAACGACAACGGCCTGTACCTGAGCGGCCCGCAACTGGCCAATGAACTGGGTCTGGTCGACGGCTCGCTGCTGCGCGGTGCCGAATCCGGCCGTGCGCCACGTCGCACCCGTGTGCTGATCCTGGGCGTCAACGGCTTCATCGGTAACCACCTGTCCGAGCGTCTGCTGCGTGACGACCGCTACGAGATCTATGGCCTGGACATCGGTTCCGACGCCATCGACCGCCTGCGCGACCACCCACGCTTCCACTTCGTCGAAGGCGACATCAGCATTCACTCCGAGTGGATCGAGTACCACATCAAGAAGTGCGACGTGGTCCTGCCGCTGGTGGCCATCGCCACCCCGATCGAATACACCCGCAACCCGCTGCGCGTATTCGAACTGGACTTCGAAGAGAACCTGAAACTGGTTCGTTACTGCGTCAAGTACAACAAGCGCGTGATCTTCCCGTCGACCTCGGAAGTCTATGGCATGTGCCAGGACAAGAACTTCGACGAAGACAGCTCCAACCTGATCGTCGGCCCGATCAACAAGCAGCGCTGGATCTATTCGGTTTCCAAGCAACTGCTGGACCGCGTGATCTGGGCCTACGGCGCCAAGGGCCTGAACTTCACCCTGTTCCGTCCGTTCAACTGGATGGGCCCGCGTCTGGACCGTCTGGACTCGGCCCGTATCGGCAGCTCCCGCGCCATCACCCAGCTGATCCTGAACCTGGTGGAAGGCACCCCGATCCGTCTGTTCGACGGCGGCGAGCAGAAGCGCTGCTTCACCGACATCGCCGACGGCGTCGAGGCACTGGCCCGCATCATCGACAACGACAACGATGTCTGCAACGGCCAGATCATCAACATCGGCAACCCGGAAAACGAAGCCAGCATCCGTCAGCTGGGCGAAGAACTGCTGCGTCAGTTCGAAGCTCACCCGCTGCGCAGCAACTTCCCTCCGTTCGCCGGTTTCCGCGACGTGGAAAGCAAGGCGTTCTACGGTGCCGGTTACCAGGACGTGGAACACCGCAAGCCAAGCATCGCCAACGCCAAGCGCCTGCTGAACTGGGAGCCGACCGTGGAAATGCGCGA
The DNA here is from genome assembly GCF_023242405.1 of Pseudomonas sp. MWU12-3088. NCBI lineage: Bacteria > Pseudomonadati > Pseudomonadota > Gammaproteobacteria > Pseudomonadales > Pseudomonadaceae > Pseudomonas > Pseudomonas sp. MWU12-3088. The sequence goes on from NZ_JALJEA010000001.1 coordinate 589,943, forward strand.
GACCATCGGCAACACCCTGGACTTCTTCCTGCGTGAAGCCATGCTCGAAATCGCGGACAAGCGTTAATGCAGGCAGGTCTTCGTATCGATGTCGACACCTACCGAGGCACCCGTGAAGGGGTGCCCCGGTTGCTGGAAATCCTCGACGAAGCGCAGGTCAAGGCAACGTTTTTCTTCAGTGTCGGCCCGGACAACATGGGCCGACATCTGTGGCGCCTGATCCGTCCGCAATTCCTCTGGAAAATGCTGCGTTCCAACGCCGCCGGCCTGTATGGCTGGGACATCCTGCTGGCCGGGACCGCCTGGCCGGGCAAACCGATCGGTCGCGACCTCGGGCACCTGATGCGTCAGGCCCGGGACGCCGGCCATGAAGTCGGCCTGCACGCCTGGGATCACCACGGCTGGCAGGCCAATGCCGGCACCTGGAGCGACGCGCAACTGATCGAGCAGATCCGTCGTGGCGTCGACACCCTGAGCGACATCATCGGCGAGAAAATCCAGTGCTCGGCCGCTGCCGGATGGCGCGCGGACGAGCGCGTGGTCGAAGCCAAAGAAACCTTCGGTTTTCGCTATAACAGCGATTGCCGCGGGAATCGGCTGTTTCGACCACTGCTGGCCGATGGTTCAGTGGGTGCTCCGCAGATTCCGGTGGACATGCCGACCTTCGACGAGGTGGTCGGCCCGACCGTGGCGGCGAAGGACTTCAACGCCTTCATCCTTGACCGGTTCCGCCCGGACAACCTCAACAACTACACCATTCATGCCGAAGTAGAAGGGATTCTGATGGCCGACGATTTTCGCCGTTTGCTGGCCGATGCACGCCAGCGAGAAATCGAGTTCAAGCCTTTGGGCGATCTGTTGCCCGAGTTTCTCAACACATTGCCTGTCGGCCGTGTGCAGCGTGGCGTCCTCGAAGGCCGTGAAGGCTGGCTGGGAGTACAAGGGGCATGAGCAAGCGCTGGGCACTGCCGCTGCTGATCGGACTGTTTCTGCTCGCCTACCTGCTGCCACTCGGCACCCATGGCCTGTGGATTCCCGATGAAACCCGTTACGCCCAGATCAGTCAGGACATGCTGCTGAGCGGCAACTGGGTGTCCCCGCATTTCATGGGCCTGCGTTATTTCGAGAAACCGATTGCCGGTTACTGGATGATCGCGCTGGGCCAGGAACTGTTCGGGCAAAACCTGTTTGGCGTGCGTTTCGCCTCGGCCCTCAGCACAGGTTTGAGCGTGCTGTTGTGCTTCCTGGTTGCCCGTCGCCTGTGGAACGAGCCGAGCAAAAGCTTCATCTGCGCCCTCCTCTACATGAGCTTCACGGTGGTTGCCGGTCAGGCGGGTTATGCCAACCTCGATCCGCAATTCACGTTCTGGGTCAACCTGAGCCTCGTGGCCCTGTGGTTTGCCGTCGACAGTCGCAGCACCCGGCAACGCGTGATCAGTTGGGCCGTATTGGGGCTGGCCTGCGGCATGGGGTTCATGACCAAGGGGTTTCTCGCCTGGCTGCTGCCGGTGCTGATCGCCCTGCCCTGGATGCTCTGGCAGAAACGCTGGCGTGAACTGCTGATCTACGGCCCGGTGGCGGTTGCCGTGGCGATCGTCGTCAGCCTGCCGTGGGTGCTGGCCGTGCACAGTCAGGAACCGGATTACTGGCGGTTCTTCTTCTGGCACGAACACATCCGCCGCTTTGCCGGTGACGATGCCCAACACGACGCGCCTTGGTGGTTCTACCTGCCACTGCTGGTTGCATTCAGCCTGCCGTGGGTCGGCATGCTGGTGCCGGCGTTCAAGCAAGCCTGGCAGACCCGTAGCCAACCGGGCATTGCCTTCCTGTTGCTGTGGCTGGTGATGCCGCTGGCGTTTTTCAGCACTGCCAACGGCAAACTGCCGACCTACATCCTGCCGTGCCTGCTGCCGCTGGCGCTGTTGCTGGGTCATGCCCTGGCCGACCGTTTGCGTCTGGAACAGGGCCGGGCCTTGAGCATCAACGGTTTGCTGAACCTGGTGCTGGGTGTCGTCACGCTGATCGCACTGGTTTACCTGCAACTGAAAAAACCGGTGTACGACCATGAGCTGCACAGCATGGTGCTGGTGTTCATTGCCCTGATCGGCTGGATCATCGCCAACCTTGCGCAGGCGTTTCTGCCGCTGCAGTGCTGGGCCGCTCCGGCGCTCGGCAGTCTGCTGCTGATCGGCGTGCTGCCGGCCGCGCTGCCGAAGTCGGTGGTGGCCAACAAAACGCCGGACCAGTTCATCCTGCATCACCTCGACGAACTGTCCGGCACCACGCACCTGCTGAGCAACGATCTCGGTGCCGCTTCGGCACTGGCCTGGCGCCTGAAGCAACCCAAGGTGGCGTTGTACAACACCGTGGGCGAGCTGAAGTACGGCCTGAGCTATCCGGAAGGCGCGGAACAGCGGATCACCACCGATGAAGTCCAGCAGTGGGTACGCGATGCCCGCCGCACCGGCTCGGTCGGCGTAGTCATGCGGGTCAAGGGCGACGACGAGCTGCATGAAGTCGACCTGCTGCCCAAGGACGGCACCCGCTACGAGCAAGGCAACCTGGTGATCATCGTCCTGCCCAAGGATCCGTCATGAGCTGGTTGCTGTTGCTGACGGCGTGTCTGCTGACGTGCCTGGGCCAGGTTGCACAGAAGTACGCGGTGGAGAGCTGGCGTGGTGTCGATTCGTCCTGGGCCGACAAACTGCGCTCGCCGTGGCTGTGGCTGGCGCTGTTCGCACTGGGTTCGGGCCTGCTGGTCTGGCTGCTGGTGTTGCAACGCCTTGAAGTGGGCATCGCTTACCCGATGCTCAGCCTCAACTTTGTGCTGATCACCTTGATCGCGCGTTTCGTGTTTCGCGAACCGATCGATCGCCAGCACTGGATCGGCGTGGCGCTGGTGATCGGCGGCGTAGCACTGCTGGGGCAACAGTCATGAGTCAGGGTCGCGGAATCGGCTTCGCCCTGGGCAGCGTTTTGCTGGTCAGTGGCGCCCAGCTGGGCATGCGCTGGAGCATGACGCGCCTGCCGCAGCCGGAACAATGGTTGTCAGCCCTGAGCAGCGGCAGCGTCGATCTGTCGGCGCTGGCGGTGGTGTTCACGGCCATTCTCGCCTACGCACTGTCGATGCTCTGCTGGCTCGCCGCCCTGCGCGACCTGCCGCTGGGCCGGGCCTATTCGCTACTGAGCATCAGCTATGCGCTGGTGTACCTGTTGGCGGCCAGTCTGCCGCTGTTCAACGAATCCTTCAGTTTCACCAAATCACTGGGCGTGGCACTGGTCATGCTCGGTGTCATCACTATCAACACTCGTCCGGCACAAGCGCCCGATTTGAGGAGTGCTCCATGAAAATCACAGTATTTGGAAGCGGTTACGTCGGCCTGGTGCAAGCCGCGGTTCTGGCCGAGGTCGGCCATGATGTCGTGTGCATGGATATCGATCAGAAGAAGGTCGAGCTGCTCAGCCAGGGTCACGTCAGCATCTTCGAACCGGGCCTGTCGAGCCTGGTCCGTGAAGGCCTGGATTCCGGTCGTCTGCACTTCACTTCCGATGAGAAAACCGCCGTGCTTCACGGTCGCGTCGCCTTCATTGCCGTGGGCACACCCTCCAGCGAGGATGGCTCGGCCGACCTGAAATACGTGCTGTCGGTGGGCGACGCCGTTGCCCGTCATCGCGAGCAACCGCTGATCCTGGTGGAAAAATCCACCGTACCGGTCGGCACCGGCGACACCCTGCGCGCCCATATCCAGGCCGCGCTGGACAAGGTCGGTCGCGCGCTGCAGTTCGATATCGTCTCCAACCCGGAATTCCTCAAGGAAGGTTCGGCGGTCTCCGACTGCCGTCGTCCGGACCGCATCGTCATTGGCTGCGAAGGCGATGAAGTGCGCGACGTGATGCGCGATCTGTACTCGCCGTTCAACCGCAACCATGACCGCATCATGTTCATGGACCTGCGCAGCGCCGAGCTGACCAAGTACGCCGCCAACTGCATGCTGGCGACCAAGATCAGCTTCATCAACCAGATCGCCGAACTGGCCGAACACCTGGGCGCCGACATTGAGTCGGTTCGCCAGGGCATCGGCGCGGATACGCGCATCGGTTACCACTTCATCTACCCGGGCTGCGGCTACGGCGGCTCGTGCTTCCCCAAAGACATGCGCGCGCTGATCCACAGTGCCGAACAGGCCCATTGCTCCAGCGACCTGCTGCAAGCGGTCGAGGCGATCAACGAGCGTCAGAAGCACAAGCTGTTCGACCGCATCAATGCGTTCTACAAGGGTGATCTGCGCGGCAAGACCTTCGCCCTGTGGGGCCTGGCATTCAAGCCGAACACCGACGACATGCGCGATGCGCCAAGCCGCGTCCTGCTCGACTCGCTGTTCGCCGCCGGTGCCAGCGTTCGCGCGTTCGACCCGGAAGCGATGCAGGAAACCCAGCATCTGTACCCGAACGAAGAAAAACTGATGCTGATGGGCACCCCTGAATCGGTACTTGCCGGTTCCGACGCGCTGATCATCTGCACCGAATGGCAACAGTTCAAGGCGCCGGATTTCGACCTGATCCAGCAACGCCTCAAGGATCCGGTGATCTTCGACGGCCGCAACCTGTACGACGCCGATCGTCTGGCGCGCAATGGCTTCAAGTACTTCCCGATCGGCCGTGGGGACTCGCGCAAACTGCCGATCCCGCTGCAACAATGGCCTAACTCCGCGGACGTCGCTTGATTACGTTGTCGCCTGCCATCCGCCGGCAGTCCCTGATCGCAGGGCTGCTGGCACTGTTGTTGTTTATCGCCGGGGTTTATGGACAGGCACCCATTGGCTTTGATTCACGCTTTGTACTGTTTGCCCAGGAAATGCTGCGACACGGGCCAACGGTATTCCCGACCACCTACAGCCAGCCGTACGCCGATTATTCGGCGTTATCGACGCTGTTCATCTGGCTGTTGGCGTTGCCTTTCGGCGCGATCAATACCCTGACCGCGTGGTTGCCCAGCGCCATTGCCGGCGGGGTGATCGTGATGTTGATGTACCGCTTGCTGGCGGTGCATTCACAACGCTGGGCATTGATCAGCATTGCGCTGCTGATGCTCACCAGTACGTTCATCACGGAAGTCCGCGCGGTATCGCAAGACCTGATGCTGGCCGCCGTCGCGCTGTCGGTGTTCTACCTGGGTTACGCGCACGACCATTTCGGCTCCGGCCGACGCTGGCCGCTGATTTTCGTCCTGCTGTTACTGGGTTTCGGCATTCGCGGGCCGATCGGGCTGGTGGTGCCGACCGGCATGCTCTGCAGCTATTACCTGCTCAACCGTCAGTGGACACGGCTGTTCGTGTTCGGCGTGCTGGCGTCGATCCTGCTCGCGGCGTGTGTCGGCCTGTTGTTGTGGCTGGCCAAGCTCAGCGGTGGCGAGGCTTTCCTGCAAGACGTGATCCGCATGCAGTTCATGGGACGCATGGATGGCAGTGAAGGTGTCAGCGGTTCGCTGTACTACTTCACCAGTTCGCTGGGCAACTACGCGCTGGCTTACCCGCTGGCCATTGTGGTGCTGGCGGCGGCGTGGCTGAGCAAACCGCATCAGCGCGGACCGGCGTTGCGCCTGGTGCAATACTGCGCGGCGGCCGGGTTGATCGTGATGATCGGTCTGTCGATTCCGCAGGCGAAGAAGGCGCGTTACCTGCTGCCGATGTTGCCGATGGCCGCGATCATCGCCGCGTATCCGTTCCAGGTGGCTCACGGCCGGGTATTCGCCTGGCTGCGCGGGATCATTCAGGCCCTGTGGCTGCTGACGCCGCTGTTGCTGATCGTTGCCCTGCTGGTTGCGCGACGCAAGTTCCCGGAGCTGTTGACCGGTGTCATGCCGGTGCTGATCGTGCTGGGCGTGCTGCAACTGCTGGCGCTGTCCCGACTATGGAAGACGCGCTGGCGTGCCGAAGTGCTGGCCCTGAGCGCGGTACTGGCGCTGTGGACGGTCTATGCCGCCGTGTTCGAGCCGGTGGAACGCGCGCTCTATGACACCCGTTCTTTCAGTCGTGCGGCGTTCGCCCAGGTTCAACAGAACCCGGCCCCGCTGGTGCTGCACGGCATGGGCAAGGACGCCAAGGCGATCAAGTTCATGGTCAACGTCGAGCAGGACCTGCAACCGCAGTTCACCGAAACCGTCCAGCAACTGGAAGCACTCCAGGGGCCGGCCTGGCTGATCATGGACAGCAAGGATATGCAGTCACTGCAAGGCACGCCGCTGGCAAGCCTGCAACCGGTACTGAGCGGTCGCTTCGACAAGAACGATTACGTGCTGTTGTACCTGAAACCCTTGTAGACCTCGCTGAAGGCTGCGATCTTGCGGAGCTTCCCAGGATCGCAGCCATCGGCAGTACCCGCATGACATTTCTCATTCGCCCCGCCCGGCCCGCAGACGCGGCCACCCTCCCCGCCATCGAACGTTCGGCCGCCGAGCTGTTCCGCCTCGACCCGACCCTGGCCTGGCTGGCCGACAGCGATGTACCCGACGCCGCGCAGCATTTGCAGGCCATCGAGCAAGGACATGTATGGATTGCAGAAAATACTGTCGGACAACTTGCCGGTTTTTTAAGGGCCGTTGAAATCGACAACCAGTTGCACATCGAAGAGCTGTCCGTCAGCCAACACTTTCAGGGCCAGGGCATCGGTCGCAAGTTACTGTTGGCCGTGATTGAACACGCGCGACGACAGCAACTTGAGGCGATCACGCTGACCACTTTTCGCGACCTGCCGTGGAATGCGCCGTTTTATCAGCGAATGGGGTTTGTCGTACTGGACGACGAAAATATCGGAACTCATCTTGCCGAGGCCTTGCGCGACGAAATTGCCCACGGCCTTCCCGGTGAACGTCGCTGCGCCATGCGCCTGTCGCTTCCCTGAAATCACGACCTCCTTGCGCACGCTTGACCGGTAACCGGCACGCGGTGAGGATGGCTACGCCGCTCGTATCCGAATCTGAAATAAGGACATTGATCTTTTCGTGGCCACTTACTCGCGCCTAATTCGCCGGCTGATGATCACCTCGTTGACCATCGTCATCAGCCGCGCCCTGATCAGCCCTCTGTTGACCCTGTTCCTGAGCAACAAACTGGGGCTCGATCCTCAAGACGTCGGTCTATTGCTGGGCATCGCGGTGTTCAGCGCCACGCTGCTGTCACTTTATGGCGGCTACATCATCGACCGCCTCGACAAACGTCGGTTGCTGATCCTGACCATGCTGTCGAGCGGCGTTGGCCTGATTCTGCTGACGTTCGCTCAAAACCTGTATCTGGTCACTCTGGTGCTGATCATCAGCGAAACCGCTTCGGCGCTGTTCCTGATTGGCTCCAAGGCGATCCTCAGTGAAAACCTGCCCGTCGGCCAACGGGTCAAAGCGTTCTCGCTGAATTACACGCTGACCAATATCGGCTACGCCATCGGCCCGATGATTGGGGTGGTGATTGCCGGCATCCAGCCCACCGCGCCGTTTATCGTTGCTGGCGCGATTGCCTGCGGCAGCATGTTTCTGCTGCTCGGTGTCTCGCGGGAAGCCGATCCGCAATCGTCGGGCAAACAGCCGCAGAGTTTCCTGGACACCCTGAAAATCCTCAAGAACGACCGCACGATGGTCCTGTTCACTTTGGGCTGCCTGCTCAGCACACTGGTTCACGGGCGGTTCACCCTGTACCTGTCGCAGTATCTGTTGGTCACCCACACCCAGCAGCAGACGCTCGACACCATGGCCGCTTTGCTCGCCTGCAATGCGATTACCGTCATCCTGCTGCAATACCAGATCGGTCGTCTGCTCAAGCGTGAACATCTGCGGCGCTGGATCGCCGGCGGCACAGCGTTGTTCATCGGCGGGCTGATCGGTTTCAGCATGGCCGACAGTCTCATCGGCTGGTGCATAGCGATGTTCATCTTCACCCTTGGCGAGATGATCATCTATCCGGCGGACTTCCTGTTCGTCGACACCCTCGCCCCGGAAGCCCTGCGCGGCAGCTACTACGGCGCGCAGAACCTCGCCGCACTGGGCGGGGCTTTGAGCCCGGTGATGTGTGGATTCCTGTTGATGCACACCCCGGCACCGAGCATGTTCTATGCGCTGAGTGCGCTGGCTGCGCTGGGAGGATACTTATGTGTGGTCAGTGGCCGTCGAATTAAAACAGTTCAAAAATAATGCACTGAAGATGCATTTATATGAATTTGTCAGCATCGAGATTGCTTGGCACACTGTACGCGTTCCTCCCCCAATAGTTGGAACGCTTCGAAGGACTTTCCGGATTGACGGACAAGTCCTTTTTTTTGCCTTCGGTTTTCTTCAAAGGATCGCTTCTTCATGCTCGCTCGCTGGTTGCCCGCTGCCATCAACACCCGCCCCACCGAATGGAGCCGTGCCGCCATCGGCATGGCACTCGGCACGCTGTTCAGCGTGTGGGCCTGCAGTCAGGTGTTCGGCATCGAAGTGGCCTACCACCTGATCGGCCCCCTGGGTGCATCGGCGGTGTTGCTGTTCGCTGTATCTTCCGGCGCCCTCGCCCAGCCGTGGTCGATCATTGGCGGTTACCTGTGTGCGGGCGTCGTCGCGTTGCTGGTGGCTCATGTGCTCGGCCGAACCCTCGGCAGCGCCTGCCTGGCGGCGGGCATGGCGCTGATCCTGATGTGCTGGCTGCGCTGTCTGCATCCGCCGGCCGGCGCGGTGGCATTGACGATGGTGCTGGCCGATCCGACGACCATCGCCATGGACTGGAAAGCCCTGGAGCCGGTGATGCTCAGCGCCGCGTGCATGCTGCTCGCCGCTTTGGCCTACAACAACTTGACCCGTATCCGTTATCCGAAACGCCCCGCCGAACCCGCGCCGGCCGTGGCGCCGGTCGATTCTCAGGCCATCACGGCCGAGGATCTGAAATTGGCACTGGCGGACATGGAGGCGTTCATCGATGTCACGCCGGAGGATCTGGAACAGTTGATTCATGCCAGTGAATTGCACGCCAGGCGGCGGAGCATTGGCCAGGTGTTCCGTTAAGTCCAGAGCCTGCCCCTGTCAGCGTTGTCGATTGAAAAGAAGCCGCGATCCCGTGCATTCAGCCTAAGGCAAAAATGCAGACACCCCATGCACATATCCCCGTTGTACACGGCAAATTTGCACTGTTACGATCCGCTAACGCCCGCGCGCGGGCTTCTCGAATAAAGACAATAAAAGCAGGGAGTTAGTGATGACTGCTCAGGCTTCATCCCCGCGGACTTCGTCCATGGATGCCACGCAAAACGAAGTGCTGGCCGAGGTTCGCAATCACATCGGTCACCTGACCCTCAACCGCCCCGCCGGCCTCAATGCCCTGACCCTCGACATGGTGCGCCAGCTCCAGCAACACCTGGACGCCTGGGCGGCTGATGCCAATATCCACGCCGTGGTACTGCGCGGTGCCGGCGAAAAAGCCTTCTGTGCCGGTGGCGACATTCGTTCCCTGTACGACAGCCATAAAAGCGGCGACACGCTGCACGAAGATTTCTTCGTCGAGGAATACGCCCTCGACCTGACGATCCACCACTACCGCAAACCGGTGCTGGCACTGATGGACGGTTTCGTTCTCGGCGGTGGCATGGGTCTGGTGCAAGGCGCCGATCTGCGGGTGGTCACCGAGAAGAGCCGACTGGCAATGCCGGAAGTGGCCATCGGTTATTTCCCGGATGTCGGCGGCAGTTATTTCCTGCCGCGCATTCCCGGCGAACTGGGGATTTACCTGGGTGTCAGCGGCGTGCAGATTCGTGCGGCGGATGCGCTGTATTGCGGCCTCGCCGACTGGTATCTGGACAGCAGCAAACTCGGCACCCTCGACGAACAGCTCGACCAGTTGCAATGGCACGACACGCCGCTGAAAGACCTGCAAAACCTGCTGGCCCGCCACGCCGTGCAAACCCTGCCGGATGCGCCGCTGGAAGCCTTGCGCCCGGCCATCGACCATTTCTTTGCGTTGCCTGACGTGCCGAGCATCGTCGAACAACTGCGCGCCGTGACCGTTGCCGACAGCCACGAATGGGCAACCACCACCGCCGATCTGCTGGAAACCCGCTCGCCGCTGGCCATGGGCGTGACCCTGGAAATGCTGCGTCGCGGCCGGCACCTGAGCCTGGAACACTGCTTCGCCCTCGAACTGCATCTGGATCGCCAGTGGTTCGAACGCGGCGATCTGATCGAAGGCGTGCGCGCCCTGCTGATCGACAAAGACAAATCACCACGCTGGAACCCGCCGACCCTTGCCGCGCTGCACGCCGAGCACATCGCGAGTTTCTTCCACGGTTTCGAAGAGAGCGGGAGCTGAGCCATGCACGATCTCGAATTGACTGAAGACCAGGTAATGATCCGCGACATGGCCCGGGACTTCGCCCGTGGCGAAATCGCGCCCCACGCACAAGCCTGGGAAAAGGCAGGCTGGATCGATGACGGTCTGGTGGCGAAGATGGGCGAACTCGGCCTGCTGGGCATGGTGGTGCCGGAAGAATGGGGCGGCACTTATGTCGACTACGTGGCTTATGCGCTGGCGGTGGAAGAGATTTCCGCCGGTGACGGCGCCACCGGCGCGTTCATGAGCATCCACAACTCGGTGGGCTGCGGCCCCGTGCTCAATTACGGCAGCGAAGAACAGAAACAGACCTGGCTGGCGGACCTGGCCAGCGGTGCGGTGATCGGCTGCTTCTGCCTGACCGAACCCCAGGCCGGCTCCGAAGCGCACAACCTGCGCACCCGCGCCGAACTGCGCGATGGGCAATGGGTGATCAACGGCGCCAAGCAATTCGTCAGCAATGGCAAGCGGGCGAAACTGGCGATCGTGTTTGCGGTGACCGATCCGGATCTGGGCAAGCGCGGTATCTCGGCGTTTCTGGTGCCGACCGATACCCCGGGCTTCATTGTCGACCGCACCGAACACAAGATGGGCATCCGCGCTTCCGACACCTGCGCGGTGACGTTGAACGATTGCCGTATTCCCGAAGCCAATCTGCTGGGTGAACGCGGCAAAGGCCTGGCCATTGCCCTTTCCAACCTTGAAGGCGGGCGCATCGGCATTGCCGCGCAAGCACTGGGCATCGCCCGTGCGGCGTTCGAAGCAGCGCTGGGTTACGCCCGTGATCGGGTGCAGTTCGGCAAGGCTATCGTCGAACACCAGAGTATCGCCAACCTGCTGGCGGACATGCAGATGCAGATCAACGCGGCGCGCTTGATGATCCTGCATGCGGCGCGACTGCGCACGGCGGGCAAACCCTGTCTGTCGGAGGCTTCGCAGGCCAAGCTGTTTGCGTCGGAAATGGCTGAGAAGGTGTGCTCGTCAGCGATTCAGATTCATGGCGGGTATGGGTATCTGGAGGATTACCCGGTGGAGAAGTATTACCGGGATGCGCGGATTACCCAGATTTATGAGGGGTCGAGCGAGATACAGCGGATGGTGATTGCGCGGGAGTTGAAGAACTATCAGTTGTAACCGTGTCGGCCCCTTCCCCCTCACCCTAACCCTCTCCCAAAGGGAGAGGGGACTGACCGAGATTCGCGAGTTGCGCCGACTTGAGCAATCGCTGGTGAATCCATAATCGACTCGGCCTCTCAGGTCGATGTCAGACCTGAGACACCTCGGTCGGCTCCCTCTCCCTCCGGGAGAGGGCTGGGGTGAGGGCATTTTGTAAGTCCGCCGCGTTATTTGCCTTGGAACTCCGGCGACCGCTTGGCCACAAACGCCGCCATCCCTTCCTTCTGATCCTGCGTCGCAAACGCCGCATGGAACACCCGGCGCTCGAAGCGCACACCTTCAGTCAGGTTCACTTCAAACGCGCGGTTGACGCTTTCCTTGACCATCATCGCAATCGGCAGCGACTTGCTGGCGATCACCGCCGCGACTTTCAGCGCTTCATCCAGCAACTCGTCGCTCGGCACGATGCGCGCAACGATGCCGCAACGCTCGGCTTCCACCGCGTCGATCAAACGCCCGCTCAGGCACATTTCCATGGCCTTGGCCTTGCCCACGGCGCGGGTCAGGCGCTGGGTTCCGCCCATGCCCGGCAGCACACCGAGGTTGATTTCCGGCTGGCCGAATTTGGCGTTGTCGCCGGCCAGGATGAAGTCGCACATCAGCGCGAGTTCACAGCCACCGCCCAGGGCAAAACCGTTGACCGCCGCGATGATCGGCTTGCGGCGGTTGGCCACGCGGTCGCTGTCGCTGAACAGGTCGTCCATGTAGATCTGCGGGTAGGTCAGCTCGGCCATTTCCTTGATGTCGGCGCCGGCAGCGAAGGCTTTCTTCGAACCGGTGATGACGATGCAACCAATGTTCGCGTCGGCCTCCAGACCATCGAGGGCGCGGTTCACTTCGCTGACCAGTTGCGCGTTCAGGGCATTCAGCGCCTGCGGGCGGTTCAGGGTGATGACGCCGACACGGCCATGGGTTTCCAGCAAAATCGTTTCGTAACTCATGTGCAGATTCCTTCTCAAAGATTGCGCGAAATGACCATGCGCTGAATGTCGCTGGTGCCTTCGTAGATCTGGCAGACCCGCACGTCGCGGTAGATGCGCTCCAGCGGGAAGTCGTTGAGGTAACCGTAACCGCCGAGGGTTTGCAAGGCCATGGAGCAGACCTTCTCGGCCATTTCCGAGGCGAAAAGCTTGGCCATCGACGCCTCGACCAGCGCCGGCTGACCGCTGTCACGCAGGGCGGCCGCGTAATGCACCATCTGCCGCGCCACGGCGATCTGGGTGGCCATGTCAGCGAGGCGGAAGGCCACGGCCTGATGCTCGATGATCGGCTTGCCGAAGGTGTCGCGTTCACGGGCGTAATCACGGGCCGCTTCGAACGCGGCGCGGGCCATGCCCACCGATTGCGAAGCGATGCCGACACGGCCGCCTTCAAGGTTGGCCAGGGCGATCTTGTAGCCTTCGCCCTCCTCGCCCAAACGGTTGGCGGCCGGCACTTTGACGTCTTCGAACAGAATCTGGCAGGTGTCCGAGGCGTGCTGGCCGAGCTTGTCTTCGACGCGGGCGACTTTGTAGCCCGGCGAGTCGGTCGGCACGATGAACGCCGTGATCCCGCGCTTGCCGGCACTCGGGTCGGTGACGGCAAACACGATCACGATCCCGGCGTTCTGCCCGGAGGTAATGAACTGTTTGCAGCCATTGAGCACGTAGTGATCGCCTTCCAGCCGTGCGCGGGTTTTCAGGCTGCTGGCGTCGGAGCCGGCCTGGGGTTCGGTCAACGCGAAAGCACCGAGCATCTCGCCGCTGGCCAGCGGTTTGAGGAAGCGCTCACGCTGGTCGTCGTTGCCGAACTTGAGGATCGGCACGCAACCCACCGAGTTGTGCACGCTCATGATGGTCGAGCAGGCGCCGTCGCCGGCAGCGATTTCTTCCAGGGCCATGGCGTATGCCAGGTAACCGGTGTCGCAACCGCCCCACTGCTCCGGCACCAGCATGCCAAAGAAGCCCAGCCCGGCCATTTCGCCGATGGCTTCTTTCGGGAAGCGGTGCTCGCGATCCCACTCGGCGGCGAACGGTTTCAGCCGTTCCTCGGCAAACTGCCGGGCCATGTCGCGGATTTGTTGCTGGTCGTCATTGGGAATCATGGCAAATCCTTAACTCGGGTTCAGACGCACTCGACCGCCATCGCCGTGGCTTCGCCGCCGCCGATGCAGATCGCCGCGACGCCGCGTTTCAGGCCTTTCTGGCGCAGGGCCGAGAGCAAGGTCACCAGAATCCGCGCGCCGGAGGCACCGATCGGATGGCCCAGAGCGCAGGCGCCGCCGTGGATGTTGAGTTTGTTGTGGGGGATTTCCAGATGGGTCATCGCCGCCATGCCGACCACGGCAAAGGCTTCATTGACCTCGAACAGATCGACCTGATCCAGCGACCAGCCGGTTTTCTTCATCAGCTTCTTGATCGCACCAATCGGTGCCACCGGGAACAGGCCCGGTGTGTCGGCGAAGGCTGCGTGGCCGTGAATCACCGCCAGCGGTTTCAGCCCCTGTTTCTGCGCTTGCGACTGACGCATCAGTACCAGTGCGGCGGCGCCGTCGGAGATGGAGCTGGAGTTGGCCGCGGTTACCGTACCGCCCTCGCGGAACGCCGGTTTCAGCGAAGCGATCTTGTCCAGTTTGGCTTTTGGCGGCTGCTCGTCGTTGCTGATCACCACTTGTTCCTTGCCGACGGTCACGGTCAGCGGAACGATTTCGTCCTTGAAGCTGCCGTCCTTGATCGCCTGCTGGGCGCGGGTGGTCGAGGCGATGGCGAATGCGTCCTGAGCTTCACGGCTGAAATCGTTGGTTTCAGCGCAATCCTCGGCGAAGGTGCCCATCAGGCGACCCTTGTCGTAGGCGTCTTCGAGGCCGTCGAGGAACATCGAGTCCAGCACCCGGCCGTGGCCCATGCGGTAACCGGCGCGGGCGCGGTCCAGCAGGTACGGCGCGTTGGACATGCTTTCCATGCCGCCGGCGATCACCACATCGGCGCTGCCGGCCAGCAGCATGTCGTGGGCGAGGATGGTGGTTTCCATGCCCGAGCCGCACATCTTGTTGACCGTGGTACAGCGGGTGGATTTGTCCAGCCCGGCGCCCAGTGCAGCCTGACGCGCAGGCGCCTGGCCGAGACCGGCCGGCAGTACGCAGCCGAACAGCACTTCATCGACCGCATCGGCGGCCACACCGGCGCGTTCAACGGCAGCTTTGATCGCAGCGGCACCCAGTTGCGGCGCGGTCAGGCTTTTCAGTTCGCCCTGAAAACCGCCCATCGGGGTGCGGACGGCGCTGACGATGACAATCGGATCGTTGGAGATGGTCATGAGAAATCCTCCTTACTTGGCGGCCATGCGCAAGGCACCGTCGAGACGGATCACCTCGCCGTTGAGCATGCTGTTTTCAATGATATGCCGCACCAGCGCGGCGTACTCGGCCGGTTTGCCCAGGCGCGGCGGGAACGGTACGCCCGCGGCCAGGGAGTCACGCACTTCCGGGGTCATGCCGGCCATCATCGGGGTTTCGAAAATGCCCGGGGCGATGGTCATCACGCGGATGCCGAAGCGCGCCAGTTCACGGGCGGCAGGCAGGGTCAGGCTGGCGATGGCGCCTTTGGAGGCGGAATATGCGGCCTGACCGATCTGGCCATCGAATGCAGCAACGGACGCGGTATTGATGATGACGCCTCGTTCACCGTCGGCGTTGGCTTCGCTTTCGGCAATCGCTGCCGCTGCGAGGCGCAGCATGTTGAAGCTGCCGATCAGGTTGACGTTGATCACCTGGGCGAAGCTAGCCAGCGCGTGCGGGCCGTTCTTGCCGAGGATCTTCTCGCCCCGAACGATGCCGGCGCAATTCACCAGACCATTCAGGCTGCCGAAGGCTTTCAGGGTCGCCTGCACAGCGGCTTCGGCGGCGGCTTCGTTGCTGATGTCGGCTACCACGCTTTGCGCACCAAGACGCTGAGCCTGGGCGGCGACGGCGTCGGCATTCATGTCCACCAGCATCACTTTGGCGCCGGCGCTCACCAGCAATTCAGCGGTGGCGGCACCCAGGCCGGACGCGCCGCCGGTGACGATAAAAACCTTGTTCTCGATCTGCATGACTGACTTCCTGATTCAAGCTGAAACGTTGTGCACCGCGGCCTCTTGAGCCTTGGCGATTTCCTGGTTGCGCAAGATAAAGCGCTGCAATTTGCCGCTCGGGGTTTTCGGCAACTCGCTGACAAATTCGATTTCACGGGGGTACGAATGCGCGGCCAGACGCTTGCGCACGTGTTGGCGCAACTCTTCGGCCAGCGCCGGTTCGGCGCGGTATTGCGGGTTGAGCACGACGAAGGCTTTCACCAGTTCGGTGCGCTCCGGATCGGGTTTGCCGACCACGGCGGCTTCGACCACGGCCGGGTGCTCGATCAGCGCGCTTTCCACGTCGAACGGGCCGACCCGGTAGCCGGAAGTGGTGATGACATCGTCACTGCGACCGACGAAACTGATGCTGCCGTCCGGATTCCACTCCACGGTGTCGCCGCTCAGGTAGTAATCGCCGACGAATGCCTTGGTCGGTGCGCCTTCGTAACCGGCGAACCAGCACATCGGCGACTGTGTGCGGTCGATGGCGAGGATGCCGGGCTGACCGACGCCGAGTTCGTTGTACTGATCGTCGAGCACCACGATGCGATGGCCCGGCGAAGCAAACCCGGCGGCGCCGAGGTGGATCGGGTGTTCGAGGCCATGGTGGTTGCACAGCACCATGCCCAGTTCGGTCTGGCCGTAATGGTCGTGAATGACTACGCCGAGGTTGTCGGCAAACCAGCGGATCACTTCCGGGTTCAACGGTTCGCCAGCGCTGCTGACGATGCGCAGTTTGCCCTTGATCGACCTGGCGAACTCATCACCACCGGCAATCAGCAGGCGATACGCCGTGGGCGAACCGGTGAGGTTGGTGATGCCGTATTTGTTGATCACCCGGCAGGTGCTTTCGAGGGTGAACGGGCCATCGTAAAAGGTGATCGGATGGCCCATCGACAACGGGCCAGTCACGCCGAAATAGATGCCGTAGGCCCAGCCCGGATCGGCGACGTTCCAGAATGCATCTTCCGGGCGCAGATCCACGGCATCGCGGGTGTAGCTCTGGAACGCCACGACTGCCTTGAGCGGCACCGACAGCGCTTTCGACGGGCCGGTGGTGCCCGAGGTGAACATCAGCAGGAACGGGTCTTCGCCGGTCAGCATCACCGGTTCGCAGACACTGGAATGGTTGGGCAACTCGGCCCAGAAACTGAAATCACCCCGGACGATGCCTTGGCCTTTCGCGCCGCCGACGGTGACCAGCGTCGGGCAATCGGCCACTTCGCTGAGCTTCGGCCGGTTGACTGCATCAGTGACCACGACTTTGGCGCCGGAGCTGTTCAGGCGATGTTCGAGGGCTTTGGGGCCGAACGCGGTGAACAGCGGTTGATACACCGCGCCGATGCGCCAGGTGGCGAACACGGTGATCAGCAGTTCGATATTTCGCGGCAGCAGGCCGGCGACCTTGTCGCCCTTCTGCACGCCCTGGGCGAGCAGGAAATTGGCGAAACGCGCGGCCTTGTCCTGCAGGTCGCTGAAGGTGTAGGTCGCACTGGCGCCATCGCGGCCTTCCCAGAACAGCGCGATGCGCCCCGGCAAGGCGTGGCGGTCACAACATTCGACGCAGGCGTTGAGCGCCTCGAGCGAGCCGCTGAGTGCGGCGTCCACGGTGTGCTGATAATTGAACTGTTCGGTGGCAGACAAGTAATCGCGCATTGCCAGAATCCCTCTGTGTTTTTATTAGGTCGGGGAACCGTAAACATCAGAGGAATACTCGCGCCGCACGCCGGTTGCGGCAATGGCCAAAGCCTTCAAAGTGGATGACTGGTTTGGCCAAGGTTTGCGTCGATTCGAGGATCAGACCGCTTCGTTGAGAATCAGGCTGCGATAGTGCCCCGGATTGGTCCCCGACCACTTGCGAAACGCCTTGTAAAACGAGCTCGCATCGGCAAATCCCAGGCGTGTGGCGATGTCGACAAAACTGATTGAAGGTTCCGCCAGCCAGGTGATCGCCAGTTCCTTGCGCACGCTGTCCTTGAGGCCTTGATAGGTCTGCCCTTCTTCTGCCAGACGCCGACGCAGGGTCGAGGCCGACATGCACAACTGCTGGGCTAGTGCGTCGGTTTCCGGCCACTGCTCGGCGGGCAACTGTCGCAGATCCTGCTTGATCCGGCTGGCGAGGCTTTCCGGGTCGCGGTACTTCACCAGAATGTTGGCCGGGGCATGGGCCAGAAAGCGTTTCAACTCCTCGGCACTGCGTTTGATCGGCAGATCCAGCACGTCGGCGGCGAAAATCATCCGCGTGCGCGGCCGGTCGAAGCGCAGGTTTTCCGAGAACATCACCCGGTAGTCATCGCAGAAATCCGGCGCCGGGCAACGCAGTTCGATGGCAAGGATCGGAATCCGCCGCCCCGCCAGCCAGCACGCCACGCCGTGGACGATCATCCAGTAAGTGAAATAGGTGAAGGCGCGGCGCGGCTCGGGGTCATCCTCCAGCAGCACGATCTCCGCCAGACTTTGCTGGTGCACCAGTTGCGCGGGCATGCGTTCGAGCATCAGCGACAGGAAATTCAGACCGGTACTCAATCCCGCAGCCAGATTCGGCTGGGCCATCGCGCTGCGGCAGAGGAATTCCAGGCTGCCGGACTTCAGCTTGCGCGGGTCCATGCCAAAGAACTCGTCATCGCCCCGCCGCGCCAGCAATCGCCATAACCGCGCGTACTGGCTGGCCTGAACGCGGGCGTCGTCGGTGGCCAGTAGCGCCGGATCGATGCCGACCTTGTTCAAGACTTCTTCCGTGGCCACGCCCGGGGCACAACTTTGCTGCAGTGCTTCGCGCACCAGTTGAATGGAAATGGTGTCCTTTTCCGACATTGAACGTCACTCGGGGGTACGGATTATCTGTCGGCCATCTTAGGCAGCACTGAGTAAAAAGCCAGCCCTGTGCAACGTCGTACTCAATTACCCGACCCGATGGCCGATAGGTTGTAGTCGCGAATTGCGGAATTGAAAGGGAGTCGTAAACGTATGATGGTTGGCATTGATCTGGGCACCACCAACAGCCTCGTAGCGGTCTGGCACGATGGTGCGCCGGTACTGGTGCCCAATGCACTGGAATGCCTGCTGACTCCCAGTGTCGTCGGCCTTGATGACGAGGGCCGCGTGCTGGTCGGCCAGGCCGCCCGGGAACGTTTGCAGACGCATCCGCAACTGACCACGGCCCTGTTCAAGCGGCACATGGGTAGTGCTCAGGAAACCCGCCTCGGCAAGCGTACCTTTCGCGCTGAAGAACTCTCGGCGCTGGTCTTGCGCAGCCTCAAGGAGGACGTTGAACGCCGCTATGGCGAAACCGTCACTGAAGCCGTGATCAGCGTTCCGGCCTATTTCAATGATGCACAGCGCAAAGCCACGAAAATCGCTGGCGAGCTGGCCGGTCTCAAGGTCGAACGCCTGATCAACGAGCCGACCGCCGCCGCCCTCGCCTACGGGCTGCATCAGCGCGACAGCGCCAGTTCATTTCTGGTGTTCGACCTCGGTGGTGGCACCTTCGATGTATCGATTCTCGAGCTGTTCGACGGGGTCATGGAAGTGCGCGCCAGCGCCGGCGACAACTTCCTCGGCGGTGAAGATTTCGACAACGTGCTGATCCAGGCCTTTATCAGTGCACACGCCGATCGCAAGGACATGCCCTCGTTCACGCAAGCCGAAATCGCCCAGCGCCTGCGCCGCGAAGCCGAACGCGTTCGCCATGCCCTTGGCCAAGCCGACAGCGCGACTTTCGTCTTGCGCCATGGCTCCGGCCAGTGGGAGCAGACGTTCACCCAGGCGCAACTGGCCGAGCTCTGCGCGCCGCTGCTGGTACGCCTGCGCACGCCGATCGAAACCGCACTGCGTGACGCACGCATCCGCCCTTCGGAACTGGACGAGGTGCTGCTGGTGGGTGGCACCACACGCATGCCGATGATCCGGCGGATGGTCGCCGGTTTGTTTGGCCGGTTTCCGTCGATTGCGCTCAATCCGGATGAATCGATTGCACTGGGGGCTGCAGTGCAGGCTGCACTCAAGGCTCGCGACGCGGCGCTCGAAGAGGTGGTGCTGACCGATGTCTGCCCTTACACCCTGGGAATTGAAGTCGCGGTCGATCTTGCAAAAGGCGTTGAAGCGGGGCATTACCTGCCCATCATTGAGCGCAACTGCGTGGTTCCGGTCAGTCGGGTGAAAACGGTTTCGACCTTGCGCGATGGACAGCGCCGAGTGCAGTTGAATATTTTTCAGGGCGAAAGTCGCTGGGTAAAAGACAACATTCTGCTCGGTGAACTTGTCGTCGAAGTGCCTTCGGCGCAGGCGGGCGAAATTGCCATCGACGTGCGTTTCACCTACGACAACAACGGCTTGCTCGAAACCGAGGCGCTAATCCAGCGTACCGGCGAACGTCGGGTTCTGGTCATCGAAAACAATCCCGGGGTCCTGGACCCGAAAGAGATCCAGAAACGTCTGGCGGAACTGGCCAACCTCAAGGTTCACCCGCGCGATCAACAGGTCAACAGCCTGCTGAACGCCCGCCTCGAACGTCTGTACCAGGAAAGCCTCGGCGATCTGCGCCAGACAATCGACCAGATGGCGCACCGCTTTCAGCAAGTACTCGACACTCAGGATGAACGCCTGATACGCGAAATGCGCCTGCAACTGACACAACAGCTGGATGAACTCGAACAAGGTGTGTGGCATTGAACTGCTGGGCCATTCTGGGGCTGGAGCCCGATAGCGATTTACGCAGCATCCGACGTCAGTACGCCGCATTGCTCAAAGTGCATCGCCCGGATGAAGACCCGAGCGGGTTTCAGCGCCTGCGTGAAGCCTACGAGCAGGCGGTGGAATTGAACCATCGCGCGATTGCACAGATTCATCTGGAGCCGGTGATCGAACGTCCGTTGCCGACTTCGTTACTGGAGCAGGCCGATTTCGCACCACGCGACCCGGCAGCACAACGGGCTGAAGAATTACTGGTGGACGTGCACGTCGAACAGCTTGCCGAGCGGCTCGCTCAGGCACGTGTGGCGCATTGTGAGCGGGAGTTCGAAGACCGGTTGTTGGCGATGTGCCTCTCGGCACGCGATGACCGCATGCAACTGACGGCCTGGGGAATGGAGCATTTCAACTGGTTCAATGTCTGGCAGCGAAAGGGACTGTCACCGACGGTCCTGGAAATATTGCTCAAGAAATACTGTGATCACGTGTATCAGGAGCTGCGTGAGCTGCTCGACGCTGGGCGGATCGCCGACTTCACGGAGCGTTTTCTGGCACTCAAGCGTGCCGACTGGCTCCAGCCGTTCGAACGCCACGACTGGTTCAACAACACCCTGGCCCGTTTGCTCGCGGAATCGACCGTCTGGTCTTCGCAGCTGTTCGAAACGGTCAGTACCCATCAACAGTGGTCCAGCGACGACGAGTCACGCTGCCCGCGTGCTTATTGGCCGAGATTGTCGAAGCGCCGGGATGAGCAGGTTTTCATTGAAACCCTGGAGCGCCTCGCGGAGCTGAATGACCGCGTGCCCGAAAACCGCGCCGCCCGCATGCTGCTCGCGCCAATGAGCAACGATGAACGCCGATCCTTCGCCCGGCGGTTTCTGGAAGCGGACTGGAATGCCTGCCTCACACTCAGCGAACAACTCAAGCGCATGAACCCGGAGCGGGTCCGGCAGATGCCGGACGGCGATGTATTTTTCTGGAAGGCGCTGGTCCCGCCGGGCCAGAAATGGCCCATGTCTGCCGGGATCCTCGGGGCGTCGCTTGGGTTATTGATCAGCCCTTTGATTTTCGATCAATCGGTACTCATCACCACCCTTGTTGCGGTGCTGCTTTGGGTATGCGTGCTGTCAGGGGCCGCTGCAGCATTACTGTGGGCGTGGCGCCCGCTGGCGGACCGGATCTGGACGCTGGACGAGCGCTTGAGTCGCGTCCTGTCGCCGCAGCTCAGTTTCAGACGCCCTTCGCCGCTGCTGCTTCGTGAAATCGTGCCCTGCTGGCTGATCGCGGCACTGACCTGGATTGCTTGCGGCCCGATAGCGTTTGCCGGATACGCCGCCGGGATGGTGGCGGCGAGCGCCTTGAGCCGGACCGACCGGTTCAAAACCCTGTCGGTCAGTCGACCCGCATTGCGCTTTCCGGCCCTCGGCACGGCCGGGTCAATTGCCGTGATGGCGTGTGTTATCGGCATCACCGTACTGGTCTTTCTGGTTGTCCGCGCCCAACTGATGGGGCCCGATCAAGGGCTGCAGCCGTTTGCCCAGCGAGCCTGCGGCGGCGCGTTCGACAGTCGTCCGGAATGCCGGATCGCCCCCACTCGGGAGCAGTGGTACGGGCATTCACAAGCGCAGGAGGCACGTCGATGAACAAACGTGTGAACGTGGTCGTCCTGGCCGTAGTGCTGAGCGGAGCCTTTCTCAATCTGGTGAAAGATCACCAGGAAGTGCTCGTGCCGCTCCAGCGCTGGCTGCAGCAACCGGATCTCGCCGAGCGCGAAAAATCCGCCGCCCTGCGGCCGTTGATTGCCTGCCTGAACATCGCTGACGCGCGCTGGCGTCACGCCTACAACAGCTACCTCAACCGTGATCTGAAAGCCGACACGACCTTGCAACAACGCTTTCCGGAGGATTTCGACGGAATGGCCAAAATCTACGAGGAACTGAACTTTGCCCGTGTTCAGGATGCGTATGGCTGCCAGTTGAATGCGGCGCAAAAAACCAGTCTGCAAACGTCCACCCCCGAGCTGCTTCCGCTGCAGAACCGCTTCGAAACCACTTTGAAGGCAGCCAACGAGGTGGCGGCAAGCTTCGATTTTTTCAGTTACAGGCTGCGCTATGCCGTGAGCCCTGACGAAAAAGCCGAACGCGACAATCGTTTCATTCCGCTGGCCGAAGCTTTTCTCGACGCCTCCGACCAACTGCGCCGGGCGCTCTCACTTGAAGAACAGGATTTGCGACGGGTCCAACTCGAACAGTTGAAGGGCCGCGAGCAGTTCAAATACGCGCATATCCTCAACTACATGCTGCAAGCACAGACGCTCATGCTCGATCTCGACGAGCGCGTTCGCGAACGCAGCCTGGCCCTCGATGATTTGAGTGATGGCGCAATCGCGTTGCGCAACGCTTGGGATTCGGGCAACCGGTATATGCAGCTCAATACGGCAACCAGCAGCGCCGATTACCCGGAGAGCATCTGGAATCATGTGCGGGAACCCGGCGAGCGTTACCTGCTCGCAGTCAACCGATTGCATGAAGACTGGGTGTCGAAAGCGCCCGCCCAGCAATTGAGCGACGATTTCGAGCGGATTGGCCGTGCTTATGACCAACTGATCGAGGTCTACAACAGCCAGGTTTCCAGACTGTTTTAACCTGCACTTGAGCAATGCGTTCAGCTTGCGTTCAGCTAATTGTCAATAGCGCCCGTTTGAGAATGAGTGTCATTATGTTACAAATTGTCATCTCCTCTTGCGATGACACGGTGCCGAATGCTCGTTCCCTTTCTGATCATGCTGCGCGAAGGCATTGAAGCCGCACTGATCGTTGGCATTATCGCCAGCTACCTGCAACAGACCGGTCGTGGCCAATGGATGCCGGCGGTGTGGATCGGCGTGTTTCTTGCCGCTGCGCTGGCCTTGCTGGTGGGCGGTGGCCTGGAGCTGGTCAGCGCCGAATTCCCGCAGAAACAGCAGGAACTGTTCGAAGGCGTGGTCGGCCTCGTCGCCGTGGGCATTCTCAGTTCCATGGTGTTCTGGATGCGCAAGGTGGCGCGTTCGATCAAGCATTCGCTGCAGGCGTCCCTCGATCATGCGCTGACGGCGTCGAAGCATCAGGTCATCGCGCTGATCGCCATGGTGTTTTTCGCTGTCGCCCGGGAAGGCCTGGAAACGGTGTTCTTCCTGCTCGCCGTGTTCCAGCAAAGCGAAGGTCCGGGCGCGCCGATTGGCGCCCTGCTCGGCCTGATCCTGGCGATCGTCGTCGGCTTCCTGATCTACAGCGGCAGCATGCGCCTGAATCTCTCGGCGTTCTTCCGCTGGACCGGGCTGTTCATTCTGGTGGTCGCTGCCGGAATTCTCTCCAACTCGGTGCAGGCACTGCATGAAGCCGGCGTCTGGAATCACCTGCAAACCGTGCTCTTCGATTTCAGCGCGACGCTGCCGATGGACGGCCCGTTGGGCTCGGTGCTGGCCGGCATGTTCGGTTATCAGGATGCGCCGACCGTCAGCACTCTCGGCGCGTACCTGATCTATCTGGTGGTGGCGCTGGTGATGTTCTTCTATCCGGCTCCCGCCCCGGCGACCAAAACCGCCGCCTCGAATTCCGCTTCCAGCCAATAAGGGCCTCCATGTCAAAGCCTAATACTCCCCAGGCATCCCCTCCCCGCGCCTTGCGCTGGGCGGTGGCCGGTTCGGTGGTCGTGATGATCGCCGCCGGCGGCCTGTTCTACTACGCCTCGAAAATGGCTGCGGCCAAGCGTCAGCACAACCATGACGAAGTGGTGGTCAACATCCACCCCGGCAGTTGCGAGCCCAACGAGCTGAGCGTGCCGGCCGGCCGCGCCAGTTTCCGCATCGTCAACCGCTCCGACCGGGCGGTGGAATGGGAAATCCTCGACGGCGTGCTGGTGATCGAAGAACGCGAAAACATCGCGCCGGGCCTGAGCCAGGTGATCAACGCCAACCTGCAACCCGGCGACTACACCATCACCTGCGGCCTGCTGAGCAACCCGCGCGGCGTGCTACATGTGACGCCGACCGCTGCCTCGGATGCCGCCGCCAAGGCCAAGCCGTCGATGGTCGCTTTCGTCGGGCCGCTGTCGGAGTTCCGGGTGTATCTGGCTACCCAGGGCAGCGTGCTGATCAGGGCCGTCACGGCACTGAATCAGGCGATCACCAGCGGTGATCTGGCCCAGGCGCAAGCGGCGTACCTGCCGGCCCGCGCGGCATATCAGCGTCTGGCCCCGGCCGCACAACGCCTGGCCGAGCTGGACAACAGCATCAACGCCCGCGCCGATTACTTCGAGAAACGCGAGCAGGATCCGGCCTTCGTCGGCTTCCATCGCATCGAGTACGCGCTGTTCCAGCAACGCAACCTCGACGGTTTGTCGCCAATTGCCGAGCGGCTGTTGGGCGACGTCAACACGCTGAAACAACAGTTGTTGGCCCAATCGCTGCCGCCGGAGCAACTGGTGGAAATCCTCGTGCGCAACCTCAACACCCTGGCCGACGTGCGCGCCGCCAGCGGCGAAGAGGAACGCTACAGCCACGGTGATCTCAACGGCTTCGCGGCCAATCTGGAGACGGCGCACAAAGTCGTCGAACTGCTGCGCCCGCTGCTGACGAAATCCGCCACCGACCTGCTGCCGAAAATCGACAGCGCGCTGACTGATTTCGATAACACCCTGAACGGCTTCAAGGTCAAGGACGGCTACGCAAGTTACGACACCGTCAGCGGTGAACAACGCAAACAGATCGCCGACAAGGCCAAGACCCTGGCCGACGCTCTCGACGGCATCGATCCCGCCCTCGGCCTCTCCGGCCTGTAAGTAGAAGACGAATACCGATGAACGATTCCGAACACTTCAACCTGCAACGCCGTCGCGTACTGATGGGCATGGGCGCCGCCGGTGTCGCCCTGGCCGGCACCGCCCTGAGCTGCCCGGCCATGGCCGCTGCGCCTGCACAAGTCACCGAAGCACCGAGCAGCGACAAGACCCAGGATCACCACGATTTTCATGGCGTGCACCAGACCGGCATCGTCACCCCGCGGCCGGCGTCCGGCATGCTGGTGTCGTTCGATGTGCTGGCCAGCGACCGTGAAGATCTGGAGCGTCTGTTCCGCACCCTCAACGAGCGCATCGCGTTCCTGATGAAGGGCGGCCCGGTGGCACAGATCGACCCGAAATTGCCGCCGCCGGATTCCGGCATCCTCGGCCCGGTGGTCACCCCGGACAACCTGACCATCACCGTGTCGGTAGGTGAATCGCTGTTCGACGAGCGTTTCGGCCTCGCCGCTGCCAAGCCCAAGCGCCTGATCCGCATGGTCGGTTTCCCCAACGATGCGCTGGAAGCCGATTGCTGCCACGGCGACCTGAGCCTGCAGTTCTGCTCCAACACCGCCGACACCAACATCCACGCCCTACGCGACATCGTGAAAAACCTGCCGGACCTGCTGCTGGTGCGCTGGAAACAGGAAGGCAGCGTACCCCCACAAGCCCCGGCCAAGCCCGGTGTGCCGGCGCAATCGGCGCGTAACTTCCTGGGTTTCCGCGACGGTTCGGCCAATCCGGATTCCAACGACGGCAAGGCCATGGATCGCATCGTCTGGGTGCAACCGGGCAGCGACGAGCCGGCCTGGGCGGCCCACGGCAGTTATCAGGCGGTGCGGATCATCCGCAACTTCGTCGAGCGCTGGGACCGCACGCCGTTGCAGGAACAGGAAAGCATCATCGGCCGGGTGAAAACCACCGGCGCGCCGATGGGCGCCAGCCATGAGACCGAAGTCCCGGACTACAGCAAGGACCCGGAAGGCAAGTTGACCAAACTCGACGCGCACATCCGCCTGGCCAACCCGCGCACCGCCGCGAGCCAGGCCAATTTGATCCTGCGCCGGCCGTTCAACTACTCCAACGGTGTGAACAAGAACGGCCAGCTCGACATGGGCCTGCTGTTCATCTGCTACCAGGCCGACCTGGAAAAAGGCTTCATCACTGTACAGACCCGCCTCAACGGCGAGCCGCTGGAGGAATACCTCAAGCCGGTCGGCGGCGGTTACTTCTTCACCCTGCCGGGTGTTACGGGCGACAAGGATTTCATCGGTCGCTCGCTGCTCAACGCTACCCAACCAAAAACAACTGCATAGCATTCAACAGGAGCCGCCCCCATGAAAAAGACGCCCATCGCGTTATTGCTGACCCTTGGTCTACTCAACACCCCGCTGTCGGCGTTCGCGGCGACTGCACCGCTGGATCTGGTCGGGCCGGTTTCGGACTACAAGATCTACGTCACCGAGCAACTGGACCAGTTGGGCACCCACACCAAACAATTCACCGATGCGGTGAAAAAGGGTGACCTGGCTACCGCGCAGAAGCTCTACGCACCGACCCGCGTCTACTACGAGTCGATCGAGCCGATTGCCGAGCTGTTCAGTGACCTCGATGCGTCCATCGACTCCCGCGTCGACGACCACGAAAAAGGCGTTAAGGCCGAAGACTTCACCGGTTTCCACCGCCTCGAGTACTCGCTGTTCTCGGAGAAGAGCACCCAGGGCCTGAACGATCTGGCCGACAAGCTGGATAAAGACGTGCAGGACCTGCAGACCCGCGTCGCCGGCCTGACCTTCCCGCCCGAGAAAGTCGTGGGCGGCGCTGCCGCCCTGCTGGAAGAAGTCGCCGCCACCAAGATCTCCGGTGAGGAAGACCGCTACAGCCACACCGACCTCTATGACTTCCAGGGCAACATCGACGGCGCGAAGAAAATCGTCGACCTGTTCCGTCCGCAGATCGAGAAACAGGACAAGGCCTTCGTGGCCAAAGTCGACAAGAACTTCGCCACCGTGGACAAGATCCTGGCCAAGTACAAGACCAAGGATGGTGGTTTCGAGACCTATGACAAAGTGAAGGACAACGACCGCAAGGCGCTGGTGGGTCCGGTCAATACCTTGGCTGAAGATCTGTCGACCTTGCGTGGCAAACTCGGTCTGAACTGATTTCTACGCACAAAAAAATCCCCCGAACGCGTTCTGCATTCGGGGGATTTTTTGTTTTCCGGCGTTACAGAATCCGGTACAGCAACCGCTCGACCCGCACCCGGCTCACGCGCTTGAGGAACTTGGCCACCCCGGCCGGGTAATCCGGCAAGGCTTCCAGATCCTGGAATCGCTCGATCCGCGTGGTGTGTTCGAAGATGTTTTCCAGCTCCAGACGGCGCGGCTCCAGCCACTCGCCTTTCGGGTCGTCGATCAGCAGCGCGTTTTCCAGATCGAGACGGAACGCCCGCGGATTGAGGTTGTTGCCGGTCAGCAGCGTGTAGCGCTGGTCGATCCACATACCCTTGAGGTGATAGCTGTTGTCGCCCTCACGCCACAGATGCAGGTTCAACTGGCCGCTGTCGATGTTGCGCTGATGACGCTTGGCGAAACGGCGCAGGCTGATCTCGTACAGGTACGGCAGCGCGGCGATTACCTTGAACGGCTCGGACGGCGGAATATAGAAGTCGTTGGCGGTCTTGTCACCGACCACGATGTCGATCTTCACACCACGGGCCAGCGCCCGGTTGATCTCGCGGATCACCCCCAGCGGCAGGTTGAAGTACGGCGTGCAGATGGTCAGTTGCTTCTGGGCGCTGGCGATCAGCTCCAGAATCACCCGGTTCAGCGGGTTGTTCTTGCCCACGCCGAGCAACGGGCTGACCGACAGGCCGGTATGCGCCGTGCTGCCGGCGCTGGTGTCGTAGGCCGCATATTTGAGGCGGCTGCGCAGATCGCCAATGTCGTTGCGCAGGCTGCGGGTGGTCGGCAGGTGCGGCAGGTCGAGGCGATGCACCGCTTTCGATTCGATCAGGCCGTGCTTGACCAGATGGTGCATCGAGTCGGCCAGTTCGCGACTCTGCAACACGTGATAACGGTCGAAGCGGTACTTGTCGAACTTGTGCAGATAAACGTTGTTCAGGCTCGCACCGCTGTAGACCACGCAATCGTCGATCACGAAGCCCTTCAGGTGCAGCACGCCGAACAGTTCCCGGGTCTGCACCGGCACGCCGTAGACCGGCACCACGCTCTGGTGGGTGCGGGTCATTTCCTGATACCAGGCTGCGTTGCCCGGCTGCTTGCCGGCACCGATCAAACCGCGCTGGGCACGCAGCCAGTCGACGACCACAACGATTTCAAGCTCGGGATGCTTGAGTTTCGCGGCGTGCAAGGCATCGAGGATTTCCTGACCGGCTTCATCGTTTTGCAGATAGAGCGCGACGAGGTAGATGCGCTGGGTCGCCCGGGCGATTTTCTCCAGCAGGCAACGACGGAACTCGGCGGCACCGGACAGAATGGTCACGGCCTCGGCGGTCAGCGGAAAGCTGCGCAACTTGGGCAGCAGAGAGCGTTTGAAAAGCAACGGCATAGGGCTCGCAATGGGTCGAATCCGAAGAACCCGAGAGCTTACACCATCAACTCCTTCGGGTCTTGTGAGTGTCTGTAATAACTTCATCGCCAGCAGCCTGACTCCCACGTGAATCACATTTCCAATGTGGGAGCGAGCCTGCTCGCGAAAGCCATTTCAAAATCAGCACTTGACCAAGGAGAACGATCGTTCTACTGTTCGCCACATGAACGAAATAACCAGCAACGACACGACCCGCGACATCATTCTGGATGTCACCGAAAAGTTGATCTACAAAAGTGGCATCGCCGCCACCGGCATGGATCTTCTGGTGAAAACCGCCGGTGTCTCCAGAAAGAGTATCTACCGCTACTTCGCCAACAAGGAGGAGCTGACCGTCGCCGCCCTGCAACGCCGCGACGTGCGCTGGATGCACTGGTACAGAAGCGCCGTCGATCAGGCCGAAACCCCGGCCGACCGCCTGCTCAACCTGTTTACCGTGCTCAAGGGGTGGTTCGCCTCGGAAGGCTTCCGGGGCTGCGCCTTCATCAATACCAGCGGCGAGACCGGCGATCCGCAGGATCCGGTGCGCCAGGTCGCCAAAGACCACAAACAGAAGCTGCTCGACTACCTGTGCGAGCTGTGTACCGAACATGGTGCCGAGGCCCCGCAACTGCTGGCCAGACAGTTGCTGATCCTGATTGACGGCGCCATTACCGTAGCGCTTGTGATGGGTGATCACAGTGCCGCCGATAATGCGCAATGCATGGCGCGAAAGTTATTGGACCTGTAAAGCCTCAATAAGCGACAAGTTGTTAAATCGTTAATTTGATCGGGAGACAAACATGTCTACTGCAGCCGAAGTGCGTCCGCCATTGCCACCCTTCAACCGTGAATCGGCCATTGAAAAAGTTCGCCTGGCCGAAGATGGCTGGAATTCCCGCGACCCGCAGCGCGTGTCGCTGGCCTATACCCTGGACACCAAATGGCGCAACCGCGCCGAATTCGCCAACAACCGCGAAGAAGCCAAGGCCTTCCTGACCCGCAAATGGGCCAAGGAGCTGGATTACCGCCTGATCAAGGAGCTCTGGGCGTACTCCGACACCCGTATCGCCGTGCGCTACGCCTACGAATGGCACGACGACTCGGGTAACTGGTTCCGCTCCTACGGCAACGAGAACTGGGAATTCGACGAGCATGGTCTGATGTTCCAGCGTTATGCCTGCATCAACGACATGCCGATCAAGGAAAGCGAACGCAAGTTCCACTGGCCGCTGGGCCGGCGCCCGGATGATCATCCGGGGTTGTCCGAACTCGGTCTGTAATTCAGCCGATCCCTCCTGCACAAAATGCAGGAGGGATTCTCAGGCAACTTCGGCAGTCGGGACCGATTGCGCTTTGGCTTCCAGCTCCCGCACCAACGGCAATACTCGCCGGCCGAAATACTCCACCTCTTCCTGAAAGTGCAGGAACCCCGCCAATACCAGGTCCACACCCACCGCTTTCAATGCGACGATGCGCTCGGCAATCTGCTGCGGCGTGCCGATCAGATTGGTCTTGAAGCCATCGTTGTACTGCACCAGATCTTCAAAGGTCGATTTCGCCCAGTTGCCCTCGCCTTCCGGCGACGCCCTTCCCGCCTGTTTCGCCGCATCACCAAAGGCATTCACCGCTTCCGGGTCAGCTTGATCAATGATCTGCGCCAGCACCGCTTTGGCTTCCTCTTCCGTATCCCGGGCAATGACAAACGCATTCACCCCGATTTTCACCGAATGCTGGTTCGCTGCCGCTTTGGCGCGAATGTCGTCGACCTGCGCCTTGATGCCTTCGACGCTGTTGCCGTTAGTGAAATACCAGTCCGACACCCGTGCCGCCATGTCCCGCGCCGCACGGGAGCTGCCGCCCTGAAAGATTTCCGGGTGGCCCAGCGGTTTCGGTTTGAGGCTGTAGTTGTCGAAACGATAGAAATCGCCACGGAAGGTGAAGTTGTCTTGACTCCAGATGCCGCGCAGCGAGCGAATGAACTCTTCCGAACGACGGTAGCGCTCGTCGTGCTCCAGCCAGTGCTCGCCGATGGCCTGGAATTCACCCTTGAACCAGCCGCTGACGATGTTCACCGCAATCCGCCCGTTAGTGAGTTGATCAATGGTCGCCAACTGTTTTGCCGCCAGCGCCGGTTGCCACGGGCCGGGCAGAATGGCGGCGATGACTTTGAGTTTGCTGGTGGCGGCGAGCAACGCATGGCTGAACGCCACCGACTCATGCTGAAACTCGGCGCCGTAGCCGGCGGTAAAGCGGATCTGGGTCAGGGCGTATTCGAATCCCGCCGCCTCGGCCAGTTGCGCCAGTTTACGGTTGTAGTCGATGCCTCAGTCGGTACGTTGCTCGATCTTGCTGACCACCAGCCCACCGCTGACGTTCGGCACCCAGTAGGCAAATTTCACGGCTTGCTGACTCATTGGCGTGTCCTCGGGACAGTTGATGACGGTGAGAGAGGTAGAGCAGCAAGCGTGCCAGCCTCGATGGCCCGGTTTTATTGAGGCTTCAGGTGATCGGGATGCATGACGGGAGGGTGATTTGTTGTGTACGTGTTGGCTGGGCAACAGTTGAGCAGCCGGTGGCCGGGCCTTATGGGTCGCCGCAACACCTGGAAATGAGTAACATGACTGCCCTCCCCGCAGCCCAGCTCTGCAACCTGCCGAATAAGCCGATTCCATGCCTTTCGAACTCAGCGTTGACCTCACCACCCTGGCCGTTCTGGCCCTTGTCGCTTTCATTGCCGGATTCATCGACGCCATTGCCGGCGGTGGCGGTCTGTTGACCACGCCTGCGTTGCTCACCGCCGGCCTGCCGCCGCATCTGGTGCTGGGTACCAACAAGTTGAGTTCGACCTTCGGCTCGGCCACCGCCAGTTTCACCTTCTACCGGCGCAAGCTGTTTCACCCACGGCAGTGGATGCATGCCATCGTCGGCACGCTGGTCGGCGCGCTGACCGGCGCCATCGTTGCTCACTATCTGCCGGCGGAATGGCTGAACAAGATGCTGCCGGTGATCGTCTTCGCCTGCGGCCTGTATCTGTTGTTTGGCGGCACGCCGAAAGCACCGCTGGACAGCGACGCACCGATCAAGAAAAAGTGGCAATCGAGTCAGGGTTTCAGCCTTGGTTTCTACGACGGTGTGGCCGGCCCCGGCACTGGCGCGTTCTGGACCGTCAGCAGCCTGCTGCTGTACCCGATCGATCTGGTCAAGGCCAGCGGCGTGGCGCGCAGCATGAACTTCGTCAGCAACATTGCGGCGCTGTCGGTGTTCGTGTTTTCCGGGCAGGTGGACTGGATCATCGGCCTGAGCATGGGCCTGTCGGTGATGGTCGGCGCGTTCTTCGGGGCGCGCACCGCGATCAGCGGTGGCGCCAAGTTCATTCGTCCGGTGTTCATCACCGTGGTGCTGGGGTTGACCGTGCGTCTAGCCTGGCAGCACTGGTTCAGCGTGGCCTAAGCGCCGCGCCACGTAGACGTCGATCAGGTAACGTGCAATCGATTTTGACGCCGGCAACGGCGGCAGATCGTGCACGTTGAACCACTGGGCGTCTTCGATCTCGTCTTCCTGACAGACAATCTCGCCGCCGGCGTATTCGGCATGGAAGCCCAGCATCATCGAGTGCGGGAACGGCCAGCACTGGCTGCCCATGTACTGGATGTTCTTCACTTCGATCTGCACTTCTTCGCGCACTTCGCGAATCAGACAGTCTTCAGCCGACTCCCCAGGCTCGGCAAACCCGGCCAGCGTGCTGTAGACCCCGGTGACGAAACGCGGCGAACGCGCCAGCAGCACTTCATCGCCCCGGGTCACCAGCACGATCATGCTCGGTGAAATGCGCGGATAACTGCGCAAATCGCACGGCTGGCAATACATCGCCCGCTCCCGCGGCACCTGGGTCATGGGCTGACCGCAGTTGCCGCAGAACCGGTGTTCACGGGCCCACGTCCCGATCTGCGCCGCGTAACCCAGCACTTTGTAGATCGTGTGATCGCCGTCAAGCATGAATGCCCGCAGGCCTTTCCAGTTGCAACCCGGCACCTCGCTGGTACTGCGTAGCTCCAACAGATAGACCGGCTCGCCATCGAGGTGGCCGATGCCGTGCTCGGCGAGGATCGACAAGTCCTGGCGCTTGAGCCATTCCCGGGGGAACAGCGCGCCATTGTCATCGAACAGAAAGCCCTCGGGGCTGCGCGCGACGGCCCAGCCGCCGGGTTGATCGGTGTCCAGTACTGCGGTGGTCCAGCGAGGTGTCATGGTTTCTCAATCCAGAAATTCGGGTTTCTGTTTGCTCATGTGGGCGGCCATGGCCACGCGCAAGTCGGTGGATTGCAACATGGCGGCGTTCCAGGTGGCAACGTACTCCAGACCATCGTCGATACGGTGGTCGCGCATATAGCTGATCATTTCCTTGGTGCCAGTGACCGCGATCGGCGACTTGCTGGCGATGTCCCGGGCAATGTCCATCACGCCTTCGATCAGGCTGTCCTTGTCGCTGTAGACGCGATTGACCAGCCCGATGCTACGGGCCTCTTCGGCACCAAAGGTTCGACCGGTGTAAGCCAGCTCCCGCAGCATGCCGTCACCGATGATCCGTGGCAACCGTTGCAAAGTGCCAACGTCGGCTGCCATGCCGATATCGATTTCCTTGATGGAGAACTGCGCGTCTTCGGCAGCGTAGCGCATGTCGCAGGCCGCGATCAGGTCGATGGCGCCGCCCAGGCAGTAACCCTGAATGGCCGCGAGCACCGGTTTGCGGCAATTGTCGACGGCATTGAACGAGGCTTGCAGGGTCAGGATCTTTTTGCGCAGCAGGCGCGCATTGCGGCCGACGTCCTTGCCCAGTTCATTGGCGACGCCGGCCAGCATCATCAGGTCGATGCCCGAGGAAAAGTGTTTGCCGGCACCGCTGAGCACCACCACCCGCACTTCGTCGGTGTCGTCGATCCACTGGAACACCTCGACGATTTCGCTCCAGAACGCGGCGTTCATCGAGTTGATCTTTTCCGGACGGTTGATCTGCACATGGGCGATGTTGTCGGCCAGTTCGACGCTGAAGGCGGTGTATTGAGTCATGGCAGAAATCCTTTACCGGTCTGAAAATGAGGCCTGAACTATATCAAGGCCTCAGAACGGCGGTTCGGCCAAATGCAGGACTCTAGCCGCCCTTCACCGCCACAAACGCGGCAGTCTCGTAGGGCACGGTCATCACATCCCGGCCTCGCAGTTCGGGATCGGACGCAACCAACGCCCGCAGCTGCTCATCGATCCGTGCACGCTCGGCATCCGGCAGCGCCGCGATGAAACTGGTGGAACGCACCCGGTTGAAAATCACATCTTCCGGCGAGCCGGTATGGCCGTGGTGAAAATGCTCGGCCTGCAACGGCCCGAACGCCGGGTGCGGAAACACCTTGCGCCAGGCGCCGGTGTAATAGCGCGGCGTGTCGCCTTCCCGGGCGTTGACGATGGCATCGAGCTTCGGTACCCAGCCGACCTTGGTGTCGCGCAGGTTCCAGATCAGCCCGAGCTTGCCGCCGGGCTTGAGCACCCGGGCGATTTCGTCCAGCGCCTCGGTGCTGGCGAACCAGTGAAAGGCCTGGGCGCAGACCACGGCATCCACCGACTCGTCAGGCAACGGCAAGTCCGTCGCCATGGCGCTGACAGCCAGCACATCGGGCCAGTTGGCAGACAGTTTTGCCAGCATCTGCGCCACCGGCTCCACGGCAATCACCTGGGCACCGGTCGCCACCAATCGTCCGGTGAACTTGCCGGTGCCGGCGCCGAGGTCGATAACCGTCTTGTGGCCATCCAGATCCAGGGTTGCCGTCAGCCAATCGGT
Source organism: Pseudomonas sp. MWU12-3088 (assembly GCF_023242405.1). Taxonomy (NCBI): domain Bacteria; kingdom Pseudomonadati; phylum Pseudomonadota; class Gammaproteobacteria; order Pseudomonadales; family Pseudomonadaceae; genus Pseudomonas; species Pseudomonas sp. MWU12-3088. The sequence goes on from NZ_JALJEA010000001.1 coordinate 624,485, forward strand.
CACCGCCGGCGGATAGTCCGGCCGGCCTTTGACGTAGGTATCGGCTGCGGTCTTGTAACCGGCGGCAGCGGAGTGGTGAACCTGATCTTTCATGGCGCAACTCCAGGAGTAGAACGGCGGATTGACGACAGACGACACGAGCATAGCCCGCGACTTTGAGCTTTCCTTGAATGGCACCTGACAAAGCAATGAATAAAACTTCACCTTGCGGTGTTCAACGTGACACATGACCCCACTATGGAGCCTTGCCCATGACTATCCGTTCCGTTATGTTCGCCGCCCCGTTGCTGATGGCCGCCATGTTGTCCAGCCCTTTGGCCCTGGCCCACGGTGATGAAGACGAGCCGGTGCAGAAACCCAACTGCCCGAAAGGTCAGGTGTACGACAGCAAAACGCACAAATGCGTGACGCAGACCAGCAGTCTGGTACCGGATGCCGACCGCACCGACTACGCCTATCGTCTTGCGAAGGACGGTCGCTATGAAGAAGCCCTGGCCTTGCTCGACACCCTGAAACAGCCGAACACCGCCAAGGCCCTCAACTATCGCGGTTACGCCACGCGCAAATTGGGGCGCACCGACGAAGGCATCGGTTATTACCTGCAATCGGTGAAGCTCGATCCGCAGTACGCGCAAGTCCGCGAATACCTGGGCGAGGCTTATGTCATCAAGGGGCGGGTCGATCTGGCGCAGGAACAGTTGCAGCATATCCAGAAGATTTGCGGCACGACCTGCGAGGAATACCGGGACCTGGCCGAAGCCATCAACGATTCATCGAAAACCTGACACGACACGCGGAGGCGAACATTTTCAGCGAACAGGCCTTCAGAGCCGAACTCGGACAACACCTGGCGCGCCTGTGGCGCTACGGTTTGCTGCTGTCGCGCAACCGGCACGTGGCCGAGGATCTGGTGCAAGCCACCTGCGTACGGGCGCTTGAACGTTCGGGCCAGTACGTGGCCGGCACGCGCATGGATCGCTGGCTGCTGAGCATTCTGCATTCGATCTGGCTCAATGAAGTGCGCGCCCGCCGGGTGCGCCAGGGCCAGGGCGTGGTGGACGCCGACAGCCAGCTGACATTCGACGGCGAATACGCCGCACAGACCCACGTCATGGCGGCGCAGGTGATCCGCCGCGTCGATGCGCTGCCGGAAACCCAGCGCGAAACGGTCTATCTCGCCTACGTCGAGGGTCTGTCCTATCGCGAAGTCGCCGACATCCTGCAAGTGCCGATCGGCACCGTCATGAGTCGCCTCGCCACCGCCCGCCTGAAACTGGCGGAATACCCGCCGCTACATGCGGTACCGAACACCCCCGCAGGAGACCGGCAATGAATACGCCTTCCGACGAGCAACTGGTGGCGTATCTGGACGATGAACTGGACCGCGAACAACGCAGCCAGCTCGACAGCCTCATCGCCGACGATCCGCTGCTCAACCTGCGCGTGCAGTGGTTGAGCCGCAGCAACCTGCCCTATCGCGACGCCTACGACGAGCTGGCCCGACAGGCACCGCTCGATCGTTTGCAAGCCCGACTGGATGCCGCGCCCTCTCCGCAACGGCCCGGATTCAGCCGTCGCTGGTTCATCGGCGCGGCAGCAGCGGGCGTGGCGCTCGCAGGTGTCGCGGCGGATCGATTGTTCCTCGGCTGGCAAGCGCGGCAATCGCATAGCTGGCGCGAGCTGGTGGGCGATTACATGGCGTTGTATGTACCGCAAACCCTTGAACATCTGGCCACCGACGAAGCCTCGCAACTGGCGCAATTGCGCACCGTCGACGCACGGCTGGGCCTGAGCCTGTCGCCCGCGAAGCTGAAACTGCCCGGTGCGCAGTTCAAACGTGCGCAGCTGCTTGAATACGACGGCGTGCCGATTGCACAGATGACTTGGCTCGATGCCGCCCACGGCCCGCTCGCACTGTGCGTTACCCGCTCCAACAGCGGCAGCCAGCCGCTGGCCCATGAGCGCCGGCACGGGATGAACGTGGTGTACTGGACCGAACGTGAGCATGCCTGGATGCTGATCGGGCATAACCCGGCCGCCGAGCTGGAAGGTCTGGCGAAAATGTTTAAAGAGCGGCTGAGCACATGAGCCAGCCTGTCACTATGCTTGGCCAGTGATTATCCAGGGAGGAACCCTTACATGACGATTTCACCGCGTACTGCATTGCTGGTCATCGATGTACAGAACGACTTCATTCCCGGCGGCCAACTGGCCGTGCCCGAGGGTGACCGGATCGTTCCGCTGATCAACCGTCTCGCCGAGCAGTTCAAGCAAGTGGTCATTGCTCAGGACTGGCACCCGGCGGGTCATGCTTCATTTGCGTCAAGCCATCCCGGCCGTCAGCCCTACGACGTGATCCAACTGCCGTATGGCGAACAGACGCTCTGGCCGGATCACTGCATTCAGGGCACACACGGTGCCGATTTTCATTCGGGACTCAATCTGCCCCACGCTCAACTGATCATCCGCAAGGGCTGCAATCCGGACATCGACAGCTATTCGGCGTTTCTGGAAGCAGACCGGGCGACCACCACCGGGCTGACCGGTTATTTGAAGGAGCGCGGCATCGACACGGTGTACATGGTCGGCCTGGCGCTGGATTTCTGCGTGATGTTCTCCGCGCTGGACGCGCGGGCGGCGGGGTTCAATACGTTTGTGGTGCTGGATGCGTGCCGGGCGATCGACATGAACGGCTCGCTGGCATCGGCGATCGAGCGGATGCAGGTGGCCGGGGTCGGGTTGATTCAATCCACTGAATTGCTCTGACTGGTGCTCGTTCCCACGACGATCGGGGGAGCGAGCAACTTCACGTCGGGGTCGGCAACCAAAGCCTGAATCGCGCCCCACCCAACGGCGAACCTTCCACCGTCAACGTCCCGCCCTGCGCTTCCAGCGCCCGACGGCTGATGGCCAGGCCCAGACCAAACCCGCCAGTAGCGCGGTCCCGACTACGGTCCAGTCGATAAAACGGCTCGAAAATCCGCTCCCGCTCATCCTCCGGAATACCGATGCCATCGTCATCCACCCAGATCTCACAACCCTTCGGGCAGACCTGAACGCCGATCTGAATGCGTTTTTCGCAATAGCGCATGGCGTTGCGCAGCAGATTCTGAATTGCACGGGCAGTCAGGCGCGGATCAAGGGAGAAGCGTTCCAGCTGATTGTGCAGCAACACATCGATGACGATTTCCGGAGACTCCAGTTCTTCGTCGACGCTGCCCAGAATGCTGTCGATGAACTCGTCCAGCGACACTTCGACCTGTTCCGGCAAACGCGCCGGATTTTGCAGGCGACTGTAGGACAGCAACTCCAGCACCAGCTCATCCAGTTCGCGAATGTGCGCCACCAGACCTTGCAGGCGTTCACGACTGGTTTGCGGCAAATCATCGGACAGCGCCAGCGCCAGGCCGAAATCCAGTCGGGTCAGCGGCGTACGCAGTTCGTGGGACACCGCGTTGAGCAGATCACGCTGCTGGTTGAGCAGGTTTTCGATGTCGCCGGCCATGGTGTCGAAGACGTTGGCCAGACTGCCGATGTTCGAACTCGAGCCAATTTGCGTACGCTCACTCAAATGGCCTTTACCGAAGCGCTCGGCAGTGCCCTTCAGGCGTTCAAGATCACGCCAGTGCGGCCGTAACCACAGCAACAGGCACGCCAGTAAACTCGCACCGATCAGAACGTTGATGCTCCAGTACAGCAAGTTCACGTCCATCGGGTCCGGCGGCACCACCATTTGCACGGCGACCTGGTCGTTCAGCGGCGTCACCGCCAGCGTGCGCCAGCCCCAGTCGCCGATGCGCACCACGTTTTCACCACGGCGCAGGCGCTCTTGCTCGATCGGGGTGAAATCAGCGTTATCGATACGGGCGAGGACGATGTGCAGCGGCTGGAAGTCCTTGTCCATCGACGCGGCAACCGCCGGCCACTGATCCTGCGGCACCGCGCGAAACTGTTTGGTGATCAGCGATTGCAGGCCCCGGGAATAGTCGAGGTTGTAAGTCACGAAGCGATCCCTGAACGCCATCACCACCAGATCCGGCACCAGATAGATTGCCGCGCTGTAGGAAACGATCGTCACCAGATATAGGCGAAACAGGATTCTGAACATCGACTCAGCATTCCCACTCGGAACGGCTGAACAGATAACCCTTGCCCCACACGGTCTTGATCTTGCGCGCCTCGCCGGCGTGATCATCGAACTTGCGTCGCAGCTTGGAAATCGCCACGTCCACCGAGCGGTCGGTGCCGTTGAACTCTATACCGCGCAGGCGTTGCAGGATCTGGTCGCGACTGAGCACTTCACCGGCATGACGGGCCAGCACCACCAACAGGTTGTACTCGCCGCTGGACAGTTCCACCGGCTGTTCGCGCCAGGTCACGGTGCGTTCCGACAGATCAATGCATAGATTGCCCATCAGGATCCGGTCGTTGGCGGTCATCGGCTCGCCCAGGCTGCTACGACGCAACAATGTGCGCACCCGCGCCAGCAGGACGCGTGGCTCGCAGGGTTTGGTCACGTAATCGTCGGCGCCCATTTCCAGGCCCAGCACCTGATCATGGCTGTCATCGCGGGCAGTGAGCATCAGGATCGGCAGCGTCGCCGAATCGGCGCGCAACAAACGACAGACCTGCAAACCATCGAGGCCCGGCAGCATCAGGTCGAGAATCACCAGGTCCGGCGGATTGAGCCGCGCCCGTTCGCGCACATGGTCGCCTCGGCCGATCACGCTGACGGAATAGCCGTTGCGCTCGAGATAGCTGGAGATCAGTTCGGCGAGGGCGGTGTCGTCTTCGACCAGGAGGATGTTGGGCATTGATGATCCAGAAAGTGCTGTGGCGACTCATCATCCGCTATCGCGAGCAGGCTCGCTCCCACAAGGACTGTATTCCAAATGTGGGAGCGAGCCTGCTCGCGATGCTTTATCTGTCGCAATAAATTTCAAGGCGTAAAGGATATACGCCCTCACTCGTCCCTGAGCAAAACCCTTACACAATTTCACACAGCGCCTACAAAGCTTCACCGCTACCCTCGGCGACTGTCCGTAGGATGCGCAGATCAATATTGGGGGTTGTACATGTCGAAGAATCTGCTGGCCGGGCTCGGCCTGATCGCATTGGCGCTGACGCTGGGTGCCTGTGGTAAATCCTCGAGCACTGAGGAACAGGCGCCACCGGCCACCGTGCGGGTCGAAACCCTTGAGGCGCGCCCCCTGTCGATCAGCAGCGAACTGAGCGGACGCATTGCCGCGCCGCGCATCGCCGAGGTCCGCGCCCGGGTCGCCGGCGTGGTGCTGCAACGCACCTATCGCGAAGGCAGCGACGTGAAAAAGGGCGACGTGCTGTTCCGCATTGACCCGGCACCGTTCAAGGCCGACTTGGACAGCGCCGAAGCCGCCCTGCGCAAAGCCGAGGCCAATGCGTTCCAGGCAAAACTGCAGGAGCAGCGCTACGCCCAGTTGATCGACGACAAGGCCATCAGTGCTCAGGACTACGACAACGCCCGCGCCAACGCCCGGCAGACCGCCGCCGACGTTGCCGCCAACAAGGCTGCCGTCGAGCGCGCGAAGCTGAGCCTCGGTTACGCCACCGTCACTGCGCCGATTTCCGGCCGTGTCGGTCGTGCGCTTGTGACAGAAGGCGCACTGGTCGGTCAGAACGAAACCACGCCCATGGCGCTGATCCAGCAACTGAATCCGATCCACGCCGACCTTACCCAGTCGACCCGTGAATTGAACGAGCTGCGTCGGGCCTTCCGTTCCGGCCAGTTGCAGCAGGTCGGTCAGGATCAGGTCAAGGCCACGCTGATTCAGGATGACGGCAGTCTGTACCCGCTACCGGGCAAGTTGCTGTTCAGCGACATCACGGTCGATCCGGGCACCGGGCAGATCGTTCTGCGCAGCGAATTCCCCAACCCGGACCTTGATCTGCTGCCCGGCAGCTACGTTCGCGTGCGTCTTGAACAAGGTGTGATCCAGCATGGCCTCACCGTGCCGCAACGAGCCGTACAACGTGACAGCGCCGGTGTGGCGCAAGTGCTGACCGTCGACGATCAGATGCGCGTCGCCCTGCAACCGGTTCAGCTCGGCGCGGTGCAGAACGACCGCTGGATCGTCACCGGCGGCCTGAAGGCCGGCGACCGCGTGGTCATCGAAGGCCTGCAGCACGCCCGCCCCGGCGAAACGGTGCAGATCGATGACACCCCTCTTCCACTTGCCCAGACCTCTGGTCAGTAAGCAGGACGCTCTTCTATGCCGCAGTTCTTTATCGACCGCCCGGTGTTCGCCTGGGTCGTCGCGTTGTTCATCCTGTTGGCCGGTGCGCTGGCCATCCCGCAATTGCCGGTGGCGCAATACCCCGACGTCGCGCCGCCGCAGATCGAAATCTATGCCGTATACCCGGGCGCCTCGGCGCAGACCGTCGACGAAAGCGTGGTCAGCCTGATCGAGGAAGAGCTCAACGGCGCCGATCACCTGCTGTATTTCGAATCGCAGAGCAGCCTCGGCAGCGCCACGATCAAGGCCACTTTCCAGCCGGGCACCAACCCGGAACTGGCGCAGGTTGATGTGCAGAACCGCCTGAAGGTGGTCGAGTCGCGCCTGCCGCAAGCGGTCAACCAGCAAGGTTTGCAGGTGGAAAAAGTCTCTGCCGGTTTCCTGCTGCTGATCACCCTGACCTCCAGCGACGGTAAGCTCGATGACGTAGCGCTGAGTGATTATCTGGCGCGCAACGTGATGAACGAGATCAAGCGCATCGACGGCGTTGGCAAAGCCCAGTTGTATGGCGCCGAACGGGCGATGCGGATATGGGTCGATCCGCAGAAGCTGATCGGTTTCAACCTGACGCCAGCCGACGTCAATGCCGCCATCGTCGCGCAGAACGCTCAGGTCTCGGCGGGCAGCATCGGCGATCTGCCGAACCCGAGCACTCAGGAAATCACCGCGACGATTCTGGTCAAGGGACAACTGTCGACGCCGGAAGAGTTCGCCGACATCGTGCTCAAGGCCAATCCGGACGGCTCCACCGTGCGCATCAAGGATGTGGCGCGGGTCGAGATCGGCAGCCAGGAATACCAGTTCGGTACGCGCCTGAACGGCAAGCCTTCCACCGCCGTCGGCGTGCAACTGTCGCCGGGCGCCAACGCCCTCAGCACCGCAACGCTGATCCGGGCGAAGATGGATGAACTGTCGCGCTACTTCCCGACCGGTGTGGAGTACAAGATCCCCTACGACACCTCGCCATTCGTGAAGGTCTCGATCACCAAAGTGGTCTACACCCTCGGCGAGGCGATGTTGCTGGTGTTCGCGGTGATGTTCCTGTTCCTGCAGAACATCCGCTACACGCTGATCCCGACGCTGGTGGTGCCGGTGGCGCTGATGGGCACCTTCGCGACCATGCTCGCGCTGGGCTTCTCGATCAACGTGCTGACCATGTTCGGCATGGTATTGGCCATCGGCATTCTGGTGGACGACGCCATCGTTGTGGTGGAGAACGTCGAGCGGATCATGGCCACCGAAGGCCTGTCGCCCAAAGAGGCCACACGCAAGGCGATGCGGCAGATTACCGGCGCGATCATCGGCATCACACTCGTGCTGGTGGCAGTGTTCATTCCGATGGCGTTCATGCAGGGTTCGGTGGGCGTCATCTACCGGCAGTTCTCGCTGTCGATGGCCACCTCGATCCTGTTCTCGGCCTTCCTTGCCCTGACCTTGACCCCGGCATTGTGCGCAACGTTGCTCAAGCCGATCGCCAAGGGCGAGCATCACGAGAAGACCGGGTTCTTCGGCTGGTTCAACCGCCGCTTCGAGCAACTGACCGATCGCTATCAGGGCTGGGTCGGTTACGCACTGAAACGCACTGGGCGTTATCTGCTGATTTACGTTGTGTTGCTGGTTGGCCTGGGCCTGTGCTTTGCGCGCCTGCCCTCTTCGTTCCTGCCGGTCGAAGATCAGGGTTACACCATCACCGACATCCAGTTGCCACCGGGCGCGACCAAGAATCGTACCGTGCAGGTCGCCGAACAGCTTGAAGCGCACAACAACGGCGAACCGGGCATCAGTGACAGCGTGGTGATTCTCGGTTTCAGCTTCTCCGGCAGCGGGCAGAACGCCGCGCTGGCCTTCACCACACTCAAGGACTGGTCGCATCGCGGCAGCGACGACTCGGCCGGCTCCATTGCCGAGCGTGCCAACATTGCCCTGAGCCAGATCAAGGACGCGATGGCATTCTCGGTGCTGCCGCCACCGGTTGACGGCCTCGGTACTTCCAGCGGTTTCGAATTCCGCCTGCAGGATCGCGGTGGCCTCGGCCATGCAGCCCTGATGGAGGCGCGCACCCAACTGCTGGAAGCCGCCGAGAAAAGTCCGATCCTGATGAACGTGCGAGAAAGCGCACTGGCCGAGGCCCCGCAAGTGCAGCTGGAGGTGGACCGCAAACAGGCCAACGCGCTGGGCATTTCCTTCGCCGACTTCGGCAACGTGCTGTCCACCGCCATCGGTTCTTCGTACGTCAACGACTTCCCCAATCAGGGGCGGATGCAACGGGTGGTCGTGCAGGCCGAAGGCGACCGTCGCAGTCAGGTCGACGACCTGCTGAAGATGCACGTACGCAACGACGCCGGGAAAATGGTGCCGCTGTCGGCATTCGTGAGAGCCACTTGGACCCAAGGCCCGGCGCAGTTGACCCGCTACAACGGCTATCCGGCGATCTCGATTTCCGGCGAGCCGAAACCCGGCCACAGCACCGGCGAAGCCATGGCGGAGATCGAACGTCTGGTAGCGCAAGGGCCGAAAGGCATGGGTCAGGAATGGACCGGTCTGTCGTTGCAGGAGCGTTTGTCCGGCAGCCAGGCACCGATACTGCTCGGTCTGTCGCTGCTGATCGTGTTCCTGTGCCTGGCGGCGTTGTATGAGAGCTGGTCGATTCCGACTTCCGTGCTGCTGGTGGTGCCGCTCGGTGTGCTTGGCGCTGTGCTGGCGGTGACTTTGCGCGGGATGCCTAACGATGTGTTTTTCAAGGTCGGCCTGATCACCATCATCGGCCTGTCGGCGAAGAACGCGATCCTGATCATCGAGTTTGCCAAGAGCCTGTATGACGAAGGTCACGATCTGATCGACGCCACGCTGCAAGCGGCGCGTCTGCGGTTGCGGCCGATTGTCATGACTTCGCTGGCGTTCATTCTCGGCGTGGTGCCGTTGGCGATTGCCACCGGCGCGAGTTCGGCGAGTCAGCAGGCGATTGGTACCGGGGTGATTGGCGGGATGATTACCGCAACATTGGCGGTGATCTTTGTACCGGTTTTTTTCGTTGTCGTGATCAAGCTTGTGCGCCGGTTCACCAAGCCTGATTGATCGAGCGCTCCCGGCGCGGTGGCCACAGGTCGCCGCGCTGGGCTAAGGTGTCTGAACCACCCTGGCCCATCGAGTCCTCATGCGCTTCCTCGCCCGCACCCACCCTCGCCTTTCCGCTGCCGCGTTGTTCGGCCTTGCCGCAGGCCTGCTGGCCCCGGCGGAATCTGTCATCAGCAAAATCCTCATCGGCTGGAACGCCGGGGTCTGGACGTACCTGATCCTGATGCTTTGGCTGACCATCCGCGCCAAAGCGCCGGACGTCAAGCGTATCGCCGAGGTCGAGGATGAAAATGCCGGGCTGGTGCTGTTCGTCGTCTGCATTGCCGCTTTGGCCAGCCTGGCCACCATTACCGTCGAGCTGGCCGGCAGCAAGGATCTGGAAACCACTCGCAAACTCCTGCACTACGGTTTTACCGCGCTGACGGTGATCGGTTCATGGCTGCTGATCGGGGTGATTTTCTGCGTTCACTACGCCCGGCTGTTTTATACCTGGGACGGCAAGGAGCCGGCACTGCGCTTTGCCGAAGGCCTGACGACACCCAACTATTGGGACTTTCTGTACTTCTCGTTCACCATCGGCGTCGCTGTGCAGACAGCGGATGTCGGCGTGGCTACGCGGGAGATCCGCAAGATCGTGCTGGCGCAGTCGTTGATAGGGTTTGTGTTCAATACGGCGATTCTGGGGTTCTCAATCAACATCGCCGCCGGCTTGTTTGGTTGAGTTGCCCAAAATCATCAGGTTTTTTTCGGCGGTTTTGAATGAAACCTCAGAATGGAAACCGAATTTAAGGAAGTCTAAAAAAATCACAAAAATAAACGGCTGTAACCTGTCAACTCTGACAGTTTACAGCCGCCTCTTCTTTGAGCTTCCATACAACATCCAGAAGTAGGACCGGTCAGTCTTTGGATGACTCTTACCATTCTGTATGGAGATAAACTCATGAGCTTCGCAGCCCGAGCCTACGCACCAACACTTTCTGCACAACCGTACTTGTCGGCCACCATCAATGGTGATGCCAATCCAAACTTCAGACACGTCAAGATCCCGCCATTCAAAGAATTTCGCTCAACATCTGTGCCTGTACTCGAGTTAAAAGACTTTCCCGATGGTCGGTATTACTGGCTCAGAGCCGGGCACACCGAAAATGGAATGACACAGACAATCGAATTTGTCTTTTCCGCGAAGCCCGCGCCAGGAACGGTTTCACTATCCAAGAACATGGACGATGTCCGAGTGACCTATAACTCCAACCCGGTGAACGGTGACTTGCACATGGCCGAAAGCGGTAGCATCACGTTTCAATACGATGACATCGAAAAAAACCTGACAGCAACGTGGACGGGTTTTTTTGATCATGGCGGTTCAGATGGTGACAGTCTGTTTCCGATCTCTGGAGAGCTTCTTGTTATCACCGACCTCAGCAAGATCCAAAGATAACTTGCCGACAGCCCATAATAAAAAAGGAAGCTTTCAAGCTTCCTTTTTTATTTCCGACCCCATTCAGAAGTTATAACTCAACCCCACACTCCCCCCCAGCTCCTGGTCAACTTTAGTACCGCGGCTGGTGCCAACCTCGGCGTAGACCTGCCATTTTTTGTTGGTCGGGACCCAGTTCATTCCGCCGGTCAATTCCAGGCTGGTACTGGACAAGTCATTATTGAAATCAGTGTCGTTGACGCTGACGCGGTTGTTATTGACAAACTCGTGGCTGACGGCGGCACGAAGGCGCGGCTGCAGCTTGCTGCCATTGTCCAGCGTGAGCTCACGCCCCACCGTAATGCCGAGCTTGCCGAGTACCGAGCGAGTCTCGTCGCTGTCTACCTGCAAGCCATTGTCCAGGTGGTAGCGCTTGCCCTCAACGGCCGCCAAACCTATTTGCGCAGAAGGCTCAATGAAATAACCGCGGTTCAAGGGAATGTGCTTGCCGACTTCGACGGACCCACTCAAACCCAGGTTATCGAAGTTGCCTTTGGTTCGAGTGTCGTCGCTCAAGGTGACTTTGACATCGTTATTGAAACGGTTGATCTTGCCGACGGTATCCACGTAATACCCTGTCGCCTGATCAAACCAGGTCAAGTAAAGACCTGCATAAGCGCTGTCAATCGTACCGGAACTGCCTCGCGCCAGATCCAGACGTGTATTGCTGTACCCGCCAAAGACACCGATCAACCACTGACCATCCCAAAATGGCAATGCTCGATCCAACCCCACCGAGACACCTGTCTGGTGTTGATTGAAACCGTTACCGTAGGCGCCCTTTACGTTGTACTGATTTCCGTAGGTTCGAATCCAGAGACCGGATGACGAATCTTGAGTATTCGAGCTCAATGCCCCGTCCGATTGTGCCCCAGGCTGAGTGCCGGCCATGCGCCGGTCTCCGAGGCGAGTATTGAGAGTGGTCATCTCAGAATAAATGACTGTGGGCGCTGTTCCGGAGATCGCAAGAGCGGTTTGAGAACCCGTGCTCGGTGTGGTCCCATCGGGTTGCAGAAACAGCCCTTCGCCCTCTTTTACCAGCTTGTAGGCCAGGGCGCCGACATCGACTTGCCCATTTTTCAGGGAAAACTGCGCATCTCCGGAAGCGACGTTCCCCACTTTGACCGGCGCGCCACTGGCGGGCTCGCTGGCGGTAGCCGCCACCACCAACTGATGCTGGCCCGTTGCCGATTGTGTGACATTCAAAAAATCCGTCTGAGCACTACCCACATCCGAGCGCATAAAAAACTGACCATTACCCGATAAGGTGGCGATATCCAGCTGACTGTAGGCCTGGTCTGTTCCAAAACGCACAGCACCGCCCTGCATGTCCAGACGCGAGACTGAGTTACTGCTACCTGCCATGTTCCATTCGGCACCTCGGCTGACCGACATGCTGCCGACACCGGAAACAGCACCCTTGAATTGCGCATTGTTGTCCAGCACCACCGCTCCCGCACCGGTGCCCTGGATATTGCCGGAGAGAACGCTTTGGGTATCGAGCTTTACCGAATCGACATTGACCAGGTTGCCATCCAGTGTCGCGGCGTTTTTCAACGAAACGCTGGCGACACCACCTTCAGCGACTTCGATGTTGCCGGACAATTTACTGTTGTCGACCTGGAACTGTGCAGCGGCTCCATCGACGACTTCGAGGAGATTGCCATTCCCCCCGATCAAACGAGAGCCGTTGTTGACATCGATCAGCACTGGCTGACCGGCAGGTGTTGCGAAATCGACAGTAATCGCCGCGCCACTGAGCCCCTCGACGGTCGCGCCATCCAGTATTAAATGACTTTGACCAGTGACATCGCCGGGATTGGCTACGGTGTCCTGCCCGAAAGTGACCCCGTTGAGATCGCCGGTAATCTTGCTGCCGGCACTTACATTGGCATTCCCGCCAAACAGGGCCAACCCGATACCGTCCGCATCCGTTGCGCTCACTTGGGTATTGATCAGATTCAACGTGCTGAGTGAAGTCACCGCTGCACCGAATGTCCCACCTCGCAAAGTACTGCCAATGACAGTAGCGGTAGATCCCACGGGGATCAGCAGATCCCGGGCCAGCGTCAGTGCAGCGCCCTGGCTGATCAGCGTGCTGTTCGAGAGGGTAGCCAGGCTGTCAGTCAATGCCAGCGCAGCTTCAAAACCTGTGCTGGTAACAGTAGATCCGGCAAGGCCGACTCGAGCGCCTGCGGAGGCATCAATCTGTGATGTCGTGGCGTTATCGCCATTAAGAGCGCCTCCACCGACTTGAATATCCAGTGCACTGGCGCCGTTGATATTGAGCGTAGCGGTCGCAGGAACAAACCAGGCTTCGGGTGTAGCGCCTGTGGAAACGGTCGCCACCTCTCCCGGTAGAAGGTTACGTGCATAAGCGGGCTCTGAAGTGGTCATTATCACCACAGCATAAGTGAGCACACCGGTAAATTTCATGAACGTCAATCCCGGTATCTTTTCAAACTTCATAACAACTACTCTCTGAGATTTGTCAGGACAGGAGAAAGACGGTTCACAGCATGGCTCCACAGACGCCTGTCGTTGGCGGCGTCGGAGAATACCTACAACTTCGAATCATCTATGTAGGACTAATCCTCTTTACAGGTAGGGCTCGTCCCTGCCGAATGAAGTGCTATCAGCCATTTCGAAGACAGAGCAACGGCATTGCCGGGAGAGCAATGATCTCCCGGCGAATGCAACCCTGGCATTTATGCTATGGCCCTGGATTCCAACCCGGCTCTGACTCGCAGTACAGGAAGTCTGCGTTGAGCAAATAGATCGTCATTTCCGTTACACCGGATGTAGGAACTGTCGGTGTCGAATACCAGACTTTTACATAACCCGCGTAGAAGTCTGCAGGATCCGGAGTGGCGGGTGGAGGCTCTGGTACATTCCGGATCACCGGATCATAAGGCCCGACATCAAAGATCATCCCGGCGGTCAATTCAGGCCCGGTAATGTTTCGGGTTTCGGTGAACTCCGTATCGGCCGGTGCCGGCGTTGCATAATCATCCGTCCGGAACCCGCGCCAGTTGAAGGTAACAGGCATACCGTCTAAAAAGTGGCTGTTTGGCGGAATGCGGAATCTGGCTATATGATCGCCGGCCAATACGGTCAGACTTTCGCAAATAATGAAAGGATCGGAAGTCCCGTCTGCAGGCGGCCGTACGAACTCTGGAGGATCAAGATTAATGACCACCGTATTGACCGTCACATCGGTTTCTTCCGAAGTTTGGATGTTGTTACGGTTGGGGTTCTCGTATTCCCACCATACATGTTTCGCTCCCAGACCGCCGGGACCGACAATGCTATAAGGCAAAGGCATATCAATAATTGTATTGATATTTTGATCGTCCATCGGCACTGACCCCACAACGATCTTGCCTTCATCGCCAAGATAATATGCGGTGACCAGATCACCCGGTTCCGGGTCTGGAAAGGTAGTACCTGGAGTAGCAGGTGCTGTATCAATGAATATCGTGGCCGTTTGATTGGCATCATGTGGGCCCAGCACGTTATCGGTAACAGGGGGTTGTCCCCGTACGATCGCCGCCTGGAACTCGGGATTGACGGCTGGAGGTGGATCAATTGGGTCGACGGTATAAGGCGGGTGCGTCGAGAAGTCAGTGTTTACTCTCGTATCCACATCACTGACAGACACTAAGTTACGCATCAAATCGGCTCTGACCTGAACAGGTACCTCGTAATTCTGGCCGGTCTGATTATCGAAATACTCTGCGCTCAAATCGGCCCATGGAATAGTGAAAACGAGTTTGTTCAGGGTGCCGAACGGCAGGTCCTGGGCAGGCTGGTTTCCCCATTTCAGGCTCACCTCATCATCATTGAGTGCGTTCACCGGCCGATCAACTTCGGCAATAACACCTGCACGCGCATCGTTCAGGTCGATCAGACCGTCATCGTTTGCCGGTACGCGCAGTGACCTCAATACGGGCAACGGCAGAAAGCGAGTGTTTTTGAAACTTACTGACCACGCACTTTCGTTGCCTGCAGCATCAATAATAATGAACCAGATGAAAGCCCTGCCGCTGGTTATGTTCCTCAGCACGGCAGTCGGAATTACGACCTCACCATTGGCGGGCATGGCAGCATCGAAGAAAGGCGCCACCTGCGGAGGATTGGTCCGTTGATTAGCCACATACAACCGCACGTGGTCATCCGGTTGAGCATTGGGATAAGTATTGTTGATCGCAACCCTCAACCCCATCGAGCTGCCCGGAAGAGCTGCCCAGGTATCGTCCAGATCGCCAGGGGCGTTGGGAAATGACACTTCCGGGGGTAATTTGAGACCAGGCCTTTGTCCGGGATTGGGCGCGGTCTGGATCGGTTTTGCTTGCCGGGGTGCCGTGCGGTCGATGAAAAAACGCATGATGGGCGAGGTCAGCGGGTTGAGACCGCGTTCAAAAAGCACACACCGTACCCAGATGGGTGTAGGTCCGTCCGGCGTTACATCCTCGCCGAGAAAATCGGTCGGTATCGTGACCGGAAACTTGGGAGGACGGCTCGCCACCGACCCGAGGTTGACCCGTGGCAGTCGAGTAAAATCCGAGGGTTGCGGATTCGCAGGAGGCAGGGTTCTTGTGACTTCCAGTGCCACCTGGTCAGCATTATTCGGTGTCAACCAGACTGTCGTGTCCAGCAACAACGTTAAAGTACTGCCCACGGGAATTGCAGCGACGGGAATGATATCGCCCTGCGGGCCGCGGCCATCCGGTAACTCGGGAGTTGGCGCCACTAGGATCCCACCACCCTGCCCCGCAGTTCCAGCTTGAAAACTTGTCATGTGTGTTCTCCAATACTCTGAACAATGGATATCAATACTTCCTTCATCGACAAGGGCGTTATCGCCGACAGCAGTCGCCTTTTCGGTTACAGCAACATCGTTATTTCATCCAGCCTGCATCCGAACAAAAATCACTACTGCCCGGAATCACTCTGTCTATTTTCACCAGACCCGTAAAAGAACTGAATTCTGGAATTCCGTTTCGCAGTAACAGATATTTAGCCGTCGCTGAATGGTTCTCACGCATAGGTTCAATGTGTGCAGCGAAAGGTCTTATTACAATCAAGACCGGCCGTTTGTTGGCCACATCCGTTACAGGAGCGGTAAAGATAAATTCGGGAGTTAACGCAGCTCCCGATCCGTTCAACGAATCCCACCCTTGCCAGGCGAGACTGATCACATCGCCTGTCTGAAACAGGTCATTGAACGGAACCAGAATGCGTACGCCCTCCCAGACAAATAATGCATCAGGATCCAGAGGGTTGTTTTTTTTGCAACCGATATATCCCCAAAGAGTTGCATCGGGGAACGTTACTTCTTTCAACAACTGAGGTGGTGTAATCGCAAACGTCAGGCGCCGTGATAGCGACGTTGTCAGGTTGACCGAGCGCACGGTGTAGTAAATTTCAAATGTGGCCAGATCGGGAAGCAAATCCGGCCTGATTCGAATGTGAAACTCGGGGGCATTGTCGGCAGCACCATACTCGGCCCATGCAATGAAGTTCGGATTGCCGAGGATAAAGATCTCGACGCGATCAATACGCGTATCTGGAAGTACAGGAAACGCGGGCCACCTATCGATGATGCAGACAATTCCGTTTTGTTTCGCATCCGGCGGTAACGTCCCGGCCGGATCCAACGGGTCGACGCCTTCGAATCGAGGCAGATCGAGTAAAATGCCTGCGTTGAAAGCGTTGCTTTTGGCACGGGGATCATCAGCGGACATGGATAATTTCTCGCTCTTCATTCGCCCTTCACTTGCAAGAAATTAAGCGCCCGTATCCAGTAGTTGCCTACTGTCAGATCTGACAGGTGAAACCACCGCTTGTCGGAAACGGTGAAGCAGATGCAATTTCATTCCAAAGACTTCAGTTGACGGCTACCGTACAAATGGTGTTTTCTGAAACCGGTTTCAGACAATAAGAAGACCCGACCGTGAACGATTTCTCCGCCGCCCAGCGCAGCCGCGTGACCATGCTCGACGTCGCCGAACACGCGGGCGTATCCAAGGCCAGTGTCTCGCGCTTCATCGGCGATGACCGCGCCCTGCTCTCCGATGCCATCGCCCAACGCATCGAGCAGGCGATTGCCGAACTCGGCTACCGTCCCAATCAAATGGCCCGTGGCCTGAAACGTGGCCGCACGCGCCTGATCGGCATGCTGGTGGCCGATATCCGCAACCCTTATTCGATTGCCGTGATGCACGGGGTGGAAACCGCCTGCCGTCGGCACGGCTACAGCCTGGTGGTGTGCAACACCGACCGCGATGACGAGCAGGAACGCCAGCACCTTGCGCTGCTGCGCTCGTACAACATCGAAGGTTTGATCGTGAACACCCTTGGCCATCACCGGGATGAACTGGACGAGTTGAAGCGGGAAATGCCGCTGGTGCTGGTGGATCGCAAGGTCGACGGGCTGGACAGCGACATGGTCGGGTTGAACAACCCGCAAGCCATCGAAATGGCGCTGGAACATCTTCAGCAGCGCGGCTACCGCGACGTGCTGCTGGTGACTGAGCCCTATGACGGCACCAGTTCGCGCATCGAGCGGGTCAGCAGTTTTCAGCAGCAGATTGGCCAGCGCAAAGACATGCGTGGCGCGGTGCTGGAAACCAGCCCAAGCCTTGCGAACGATCTTCAAACCTTTTTGAACACACTTGATAACGGCCCGAAAGCCCTGTTCTGCGCCAATGGCGTGGCGGCGCTGGCCTGCACCCTGGCATTGCGCGAATTTGGCTGCCGGTTGTTCGAGGATGTCGGGTTGATCGCACTGGATGATCTGGATTGGTATCCGCTGGTAGGCAGCGGGATCACCGCCCTCGCCCAGCCGACGGAGGAGATTGGTGCGCGGGCGTTTGAGTGCTTGCTCAAGCGGTTGCGTGGGGATGATGAAGCGGCGCGGACGCTGGATTTTGCACCGGTGCTGATTGAGCGCGGTTCGACGCGCAGCAAGGCGGAATAAGGCCCTACGGGGCCACCCAAAATTTTTTTAACAAAAATGAAACCGGTTTCAGAGGTATAAAACAATGAATAAACCTGCCGTTTCCATCAGCCTGTCCAGCTACGGCGCGGACCTTGTGCGCCGTCGTGGTCAAGGCTTTTTCATCGAGGTGCTGGCCACTGCCGGCGCCAATCGAATCGAATGGCGCGAAGAGCTGCTGACCAACGAAGTCCCCGAACAGCTCGCCGCCGCAACACAAGCCGAAGGCCTGCAAAGCATCTATTCCTCGCCCACCGAACTGTGGCTGGCCGGTCAGTCGCGACCCAATCCCGAACTCATCACCGCGCTGCAAAACGCCGAAGCGTTCGGTTCGAAGTGGCTGAAAGTGTCGCTGGGTTTTTTCACCGACAACAACGATCTGCAGACGCTCGCGCAGATCCTTGCGCAAAGTCCGGTGCAACTGCTGGTAGAGAACGACCAGACCCTGCACGGTGGCCGCATCGAACCGTTCCAGCGCTTCTTCGCTGCCGTCGAACAGCACAACCTGCCGATCAAGATGACCTTCGACATCGGCAACTGGCAATGGCAAGACCAGTCCGCCACCAGCGCCGCACGCTTGCTGGGCCGCTACGTCGGCTACGTACATTGCAAAGCCGTGGCCCGCCGTGCCGACGGCAAACTGGTGGCGGTGCCGCCCGCCGCCACTGACCTGCATCTGTGGGAACAACTGCTGCGGCACATGGCCCAAGGGGTCATGCGCGCCGCCGAATACCCGTTGCAGGGCGATGACCTGGTGCAACTCACCACCGAACACGTCGCCGCCCTCGCCCGCCTCGGCCAATCCCGCCTGGAGCCTGCTCATGTCTGAGATCGATATTCTGTCGTTCGGCGAAACCATGGCGATGTTTGTCGCCGAACAATGCGGTGATCTGGCATTCGTCGACCAGTTCCACAGGCGGATTGCCGGGGCGGACAGCAATGTGGCCATCGGTTTGTCCCGGTTGGGTTTCAACGTTGCGTGGCTGAGTCGGGTTGGCTCTGATTCGCTGGGACGATTTGTCGTCGAGACCCTGGCCCGCGAAGGTCTGGATTGCAGTCATGTCGAAGTCGACAACGCGCACCCGACCGGTTTCCAACTCAAATCCCGCAACGATGACGGCAGCGATCCGACGGTCGAGTACTTCCGTCGCGGCTCGGCCGCCAGTCATCTGTCGCCGCAGTCGATCACCCCGACGCTGTTAAGCGCCCGGCATCTGCACGCCACCGGCATTCCACCGGCGCTCTCCGCATCGGCGCGGGAAATGTCCCATGAACTGATGACCCGCATGCGCAACGCCGGGCGCAGCGTGTCGTTCGACCCGAACCTGCGCCCGAGCCTGTGGGCCAGCGAGCGGGAGATGATCACCGAGATCAACCGCCTCGCCACCCTCGCCCACTGGGTATTGCCAGGGTTGAGCGAAGGTCGCTTGCTGACCGGTTTTGAAGACCCGGCGGACATCGCTGCGTTTTATCTCGATCAGGGTGCCGAGGCCGTGGCCATCAAACTCGGGCCGCAGGGTGCGTATTACCGCACGCATCTGGATCAGGGGTTTGTCGCCGGGGTGCCGGTTGAAACCGTGGTCGATACGGTCGGCGCCGGCGATGGATTTGCGGTGGGGATGATCAGCGCCCTGCTGGAGCACCTGAGTTTTCCCGAAGCCGTCAGACGTGCCAACTGGGTTGGCAGTCGGGCGGTGCAGAGCCGTGGCGACATGGAGGGTTTGCCGACCCGATCCGAACTTTCGGCTGAACTGGAGGCCGTCAATCGCGAGCAGGCTCGCTCCCACAAGGGTTCTGAGTTGGAATCCGATCCAGTGTGGGAGCGAGCCTGCTCGCGATAGGGCCAGTACAAACAACCGATTAATTGAACCTGCTGCGACAAAAACAACAAGCTCAGGAGCAAGACCATGAAAACCGCAACCCTCGCCACCCGCCGCTGGTGGTACATCATGCCGATCGTGTTCATCACCTACAGCCTCGCGTACCTGGACCGCGCCAATTACGGTTTCGCCGCCGCGTCCGGAATGGCCGCCGACCTGATGATCACGCCGGGTCTGTCCTCGCTGCTCGGCGCGCTGTTCTTCCTCGGCTACTTTTTCTTCCAGGTGCCCGGCGCGATCTACGCGCAAAAGCACAGCGTCAAGAAGCTGATCTTCGTCAGCCTGATCCTCTGGGGCGGGCTCGCCACGCTGACCGGTGTGGTCTCCAACGCCTATTGGCTGATCGTCATCCGCTTCATGCTCGGCGTGGTCGAAGCGGCGGTGATGCCGGCGATGCTGGTGTACCTGTGCCACTGGTTCACCCGCGCCGAACGCTCCCGGGCCAACACCTTCCTGATCCTCGGCAACCCGGTAACGATGCTGTGGATGTCGGTAGTTTCGGGTTATCTGGTACAGCATTTCAGCTGGCGCTGGATGTTCATCATCGAAGGGCTGCCGGCGGTGCTCTGGGCATTCATCTGGTGGAAGCTCGCCGATGATCGTCCTGCCCAGGCCAAGTGGCTCAGCGACCGGGAAAAGCACGACCTTGAGAGCGCTCTCGCCGCCGAACAGGTCGGGATCAAAGCGGTGAAGAACTACGCCGAAGCCTTCCGTTCGCCGAAGGTGATCATTCTGGCGCTGCAATTCTTCTGCTGGAGCATCGGCGTCTATGGCTTCGTGCTGTGGCTGCCGTCGATCCTCAAGGCCGGTGCGCAGATGGACATGATCGAGGCCGGCTGGCTATCGGCGTTGCCGTATCTGGCAGCAGTGATCGGCATGCTGCTGGTGTCGTGGGGCTCGGACAAACTGCAAAAGCGCAAACGCTTCGTCTGGCCGCCGCTGCTGATTGCCTCGGTGGCGTTCTACGGCTCCTACGCTTTGGGCGCGGAACACTTCTGGTGGTCGTACACGTTGCTGGTGATCGCCGGCGCCTGCATGTACGCGCCTTACGGGCCGTTCTTCGCCATCGTTCCGGAGATCCTGCCGGCCAACGTCGCTGGCGGCGCCATGGCGCTGATCAACAGCATGGGCGCCCTCGGTTCGTTCGGTGGCTCCTATCTGGTCGGTTACCTGAACAGCTCCACCGGTTCGCCCGGCGCTTCGTATCTGTTGATGAGCGGAGCGCTGATGCTCTCTGTGGTGCTGACGATTTTTCTCAAGCCCGGCGCCAGCGACCGGGTGACGGCCAAGCGCGTCGCACCACGCCCGCTGCCGGCCCATTCCTGAATTGATAGAGAGATGACTGCGATGAAAAAGCAGGTTGTGCTGTACAAGAAACTGTCGCCGGCGCTGATGGCGCGCCTTGAGGAACAGGTCGATGTAACGCTGATCGACAGCCTCGACACCGACGGTCTGATGAAACTGCGCGACGCCCTTTCCGCCGCCCACGGCTTGCTTGGCGCCAGCCTGAAACTGGATGCGGCGCTGCTTGATCTGGCGCCACAGCTGGAAGCGATTTCCAGCGTCTCGGTGGGCGTCGACAACTACGACATCGACTACCTGACCCGGCGCCGGATCCTGCTGACCAACACCCCGGACGTGCTCACCGAAACCACCGCCGACACCGGTTTCGCGCTGATCCTGGCCACCGCCCGGCGCGTGGTGGAGCTGGCGAACATGGTGCGCGGCGGTCACTGGCATCGCAGCATCGGCCCGGCGCATTTCGGTACCGATGTGCACGGCAAGACGCTGGGCATCATCGGCATGGGTCGGATCGGCGAGGCGTTGGCGCAGCGTGGGCATTTCGGATTTGGCATGCCGGTGATCTATCACAGTCAGTCGCGCAAACCGGCGGTTGAGGCGCGGTTCGATGCGCAGTACCGCAGCCTGGAGGATCTGTTGCAGCAGGCGGACTTCATCTGCCTGACGTTGCCGCTGACTGCGCAGACTGAAGGCCTGATCGGCGCCGAACAGTTCGCGTTGATGCGCCCGGAAAGCATCTTCATCAACATCTCCCGGGGCAAGGTGGTGGACGAAGCCGCGATGATCGAAGCGTTGCGGCATAACCGGATTCGCGCGGCGGGGCTGGATGTTTTCGAACGCGAGCCGCTGAATCAAGATTCACCGTTGCTGCAGTTGAACAACGTGGTGGCCACACCGCACATGGGTTCGGCGACCCATGAGACGCGCGAAGCGATGGCGCGGTGTGCGGTGGAGAATCTATTGGCGGCGTTGTCCGGTGAAAAGCCCGCCAACCTGGTGAATCCCCCGGTGTGGCAAAGCTGAAACGTTCAGCGCCTGTCAGGCCGTATTCGCGAGCAAGCTCGCTCCCACAGTGACTGTGTCGTTCACATAATCTGTGTACGCCAGAAAACCTGTGGGAGCGAGCTTGCTCGCGAAGAGGCCGGTGCTGGCAACACAAAGTTCTCAGGCGCTGCGCACCTGGAGAAGCTGCGCAGCGCACAAGGCAATCCTTGAACACGCATCCGCCAGCTTCACCCGATCCACCACCAACCCGATACGGATATGACCCGCCGCACTCGGCCCGAACGCCTCTCCCGCCAACACCGAAACCCCATACCCTTCCAGCAGCCGCTCGGCAAAGTCCTGCGCGCCGATCCCGGTCTGGCGCACATCGACCATCACGAACATCCCGCCATCCGGCCTGATCGGGTACAACCCCGGACAGCCGCGCAACCGCTCGCACACCAGATCCCGGCGCAACCGGTATTCCTCACGCATCTGCGTCACTTCCGGCAAATCCTTCTCCAGCGCGACCTGAGCGGCTTTCTGCACAAAGTCCGGCAGGCCGAACAACATGCTCAACGACAGGTTCACCAGATGCTCGGCCAACGGCTTGGGCCCGATCATCCAGCCGATGCGCCACCCGGTCATCGCATGGGATTTGGACAGACTGTTGATGGTCGCGGTGCGCTCGGCCATGCCCGGCAGGCTCGCCGGGCTGACATGCTCGCCTTCGTATAACAATTCGCTGTAGACCTCATCGCTGATCAGCCACAGGTCATGACGGATGCACAGCGCTGCCAGCTCCTGCCAGATCAACAGAGACAGACTGGCGCCGGAGGGGTTGTTGGGACTGTTGAGCAACAGGGCCCGCGTCCTGGGTGTAATCCGCGCCGAGACATCCGCCGGGTCGACTCGAAAGCCGTTTTCCGGACGAACCGGCACTGGCACCACGGTCGCGCCGCAAGCGCCAAACACACCTTCGTAGGTGACATACATGGGTTCGGCGACGATGACTTCATCGCCCGGATCGAGCAGACACTGCGCCACCGAATACACCGCGCATTGCGCGCCGGGCAGCACGATCACATGCTCGGCATCGACGTCCTGGCCGCTGCGTCGCCGATGGCGCTCGGCGATCCGCTTGCGCAGCTCCAGCCGGCCGCGCACTTCGGAATAATGGGTATCACCCGCCAACAGGCTGTCGATGGCGCCGTGGATGATCGGCAGCGGTGTATCGAAATCCGGATCACCCACGGACAGCAGCAAGACATCAATGCCCTCGGCGCGCAGCTCCAGCGCTCGGTCGTGAATCCGCCAGGCCGCTGCTCCCTCCCCGGCGATTCGTTGGGTCAAGGCTGAATAGCGCATGTACGTCTCCTGATTGCGCAGTCTCCAGCCTTCACCCTAGGTCAAATCACAAACCGCGCCACCATCGCATTCAAATCCACCGCCAGACGCGACAGTTCGTGGGTGGCGGCGCTGGTCTGGTTGGCCCCGGCCGCCGATTGGGTGGCCAGATCACGGATATTCACCAGGTTGCGGTCGACTTCACGGGACACTTGCGCCTGCTCTTCGGACGCGCTGGCGATCACCAGATTGCGTTCGTTGATCTGGTGAATCGATTGCGTGATCTGCTCCAGCGCGACGCCGGCGGCACGGGCCATTTCCAGGGTCGTCTGGGTGCGCTGGTTGCTTTGCTGCATCGACTCCACCGCTTCGCCGGTACCGTTCTGGATGCCGGCGACCATTTTTTCGATTTCCTGAGTCGATTGCGCGGTGCGGTGAGCCAGGGCACGAACCTCGTCCGCCACCACGGCGAAACCACGCCCGGCTTCACCTGCACGGGCCGCTTCGATGGCAGCGTTGAGTGCCAGCAGGTTGGTCTGTTCGGCGATGGCGCGAATCACGTCCAGCACCTTGCCGATGTCGCGGCCCTGAGCGGCGAGGCCTTCGATCATCTGTGCGGTGTTCTGCACGTCCCGGGTCATGGTCTGGATCGCATCGACGGTTTTCACCACTTGATCGCGACCTTCACGGGCGGCGTGGGTGGACTGGTTCGACGCTTCGGAGGTCGAGACCGCGTTGCGTGCCACCTCTTCCACCGCTGCAGTCATTTCGTTGACGGCGGTGGCGGCCTGTTCGATTTCGTCGTTCTGCTGTTGCAGGCCACGGGACGCTTCTTCGGTCACGGCGCTGAGTTCTTCGGCAGCGGCGCCCAGTTGCGTGGCGGAACCGGCAATCTGCTCGATGGTCTTGCGCAGGTTTGCCTGCATCACAGACAAGGCTTCCAGCAGACGCGCCGGTTCGTCCTTGCCGTCGACTTCGATGGTTTTGGTCAGGTTGCCGCCGGCGATGGTTTGCGCAGCGGCCACGGCACGGTTCAACGGGGTGACGATGCTGCGGGTCAGCATCAAGGCCAACAAT
Organism: Pseudomonas sp. MWU12-3088; assembly: GCF_023242405.1. Lineage (NCBI taxonomy): Bacteria > Pseudomonadati > Pseudomonadota > Gammaproteobacteria > Pseudomonadales > Pseudomonadaceae > Pseudomonas > Pseudomonas sp. MWU12-3088. The sequence continues at coordinate 648,899 of NZ_JALJEA010000001.1, forward strand.
ACGGTGGCCACGGCAGCAATGACCGCCACAATGACCACGCCAGTGATGGCGCTGTCGTAATGTTCACCGGCCTGAATCGAGGCGTCTTTGGCACCGGCGGCGTTGATCGCAATCAGTTTGTTGAGCTGCTCGCCCATCTGGTCGGTGCCGTCCTTGATCTTCGTGTTGATCAGGGTGCGCATGTCCTCGACCTTGTCCTGGCGGGACAACTCCATCATCTGGTTCTGCGCTTGCAGGTAGTTGTCCAGGGTCGTCGCGAACGCTTGATATTGTGCCTTCTCATCGCTATCGGCCGGCAATGCGGCGTAGGCAGCCTGGGCGCTGCGCACCTTGTCGACGAGAACGCCGATGCGGGTCTGTGCATCCTGCAGACCGGCGGCGTCACGGTTGACCAGAATGCGGAACGAAAGGATCCGCAGGCGCAAGACGTTTTCCGTCACCACGCCAAGGTAAGCGACGCTGGGCAACTGATTGGTCTGCATCTCGACGGACGCCTGGCGGATGACCGACATGCGGTTGACGGCGAACACGCCGAGCACGATCACCAACAGGGCAATAAAGGCAAAACCGAGGAAGGCACGGGGCGCGATGTTCAGATTACGCAAGGACATAGTAGGACTCTCGGATGATTGAAACTGCGAGCGTCCATGCCGTAATCACTGCCCCGCGAGGGCGGGTTTCAGTCCGGCGTCACTGTGCTGGGAAATCTTCTGTGCGCCTGATCGCTGTATCGGCCAGGCTTTAGGAAGTTTGCGTGTAAAGAAGAAATATTTTTCAAAGTGTTGCGAGTGTTTCGCTATTGAAACACCCGACGTTTTAGATGATGGGTGACAGGTCAGGCCGGGGTTGCCATGCGCCAGACGCGGGCAATGTCCGTAGCACGTTCGCGCAACAGACGTGGGGCTTCGGCGCAGGCTTGCTCCAGAGTCATCGGGCCGCTGGTGACGGCGAAAGCTGCGTCGATGCCGTGTTCGTAGAGCGCCTGATAACCCTCGCCCAGAGTGCCGGCGATGACAATCACCGGTACGCCATGTTGTTTGGCGATCCGCGCCACGCCGAACGGGGTTTTGCCGCGCAGGGTCTGGGCATCGAAGCGCCCTTCCCCGGTGATCACCAGATCTGCGCCTTTCACTGCATCGGCCAGCCCGACCAATTCGGCGACCACTTCAACCCCGGCCTGAAACCGTGCGCCGAGAAACGCCTTGGCGGCAAAACCCAGTCCGCCCGCTGCACCGCTGCCCGGTTCGTCCCGAACATCCTTGCCCAGCGCTTGCGCGCAGAGTTCGGCGAAGTGGCCAAGAGCCTGATCCAGTTGCTGCACTTGCGCAGGGGATGCGCCTTTCTGCGGACCGAAAATCGCCGAGGCGCCGTGGGGGCCGCACAGCGGGTTGTTAACGTCGGCGGCTATGTCGAAACGGACTTGTGCCAGACGCGGGTCGAGTTCATCGAGATCCAGTTTGGCCAGTTGTGCCAGCGCCAGACCGCCAGGCACCAGCGATTGCCCTTGGGCGTCCAGCAGTTTCACGCCCAGCGCCTGCATCGCGCCGGCGCCGCCGTCGTTGGTGGCACTGCCGCCGATGGCCAGAATCACCCGTTGTGCGCCAGCATCGAGCGCTGCACGGATCAGCTCACCGGTGCCGAACGTGCTGCTGATGCACGCATCGCGCTGCCCCGGCGGCACCAGTTGCAGGCCGCTGGCTTCGGCCATTTCAATGATTGCGGTGTGGTTGTGCGGCAGCCAGCCCCACGCGGCTTCGACCGCCGCGCCCAACGGGCCACGCACACGGGTGCGGCGCAACTCGCCTTCGCAGGCGTCGAGAATCGACTCCACCGTCCCTTCACCACCGTCGGCCATCGGGCATTTGACCAGCGTCGCCTGCGGCCAGACCTGCGCCAGGCCCAGCGCGATGGCTTCTGCAACGCCTTGGGCACTCAGGCTGTCCTTGAACGAATCGGGGGCGATGACGATTTTCATGCGAATTCTCCAGTTCCAATGCCCCTCATGCTGCCAGTCGCTTGAAACGTTGACGCCTGTCCGCTGCACAAGTGGCGCAGGCGTTTATTGTTCATTTCGACAAATCCTCGGTCTGCGGCAGCAATTGCACCCCGAGATACAGCGCCAACATGCCGTCGAGCTTCAGCGGATCAACCCCGCTCAACTCGGCAATCCGCTCCATCCGGTAACGCAGGCTGTTGCGGTGAATCCCCAAGGCATCGGCGCAGGCCTGGCTCTGGCCGTCGTGGTCGCACCAACTGCGCAGGGTCGCGAGCAACTGGCCGTTGCTGTCCTTGGCGATGACTTTGCGCAACGGTTTGAGCAGTTCATCCAGCGCATCATCGTTGCGATGGCGCCAGAGCATCACCGGCAAGCGATAGCGATTGAGGGTCAGCAGGCGTGAACGCGGGAGCACTTCGCGGCCATAGGCGAGCAAGTCGCCGACCCGCCGATAGCAACGGCGCAACCCGGCCAGCCCATCGGCCTGCCCGCCGACGGCAATGCGCAGGATGTTCCAGCCCAGGCCATCGAGTTTTTCCAGCAGGCGATCATGCTCGACGTTCTGACTCGCCGGCCGGCACCACAGCAGTGACGACTTGGCCGAACTCACGCACCAACTGTCCGGATAGCGCGACATCAGCCAGGCACTCAGCGCCTCGACGGTTTGCCCAGGCCCGTGCTCCAGGCCCAACTCAAACAGATACGGCACCCGCGTCAGTTGCGGTTTGAGCCCTAGCTGCTGGGCTTCGTCGACCAGCCTTGGCGAATCCCCCGCTTCGCTCAGCAACAACGCAAGCAAGTCATCGCAACGCTGCCGACGCCATTGCTGCTCGGATTGCTGATTGCGCTGGCCCACCAGCATTTCGGCGGTCATGCGCACCAGTTCGGCGTAAGTGCGCAGTTGCTCCGGCTCGCCGGTGATGCCGAGCACGCCGATCAAACGCTGATCGAGCAACAACGGCAGATTGATCCCCGGCTGCACGCCTTTCAGATGCACGGCGGTCTGCGCGTCGATCTCCACCACCCGCCCGTTGGCCAGCACCAGTTGCGCGCCTTCGTGGCGGGTGTTGATCCGCTCCGGCTCGCCACTGCCAAGGATCAGCCCCTGGCTGTCCATGACGTTGACGTTGTAGGGCAAAATGGCCATGGCCCGGTCGACGATGTCTTGGGCGAGGTCGTGATCGAGTTCGAACATAAGGGGAAAATCCTTGAAAACAGGCGCGGACGGTTGTTCACCCGCACAGGGTCTGCCGGCAAACCCTGTGCTCAGGCACAAAGACAATCCGGCCAAAGGTGACCGAGACTCTCAGGGCGATCAACGTTACCCTTTGCATCGCAAAAAATCATAATAAAGAGAGAGCCGCCATGTCGCAGAGCGCCGCTGCCGCCCAGACCATCGCTGACGATAAAAATGCCGTCTACAAACGCATCACCCTGCGTTTGATTCCCTTCATCTTCATCTGCTACCTGTTCAACTACCTCGACCGGGTCAACGTTGGATTCGCCAAACTGCAGATGCTCGACGCGCTGAAATTCAGCGAAACCGTGTACGGCCTCGGGGCCGGTATCTTCTTCATCGGCTACGTGCTGTGCGGCGTACCGAGCAACCTCGCGCTGACCAAATTCGGCCCACGGCGCTGGATCGCGCTGATGATGATCACCTGGGGCACGCTGTCGACCTGCCTGCTGTTTGTCACCACGCCGACCCAGTTCTACACCTTGCGCCTGTTCACTGGCGCCGCTGAAGCCGGGTTCTTCCCGGGCGTTGTGCTGTATCTCTCGCAGTGGTTCCCGACCTTTCGCCGTGGGCGGATCATGGCGCTGTTCATGTCGGCGATCCCGGTGTCCGGTTTGCTCGGCAGCCCGTTTTCCGGCTGGATTCTCAATCATTTCGCCGCGGGCCAGGGCGGTCTGGCCGGCTGGCAGTGGATGTTCCTGCTGCAAGGCATTCCGACTGTAATCCTCGGCGCACTCGCCTACTTCCTGTTGAGCGACAACTTCGCCGCTGCCAAATGGCTGACCCCGCACGAGCGGTCGGTGCTGGAAGCGGATCAGGCCGAAGACCTGGCGAACAAACCGAAAACCACGTCCGATTCGCTGATCGCCGTATTCAAGAACCCGGCCATCTGGGCCTTCGGCCTGATCTACTTCTGCATCCAGAGCGGCGTGTACGCGATCAACTTCTGGCTGCCGTCGATCATCAAGAACCTCGGCTTCAGCGACAACCTGGTGATTGGCTGGTTGAGCGCGATTCCGTATCTTCTGGCGGCGGTATTCATGCTGGTGGTCGGGCGTTCGGCGGATTTGCGTAAAGAACGCCGCTGGCATTTGGTAGTGCCGATGTTGATGGGCGCTGTGGGCCTGCTGATTGCGGTGAACTTCGCGGCGAATCCGGCGATTGCGATTCTCGGCCTGACTATCGCGACCATGGGCGCGCTGACCGGTTTGCCGATGTTCTGGCCGGTGCCGACTGCCATGCTGAGCGCGGGCGCTGCGGCGGGTGGTCTGGCATTGATCAACTCCATGGGGCAGATGGCCGGGTTCCTCAGCCCTTACCTTGTGGGTTGGGTCAAGGACAGCACCGGGTCGACCGATGCGGCGTTGTATCTGCTGGCGGGTGTGATTGTTGGCGGGAGCCTGCTGGCATTGCGGATGACGCGGACCTTGCGGGCCTGATTATTGGCAGACACACAAAAACGGCCCATATCGGGCCGTTTTTTATTGGCGCTCTACGATCGGTCAGGGCCGGGCTTCAGCCGCCGTGTCCAGATTATCCAGCACCCGGTTTACCGCCAGTTCCGCCAGCATGATCAGTTGCCCGATACCCAGCAGCACGTGCCGCTGCGGCGCATCGATCATCCCGGCGAAATCGCTGGCCATGGTTTTGGCCGAGGTCAGGGTTTCGCAGGCGTCGGCCAATAGCTCTTCGCTCGGGATGCCGGGGGCGATGAGGTAGCGGGTGTTGGGTTTGAGCAGGGGTTTTCTGGGGTGGAACGGATTGAGGTAGTGGTCGAGGGCGCGTTCGGCGGCTTCGTGGAATTTCTTGGAGTCGAGGGTTTCGTAGGGGGACGTTGAATCGGCTTCGGGTGGGTTGGGTGTTGGTTTGATCATGGCAAAACTCCTAAGGCACTTATATGGAGCCACCACTCTCGCTACCAAACGATGGTGGTGGCCAGACGCAGGTTGGTAGACCGGGCCTTAGGAGAAACGGCGCACCCGAAGGTGCCCTGCGAATGACCACCATAAAACAGAGACAAAAAGACTCTACAAAATGGAGCACTCTGCATTTAAAGACCCGGGCTACCAAACCCGATCGCTGTTCTTTTCAGCGACGGGATAACGATAAAACCCGGCCTGTAAGCGCACAAGCCGGCGGATTCTGGCGCAGTCGTAGGCAACGGCGCAAGGTTGTGTAGCCTGGGGTGCGTGTCTGAACGTGTCCTTTAAACGCGCCGATTAAACATTCACAACATCCCCGTTTTTGCATCCAGTTCCAGCACCAAGCCCCCCGGCATCTGCACAAAAATCTGCCAGACCCCATCCTCTGGCACCTGCGCCAGTTGATACGGCAACCCACTGCCCTGCACCCGCTTCAAAACCACCGCCGCGTCTTCATCGGTACGAAACGCAATATGGCTCAACGCAGCCTCATCCAGCGCCGGCTGCTCAATCACATGCACCAACGCCTGCCCATCCTGATACAACCAGCGCCCGGGAAACGGAAACGGCGGCCGCCGCCCCGGCGTCAGTCCCAGTAACGCACCAAAAGCGTCCTGCAGCGCCTGACCGTCAGCAGTGTTGAACGCCAGATGATCGAATGTCCACGTCATGTCTGTCTCCTGCGGTTATTCAGGATTCCAGTATCTGCGCTTGCCAATCCCGGAAAAATCCCGCAAAACGCCAAGGATCTTCAACGGATTTTTACTAATGAGCTCGATCCTCGATCTGGAAATCTTCGTCCGCACCGCCGACTCCGGCAGCATTTCCGCCGCCGCCCGGGCGCTGGAGCTGACCCCGGCCGCCGCCAGCATCGCGCTTAAACGCCTGGAAACCCGCCTCGGCATCCGCCTCTTCGCCCGCTCCACCCGCAGCATGCGCCTGACCGAAGAAGGCCGGCGTTATCTGGAAAGCGTGCGTCTGGCGCTGGCCACCCTGGCCGAGGGCGAGCAGGCGCTGAAGCAGCAGACCGAAGGCCTGAGCGGCGTGCTGCAACTGGCGGCGCCGTCGGACTTCGGGCGCAATGTGTTGCTGCCGTGGCTGGACGACTTCAAGCGCGAGCACCCGCACATTCAACTGCAATTGCTGCTCAACGACCGGCATGCGGATCTGTTTCGCGAGACGGTGGACGTGGCGCTGCGCTTTGGCGTGCCGAGTGATTCGACGCTGGTGGCGTTGTCGATTCTGCCTGAGCATCGGCGCGTGGCCTGCGCCAGCCCTGCGTATCTGGAGCGTCACGGCACACCGCAAAACCCGGATGAATTGAGCGAACACAGCGCCCTGCTCTACTTGCGCAATGGCCGCCCCTACAACACTTGGCGTTTCCATCGTGAAGACGAAACGGTCGAGGTCGAAGTACGCGGCGAATACCTCAGCGATGACGGCGAAGTTGCCCGCCGTTGGGCACTCGCCGGGCACGGCATCGCCTACAAGGCCTGGCTCGACGTAGCCGAAGACGTGCGCGCCGGGCGGCTGCTGACGCTGTTCGATGACTGGCACGGCGAGAGCGTGCCGTTCAATCTGCTCTGCCCGCACCGGGTGCAGGTGTCGGAACGGGTCAAGGTGTTGCAGGCGTTTTTGCGCGAGCGCTGTGAGGCATTGCGTCGATAAATTCACTTTGCCCTGCCGGACGCTTCTGGTATTTGATGGAAGCTTTCCCACCGACAAAAGGATTTCGGCATGAGCTATCGCACACTGGGTCAATCGGGGTTGCAGGTGTCCACCCTCACCCTCGGCACGATGATGTTCGGCGAGCAGACCAGCGCGGAAGATTCGCTGCGCATCATCGACAAGGCCTGGGATCAGGGCATCAACTTCATCGATACCGCCGACGTCTACACCAGCGGCCGCTCGGAAGAGATCGTCGGTGAAGCCATCGCCCGTCATCGGCATGAGTGGGTGCTCGCAACCAAGGTCGGATTCGGCCCGGTGGACGGCGTGCCGAATCGCAGTGGACTGAGCCGCAAGCATATCTTCAACGGTCTGGAGGCCAGCCTGACCCGGCTCGGCACCGACTACCTCGACATCTATTACCTGCACCGCGAAGACCACAACACGCCGCTGGAAGTGACGATTTCGGCGATTGGCGATCTGATTCGCCAGGGCAAGATCCGTTATTGGGGCCTGTCGAACTATCGCGGCTGGCGGATTGCCGAGGTGATTCGCGTGGCGGACAAACTGGGCGTCGATCGCCCGGTGATCAGCCAGCCGCTGTACAACATCGTCAACCGCCAGGCCGAGACCGAGCAAATCACTGCCGCCCAGACTTACGGCCTCGGCGTGGTGCCGTACAGCCCGCTGGCCCGTGGTGTGCTCAGCGGCAAATACGCGCCGGACGTGACCCCTGATGCCAACAGCCGCGCCGGACGCCAGGACAAGCGCATTCTGGAAACCGAATGGCGGGTGGAGTCGTTGCGCATTGCCCAGCAGATCCAGCAATACACAAAAGAGCGTGGGGTCGGGATTGTCGAGTTTGCGATTGCCTGGGTGCTGAACAACGGCGCGGTAACGTCGGCGATTGTCGGGCCGCGTACGGAAGAACAGTGGGACGCGTACACCAAGGCGCAAGCGGTGAAGATTACGGCGGAGGATGAGGCGTTTATCGATTCGCTGGTGACGCCGGGGCATGCGTCGACGCCGGGGTTCAACGATGTGAGCCATTTTGTGTCGGGGCGCAAACCGCGCCAGGCGTGAGATCGCCCCCTCACCCTAGCCCTCTCCCGGAGGGAGAGGGAACCGATTGGAGAATATTGAAGCTAAGCTTTTGCCTGAAGCTGTTGTGTTGAATCCATAATCGACTCGGAATTTCACGTCGCTGAAACTCGTGAGACACCTCGGTCAGTCCCCTCTCCCTCCGGGAGAGGGTTAGGGTGAGGGCTTCTTTTGGTTTTGTAGAAAATATTGACCACCCCGACCAATATTCAGCACAAAAACCACGTATCCTGCGCGCCCCGTTTCACCATCACCCCCGCGAGGACAGTTTGTCTAAAGGTATCGCTCTTTCGGTAACAGCCTCGACGCTGTTTGCCGTCATGTATTACTACACCTCGCTGCTCACCCCGTTGAGCGGCGTGGAAATCTACGGTTGGCGGATGCTGCTGACCGTGCCCTGCATGACTGTGTTCATGCTGCTGTCCGGCGAATGGCGGCGGGTGCTGGAGTTGCTGCGCCGGATCCCTGCGCTGCCGAAGCTGATCGGCGGCCTGATCCTCTCGTCAGCGCTACTCGGCGTGCAGTTGTGGCTGTTCATGTGGGCGCCGCTCAATGGTTACAGCCTCGACGTGTCGCTGGGCTACTTCCTGTTGCCGCTGGCCATGGTGCTGACCGGGCGTATCGCTTACGGCGAAAGCCTGTCGTACCTGCAAAAAATCGCGGTGTTCTTTGCCAGCCTGGGCGTGTTGAACGAGTTGTATCAGGTCGGCGGGTTTTCCTGGGCGACGCTGGTGGTGGTCGTCGGTTACCCGTTGTATTTCGTACTGCGCAAATACCTCAAGACCGACAACCTTGGTGGACTGTGGGTCGACATGACGCTGATGCTGCCGGTGGCGTACTGGTTTGTGCGCGGCGGTGAACAGGGTTTCGGCGTGTTCGATCAGTATCCGGCGCTGGCGTGGCTGATTCCGCTGCTCGGTCTGATCAGTGCGTCGGCGCTGGTGGTGTACATCATTGCCAGTCGTTTGTTGCCGTTCAGTCTGTTCGGCTTGTTGAGTTATGTTGAGCCGGTGTTGTTGCTCGGTGTAGCGCTGCTGCTCGGCGAGAGCATCAAACCCGGCGAATGGCTGACCTACATCCCGATCTGGCTCGCGGTGGTGGTGCTGGTGTTTGAAGGGTTCAAGCATCTGATGCGCCAGCGGCGTCCGTAAGACGCGCAATAAAAAGCCCGGCCTGCACAATTAATTGCAGGCCGGGCTTTTTTACATCTGCAGATTACTCGGTGGCGAGTACGCCACGACGCACCTGGTCACGCTCGATCGATTCGAACAGTGCTTTGAAGTTGCCTTCGCCGAAACCATCGTCGCCTTTACGCTGGATGAATTCGAAGAACACCGGGCCCATCAGGGTTTCCGAGAAGATCTGCAGCAGCAGACGCTTGTCGTCTTTGTCCGACGCGCCATCGAGCAGGATGCCGCGCGATTGTAGTTGATCGACCGGCTCGCCGTGGTTCGGCAGGCGGCCTTCGAGCATTTCGTAGTAGGTGTCCGGCGGCGCGGTCATGAAGCGCATGCCGATCTTCTTCAACTGATCCCAGGTCTTGACCAGGTCGTCGGTGAGGAACGCCACGTGCTGGATGCCTTCGCCGTTGAACTGCATCAGGAACTCTTCGATCTGCCCGGCGCCCTTCGACGATTCTTCGTTGAGCGGGATGCGGATCATACCGTCCGGCGCGGTCATCGCTTTCGAGGTCAGGCCGGTGTATTCGCCCTTGATGTCGAAGTAGCGGATCTCGCGGAAGTTGAACAGCTTCTCGTAGAAGTTGGCCCAGTAGGCCATGCGGCCGCGATAAACGTTGTGGGTCAGGTGATCGATGATCTTCAGGCCGGCACCGACCGGGTTGCGGTCAACGCCTTCGAGGAACACGAAGTCGATGTCATAGATCGAGCTGCCTTCGCCGAAACGGTCGATCAGGTACAGCGGCGCGCCACCAATGCCTTTGATCGCCGGCAGGTTCAGCTCCATCGGACCGGTTTCGATGTGGATCGGCTGGGCGCCGAGTTCCAGCGCACGTTTGTAGGCCTTCTGCGAATCCTTGACCCGGAACGCCATGCCGCAAACGGACGGACCGTGCTCGGCGGCGAAGTACGAAGCGACGCTGTGGGGTTCGTTGTTGAGGATCAGGTTGATCGCGCCCTGGCGATACAGGTGCACGTTCTTGGAACGGTGGGTCGCGACCTTGGTGAAGCCCATGATCTCGAAGATCGGCTCCAGGGTGCCAGGTGTCGGCGATGCGAACTCGATGAACTCGAAGCCCATCAGGCCCATTGGGTTTTCGTATAAATCTGCCATGGTTGGCGCCTCATCATTCTTATCAATTAACCAGAGTTATTTGTCAGTAATGCTGAGACCGGTGGGTGGCGCACAGGAGATGCCACGCACACTGCGGGCGAGGAAGTCACCGTAGATCAGTTGAAACCCGAATATCTTCATTGTCGACCCAAGGCTCTTGCGGGCGAGGCTTCTGCTGCCAGAAGACGATTATTATTGTATGCGTAACCCGATTCTACACAGCGTAAATAGGGTTGTCTGCCCTCTCTATAAAATCCGCTTTTTTCGGCCCGGTGCAAGGGGTTTGTTGCACAGCCAGATGCCCGCCAGAATCAGCACGCCGCCCAGGCACATGGGCAGCGTCAGTTGCTCGCCCAGCAGGATTGCACCAGCGAGCACGGCGGTCAGCGGGTTAAGCGCAATGAACACGCCGGAGCGGGTCGCGCCGATTTTGCGAATGCCGTCGTAATAACTGATGTAGGCCAGGGCCGAGCCCAACACCCCGAGGTAGATCAGGCTCAACCATTGTGTCATCCCGAGATTGGCCACCGCCGCCCCGCTCACTTCGCCACGAATGGCGGCCAGCGCCCAGAGCATCAGCGTGCCGAGCAGAATCGAAAAGGTCACCGTCTGCAACGGGCCTATGCTCTGGTTGAGACTGCGGGAAAACAGCGAATAAACACCCCAACTCAACACACAGCCGAGAATCAGCAGATCGCCGATCCAGGCGTCTGGTGTCGCAGCCAGCAATTGCGGATTACGACTGACGATCACCACGCCCGCACCACCGATGCAGACCAGGATGCCGATGACTTTAAATCGACTCAGGCGCTCCTTGAACAGCAGCCATGACGCCAGGCCAATCACCGCCGGATTTAACGTAACAATCAGCGAAGCCCGCGACGCATTGATGTATTGCAGGCCGTAAAAGAAGCACAGGTTGTAGAAGAAAATCCCGAAGAACCCCAGCAATGCCAGTTGCAGCCATTGCCCGGGATTCGGGCGTGCGAAGGGAATCCGCGCCAGCCATAGAAAACAGAGCAACGCGACACTGGCCAGCAAGAACCGAAAGCTGGCGGCGAGGATCGGACTCAAGCTGCCGGCGAGAAACCGCCCGGCCACCCAGGTCCCGCCCCAGATCATGCTGACCATGGCGAGGTTCAGATAGACGGGCATGTCCGAGGCCACCGGACGGATTGATTCATGACTATTCATAACGCTCTCGGCGACGAAACTGACGGATGCCGTATCATTCGAATAATTGTCGATCATCGTAAAATGAGCTTTTACTCATGACTTTGACCCAGCTCGAAATCTTCTCTCTGGTGGCCGAACTGCGCGGCTTCACTCTCGCCGCCCATCGTCTGGGGATTTCCCAGTCGGCGGTGTCCCATGCCTTGAAGTCACTGGAACAGGAACTGGGTGTCGAACTGTTTCGCCGGCATCAATCGCAAGTCGAACTCAGCGATATTGGCGAGCAATTGCTGCTGCGCGCACGGGCGATGCTCGGGCTGGCCAACACATTGCGCCAGGAAGCCGCCGATGCGCGCGGGCTGAAAAGCGGTACCTTGCGTATCGGCTCGTTCGGCCCGACTTCATCGATCAGGTTGCTGCCGCGAATCCTCCAGCATTTCCGCCAGGCGCACCCGGGCATCGAGGTTCACATCGACGAAGGGCCGGACCGGCAGGTACTCCAGTGGCTTGACGAGCGGCGGATCGACATCGGTTTCGTGGTGTTGCCCGAAGAACGTTTTGATACGTTTGCCCTGATGGAGGACCAGATGGTCGCCCTGCTTCCGCCCGACCATCCTCTGGCCACGCAGGCGCAACTGAGCCTGAAAGACCTGTGCAACGACCCGTTCGTACTCACCGAAGCCGGCTCTTCGGAACTGGTATCGCGACTGTTCAACGCGGCAAGACTGAGCCCGAATATCCGCTACCGCTGCTCGCAACTGCTGAGCACCCTCGATACCGTGAGCCGGGGCGACGCCATCACCCTCGTTGCCGACGGCTCACTGCCCGACGAGCCAAACCCGCAATACGTGAAGCGGCCATTGTCACCCGCCGTGGTGCGCCACATCGGCCTGGCCGTGCTGGATCAGCGCCAGGCATCACCCGCCACTCTGGCTTTCATCAAGCTGGCGACTGCACTGGATTACCGCTGAGCGGCGCAAGCGCCAACGGCCATCTATCATGGGCACAGACCCAACGCTTTCCAGAAGGTGCATCCTTGCCCCGCCTGCCGTCGAGAGCCCCACACCACCGCAACAGGATGCGCCCATGCCTCTGACCGTCAGGCCCCGCCGCAAACGCAGCACCCGAATCATCGTGACGCTGCTGTGTGGTTTGCTGCCGATCATCATCGGCACTGTCATTCTGCATATGCAGGCCGAGCGCACGCTGGAACAGAGCTCCCGGCAAACCGCCGAGGAAGCCTTGCGCCAGTTCGACCTGATGCTCGACAACACCGCCCAGTCCGCCCGGGAATTGCTGCCGCTGGCGGGCCAGACCTGCGAGGACGTCAAACTGGCCCTGCGCGAACAGGTCACGCGCCGCCCGTTCGTGCGTTCGACCAATCTGGTGTGGGACAACAACCTCTATTGCAGTTCGTTGTTCGGCGACTTCAAGGAAGCCGTCAATCCGGGGGACTACACCCAAGGCAAGTTATGGCTCATGAACGGCAACCCGGTGACGCCTGATACGGCGCTGCTGGTGTATCGACTGAGCGATGGCCGGGGCGGCGCCCTGACGACGCTGGACGGCTATCACCTGAGCAATATCCTGCGCCTGATCGGGCGGCAGACATTGTTATTGCTGCAGGTTGGCAATAACTGGCTTTCTGCCGACGGCAAAGTGCATCAAGGCGCCCTTCCCGAGTTGCCGGTGGCCCAGAGCACGTTGAACTCTGCACACTATGCCTACACGGTGAGCGCCGGTTTCCCTGAAGATGAAACCTGGAACTACATGAGCGACGAATACCCGCCGTTGTTCAGTCTGTTGATTTTCTTTGGCGCGGTATCCGGGGCGATCGGTTATATCGTGCAGAACCGCGCGACATCCCCCAGTCACGAAATGCTGCGCGCGCTGGAAGCCGGAGAGTTCATTCCCTACTTCCAGCCGGTGGTCTACGGCGACAGCAAACGCTGGTCGGGCTGCGAAGTGCTGATGCGCTGGAATCATCCCAAGGAAGGCCTGGTACGCCCGGACCTTTTCATACCGTTCGCAGAACATTCCGGGCTGATCGTGCCGATGACCCGCGCATTAATGCAGCAGACCGCTGTGGTGCTCGGGCCGCTGTCTGCTTCCTTCGAGGCCCCCTTCCACATCGGCATCAACATTACGGCCAGTCACTGCCACGATCTGGAGTTGCTGGAAGACTGCCGCGAGTTTCTCGCGGCCTTCGCCCCCGGCAGCATCAGCCTGGTCCTGGAATTGACGGAACGCGAGTTGATCGAGCCCACCGACATCACTCATCAGTTGTTTGCGCAACTGCGGGCCATGGGTGTGAAGATCGCGATCGACGACTTCGGCACCGGCCATTCGAGCCTGGGCTATTTGAGAACATTCAATGTCGACTTCCTGAAGATCGACCAGACATTCGTCGCAATGATTGATAAGGATGCCCTGTCCCGACACATTCTGGACAGCATCATCGAACTCTCCGCCAAACTGGACCTGGGCATTGTGGCCGAAGGCGTGGAAACACAGGTCCAGGCCGATTATCTGGCCGCGCATCACGTCAACTTCCTGCAAGGCTATCTGTTTGGCAAACCGATGCCGGCCACAGACTTCATCGATGCATTAACTCACCATTAACTAAACGCGATAAAACCGACGGGCTCAGACCGGTCGCACCAAATTGATACAAGACATCGCTGTTTTTACATAAAGAAAACGTCAGGATTTACTCTTGACGCATTAACTACTACAATTTTTCTTACCTGTTGCTAGATTGGCAGGTGAGCCACTATCACCGAGTCGCTTCAAGGCTCTTGGCTTATAGCTTTGTTTGCGGTTGGTATCAGCCAAACACACTATTGGAGTAAAGATATTGTCCAGACTCGCTGAATTTCGTGCAGCTGAAAAGGCCCTTCAGGAACAGCTCAAGCAGCTGGAATCGCTGAAGAACGATGCCGGGCTCAAGAAAGAAATCGAATTCGAAGAAAAGCTCCAGGGGCTGATGAAAACCTACGGCAAAGGCCTGAAAGACATCATCGCCATCCTCGATCCGAACCCGGCCAAATCCGGTCTGCAACTGACCGCAGCACCTAAAACCCGCCGCGCTCGCGTGGTCAAGGTCTATCAGAACCCGCACACCGGCGAGCTGATCGAGACCAAGGGTGGCAACCATCGCGGCCTGAAGGCCTGGAAGGAACAATACGGTGCAGCCACCGTTGATTCCTGGTTGCGCGGTTAATCCCCCGCAAACATAAAAGCCCTGCAGATGCAGGGCTTTTTTTTGGACAATATCTAACAAATGCAACAATTTCCCGTGTCGAAAGTTCACAGCCAAACAGCCTCTTGCACTGAAACTATGCTTCCGGATGTTGCGCCTTCGCAGGGCGAGCAACTTTGTATTTAATCACTTCAGGTATCTAACGGGCTGAGGAACACCGAACAGCTGACTAAAATTTCAAGCTGTTTCTCGCCGCCACTATTTCATCAGCGCTGGCCTTGTAAACCTCGGCTTGCCCGGCATACGAAAGTACATAGGCCTTGTCTGCCTCTACTGCAGCAACCAATGTTTGTGACAGCACATGACGGCCATTTTCGGTGACTGTACAAGTGGTCTCGAGCGCCGCGAGTGAGCCAAGTGTGCTCGAATGAACCTTGTTACAGACACTCTGATAACCGCCCTGGAAAAAGTCCTTCTGCACCGACTTGCGCATTTCCAGCAACACGCCTTGCAGGTTGACCTGATGACCCGTTTCCACACGCGTCATAGTCAACTCCATCACCATCACCTGATTGCCATCGGAGTCGGTCTTGACCGCCCGCTGACGGGAAACTTCCGCCGTGGTTTCGGGCAGCGCTTCGACTTGCCAACCCGCAGGCCAGGTAATGCTCGGCGCATCAGCGCAGGCCGAAGCGGCGATGAGGGACAAGCCGAAGAAAACGAACAGCGATTTGAACGGTCGGATCATTACCAGAGGCACTCGCGGATTGAGCCGTAAAGTCTGAGGCTCGCTCGCCTGCAGGGCAAGCCCGCGCTTTCGGTTTGGCGATGCCGCAAGGCATGCGTATCATTGCGCCCATTCACTCGCCCCAATTTGTTACGGAGGGCCCATGAGCCTGCAAGAACTGAACACCTTCCCTGGCGTCACCGCCACCCCGGACAGCGCAACCCGCAACTTCGTGTTCAACCACACCATGCTGCGCGTCAAAGACATCACCAAGTCGCTGGACTTCTACACCCGCGTGCTGGGTTTCTCGCTGGTGGAAAAACGTGACTTCCCGGAAGCGGAATTCAGCCTGTACTTCCTCGCCCTGGTCGACAAATCGCAGATCCCGGCCGACGCCGCTGCGCGCACCGAGTGGATGAAGTCGATTCCCGGCATCCTGGAACTGACCCACAACCACGGCACCGAGAACGACGCCGATTTCGCCTACCACAACGGCAACACCGACCCGCGCGGTTTCGGCCACATCTGCATTTCGGTGCCGGACATCGTCGCTGCTTGCGCACGCTTTGAAGAGCTGGGCTGCGACTTCCAGAAACGCCTGACCGATGGCCGCATGAAGAGCCTGGCGTTCATCAAGGACCCGGATGGCTACTGGGTCGAGATCATTCAGCCGGCACCGCTGTAAACGCTGAAAACGCTGAAAACGCTGAAAAGAAAAAACCCCATCATCGCTGATGGGGTTTTTCTTTTTCGGTCCGGGATTTACGCCGGGGCCGAAGTGCGGATCAGGTGATCGAAAGCACTGAGGGAAGCCTTGGCGCCCTCACCCACCGCAATCACGATCTGCTTGTACGGCACAGTGGTCACGTCGCCGGCAGCAAAGATGCCCGGGATCGAGGTTTCGCCACGGTTGTCGACAATGATCTCGCCACGCGGCGACAGCTCGATGGTGCCTTTGAGCCAGTCGGTGTTGGGCAACAGACCGATCTGCACGAAGATCCCTTCCAGCTCGACCGTGCGCAACTCGTCAGTGTTGCGATCCTTGTAACGCAGGCCGTTGACCTTCTGGCCGTCGCCAGTGACTTCAGTGGTCAACGCACTGGTGATCACGGTGACATTCGGCAGGCTATGCAGCTTGCGTTGCAATACGGCGTCGGCACGCAGTTGTACGTCGAACTCAAGCAAGGTTACGTGGGACACGATACCGGCCAGGTCGATGGCCGCTTCGACGCCGGAGTTACCGCCGCCAATCACCGCCACACGCTTGCCTTTGAACAGCGGACCGTCGCAGTGCGGGCAGTACGCCACGCCCTTGTTGCGGTATTCCTGTTCGCCCGGCACGTTCATTTCACGCCACCGTGCGCCGGTCGCCAGAATCACGCTCTTGGCCTTGAGGGTCGCGCCGCTGGCGAAGTGGACTTCATGCAGCTCGCCGTTCTTGCCCGGAATCAGCTTGTCGGCGCGTTGCAGATTCATGATGTCTACGTCGTACTGCTTGACGTGTTCTTCCAGCGCGGTCGCCAGCTTCGGGCCTTCGGTTTCCTGCACGGAAATGAAGTTTTCGATGGCCATGGTGTCCAGCACCTGACCGCCAAAACGCTCAGCCGCAACGCCAGTGCGAATGCCTTTACGTGCCGCATAGATGGCCGCCGAAGCACCGGCCGGGCCACCGCCGACCACCAGTACATCGAAAGACTCTTTGGCGCTGATTTTCTCGGCCTGACGCTCGATGGCACCGGTGTCGAGTTTGGCGAGGATTTCCTCCAGGCCCATGCGGCCCTGGCCGAAGTTTTCGCCGTTCAGGTAGATGCTCGGCACGGCCATGATCTTGCGATCGTTGACTTCGTCCTGGAACAGCGCGCCGTCGATGGCGACGTGACGGATGTTCGGGTTCAGCACGGCCATCAGGTTCAACGCCTGGACCACGTCCGGGCAGTTCTGGCAGGACAACGAGAAGTAGGTCTCGAAGTTGAACTCGCCCTTGAGCGAGCGGATCTGTTCAATCACTTCGACACTGGCCTTCGAAGGGTGGCCGCCGACTTGCAGCAGGGCCAGCACCAGCGAAGTGAATTCATGGCCCATCGGGATGCCGGCGAAACGCAGGCTGATATCGGCACCCGGGCGGTTGATCGAGAACGACGGCTTGCGTGCATCGTCGCCGCTGTCGATCAAGGTAATCTGATGCGAAAGACTGGCAACGTCTTTCAGCAGGTCGAGCATTTCACGGGATTTCGCACCGTCGTCGAGTGAAGCAACGATCTCGATCGGCTGGGTGACCCGTTCCAGGTACGATTTCAACTGGGCTTTAAGATTGGCGTCCAACATACGGGCGATCTCCTGACTTTATTTGAGGCGAAAAAAAGCCCGAGCGAATCTCGCCCGGGCTTTTCTATTGGGCGGTGCAGCTTACTGAGGTAGGTGCGGAGTCCCGCCCTGCATTGCGTGTGTCACAGACTCAGATCTTGCCGACCAGGTCCAGGGACGGAGCCAGAGTGGCCTCGCCTTCTTTCCACTTGGCCGGGCAAACTTCGCCTGGGTGGGCAGCAACGTACTGAGCAGCCTTGATTTTGCGCAGCAGCTCGGAAGCGTCACGGCCAACGCCGCCGTCGTTCAGTTCAACGATTTTGATCTGGCCTTCAGGGTTGATCACGAAAGTGCCACGGTCTGCCAGGCCAGCTTCTTCGATCAGCACGTCGAAGTTGCGGGAGATGACGTGGGTCGGGTCGCCGATCATGGTGTATTCGATTTTGCCGATGGCTGGCGAAGTGTTGTGCCAGGCAGCGTGGGCAAAGTGGGTGTCGGTGGAAACGCTGTAGATTTCTACGCCCAGTTTCTGGAAGGCAGCGTAGTTGTCGGCCAGGTCTTCCAGCTCGGTTGGGCAAACGAAGGTGAAGTCGGCCGGGTAGAAGAACACTACGGACCATTTGCCTTTCAGGTCAGCGTCCGAGACTTGTACGAAGTCGCCGTTTTTGAACGCGGTAGCTTTGAACGGTTTTACTTGGCTGTTGATGATAGGCATTGATGACTCTCCGTCAGGGTTGTGAATTCGATGGGTGAATCCTACCCACTCACTCGACGGATGGCTCATTGGCAAACCTGATGCTGCTGATTTGTTTTCGCTATTAGCTGACTGTATTAATAGAAGAAAACGATATCTACGACGACAACGGCTTATCCGTAATCCGGGCCATCCCGTGAAAGGGGCTCGCTTCAACATAGCGCATGGCGGACTTCATATCCTTCCAGCCCACGTAACTCATCAGCGACTTGAGATCCCAGCCACTTTGATGGGCCCAGGTGGCAAAGCCACGTCGCAACGAATGGCTTGTGTAGCGCTCGGCGGCTATCCCGGCGCGTTCGAGGGCCTGGCGCAGCAACGGAATCACACTGTTGGCGTGCAAGCCCTCCTCGCTCAGATTGCCCCAGCGGTCGACGGCGCGAAACACCGGGCCGCGTACGAGCGCAGCTTCAGTGATCCAGTCGATGTAGGCCTGCACCGGGCAAAGCTTGAGCAAAGCCGGGGCCTGATAGGTCTGTCCGAGGTTCTCCCGGTCACCCTTGCTGCGCGGCAGGTACAGGGTGATGCCACTGCCGGCGTGGGCCTGGACATGCTCGATCTGCACCCGGCACAGCTCGTCACTACGAAAGCCGCGCCAGAACCCCAGAAGAATCAGCGCCCGATCCCGACAGGCTCTGAGCAGCAACGGCCGATCCTGTTTTTCCCGGGCAACCTTCATTTCCTGCTCAAGCCAGGCAACGGTCTGGTCAAGGTCCTGCAGCTGTAACGGCTCGGCCTGTTTTTCCTGCGCGGGATGCAGCGCACGGATGCCCTTGAACACTTTGCGCACCACCGGCGTCTTGGTCGGATCGGCAAACCCCTGACTGTTGTGCCACTGCGCCAGTGCCGACAGGCGCAGCTTCAGCGTATTGACCGACAGAACGCCCGCGTGAGCCACCAGATAGCGCGCGACGCTGTCCGCCGTCGCGGGCAGGAACCCGCCCCATACCGTTTCGAAATGCTCGACGGCCGCACGGTAGCTGCGGCGGGTGTTGTCACGGGTGGCGGCTTGCAGATAGCGATCCAGATCGCTCATGGGCAGATTTCTCGCAGATGTACTGATTTGAAGAATGAAAAGCGGATTCTGACGTTTCACATTGGGTAATACCAGTATATCCCGCCCGTTTATCTTGAAACATTTAACTTTATTTTCAGCATGGTACACTGCGTACTTTGGTGGCATGTACCACAGTACGTAATCGTAGGAGCACATATGGCCCGTGGCGGCGTTAACAAAGCAGTAGTCCAGATCGCGCGCTCAGCGATCCTCGCCCGTGGCGAACACCCGAGCATCGACGCAGTACGCATCGAGCTGGGGAATACCGGATCAAAAACCACGATTCATCGCTACCTGAAGGAACTGGATGACGGCAGCGCACCGGCAGATCCTTCGGCAGAACCCATCGATGACGAACTCCTCGCCCTCGTCACGCGCCTTGCCCAACGCCTGAAAGAACAGGCGCAAGAGCCGATTGATCAGGCACGCGAGCAGTACGAGCAACAACGCCAGGCGTTGGAAGCAGAGCTGAATCAACTTCGCCATCACCATGCACAGCTGGAGAAGAAGCACGACATCCAGGGCGCAGCGCTAGCGAAAGAGTCCGAAGCCTTGAGCGACACCCGCTCGATGCTGCAAACCGAACAGACACGCAATGCCGGCCTGAATCAGGCGCTGGCAGATTTCGAATTGCGCTTGCAAGACAAGGACGAGCAGATCCGCTCGCTGGAAGAAAAACACCTGCATGCCCGAGATGCGCTTGAGCACTACCGCAATGCCGTCAAGGAGCAGCGCGAACAGGAACAGAGCCGTCACGAAAGCCAGGTTCAACAATTGCAGATGGAGTTGCGTCAGGCGCAGCAAAGTGCGCTGGTTCGTCAGGACGAAATCACTCAATTGCACCGTGACAACGAACGCCTGCTGACCGAGAACCGTGGCACGCTGCGCGAACTGAGCCTGCTGCAGGATCAGCTCAAGCACAGCAATCAGCGTCAGGATCAACTGCTGGAGCAAGCGACCCGCGTCGACAGCGAGCGCACCCTCCTCCAGGAACGCTTGCGCGTGGCGCTGCTGGAGAGTCAGACACTCAAGCAGAGCGTCGACGAGCAGTCTCAGCTCAATCAGTCACTGGAGAAGGAATTGACCAAGGCGCAAGACAGCCTGCGCCTGGCTACCACCGTTGCGGCAGCGCCAGACGCAGCAGAACCGAAAAAGACTTAAGCGCCGACCGGCGTACGCATGGTCACAAACTCTTCGGCCGCCGTCGGGTGCACCCCGACGGTGTCGTCGAAGTCACGCTTGGTGGCGCCAGCCTTCAATGCGATCGCCAGGCCCTGTACGATCTCGCCGGCATCCGGCCCGACCATGTGGCAGCCCAGCACCTTGTCGGTTTTGCCATCGACCACCAGTTTCATCAGCGTGCGTTCCTGGCATTCGGTCAGGGTCAGCTTCATCGGGCGGAAGCGGCTTTCGAAGATCACCACATCGTGACCCGCTTCACGCGCTTCTTCTTCGGTCAAACCGACAGTGCCGATATTCGGCAAGCTGAACACCGCTGTCGGGATCATCTTGTAATCCACCGGCCGGTATTGCTCCGGCTTGAACAGACGTCGCGCCACCGCCATGCCTTCAGCCAGCGCCACCGGCGTCAACTGCACACGCCCGATGACATCGCCCAGCGCCAGGATTGACGGCTCGGTGGTCTGATATTGCTCATCGACCTTGATGAAGCCTTTGTCGTCGAGCTGCACATCGGTATTTTCCAGCCCGAGATTGTCCAGCATCGGGCGCCGGCCAGTGGCGTAGAACACGCAATCTGCTTCCAGTACGCGACCATCCTTGAGAGTAGCCTTGAGGCTGCCATCGGCTTGTTTGTCGATCCGCTCGATATCGGCATTGAACTGCAAATTCATACCGCGCTTGGTCAGCTCTTCCTGCAGATGCTTGCGCACCGAGCCGTCGAAGCCGCGCAGGAACAAATCACCGCGATACAGCAACGTGGTATCTGCACCGAGACCGTGGAAGATCCCGGCAAACTCGACGGCGATGTAACCACCACCAACGACCAGGACACGCTTGGGCAGCTCTTTCAGGAAAAACGCCTGATTGGAGCTGATGGCATGCTCGTGCCCCGGAATTTCCGGAATCTGCGGCCAGCCGCCCGTGGCGATCAGAATGTTTTTCGCGGTGTAACGCTCGCCGTTGACCTCCACTTCATGGGGACCAACGATCTTCGCGTGCGCTTCGTGCAGGGTCACGCCACTGTTGACCAGCAGATTGCGATAAATGCCGTTAAGGCGATTGATCTCGCGATCCTTGTTGGCGATCAGGGTCGACCAATCGAAATTCGCCTCACCCAGGCTCCAACCGAAACCGGACGACTGCTCAAAGTCTTCGGCGAAATGCGCACCGTACACCAACAGCTTCTTCGGCACGCAGCCGACGTTGACGCAGGTGCCACCCAGATAACGGCTCTCGGCCACCGCCACTTTCGCACCAAAACCGGCAGCAAAACGCGCAGCACGTACACCGCCGGAACCGGCACCAATCACATAAAGGTCAAAATCGTAGGCCATTTCTTTCTCCTCGGCAGGCGATCAGCATACCCGCCGTCGTCCTTTGGGCAAGCACTCCTGCCGATATAGGGGCGGAAAATGAAAAAGCCACCCGAAGGTGGCTTTTTCGTACAGACAGGTCAGGCGCTATCAGTAGGCCTTGCCGGTCTTGTAGAAGTTTTCGAAGCAGAAGTTGGTGGCCTCGATGTAACCCTCGGCACCACCGCAGTCGAAACGCTTGCCCTTGAACTTGTAGGCCATCACGCAGCCGTTCTGGGCCTGTTTCATCAGGGCGTCGGTGATCTGGATTTCACCACCCTTGCCTGGCTCGGTCTGTTCGATCAGGTCGAAGATGTCCGGGGTCAGGATGTAACGACCGATGATCGCCAGGTTCGACGGTGCGTCTTCCGGCTTTGGCTTCTCGACCATGCTGTGTACGCGGTAGATGTCGTCGCGGATCATCTCGCCGGCGATAACGCCGTACTTGCTGGTCTCTGCCGGATCGACTTCCTGAATGGCAATGATCGAGCAGCGGAACTGCTTGTACAGCTTGACCATCTGGGTCAGTACGCCGTCGCCTTCGAGGTTGACGCACAGGTCGTCCGCCAGCACCACGGCAAACGGTTCGTCGCCGATCAGCGGACGACCGGTCAGGATCGCGTGGCCCAGGCCTTTCATTTCAGTCTGACGGGTGTAGGAGAACGAGCACTCGTCCAACAGCTTGCGGATACCGACCAGATATTTCTCTTTGTCGGTGCCCTTGATCTGGTTTTCCAGCTCATAGCTGATGTCGAAGTGGTCTTCCAGGGCGCGCTTGCCACGGCCGGTCACGATGGAGATCTCAGTCAGACCAGCATCCAGAGCTTCTTCGACGCCGTACTGGATCAGTGGCTTGTTTACCACCGGCAGCATTTCTTTGGGCATGGCCTTAGTCGCTGGAAGGAAGCGAGTACCGTAACCGGCTGCTGGGAACAAGCATTTCTTGATCATATAAGTCCTTGAAAGGGCTGTGTGTACGAGTTTCGGCGCAGTCTAATCAGGCGGCGTGCACCTTACAATGCCCCGCACTGGCTAACCGATGTCAACATAGAGAAATATTCTGGCGGATAGTTCAATCCGCACGCAGAAGCTGCGCATTCAGCGTAGCCCAAAGATTCAGGAACACCGCATCGACCCGCGCCCGCTCGCCCGTTTCCCGCTATCATGACGCCTTTGAACCAGCCAACGAGGCCGCTAGATGTCCGCAGCAAAAATCATCAACGGGTACACCGTCGCCAAGGCAAAAGATGGCCAGTGGCATATCACCGCCGCCAACGGCGAAGATGTGTCCGGTCCATTGCCCACTGAAGCGATGGCGGTTGAAGTGGCCGCGGTGCTTGATTACACGCCTCCTGCACCGAAGCGTCGCGGCAAGGATCAAGACTGATCGGCGACCACAAATCCCGGCCCTGCCACTGCGCAGGGCTTTTTTTGGCCCGCACACAAAGACGTGGCCAATCGCTATAACCTTTTCACACCGGCGCTGTCATAGCGTCTAGCCCTCTCCTTCCGAAGACGACATCGCCATGAACACCCGTACCCTGCACCGCATGCTGCCACTGATTGCGCTTCTGGCCCTGGCCGGCTGCGCCACGTCCGAAACGACTTATCTGAACAACGGCGAACAAGGCCTGAGCATCGACTGCTCCGGCGAGGCGAACTCCTGGGCCAGTTGCTATGAAAAGGCCGATGCCTCCTGCGCCGGGACCGGCTATCGCATCGTTGGAACGGAAGGTACGCCTGCCCCGAAGGAAAGCGACAAGACACTGGGTGTCGACGTCGGCAATTACAAGACTCGCAGCGTCGTGGTGGTCTGCAAGTAGGTTTTACATGTGGATTTCGGCGAACTTGATCCCCAGCCCGCGAACGACCTCAATCAGGTCATCCAGACGGCCAAACGATTCGACTTCGTCGTTTTCATCCACCAGAAAATAACTGCGCCCGGCGCTTTTCTTGAAAAACACGATCCACTCACCCGGATTCGCCGGGTTCTGAATCACATGCGTGGCCGCAATCAGCCCTTCTTTATGGCGCTCGCGCACCTGCTCCCGCTTCATGCACATCTCCAGAAATGACAATGCCGCCCAGGCGTGGCCTGGACGGCATCAATACCGATGACTGACAGTTTATCAGCCGGAAATGCACACCGTGGCGGCATTGCGTACATCCCGAGGACGTATCGGCACATTGGACATGCGTTCATGCAACTTGATACTGCTGCCGCCGGAGCGATCCTCGATGTCAAACACCGCCGCCGGGCCGGATGACAATTTCCCCGGCACGATCACCCTAACCCCGTCCTTGTGCGGCTCCATTTGCAGGGCCCCGCGGCTTTGCGCCAGCTTGTCAGCCAGGCACTGCGCATATTCGTGGGGCTTCTTGCCGGAAATGACGTTCATGGTCGGCAACGTTTCATTAATCTCTGAAACGCTTGCGCAACCACCCATCGCCAATGCCAACGGCACAATGACCACACCCCACTTCATACAGAATCTCCTATAAAGACCGTCGGACAGCACGAATGCCAATTTTCTCCGAGGCTCATTGCATTTAACGCACATGGAATCGCGAATAACTGTTTTTAATTGTCAAAGCAGCGCCCGACGGCCGGATAATAACCTGTCCGGACTGATAAACTGCCGCCAATCGACCTTGCTATCGTTTTGATTTTGTAGAAAAAGCCCTTCTGGAGGCGCCCATGAAATTTATTCACCAGCGCGAGCAC
Organism: Pseudomonas sp. MWU12-3088; assembly: GCF_023242405.1. Lineage (NCBI taxonomy): Bacteria > Pseudomonadati > Pseudomonadota > Gammaproteobacteria > Pseudomonadales > Pseudomonadaceae > Pseudomonas > Pseudomonas sp. MWU12-3088. The sequence goes on from NZ_JALJEA010000001.1 coordinate 673,591, forward strand.
CTCAACGAAGACGACATCGTCGTCATCCAATGCTCGCAAACCTGCAATATCCGCCTGATGAACGACGCCAACTTCCGCAGCTTCAAGAACGGCGGCCGTCACACTTACCACGGCGGCGCATTCGACACCTTCCCGGCCCGCATCACGGCGCCGAGCACCGGGTTCTGGAACATCACCATCGACACCGTCAGCCGCCGCGCCATCAGCGTGACCCGCAAGCCGACCCTGACGCACTCGATCAAGATCATCCGTCGTTCCAGCTCGAAACTCAGCTGATCGCCTCCATCAATCCAACCAGGTAAGCATGACCGTGGCCCAAACGACCAAATACGTCATCAAGTACAAACTCAACGGCGAACGCCGCTTCGAATTCGCCCAGCTGGAAAACGGCACGCCGGAAGAGGCCAAGGCTGCACTGGATGCCCTGCACGGCCAGAGCGGCGACGTGATCAGCGATATCAGCGTCAGCAAGGCCTTGTAAGACACGGGTGACAATTCGACCGCAAGCGCCGGAGTGTTCCGGCCTCGCGGGCTGCCTAGACTGATCGCCTGGACAAGAACCAAGGAATCAGAATGCCGATGTCACCCGACTCTCCCCTCGACAGGCTCGACTGGGTCGCACTGGAACAACAGCTGGATCAGGACGGCTGTACCGTCATCCGCTCGTTGTTGCGCCCGGAAACCTGCGAGCGCCTGAGTGCGCTTTACCCGCAAAGCGAACCGTTCCGCTCGCAAGTCATCATGGCCCGCCACGGGTTCGGGCGCGGCGAGTACAAATATCTGCGCTATCCGTTACCGCCGCTGGCGGAGCGCCTGCGCAGTACGTTTTATCCGCGACTCGTTCCCCTGGCCAACCGCTGGCACGAACGAATGGGTTTGCCGCAACGGTTTCCACCTCTGCACAGCGAGTTTCTTGCGCGCTGTCACGCCGCCGGTCAACTGCGGCCTACCCCGCTCTTGCTGCAATATGGCCCACAGGACTACAACTGTTTGCATCAGGACTTGTACGGCGAACATGTCTTTCCACTGCAAGTGGCGATTCTTCTGTCAGAGCCTGGCGAAGACTTCAGCGGTGGTGAGTTCGTCCTGACCGAACAACGTCCGAGAATGCAGTCACGCCCGTTGGTGATGGACCTGAGAAAAGGTGACGCCTTGATCTTTGCCGTCAACCAGCGCCCGGTCAAAGGCGTGCGCGGCGATTATCGGGTCACCATGCGCCACGGGGTGAGTCGCCTGCACAGCGGAAAACGGCATACTCTCGGCATCATCTTCCACGACGCAACCTGACCATCATGCACAGCAATTTCGACCTCTTCGCCGACACCGAGCAGCCACACCGCTCCGAGCAGATTGGAGAGCAATCGTGGGTCTTGCGCGGCTTCGCACTCTCCCGTATCGAGCAATTGCTGCCGGCGCTGGAAACGGTCATCGAACGCGCCCCGCTGCGGCACATGATGACGCCCGGCGGCTTCAGCATGTCGGTGGCCACCAGCAGCTGCGGCGCTTTGGGCTGGATCACCGATCGCAGCGGTTATCGCTACTCGGCCGAAGATCCAATCAGCCACCAGCCCTGGCCGCAAATGCCTGAAGTCTTTCGCAAGCTCGCCCAGGCAGCGGCGAAGCAAGTCGGATTTTCCGACTTCATACCGGATTCCTGCCTGATCAACCGCTATGTCCCCGGCGCGAAGATGTCTTTGCATCAGGACAAGGACGAACATTCCTACAACGCACCGATCGTTTCTCTGTCATTGGGTTTGCCAGCCATGTTTCTGTTCGGCGGTTTCGCCCGCAGCGACAAGAGTCAGCGCATTTCGTTGCTGCACGGCGACATGGTGATCTGGGGCGGCGTCGACCGGCTGCGCTTCCACGGCGTCCTGCCGATCAAACACGGCCGGCATCCGCAATTGGGCGAACAGCGTTTCAATCTGACATTTCGCACCGCTGGATAACCTCACGAAATTTGACCGCAAGGGCCGGAGTGTTACGGTTGGCGGCACTGGTTAACCTGAAATTCAACAGGTCAACGGACTCTCCATCATGAAAACGCTTTCGACCCCTTTGAACATTCAAGACGATCCACGTTGGGCCGCTGTCGTCGCCCGCGACCCACGGGCGGACGGCCAATTTGTCTATGCCGTGAAGACCACCGGCATCTATTGCCGCCCGAGCAGCCTGGCACGTCTGCCGAAGCCGCAGAATGTCGAGTTCTTCGACACCGCCGAAGAGGCCGAAGCGGCGGGATACCGCCCCAGCAAACGGGCGAGCAAGGACCAGAGCGACGTGGCTGCGCAACATGCCGCGACCGTAGCCGCAGCCTGCCGGCAGATCGAAAGCGCCGAAACCCTGCCGGCACTCAACGAACTGGCCGAAGCCGCCGGCCTTAGCGCCTTCCATTTCCACCGGGTCTTCAAAGCCGCCACCGGCCTGACACCCAAAGGTTACGCCGCCGCGCATCGTTCCCGCAGAGTCCGGCAACGTCTGGCGGATGGCGACTCGGTGACCGATGCGCTGTACGACGCCGGTTTCAACTCGAACAGCCGCTTCTACGAATCCGCAGACCAGTTGCTGGGCATGAAACCCGGCGACTTCCGGGCCGCCGGGCAAAACAACGACATTCGTTTTGCGGTGGGCCAATGTTCGCTTGGCGCGATTCTGGTGGCACAGAGTGACCGGGGGATCTGCGCGATTCTGTTGGGGGACGACCCTCATCAACTGGTCTGCGACCTGCAGGATCAGTTTCGCCGGGCAAACCTGATCGGAGCTGATGCCGAGTTCGAACAACTGATCGCCCATGTCGTCGGCTTCATCGAAGCACCGGCCATCGGCCTCGACCTGCCACTGGATGTGCGGGGCACCGCGTTTCAGGAACGGGTCTGGCAGGCACTGCGCGAAATTCCGGTCGGCAGCACCGCCAGTTACGCCGACATCGCTCAACGCATCGGCTCGCCAAAAGCGGTTCGGGCGGTAGCCCAGGCTTGCGGCGCCAACAGCCTCGCGGTGGCGATCCCTTGCCACCGTGTGGTGCGCAGCGACGGCAACCTTTCCGGCTATCGCTGGGGTGTGGAGCGCAAGCGTGAGCTGTTGTCCCGGGAAACGCAGCCTTAGCGAATACCGATGTAGATAGCTACCGACTCGGGGCCCAGGTAGGCCTCGAAGTCGGTGGCGTAGCGGCGCTGGATCTGCGGATTGGCTTCGAAGTGTTTCCAGATCCGGCCCCAGGTGGCGATGACGGCGTCCGGCAACGCGCCCTGCCCCTGAAAAACCAGATACTCGCCGCTCTCGATCAGGATTGTTTCGAAACCGCTTTGCGGATCAACGACAGCAACGCCGGCGGTCACATCGAATGCGCCCGAGGCATCCGACTCGTAGGCCGAATACACCCCATAAATCGGCGACTCGGTCAGTTTGCCGGGAATGACCTGCGCCAGGTTCTTGCCGAAGAACTCGCCCCACATCGGTCCGATTTTCGCGGTCTCGGCCTTGTGTTCTGCGGCATTGGTGGTTCGAACGCGCAAGCCTGAGACCGTGAACGACTCAACGTGCTGTTGTTGTAAATCCATCGAAGTGCCACTCCCTTTTTTGAAGTGCGGCCCGGCAGGTCCGCGATGGCGCTTAATGTGTCAGCGATTGACGTCCACGACAACCCGTCCGCGCAACTGTCCGGCGAGCAATTTCGGAGCAGCTTCGATCGCTTCGCTGAGGGCGATTTCGTGGCTGATCAGGGGCAACAGGGCGAAATCCAGATCCTTGGCCAGACGCGCCCAGGCTTCAATTCGGCGGGCCTTGGGCTGGGTCACGCTGTTGATGCCGGCCAGCGTCACGCCACGCAAGATGAACGGGGCCACCGACGCCGGAAAATCCATGCCCTGAGCCAGACCGCATGCCGCGACAGTACCTTCGGCGCGAGTACTGGCGCAGGCGTTGACCAAAGTATGACTGCCGACCGAATCAATCACTGCTGCCCAACGCTCCTTCGCCAGTGGCTTGCCGGGTTCGGACAAGGTCGCACGATCAATGATTTCGCTGGCGCCCAGTCGCTGCAGATATTCATGCTCCGACACCCGCCCGGTAGACGCCACCACGCGATAGCCAAGTTTGTGCAACAAGGCAATGGCAAAGCTGCCGACCCCGCCATTGGCGCCGGTGACCAGTACTTCGCCCTGCTCTGGCGTCACGCCGTTTCGCTCCAGCGCCATGATGCACAGCATCGCCGTGTAGCCCGCCGTACCAATGGCCATGGCTTGCGCGGCAGTGAAGGCTTTTGGCAGCGGAATCAGCCAGTCGCCGTTGAGCCGCGCCTTCTGGGCCAGACCGCCCCAGTGGTTTTCACCCACGCCCCAGCCGTTGAGCAGCACCTGATCGCCAGCCTTATAGTCGGGATGCGAACTGACTTCGACCGTACCCGCCAGATCGATTCCCGGCACCATCGGGAACTTGCGCACCACCGGACTGCTGCCGGTAATCGCCAACCCGTCCTTGAAGTTGAGCGTGCTGTACGCGACGCGCACTGTCACATTGCCTTCGGGCAACTGCTGCTCGTCGATTGTCTGCAGGCTGGCGCGATATCCGCTGTCGTTTTTGTCGATCAGAATGGCGTTGAACATGACTGCCTCTCAGGGGAAGGATTCAGGGGATCGTGGCATTCAAATAGCACACTGCAACATTTTGCCCCACTCGACTTTCCGCCAATCGCTGAAACGGGCGGGTGATTCCAGATCGGGCGACTATGCTTTTTCGACTGCTTCCGTTTATCCCCGAGAAGCCTTTGTCGATGGAGCTGACAATGTCCCGCGCCCGCCCTTTTCTTGCCTGGCTGATGCTCTGTCTGTTGGCATTCAATACCGCGTGGGCGGCGCCTGAGACCAAGCCGGCAGACGTCGCTGCCGTTGAGCCGACATGGCCGCAAGTCATCACCAGCGGCAAGTCCAGACTCACCGTGTACCAACCCCAGCTCGACAGCTGGGACGGCTACACCTTGCAGGCCCGCGCCGCCGTCGAGGCGACCGATGCCGACGGCAAGGCGACTTACGGGATCGTCCAGTTCAGCGCTCATACGCTGGTCGACAAGGCGACCCGCTGGGTCATGCTCGACCAGTACAAGATCATCAAGGCCGATTTCCCTGCCGATGCCAGCCAGGCAGAGACGTGGATCACGACACTGCAAAACGATGCGGCCAAGCGCAAGAAAACCATCTCCCTGGATCAATTGGAGGCTGCCGTCGGCGTACTGGCCGCCGAACAGAAAGCCGACTCGGCGCCACTGGAAAACACACCACCGACCATCATCAGCTCTGATGTGCCGGCCATGCTCGTTTATATCGACGGTGAGGCCGCGTATCGCCCGGTCGACGGCACCGGATTGCAACGGGTCATCAACACTCGTCCTCTGCTGCTCAAGGACGGCCAGGGCAAACACTATCTGCACGTGTTCGACGGCTGGATGGTTGCCGATCAATTGACAGGGCCGTACACCCTGCTGTCCTCGCCTCTGGCGGATCTGGAGAAAGCCAAGAAAGCCGCGATCGAGAGTCGGCAAGTGGATCTGCTCACCGGGCAAAGCAATCCGAAGGACAAAGTGCCGAGTCTGGCCAAGCCGCCGCAGCCAAAGATCTTTGTCGCCACGACCCCGACCGAACTGATCGTCACCGACGGTGCGCCGCAGTGGCTGCCGATCCAGGGCACGCAATTGCTGTATGTCAGCAATACCACCGGGCACATCTTCAAGGAAATCGGCGACCAGAACAGTTATGTGCTGATCTCCGGCCGCTGGTTCCGTGCCGCTGACATGAACGGCCCTTGGACATTTACCCCGGCGGACAAGCTGCCGGCCGACTTCGCCAACATCCCCGACGACAGTCCGAAGGAGAACGTCAAAGCCTCGGTGGCCGGGACGCCGCAGGCCAGGGAAGCGGCCATTGCCGCCACGATCCCGCAGACGTCGGCGATCAAGAAAAGCGCGGTCAAAATGACTGCCCCGCAATTCGATGGTGAGCCTCAACTCAAAGCCATCAGCGGAACCCCGCTTCAGTATGTGATCAACAGCGCTACGCCGATCATCCGTGTCGACAACAACAGTTGGTACGCGGTGGAGAACGGCATCTGGTTTGTCGCGACAGCTGTGACCGGGCCATGGACCGTCGCCAGTTCGGTGCCGGCGGTGATTTATTCGATTCCGCCGAACTCGCCGATGCATTACCTCACCTACGTCAAAGTCTATGAGTCCAGCGGTGACACGGTTGTTGTCGGCTATACCCCGGGTTATCAGGGATCGACGCTGGATCCAGCGACCGGCGTCGTGGTTTACGGCACGGGCTATCCGTACACACCCTGGGTGGGCACTGTCTGGTACGGGCCGCCGGTGACTTACGGTTTTGGCGTCGCCATTCGCTATACGCCGTGGACAGGCTGGACCTTCGGTTTCGGCTTCGGCTGGAGTTGGGGCGGCAGCACTGTCGCCATGGGTTGGGGCTGGGGCGCCTATCCATGGTGGGGCAATTACGGCTGGGGTTACGCGTGGGGGCCACACCTGTATCCGGCGCCGTTGGCCTGGGGAGGCGCAGCCTACGGATATCACGGCGGCGCTGTGGCGTGGGGTCCCGGCGGCTGGGCCGGCACCACCGGCAACATCTATCGGCAATGGGGCGACCGGGCGACGGTCAGCCGCTATGGCGCGGGCTACAACGCCTGGACCGGCAACCGTTGGGCCGGTCAGGTCGGCTCTTCCTATAACTCACGGACCGGGATTGCGACGGCAGGTCAGCGCGGTGGGGTACACAATGTCTACAACGGCAACTATGCAGCGGGTCGCAGTGGTGAAGTGGTCGGGCCCAACGGCGGTGCAATTGCCGGAGGCCGGGTAACGGCCGGCAATGTTCGCAATGGCACACAGGTTACGGCCAATCGTGGCGCCGTCTACAACCCGAACACCGGCAACACCACGCAGTATGGCGGTATCCATGGGCGCAACAGCGGCGCCGCGCGGGTTGGCGACAACGTTTACGCCGGGCATGACGGCAACGTCTACAAGAAAACCGATGATGGCTGGCAGTCGATGGTCAAGGGTGGCACGACACGAGCGCCGATCAACAACAATGCTCAACTGCAGAACCTCAACCGGGATTCGGCGGCGCGTAACGTTGGCAATCAACGGTTGAACAACTTCCACAACTCTTCGCAGTTCATGAACCATTCATTCGGTGGAGGCGGTGGTGGCGGATTTCATCGACGCTGAACCGAATCCCGAGAGGCTGCAAATCTTGGCTGGCCCTGAACCCGGTTTTGCTGGTAAAAAAACCGGCTTCAGCTTCTCTGCCCTGCTTTGTCCTTCGGAGTCTTTTCCATGAACCAATGGCCAGATACGCGCATTCTTGACCTGCTCGGCATCGAACTGCCGATTATCCAGGGCCCTATGGCCGGTGCCACCAACTCGTCGATGGTGATTGCCGTGTGCAACGCGGGCGGCTTGGGTTCGATGCCGGCGGCGATGCTGAGCATCGAGCAATTGCGCGAAGAACTGAAGGCCATCCGTCAGGGCACTGACAAACCCTTCAACGTCAATTTCTTCTGCCACCAGCCACCGGCCGCCGATGAACAGCGCGCACGGGACTGGAAGAATCTGCTGGAACCCTACTACCGCGAACTGGGTGCCGATTTCGACGCTCCGACGCCAGTGTCCAATCGTGCACCGTTTGATGCGGCCGCTTGCGAGGTACTGGAAGAATTTCGCCCGGAAGTGGTGAGTTTCCACTTCGGCCTCCCGGAAGAATCCCTGCTGGACCGGGTCAAAGCCACCGGCGCGAAAATCCTGTCTTCGGCCACCAACGTCGATGAAGCTATCTGGCTGGAACAGAACGGATGCGACGCAATCATCGCCATGGGCTATGAGGCCGGCGGGCACCGGGGCATGTTCCTCAGCGATGACCTGAGCAGCCAGGTCGGAACCTTTGCCCTTGTCCCGCAAATTGTCGACGCGGTCAAAGTACCGGTGATTGCTGCCGGTGCAATCGCCGATGCACGAGGCGTCGCAGCGGCCTTCATGCTCGGCGCATCGGCCGTGCAGGTCGGCACGGCTTATCTGTTTACCCCGGAAGCCAAAGTCAGCGCCTCTCATCACAAGGCGCTGCGTACCGCCAAAGACAGTGAAACAGCGGTCACCAACCTGTTCACCGGGCGCCCGGCACGGGGAATCCTGAATCGAGTGATGCGCGAAGTGGGACCGATGTCGGCCAAGGCACCGGCGTTTCCGCTGGCCGGCGGTGCTCTGATGCCCTTGCGCGCCAAGGACGAGGCCGACTTCAGCAACCTGTGGGCCGGTCAGGCGTTCACGCTGGGCAAGGAGCTGAGCAGTGCTGAACTGACCCGGCAACTGGCCGAAGGAGCGCTCGCGAAACTGGCCCGGTAAAGGCACGGCAGACTGAGGGATTTCATTCCCTGACCTGCCCACCTGAAACCAGCACTTTCCGTTTGGAAGCATTTCGCTATATATTCAGATATATAGCGATTCACCCCCTCGCATCGGCGCAGTCTACCCCTCTAACAACAACTGCCCACTGCACCTGCCAACAACGGAGCTGTTACATGACCATTCGTGCCTCACGTTTTGCCCCTACCTGCCTGGCCTCCCTGCTTGCGGTATTCGCCGTCGGCGCTGTTCAGGCGGATGAAGTGCAAGTTGCCGTCGCGGCCAACTTCACTGCACCGATCCAGGCAATCGCCGCCGATTTCGAAAAAGACACCGGGCACAAACTGGTCGCAGCCTATGGCGCCACCGGGCAGTTCTACACCCAGATCAAGAACGGCGCGCCGTTCGAGGTATTCCTCTCCGCTGACGACACCACGCCTGAAAAACTGGAAAAAGAAGGCGACACCGTCAAAGGCTCGCGCTTCACCTACGCCATCGGCACCCTGGCGCTGTGGTCGGCCAAAGAAGGTTACGTCGATGCCAAAGGCGACGTCCTGAAGAAAAACGAATACCAACACCTGTCCATCGCCAACCCGAAAGCCGCGCCTTATGGTCTGGCGGCCACCCAGGTGCTGGAAAAACTGAAACTGACTGAAGCGACCAAAGCCAAGATCGTCGAAGGCCAGAACATCACTCAGGCCTACCAGTTCGTTTCCACTGGCAATGCCGAGCTGGGCTTCGTTGCCCTCTCACAGATCTACAAGGACGGCAAAGTCAGCAGCGGTTCGGCGTGGATCGTTCCGGCGAGCATGCACGACCCGATCAAGCAGGACGCCGTCATTCTGAACAAAGGCAAGGACAACGCCGCTGCCAAGGCACTGGTTGACTACCTCAAAGGCCCGAAAGCCGCTGCGGTCATCAAGTCCTACGGTTATCAGCTGTAAATGTCGCTGACGAGTGCCGATTTCGCGGCGATCTGGCTGACCCTGAAACTGGCGTCCCTGACCACCGCAATCCTGCTGGTCCTCGGCACTCCGATTGCCCTGTGGTTGTCGCGTAGCCGTTCCTGGCTACGCGGCCCCATCGGGGCGATCGTCGCCCTGCCCCTAGTGTTGCCGCCGACTGTCATCGGTTTCTATCTGTTGCTGGCAATGGGGCCGAATGGCTTTCTGGGTCATTTCACCCAGTGGCTTGGGCTTGGCACGCTCACCTTCAGTTTTACCGGACTGGTCATCGGTTCGGTGCTTTATTCCATGCCTTTTGTGGTGCAGCCGTTGCAAAACGCCTTCTCTGCCATCGGCACACGCCCACTGGAAGTGGCCGCCACTTTGCGCGCCAATCCCTGGGACACTTTTTTCAGCGTCATCCTGCCACTCGCCCGCCCCGGTTTCGTCACTGCGGCGATTCTCGGTTTCGCCCATACGGTTGGCGAATTCGGCGTGGTGCTGATGATCGGCGGCAATATTCCCGACAAGACCCGAGTGGTCTCGGTACAAATCTACGACCATGTCGAAGCCATGGAATATTCACAGGCCCATTGGCTCGCCGGAGCAATGCTGGTGTTTTCGTTCCTGGTGTTGCTGGCGCTCTATTCCAGCCGCAAGTCGCGCGCAGGCTGGAGCTGATCGATGATTGAAGCACGCTTGAAACTCGCTTACTCAGGCTTCGGCCTGGATGTCGACCTGCACCTGCCCGGTCGTGGCGTGACCGCGCTGTTCGGGCAATCAGGCTCCGGCAAGACCACCTGCCTGCGCTGCATCGCCGGGCTTGAACGGGCCTCGAACGCCTTTGTGCAAATCAACGACGAAGTCTGGCAGGACAGCGAGAAAGGCATTTTCGTCCCGCCCCACAAGCGTGCGCTCGGCTATGTCTTTCAGGAAGCGAGTCTGTTTCCGCATCTCTCGGTGCTGGCCAACCTGCAATTCGGACTCAAGCGGATTGCCAGGAATCAGCGCCGGGTCGACATGTCGCAAGCCACAGAACTGCTGGGAATCGGCCATTTGCTGGAGCGTCATCCGCAGCATCTGTCCGGCGGTGAACGTCAGCGCGTCGGCATTGCCCGGGCTCTATTGACCAGTCCGAAACTTCTGTTGATGGACGAACCGCTGGCGGCCCTCGACAGCCAGCGCAAAAGCGAAATCCTGCCTTACCTGCAAAGGCTGCACGACGAACTCGATATCCCGGTTCTGTATGTCAGTCACGCTCAGGACGAGGTCGCGCGACTGGCCGATCACCTGGTGCTGCTCGACAACGGTAAAGCGCTGGCCAGCGGCCCCATCGGCGAAACCCTGGCGCGTCTCGATCTGCCTCTGGCAATGGGCGATGACGCTGGCGTCGTGATCGAGGGGCAAGTCGTTTCCTACGATCACGACTACCAATTGCTTTGCCTGCAATTGCCCGACACGTTGTTGAGCATCCGTGTGACTCACTCCCCCATGGAGATCGGCCAGGCGTTGCGCTGCAAAGTGCAGGCTCGCGATATCAGCCTGACCCTGCATAACACCGAGCACAGCAGCATCCTCAATCGGTTGCCGGTCACGGTGGTCAGCGAAATGCCCGCCGACAATGCCGCTCATGTGCTGATTCGCCTCGATGCGGGCGGCACTCCGCTGCTGGCCCGTATTACCCGCTACTCACGGGATCAGCTTGGTGTACATGCCGGCCAACAATTATGGGCGCAGATCAAGGCTGTCGCGGTTCTGGCATAAATCGGTCGGCACGACTGCCGGGGTCTGCGGTCAATCGCTGTAACAGCCCGATTGCCGCCCAGGAACCCCGCCATGCCCGATACCGCGCTGACCGATGTGTTGCCTTCGGACCTGCATTACGTCGATGACACCCAGCCGGGACTCACCCGCAAGAAGCTGCGCGGCAAGTTCTGCTACTTCGACGCAACCGGCCAGCGCATCCGCGATCCTGACGAAATCAAACGCATCAATGCGCTGGCAGTGCCGCCGGCCTACACCGATGTGTGGATCTGCGCGGACCCTCGCGGACATCTGCAAGCCACTGGCCGCGATGCTCGCGGGCGCAAACAATACCGCTATCACCCACGCTGGCGCGAAGTCCGCGATGCCGACAAATACTCGCGACTGCGCGAGTTCGGCATGGCGCTGCCAAAGCTGCGCAAACAGCTTGAAGTGCTGCTGGACGCGCCGGGGTTCAGCCGCGACAAAGTCATGGCTACGGTGATCACGCTGCTCGATGCCACGCTGATTCGCGTCGGCAATACGCAATACGCGCGGGACAATCGATCGTACGGCCTGACCACCTTGCGCAGCCGGCATGTCGAGATCAATGGCAGCGCGATCCTGTTCCAGTTTCGCGGCAAGAGCGGTATCGAGCATCAGATCACCGTGAAAGACCGGCGCCTGGCGCGGATCATCAAGCGTTGCCTGGAAATCCCGGGACAGAACCTGTTCCAGTACCTGGATGAACATGGCGAACGGCATACCGTCAGCTCTTCCGACGTCAACACCTACCTGCAAACCCTGACCGGCGCGGATTTCACCGCCAAGGACTACCGGACCTGGGCCGGCAGCGCCCTCGCTTTGGCGGTGCTGCGGGAGTTGCAATGGGAGTCGGAAACCGAGGCCAAACGGCATGTGGTGGAGATGGTCAAAGGTGTGGCACGGCAATTGGGCAACACCCCGGCGGTATGCCGCAAATGCTATATCCATCCGGCCGTGGTGGAGCACTTCTTGCTGGGCGCACTGGCGGAGCTGCCAAAGCCGAGGATCCGCAAAGGTCTGCGCAAGGAAGAAGTCGCCCTGGCGCTATTTCTTGAACGCATGTCTGACATGGCTTGAAGCGGTCGAACGTCTCGACTAGGCTATCGAGCTTCCCCTCCCAAGGACGACCGCAGAAAGTGAACAACTAAGCCTTCAAAAATGTAATCGCGACACGCCTCTCAGGGCGCTTGTCTGTTTTCACGACATTTTTTGGAGGTGCCGATGACTCACGTCTCGCGTACGCCTGCCCTCGTCTCCCTGAACCAGCTGGGTTTCCAGTTCGCCAATGGCGAGACGATTTTCGATGCACTCGATTTGAAATTCGATCACACGCCGACCGCCATCGTCGGACGCAATGGTGTCGGAAAAAGCGTACTGGCGCGTTTGATCGCCGGGCATTTGCAGCCCACTACCGGCAGCGTGACGCGCACAGTGGCCACAACCTACGTAGCGCAAACCTTGGTCGCCGCAACTGGCGAGACGGTCGCCGAGACCACCGGCAGCGCCGCCATTCTTCAGGCCCTGGAGCGAATGAACCGCGGCTGCGGATCCGTCGAGGATTTCGACCTCATTGGCGAACAATGGGATCTGGCGGAGCGTCTGCGGCGCTTGCTCGATGACGCCGGGCTGGCCGAGGTCGCACTCACTGACTTGACCGAACAACTCAGTGGCGGCCAGCAAGCACGAGTCGCACTGATCGGCGCGTTTTTGAGTCAGGCTTCGTTGCTGGTCCTTGATGAACCGACTAACCATCTGGATTCATCGGGACGGCAATGGCTGATGGCCGCACTGGAGCGCTGGCACAGCGGGCTGATCGTCGTCAGCCATGACCGACAACTGCTCGATGGCATGCAACGGATTGTCGAATTGAATGGCGTGGAGGCAAATGACTTTCGCGGCAATTATTCGGCGTTTCGGGAGCACCAGCGGATCCATCAAGCGGCGGCACAAGCACGTCTCGATCAAGCCCGAAGCGAGCGCCAGCGTGAACGCGTACGGTTGCGGCGTGAACACGACACGATACAACGCCATGCGGCCAATTCCCGACGCAAAGCCGAAACCGCCAACATTGCCAGTTTCGAATACGTGGCAATCAAAGGCGCCGCCCGGGAAATCATGGGCCACGTCAGGCAGGGCCATCAGGCACGCAAGTCCGAGCTCGATGCCCAGGTGCGGGAGGCATACGCCAAGGTACAGCCCGCCGACGGTGTGCTGGTCAACCTGCCCGGAAGCACCGTGCCTAACAATCGTCAGGTCTGCACACTGATTGCAGCCGGATTGCCATGGCTGCCCCGCGCAGCAGCAACGAGCCGCCTGAGCCTGGTGATCCGCGGCCCGATGCGAATCGCTGTCAGTGGTCCCAACGGGTGCGGCAAATCGACCCTGCTGAAGGTTCTGGCCAGGCAATGGGCGCCTGTCGACGGGGTCGCCGCGACTCACGTGCCGTTCGCGTTTCTTGATCAGCAACTGGCCCAACTGGACGATCATCGCTCGATCACCGAACAGTTGATGATGCAGGGGGCGGGCCTGGACGAAGGCACGCTGCGCAGCAACCTCGCTCACCTGCAACTGAATGCTCGTCGCGCCACGGGATGTTGCGCTTCATTGAGCGGTGGCGAACGCCTGAAAGCCGCACTGGCGCTGGCATTATGGAGCGCAGAGCCCGCGCAATTGCTGTTGCTGGATGAACCGACCAATCATCTGGACCTGCCCTCGGTGGAAGCTTTCGAACGAGCCTTGCAGACATTTCCGGGAGCGATAGTTGCCGTTTCGCACGATCAGGACTTCCTCAAGGCGCTGCAACCGACTCACTCTCTGAACTGGCATCGTTCCGGGTGGATACTGCAACCGACGAACTGACCTGACTATTTTTTGCACGATTTGTCAGGGCTTCTATAGTTGATCTGATATGAATCAGCTGCGGTGACGCCATGGAAGACATATTCGTCGTGAAGCGTTGCAACAAGATCATCATTCACGGTCGCCGCGCAGGAGAAAGTCTTCACGAACCCGCCGAGGCCACCAGTTGGTATCGCATCAGTGACACGCGTACCGGCGGTTTCATCGGGGATGGTTACGATCTGGAAGCGGACGCCCGGCGAGAATGCCAGCGACTGAATGCCGCCAGTTCACGGATGACTGTCAGTGAGTCTTCGGGCTGATAGCTGTCATTTACGGGTCTATACTCAAACCAGCTGAAGGAGCAGCGCCCCAACGGCAGAGAGCTCGCGCTTCGCGGGCTTTTTGCTGCCTCAGAGCGGTTTCCTGAACGGAGGTGTTCCATGTCCGAAAGAGAGTCCATCACCACTCTCCTCACCTTGCTCGAGGCCCGGGAGGCACGCCTTGCCGCGGCCTGCAAAGAGATCGCCGACTGGGTCGATCATCAAGGCGGGCACCCAACCGCCCTGCGTATTCGCGATCGCTTGAACGACATCGAAAAGGATACGCCGCTGATCCGCAGCACCCTCTCGTCGCTCAAGCCTGTCGATCGGCCGCTGCCACGCTTCAGGTGATCCACTGATTCGCACAATGCCTGCAAAAAAAGAACGTCCTTGGTGGTGAAGGGTCAAACCCTTTACACGTCACCAAGGAGGCGTCTCATGGTCATTCACTTCAAAGTCGACGGGCATCTTGCCTGTGGTCACAAGGGCAACAATCTCAGCGCCAGCCCCGAACTCAATCGCGTCAAGTGCCGCAGCTGCCGCAACACCGACGCTTATAAAAGCGCACGTAAAGACCAGCGCAATGCAGCGCGCCGGGCCGCTCGCCATGCCAAGGCAACGAACCATGCATCCAGTTGGCGTTCCGAGTGGATCGAACGTCTGACAGCGATGGCTGGCCTCCAGCGTCTGCCGAGGGGTTTTACCGGGCAAGCCTTCGTCTAGACCGGTAACACAATGGGCCGTCTGTTCGGCCCATTTCTGCTGATGTGTTTATTACTGTGTAGCTCTGCCGATGCTATGGTGAGTCCTGTCGGATCCAGTTTCGGTAACTCAGCGTGCAAACATCCCTTGATCCTGAAGACAGCTTCGGAGCGCCCCCCTCACCTCGCCGCAATCCGTCGCAAAAACGCAGCCGTGAACGGCAGGAGCGAATTCTCGGCGTGGCTACACGGCTGATTGCCAGCAAGGGCAGCGATCAGTTGAAGATGAGCGAAATTGCTTCGCTCTGCGAGATATCCATCGGTTCTCTCTATCAGTATTTTCCAGACAAAAGCGCGATCATCCTCAACCTCGCGCAGCGTTACAACGCCGAAAGCCGCCGCTGCATTCAGGTTGCTCTGGAGACGGTCCACGATGCGCAATCGCTGGAAGTCGCTTATTCGGAACTGCTGGATCTTTACTACCAGGTCATCACGGCAGAACCGGTCATGCGCGATATCTGGTCAGGCATGCAGGCTGACAAACAGCTGCTGGATCTGGAACTGCAGGAAAGTCGCATTGCGGCGCAAATGTTGACCCGCGCGGTACTGCGCGCCTTCCCTGACGCCAATGAACAACAAGTGAGCGATGCGGCTTTTCTGGTCTGGCAACTGGGTGAATCGACGATGCGCCTGGCCATCTCCTGCTCCGAGGCAGAAGGCAAGCGACTGGTCGAAACCTTCAAGCGCATGTCGCTTCGGGAAATACTGCATCCGGCCCTCGCCGACTCTCTCAATTCTTCGATCTAGATTCGTGACGTTCGACAAATGACCTGTCGTCGGCTGAGGGCGGGCTTTTCTTGACGGCATAACGTGAGCATCTATCGTATTTTTTGTGAGAGATACTCACGTTAACAGAGAGATGATCATGACAAGCTTAGAAGCCCAACCCTTTCTGATACTCGGCGCTACCGGAAAAACCGGAAGCCGCATCAGCAAACGACTGATCGAGGAAGGACATCCGGTTCGACCAGGATCGCGCAACGCACCCATTCCATTCGATTGGGACAATCCTTCAACCTGGAGCGCAGCTCTGACGGGCGCGCGCGCAGTCTATATCTCCTATCAGCCCGATCTCGCCATGCCCGGTGCCCTGGAAACCCTGCAGGCGTTCGTTTCGCTTGCCGTCGAGCACCACGTCAAACACTTGGTACTGCTGTCAGGACGCGGTGAAATTGAAGCGCAAGAAGCTGAGCGGATTGTGCAGAACAGCGGTATCGACTGGACAATCCTGCGTGCCAGCTGGTTTTTTCAGAACTTCAGCGAAGCGCATTTTCTCGATCCGATCATCGAAGGTCAGCTCGTGCTGCCAGTTGGCAATGTCGCTGAACCATTCATCGATGCGGAAGATATTGCCGAGGTCGCCGTGCAGGCACTCACAAAACCGGGACATGCTGGAAAACTCTTCGAACTGACCGGGCCAAAAGCATTGACCTTCGCTGAGGCAATTCAGGAGATCGGCTCGGCAACAGGGCGCGATATCCAGTTCATACAAGTACCGCCAGAGAGTTACCGCAAGGAGCTTGAAAATGCGCAACTGCCGGCGCCCTGGATCGACCTGGTGCTTTATCTCTTCACCACCGTACTGGATGGGCGCAATACCGCTGTTGCCGATGGGGTAAGGCAAGCTTTGGGGCGACCCGCGAATAACTTCGGTGCTTATGCCAGGCGCACGGCTTCGACCGGGGTCTGGAATGCTCCGGAATGACCAAGGTGCGGGGGATTTTTTGCGGAGCAAAGAAAAAGGGCTTGCCTGAGAAATGTCATGCAAGCCCTTGATATTCAGGGTGCCCGAAGCCGGAATCGAACCGGCACGCCCTTACGAGCGGGGGATTTCAAGTCCTACGTCAGAATCAGGCCTCGAGAACCTCATCGGTCATCATGTCAGTAGCAATCACCAAGCGATACCCGTTCTCGGTTTCAGACATTGTCGCCGTCGAGCGCTGCTCTTGCCACTTTGGGAAAACGCACACGTCAAAATCGCGCGTAGTTATTCATACTAAATGCTGTCGACTCTGTGGGACGTCACTATGATAGAACCACTTGAAAAAAGCAGATCAAGCCATGCCAAAGCTGTCATTCGCAATCCGAGTTTTGTTCGCCTGCTGTCTTCTGGTGGCGACCACCAATCACATTCAAGCGGGTTTTCAGCATGGGCTGCTATGGGATTACGGTTACGGAGCGAGTACCTTTTTGGCCAGCCGCGTTTTCTGGGGGACGCTTACGTTTTTAGACCCGCTGGCAGCGCTACTTCTCTTCATCAAGCCCATGGCCGGTATCATCCTTACCGCAGCAATTATCCTGGCTGACGTCGTCCATAACACCTATTACGTTGCCTTAAATCACCAATGGCTAGAATCGTTCTACCTATCTCAAGTGGCGTTTCTTATGGTAGTAGCTCTACTCTCGCCTATCGTCTGGAGTTGCACCATTTCAAAAAGTGAAGTTGGAACGTTGGAGAAGATATCGTGATCCCCGCAGACAGATCCCCGGAGAAAAACACTCAAGCACTCTCCTTCAATTACCTGGGCCACACCAAGCGAGATGATGGTTTGATTGGGCGCTACCACCTGAAGGTGACTGATACTCGGAGCGGCAAGACTGCAACGATCTCTGTCGAACCCAGACACCTTGCGTCAGCCCGAAGCATGAAAAGGATCCTTCTGGACCGGTGTATGTTCTACAGAGCAACTCGCGCAGAGCACGACCAGATGCTGCTTAAGTTTCTTGATCCGAAATTCGAAACGCCCCAAGAGCAGCCTTGCCCGATGGTCATTTACGACCGTCCGAGTCCTTAGCAACACCCCGCTAACAGCTCTACCGCCAGCGCTCCTATAAAAATCCGCATATTTACTCCTTGTGGTCTCGCACGCTGAAATTGAAGAAATAGAACGAGATTTTTTCGTCCTCAATGTCCCTCAGCTCGTACCGGATTCTATCCAGACCGTCGTCGATGCGAGTCACGACGAGGTCCATGAATTGGGTTAGTCCGCCACCGAAGCCGCTTAGGTTCAGTGTGCTGACGTCTTGGAAATTGACCGTCACCGCGCCTGTTTCTGGATCGTCGGAAGAGGACATCGTCAATGCCAGGCTGTACTTATAATCCTGCATTTCGACGTTCATTGAGACGACGCAGTTGTGCTCGAGAAGCAGCTCGTTTAAACGAGAGACGCCATCCATGTAGGTCACTCTTGTGGAAATCTGGGCAATGTAGAGCAACAGTTGAAGCGATGCAAAAAGCCCAGCGCAGGAAAGGGCTCAGCAATGCACCTCACCTGTGCCTGGTGGGCTCTGACTTCTCTGTCAACAATGAGTCGATGACTCTGTTTGAAGCATCAAACCGCGCGGTAAAGGCTTGGCTTTTATAGCCGAACCCTAAAAAGCTCGAGCGAATATAGACCCAAGTAACCATACCGTTTCCGTTCCCGTCCTCGCTAAGTAGATATGGTTGTCCCAAGCGATTCAGGAGCTCTTCGCGAGTGGTAACCCCTTTAATTACTTGGTCAGTCTCCGCATGGGATATAGGCCGCCCGACTTTGGTGCAGGCAGATAGGACGCACACCAAAGCAAACACAAGAAACTGACGCATCAACTGCTTTCCGATTACTGAAGATAGCCTCTCATCATACCGGTAATGCTTGCCCTGGCCATCGATACTGTCCGGGCATCCAGCGTGGATGAAAGGACAGTGGAAAAATTGGATCCATAAGTAGTAGCGTTGTGCCTTATTTTTCCAGAAGGATTGTGGATGGATCTCGCTACTGATTTGCCTAGTTACAAGGATCTGTATCTCCCTGTTGTGGTCGCCCTGGTTTTTTGGGGCTTCAAAAAAGCCTTCGTTCCCGCACAGCTTGTCGTGGGCAGAGCCTTCCGAAGGTCTCGAAGCAAAGAGTTGAAAAAGGCGAAGGCTATTCGTGTCGATGCCTTCGCTGTACATCGACAGCTTCAGAAAGAAAGCGCGCTTTTTGGAGCTTTCATGTTGTCAGCCATCGTATCGATGGGGATTATGCTGATCGCGGCCCAAACTCCTACTTCTCGAATCATTTACCAACTGGTTTACATGGGTCCTCCGCTCGCATTAGAAGTGTGGTGGCTGTCCCAAAAAACTTTCGTTGAGACGCTCCTTCAAGAAGCCGCTCGCCTCGGACATGGCTTCACGAGAACCGTCCCTTCCAGATATCAGTCGCCGAGGCGGGCGAAAGATCGCGAAGTTCGACAAGAACAAATCAGGATAACGAAGAAAACGGCGACCACGTGGAAGCAAGTAAAACAATGCTGATCGCATACGAATGATCAGTCCTTTGCCTACAAGCCCAAGGACAGGGATTGCGCCAATTTCGGCGCGTTTATGACCTGGAGGTCGAAGATGAGCAATAATGTTGAAGAAGCTATCGCCTACGCCGGATCTCCCATACTCACGTTAAATTGCATCGTTGCTGGGCTGGCAAGCCAGCTTAAGGCCGAACATGGGACGGCTGCCATTGAGGCTGCGCACGCGTTCGCTACCAGCGTGGCCAGGGCGTATCCCACCCATCGGCCAGAAAACCGAAGGTCAGGAACTGCTGGTCGCCACCGGCCGAGTTCAGCTCGGTGATCTGCGAGATCTCGGTGAAAGTGGTCACCTCGCGCGCGGTACCGACGCCAGAGCCGGCCGGATACTGCTGAATGTTCGTGGTGTTCACGCCATCAAGCGCAAAGGTGCCACTTGCAATCTCGCCGACTTGCACGGCGCGGCCGTCCAGGCGGGTCCAGCCAGAGCTGAGAGCAATGATGTCGCCCTCGGCCAGGCCGTGCGCTGCGGCGGTAGCCACTGCCGGGTCGGCATTGGACAGGGCAGTGAATGGGATTGCAGCGCCATAGGCGGAAGCAAATTCGAACGTTGCGCCGTTGGGCAATTGAATGCCGGCCATGGGAGTTTCCTCTCTTCAGAAATGACAAAACCCGCTCAATGGCGGGTTTCGTGGGGATAGATTGAATTGTTAACTTTAGAACCAGGCCCTCAGCGAGGCTGCTCAGGCTGACTGTTCAGAACCGCTGTCAAGCTGACTAGCCAACTCAACATTCATTTCAAACTGCGTAATTACATCGACTATCGTTCGGCGGCTTTCTTCGATTGAGCCCTCCCGCGTCCAAAGAAACGGGAAAAAGGAGAAGCATTGGTCTGCCCTCAGTGCCTGGAGGTCGCTACGCCACCCCTCCCAGCGCAACCCGTCGTAAAAAGTCGCAAGCCGATCACTCAAAGCCCAACTGAGAAAGTCGGTATAACCAATTTCCAGCTGTTCCCACTGCAACGTGTCTGGCGCCCAGTAATACATCTCCCCCACGTCATCCCCAAGCGCGCCGCCATTGATGGAAAAAAAACCTCCAACGGCATCATCGGCGACCAGCAAATAACCTTCTGCGCGGCCGTCGTTCCAGTCAGCGAGATTTCGGGATAATTGCGGATGCCCAGAGCCAATTATCCGCAACCAGCCGTGATCAATCAGTAGGCCGCCAGTTTCGTAAGCGATGGCGCCCAGCGTAGATCTGGTCGAAACCTGCAGGGCAGAGAGGACTCTTGAGTTATCCGCGGACGGGGACAGCAACTCACAATTGCAGGTTGCTTCTACCAACATTTTTTCAACGAGAGATAGTGCGGGGTCGCGGCTATCTATCAAGTCTTCCAAGCTTTTCATGTGCCCATCCATGGAAAAAAGGAAGCGATTATAGCTGCATAATGATTTGGTGAATGTGGTCACTCGCTCGCTGTCTTTGGCTCGATCAACACCGAGCTGGAAACGGATCAGCACTTTGCCGACGCCTAGAAGGCGGTCAAGTGGTGCGGCGATGTCGAAGAGCGCCTGGAAGCTGCCAAGCAGCACGCCCTGAGCCAAACCAAAAGCATTGACGCACTGTTCCGTACCATCGACGAAATCAGCGCTGAAGCCCGCGCCAAGCGCCTGATGCTCGACAAGCTGGTGAAGGCCCGCAAGCTAAGCATCCGTGAAGACATCGTCATGGATGCAGCGAAAGCGCTGCAGGCCCACATAGACCAGATCAACGCTTCACTGAGCGGCAAGGCGCGTATGCCGGCGGTGCCTGCGGATTTCGCCGGAGCCATCAAGGGCAAGAAGACGATCATCAGCCTGCGTGATTCTGCCGATTCCGAGTTGGCTCGGGCGAAGATTGCCGCCAGCCAGGGCACCGGTCGAGCCCGCGCCAGTCGCAAGCCCAGCATCGATGACAGCCGCTGCGATGGTTCAGTCTGCCGCGAAGCCAGCAACCACCACTACGCTGGTAAACCTGCAGGCTGAAGTCTTCGATCTGGAGGCGTTGATCCATGCCGTCGCCGGCGACCTCGCCCCGATTTCGGTGCTGACCGTGGACTGCGAAAAACTCGATGCGATGGTTGCAGCACAGGGCAACAAGCTCAGCATGGCCGGCGTGAAGCTAGTCAAAGTGGCGGCGTGACCAGCCTCACGCCTTCGTCGATTGAGTGAACATCCAGCCTAAAAAAATCGCCATAACAATTGGCTGAATCAGATCTGTGGTAGGCGCCATGCCAGACCAGACTCTCAGGCCAGAAAGTACGAATACCACCACCGCACCAACGACACCCAGCCCGGAAATCCAGCGAAAATACTTTGGAAACATTATGTAACTCCCTTTTTAAGGGGCGGGATCGTAGTCGCATTTAGCCATCACTTCAATCTACGTTTTCGAAGCGGATCACGGGATGTTGAAGCTAACCGTAATGATCTGGCTGGACTTGCCGGCCAGCGGAATTGAAGAGGTAGGCCATGGCCAAGACTGGACAAGAGCGATCGGCGAAGGCCGCGCTTAAACGAATCGAGTTCGACGAGAAAGAGTTGCGACACCGTTGCAGGCTCGGCACGCGGCAGAAGTTGGAAGAGCTCATGGCCTGGAGCGAGGACACTGCGCCCTCTGCGGTGGCTCTGGATATCGATCGGTATGCAATCAGACAGCTTGCCACGAGCATGGCTGCCAAGCAGTTGGCTGCTCACGTTCGGTGGATGACTTTCAACTTCAGCAAAAACGCAAGGAGGTGACGCCATGATCTGCCTGATTCCCGCCCTGCTCCCCGTTCTCACGGTAGGCTCCCCGCTCTACATGGCCTACCTCATCTACAAGGGGCGGTGGCAATGAAATCAGAAACTTTTCCCCTTCGCGAAGCCGGCGACCATCAGTACCAGCCCTGGAACCCATAAACCCGGCGCAGCAATCGCAGCGCCGCAGATTGTCAGCGGCAGCCCGGTTAAGAACAGCGGGTGTCGAAATGCCTTTTTCATCGCTCACTCCTCCTTAAGAATTCATCTCATTTAACCACAAATCTCGCCGGTGCAAGGCAAGCGGCGTAACCCATAAACACTTTCTGCCGTCGTCGGCGGCGTGGAACGCACATGAACATTCAATTTTTATCGCACGAAGAGGTTTGCGAGCTGACCGGCTCGCGGACCAAGGCAGGACAAATCCTGAACCTGAAGAAAAACTGGATCAGGCACTCAATCAAGCGCAATGGCTGACCAGCGGTGACAACTCTGGCAGTCACTGCCGTCGGAAGCTACGAAGCTGAAAAAACAGTATGGACGCCAAGAAAGTCCAGTTGAGATGGGACGTGCGCCCGTACCTTACTTGGCGAAAATCCGCACCCATCCGCGCAAACCGTGAGAAAGCCCTGATGAGTGCAATCTGGAACTACGCCCGGGACAAAGGCTATACCTCGCTTGCCAACCCGTGCTCAGGCATTAAGGGCAACAAAGAAACCGGCCGGGACACCTACGTCGAAGACGAACTGTTCAAACGGGTCTACGACAAAGCAGACCCAGGGTTACAAGATGCGATGGACCTGGCCTACCTGACCGGTCAAAGGGTCACAGACACCCGAATGATGGACGAGCGGGACGTCCGGGATGGCCAGATCTGGGTTTTGCAGGGGAAAACGAAGGCCAAACGGCGAATCGAGGTGATTGGCGAGCTTGAAGGTTTTGATTGATCGAATCATGGCCCGGAAAGGTGGGCACAAATTCCGCTCGACGCGGCTGATCGTAACGGAGGATGGCACTCCGATGACGGAGGCGATGTTGCGGAGGCGGTTTGATGTAGCCCGGAGGCCGCTGGTGTTGAAAAGGCAGAGTTCCAAATGCGCAATCTGCGCACCAAGGCCGGCACTGACAAGGCAAAATCGAGTGGCGATATCATGCAGGCCAAAGACCAGCTTGGGCATACCACCGTGGTGATGGCCGAGCAATACATCCGGAATCGCAAGGGCAAGAAAGTGATGCCAACGAAGTGAATTGCGGACCACTGTCAAAATTGCGACCCGGAAACAAACAAGGGCTTGCATCAGCTTTCGCCCGCAAACCCTTGATTTTAGATGGTGCCCGAAGCCGGAATCGAACCGGCACGCCCTTACGAGCGGGGGATTTTAAGTCCCATGCGTCTACCAGTTTCGCCATTCGGGCGGTAGCGCGGTGTTGCGTTGCCCTGATGCCGGTTCACAATCCTGACAGATTGCTGCCCGTGCAGCAGAGGGGGAAATATATACATCACTCCCCGGTGAAGCAAGTTTGCAAAGGCTGTTTTAAAGACTAAATCTTTCAGCGCGATGCAAATAAAAAAGCTCCGTAAATCATGGATCTACGGAGCTTGTTTATAGTGGAGGCCGAGGTCGGAATCGAACCGGCGTAGGCGGATTTGCAATCCGCTGCATAACCATTTTGCTACTCGGCCTCAAAGCTTTTGTTGTCAGTAGCGCAACAACAAACGCTGTACAAACTTGGAGCGGGAAACGAG
Source organism: Pseudomonas sp. MWU12-3088 (assembly GCF_023242405.1). NCBI lineage: Bacteria > Pseudomonadati > Pseudomonadota > Gammaproteobacteria > Pseudomonadales > Pseudomonadaceae > Pseudomonas > Pseudomonas sp. MWU12-3088. Next base: position 697,436 of record NZ_JALJEA010000001.1, read on the forward strand.
ACTCGAACTCGCGACCCCGACCTTGGCAAGGTCGTGCTCTACCAACTGAGCTATTCCCGCTTGGTGTGGCGCATTCTATAGAAATCAGAAGCGCCGTCAACCCTTTGATTCAAAAAAGTTTTATTTCTTTTCAACATCGGTCTTCAGATGCGGCCAGGCAGCCCGAAGGTATTGAACCATCGACCACAAGGTCAGGCCTGCCGATACCATCAGCAACGCATAACCGATGAAAACCCAAAAGCTGAAAACCTTGGGGTTGGCCAGGAGGATCACCAACGCAAGCATTTGTGCAGCGGTTTTCCATTTGCCCAGGTTCGACACCGCCACATGGGCCCGTGCACCGAGCTCGGCCATCCACTCACGCAGCGCCGAAACGACGATCTCGCGACCGATGATGACGGCCGCCGGCAGTGTAAGCCACAAGTTGCCGTGTTCTTGCACCAGCAACACCAGTGCAACGGCAACCATCAGTTTGTCAGCGACGGGATCCAGAAACGCACCAAACGGAGTGCTTTGCTCCAGGCGTCGTGCCAGATAACCATCCAGCCAGTCCGTTGCTGCCGCGAAGGCAAAGACCGAACTTGAGGCCAGATAACTCCACTGGTAAGGCAGATAGAACAGCAATATGAAGATCGGGATGAGCAGGACACGCAGAACGGTAATCAGATTAGGGATATTCATCGGCACAACTGGCTACGAGGTGAATGGGCATTCTACTCACTATGCAGGTTTGCATAAATCGACTCTGCTAGCTTTTTGCTGATCCCCGGTGCTTTGGCGATCTCTTCGATGCTTGCACGAGACAGCTCCTGCAATCCACCAAAATGTTTCAGCAAGTCCCTGCGGCGGGTCGGACCTACGCCCGCCACGCCCTCCAGCGTTGATGTACGACGGGTTTTGCCACGACGCGCACGGTGTCCGGTGATTGCAAAGCGGTGAGCTTCATCACGGATCTGCTGAATCAGATGCAACGCCGGAGAATCGCCACGCAATGTGAACTCATGCGCAGCATCATTCAGATACAAAGTCTCGAACCCCGCCTTGCGCGTCGCACCCTTCGCGACACCAAGCAGGATCAGGTCCGGCACGGCCAATTCGTTGAGCACATCACGCGCCATCGACAGCTGCCCTTTGCCACCGTCCACCAGCAGAATGTCCGGCAACTTGCCCTCCCCGTCCTTCAGTTTGCTGAAGCGCCGGGTCAGCGCCTGATGCATGGCCGCATAATCATCACCCGCCGTTACGCCTTCAATGTTGTATCGACGGTAATCCGACTTGATCGCCCCTTCCGGCCCGAAAACCACACAGGATGCGACGGTTGCCTCGCCACTGGAATGACTGATGTCGTAGCACTCCAGCCGTTGCGGCGGCTCATCGAGATTCAGCACCTCGGCCAAGGCCTCGAAACGCGCGGCAACGTGCTGACGGTTGGCCAGTCTCGCGCCCAGTGCCTGTTCGGCGTTGGTCACAGCCAATTGCTGCCAGCGCGCCCTAGTTCCCCGAACCCGATGACTGATCGTCAGTTCGCGCCCGCGAAGTTCCTGGATCGCCTCGACCAGCGTGGGGAAGTCATCATGAACGACGTTGACGATCAGTTCGCTTGGCAAATCCCGCTCAGGGCTGCTGATGAAATACTGGCCCAGAAACGCCGCCATGACTTCGGCAACGTCTTCCTCGATACCAACCTGCGGAAAGAAGTTCTTGCTCCCCAGAACCCGACCGCCCCGCACGCTGATCAAATGCACGCAGGCACCACCGGGGTTGACGAAGGCAGCGATCACATCGATATCGCCAGTCCCGCCTTCCATGCTCTGTTGATCCTGAACCCGACGCAGCAGTGCAATCTGGTCGCGCAACTCCGCAGCGCGTTCGAACTCGAGATTGATTGCAGCCTCTTCCATCGCGGTCGACAGTTCATTGGTCAACGCATGACTGCGCCCCTCGAGGAACATCACCGAGTGACGCACGTCTTCAGCGTAAACCTCTGGCTCGACCAGCCCGACACAGGGAGCCTTGCAGCGTTTGATCTGGTACTGCAGGCATGGGCGGGTCCGGTTTTTGTAATAGCTGTCTTCGCACTGACGCACGAAAAACGTCTTTTGCAAAAGACTGAGACTTTCGCGAATGGCCCCGGCACTCGGGTAAGGCCCGAAGTATTTGCCCTTGGCCTTCTTGGCGCCGCGATGGATGCTGAGACGAGGGAATTGCCCGTCAGACAGAAACACATACGGATAGGACTTATCATCACGCAACAGAATGTTGTACGGCGGCCGCCACTCCTTGATCAGCGTTTGCTCAAGCAGCAGGGCTTCGGTTTCGTTGGCGGTGATGGTCGTTTCGACCTGGGCGATTCGCCCGACGAGAGCAGCGGTTTTCGGCGCCAGCCCGGTTTTGCGAAAGTAACTGGCCAGGCGCTTCTTCAGATTCTTGGCCTTGCCGACGTACAACAGACGAGCATCGCTGTCGAACATGCGATAAACGCCAGGGCGCCCGCTGACAGTCGACAGGAAGGCGCCGGAATCGAATGTTTCAGTCATGGTCAGAGGCTGGCATCAACCATGCCGTGACGAACTGCCAGAAGCGTCAGCTCTACATCGCTGCTGATCGAAAGCTTCTCGAAAATGCGGTAACGGTAGGTGTTTACGGTTTTTGGCGACAGGCACAATTTGTCGGAAATGATCTGCACCTTCTGACAGCCGACAATCATCAGTGCAATCTGGATTTCCCGTTCGGACAAGGCATCGAACGGAGAATCATTGGTTGGCTGAAACGACTTGATGGCCAGTTGCTGGGCAATTTGCGGGCTGATGTAACGCTGGCCGGCAAAGACCAGGCGGATAGCCTGTACCATTTCCGGCAAACCGGCGCCTTTGGTCAGGTAGCCCGCAGCGCCCGCCTGCAGCAATCGTGTAGGAAACGGATCTTCTTCGCACACGGTGACCGCGACCACCTTGATGTCCGGATGGCTGCGCAACAGTTTGCGCGTGGCCTCCAGGCCGCCGATGCCGGGCATCTTGACGTCCATCAGCACCACGTCGGGCTTCAACTCACGGGCCTTGATAAGGGATTCTTCCCCGGACTCGGCCTGGCCGACCACTTGCAGGCCATCGATATCGGCCAGCATTCGTGTAATGCCTGTACGAACGAGATCATGGTCATCGACCACTAGCACCCTAATCAAGCAGACACCTCGCGATATGGTCTTATTGGGATGCCGGACACCTTAGCAAAAACTGCCAGACAGACCTAGCGGCAAGCAACATATAAAAAGTTTCAATTCATCATCCAGGGCTTGCCGGCCGTGCGTTTCAGAGCACAGGTGTACTGAAATCGAGCTGCATCCTCAGGAAACATTCGTCCTCGCCCTGCACAACCATTCCTTTTCTGCGATACAGGTTTTGCGCCGGATTATTCTTGAACACGGTCAGACGCAATGCCGGTCGACGTTCCTGGCGTGCTATTGCAACAACCTGATCGATCGCCCAGGATCCTGCACCTTGTCCCTGAAATCCCTCGCAGACCTGCAATTCGCGAATGTACAGCGCGCGAGCATCACGACTGAGACTGAAATAACCGACGGGCCTGCCATCGCATTCAATCAACCAGCTCTCGCGTCCGGCCCAGGCAAGATCGAACGCTTCGTCCTGCCACAACAGATCGTAGTTGATGTAATAGCGAAGCATGTTCCGACGGGTGATTTCTCGCGTAAACGACAGGTCATCGGTCGATGCCGGTCGCAATTGAAAGCTTGTTTGCACATCCACCACCGGCATGACTTGCCCTCCCTGATGCGACTTCGACGCGACTCAACCCTGAGCAGCTGAAAAGCCACAGTGTGTCACAGGCTCAACCGATAGAGGCCTTCTTGTACCTGCAATAGCAATTTCTGATTGCTGATGCGTATCGGGCTCTAGTAAGCTCGGCGCATTCATCGGAGACCAACCATGTTCAACGCCCTTGCACAGCTTCATGCCACCAGCGCCCAGCGCTCGGTTGCGGCTGCCTGCGTGAACAGCATCTGCGCTCCAGCCAGCTTTTATTTTGGGTATTGGTTTAGCCACTGGCGCGCCTGATACCCACACGGCGCCCATATAGACGGGTCGCCTACCAGAGAATTCTCAACCCCCGGTCGGCCTCCCGACCGGGGGTTTTGTTTTTTCAAGCCCTGAACTTTCAGCGACACACCAGACACTTGAGGAATAACGACATGAACTACGCCACTTATTACCGCTACGACAGTTTTACCGCCTGGCGATTTAGCAGCCTCCGCTCGGGACAGCCTGCCGCCTCCGATCGGTCACCCACAGGTGGCAAGCCAACACACGTAGCCAATACGGCCAACTGTCGAACACCCCAATAGGGCCGAGTCGGCGGGAAAGACCCGCGACCAGCCCAGGAAGCCCGAAAATGAACTCGTCCGTTTCTGCTCTGCCACTGTCCACCCTGAATCCAGCCAACGAAGCGTTGACCCTGCGCCTGCCCAGCTCACTGCAACTCAAACAGCAATTGCCCCTGAGCAATGCCCTGAACCAGCAGGTTGCCGATCACCGTCAGGCAATCCGCGCCATACTCAACGGCGAAGACCACCGTTTGCTGATCGTCGTCGGCCCTTGCTCCATTCACGATCCCGAATCCGCGCTCGAATACGCAGGTAAACTTGCCCGACTGGCCGATGAAGTCAGCGGCGAAATGCTCCTTGTGATGCGTGCTTACGTCGAAAAACCCCGCACCACCGTGGGCTGGAAAGGCCTGGCCTACGATCCCCGTCTCGATGGCAGCGACGACATGGCCGCCGGCCTGACATTGTCACGTGAACTGATGCTGGAAATGATCCGCCTCGGTCTGCCGGTTGCCACCGAACTGCTGCAGCCCATGGCGGCTGGCTACTTCGACGACCTGCTCAGTTGGGTCGCCATCGGTGCGCGGACAACCGAATCACAAATTCATCGCGAGATGGCCAGCGGACTGAGCATGCCGGTCGGCTTCAAGAACGGCACTGACGGGGGCGTGGCTATCGCCGTCGACGCCATGCGCTCGGCTGCTCATTCACATCGCCATTTTGGCGTAGACAGCCAGGGCCATCCGGCAATCATTCCGACTTCGGGCAACCCGGATACACACCTGGTCCTGCGCGGCGGCCATCAAGGGCCGAACTACGATCGTGCCAGTGTGTCCCGAATCCATACCGAACTGAGCCGACTGAAGATCCCGAGCCGCATCATGGTCGATTGCAGCCATGCCAACAGCGGCAAGAACCCTCTTCGTCAGCCGGAGGTTTTCAACGATGTGCTGGAGCAGCGCCTACAGGGAGACCGCTCACTGGTCGGCATGATGATCGAGTCGCATCTGTTCGAAGGGTGCCAGCCATTGAGTGAGTCGTTGCGCTACGGCGTTTCGGTAACGGATGGCTGCCTGGGTTTCAATGCGACGGAACATCTGCTGCTCAATGCTGCGGAGCGTCTTCGGAATCCGTCCCTGATCTGAATATGAACCAGCCTTCCGGAGCATGCCTGCCCGGAAGGCCGCTTGATCAAGTCTGCACGTTCAGCAGTGCCACATCGGATACCTGACTGACATCATCCAGTCGCTCAACCGAGTAGGACACTCGAACAGCCGTACCGACATGCTCGCGCCAAAAGCGATAGGGAACGATAAACACCAGGGGCTCAATCTCCATTCCGCTGGTTATCTCCCGATCATCGCGATGAAAGTAGTGCTCGCCATCACACCTGAGATAAACCAGTTCACCGACCTCTACCTGCGCATTGCTGATCACTATGCTGACGCCATCAATGGTTTCGCGTACGTCCAGCGCCCCTTCCCGTGCTTCAAGCACTTGTGGTGCGGCCAGTACGCCGCGCACCAACGGAGCTATGATGATGTCCCTGGAGCCCGACTCGCGCAGCGCTCCGGTTTTTTGTTCGATGACATATCGAACAAGCACTTCGCTGCCAGGATGTGGGACGATGAATCGAGGATCGACACCTAACACCAGCGGTGCTCCAACAGCGTAGGACTCGACGATCAGGCTGTCCCGGAATGAGGCGTGCTCCGCAGCCCCCTGCCAGAACAACTCCACTCGATCACCCACCGACATTCCCGCATAAGGCTGGAGAGTGACAGTGGTACCTTCGTTGACGCGCGCCGGATCAAGATGCCCGCCAACGGCATCGTCAACCGTGGGCGGCAGCAGACTGTATAGAACATCCCCCACATTCAGCCGAGTCCTGACAGAGCTGACGGGCACCAACCACTTCATGCTGCTCAACGTCCAGAACACCTCCAGCGAACCGCCATCCAGCGCAGCGATGTGAGAACTGCCGATGACAAAAACGATATCCCTCCCCAGCTGAGCTTCGCTGATCGATCGCGCGAACTCGTGTCGATACGGCAAACCCTCGATGTCGAGACCATGCCAATTCAGTACCACTCTGTCACCACATGCCATATCGGGATATGGCGCGATCCGGATAACAACTCTGCTCAACGAGGGATCAAGGACACGTCCGTCCACCGCTTCGAGGGAAGCCGCAGGCAGTGAGCCCGCCTGTTCGCGCAGACATGTATGCCCCGATGAGCCGATCGTCGTCACGGCTAAAACATTGCCCCCTGTCGCTGCTTGCACGCTCTGCCTATTCATTCGTAGCTCCACTCCATGGAAACGCCCTGCAGCTTGCTTGCTGCGTCGAAGAGCCTTAATTCAATCAGTCAGACAAGAAAAATGATGTCGTCCATCCACACCGCGTTCCGACAGCAATCGCATCGCAACAGGTAGGCAATGGCAGGACAAACACATTGGACGAGGCAAAAGATGTCCAGATATTCCGATCCGGATTTCAAACTTTGAGGATATTTCCTGCACACACCGACCCAGTTTCCGCCTCCCGAGACAGACGCTTCATACATCGGGAGTTCCGCGACTGATTTAGAGTGGCACTCGGCAAACATCGATGAACTTCTGCGATCAAGGATGAAAAAATGCAACAAAACACCACAACCCTTTACCCCATCCTCCTGGTGCACGGTTTGTTCGGATTCGAGCGTATCGGCCCATTTGAGCTGTTCCACGGCGTCAAGCAGGCGCTGAAGGCCATTGACGTGCAGGTTTTCGTGCCGCACTTGTCTGCCATTCACGACAACGAAGTACGCGGCAGACAACTGCTGAGCCAGATCGATGCCGTGCTCAAAGGCACGGGCGCGGCAAAAGTCAACCTGATCGGTCATAGTCAGGGTGCACTGGCTGCTCGCTACGCAGCAGCGCTTGCCCCACACAAGGTCGCATCCGTGACGTCGGTCAGCGGGCCGAATCACGGTTCGGAACTGGCGGATTTCCTGCGCAAGGCACTGATCCCCGGGAAGCTGCCGGAAATCGTGGCGCAGAACGTGGCCACACTATTTTCCGACTTTATGTGCCTCCTGAGCGGGACCACGGCGCTGCCGCGACACGCATTGGCCGCATTGAATGCCCTGACGACCGAAGGCGTCGGCGACTTCAATGACAAGTACCCGCAAGGCCTGCCGCAGAGCTGGGGCGGGCAAGGCGCCGAACAGGTCAATGATGTGCGCTACTACTCCTGGAGTGGTGTCGTACCTTCAATGAATCTACAGAAACCCGACCCGGTGCAAGACATCTGCCGGGCCCTGTCGCAGTACTTCATGACCGAACCTTTGCAAAACGATGGTTTCGTCGGGCGCTACAGCTCTCATCTGGGCACCGTGATCCGTTCCGACTATCCAGTTGATCATCTGCGCAGCCTGGGTCGAACCGCTGACAAGCACGCCGGAGCAGTCGATTCGATCCAGTTGTATGTCGAGCACGCCTTGCGCTTGCAGGCCGCCAACCTCTGAGAACCTGCATCAGACAACCGAACGGAACTTTGCCGAGAAATCGGCCACTGAATCCGGTAGGCTCCACCCTTTACTGATTTGATTGGAGATTTTCCCCATGGCCAAAGCCACTGCCCGCCACATCCTGGTTTCCAGCGAAGACAAGTGCAACGAACTCAAGGCCCAGATCGAAGCCGGCGCCGATTTCGCTGAAGTCGCCAAGGCTAACTCCACCTGCCCGTCCAGCCGTCAGGGCGGCGATCTGGGCTCGTTTGGCCCGGGCCAGATGGTCAAGGAATTCGATACCGTAGTGTTCAGCGCACCGATCAACGTCGTGCAAGGCCCGGTCAAGACTCAGTTCGGCTATCACCTGCTGGAAGTCACCAGCCGTCAGGACTGATTCCTCGTCCCTTGCGCTGTGTAACGGCCCGCCAGATGGCGGGCCGTTGTGTTTTGGTTACACCACGCGGCTGGCGAACAGTGTCGGGCTCGCGTACAAATTGCGCTTATCGATCATCCGGCTCTAAGGCTGACAATGCGACTGGCTTTTTCCACATTGATGTTCACTGCCGTGGCTCTGCTGATGGGCGCCGCCGGTGTGAGCGCTGCACCGCAACATGCATTGACCGTTTACGGCGAACCGGCGAAGTACCCGGCAAATTTCAGTCACTTCGACTACACCAATCCGCAAGCGCCCAAGGGCGGAACGATGCGCCGTTCGGCGATCGAGATCGGTCACTTCGACCATGTCCTGCCCTACATCGACAAAGGCATAGGCGTCACCCAGATCGACGGCCTGCTGTATTCCCCGCTAGCCCAGCGTTCGATGGACGAGCCTTACACCGTCTACGGGCTGGTGGCACAGAAGATGGAGCGCTCCGAGGATGGTCTGTCCCTGCGTTTCTTCATCAACCCCAAGGCTCGCTTCGCCGATGGCAAACCGATCACCGCCGAAGATGTGCGCTACACCTACGATCTGTTGATGACCCAAGGCAGCCTACGTTATCGAACGCAGTTCGCCGACGTTAAAGGCGTCGAAGTCGAAGCGCCGCTCACCGTGCGCTTCGACTTCAAAAGCAATGAAAACCGCACCCTGCCACTGGACATCGCGACCCTGCCGGTGTTTCCCGAGCATTGGTGGAAGACCCGGGACTTCGCCGGCGGTGGCGGCTATGAACCACCGCTGGGCAGCGGCCCGTACCGGGTCGGCAAGGTCGATTCCGGACGCAGTATCACCTTCGAGCGCAATCCCGACTGGTGGGGCAAGGACTTGCCGGTCAGTCGCGGGCTCTACAACTTCGACCACTTCAGCATCGAGTACTTCGGCGACACCGATGTCGCCCGTCAGGTATTGCGCGGCGGCGCCTATGACTACAACCGCGAATTTTCCGCTACCGGCTACTCGATCGGCTACGACAGCCCGGCCCTGAGCGACGGGCGCCTGCAGAAGGCTCATCTGGCAACCGAAGCACCGCAATCGGCGCAAGGCTTCGTGTTCAACCTGCAAAAACCGATGTTTCAGGACCGCCGTGTGCGCCAGGCCCTGGCCATGCTCTGGGATTTCGAATGGAGCAACCGGCAGATGATGCGCAACATGTACATCCGCCAGCAGAGTTACTTCTCCAACAGCGCCCTCGCCGCCCGTGAACTGCCGGACGCTGCCGAACTGAAGATTCTTGAGCCGTTGCGCGGGCAGATTCCCGACGAGGTATTCACCCAGGTCTTCGAGGCACCGAAAACCGATGGCAGCGGCCTGATCCGCGACAAGCAGCTTCAGGCACTCGAGCTACTGGAACAGGCCGGCTGGAAACCCGACGGCGACCAACTGGTCAACGCACAGGGCGAACCGTTGAGCTTCACCTTCTTGGTCAGCCAGAACGGCATGGACCGGCTGCTGCTGCCCTATAAACGCACCTTGAAACAGATCGGCATCAACCTCGACATCCGCCGCATCGACTCTTCGCAGTACGTCAATCGCCTGATGAGCCGCGACTACGACATGATTGTCACCGGTTACCCGGTCACCACGTCGCCCGGCGGTGAGCTGCTCAATTACTTCGGTTCCGCGTCGGCCAACGATCCCGGCGCCAACAACTACATGGTGCTGAAGAACCCGGTGGTCGACACCTTGATCAACGGTCTGATCCGCGCCTCGACCCAGGCCGACATGCTGCATTACGCCCATGCGCTGGACCGGGTGCTGCAATGGAACTACTACTGGATTCCCAACTATTACCCGCCGGGCACCTCGACCGTGTGGTGGAACCGTTTCGGCATTCCCACCGTGCAGGCGAGCAATGACGAAGCAATCGAGAGCTGGTGGGAAATCAGCAGCACGCCGCTGACCAACCAGCAGATGACGGCCGAGAAAATCAGCCGTGGCAGACCCGGAGGGCCGCACTGATGTGGGCTTACATACTGCGGCGTCTGCTGCTGATCATCCCGACACTGGTGATCATTCTGCTGGTCAATTTCGTGATCATCCAGGCCGCGCCGGGTGGTCCGGTGGAACAGGCCATTGCCCACTTGCAGGGGATCGGCGGCGCCAGTGTCGGTGGCGGCGCGAGCGAGACCATGAGCAGCACCTCCCGCGCCAGCCGCGGTCTCGACCCGCAACTGATCAAGGACATCGAAAAACAGTACGGCTTCGACAAACCGGCCCATGAACGCCTGTGGCTGATGCTCAAGAACTACGCGCAACTGGATTTCGGCAAGAGCTTCTTCCGCGGCGCCACGGTCACCGACCTGATCCTGCAAAAGATGCCGGTGACCATTTCCCTCGGGCTCTGGGCCACGTTGATCACCTATCTGGTGTCGATCCCGCTGGGCATCCGCAAAGCCGTGCACCACGGCAGTCATTTCGATATCTGGAGCAGTACGGCAATCATCATCGGTTACGCGATGCCGGCGTTTCTGTTCGCGATGTTCCTGATTGTGGTGTTTGCCGGCGGTACGTCGCTGAACTGGTTTCCGGTGCGCGGGCTGGTCTCGGACAACTTCGAATCGCTGTCGACGCTGGGCAAGATTGCCGACTATTTCTGGCACCTTGTTCTGCCGGTCACTGCATTGGTGATCGGTGGCTTTGCGACCCTGACCATTCTCACCAAGAACTCGTTTCTCAATGAAATCACCCGTCAATACGTGGTCACCGCTCGCGCCAAAGGCCTGAGCGAACGCCGGGTGCTGTATGGCCACGTGTTCCGCAACGCGATGTTGCTGGTGGTGTCGGGCATTCCCCAGGCGTTCATCAGTGTGTTTTTCGCAGGCTCCTTGTTGATCGAAGTGATCTTCTCCCTCGACGGTCTCGGACGCATGAGCTACGAAGCGGCCGTCTCCCGGGACTACCCGGTGGTGTTCGGCTCGCTGTTCATCTTCACCTTGTTCGGCCTCCTGATAAAACTGATCGGCGACCTGTGCTACACGCTGGTCGATCCGCGTATCGACTTCGCCGCGAGGAACGCCTGATGTTCAAGCTCTCGCCTCTGGGCCGTCGCCGTTTCGAACGTTTCAAGAAAAACCGTCGGGGCTGGTGGTCGTTGTGGCTGTTTATTGGCCTGTTCGTGATCAGCCTCGGTGGCGAGCTGATCGCCAACGACAAACCGCTGGTGGTCAGCTATCAGGGCCAGTGGTACTTCCCGGTATTCAAGCGCCATACCGAACAGGAGTTCGGCGGGCAGCTGCCGTTCCAGGCCGATTACCGCAGTGACTATGTGCAAAACCTGATCCGCAAGGACGGTGGCTGGCTGCTGTTTCCACCGATCCCGTTCAGTGACGACACACCGAACTACGACCTCAACAAACCGGCGCCAAGTCCACCGACTTCGGTCAACTGGCTGGGCACCGACGATCAGGCGCGGGACGTGCTGGCCCGAGTGATCTTCGGTGCGCGGGTATCGATCCTGTTCGCCCTGATGCTCACCTTCGTAAGTGCCCTGATCGGCATTGCGGCCGGCGCCCTGCAAGGCTATTACGGTGGCTGGGTCGACTTGATGGGTCAGCGTCTGCTCGAAGTCTGGTCGGGGCTGCCGGTGCTGTATCTGCTGATCATTCTTTCGGGGTTTGTCGAACCGAACTTCTGGTGGCTGCTGGGGATCATGGCGCTGTTTTCCTGGCTGGCGCTGGTGGACGTGGTGCGGGCCGAGTTCCTGCGCGGGCGTAACCTCGAATACGTCAAGGCTGCACGGGCGCTGGGCCTGACCGACCGCAAGGTGATCTTCCGGCACATCCTGCCCAACGCAATGAATGCCACATTGAGTTACCTGCCGTTCATTCTGACCGGGGCGATATCTACGCTCACTGCGCTGGATTTCCTGGGTTTCGGCATGCCGGCGGGCAGCGCTTCCCTGGGCGAGTTGATCGGCCAAGGCAAGCAGAACCTGCAGGCACCGTGGCTGGGATTGACGGCGTTTTTCACCCTCGCGCTGATTCTGTCCCTGCTGGTATTCATTGGCGAAGCATTGCGCGACGCCTTTGACCCGCGCTCATGAACGGATCCTTGAAATGACTGACAACCTGATCGAAATCCGTGACCTCAGCGTCGCCTTTCATGACCAGACCGTGGTGCGCAATCTGTGCCTGGACATCCGCCCCGGCGAATGCCTGGCACTGGTCGGTGAATCAGGCTCGGGCAAATCGGTGACGGCCCACTCGATCCTGCAACTGCTCCCCGAAAGCGAAGCCCAGACCACCGGCAGCATTCGCTATCGCGGCCAGGAGCTGGTCGGTGCCGATCCCAAAACCTTGCGCGACCTGCGGGGCAATCGCATCGCCATGATCTTCCAGGAGCCGATGACCTCGCTCAACCCGCTGCACACAATCGAAAAGCAGATCGGCGAGACCCTGCTCCTGCATCGAGGCATGGGCGGCAAAGAAGCGCAGAAACGCATTCTCGAACTGCTTGAACTGGTGGGTATCCAGAAGCCGAAAGAACGGCTCAAGGCTTACCCCCACCAATTGTCCGGCGGCCAGCGACAACGCGTCATGATCGCCATGGCCCTGGCCTGCGAACCGGAACTGTTGATCGCCGATGAACCGACCACAGCCCTCGATGTCACCGTGCAGCGCAAGATCCTGGTGCTGCTCAAATCCCTGCAACAACGTCTCGGCATGTCGCTGCTGCTGATCAGCCATGACCTCAATCTGGTGCGCAGCATTGCCCAACGGGTGTGCGTGATGAAGGCCGGGGAAATCGTCGAGCAGGCACCTTGCGAAACCCTGTTCACAGAGCCGAAACACCCTTACAGCTGCGTGTTGCTCAATGCCGAACCCGAAGGCGAAGCATTGCCCCGGGACGAACGGGAAAACGTGCTGGAAGTAGAAAACCTGCGGGTGGATTTCGTCGTTGGCGGCGGATTGTTCCAGCGCAAGCAATATTTGCGCGCCGTGGACGGTATCAGCCTGAACATCCAGCGCGGCAAGACCCTGGGCATCGTCGGAGAATCCGGCTCGGGCAAATCAACACTGGGTCAGGCGATCCTGCGCCTGCTCGATTCCGAAGGCAGCATCCGCTTTCAGGGCGAGTCCCTCGACGGCCTCAACCAGAAACAGCTACGGCCGTGGCGCCGGCAGATGCAGGTGGTGTTTCAGGATCCGTTCGGCAGCCTCAGCCCGCGCATGTCGGTGGCGCAGATCATCAGTGAGGGGCTGGAGGTACATTGCCAGTCCACCGCCGACGAGTGCGACGACCAGGTCATCCGCGTGCTCAAGGAAGTCGGCCTCGACCCCGAAAGCCGTCACCGCTACCCCCACGAATTTTCCGGCGGCCAACGCCAACGCATCGCCATTGCCCGGGCACTGGTACTGAAACCGGCGCTGATCTTGCTCGACGAGCCGACTTCGGCGCTGGACCGTACCGTGCAGAAACAAGTGGTCGCCCTGCTCCGCCAGCTTCAGGAAAAACACGGGCTGACGTACCTGTTCATCAGCCACGACCTGGCGGTAGTGCGAGCACTGGCCCACGACATGATCGTGATCAAGGACGGCAAAGTGGTCGAACGCGGTGCCAGCCATGAAGTGTTCGACTCACCGCAGCACCCCTATACCAAAGAGCTGTTGGCGGCGGCGCATCAGGGATAGGCATAATCGCGCCACCTGACTTCCGCCAATGGACGCCGCCATGAACACCACCGAAAGCCTCAAGGATTACCAACGGGTACGCTCCCTGGCGATCCGTTCGTTGTTCGAGATCATCGAGCAATCCAGTGAAGGCACGGTGATTGTCGACCGCGATGCAAACATCGTCTGGATGAACGAGCGCTATGCACGGCGCTTCGGACTCGACTCCGCCGCCGGGGCCATCGGCAAGCCCTGCGAAAGCGTGATTCCGGGTAGCCTGCTGCGTGAAGTGGTGCGTACCGGGCGGCCGATTCTGCTGGACATGCAGGACACCCCGAAAGAACCGCTGGTGGTCATGCGCCTACCGATCCATGACGACGCCGGATCGGTAATCGGCGCTATTGGCTTCGCCCTGTTCGACGAATTGCGCACGCTGTCGCCGATGCTCAAGCGCTACCTGAGCATGCAGGAGGAACTGGCCTCGACCCGTTCGCTGCTGCGCGCCCGGCAGACCAAATACAACTTCGCCCACTTCATCGGCACCAGCGCCGCGAGCCTGGAGGTCAAGCGTCGCGCCCGCCGCAGTGCCAGCGCCGAGTCGCCGGTTCTGCTGCTGGGCGAAACCGGCAGCGGCAAGGAGTTGCTGGCCCAGGCCATCCACGGCGCTTCGCCCCGGGCGCACAAGGCGTTTGTCAGCATCAACAGTGCCGCGATTCCCGAAGCGCTGCTCGAAGCCGAGTTCTTCGGCACCGCGCCGGGTGCTTTCACCGGTGCCGACCGCAAGGGCCGCACTGGCAAATTACAGATCGCTCAAGGAGGGACGCTGTTTCTCGACGAGATCGGCGACATGCCATTGCCGTTGCAAAGCAAATTGCTGAGGGTATTGCAGGAAAAGGAATTCGAGCCTGTAGGCTCTAACGACGTAATCCAGAGCGATGTGCGGGTGATTGCCGCGACCTCGACGGATCTGGAGGCGGCGATCAAGCGCGGCGAGTTCCGCGCGGATTTGTACTACCGGCTCAACGTATTGCCGATTCAGGTGCCGCCGCTGCGTGAACGGCTGGACGATCTGCCGGCGCTCAGTGAAGCGATTCTTGAAGAGTTGCGCAGTCAACATGAACTCAATCGCGAAGCACTGGAATTGCTGGGGCAGCATGCCTGGCCGGGGAACATCCGCGAGTTGCGCAATGTGCTGGAACGAGCGGCGTTGCTCAGTGATGACTTGATGCTGACGGCGAACGACATTCGTTCTGCAATCGGTACGTTTACACCCGTTGAGCGCGCAGTGACGTCCCTGTCAGAGCCTGTAACCCACGAGACCTTCAGTCAGGCGCGGGAGCGTTTTGACCGGCAGTTGATTCAATCGACCCTCGCGCAATGCGGGGGCAAGGTGATCGAGGCGGCTGAGCGGCTGGGACTGGGTCGTTCGACGCTTTACAAGAAAATGATTGCGCTAGGAATCGCCGAGTCTCAATAAAGAGAATCAAATCTCCATAAAGGGACAAGACCAAAAACTTCGCGAGCAAGCTCGCTCCCACAAGGAAATGCATACAAATGTGGGAGCGGGCTTGCCCGCGAAAGCGTCCTCACAGCCATAGAAGTCTCCAAACAGAGACAAAACCTTCAAAACCGCCTCCCAAAAACAAACTAATTCCTTTTATTTCAACAACTTAACCATCTGGCACAAATCTCGCTATAGCCCTTTCCACACCCGTTTCACCCACAAAAATAACAATCGAAGGAGCACACCATGAGTGTGATCATCGCCTTGGCAGCTCTCGCGCTGCTGATGCTCGCGGCCTACCGTGGCTACAGCGTTATCCTTTTTGCCCCGATCGCCGCCCTCGGCGCCGTCCTGCTCACCGACCCGTCCGCCGTCGCCCCAGCCTTCACCGGGGTGTTCATGGAGAAAATGGTCGGCTTCATCAAACTCTACTTTCCCGTGTTTCTGCTCGGCGCCGTGTTTGGCAAGCTGATCGAGCTCTCGGGTTTCTCCCGTTCGATTGTTGCCGCAGCGATTCGTCTGCTCGGCACCCGCCAGGCGATGTTGGTGATTGTGCTGGTCTGCGCCCTGCTGACCTATGGCGGCGTGTCGCTGTTCGTGGTGGTGTTTGCGGTCTATCCGTTCGCAGCGGAAATGTTCCGCCAGAGCAACATCCCCAAGCGCCTGATCCCGGCGACCATTGCCCTCGGCGCGTTCTCGTTCACCATGGACGCCCTGCCCGGCACGCCGCAGATCCAGAACATCATCCCCAGTACCTTCTTCAATACCACCGCGTGGGCGGCGCCGTGGCTGGGTGTGATCGGGACGATTTTCGTGTTCTGCACCGGCATGCTGTTCCTGCAGCGCCAGCGCAACAAGGCTCAGCGTGCCGGTGAAGGCTACGGCACCGAACTGCGCAACGAACCGGAAACTGCCGAAGACCTGAAATTGCCCAACCCGTGGATCGCCCTGTCGCCGTTGCTGGCAGTGGGCATCATGAACCTGCTGTTCACTCAGTGGATTCCGCAGTGGTACGGCAAGACCCACAGCCTCGCGCTGCCGGGCATGGCCGCGCCGGTCACCACCGAAATCGCCAAGCTCACCGCGATCTGGGCGGTGCAGGCTGCTTTGCTGGTGGGCATCTTGATGGTGCTGACATTCGGGTTTAAAGCGATCAAAAGCAAGCTCGCCGAGGGCAGCAAAAGCGCAGTCAGCGGTGCGTTGCTGGCGGCGATGAACACCGCGTCGGAATACGGTTTTGGTGCGGTCATCGCGTCATTGCCGGGGTTTCTGGTGCTGGCCGACTGGCTCAAGAGCATCCCCAATCCGCTGGTCAACGAAGCGATCACCGTGACACTGCTGGCCGGTATCACCGGTTCCGCCTCGGGCGGTATGAGCATCGCCCTGGCGGCGATGTCTGAACAATTCATCAGCGCCGCCCACGCCGCCAACATTCCGCTGGAAGTGCTGCACCGGGTGGCTGCAATGGCCAGCGGTGGCATGGACACCTTGCCGCACAACGGCGCGGTGATCACGTTGCTGGCGGTCACCGGCCTGACTCACCGCGAGGCCTACAAGGACATTTTCTGTATTACGCTGATCAAGACCTTGGCGGTTTTCGTGGTAATCGGCACTTTCTACGCCACTGGCATTGTGTGAGGTATTCATGACGACTCTTACTGGCAAGACCGCACTGGTCACCGGTTCCACCAGCGGCATCGGGCTGGGCATCGCGCTCACGCTGGCCAAGGCCGGCGCCAACCTGATCCTCAACGGTTTTGGCGATGCCTCCAAGGTGATCGCCGAAGTCGAACAGTTCGGCGGCAAGGTCGGCCATCACCCGGCGGACGTCAGCAGCCCTGAGCAGATCGCCGACATGATCGCCTACGCCGAGCGCGAATTCGGCGGCGTGGACATTCTGGTCAACAACGCCGGCATCCAGCACGTCGCGGCGGTTGAAGAATTCCCGGTGGAACGTTGGGATTCGATCATCGCCATCAACCTGTCGTCGGTGTTTCACAGCACGCGCCTGAGCCTGCCGGGTATGCGCGCCAAAGGCTGGGGCCGGATCGTCAACATCGCTTCGGTGCACGGTCTGGTCGGTTCCACCGGCAAAGCGGCGTATGTGGCAGCCAAGCATGGCGTGATCGGCCTGACCAAAGTGGTCGGCCTGGAAACCGCCGCCAGCAACATCACTTGCAACGCCATCTGCCCGGGCTGGGTGCTGACGCCGCTGGTGCAGAAGCAGATCGACGATCGCGCGGCCAAAGGTGTTGATCCGCAACAGGCGCAACACGACCTGCTGGCCGAGAAACAGCCGTCACTGGAGTTCGTCACGCCCGCGCACCTCGGTGAACTGGTGCTGTTTCTGTGCAGCGAGGCCGGCAGCCAGGTGCGCGGCGCCGCGTGGAATATCGATGGCGGGTGGCTCGCGCAGTAAGCTATGCCCTTGTGGGAGCCAGCCCGCTGGCGATAGCGGATCATCATTCAACCGAGATGCTGACTGACCGACCTCAATCGCCAGCAGGCTGGCTCCCACAGGTCATGTGAACAACAAAAACAAGAGGCAAACCATGTCCGACATCCTCTGGCAGCCCGATGCCAAACGCATTGCCCGGTCCCGCATGGACGGCTTTCGGCGTTTCATCATTCAGCACCATCACGTGCACCTCGATGACTACCCTGCCCTGCACCAATGGTCCATCGACCAGCGCGAAGCGTTCTGGCAGGCGATCGTGGATTTCTTCGGTATCAGTTTTCACACCCAGCCCGACGCGGTTCTGCGCGAAGGCTTGAAGATGCCCGGTGCCGAATGGTTTCCCGGCGCTACGTTGAACTTCGCCGAACACCTGCTGAGTCGACGGGACGATGCCATCGCCGTGATCGCCATCGGGGAAAACGGTCAGCGTGAACTGTTGACCTGGGCCGAACTGGCCCAGCATGTCGCCGGGTTCCAGGCCAGCCTGCAAGCGGCCGGCGTCGTACTCGGCGATCGAGTGGCAGCCTGCATGCCCAACACCTGGCAAACCCTGGTGGCGATGCTCGCGACCACAAGCCTCGGCGCGATCTGGTCATGTTCCTCACCGGACTTCGGCACCCATGGCGTGATCGACCGCTTTGGCCAGATCGAGCCGAAAGTGCTGATCACCTGTGCCGGTTACCGCTACGCCGGCAAAGAGATCGACCAGACCGTCAAGATCAACGAAATCCTCGAACAGCTGCCGACCTTGGAACAGCTGATCATCGTGCCGTACGCACGCCATCACGCCCATGCCACGGATTACCGGACACCCGCCAACGTCACGTTGTGGGACGACTTCTATGAACCGGGCGATGAGCCGCAATTCGTTCCGGTACCGTTCGATCATCCGCTATACGTGCTGTATTCCAGCGGCACCACCGGCGTGCCGAAGTGCATCGTCCACAGCACCGGCGGCGTGTTGCTGCAACACGCCAAGGAGCATGGATTGCATGTCGACCTGGGGCCCGGCGACCGGTTGTTCTACTACACCACTTGCGGCTGGATGATGTGGAACTGGCTGGTGTCGGCGTTGGCGGTCGGTAGCACGGTGGTGCTGTATGACGGCTCGCCGTTTTATCCGGACAACGAACGAATGCTGGAGCTGCTCGATGACGAGCAAGTCAGCGTGTTCGGCACCAGTCCTAAATTCCTCGCGACCCTGGAAAGCAGTGGAATCAGACCGCGAGAACGCTACGACTTGAGCCATCTGAAAACCTTGCTTTGCACTGGCTCCGCGCTGTCGCCGCAGAGTTACGACTTCGTCTATCGCGACTTCAAACCGGACGTCTGCCTGTCCTCGATGTCCGGCGGCACGGACATCGTGTCCTGCTTCGTCAACGGCAACCCGATGTCAGCGGTCCGCCGGGGCGAGATCATGGGCAAGAGCCTGGCCATGTCGGTGGAAGTGTGGAACGACGCCGGGCAACCGGTGATCGGCGAAAAAGGCGAACTGGTGTGTACCCGGCCATTTCCGGCGATGCCGATTGGACTCTGGAACGATCCCGACGGCGAGAAACTGCGCAAATCCTATTTCAACCAGTTCCCCGGCGTCTGGGCCCAGGGCGATTACGCCGAAGAGCTGCCCCACGGCGGGATGTTGATTCACGGGCGCTCCGACGCCGTGCTCAACCCAGGTGGCGTGCGCATCGGTACGGCGGAAATCTACCGTCAGGTGGAGAAAGTCCCCGAGGTGCTGGACAGTGTCGCCATCGGCCAGCAGTGGCAGGACGACGTTCGCGTGGTGCTGTTCGTGCGCCTCAAGGAAGGCGTAACGCTGGATGACGCGCTGCAACAGCAGATCCGCCAGGTGATCCGCGTCAACACCACACCGCGCCATGTACCGGCGAAGATCGTCGCGGTCACCGATATTCCGCGCACCATCAGTGGCAAAGTGGTGGAACTGGCCGTGCGCAATGTGGTGCATGGCCAGCCCGTCAAAAACACCGATGCATTGGCCAATCCAGAAGCGCTGGCGCAGTTTCGGGATCGGCCGGAGCTGAATCACTGAGACCTGCTCCGCCTCAGGGGTAAATTACGCGGGTCGATTCAGGGTCAACAGCACCGGCTCGACGATCGCGCCGGTGTCAGTACTCTCAAGGTATTGCTCAAGGGTGTAGAGGTTGCGCTGATATTCGGCGTTGTCGGTGTAGTACTGATCGAGCAGAGAAACCACCAGCGCCAGCGAATCGGCATTCTCAATAGCCTTGCCGGCCGGATGGTATTGCGTCGCGGAGTCACTCTCGACCAGCGGGTGTTTGCCGTTGGCCAGATTCAGCAGCGGTGTCACATTCAATACCTGGTCGCCTGATCCTGGTTGTGCCACGTCGCGGGCGTAGCTGACATCCTCCGTCTGCGCCGCACCATGAAGCATTTCGTGAATCAGGTCATCCGCGACCACGTCATGGTTGTAGTCGTGGCCAATGAAGTGAGCATTCAGATTACGTGTGTGGATTTTCATGAACATCACCTTCGCCCTCTCACTGGCACTGGCTGCAACCCATTGCCGATAGAGCCCGGGATCGAAAGCAGCGATATTTCCGTTGTCCTTATGAGGGTCAAGGGCCATGTTGCTCAGGGAAAAGCCGTTGAAATCGGTACGGATCAATTTCAGGTATTTCAACACCCGATCAGTGGCATCAGACCGGTTGCTGCCCAGAAACGCTTTGCAGATAGATTCGAATTCTTTGCTGAAGTCATGGTCGCTGAGTGCCTTGATCGCGTTCTCTATCTTGGCCTTGGCACGTGGCAAACTTCTCTGGATGACCGCTCGGGTGTAACTGACCGGTAGTGTTTTATGAAAACGGTCTCCCCTGAAGGGCGCCACAAAGTTGAAATGATTCAACTTTGGCCCCCAGGGTTTACCGCTGCGGCTAAGGGCATACCAGTAAAAGTCCTCACGCGCGGCCAGCACCGTCATCGTTTCTACGCCGGTTGCTTTTGGTCGCCAGATCCCCTTCCCGGCTAAAGCGCCTCGGCCTGCCGAGACTGCAGTTTTCCGGGCTCCTCCGATATGCCTCATCTGAGACTGGGCCAGCGCGATAATTTCGTGCGCCTGTTGACTCAAACGCATTCCCCCCTTGTAAACCAGCTTGCCACTGCCGCGAAGGATGGAGGGCAGATCGTCCAGTGGATTGAAGATTGAAACCCCTGTGCCGATGATCAGCTTGGCGAGATATCCCAACTTGACGGACATACTGGTTGCCTTCGCCGAAATCGATGCAGCCGAAAAAGCGAAACCGGCAACGGCCCCCACCAATGCGATGACATCCATGGCACAACCATAGACTCCGTCCACCAGCCGATTGAACTCCCCGGAACTCAGGTCTTCCACGCACTTTTTGAACGGCACGGCGAGATCCACGATGTAGGTCGCGACGGCGTCACCTTGCGCTCGCTCCTTTTCTAGCGTCGTAGGCACGATTGCGGCTGCTTTCAACTGTTCGAATGTCATCAAGGGATGCCGGGATACGATCATCGCCGAGATTTGCTCAATCCTGGGATCAGAGAAGTTCTGGTATTCACTTTTTTTCGGGGTGGCAGGCGTGGCCGGCGTAGGCAATACAATCAACTTTTCAATGATCGCTTCGCTGCTGGTCACCCGAAAATCGTTCGCTACCCCCTCGATGTAACACTTGCGGTTGATTGGCAGACGCTCCTTGGGTGTTGGTGACTCTTCAGCGTTCAGGTCACCCTTGAAATCCACCCGTGCCGGAGCCTTGAGCTTCCCGCTTTGAACGATGAACTTGCCCAAATGATCATTTCGATGGATTTCGCCGCGCAAGGTAAACAGCTCGTAGCAGGCGAGTTTGCCGCCATGGGAGGCGCACATGACAATGCCGAAGCGCCCTGTGACCGCATCTTTATTCGCTTGAGTCTCCCAGGATGCCTTGTGGGCTTGCCCCTCCCCTAACGGAATGGTTCGGGTCATTACCGCTGAATCACGCACGGTAAAAAACGTCAGTTCACCGCGCAGTACATCTTGCAGTTCGAAATAGGACAACCGCGACAATGCCAATTTGAGCGTGGTGGTCAGTGCTGTGTTCAACTCATCCAAATAACCACGCAACTGTCGATGAAACTCGACATCGTTGTCTGTCAACAGCAGTAATGACGGAAAGCGACGGTAAAGACTTTCGACCTTGGGATCATAAAGGGCCGGGCGCCCGCTTCCGTCGACCTGACTCAACAGATCGGGGGCCTTGCTATCGGGAAAAACGGCACGAAAATCCCATTCCTGCCTCCTCAAATCGCCAGACATATGCAAGTCGACCATGGACATTTTTGTGGGCGAAGCGTAAAGCCCCGGTCGCTGTTCCAGCACTGGTTTGTGCAAAAAATCACAGTCTGGAACCGCTGTTTCCAGTGCGGCCTGCGCAATAGCTTTGCGATCAGGCATGGGTGTGGAAAAGGCGACGCTGACCTGCGAGAAGTTCGCCACATAGCTTTGATAGGCAACAACTGCTCGTTGTGTGGTTGCGTTTTCGGATTGACGCAGTTCAGCGTCGGTGATGACGCCGTTGATCAGTGCCCAGTCAACGATCGGATCGATCAATGCCAGCGCGTGCACATCAGCCAGCGCCTTGCTGATGGGTTCCAGCTCTGCATAGGCCATGATCTGTGGGTAAGTCATCATCCGGGCCGCGCCTCCGGAGACCGCTTCGACCAACGCCACGCCACGACAGTAGGCAACCCATTCAAGCGATCCGATTGTCAGGGACGCAGGAACCTGTCTGACAATGAATTCCGGGGCAATCTGTGCCAGACACATGTGGATGGCCAGCGGTGCCGCATCGTGACTGACCCATTTGTTGGCGACCATATGATCGCGCAAACCTTCCAGGACAATTGCCGAAGGTCTGCCAAGGTGACCTGGCGAATACATCTCATAGGATCCGATGGCCTTTCTATTTAGCGCTTTACCGATGAAAGGATTGATATCGAGCAACATGGCAGTTACCAATAGTTGCCCCAGAGCTTCCTGTCCGACAGGTTCACTGAGCCAGTCAAGTTGCCGCAGACAATCTCGAGCCCACTCCTGAGAGCTCGCGTGTTCGATTACTTGCTTCAACAACATGGCGGCATTGTCGTGCAGTGCACTACCGGAACCACTCTCGCGCAACAGGTGATCCAATAATCTGGTGTCTTTCGGGAGTTTCCGGAGCGTGCACTGCCTGATAGCCGTCCATTGTTCACTGGACAAGACAATCAATGCTTCGTCGTCCGTTACAAGCTGCGACCAATAATTGCCAAACTCATCGACTTCTGGAAAATTAAACTCGAAACATCTTGTTAAATTCCTGAGTTCTTCGATATTTGCCGGCACATCGAAGCCATGAAACTTAAGCCATTGATCAACGATGATTTCTCTGTCTGTCCATATATACCCGCCTGCCTCTTTGGCGAATTCCACCAGGATCGCCAACGAGTCCTGGCCAGACCGGAAACTCCTGAAATAACCCAGCTCGACAAAATCCAGCCAGCCAATATCGCTCGACATTTCCAGCTTGCCGGTTTCGGTCACACAAATGACTGCATCGGGTTTAATAGCTTCTTGAACCCTGGCACTGCGTAGCGGGACGGTTTGCAATAATTGCGACAATAACGCACTGCCTGGTGCGTAAACATCATCCAGTGAAGAGTTCTTCACCAGTTCTATCTGATAATCCCAGCCGAGTATCTGCTCATTTTCTTTGTGATTCGCTACGCACTCCTTCAACTTGGCGATTACTTGTTCACGTTCCCTCGCATCTGCAGCACTACGCTGTTTCTCATCTTTCTCCGGCGCATATTTGTCGGACTTTCGTACATCAAAATTCATGCTTTTCTCTCAATAGATATCAATGCCTGCCTCGCCGGAGCGATAGTACTTTCAACAAGCAAATCTTCCAGCCGATATCTATTAACTAACATTTCATGCCGAGATCATTACCGCCAGACGAACAGTGCAAACACTAATCAACCAACCCCCACTCCCCGGTTGCAGGCCCCGTAGCATCCTGCTGAAGCTCCAGTTTAAAACGCAATTTCAAATTATTGATTGAATCCGCATGTTTAAGTGCTTCCTGCGCACTGATGACGCCCTCTACCACCAGCTTGTAAAGTCCATCATCGAACGTCTGCATACCCAGTTCGCCGGATTTTTCCATGATGTCTTTCAATGCGCCCAACTCGTTTCGCCGGATAAGGTCGCCGATGGTTGGCGTCCCCAGCATGACCTCAACGGCAGCTCGACGCTGTCCATCGATGGTGCGCACAAGACGTTGCGAGACAAAGGCTTTCAAATGGTTTCCCAGTGCATGCAACAGTTGCGGCCGGCGCTCTTCGGGAAAGAAATTGATGATCCGGTCCAGCGCCTGATTGGCGTTGTTGGCGTGCAACGTCGACAGCACCAGATGCCCGGTTTCGGCAAATGACAACGCCTGCTCCATGGTCTCGCGATCACGGATCTCGCCAATCAGCACCACATCCGGTGCCTGGCGCAAGGTGTTCTTCAGCGCAGCATGGAAACTGCGGGTGTCGACACCTACCTCACGCTGGTTGATGATCGAACGTTGATGTCGATGGATATACTCGATCGGGTCTTCGACCGTGACAATATGCCCGCTGCTGTGTCGATTGCGATGATCGATCAGCGCCGCCAATGAAGTGGACTTGCCCGAGTCGGTAGCGCCGACGAACAGGATCAGCCCCTGTTTGAGCATCACCGCTTCCAGCAACACGGGGGGTAACTTGAGATCTTCGAAGCGCGGAATGTCGAGTTTGACGTTACGAATCACGATCGACACGTCATTGCGTTGTTTAAAGATGTTGACCCGAAAGCGGCCGATCCCGGTGCGGGAGATTGCCAGGTTCATTTCCAGCTCCCGGTCGAACTCCCGGCGTTGTTCGGCGTCCATCAGGGACGCGGCGACAGTTGCCACCTCACCGGGCTTGAACGGTTGTTCGCCCAGAGGCGTCAGCACCCCGTCAAACCGCGCGCTCGGCGGTGCGCCCGTGGACAGGAACAGATCCGAGCCGTGTCGGCTCGCCAGTTGTTTGAGCAGTGCATCGATTTCCATGGCCAGTAACACCCGCGAAGCTTTCAATGAACACAAGACCGTGCGTCGTGACGCGACGGGTCTTACAGCGTCTACCGCACTAGGATAGTAGACGCCGCCTCACCGACCGACGCTCAGGACTGATGTGATGAACGCTGTACCGAACACCAACGACGCCCAGGCATTGATCGCCCGCACCGACTGGAGCCGCAGCCCGCTCGGCAGCGCCGGCACCTGGCCGCAGAGCCTGCGCACCGCGGTGGACATCGTGATTCACTCACCGATGCCGATGCTGCTGTTGTGGGGTCCGCAGCTTACCCAGATCTATAACAACGGCTTCGCGGTACTGGCCGGCAACAAGCATCCACACGCTTTCGGACAGCCGGCGCACCAGATATGGCCTGAGCTTCGAGACTTTACCGACCCGATTTACAGCGCCGTCCTACAAGGCCAGGTGCGAACCTACAGCGAGCGACGCTTCACCCTGCAACGAGACGGCAAGGAATCCGACTTCTGGCTGGACCTGACTTACAGCCCGATTCGCGACGAAAGCGCGCGAGTCGCCGGCATTCTGGTCACTGCCATCGAAACCAACGAGCGCCGGCGCATCGCTCTGGAACTCAAGCAGCGTTCCGAAGAGAGCCTCAAGGCGCAAAAACAGACCGAGGAGCGCCTGCAACTGGCGCTGGCGGCCACCGACGCGGTCGGCACCTGGGACTGGGACATCGGTCAGGATCGCTTCATCGCCGATGCGCACTTCGCCCAGTTGCACGGGGTCGACCCGGCTCTGGCCAGCCAGTTGCCGATCAGTGAATACCTGCACGGCGTGCACCCCGAAGACCGTGCGCTGATCGCCCGCAGCATCAAACATTGCATCACCCATGGCACCGAATACGCCGAGGAATATCGCCTGTTGCAGGCCAATGGCGACGTACGCTGGGTCTTTGCGCGCGGACGTTGCTACAAGGATCATCACGGGCGGCCAATGCGCTTTCTCGGCGCAGCGCTGGACCTGACCGAGCGCAAACACACCGAGCAGGCCCTGCGCCAAAGCCAGACCGAGTTGCAGCTGATCATTAACGCGATGCCGATCCTGATCAGCTATGTCGACCGCGAAGAGCGTTTTCGCCTGAACAACGCCGCGTACCTGGACTGGTACGGGCTGACCCCGCAGGAGCTGTACGGTCGCACGATCCGCGAAGTGATCGGCGAAGAGTCCTACTTTCTGCGTGCCCCGTACATCGCCGAAGCCCTGGCCGGCCGCCCTTGCTCGTTCAGTCTTTACACCCCCCATCGCGATGGCACTCAACGCCACGCCTTGATGAACTACCTGCCACGTCACGGCCCGGACGGCGCGGTGAACGGTTTCTACATCTTCGTGATCGACGAGACCGAACGCAAAAAGACCGAAGAAGCCCTGCGCAACCTTAATGAAACCCTTGAGGAACGCGTCAGCGCGCGTACCGAGCAACTGGCCCAGGCCAACCAGCGTTTGCAGAACGAAATGTTCGAACGCGAACGCGCCGAAGACGCGCTGCGTCACGCGCAGAAAATGGAAGCGGTCGGCCAGCTCACCGGCGGCATCGCCCATGACTTCAACAACATGTTGACCGGGATCATCGGCAGCCTCGACCTGATGCAACGCTACATCGCCAGTGGCCGCGCCGATGAGATCGGCCGGTTCACCGACGCGGCCGTGTCATCGGCCAATCGCGCCGCGGCGTTGACCCACCGCTTGCTGGCCTTTTCCCGCCGCCAGTCGCTGGATCGCAAGACTCTTAACGTCAATGAACTGATCCATTCGCTGGAAGACCTGATCCGCCGCACCAAAGGCGACCCGATCGAACTGACCTTGCGCCTGGCCGACAACGTCTGGCCCGTCAGTACCGATGTGAGCCAATTGGAAAACGCCCTGCTCAACCTGGTGATCAACGCCCGCGACGCCATGCCGGATGGCGGCGAGCTGCTGATCGAAACGGCCAACGTTTATCTCGACGGTAACGACATCACCACCCTCGAGCCGGTCAAGGCCGGTGATTACCTGATGCTGGCGGTGAGCGACAACGGCACCGGCATGACGCCCTCGGTGCGCTCGAAAGCCTTCGATCCGTTCTTCACCACCAAGCCGATTGGCCAGGGCACCGGGCTCGGGTTGTCGATGATTTATGGCTTTGCCCAGCAATCCGGCGGGCACGTCAGCCTCGACAGCCTGCCGGGCCAGGGCACCTGCGTACGCCTGTACTTGCCTCGCCTGCATTCTCTGGTGGCGGAACCGGTGGTAACGGAAGAAACAACGCAGACACCCGCCGTCGCGACCGGCGAAACCGTGGTAGTGGTCGAGGATGATCCGGCGGTGCGCATGCTGGTCATGGACCTGCTCAAGGAGCTGGGTTATCGCGCCCATGAGGCCGAGGACGCCAAGGGTGCCCTGCCGTTGCTGGAATCCGACCTGCGTGTCGACCTGCTGGTGACCGATGTCGGGCTGCCGGGCATGAACGGCCGGCAACTGGCGGAAATCGCCCGCCAGCACCGTCCGGGGCTCAAAGTGCTGTTCATGACCGGCTATGCGCAGAAAGCTGCCGAGCGTCAGGGCTTTCTGGAGGACGGCATGGACATGGTGGCCAAGCCGTTCTCCATTGATCTTCTGGCTGGCAAGATCCGTACGATGATCAGCCAAAACCCGTGACTTGAGGCATAATCCGCGCCCCGCCGTCACCCCGCTACAGGTATTGCACGATGAAAGCCCAAGCCCGCCACATTCTGGTCAAGACTGCCGATGAGGCCGAAAAACTCAAACAACGCATCGCCAACGGTGAAGCGTTCGATGTGCTGGCGAAGAAGTTTTCGACCTGCCCGTCCGGCAAGCGCGGCGGCGATCTGGGTGAAGTGCGGCCGGGACAGATGGTCGGCGCCATCGACGCGGTGATCTTCAAAAAACCGCTGCGCACGGTGCACGGGCCGATCAAGAGCAAGTTCGGCTATCACCTGGTGCAGGTGTTTTTCCGCGACTGATCCGGTGCCCTGAAGGCGCAGCTTCGGCAGCGCCTTCAGGGATCGGATTCACTCCCTGGGGATCAGTGCTCCAGGCACTTGAATCACCCGACTCGCCAACCGATGCCCCGCCTCCGCCGCCTGCGCAGGACTGGCGCCTGACAAGCGACTGGCCAGATACGCCGCACTGAACGAATCCCCCGCCGCCGTGGTGTCCACCACCTTCTCGACCTTCTGTGCCGGCACTTCGAACGCTTCTCCGTCGCAACGGATCAGACAGGCTTCGGCACCGCGCTTGAGCACCACTTCCGGCGTGCCGATCTGCGCGTACGCTTCAAACACCGCATCACAGTCTTCGAAATGAAACAGCGCCTGCTCGTCGTCCACTGTCAGCAACGCCAGATCGACATGGGGCAAGACGCTGCGATACGCCGCCCGTGCCTCTTCCACCGAGGCCCACAGCCGTGGCCGGTAATTGTTGTCGAAGACGATTCGCGCATCGCGCTGGCGGGCTTCAATCAAGGACTCGATCAGTTTCTCCCGACCCTTCACACCGAGCACCGCCAGCGTGATACCACTGAAATACAGCACGTCGTAATCCGGCAGCGCTGCCAGAATCGGCGCAGCCGCCGGGGTAGTGAAACAGTCGCGAACGGCCGCCTCGTTGCGCCAGTACAGAAAGCGCCGCTCTCCGGCAGCGTCGGTCTGGATGCAATACAGACCCGGCAAACGACCGGGCAAGCGCTGAACCAGATCCAGGCCAATGTTTTCAGCTGCCCAACTGCGGCACATGGCGTCACTGAAGCTGTCGTCGCCCAGCGCAGTAACGTAGTCCACCTGCGCCTTGTCACCCATGGCGCGGGACAGATAGACCGCCGTGTTCAGCGTGTCGCCGCCGAAACTCTGTTGCAGGCTGCCGTCGGCACGCTGCTGAAGCTCGATCATGCATTCGCCGATCAGGGCTATGCGCGGGGTGTTCGGCCCCAATGGACTGAGCGTGTTCATCAGAAACAGGTTTCCATGGTTTCGATCACCGACAGCTGCTCGTCCACCAGCAGCCCCACGCGCCACTTGTCGAAGGTAAGGCATGGGTGCGAAGTGCCGAAGGAAATGATGTCGCCCACGCGCAATTCCACGCCCGGCGCCACGGTCATGAACGCGTGCTGATCCATCACCGCCGTCACCTTGCAGGCACCGACATCCTCGCCCACCGCCGGCACCACGCCGGCCTTGTAGCGCAGCAACGGCACCGGCATCCCGGCATCGAACGCCACGTCACGCTTGCCCAAGGCAATCACGGCAAAGCCCGGTTCCGGCATTGACTGCACGTGAGCCCAGACTTCCAGCGCCGGGCGCAGGCCTTCGTGCAGATCACTGCGACGGTCGAGCACGCAGCACTGAGCCTCCTTGTAGATGCCATGGTCATGGGCCACATAACTGCCCGGGCGCAACACGCTGAGGAAGCGACCGCCAGCGTTCTGTGCTTCGAACGATTCGGCGATCAAGTCGTACCAGGCCGAACCCGACGCGGTGATGATCGGTTTGGCGATGGCGAACGCGCCGCTGTCTTGCAATTGCACCGCCAGTCGCACCAGCGAGGCGGCGAATTCACGGATGCCGCTGACAGCGTGATCGCCGTGGATCACGCCTTCGTAACCTTCGATACCGGTCAGGGCCAGCGCCGGTTGTGCGCCGATGGCCTTGGCCAGTTCGATGACTTCCTGCTCAGTCCGGCAACCGCAACGGCCGCCGACCACGCCGTACTCGATCATCACGTTCAGGCGCACGCCGCGCGACGCGAAGTAAGCGCCCAGATCGGCGACGTTGTCCGGATGATCGACCATGCAATAGAAATCGAAACCCGAATCGGCCGCGAGCAGATCGGCAATCAACGCCATGTTCGGCGTACCGACCAGTTGGTTGGCCATCAACACCCGACGAACGCCATGGGCGTAAGCGGCACGGGTCTGGGTGGCACTGGCCAGGGTGATGCCCCAGGCGCCGGCGTCGAGCTGACGACGAAACAGCGCCGGGGTCATGCTGGTCTTGCCGTGGGGCGCGAGTTCGGCGCCGCTGTCGCTGACGAATTTCTGCATCCAGCGGATGTTGTGTTCCAGCGCTTCGCGGTGCAGCACCAGCGCCGGCAGGCTGATGTCACGCACCAGTTGCGCGCCAATGGCGGCATCACCCTTTTCCACGGCAGCAGTGTTGTTGGCAGTCGTCATGGTCGAACTCCTCACAGTCGCGTCCGCTGGCGGGCGCGGTTATTCGTTGATACGCCGGGCGAGGCTGTTGGCGCTCTCGATCAGAACCCGGCGATAGTCGTTGTAGTTGGTCTTGGCATCGGCGCGCGGTGCGACGATGCACAGGGTGCAGATGGCCACGCCGCTCGGGTCTTTGACCGGGGCGGCGAAGCAATGGGTAAAGGTGTCGGCGACACTGTCGAACGAGAAGAAACCGTCGATGCCGGCCTGACGGATTTCCTTCAGAAACGTCTCCATCGGCAGGCGTTCGCCATCCGGCAGGATGAAGTCGTCAGGGTCGATCAGGTCGCTGATCTGCTGGTCACTCAAATGCGCCAGCAGCAGGCGCCCGGAGGCAGTCCAAGGGATCGGTGCGTTTTCACCAATATCGGAGGAAATGCGGAAATGTCGCTCGCCCTCCTTCATCAGCGCCACCGTGTATTTGCGCCCGTTGAGCAGGCACATCTGCGCGGTTTCCCGGGTCTGGCTGACGATCTCCTGCAACGCATGATCGGCCTCGCGACTGAGGTCGAAATGACGCAAATGCGCCTGACCGAGAAAGTACAACTGACGACCGAGATAGACGTGACCGTCCTTGCCCACGGGCTCCAGAATCCGCCGTTCGAGCAGCGACGCCACCAGTTCGTAGACCGTGGATTTCGGGCTGCCGATGCCGTTGGCGATGTCGTTCGGACGAAGCGGCTGGCCGATTTCCTTGAGGAAATCGAGGATATCGAACGCCCGGTCCAGACCGCGTGCCCGGCGCTTGATGGTGTCTTCGGTCATTTCAGTGGTTCCCATTCAAAGTGCCGGGAGTTTATCGCGAAAGATCGCTCCCACGCTCTGCGCGGGAGCGGTCAACACTCAAGCCTTTTTCTTGTACGCAATGCAGTCGATCTCGACCTTGCAGTCGACCATCATGCTCGCCTGCACACAGGCCCGGGCCGGTGCGTGTTCAGGCTTGAAGTACTCGCCGAAGACTTTGTTGAAACTGCTGAAATCCCGCGGATCGTCCAGCCACACCCCGGCACGGACCACGTCTTCCAGGCCATAACCGGCCTCTTCAAGAATCGCGATCAGGTTCTTCATGGTCTGGTGCGTCTGCTCGACGATGCCGCCCACAATGATCTCGCCATCCACCGCCGGCACCTGACCGGAAACGTGCAGCCAGCCATCGGCCTCGACTGCGCGGGCGAATGGACGTGGCTGGCCGCCAGCGGCGGTGCTGCCGGTGCCGTAACGCGTAATGTTCATGGGTGTTTCTCCTGATTGAAAAAGTGAAAAGTCAGAACCGCGTGCTTTTGAGAAATTCCGCCAGCCGCGGCGATTGCGGACGCTCGAACAGTTCCTTGGGAGGCCCCTGCTCTTCGATGCGTCCCTGATTCATGAAAACGATCTTGTCCGAGACCTCGAAGGCAAAACGCATTTCGTGGGTCACCAGCAACATGGTCATGCCGTCCTCGGCCAGGCCCTTGATCACGTTCAGCACTTCACCGACCAGTTCCGGGTCGAGGGCCGAGGTGACTTCGTCGAACAGCATCAGGCTCGGGTTCATCGCAATTGCCCGGGCAATCGCCACGCGCTGCTGCTGACCACCGGACAACTGACCGGGAAAGTGATTGCGCCGCTCCAGCAGGCCGACCCGCTCCAGCCATTTTTCGGCCAGGACCACGGCTTCGTCCTTGTGCATCTTTTTGACTTTCAACAGTCCGAGGGTGACGTTCTGCAACGCGGTGAGGTGCGGAAACAGGTTGAACTGCTGGAACGCCATGCCGGTCATCGCCCGATGGCGGGCGATGACTTTTTCCGGGTGCCGCACGCGTTTGCCGTTGAGTTCGTCATAGCCGATGGATTCGCCGTCGAGCAGGATCTGCCCGCCCTGGAATTCTTCCAGCATGTTCACGCAGCGCAGCAGCGTGGTCTTGCCCGAGCCGCTGGAGCCGATCAGCGTCACTACGTTGCCGCGCTGCATGCTCAGGTCGACACCCTTGAGCACTTCGACCGCGCCGTATTGCTTGTGCAAGCCACGGATGTCCAGCAGGGGCTGGCCGTTCTGGACGTTGGAAACTTGAGCTTGAGTCATGGCAGGGCCACCCGCTTTTCAATGTGCCGGCCGAGTAATTCGATGCCGTAGTTGATGACGAAGAACAGAAAACCGGCGAACAGATAAAACTCCAGGGTCATGAACGTCCGGGCGATGATCTGCTGGGTACTGAGCAACAGCTCGGCCACGCCGATCACCGACAGCAAGGTCGAAGCCTTGACGATTTCCGTTGACGAGTTGACCCAGGTCGGCAGGATCTGCCGCAACGCCTGAGGCAACAACACGTAACCGAGGGACTGATAGAACGTCAGGCCGATGGCCTTGCCGGCTTCCATCTGCCCGCGTGGCAATGCCTGCAACGCACCGCGCACGATCTCGGCCACGTGGGAGCCGCAAAACAGCGTCAGACCCAGGGCGCCGGCCTGAAACGCGCTGATCTGCCAACCGAGCGCCGGCGCCATGTAGAAGCAGGCCAGCACCAGCACGAACACCGGGGTGCCGCGAATCAGATCGACATAAAAGCGGAACGGCGCGCGCATCCAGAACTTGCCGTAGGTCAGAATCAGCCCGGCAAATACGCCGATGACTGTGCCGAACAGAATCGCCAGCGCCGACACCTGCACGCTGGTCAGAAAGCCTTGCCACAAGGCTTCGCGGGCAATCCACAACTCATGCAACCAACTGGGGGATTCGTACATCGCAGCCTCCTATCGGCGGATCGCCAGACGCTGCTCGAGGTAACGCAGCAGCATGGCAATGAGGTAACAGGCCGCGACATACAACGCCGTGGTCACCAGCCAGGTTTCGATCACCCGGTAGCTCTCGACGTTAATTTTGCGCGCGTAATAGGTCAGCTCCGGCACCGCAATCGCGGCGGCCAGCGAGGTGTCCTTGAACAGCGAAATGAAGTTGTTCGACAGCGCTGGCAGCACGTTGCGCAACATCACCGGGACCGTGACGTAGGCCTTTACCTGCCATTCGCCCAGACCGATGGCGAGCCCCGCTTCGCGCTGGCCCTTGGGGATGCTCAACAAACCACCCCGGAACACTTCGGTCAGATACGCCCCGGCGTACAACGACAGGGTGATGATGAACGACGGAATCTTGTCCAGCCGAATACCGAGACTAGGCAACGCAAAGTAGATCAACAGAATCAACACCAGGATCGGCGTGTTACGGATCACCGTCACATACACCGATGCCAGCACCCGCAAGGCGCGATGCTTCGACAGCAAGGCAAACGCCATCAGCAGGCCGATCACGCAGCCGATGGCGATCGACACCAGCGCCAGCTCAAGGCCCAGACCGAGCCCCGCCAGCAAGGTGTCGAAATCGCGCCACACGGCGGCAAAGTTCAACTGATAGTTCATGGTTGGCAGTACCTTGAGCGGGGCGCATCAGGGCGCCCCACTCTCACGGGATCATTTGAATTCGACTGGGAAACCGATGGCGGGCGATGGCAAGTCAACGCCGAACCATTGCTTGAAGGACGCCGCGTAAGTCGGGAACTCAACGCCGGTCATGGCTTCATGCAGGGTGGTGTTGACGAAGTTCAGCCAGTCCTGATCGCCACGTTTGACGGCGCAGGCGTAGGTCTGCGGGCTCCAGGCGTAGGTCGGGCTGCGATAGCGGCCAGGGTTCTGCACCATCAGGTATTTGACCGAGGACTGGTCGGTGGCGGCGGCATCGGCGCGGCCCGAGTTCACGGCCTGATACATCAGATCGACGCTGTCGTACTGGTCGACCTTGGCCTTGGGCAGTGCCTGGTGCACCAGCTCCTCGGCGTACACGTTCTGCAGCACTGCAACGGTCACACTGTCGCCGGCGGCCTGCAGGTCTTCGATTTCCTTGTACTTGCTGTTGTTCGGCAGCAGCAGGCCGACACCTTCGCGGTAGTACGGCAGGGTGAACGCCACTTGCTGCGCGCGGCTGGCAGTAACAGTGATGAACTGGCAGCTCATGTCGACCTTGTCGGTCAGCAGGTTGGGAATCCGCGCATCGGACGACTGCACCACGAACTCGACCTTGTTCGGGTCATTGAACAGCCCCTTGGCCACCATCCGGGCGATGTCGATATCAAAGCCCTGCAACTTGCCGTCCGCGCCCTGGAAGTGCCACGGCGCATTGGTGCTGCCGGTGCCCACGATCAGTTTTCCACGGGCCAGGACGCTGTCGAGCTTGCTGTCAGCCGCCTGGGCCATACCCACGACAGCGGACGAAGCCGCGAGAACAAAAACACACGCTTTGAACAAGGATGGTCGGCGATGCATGGCAAGCACTCCAGAGGATTGTTTATTCCGCTATACCGGAACTCGGTTTGTTACTACGGAATAGACAGCAGAAAGTGTGCCACGGGATTCGAGGGGAATCAGCAATGGATCGAAATTTGTTTTGAATCAAAGGGATAAAAAGAAGGATGAAGCCTGTGTTACGCGAGGTGTCATTACACCGCGCTACCGTTGGCTACACACGACGAGTATTCGGGCCACATATCGGTGCGCGGTGCACAAAAAAATGTGCTCGGCACCTGTCAACTCTGACAGTTGCGACAGTGACCGCTGCCCCTTTAACGTCGTGACGTCTTGTACATCGAATAAAGGAGGCTCCAATGACAACTCCGACTCGATATTCAGCGTTGCCCCCGACGTACCGGAAGGTCTTGAAAGCCAGGCGCCTCGTCGTCCTGTACTTCTTCAACGAGCATTGCGGTGCCTGTGTGTTTTCCGGTCCCGTTTTTCTCGAGATCGCCAAGCCTTTCCGGCCCCGGATGGATATCTTCATGCTCGATACCGCACAGTCGTGTCGACATCCGGATGTCACGGGCACTCCGACGGTGTTGTTTTACAAGGAAGGCGTACTGGTCAAAAAACTTAAAGGCATCGGTACGGATGAATCCCTCCTGCAAGACTTCTCCCAATTCCTCGGCAAAACCAGATATCCCGCCCCGCCACGCAAACCAGCCCATGACCTGAGCTGGCTTCGCCACACCCTGCGTACCCTCTGCACCATCCCCCGCGCAAAACGATGGAACTTTTCCTGAAAGTGCCACCTAAGAGCCATCAGGTAATGGCACTTTCGTTCCAATTGATCTGTAACAACTAGCCTCGAGGCCGGATTGGACA
Source organism: Pseudomonas sp. MWU12-3088 (assembly GCF_023242405.1). Classification (NCBI taxonomy): domain Bacteria; kingdom Pseudomonadati; phylum Pseudomonadota; class Gammaproteobacteria; order Pseudomonadales; family Pseudomonadaceae; genus Pseudomonas; species Pseudomonas sp. MWU12-3088. The sequence continues at coordinate 732,758 of NZ_JALJEA010000001.1, forward strand.
AGCTCCCATCCGGCTGCTTTTCTTTATTTCTCAGAAAGAGATAGGTGCTGTTGGCCAATCGGCCGCGGCCTTGCTTCGTCCCAGGAGGGGTCTAATGTCCTTTAACGTCATGATGGTTTTCGGTACTCGCCCGGAGGCCATCAAAATGGCCCCTTTGGCCCGGGTTCTGCGTCAGTGGCCCGACATCAAACTCAACATCTGCTCGACCGGCCAGCATCGGGAGATGCTCAAGCAAGTGCTCGACGCGTTCGAACTGACGGTCGATGAAGACTTGCAAGTCATGACCCAGGGCCAGACCCTCAACGGTCTCTCGCAACATCTGCTTGCACAACTCGATCAGGCCTACGAACGGGTCAAACCGGACATCGTGCTGGTACACGGCGATACCACCACCAGCTTCATCGCCGCCCTCGCCGCCTTCAATCGCCAGTTGCCGATCGGCCACGTCGAGGCGGGTCTGCGCACAGGTAACCTGCGCGCGCCCTGGCCGGAAGAAGCCAACCGGCGTCTGACCGGTGTCATCGCCGACCTGCACTTTCCGCCAACCGGCAAGGCCGAAGCCAATCTGCTGCGCGAAGGCGTACCGCAGGACAACATCGAAATCACCGGCAACACCGTGATCGATGCGCTGCTGTGGATGCGCACGCACCAGCAGCAAAGCCAGTGGCGTCCGGCGGCGGATTCCCCGTTGTCGGTGCTCGACGACAGCCGTCGCATGGTGTTGATCACCGGGCATCGCCGGGAGAATCTCGGCGACGGTTTCCAGAACATCTGCCAGGCCCTGGCCGATCTCGCCCTGCGCTACCCGGATGTGCAATTTGTCTACCCGGTACACCTCAACCCGCAGGTGCAAAGCGCGGTGTACGGCATGCTCGCCGACAAACCCAACATCTATCTGGTCGCCCCTCAGGATTACCCGAACTTCGTCTGGCTGATGGGCCGTGCGCACTTCATCCTGACCGACTCCGGCGGTGTCCAGGAGGAGGCTCCGGCCATCGGCAAACCGCTGCTGGTATTGCGTGAGGTCACCGAACGCCCCTCCGTGCTCGAGGGCGGCACGGTATTGCTGGTGGGCACCGACACCGCGAAGATCGTCAAGGAAGCCAGCCAGTTGCTCGATGACGAAGCAACCTACCAACGCATGAGCCGCGTCCACAGCCCCTACGGTGACGGCCACGCCAGCGAACGCATCGCCAAACGCCTCCACGCCTGGCTGAGCGCACGCTCGGCGGCGGGTAACGGGGTATGAGTCTGGGTTGGGTCGACTTCTTTGCGTATGTGCTGTTTGGTCTGAAGTATGTGGCGATCATCCTCGCCCTGCTGATGTTCATCCTTGGCCTCGATGACCTGTTCATCGACCTCGTGTACTGGAGCCGCAAGTTCATCCGGCGCTGGCGGATCTACGAGAAATTCAAACGTGCCGACGAGGAACGCCTGTACTCGATTCCCGAGAAGCCGCTGGCGATCATGGTGCCGGCGTGGAACGAAGTCGGCGTGGTCGGCGAGATGGCGCGCCTTGCCGCGTCCACTATCGACTATGAGAACTACCAGATTTTCGTCGGCACCTACCCCAACGACGCCGAAACCCAGGCCGATGTCGACGCGGTCTGCCAGCACTACCCCAATGTGCACAAAGTGGTGTGCGCCCGACCGGGCCCGACCAGCAAGGCCGACTGCCTGAACAACATCATCGACGCGATCCTGCGCTTCGAGAGCGAGGCGAAAATCCAGTTCGCCGGGTTCATCCTGCATGATGCCGAAGACGTGATTTCGCCGATGGAATTGCGCCTCTACAACTACCTGCTGCCGAACAAGGACCTGATCCAGATTCCGGTCTACCCCTACGCACCGGAGTGGAAAGGCTTCACCGCCGGCCACTACGTCGATGAGTTCGCCGAAAACCACGGCAAGGACGTCATCGTGCGCGAGGCCCTCACCGGCCAGGTGCCGAGTGCCGGGGTCGGCACGTGCTTCAGCCGTAAAGCCATCAGCGCCCTGCTGGAAGACGGCGACGGCATTGCCTTCGATGTGCAGAGTCTCACCGAAGACTACGACATCGGTTTCCGCCTCAAGCAGAAAGGCATGAAATGCATCTTCGCCCGCTACTCGGTCAGCGATCCGAAACTGGCGCTGGAACAACCCTGGGTGTTCGGGATGAACCGCGAGTTCTCCCAGGTGATCTGCGTACGTGAACATTTCCCAAGGGACCTGCAACATGCGATCCGGCAGAAATCGCGGTGGATCGTCGGCATCGTGTTCCAGGGCACCAAGAACCTCGGCTGGAGCCGCAAGGGTCTGCTCAATTACTTCCTGTGGCGTGACCGTCGCGGCTTGATCGCCTACCTGCTGAGTTTTCTGGTCAACCTGCTGTTCCTGGTGCTGCTGGCGATGTGGGCGGTCACGGTGATTTCCCCGGACTCGTGGCGCTATCCGTCGATCCTCGCCGACAGCTCGTTGCTTTCGGTGCTGCTGTGGCTCAACGGCTTGATGCTGTTCAACCGTCTGTTCCAGCGTGGCTGGTTTGTCACTCGTTACTATGGATTGGTGGAAGGTCTGTTGTCGGCACCGCGCATGATGTGGAGCAACTTCGTCAATTTCTTCGCCAACCTGCGCGCCCTGCGTCAAGTGATGGAGATGGGCGACTCGCGGCGCGTAGCCTGGGACAAGACCACCCACGAATTCCCGGCACTGACCAAGGCGCAACGTACCCCGCTCGGCCATCGGCTGGTGGAAAAAGGTCTGCTGACCGAAGAGCAACTGGAAGCAGCGATTACCAGCCCCGTACGCCGGCGCCTGGGACGCGAATTGCTGCTGCGCGAATACATAGACAGCACACAACTTGTGCAAACCCTTGCCGAACAGCTGGATCTGGAATGGGCACCGCTCAATCCGTTCAAGCTCGACAAGCGCCTGATCGATGCCGTGCCGCGCCGGGTCGCATCGCACTACGGCGTGCTGCCGGTGGCCGAAGAAGGCGACACCCTGATTCTGGCCTCCGAAGGCCCGGTCAGTCAGGTCTCGCTCGGTGCCATCAGCCGTCAATTGAAACGCCCGGTGCGTAGCCGTCTGGCACCCCAGGGCCGCGTCACGTTGGGGATTCGCTACTGGTACGCCAGTCCCCGCCAGAATGAGGAAGTGCGTCATATGCTCGAAGTGCTTGAGCGCCATCAGGATGATGAAGCCTTGCTGGAGCGGGTCAGCCGCCATCAGGTGCTGCTGGGCAATCTGTTGCAAGTACGCGGCATGGTGCCGCCGACTCTTTTCAATCAGGCACTGATCGACTTTGACGCCGAGCAGATGTCGCTCGGCGAACACCTGATTTCCCGGGGCATGATCACCCAGGAAGTCCTGGAACAGGCCTTGGCCGACCAGGCCAGCGAACAGCAAGCCGCCTACCGCATTGTCCGGGAGGTCGCATGAAGCCTGTGCATCGTCACACCCTGCTGATGGGCAGCCTGTTGCTGGGCCTGAGCACCGCGTATCCGCTACAGGCTGCGCCGCTGAGCGACTTCGAGCAGTTCCGCAGCTATCCCTACATGGACCGCAGTTACCGCGAAGCGAAAAAGGGCAACTGGAAAGAAGTCGAGCGTCTGATGCGCCACTTGCTGGAAAAAGTCCCGAAAAACGACGAGGCCCGGGCACTGCTGGTTGAATCGCTGGCCAAACAACGCCGTTACAAAGACGCGATGCAAGCGTTGCCGGCAAACAGCGACGCCCTTCTTGATCTGCGCCTGACCTGGATCGAACAGGATCCCCCCACCAGCACTCAGGTAGAAAGCTGGATGGCCACCAGCAGCCTGAATGACCGCGTGCGCCTGTGGCAGGCCTACAGTCTGAGCCTTGCCAAGTTCGGCGGCGCGGCCAAGGCTCACGACTGGCTGGCGCAACTGTCGCCCAAGGGTGATGACAACATCCTGCGTCTGGCTCGGGCCAACTGGTCGGAGCAACTGCGCGACTGGAGCGGCACCATCGATCAGCTCGCACCGCTCGCCGCCCGCAAACAGCTGGATACCGAGGGCTGGCAACGTCTGGCCAATGCCTATGTCCAGCGCCTCGACGAGAAACCGCTGCAACAACTGCTGCAACAGGCCCCGAGCCCGGAGGCTGCCCGCAAAGTCCGTCTGGCGATGGTCGACCGCGCCATCGCCATGGGTCACGAACAACAGGCACAACGCTGGATTCAGTCGTTGCCGGACTCCGATCTGGCCGACCCGGCACAACGCCAGCGCCTGTGGGAACTGGCGCGCAAGACCGAAGACGTGCCGACCGTACAGCGGTTGAGCAACGACCTGCAGCGTCCTTGCCTGGAGACCGCCGAATGGTTGTCGCGCCAGGATCCGGAAGCAGCGCTCAAGCAATTTCGCGGTTGCACACCTGACGACGACCCGCAAACCTGGCTGATACTCGCCCAGCGTCTGCAAGCCACCGACCTGTTGCAAACCACCCGACTGCCGCAGCCGTGGGACAGTCGCCGTCAGGAGCAAATCTTGAATGTCTGGCAGGATCAGGGGCGCAGCGACAAGGTTGATGCGTGGCTGGCCGGCCAGACGCAAACGCCTGAAATCGTCAAACGTCGGGCAGAACTGTCGCAACGCATGGGTCGCATGACGGAAGCCCAGACCTTGTGGGAGCTTCACTACCGGCAGACCGGCAATCTGAATTCACTGAATCAGGCCACGTATCTGGCGGTAAACAATGGCGATCGCGCACAGGCGCAACAGTTGCTCGAAACCGCGTTCGACCGTCATCAAGGGCGCTTGCCGGCCACTGCACTCCAACGTCTGGCCGGGCTTTATGCAGCTTCGAAAACCACAACACCGGAACAACAACGGCGCATGGCTTCGTTGCTCACCCATGTGGATGGCGCCACCCGTGGTCAGTTACTCGCGCAACTCGCAGAAAATGGCCAGTGCAATGCCGTTCAACAAGCCATTGGCAACCACCCGCAAGTCGCAGGCGATTATCGCGCTTTGGGTCGGTGTGCAATGCCGGATCGACCGGGCGAAGCGGTCGTGTATTACCAGCAAGCGGAAAAACTCGGTGACCGCAGCGGCCGGCTGCCGCTGGCCTACGCTCTCGAAGCCGCTGGTGATTCCGCAGGAGCGCTGGCCATCTGGCGCAGCATTCCCGCAACGGAACTGAGCGATAACGCCCGCCTCACCGCCAGCCGCAGTGCGCTGAATGCCGGTGACAGCCAGACCGCCGAACGCTACTGGCAGCAAAGCACCACGCGTGGCGCCAATGAATGGGCCCTCGGTGCAGCCATCGCCGATGCCCGTGGCGATCATGCCCAGGCGCTTGAGCGTCAGCGCAAAGCCTTGCAACAAGCGCCGGACGCCGGGCATTTCTACGCAGCGTCGGTCACCGCACAAAAGGCCGGTGACTTGCCGCAAAGCACCGCATGGCTGGCCGAGGCCGTCCGCCGCGATCCGAATAACCCGCGTTACCGCGCCGACTACGGCATGCGCCTGGCAGGCGCCGAGACCCGCGAAGAACGCGCCACCGCAATCCCCTATCTGCAACAGGCCACCCGTGACTTCCCGGAGGATTACCGACTCGGCGAAACCCTGGCCTGGCGCTACGACGAAGTGGAAGACAGCGCCTCGGCCCGCAAGGAACTGCGCCGGGTGATAGATCTGGAACAGAACCCGGTGGCCGCCGACGACGAGGATGGCAGCATGGAGGCGCGCCGCTACCGTCAGCGCCGTGCCCACGAAACCCTCTCCCGCCGCGACAGCCGCACAATTGCCAGCACCTGGTCACCGGCCGGGGTTTCCACCAATGACTTCGTGCGCCCGGACGAAAGCAAAGGTTCGCGTCGCCACGCCGATTCGCAAAACGTGCAGTTGGCGATGTGGGATCACGCCCTCGGCGATGAACCGAGCCGCGCCGGTAGCACGCTGTCGGTGTATGGCCGGGTCCTGCTTGGTGGGCAGGGTCGCTCCCGTTACGCCGAATCCCTCGCCGCCGGTGTCGGTCTGCGCTACAAGCCGTGGGGCACGCAGAACATCAACTTCTACGGTGAGATCTACAAACAGAGCCAGTTCAACGATGACGACAACCACAGCCTGAGCCTCGGCCAGATGCTGGTGCCGGAAAAACTGCTGGATCAGATCAACGATCACCGCCAGGACGGCCACACCACCACCGACTACCTGTTGCGCGCTACGGCCTCGTTCCTCGATCAGGGCAAGTACCGCAACGACTGGCGCGTCGACGAAAACGATTGGGACGAACGCTTCCTCTACCTCGACGCCGCCTGGTGGACCAAGGCCGGCGATCACCAATGGTTGTCACGATTCCAGCAAGGGCATGCCTGGAAGCTGCCGAACAGTGGCGCCCAGACAATCATGCCTTACGGCTTCCTCGAATTTGCCAGCCAGGATCCGAGCAACGACTGGCGCCAGGACCTGCGTACCGGTGTCGGTCTGCGTTGGCAATGGTGGTACGACGAAGACCGCTACAACGCCTACCGCTCGAAACTGACGGTACGCACCGAATATCAACAGTCGCTGGGCGGCAATCTGTATGAAGGCGGCAACGGTGTGCTGCTGGGCGTGGAGTGGAATTTCTGATGGCTCGATGGATGTTGTGTTTCTTCCTGCTGCTGGGTGCGACTCTCGCACGGGCCGATGAGCGTGTGTTCTATCAGCCGCTGAATGTCGATGCCGGCCTGACCCAGGCGCAGTGGCAGAAAGTCTGGCAGGACACGGCTCGGCAAGGTGCCCGGACTGTGATCGTGCAATGGACTTCGTACGGTGACTCGGACTTTGGCGGCGCCAATGGCTGGCTCGCCAACAGCCTGAAACTCGCCCGACAGCAAGGCCTGCAACTGGTGCTCGGGCTGTCGATGGACCCGGCGTACTACAAACGCATCGACGAACTGGACAGCGCCGGCCTCGGCGCCTACTGGCAGGCGCAACTGGGACAATCGCTGGCGCAGCAACAGAAGTTGCGCCTGGAATGGAAACTGCCGGTCAGCGGTTGGTATCTGCCACTGGAACTGGATGACTTGCACTTTCTGGCAGCCGACCGGCGGGCAACGCTCCAACGCCAGCTGAAGGATTTCGCAGCAAAACTGGATGCGCCGCTACATGTCAGCGCCTTCAGTGCCGGCAAGCTTGCCCCGACAGTCAACGCCCAATGGCTGGGCGATCTGACAGCCGCCGGCGCGCAGGTCTGGTGGCAGGACGGCGCGGGTACCGGACGCCTGCCAGTGCTGGTGCGCAACGGCTATGCCAGCGCACTGCCCTGCTCCGTCGGCATCGTGCGTGAAGCGTTCCGCCAGGTCAGCCGTGAAGGCGAGGCTTTCCGTGCCGAGCCGGCAACCCCGGATGCCACCTCCACCGGCTGTCATCAAAGTGCAGTGTTTTCCCTGCGATACCGACCGTGGGGACAGGTGATTCTCGACAACCAGCGCAAGCACCCGGGCAGCAATGTACAAAACCATTGAAGACGAAGTCCTGAAGCGAACCGCACCCGCCGAGCTGTGGGACGAGTTCATCCAGCATGAGTTCGAGCGGCTGCATTCGTTCTGCCTGCTGATCTATCTGGCCAGCATGGGCATCTGGCTGGCCTTCGACCTGATCGTCAGTTTCCTCGGCGATCAGGGCTTCACCTGGCGTTCGATGATCTTCATCGCTGCGTTTGCGGTGCTCGCCGTGGTGTTGATGTTCACGCGCAAGGCTCGCCACTTCGACTGGCTTAACCTGACCTTCGTGTTCCTCATCACCCTGGGCATACGGCTGGTGATCGACGGCTTGCCGCCGACGTTTCACGGCATCTGGCTGGTGCTCGCTGCCGCCACCACGCTTTACAGCGCCTCCGTGCTGCCCCTCAGTCGCTGGTCGTTCTTCGGCGCGCAAGTCGTCACCTGGCTGATACTCAACCCCTTCATGGGGACCGGTATCGGCCTGCTGGAACTCAAAGGCGTCATGACCATCGCCTACAGCGTGTTTCTCTGTGCTTTGACGATCTATACGTTTTTGAAACTGCGCGAGACCAAGCTCTACAACTACATCATGTCCAAGCTGTTGCTGGATCAGGCCTACAACGACACCCTGACGGAAATCCCCAACCGCCGCTCGTTCATGACCCGCGCCGAAAAGAGCCTGCAAGCAGCGCCTCGCGAGCACGACCATTACCTGGCGATGATCGACATCGACAACTTCAAGAAAGTGAATGATGTGTACGGCCACGACATCGGCGATGAAGTGCTCAAGCGGATCGCAGCAGACATCAAAGCGGTAATGGCACCGTTCGAATACGCGCGACTGGGTGGCGAGGAGTTTGCAATTTATCTGGCGGGCGTTCGCCGCGAGGACGTCGAGGCATTGGCCGGTGAGCTGTGCCGGGTGGTGCGTGAGCAGACCACCCGGCACCCGGTGACCATCAGCATCGGAGTGGCCCGGGTCGAGGATGGCGACACCCTCAACCAGGCCCTGATCAAGGCTGATGAAGCGCTGTATGAGTCAAAGCACACCGGAAAAGACCGGTATACCTTTCATGAGTAACCACCACGCTTTACCTCGATGGACACAAATGGATAATGGCAGACCGATAAGAATCAACACGTAAAAGGATTTGCCAGATGCCCAATCCAAGCCCGTTTGACTTTCCGTGGGAGGATTCGTTGATCATTGCTTTCAGAGATATGCAATGGAAGCAAATGAACGACGCACGCAAGACAATAGCGAAATTGCCAGCCCATCTGGCAGCAGTTTTAGAAAAAACATGGCCTGGCTATCCACCTCCGTTGGCTAAGCTTGATGGTGCCGCGGAAAATGCCACAGGCGATGTCATTTCTTCTTCAGGCTCCCGATTTTTTCTACTCGAGTTCAAGTCCGACATTTCAAAAGTCAAAACAGAAAGTGAAAAATTCATCTTCCAGTTGATGAGAAATGTGAACCCTGAGAATAAAGATCACGACCCGTTTTTGGAGTTATCGCGAAAAGGACATTTTTTCGTCTTCCCCGACACAACGCCGATGCTGCTCGACCAGTCACCTGCCCCTGACGCCACTTCTTACGGCGAGAGTAGAGCACTAAAGCTGATGGTCCACCCCTACTTCGATGTTATCCACCCCTCCGGCACCAGCACCATGAACGCCGTCGAAGCCAAAAAAATATTTTTTGGAGAGTCTCTTGGCTGGACACTCCCGCATATGCTCGCCTACCTCAAGATTCTCGCGAAAACCCATGCCGCGGCCACAGAATCGGATGGTCATCCTATGAAAGTGGCCATAGCTACTCAAAACGGCTTGTTGTGGACATATGGAGATTTGTCCGACGTATTGGCCATGGCAAAGATATTCCAAAAGACGCTGGAACTCGATCACGACGAAAAAATTATGGCTCACAATACTAAGTTGAGCGAAATTGAACCTCTCATTGGGTTGGCACCTGGTGTAAAACTCGAACTGGCCAGGATAAAAGCCGAAAAGGCATCTCGAAAAAAAAACCAGAACCAGGCGCAAAGTGATTTTTCCAACAAAAAATAATGCGAGTTAGCAATCTTGCGCCAAGCACGTTCAATTTAGACACGCGCATGGCGAAAGAATCATGACTACAGTGCCTCACGCACCAGCAACACCCGCGTCACCCGTCGCTCCTCGACCGCCATCACGGTCATGCCCCAACCGGCATGTTCCAGGCGATCGCCCTTCATCGGCAGCCGATCCAGAAGACTCATCACCAACCCGGCGAGGGTCTGGTAATCCTCGGTCGGCTCCGCCACAAAACCGGTGCGCTGGCGGATCTGCGTCAGATTCAATGCACCATTCACCACAAACCCGCCCTGCTCTTCGACCACATCCGGGCCAGCGATTTCGCTGGCGTCCGGCAACTCACCGGCGATCGATTCGAGAATGTCGGTCATGGTCAACACGCCGACAAAATCACCGAACTCGTTTACAACAAACGCGATATGAGTCGAAGCTTCACGCATCTGTTCCAGCGCGTTGAGAATCGAATAGCTGTCGAGCAGGTTGAGCGTCTTGCGCGCCAGGTGTTCAAGGTTCGGCTCGTTACCGGCCAGATACTCCTTGAGCAGCTCCTTCTTGTGAACGAAGCCCAACGGTTCATCCACCGCACCGTTGCGAATCAGCGGCAGGCGCGAGTAGGAGGAATGCATCAGTCGCGTACGAATCGCCGCTGCGTCGTCCGCCAGATCAATGTGATCGACATCCGCGCGCACGGTCATCAGTGTGCGGATCGGGCGTTCTGCCAGTTGCAGCACGCCGCTGATCATCACCCGTTCGCGACGGTCGAACAGCTCCGCACTGGGTGCTTCGCCATCGTCCAGCAAGTCGGAAATCTCTTCGCCCACCTCTTCCACCGCCAGTTTGCGGCCTCCCAGCAAACGCATCACCGCGTGGGCCGTACGCTCACGCATCGGGCGCAAGCCCTGCATCGAACGCTTGCGACGAGCACGGGCGATCTGGTTGAACACCTCGATCAGGATCGAGAAACCAATCGCGGCATACAGATAACCTTTCGGGATGTGGAAACCCAGGCCTTCGGCAGTCAGGGCAAAACCGATCATCATCAGGAAGCCCAGACAGAGCATGATCACCGTCGGGTGCGCGTTGACGAAACGGGTCAGCGGCTTGCTGGCAACGATCATGACACCAATGGACACGACCACCGCGATCATCATCACCGCCAGTTCATCGACCATGCCCACAGCTGTAATCACTGCATCAAGGGAGAACACGGCGTCGAGCACGACGATCTGCGCCACGATCGGCCAGAATAACGCATATGCGGTGTTGGTCGAACGCTCGCCGAAGTGGCCCTCAAGCCGCTCGTGCAGTTCCATGGTGGCCTTGAACAACAGAAACACACCACCGAACAGCATGATCAGGTCACGGCCGGAGAAGCTCTTGCCGAAGACTTCGAACAACGGAGCGGTAAGGGTGACCAGCCAGGAAATACTCGCCAGCAGGCCAAGACGCATGATCAGCGCCAGGCTCAAGCCGATGATTCGTGCGCGGTCGCGCTGATGCGGCGGTAACTTGTCCGCCAGGATCGCGATGAACACCAGGTTGTCGATACCCAGCACCAGTTCCAGCACGATCAGTGTCAACAAGCCCAGCCATGCCGTGGGATCCGCTAACCATTCCATATTCTGTCTCTATCTCTCTTCAGTGATTTCAGGCTGCCGGGCACGGCAAAGTGCGGCGCGAAAGCTCGAAGGCTGCGCCATCAACGATAGTCGGTAGTCGGAAGACTGGATGCTGCGAGTGCGTCAAGACCGCGCCGTGGCGCGAGGGGAACGTGGTTCTTTGAGTAGAACTGGGAGGCTCCGAGAGGGTGTTCATGCAAATCCTGAATGAAAAAAGGCCTTGAAGCGTACAGTCTCAGATGACTTTTCCTACAGCTGGAAATCATTTCAAAATCTGTACGCCTTCACCGTCACTTCAGGATTCCGGGTAAATCGAGGCAAGGACCCGTTCGGCATTGGCACCGCAGCTCATGCCTTCAGGCTTGGATTGAATGCTGTCGATCACCTCCAGCAACCGCGCCTTGCTTTGGGCCAGATGCTGTTGCATGACTTCGATCTGCTCGACCTTGCGCGTCAGGCCTTCCACCAGTTCTTCATGCTTGAATTCACCGGTCCCGGCGGTTGGCAGCAACTGTTTGAGTTCTTCCAGGGAAAACCCGGCCTGCTGGGCACTGCGGATGATGTTCAGGGTTTGCAGCACTTGCGGCGGGTAACGCCGATAGCCATTGCCCAGCCGTTCCACTTTGGGAATCAGGCCCTGAGCCTCGTAGAAGCGAATGCTCGAAGCGCTCAGCCCGCTCTGTTGCGCCAGTTCACCAATTTTCATTTCAGCCTCGAATTGCCTGCTTGACATTAAAGTTAACTTTAAGCTTAGCCTCTCTCCATCACTGATGAGGAGTCAAGCAATGTCGCCCTTCCAGATTTTGAAACTGCCCAACGGTCAGACCGTCGACAACCGTATCGCCAAAGCCGCCATGGAAGAAAACCTCGCGGATCGTGACCAGGCACCGTCCCGTGAACTGTTCCGCCTGTATCAGGCCTGGGCCGAAGGCGGCGCCGGGTTGCTGCTGACCGGTAACGTGATGATCGACCGCCGCGCCATGACCGGCCCTGGTGGCGTGGTGCTCGAAGACGAGCTGCATCTGGAGCGTTTCCGTCAATGGGCCGAAATCGCCCGCAGTGGCGGCGCGCAGGTCTGGGTGCAGCTCAACCACCCCGGCCGCCAGACCTTCGCCAATATGGGTCAACAAGCGTTGGCGCCGTCAGCCGTGGCACTGGAAATGGGTTCGTTCTCGAAACTGTTCGCCGAGCCCAAGCCGATGACCGAGGACGACATCGAAGAGGTCATTCAACGTTTCGCCAGGAGTGCAGCGCTTGCGGAAAAATCCGGATTCACCGGCATCCAGATCCACGCGGCTCACGGTTATCTGCTCAGCCAGTTTCTGTCGCCGCTGACCAATCGCCGTACCGACCGCTGGGGCGGTTCGCTGGAAAACCGTGCGCGCCTGCTGCTGTCGGTGATCGAGGCTGTGCGTCAGGCCGTTTCACCACAGTTCTGCGTGGCGGTGAAACTCAATTCGGCGGACTTCCAGCGCGGCGGTTTCGACACAGACGATGCACGTCAGGTGATCGAATGGCTCAACGAACAGCCAATCGACCTGCTGGAACTGTCCGGTGGCAGCTACGAAGCCCCGGCCATGCAGGGTGAAGCCCGCGACGGACGCACCCTGGCCCGCGAGGCATTCTTTCTGGAAATGGCCAGCGAACTGGCCAGCGTGGCCCGCATGCCGGTGATGGTCACCGGCGGTATCCGGCGCCTGCCCATCGTCGAGCAGGTACTCGACAGCGGTATCGACATGGCCGGTATCGCCACCGCGCTGGCCATCGAACCGAGCCTGGTCAAACACTGGCGCGAAGGCCGCCACAGCGAGCCGCAACTGCCGCCGATCCGCTGGAAACGCAAACCGCTGGCCGCGCTGGCGAACATGGCCGTGGTGCGTTTGCAGATGGCACGCCTGAGTCGGGGCCGCAAGCCGCATCCGGAAGTGTCAGCACTCTGGGCGCTGATCCGCGACCGCCTGTACCTCAGTCGCCGCACCCGGCAGTACCGTCAGGCGATGGATGTCTAAACCCTAGCGCCCAGCAAACCGCAGGCGAGACAGCTGACGCAAATCCCCTTCGACGTAGTAGTCGTTGGTCCAGCTGTCATCCGCCGCCAGCGGCTGCACCTGTTTCAACGCCAGTTTCTTCGCAAAGTAGCGGAAGCGGTAATGCTCGTAGAACCGCAGCAGTTCCAGGCCATAACGGTCCGCCAGTTCGGTGTCGCCGCGAATGATCAGGAAATTCTCGTCGTTGCCATTGCTGGCCGCGGCGCTGAGGTTGTGGCTACCGCTGATAATCGTCGGACTGTCACTGGTGAAGTCGGTGACGATGGCTTTGGTGTGCACCAGCAGGTTGCCCTTCTGGCCTTTCATGTTCTCTTTCAGCCAGCCCTCCAGCCCGGTGTTGAGCAGCGCAGTGGCAGCGAACTCGGCCGTGCGGTCGGCGTGGAATCCGGTGATGCGACTGGCGGTGTTCTGCAGGCCATAACGCAGGATGTCGTCATGGGGCTGACCGAGCAGCGCGTTGAGAATCGCATCGGGCAAGGTGAACGCGGTGACGAACAGCACGTCCTTCTTCGCCGCGTTGATGATGTCGACGAACTCGCGCAGATCGGCACCACCACTGCGCGGCGAGAACCCGGCAAACAGCCGTTGCGCCGGGTTCATCGGGTTGTGCTGGGTGATCCAGTCCCGGGTGGCGCCGACATCCGCCGGCGTCGCCCAGACCTGCTCGAACGTCTGCAGATAACTGGCCGCGACGGCGGTGTCGTCCAGAACGTGCACGACGTTAGCCTGGCGATACACACCGTTGGCGGTGAAATTGGTACTGCCGCACAGCACGGCCTGGGGCTGCCGCTCACCGCCAGCGATACGGCTGAGGACGATGAACTTGTCATGGAAAATATCGTGGGTCACACGCCCGCGCTTGTTGGCTTCCGGCAATTTGGCGAGGCTGGCCTCGTTCATCGTGGTGTCTTCGTCACCGGGCCTGGCGTGATACAGCACTCGTACCTGCACGCCGCGATCGAATGCTGCGTTCACCGTGTCGATAATGGCTTGCAACTGATACTCGTAGATCGCGATGTCCAACGCCCACTCGCCATCGGGCGCGCGTTCGATGAACCCCTGCAAACGTCCGAGCAGGCCGTTCTCCAGCCACTGCCGTGCCGCATCGGGCCAGGCCTCGATGGGCATGTTCTTGTTGGCGCTGATCTGCGCGTCGAGATCGGGAAACTTGCGCTGGAACGCCTGACTGGCGGCCACGGCGCGGTTGAAGATCACGCTTTGATTGGCCGGGTGACCATCGTCTGAAGTAATGCTCAACTCCAGCGACTCACCCAGCGCCGGCGCGTCGGCCGTGCCATAGGCAAGATGTACGCGGTAATGCATGGTCGTCCCGGGATTGACCGCATAATCGGCCCAGCGAAATTTCTGCAGCGGCGCGATATCACTGGGCGTGGCGTGAAACTGCGGGAAGGTATGCGCCTTGCCGGGAAAGGTCAGGCTGTTGAACAGGAACTGCCACGGCTTGTCGCCCTGCTGCTTCTCGATGGCAAACCCCAGCAGGCCTTTGCGACGGGGTTCGGCGAGGTCCATCGCCAGCAGCACGCCGTTGGTGCCAGCGTAAGCCTTTACGCGAAAATCGTCCTGAGGATTGGCAACCAGTATGCGCATGATTCACTCCTTGTGATGTGGGCTGGATGCAGCATAGTCCTCAGACAGACAACAGGTCGTCGATATGCCGGTAATCCGCGTCCAGTGCAGTCGCCAACTGTCTGGCGCGGCCCAACCGGATCGGCCCGCGCTCAATATCGATCAACAGGCCCGGACAGGCCAGTACCGGCAATCCCGAGCATTCTTTCAAGCGCCCATCGGTGAGCACCAGCAGGCGCTGTTGTTCGGCAGGGAATCGTTTGCGACGCACCGTCAGCCAGTGTTCGGCCTCGTACAGCGCCGCCAGCAATGGCGTGCCGCCGCCCGCGCCCAACTCATCAAGCCACACACGTAATCCGCTGGAAGCCTTCAAACCCTGCACCTGCCATTTCGGCGCTGCGCCACTGGCAGTCAGCAAGGCGAGTCGCGCCCGTTGCCGGTAAGCGTCATCGAACAATTGCGCGAGCACTCCCTTGGCATCGCTCAATGCTTGATGACGACGAGTCGAGGCCGAAGCGTCGACGATCACCAGCCACAGTTCATGGGGTGTGCGGGTGCGCAGTTGAAACAGCAGGTCAGCACGCACTTTCGGGCGACCGTTGAGCAATGTTCCCGGCCAGTTCACCGAACCGCTGCGAGCCGCGTGACGCTTGCCCTGTCGGCCATTGTCCAGGCGTCCGGCGCGGGGTCTGGCATTCGCCCCCGCGTCGGATCGGGGGCGAATGCCTAGGGCTTTTTTGGCCAGACCGGCACTTCGCGGCGCGCGCCGGTGGCCAGGGCTGGCGCCGGCATTTCACCCCATTGCCCCTGTCCTTGCGCCGGATCAGCCTGGGAGCCTGACGGCGATTGTGCGGTAGGCTGCGCATTGGGCGGGGACTGCTCGCGACGGCGATGACGCAGTGCAAATTCGGCCACGGCATCGATGTCCTGCTCGGCGATCGCTTCGGCACCACGCCACGCCGCATGAGCCCGCGCAGCACGCAACCAGACCAGATCGGCACGCAAACCATCTACGCCAGCGGCAAAGCAACGCTCGGTGATCTGCGCCAGTGCTTCATCGTCGAGAGGAATGTTCGCCAAGGCATTGCGGGCATTTTCACAACGCTCACGCAGGGCTTGTTGCTCGGTTTCCCATTGCGCGCAGAAGGTCTGCGGATCGCTGTCGAAATCCAGTCGCCGACGAATGATCTGCCCGCGTTCGACCGGTGCCGTGTGACCGCTCAAGGCGACGTTGAGACCAAAGCGATCGAGCAGTTGCGGGCGCAACTCGCCCTCTTCCGGGTTCATCGTGCCGATCAACACGAACTTCGCCGAATGCCGATGGGAAATGCCGTCGCGCTCGATCAGGTTGGTGCCGCTGGCGGCCACATCGAGCAGCAGGTCCACCAGATGATCCGGCAGCAGATTCACTTCATCGACATACAACACACCGCCGTCAGCCTTGGCCAGTACGCCGGGAGAAAACTGCGCGCGGCCGTCGCTCAATGCCGCATCCAGATCCAGCGTGCCGACCAGCCGCTCTTCGGTGGCGCCCAACGGCAAGGTGACGAACTGACCGCTTGCCAGCAGATCCGCCAGCCCTCGGGCCAAGGTAGATTTGGCCATGCCGCGCGGGCCTTCGATCAGCACGCCGCCGATCTTCGGGTCGATGGCCGTCAGATACAGCGCCAGTTTCAGATCATCGGCGCCGACCACCGCAGAGAGCGGGAAATGTGGAATGTCGGTCATGTTCAGCTCTCTTCTTCTATATCCAGCAGCAGGTTTTCCAGCGCTTCTTTGTAAGCACCCGGTTCCTGCCACATCCCGCGCTGCTGCGCTTCGAGCATGCGCTCGGTCATATCGCGTAACGCATGGGGGTTGTGTTCGCGCACGAACTCCCGGGTCGCCGGGTCCAACAGATAGGCGTCGGCCAGCAACGCGTACTGGTGATCGTCGATCAGCTGCGTGGTCGCATCGAAGGCAAACAGGTTGTCGATGGTCGCCGCCAGTTCGAACGCGCCTTTATAGCCGTGGCGTTTGACGCCGTCGATCCATTTCGGATTGGCCGCCCGGGAGCGGATCACCCGGTTCAGCTCTTCTTTCAAAGTGCGGATCTTCGGCAGATCCGGCTGGCTGTGATCGCCGTGATAACTGGCCGCCGCCTCGCCGCGCAGGCTTTCCACGGCGGCGAGCATGCCACCCTGGAACTGGTAGTAATCGTTGGAATCGAGCAAGTCATGCTCGCGGTTGTCCTGGTTTTGCAGCACGGCCTGCACCTGGCTCAGGCGCTGGACGAATTGCTCGCGGGCGGCGGTGCCTTCGTCGGAACCACCGTAGGCGTAGGCGCCCCAGTTCAGGTAGACCTCGGCCAGATCCTCGCGGGTTTGCCATAGACGACCATCAATGGCGCCCTGCACGCCCGCGCCATAAGCGCCGGGTTTGGCACCGAAGATCCGCCAGCCGGCCTGACGTCGCGCCGCATCTTCATCCAGACCCGATTGCCGCAGCGCCTCACGCTCGACACGCACTTTGGCGGCCAGTGGATTGAGATCGTCCGGCTCGTCCAGTTCGGCCACGGCTTGCACGGCGGCGTCGAACAGGCGGATCAGGTTGGCGAACGCATCACGGAAAAATCCGGAGACTCGCAGCGTGACATCCACCCGAGGCCGGTCGAGCAGGCTCAGCGGCAGAATCTCGAAATCGTCGACCCGCTGGCTGCCCGTCGCCCAAACCGGACACACGCCCATCAGCGCCATGGCTTGGGCGATGTCGTCACCGCCGGTGCGCATGGTTGCCGTACCCCAGACCGACAAACCGAGCTGACGCAAGTGATCACCGTGATCCTGCAGGTGTCGCTCCAGAATCAGCGTGGCGGACTGGAAACCGATGCGCCAGGCAGTGGTGGTCGGCAGGTTGCGCACGTCCACCGAATAGAAATTGCGCCCGGTGGGCAACACGTCGAGGCGGCCGCGACTTGGCGCGCCGCTCGGGCCGGCCGGGACGAAGCGGCCGTTCAACGCGTCGAGCAGACCGCGCATTTCGGACGGGCCGCAGGCGTCGAGGCGCGGGGCGATCACTTCGCGCAGCGCGCGGATGATCGTCTGCACATCCGACCAGCCTGCAGCCTCCAGTTGCGCTACATCTCCCGCCAGTGACTGCTTGATCAATTGCGCCGCGAACAGTTCCAGACGCTCTCGGGTATCTCCCGCCGTACGCCAGACTTCATCGCTCAGCGATTGCAGCTCCATCGGACGCGGGCCAGTCCAGGGCTCGGCCAACGCGCAATCCAGCGGATCGAACCCCAGTTGAAACGCCTTGGCCAGCGCCCGCAACAGGCTCGATTGCGCCCCTTTGCCATCACCACGGGGAATTCGCAGCAGCGCCAGCAAGGTATCAATGCGCAAACGCCCGGTCGGCGACTCGCCAAAAATGTGCAGACCATCGCGGATCTGCGATTCCTTCAGATCACACAGATAAGTATCCAGACGCGGCAACCAGATCGCCGCGTCGGCATCGCTGTCGAGGGCGGCATCCAGTTGCAGTTCGCGATCAATCTGCGTGTCACGCACCAGTTGCAGAATGTCGCGCTGCAATTCACGGGCGCGGCGCGGGTCGAGCAATTGCGCTTCGTAATATTCGTCGGCCAACAATTCAAGATTGCGCAGCGGACCATAGGTTTCGGCACGGGTCAGCGGCGGCATCAGGTGGTCGATGATCACCGCTTGGGTGCGACGTTTGGCCTGAGCGCCCTCGCCCGGGTCGTTGACGATAAACGGATAGACGTTCGGCAGCGGCCCGAGCAGCGCGTCCGGCCAGCAGTTCTCCGACAGGCCCACGCCTTTGCCCGGCAGCCATTCGAGGTTGCCGTGCTTGCCAACGTGGATCACGCCGTGAGCGCCGTAGGTCTGGCGCAGCCAGAAATAGAACGCGAGGTATGCGTGCGGAGGCACCAGATCTGGATCGTGATAAACCGCGCTCGGATCGACCTGATAACCCCGCGCCGGCTGAATACCGACGAAGATCAGGCCAAACCGCAGGCCGGCGATCATCATCCGCCCGCCGCGGCACATAGGATCGTTGTGCGGCGAACCCCAACGTTCCAGCACCGCCGTGCGATTGGCTTCGGGCAGTGCGTTGAACATCATCAGGTAATCGTCCATCGCCAGGCTTTGCTGGCACGGGCGCTGGTCGAGGGTGTCGAGGTCGTTGCTGACGCCGCCGAGCAGTTGCCGGATCAGTTCGGTGCCACTGTCCGGCAATTCGGCCGGCAGCGGAAAACCTTCGGCCTGCAACGCCCGCAGGATATTCAGCGCGGCGGCTGGCGTGTCGAGGCCGACGCCATTGCCGATGCGTCCGTCCCGGGTCGGGTAGTTGGCGAGGATCAGGGCGATGCGCTTTTCAGCGTTCGGCACCCGCGCCAGATCGACCCAGCGCCGCGCCAGTTCGGCGACGAAATCCATGCGCTCCGGCTGCGCCCGATAGCAGACCACATCGGACTGACTGCGCTCGCTGCGCCAGGCCAGATCCTTGAAGCTGATCGGCCGGCTGATGATCCGGCCGTCCAGCTCCGGCAACGCAATGTGCATCGCCAGATCTCGCGGGCCGAGGCCCTGCTCGCTCTCGCGCCAGCCGGGCTCGTTGTCTTGGGCACAAATCGCCTGGATCACCGGGATGTTGCGACGGAATGGCCGCAGATGCGGCGCTTCCGGGCTGGATTGTGCGAAACCGGTGGTGTTCAGAATCACCGAGGCTTCGACTTCATCCAGCCAGTCCTCGACCACCGACAGGCAACCGGGCTCTTTCAGACTGGCCACTGCAATCGGCAGCGGATTGAGTCCGGCAGCCTGCAACCGTTGGCAGAACACGTCGATAAACGCCGTATTCGCCGCTTGCAAATGCGAGCGATAAAACAACACCGTCGCCACCGGTTGACCGGGCAGCCAATCGGCTTGCCAGTCGCTCAGTGCGGCGGTGTTTTTGTTCGGGTGGTAAATCGCCGTGCGCGGCAGGGTTTGCGGCTCGCCCCACACGTAATCCCGCGCCAGCCAGCGGTTGGCCAGACAGCGGAAGAAATCCAGCGCATTGCCCATGCCGCCCTGACGCAGAAACTGCCAGAGCCGGTCGCGATCCTCGGCGCCCACGGTGCTCAAGTCGCTGAGCTCCGGGTCAGGCCGATCATCGCCCGGCACCAGAATCACCTGTACGCCACGCTCGGACAATTCAACCAGCCGCTCGACGCCATAACGCCAATAAGCGATGCCGCCGTGCAGCGAGATCAGAATGACCTTGGCGTGGCGCAACACTTCATCAACGTACAGGTCGACCGACGCATGGTTCTGCACCTGCATCGGGTTGGCCAGCCGCACGCTCGGGTAATCCTCGGGCAGTTGCTGCGCCGCTTCGGCGAGCAGCGCCAGGCTGGAGTCGCCGCTGCACAGGATCACCAGCTCGGCGGGGGTTTGTCCAAGGTCGGCAATGTTGTCATCCGACACGAAACCGCCGGGCTGGGTCCTGAGCAGGTGCATGGCTTAAACGCTGAGCGCGGCGCGCAGTTGCGCTTCGAGCGTGGCCGCGTCCAGTTCCTGACCGATCAACACCAGACGGGTGATACGCGCTTCTTCGGCGCCCCACTGACGGTCGAAGTGCTTGTCGAAACGCGTGCCCACGCCCTGGATCAGCAGGCGCATCGGCTTGTTCGGGATCGCCGCGAAACCTTTGACCCGCAGGATGCCGTGCTGGACCACCAGTTGCGTCAACGCATCGAGCAGCAGGCTTTCGTCGGCTTGCGGCAGTTCGATGGAGATCGAGTCGAAAGCGTCGTGATCGTGGTCATCGTGATCGTCATCGCCTTCACCGTGGTGGTGATCGTGATGGCTGTGGCGGCTGTCAATGTGTTCTTCGGAGCCGGCGCCGAGGCCGATCAGCACGTCCAGTGGCAGGCGGCCGTTGCTGGCTTCAATGATTTTCACCGCAGGCGGCAGCTCTTCGGAGACTTCGAGGCGTACGCGAGCGAGGTCTTCAGGGCTGGTCTGGTCGGCCTTGTTGAGGATCACCAGGTCGGCGCTGGCCAGTTGGTCGGCGAACAGTTCGTGCAGTGGAGATTCGTGGTCCAGGTTCGGATCGAGTTTGCGCTGGGCGTCGACCTGATCCGGGAACGCAGCGAAGGTGCCGGCGGCCACGGCCGGGCTGTCGACCACGGTGATCACTGCGTCAACCGTGCAGGCACTGCGGATTTCCGGCCACTGGAAGGCTTGCACCAGTGGTTTTGGCAGGGCCAGGCCCGAGGTTTCGATCAGGATGTGGTCGAGGTCGCCGCGACGGGCCACCAGTTCGCGCATCACCGGGAAGAATTCTTCCTGAACCGTGCAGCACAGGCAGCCGTTGGCCAGTTCGTAGACGCGGCCGGTGGCTTCTTCTTCGGTGCAGCCGATGGTGCACTGCTTGAGGATTTCACCGTCGATGCCAAGCTCGCCAAATTCGTTGACGATCACCGCGATGCGGCGACCTTGAGCGTTGTCGAGCATGTGCCGCAGCAAGGTGGTTTTACCCGAGCCGAGGAAACCGGTGACGATGGTGACGGGGAGTTTGGTCAGTGTTTTCATCGGATGCCCTTTGGCAAGGTGGCGGGCATACGGGACGAGACCGGCGACGCGGGTGCGTGCCTGGAGAGTTCGCCACCGGATCACCCCGCCCGGTTGAAAGTGAGAATCTGTGACGAGGCAGGTCTCCTGGCTGACAGTGATCGGGCCTTGGCCCGGTATTCGCTGCGCCTTCCCGCTGGCTCTGGATTGAGTTGGCAGTGGCGTGGCAGCGAACAGCACCGTTCACAGTTGCGGGGGCAGCCGCGGCTTGGACCGCGTTCCCTTCTTAGCTTCGGCGTGGGCCGAAGAACCTCGAAAGCGCAAGGCTACGCAGGGTATTGGGATGGGTCAATGGTTGGTGCTTTTTGGTTTTGTGGGCATATCCGTTGCTGCGGTAACGGCTTCTTATGGTTTCGCTCTTACAGCGACTCACTTTTCCAAACGCCGAAAAGTAAGCAAAAGGCTTTTGCCCCGGCGTACGGCACTTCGCTTAGGCTCAGTGTTCCCTCGCTACGGTGTCCATCAGGGGGCATCGCCTACGGTTTGCTTCGCTGCACCTCCTCTCGATGTATGCGGCTTCGCCGCACGGCGCTGCGCGCCTACCCCCTGATGAACACCTCCGCTCGGCCTGCCGAAGGGGCAAAAAATCAAAAGCCAAAGCCAAAGCCAAAGCCAGAGCCAGCCCCCCCCTCACCACGATGAGCGTTAGCTCGAGTACCGCTTTTGATCGCAGGGCCCGTCGGCAGGCTGAGTGGAGGGATTGATTCGGGGTGGGAGCGCAGCGACCGTTTGGCGAAGCCAAACACATCGAGAGGAGGTGCAGCGAAGCAAACCGTAGGCGATGCCCCCGGATCAATCCCGGAGCGAAGGGACACCGAGCCAAAGCGAGGTGCCGAACGTCAGGGTAGAGACCTTTTGGTTACTTTTGGGGCGTTTGCCAAAAGTGACCCGCCGTAAGGGCGGAACCCTAAGCGGCCGTAACCGCAGCAACGGATATGTCCCCAATCCCAATTGACTCAAATCCCCAGCCCATGGTCTCCTACACAACTTGTTACGGGTGCCCTGCAAAGGGTGAAACGGGAAACCGGTGAATCATGTGCTTTACTCTAAAGCCATGTCAGTCCGGTGCTGCCCCCGCAACGGTAAGCGAGAGAGCGTCAGATCCACTGTGCCCACGGGCATGGGAAGGTGACGCTTGCAGGTCGGCAGACAGCCACCCCTCGTGAGCCCGGAGACCGGCCCGCAACACACAGTGCGCATCCTGCGTCACTGAACATAACAAACCCGCGGTGGGCGGGCGCTGTTCGAACCTCTGCGTGCGCGACTCGCAGGGGTTTTCATGCGCTCCATTCACCCGCTGACACTCCAGAGGGAAGCGCCATGTCGATCATCAGCAGCACCGGCAGCAACACGGACAAAATCTCCAGCACCACCACCCTGAGCCAACGCCTGACCGCTGCGATCTTCGCGTCGATCCTGGGCGCAAGCCTGGTCTACTTCGCCGGTTTCTCGCACATCGAAGCGGTGCACAACGCCGCGCACGATACCCGCCACAGCGCCGCGTTCCCGTGCCACTGAGACCTGACGACATGATCAAGCGTATTGCGCAGACCGCAGGTTTCACCGGCCTTCTGGCCGCCCTGCTGCTGACCTTGCTGCAAAGCTTCTGGGTTTCGCCACTGATTCTTCAGGCCGAAACCTACGAGAAGGCCGAACCGGTGGCCGAAGTCCACGAACACGCCGCCGGCACCGCCGCCCACACCCACGATGCCGAAGCCTGGGAACCGGAAAACGGCTGGCAGCGCTTGGTCTCCACCACCGGCGGCAACCTGGTGGTAGCCGTAGGTTTCGCCCTGATGCTGGCGGGGCTGTACACCCTGCGTGCACCGACCAAGACTTCGCAAGGCCTGCTCTGGGGGCTGGCGGGTTACGCGACGTTCGTGCTCGCGCCGACCATGGGTCTGCCACCTGAACTGCCGGGAACCGCTGCCGCAGACCTGGCTTCGCGCCAGATGTGGTGGATCGGCACTGCCGCTTCGACCGCTGTCGGCCTGGCACTGATCGCGTTTGGCGGCAATTGGCTGCTGAAGATCCTCGGTGTGGCGATCCTCGCTGTGCCGCATGTAATCGGCGCGCCGCAACCGGAAGTGCACTCGATGCTCGCCCCGGAAGCACTGGAAGCCCAGTTCAAAATCGCTTCGCAGCTGACCAACGTGGCGTTCTGGCTGGCCCTGGGCCTGATCAGCGCCTGGTTGTTCCGCCGCAAAAGCGATGGTCAATACCACGCATGACCGATGACAGCGCAGCGCCGACCTTCGTGGTCGGCCTGGGCTGCCAGCGCGGCTGCCCGGCCAGTACGCTGCGCGCCTTGCTCGACCAGGCTTTGCAGGCCCACCGTATCGAACTCGAGACGGTCAAGGCCCTGGCCAGCATCGACCTGAAACGCGACGAACCCGGCCTGCAGGAACTGGCGGCGCAACTGGCGCTGCCGTTGCTGTATTTCAGCAGCGAAGAATTGGCCAGTTATCAGCAACGACTGAGTCATCACTCACAAATCGCCTTCGAACGCACCGGTTGCTACGGCGTGGCGGAAAGCGCTGCATTGGCGCTCGCCGAACAACTGATCCAGGCCCCGGCAAAACTGCTGATTTCCCGGCAAAAGTACGCCCAGGCAACCCTGGCATTGGCCGGCGCGGCGTAAATTCCCGATAATCCTCGCTTTCGATCATGAGCGTTCTTCATCTGAAGTGCTTGTGAAGCGTTGCCCTGCCCTTATTTTTCACAGGATTCAGCGATGACCGTTTACTTCATCGGCGCCGGCCCCGGCGACCCGGAATTGATCACTGTCAAAGGCCAGCGACTGATCCGCAGCTGCCCGGTGATCATCTATGCAGGTTCTCTGGTGCCGGCGGCGGTACTGGAAGGTCATTCGGCAGAAACCGTGGTCAACAGCGCCGAATTGCATCTGGAACAGATCATCGACCTGATCAAGACCGCCCACGCCAAGGGCCAGGATGTGGCGCGGGTGCATTCGGGCGATCCGAGTCTGTATGGCGCCATCGGCGAGCAGATTCGTTATCTGCGCGAGCTGCAAATCCCGTTCGAAATCATCCCCGGTGTCACCGCCACCGCCGCCTGCGCGGCGCTATTGGGCGCCGAACTCACGTTGCCGGACATCTCGCAAAGCGTGATCCTGACCCGTTATGCGGACAAGACTGCGATGCCTGTCGGGGAAGAACTGGCCAACCTGGCGCAGCACGGGGCGACCATGGCGATTCATCTGGGGGTCAATCATCTGGAGAAAATCCTCGCCGAGTTGCTGCCGCATTACGGCGCGGATTGCCCGATTGCGGTGATCCACCGGGCGACGTGGCCGGATCAGGACTGGGTCGTCGGGACGCTGGAGGATATTGCCGAGAAGGTGGCGGCCAAGGGGTTTCGGCGTACGGCGTTGATTCTGGTCGGGCGGGTGTTGGGCAGCGATCATTTCAGTGAGTCGTCGCTGTATCGCGCGGGGCATGCACATCTTTACCGCCCATGACGGCCTGCTCGCGATATGGGCGCTGAATTTCTGACATAAAAAAACGGCGCTCACGGGGCGCCGTTTTTTTGTCGCAGCGAACGCCTTAGTAGTAGGCGTTTTCTTTCTGCGTGTGGTCGGTCACGTCGCGAACGCCCTTGAGCTCCGGAATGCGCTCGAGCAAGGTGCGCTCGATGCCTTCCTTCAGGGTCACGTCCGCCTGGCCGCAGCCCTGGCAACCGCCGCCGAACTGCAGCACGGCAATGCCGTCTTCAACCACATCGATCAGGCTGACCTGGCCGCCGTGGCTGGCCAGCCCCGGGTTGATTTCGGTTTGCAGGTAATAGTTGATGCGCTCGTTGATCGGGCTGTCGGCGTTGACCATAGGTACTTTGGCGTTAGGCGCCTTGATGGTCAGCTGGCCGCCCATGCGGTCGGTGGCGTAGTCGACGACAGCATCGTCGAGGAACGCTTCGCTGAACGAGTCGATATAGGCAGTGAAGCTTTTCAGCCCCAGCGCGGTATCTTCAGGTTTCTCTTCGCCCGGCTTGCAATAGGCAATGCAGGTTTCGGCGTACTGGGTGCCAGGCTGGGTGATGAAGACGCGGATGCCGATACCCGGGGTGTTCTGCTTGGACAGCAGATCGGCCAGGTAATCATGGGCGGCGTCGGTAATGGTAATAGCGGTCATGGAAACTCCTCGCAGGCTTGGGCGGAGTTTACGCCAATCGGCGCGCGGCACAAAGTCCTAGTATTTACGTAGGAATAGTTCGCAAATCGGCTAAGCGCCAGGTTCGCCGTCAATCCGCGCTTTAAGCCACTGATAGCTGCGCTTTTCTATCCATTCGTAGCTCAGCCACGAACCGATACCGATGGCCAGCGCACAGACAATAAACATCAAATACGGGTTGATCCCGTAACGTCGGGCCAGATAACCGCCGGCCGACAGTACCAGCACGTGCATCAGATATACCGAGTACGAACAGTCGCCCAGTAGCTTGAGCAGCCTGTTGCGTTCGACATAACGCTCCAGCGCCATGCATCCCATGACCAGCACCGCGCTGGGTACGCCCCAATTCAGCAATCGGGGTTGCGGCGGCAGGTGATAGATCGCCAGCAGCGCCGCACCGATCCCCAGCAACGGCAACCAGAGCGCCGGGCCGATCCAGCCGCGACGATAGAGCATGCCGATGCCGATCCCCAGCAGGAATTCGTAAACGATGTCCGAGCGATAGAACTCGCTGACCCAGCCAAACCCGGTCCAGGCCTGACACACCGCAAACAACAGCGCCGCGACCACCAGCAAACGCACTTGCAGCCGAAACAACAGTGCCCAGGCGAACAACACGTAGAACAGCATTTCGTAGTTCAGCGTCCAGCCGACATTCAGGGTCGGATAGATCCCGTAGCCACCGGGGTTTTCCGTCGGGATAAACAGCAACGAAAGCAGCAAATGACGCCAGTCCACCGTCTGATCCGGCAGCAACGGCCGGGCAAAAACCACCAGCAACGCCATCAGCACGGTGTAGAGCCAATACGCCGGAACAATCCGAAACACCCGATACAGCAGAAACCGCGCAGGCGGCAGCGCCTTGCCTTCGGTGGACAGGAAAATCACCAGCCCACTGATCACGAAAAAGATATCGACGCCTACGGCGCCCTTGTCGATAAACAGCTGCCCTATCGGCCCGCGCGCCTTGAAGTCGAAGAAAATCTGCATGAAGTGATGGCAGACCACCGTCCACGCGGCGAGCGCTCGCAGGGCCTGCACTGAAATCAACATCGATGGCGCTCCCGATCCCGTACTTCACAGGATTGGGACAGCGGCCATCGTTCAAACGATCAAAGATTCTCGTACCGGTTCATATCCAGCACGCCCTCTTCCACGGGGTCGGTTTCGTGGAGGTACTGACTCAAGTCGTGGAAATAGAACCAGAACTGCGGATGGCTGCGGCGGATGCCCCAACGTTCGACGATCTTCTCGAACTGCGGCGCATCCCTGGCGCTTTCCATGGCGTCGACAAACGCCGGCACCTGATCCGCCGGGATGTTGAACATGAAATTCGGGTAGCTGCTGAGCACGCCCGGATAAATGGTCAGGGTGTCGAGCCCCGGCTGGTAGCGCAGGGACTCACCGAGCAGGAACGCCACGTTGCTGTGGGCGCGGTTGCGCAGCAGGCTGTAGACCTCGCGTTTGCCACTGCGGGTTTCGATGCGCAGCATGGTCGCTT
This sequence comes from Pseudomonas sp. MWU12-3088, assembly GCF_023242405.1. NCBI lineage: Bacteria > Pseudomonadati > Pseudomonadota > Gammaproteobacteria > Pseudomonadales > Pseudomonadaceae > Pseudomonas > Pseudomonas sp. MWU12-3088. Next base: position 759,828 of record NZ_JALJEA010000001.1, read on the forward strand.
CCGGCAATTGGTCGATCACCTTCAGACCGGCTGCAGGTCGCGCCGTCAGGCGGCTCAGGGCCTGTTCGGCGTTTTGCAGCGCCGGGTCGATGTTCGGCCGCGAGCAATAGGCATCTACGCAGCGGTTGATCGGATCGGGCCGTGCGTTGAGGTCGCCGTAACGAGCGAGCAACTGCATGGCGAAGTCGTGTTTCGGGTCTTTTTCGTCGAGTTTCAGCGCGGTCGGCTTGTCATCATCGATGGACTCGTAATCCAGCCACATCTTGAACTGGCCGCTGCTCTGGTACCAATCGTCAAGGTAATCCTCGCGGGAGTCTGCCGGCATCAGGCGCAGGAAGTTCTGTTCGGCGCCGTTGCGGATCAGGTCGAAGTACAGGCGGGTCTGCGCCTGATGGGAGACGTTGCCGAACACGTCGAAATTCACCGCCAACTGGTAGTAAGTACGTTCCAGCAGCGGATAGTCAAACAGCCACATGGTCTGCGGCACCTCGCCGATCAGGCCTTTGGTCACCGAGGCGCTGTCGAAGTGGCGGAAGATACTCAACAGTGCGTTGTCGTTGCCCGCCCACAGGGTCGACCAGCTCGGCGCCGGCAGTTCGGCGTAGCTGTCACGGCGCAGGGCTTCGTACTTGTTGCGCTTGTTGCGGTAGTCGTGCCACAGGCTCAGAACGCTGCCGACATCGTCGTTCTGCCCCGGCATGGCCAGTAACGGCGTGGCCTGGCCGCGATAGTTCGGGTCGGTGATGTACAGGTCATGTTCCGGCGCCTGGAACAGCGCCCAGAAGTTGTCGCGGATCACGTCGGTCGCGATCTGCCCGCGACACACCGGGCCGCGAATGAAGGTACGCACGAAGTATTCGGCGTTATCGAGCATGAACTGATACCGCGCCTGCGCCGGAATCGCCTCGAAGGTGGCGAACGGATTGGCCCGGCTCTGCGGCCCGTAGCCCGGCAGCGCATGCACCTGCCAATTGCCGTTGTAGAACAGGCTCTTGACCCGCGCCATCTTCGCCGCGCTCAACGGATAGGTGATGTGGGTCTTGTGCACGATCACGCCTTGCACCGGCCACAGGCGGTAATAGACCTGAGTGCCCGGATCGTCGTTAGGGCGGCGGGTGGCGATCAGATCGATCGGCTGGCCGGTCGGCGTGCGCGAACGCACCCACTGGAAGAAATGTCCCGGCTCACCGTCCTTGAAGTAGATGTGCGCCAGGAACCAGTGCTCGAACAGCCAGCGCCCGACCAGGCTTTCCCGCGCGCCGGGCTGGTTGAGCAGGTTTTCCCACTGCACGATCTGCAGCGCTTCCTTGGCGCTCGGCGCCAGGCCTTGCTCATCGATCGGCGCGCCGGACGCCAGCCAGCGCTGCAATGTCTGGTATTGCTGATCGGTCAGGCCGGTGACCGCCAGCGGCATGCCCTCTTTCGGGTGGGCGCCGGCATAGCCGTCGAACTCGGCGGGCATCGCACACATGTTTTCCCGTTGCAGGCCGAGGACGATGTCTTCCGGCAGTTTGGCATTGGGCGTCAGCGGCGTTTTGTGCCCCAGTTCCAGCATGCGCGCCATCAGCGCCGCCTGACTGCCCTGGGCGTCGAGCACCGAATAGAAGTCTTTTTGTTGCCAGGCGCGTTTGCCAAAAGCGTCGTAGAACAGCCGCGTGGTCGGCGCCGCTTGCGTACGCTCGCCGTCGTAGACCGGCATCTTGCTCGCGCCACGGGCCGCGCCTTCACCGCTGCCCAGGTTCAGCTGACAGGCCGAGTCGTAGCACGCATGGCAGGCCACGCACTTCTCGGTGAAGATCGGCTGGATGTCGCGGGTGTAAGAAATCGTAGGCGAGATCGCAGGACTTTGCGCCGCCGCGCCAAAGCTCAAAAACAGCAACACCATGCTGACGACGCGGTACGACATATCCCTGATCCTGATCCTGAATAAAAACGCCGCGATTCTACCGTTATGACGCCCGTACCAACATGAGCGATATTCATGCAAAAGCGCCACATGCTCTAAATCCGCACAGGTTTGTTATGATCCCGCTCCTTCGTCATGGTCTTTTTCGAGTAGTCCCAATGTCCGATCGCAGCGTCCGCCTTCAAGCTCTCAAGCAAGCCCTCAAAGAGCGCATCCTGATACTCGATGGCGGTATGGGCACGATGATCCAGAGCTACAAGCTCGAAGAACAGGATTATCGCGGCAAGCGTTTCGCCGACTGGCCGAGCGACGTCAAGGGCAACAACGACCTGCTGGTCATTACTCGTCCCGACGTGATCGGCGGCATCGAGAAAGCCTACCTGGATGCCGGCGCCGACATCCTGGAAACCAACACCTTCAACGCCACCCGCATTTCCATGGCCGATTACGGCATGGAAGAGCTGGCCTACGAACTCAACGTAGAAGGCGCACGACTGGCGCGCAAGGTCGCCGACGCCAAGACCGCCGAGAACCCGGACAAGCCGCGTTTCGTCGCCGGCGTCCTCGGCCCGACCAGCCGTACCTGCTCGCTGTCGCCGGACGTCAACAACCCGGGCTACCGCAACGTCACCTTCGATGAACTGGTGGAAAACTACACCGAGGCCACCAAAGGCCTGATCGAGGGCGGCGCCGACCTGATCCTGATCGAAACCATCTTCGACACCCTCAACGCCAAGGCTGCGATCTTCGCTGTGCAAGGCGTGTTCGAAGAGCTGCACATCGAATTGCCGATCATGATTTCCGGCACCATCACCGACGCCTCCGGCCGGACCCTGTCGGGCCAGACCACCGAAGCGTTCTGGAACTCCGTGGCCCACGCCAAGCCGATTTCGGTCGGTCTGAACTGCGCCCTCGGCGCCCGTGAACTGCGTCCGTACCTGGAAGAGCTGTCGGACAAGGCCAGCACCCACGTCTCGGCGCACCCGAACGCCGGCCTGCCGAACGAGTTCGGCGAATACGACGAGCTGCCGGTGGACACCGCAAAAGTCATCGAAGAATTCGCCCAGAGCGGTTTCCTCAACATCGTCGGCGGTTGCTGCGGCACCACCCCGGGCCACATCGAAGCCATCGCCAAAGCCGTCGCCGGCTACGCGCCACGGCAGATTCCGGACATTCCGAAGGCCTGCCGCCTGTCGGGTCTGGAACCGTTCACCATCGATCGCAGCTCGCTGTTCGTCAACGTCGGCGAGCGGACCAACATTACCGGTTCCGCGAAATTCGCCCGTCTGATCCGCGAAGACAACTACACCGAAGCCCTGGAAGTCGCTCTGCAGCAGGTCGAGGCCGGCGCCCAGGTGATCGACATCAACATGGACGAAGGGATGCTCGATTCGAAGAAGGCCATGGTGACCTTCCTCAATCTGATCGCCGGCGAGCCGGACATCTCCCGCGTACCGATCATGATCGACTCCTCGAAATGGGAAGTGATCGAAGCCGGCCTCAAGTGCATCCAGGGCAAGGGCATCGTCAACTCGATCAGCATGAAAGAAGGCGTCGAGCAGTTCATCCACCATGCCAAGCTGTGCAAACGCTACGGCGCTGCGGTGGTGGTGATGGCGTTCGACGAAGCCGGCCAGGCCGACACCGAAGCGCGCAAGAAAGAAATCTGCAAACGCTCCTACGACATTCTGGTCAACGAAGTCGGCTTCCCGCCGGAAGACATCATCTTCGACCCGAACATCTTCGCTGTGGCCACCGGTATCGAAGAACACAACAACTACGCTGTGGACTTCATCAACGCCTGCGCCTACATCCGCGACGAGCTGCCGTATGCCCTGAGCTCCGGTGGCGTGTCCAACGTGTCGTTCTCGTTCCGTGGCAACAACCCGGTGCGCGAGGCGATCCACTCGGTGTTCCTGCTGTACGCGATCCGCGCCGGCCTGACCATGGGTATCGTCAATGCCGGACAGCTGGAGATCTACGACCAGATCCCGCAGGAGCTGCGCGACGCCGTCGAGGACGTGATCCTCAACCGCACCCCGGAAGGCACCGATGCCCTCCTCGCCATCGCCGACAAGTACAAGGGCGACGGCAGCGTCAAGGAAGCCGAGACCGAAGAATGGCGCAGCTGGGACGTCAACAAGCGTCTGGAGCACGCACTGGTCAAGGGCATCACCACCCACATCGTCGAGGACACCGAAGAGTCCCGTCAGTCCTTCGCCCGCCCGATCGAAGTGATCGAAGGCCCGCTGATGTCCGGCATGAACATCGTCGGTGACCTGTTCGGCGCCGGCAAAATGTTCCTGCCGCAGGTGGTGAAATCCGCCCGCGTGATGAAGCAGGCCGTGGCTCACCTGATTCCGTTCATCGAACTGGAAAAAGGCGACAAGCCGGAAGCCAAGGGCAAGATCCTGATGGCCACCGTGAAAGGCGACGTGCACGACATCGGCAAGAACATCGTCGGCGTGGTGCTGGGTTGCAACGGCTACGACATCGTCGATCTCGGCGTGATGGTGCCGGCGGAGAAGATCCTGCAGGTGGCCCGCGAAGAGAAATGCGACATCATCGGCCTGTCCGGCCTGATCACTCCGTCGCTGGACGAAATGGTCCACGTGGCCCGCGAGATGCAGCGCCAGGACTTCCACCTGCCGCTGATGATCGGCGGCGCGACCACCTCCAAGGCGCACACGGCGGTGAAGATCGAGCCGAAGTACAGCAACGACGCGGTGGTCTACGTCACCGACGCCTCCCGCGCCGTAGGCGTGGCGACGCAATTGCTGTCCAAGGAACTCAAGGCCGGTTTCGTCGAGAAGACCCGCGAAGAGTACGTCGAAGTCCGCGAGCGCACGTCCAATCGCAGCGCCCGTACCGAACGCCTGAGCTACGCCGCCTCGATCGCGAAAAAACCGCAGTTCGACTGGGCCTCCTACACACCGGTCAAACCGACGTTCACCGGCACCCGCGTGCTGGACAACATCGACCTCAACATCCTGGCCGAGTACATCGACTGGACGCCGTTCTTCATCTCCTGGGACCTGGCCGGCAAATTCCCGCGCATCCTCGAAGACGAAGTGGTCGGTGAAGCCGCGACTTCGCTGTACAAGGACGCCCGCGAGATGCTCACCAAGCTGATCGACGAGAAACTGATCAGCGCCCGTGCGGTGTTCGGTTTCTGGCCGGCCAATCAGGTGCACGACGACGATATCGAGCTGTACGGCGACGACGGCAAGCCAATGGCGCGCCTGCATCACCTGCGCCAGCAGATCATCAAAACCGACGGCAAGCCGAACTTCTCCCTGGCCGACTTCGTTGCGCCGAAGGACAGCGAAGTGACCGACTATGTCGGTGGTTTCATCACCACCGCCGGGATCGGCGCCGAGGAAGTGGCCAAGGCTTATCAGGACGCTGGCGACGACTACAACTCGATCATGGTCAAGGCCCTGGCCGACCGTCTGGCCGAAGCCTGCGCCGAATGGCTGCACCAGCAAGTGCGTAAAGAGCACTGGGGTTATGCCAAGGACGAAGCCCTCGACAACGAGGCGCTGATCAAAGAGCAGTATTCCGGCATCCGTCCTGCCCCGGGTTACCCGGCGTGCCCGGATCACACCGAGAAGGCTACGCTGTTCGCCCTGCTCGACCCCGAGGCGCAGGAGATGCGCGCAGGCCGCAGCGGCGTGTTCCTGACCGAGCACTACGCAATGTTCCCGGCGGCGGCGGTCAGTGGCTGGTACTTCGCCCATCCGCAGGCGCAATACTTCGCCGTGGGCAAGATCGACAAGGATCAGGTGCAGAGCTACACCTCGCGCAAAGGCCAGGAACTGAGCCTGACCGAACGCTGGCTGGCGCCGAACCTGGGTTACGACAGCTAACCCGGAGCCCGAACAAAAGACCGCAGCCTGCCCCGCAGGCTGCGGTCTTTTTTCATGGGTTGGCTATGCTTGTCTGACACACACGGCAGACGAGGGATTTATGGACGATCCAGTCGACAACAAGCCACCGACCTTCTGGCAGATGCTGCACAGCGTCATGGCAGCGGCGTTCGGCGTGCAGAGCGGCAAGAACCGGGCAAGGGACTTCACCCATGGCAAGCCCAGCCATTTCATCTTCCTGGGCATTGCGTTCACGGCGGTGTTCGCCCTGACGCTGTTTGGCATCGTGCAACTGGTGGTGCATCTGGCGGGCGCCTGAACCGCCTCAGTGCATCAGTGCATCAGGGTCTGCAGGTTGAACGGATAGCGGTACGAGGCCGGGCGGCCCTTCGCCGACATCTTGTGAAAGTGCACGCCGTAATCCGGCGACGTGCCCATGGCCAGCATTCGGCGGGCATGATCCTTGTCGATCAATTGCAGCAAGGGAATCTGCCGGTCGCGGCCACCGTAGCGGTTCAGGTCGACGCCCTGTGCATGGTCGTGCACTTCCACCAGCGCCCAGCCTCCCAGGGTGAAATGACCGCCGAGCAAGGCGCTCAAGCGTCCGTCGATCATGGCCTGCAACGCCGCAGGCGAGGTATTGACCGCGCTGAACAGCACGTCTTTGCCCGGCACTTTCCCGATCTCTGAAACCGCTCGCATCGCGCCGAAGGCCATTTCGTCGTTGGCCGCCCATACCAATGACACCTTGGGGTAACGAACCAGCAACTGCCGGGCCTGCTCGTAAGCGCGCTGCTGTGTCCAGCCGCCGTAGACCAGTTGCCGCAAACGGACTTCAGGATGTTCGGCCAGCGCCCGCTGCATGCCCTGCTCGCGCAACTGCGACGACGGTGTGATCTTCAGGCCGGAGAACGCCAGCAGTTCAATGCTTGCGCCGGGGGCCACCGGTGGATGCAGGCGGATCAACTCCTTCATCAACAGGTAACCGCCCTCCTCGTCATTGGGCACGAGGCTGCCGATGCGGTCGGCCCGATCCCCGACCAATGCCTGTTGGTTGGGAGTCAAGGCAGCGTTGACGATAAACAGCTTCACCCCGCTCTGATTGGCCATGCGCAGGATCTGCGGCGCGATGTATTGCTCGTTGGCGAACATCAGATAATCGGGACGATCAGGCCCCTGCAAGGCTACCCGGGCCTGGGCCAGGGTCATTTCGGGCTGACGCTGGGAATAGAGGATACGTAGATCGACACCCAGATCCCGGGCGGCGGCCTGCATGAATTGCGAGTAGCTGACCCAGAACGCTTCGTCAGTGGCACCCGGATTCAGAAACAGCACAGACTCTGCCCGCGCGCCGGCTCCGAAGGCCAGGCCCAGCACAAGCAGACAGATGTGAAGAAACTTGAACATGAAACATCCGGGCCCGGGGAAAAATGGCCGCGCATTATAGCCATTCAATCGCCGGCCATTAGCGCCTGATCCCGCTTTTTGTCCGACAATCGTCGGAAGCGGGCCCGGAGGGGTCGTTTTACTGATGACTGACCCAGAACACCGCTGTGCCCACGACCAGAATGATCAGGAACAGAATGGCCCACGCATCGACACTGCTATCGCTTTTCCTTGCCTTGGTTGGATTGCTCATTGCATCGCCTCTTGTCGGTTTTATCGGTGATTGCAGAAAGACTCGACCACAGTTAAGACGATGATTGTCCGCACGACAAATGTGGGTTAGTTGACACCCGTTCTCGTTAGGCGATTTGGTTCTTTACATATACTCAAACATCACTTTTGCGCATAACTGCAAACGGGTATATTGCCCCGGCTCCATTAGGGAGTGCGCGGCCGTGCGCGCGTAATTGCCGAGGCACCATCGGACTCCAGCAAGCGAAAACGCAGCGTTTTCCGAGTAGCCCAAAGCCTGAGAACAGGACTTATATGTACGTATACGACGAGTACGATCAGCGGATCATCGAGGACCGCGTCAAGCAGTTCCGTGATCAGACCCGACGCTATCTGGCAGGTGAGCTGAGCGAAGAAGAATTCCGCCCCCTGCGCCTGCAGAATGGCCTGTACATCCAGCGTTTCGCGCCGATGTTGCGGGTGGCGGTGCCTTACGGCCAGCTGACCTCGCGTCAGATGCGCATGATGGCCAAGATTGCCCGCGACTACGACAAGGGCTACGCCCACATCAGTACTCGCCAGAACGTGCAGTTCAACTGGCCGGCGGTCGAAGACATCCCGGACATCCTCGCCGAGCTGGCCACCGTGCAGATGCACGCGATCCAGACCAGCGGCAACTGCCTGCGCAACGTCACTACCGACCAGTTCGCCGGTGTCGCGGCCGACGAGTTGATCGACCCGCGTCCATGGTGCGAAATCGTTCGTCAATGGACCACGTTCCACCCGGAATTCGCCTACCTGCCGCGCAAGTTCAAGATTGCCGTCAACGGTTCGACTTCCGACCGTGCGGCCATCGAAGTCCACGACATCGGTCTCGAGCCGGTGCACAACGCCGCTGGCGAACTCGGTTTCCGCGTACTGGTCGGTGGCGGCCTGGGCCGTACTCCGGTGGTTGGCGCGTTCATCAACGAGTTCCTGCCATGGCAGGACCTGTTGAGCTACCTCGACGCGATCCTGCGGGTCTACAACCGCTACGGCCGTCGTGACAACAAATACAAGGCGCGGATCAAGATCCTCGTCAAGGCGCTGACTCCAGAAGTCTTCGCCCAGAAAGTCGATGCCGAGATGGAACACCTGCGCGGCGGCCAGACCACGCTGACCGAAGCCGAAGTGCATCGCGTCGCCAAACACTTCGTCGACCCGGACTATAAAGCACTGAGCAATCAGGACGCCGAACTGGCCGCCCTCGACAAAGAGCATCCGGGCTTCGCCCGCTGGCGCACCCGCAACACCCTCGCGCACAAGAAGCCAGGCTATGTGGCCGTAACCCTGTCCCTGAAACCGACCGGTGTTGCACCGGGCGACATCACCGACAAACAGCTCGATGCCGTCGCCGACCTGGCGGACCGCTACAGCTACGGTCAACTGCGCACCTCCCACGAGCAGAACATCATTCTCGCCGACGTCGAGCAGAGCCAGTTGTTCACCCTGTGGGGCGAGTTGCGTGAAGGCGGTTTCGCCACGCCGAACATCGGCCTGCTGACCGACATCATCTGCTGCCCTGGCGGTGATTTCTGCTCTCTGGCCAACGCCAAGTCGATCCCGATCGCCGAATCGATCCAGCGCCGTTTCGATGACCTGGACTACCTGTTCGACATCGGTGAACTGGACCTGAACATCTCCGGCTGCATGAACGCCTGCGGTCACCACCACGTCGGCCACATCGGTATCCTCGGTGTGGACAAGAAAGGTGAAGAGTTCTATCAGGTCTCCCTCGGCGGCAGCGCCAGCCGTGATGCCAGCCTGGGCAAGATCCTCGGCCCGTCGTTCGCTCAGGACGACATGCCGGATGTGATCTCCAAGCTGATCGACGTGTACGTGGAACAGCGCACCGAAGACGAGCGCTTCATCGACACCTACCAGCGTATTGGCATCGACCTCTTCAAGGAACGCGTCTATGCAGCGAATCATTAAGAACAACGAGGTCGTCGACGAAACCTGGCACCTGCTGCCCAAGGATTTCAACATCGACGAGATCAGCAACTGTGACGACCTGATCGTCCCGTTGCAGCTGTGGCGTGAACACGCCCGCATGCTCAAGGCCCGCGATGGCGGCCTGGGTGTGTGGCTGGACGCCGACGAAGAAGCCGAGGAAATCGGCGACGACGTGGATCAGTTCCAGGTCATCGCCCTGAACTTCCCGGCGTTCACCGATGGCCGCAACTACTCCAACGCCCGCCTGCTGCGTGACCGTTACGGGTTCAAAGGTGAGCTGCGGGCGATTGGCGACGTGCTGCGCGATCAGTTGTTCTACATGCGCCGCTGCGGTTTCGATGCCTTCGCCCTGCGCGCAGACAAAGACCCGTACGACGCCCTTGAAAGCCTCAAGGACTTCTCGGTGACCTATCAGGCCGCCACTGACGAACCGCTGCCGCTGTTCCGTCGCCGGTAAATCCCCGGGGCGTACTCAAAAAAAACGCCGGTCATTCGACCGGCGTTTTTTTATGCCCGTTTTACCAGAAACGTTGCTGGGTCAACCGGCTCCACCAACTCAACAGCAGACGGTCCACCGAACCGCTGGCCGCCATGCCGATGCGTTCCTGCAGGCTTTTGCGCTCGGCGTAGTGCAGGTGATAGACCTCGGATTTTTTCGCCCGGTCCGCCAGGTATTCGTCACTGGTCTTGAGTTCGTCCACCAGTTGTTTTTCCAGCGCCGCAAGGCCGAGCCAGACTTCACCGGTGGCGACTTCGTCGATCGCCAGCTGCGGGCGATAACGGGCGACGAAGTTCTTGAACAGCTGATGGGTAATGTCCAGGTCTTCCTGGAATTTCTCCCGACCCCTCTCGGTGTTTTCGCCGAACACGGTCAGGGTGCGTTTGTATTCGCCGGCGGTCAGCACTTCGAAGTCGATGTCATGCTTTTTCAGCAGGCGGTTGACGTTCGGCAACTGCGCAACCACGCCGATGGAACCAAGAATCGCGAATGGCGCGCTGATGATCTTCTCGCCGATGCACGCCATCATGTAGCCGCCGCTGGCAGCGACCTTGTCGATGCACACGGTCAACGGCACGCCGGCTTCACGGATACGCGCCAGTTGCGACGAGGCCAGACCGTAGCTGTGCACCATGCCGCCACCGCTTTCGAGACGCAGGACGACTTCGTCCTTCGGTGTGGCCAGGGTCAGCAGTGCGGTGATTTCATGACGCAAGCTTTCGGTGGCGGAGGCCTTGATGTCGCCATCGAAATCCAGCACGAACACCCGGGGTTTGCTTTCGGGGTGCTTCTTCTGTTTTTTCTCGGATTTGGCCTCGCCCTTGCGCAAGGCCTTGAGCTGATCCTTGTCGAGCAGGCTTTGCTCCAGGCGTTCACGCAAGCCTTTATAGAAATCGTTGAGCTTGCTGACCTGCAGCTGACCCGCGGCTTTGCGCCGGCCCTTGCTGCGCAACGCAGCGAAACTGGCCAGCACCACCAGAATGGCGATGACCAGTGTGACGGTCTTGGCCAGGAAGCTGGCGTATTCAGTCAAAAACTCCACAGTGACTCCTTCAAACGATGCGCCGTTGAAAAACGCGCGCGGGGATGACTCCAGCATACCCATGCACCGCCTCGTCGGCCAGCCGTGAAACCTCTGGAAACAGCCCTGTAACGGGCATTTCAAACAAGCGTATGTTTTTTCATTGACAGCTCTCCGTCATCCCCATAACCTCGCCACAACCTTCAACGTACCGGGATGACGCGGACGTGGGCAGCATCTACTTGATTCGACATGGCCAGGCCTCCTTCGGTGCAGACGACTATGACGTCCTGTCGCCGACGGGTGTGCGCCAGGCAGAGATCCTCGGCCGCCACCTCGCCGAACTCGGCGTCAGCTTCGACCGTTGCCTGTCAGGCGATCTGCGCCGCCAGCAGCACACGGCCAACAGCGCGCTGGAACAGTTCGCCGCTGCCGGCCTGCCGGTGCCTGCTCTGGAAATCGACTCAGCCTTCAACGAATTCGACGCCGACGCCGTGATCCGTGCCCTGCTGCCGGCCATGCTGCCCGAAGAACCCGAAGCACTGGACATCCTGCGCAACGCCGCACAGAACCGTGGCGAGTTCCAGCGCATCTTTGCCCTGATCATCGAACGCTGGCTGGCCGGCACCTACGACACGCCCGGTCTGGAAAGCTGGCTGGGGTTCGTCGAACGGGTACAGGCCGGGTTGAACCGTATTCTCGATCAGGCCGACAACACCCAGAAAATCGCGGTGTTCACCTCGGGCGGCACCATCACCGCCCTGCTCCACCTGATCACCCAAATGCCTGCCCGACAGGCCTTTGAACTGAACTGGCAAATCGTCAACACCTCGCTCAACCAGCTGAAGTTCCGCGGTCGCGAGGTGGCTCTGGCTTCCTTCAACAGTCATGCACACCTGCAACTGCTGAAGGCCCCGGAACTCATCACTTTCCGCTGAGTCCGGATTACTGTGACCCTGCTGCAATCAACCAAAAAGGATCGAACCATGACCTCCGTAGCTGATGCCGTAAAAGCAATGCAAGCCAAGTTCAACCCAGCCGCTGCTGCCGGCCTGGATCTGGTCTTCGGTTTCAACATCACTGACGAAAACAAGCAATACGCTCTGATCGTCAAAGACGGCACTTGCGACATCCAGGAAGGCGAAAACGCCGACGCCAACTGCACACTGGTGCTGGACAGCGAAACCCTGAAAGGCATCGTCAGCGGCGAAACCGACGGCATGCAGGCCTTCATGGGCGGCAAGCTGCGCGTTGAAGGCGACATGATGCTGTCGATGAAACTGTCCGAGCTGTTCCCGGCGTAAGTCGCAGGCCAGCCAAAAAAAATCCCGCCTTGATGGCGGGATTTTTCGTTTCGGCGTCATGGGATGCCAGCGGCGTCCAGCTCCTTGAAGACCTCACGATCGGCGATCTGGGTATCACTGTCGGGATACATCAACTGGACGTTGCCCCCGGGGATGATTGCACCTGTTTGCCCATCACGGGCGAAGGTGATGACATACCGCTCTCCCTGATACTTCAAGTAAATATTGTAATAATCCTGCGGTTTATCCGGCGCTGCGAAAGCGCTGTAGCGATAACGAACTCGCGGAACCAGCATCGGCCAGGTGTTGCCGAGCGAGTCACCATTGACCGCCGGATCAGCCGCTTCGAGAGCCACAATGGCAGCCGCTACCACTTCATCGTTGTCGCTCGACTTGAAAGGCAATGGGCGGTTACGCAACATGGTTACGGCGCTTGCCTTGCCCTCGGCCACATCGCGACGGTACAGGTCGTTACGAAACCATTTTGTTGCATCAAAACGGTTTTCTTCCGGACTCCAGTCGCCGTAATACATCATTACTTTCTCGCTCATCGCATCTTCCCTAGTGTGCAGATACAAACCCATTGCACTAAAAACCAGCAAAAAAGCCGCTATCACGCCAACGCGCGTGCGAAAACTAACAGTCATGGTTGTGCCAACTGCCCCTTTTTAAACTTTAGTTGCTGCTTCGGCGGCCCCAAAGGCGTGCTGCCTGAACGAACCTTTCCGACAGCACCGTAATCGTCCAGCGGAAATTTCATGTTCTTTTCGTTCTTCGCTCGACTGTCGGCATGCAACAACAGCTTTTTATCGTTTTCGCTCGCCTGCTCCGGCGGCTGGACCGGGGCCGACTCGCCCGGGAGTGCCAGGGTATCGTCCTTTTTGGACAATCTATATTCAGCAAGACGTCGTTCATAACCGCGCTGCCTGATCCTGAATGCCGATTTGGCTTTGGCATCCGACGCCACACGCTCGCGCGCTCCGTCCAGGCCGTCGCGATCTTTTTCACTGCCATACGTCTGGTCATAAAGACTGCGGCGTGGGTAGGCATGAATGGTTGCCCCCGTTGCGTCGGCAAGTTTCTGCGCAAGGCTGAGTTCGTAATGTTCCTGACCTTCGCTGACCAGCGCCGTCTCATCCACCCCCAATCCGGTTCGGCAAGCATAAGAAAAGATGTTGGCGCCCAGAGCAAAGGCCTCAGGCTTCAGCTGACTGGCATGGGCTGGCCCAAAGCGATAGGTAGCGTCCTTGCCTTCGATTTCATAACCGAACTCGATATTGAACACCACGCCATGGGCAAAAATGTCGAGTTGTTTGATCTCGCGCTTCTCTTCGACCCGCTTGTTTATGAAGGCCACCAGTGCGTCGGCGGAATCGATCTCGAGGTATTCGGCTTTGTATTTGTTGACGACAAGCTCTTTGAGCGTCGCGCGCATTTTGGGATCGTATTCGGCTGTAAACAGCAGAAAGAAGGTTTTGTCCGCAGCGCCCTTTTTAATGCCCAGATAGTCTCTCAACTGCCCGACACCCTGGTTGATGAAGCTCATCTTGTTACCGTAGTTTCCTCGAAACTCGGTCCAGCGACTGATGTGATAGGAGCCTACCACCGTCACATAATCGTATTTGAGCGTTCCCGTGACCTGGGTAGTTCCGTGCTGGTCGCTGGTCTGTCCCTGCTTTTTCTTCGGTGGTGGCACGTTCAACTTTCCTTAGTAATCAATGCCCAGGGCATCCAGGTGAGCGGCGGCTTCCTTGCCCCATTGCACGACAATCGATGTCGGATCGGCTGTGAATACCCGTGCCGCGTTACCGTGATTGTCGGTGTGGCCGACCAGACGCTGACCATCGCCGGTTTCAATGCAATAGAGCATGTCGGGAATGGCTTCGCCGGTCCCTTCGTCCACCAATTGGAATCGTTCACTGTGCTTGGGTACGGTAATGATTGGCGTGAAAGGAGCGGAGCCGACCTGAGTGCCAACGAACACATCGCCGGAGCCGGTAATGATCATCCCGCCATGAGCGGTGGCACTGCCGAGAAAGGCGATGGGCTTGCCATTGATCAGGATGTTGCCGATGCCTTCGGTGACCGTATCACCACACGCCGTGGTGTCGCCGACACGCAACACGGGCATGCCGTTGATGTTCACATCAGGTGAGCCACTGGTGCTGGGGTTGGTACCGTGGCCAGTGACCGGACAGGCATTGAGATCGCTCAGGCGCGCGGCAGGCTTTGCCATCGTTTACTTCCGTGTAAGGGCTGGGGACGCGAAATTTACCGGATATGTTCAATTGATGAAAGGCTGCTCTCCGGCACGGCCTGCACCCTCGTGACCGTTGTCACAAACGAAGCGGCCAGCAACTCCCGTGTATAGGGATGCTGCGCCGAACGGAACAATTCGTCCGTTTCCCCTCGTTCCACCACCTCGCCGTTCTTCATCACAATCAGGTCGTGGGCCAGTGCCCGCACCACCGCCAGGTCATGACTGATGAACAGATAGGCCAGTCCGTGTTCCTCCTGCAACCGACGCAACAGCGCGACGATCTGCTTCTGTACGGTGCGATCCAGTGCCGAAGTGGGCTCGTCCAGCAGGATCAGATCCGGCTTGAGCACCAGCGCCCGGGCGATGGCGATGCGTTGCCGCTGCCCGCCGGAAAACTCGTGGGGATAGCGATGACGTGTCGCCGGGTCGAGTCCCACATCCCGCAGGACATCGATCACTGCCTGCTCGCGCTCCTGCGCGTTCATGTCACTGTGAACCTGCAAACCCTCGGTGATGAGCTGCTCCACGCACAAGCGCGGACTGAGACTGCCGAACGGGTCCTGAAACACCACTTGCAGGCGTTTGCGCAATGGTCGCAGTTGTTTGCCGCTCAGATGTTCCAGCGCTTCCCCCTCGAAACGGATACTGCCCTCGGCATCGATCAGGCGCAGGATCGCCTGTCCGAGGGTGGATTTTCCCGAACCGGATTCACCGACGATTCCCAGGGTCCGTCCACGTTGCAGGCTCAGGTCAATGCCATTGACCGCGTGCAGCCAGGACTTGCGGCGCAACCAGCCACCACCGAGCCGGAAGCGCACGTTGAGATTGCGAACTTGCAGCAGATCCTCCGCACCGACCCTGTGCAGCGCCACGCCGCCGGGCTCGGCATTGAGCAGTTCGATGCTGTAGGGATGCTGAGGCGCCCGGAATAACTGCTCGCAAGTCGCTTGCTCGACGATCTCGCCGGCGCGCATCACCGCCACTCGCTGGGCGATGGTGCGCACCAGATTCAAGTCATGGCTGATGATCAGCAGCGCCATGCCCAGTCGTTGTTGCAGGTCCTTGAGCAGCAGCAGGATTTTGCGCTGCACGGTAACGTCGAGGGCAGTGGTCGGCTCATCAGCGATCAATAACTGAGGCTCACACGCCAGTGCCATGGCGATCATCACTCGCTGCCGTTGCCCGCCGGAGAGCTGATGCGGATAAGCCTTCAGACGCTCGTGTGGGCGTTGAATGCCCACCAGCTCCAGCAACTCCAGAATCCGCTCCCGCGCCGCAGCCCCGGCCAGGCCTTTGTGCAGCGCCAGACTTTCGCCCAGTTGCCGCTCGATGCTGTGCAACGGGTTCAGCGAACTCATCGGCTCCTGAAAAATCATCGCGATCCGGTTGCCGCGCAGTTGCCGCAGATAACGCTCATGCACGCCGAGCAACTCTTCGCCCCCATAGCGGATGCTACCTTCAATCTGCGTGATGTTCGGGTCGAGCAGTTGCAGGATGCTGTGGGCCGTCACCGACTTGCCGGAACCGGACTCGCCCACCAGCGCCAGGCATTCACCCGGAAGGATGTCGAGGTCGATGCCGTGGACCACTTCCTGGCCTTTGAAGGCAACCCGAAGGTCGCGTATTTCGATCAAATGTTCACGCATATCAAGTCCTCGGGTCGAAGGCATCACGGCAGGCTTCGCCGATGAAGACGAGCAATGAAAGAATCAGCGCCAGCACAAAGAACGCCGTCAGGCCCAGCCACGGCGCTTGCAGATTGGTCTTGCCCTGACCGATCAACTCACCCAGCGAAGCACTGCCCGCCGGCATGCCGAAGCCGAGAAAGTCCAGTGCCGACAAGGTTGCAATCGCCCCGGTAAGAATGAACGGCAGGTACGTCAGCGTCGCACTCATGGCGTTGGGCAGGATGTGCCGCACGATCACCTGCGCATCGCCGACACCCAGCGCCCGTGCGGCTTTCACGTACTCCAGCCCCCGGCTACGCAGGAACTCGGCACGCACCACGTCCACCAGGCTAAGCCAGGAAAACAGCGCCATGATCCCCAGCAGCCACCAGAAATTCGGCTCGACGAACCCGGACAGAATGATCAGCAGATACAGCACAGGCAGCCCTGACCAGACCTCCAGCAAACGCTGCCCTAGCAGATCGACCCAACCGCCGTAATAGCCTTGCAAGGCCCCGGCAGCGATACCGATCAACGCACTGGCGGTGGTCAGTGCCAAGGCAAACAGTAGCGACACCCGCGTGCCGAAAATCACCCGCGCCAGCACATCCCGGGCCTGATCGTCGGTGCCCAGCCAGTTGTCGCCGGAGGGCGGGCTCGGTGCCGGTTCCGTGAGGTCGTAATTGACCGTGTCGAAACCGAACGGGATAGGCGCAAACAACATTCGCCCGCCCTGCCCCTCGATCAGCTCGCGCACCTGGGCGCTGCGATAGTCCGGTTGAAATGGCAGCTCGCCGCCGAAATCCTGCTCGGTATAACGTTTGAACGCAGGGAAATGCCATTCGCCCTGATACGTCAGCAGCAGCGGTTTGTCGTTGGCGACCAGTTCACCTCCAAGGCTCAATCCGAAGAGTGCGAGAAACAGCCACAATGACCACCAGCCGCGACGATGAGCCTTGAACTGCGTCCAGCGACGCTGCCCGATGGGAGAAAGTGTCAGCATCAGGCAGCCCTCGCCGTAAAGTCGATACGCGGATCGACCAGTGTGTAGCACAGGTCGCCCAGCAGTTTTATCAAGAGCCCGAACAGGGTGAAGATGAACAGCGAACCGAACACCACCGGGTAATCCCGCGACACCGCCGCTTCGTAGCTCAGGCGTCCGAGGCCGTCGAGGGAGAAGATCACCTCGATCAGCAGCGAGCCGCCGAAGAACACCGTCACCAGTGCCTGGGGCAACCCGGCGACCACCAGCAGCATCGCATTGCGAAACACATGCCCGTACAACACCTGCCGCTCGCTCAGTCCCTTGGCCCGGGCCGTGACCACGTACAGCCGCGAGATTTCGTTGAGAAAACTGTTCTTGGTCAGGATCGTCAGCGTCGCGAAACCGCCGATCACCAGCGCACTGACGGGCAATACCAGATGCCAGAAGTAATCGGCCACCTTGCCCCACAGCGTCAGCTCGGCGAAGTTATCCGAAACCAGCCCGCGCACCGGAAACCAGTCCAGCGCCGTACCGCCGGCAAAGACCACGATCAACAGCAGCGCAAACAGGAACCCCGGCATCGCATAACCGATGATGATCGCCGCGCTGCTCCAGACATCGAACGCCGAACCGTTGTGCACGGCCTTGCGGATGCCCAGCGGGATCGATACCAGATAAGTGATCAGCGTTGCCCACAGCCCCAATGACAAGGTCACCGGCAATTTCTGCCAGATCAGCTCGGTCACCGTCGCGCCACGAAAGAAGCTCTTGCCGAAATCCAGTTGCGCGTAGCTTTTGAGCATCAGCCACAGGCGCTCGCTTGCGGGCTTATCGAAGCCGTACTGACGCTCGATATCGGCCACAAGCTTCGGGTCCAGGCCTCGGGTCGCGCGGGACTCACCGCCAATGGTTTCGACATGGCTTGCGCCCACCGCCCCGCCGACACCGATTCCCTGCAGACGAGCGATGGCCTGCTCGACCGGGCCACCGGGCGCGGCCTGCACGATCACGAAGTTCACCAGCAGAATCGCGAATAGGGTCGGCACGATCAGCAGCAGACGCCGCAGGCTATAACCCCACATGGGCGAACTCCTTTTGCTGTTTTTGCGCCTGAGTGGCGGTCAACGCCGTGGGACTGATTTCCCACCAGGTGTCGAGGCCGGCGTCATACAACGGCGCAATCGCCGGCCTGCCGAAACGGTTCCACCACACTGTGGAAATGCCCGGCGGGTAATAGTTGGGAATCCAGTAGTAGCCCCACTGCAGCACCCGATCCAGGGCACGTGCATGGTGTAAAAGACTCTCGCGGCTGTCGGCTCGCACCACACCTTCAAGCAACGCATCCACCGCCGGATCACGCAGCACCATGTAGTTGTTGGAGCCTGGATCTTCGGCGCCGTCGGAACCGAAGTAATTGAACATTTCGCGCCCTGGTGCCTGACTCACCGGATAGCCGACGACAATCATGTCGTAGTCGCGACTGCGCACGCGGTTGGTGTATTGCGCGGTGTCGACCTGACGGATATCGAAGCCGATGCCGATCTGCGCCAGGTTGCGTTTGAACGGCAGCAGCAAACGCTCGAAGCCTTTCTGGCCGTTGAGAAAAGTGAATTGCAACGGCTCGCCGGCAGCGTTGACCAGTTGATCGCCACGGGGTTTCCAGCCGGCGGCCGCCAGCAGTTTCAACGCCTGCAACTGTTGCGCACGAATGTTGCCGCTGCCGTCGGTGCGCGGCGCTTCGAACACCTGGCTGAACACCTCATCGGGGATCTTGCCGCGCCAGGGTTCGAGGATCTTCAACTCTTCGGCGTCCGGCAATTGCGTGGCCGACAGCGCGCTATGGGAAAAGTAACTGCGCTGGCGCAGGTACATGCTGCGCATCATCTGCCGGTTGCTCCATTCGAAATCCCACAGCATGGCAATCGCCTGGCGCACACGGCGATCCTGAAACATCGGCTTTTGCAGGTTGAACACGAAACCCTGGGCACCTTGAGCCGCGCCGGGGGCGAGGTGTTCACGCAACAACTTCCCCTGCTCCAGCGCTGCGCCGGCATAACCGATGGTGTAACTGGTGGCGGAGAATTCGCGGTTGTAATCGAAGCCGCCAGCCTTGAGCACCTGCCGCGACACATCGGTGTCGGCGAAGAACTCCACACTCAACTGATCGAAGTTGTAGAGCCCGCGGGTGACCGGCAGATCTCTGGCCCACCAGTCCTGAACCCGCTGGAATTTCACACTGCGACCGGCATCCACCGCGCTGACCCGATAAGGGCCGCTGCCGGGCGGAATCTCGAAACCACCACCCTCGGCAAAGTCCCGCGTACGCCACCAGTGCTCAGGTAAAACAGGCAGTACCGCCAGATCCAGTGGCAAGGTACGGCTATCGTTGTTCTTGAAGACGAAGCGCACCTGAGTTGGCGACTCGACCTGGACCTCGGCGACATCGCGAAACTGCTGCCGATACTTCAGGCTGCCCTGTGTGGTGAACAGCTCGAAGGTGTAGCGCACGTCTTCTGCTGTGATCGAAGTGCCGTCATCGAAACGCGCCGCTGGATTGAGATAGAAGCGCACCCAGCGCCGATCCGTGTCCAGTTCCATACGTTGCGCCACCAGGCCGTAAACGCTGTAGGGCTCATCCTTGCTGCGATAAGCCAGTGGCGCGTAGAGCCAGCCATCGATCTCTGCGACGCCGGTGCCTTTTTCGACGTAGGGAATCAGGTGATCGAACGGACCGCTTTCCAGCGAAGAACGCCGCAGGGTACCGCCCTTGGGCGCATCGGGATTGGCGTAGGCCAGGTGCTGGAAGTCCGCGGCGTACTTCGGGGCTTCGCCGTAGACCGTGAGGGCATGCTGAGGCTGAGCAAATATCGCAGGGCTCAGCAGAAGACATACGCCCAGCAAAGTGAGTCTGGAAAACATGGGCAGATCCTTTAACCGCGTGCCTGCCTGATTGTGTTGTGCAACAGGCGGGCATTTTTTATAGGGCCGGTTTTAGAACGATGAGTTACTAAAAGCGGCCATGTCTGGGCATTCTCAGAACTTGTAATTGAGCCGCGTGAATAGCGTGCGCCCGAACGGGTCGCCGTATTTCGGGTCGTAGCCGCTCTGGAACGTGTAGGTCTGATTGCTGAATGGCGGCTCGCGGTCAAACAGGTTCTTCACCCCCAGCGTCACCGCCAGGGTCTTGCGCCAGGTGTAGGTGCCGGCCACGTCCCAGACGTTGTAGGAGCCAACGTAGTCGTGGGTCTCGCGGTCCGAGTCGTGATAACCGCTGGTGTAGCGGTTGGTCAGGCTCGCGCCGAACGGGCCGTAATTCCAGCTGCCGGTCAGGCTGTGACGCCAGCGGGCCACCGCGCCGGCCGACGCGAAGTCACCCCCGCGAAAATCTCCGAGCTTGTCGATGAAATCGCCCTTGAGCTGCTGCTGATACTCGTAACGGCTGACGTAGGTGCCTTGCAGGCCGATACCGAAATCACCGTATGGCGTGCTCGGCAGGCGATAGTCGAAGCTCACGTCGACGCCGTTGGTCTTGATCTTGCCGAGGTTGGCCAGGCCGGTGACGACGTGATCGATGGAGCCGTCAGGCTTGCGGATCAAGCGTTCCGGATACAGTTCCGGGTTTTCGAATACCGCCGACTCGGGGAATTCGGCGATCTGGTTGGCGATGCTGATCCACCAGAAATCCAGCCCGGTGGTCAGGCGATCGAACGGCTGATAAACGAAACCTACGGTGACGTTGCGCGCGGTTTCCGGGCTCAGGTCAGTATTGCCGCCCGTGGTGCGGTTGAACTGCTGGGCGCAGTCGCGGTTGGCAATGCCGCCGTTGCTCGGATTGCCACCGGCACACAGGCGCGGGTCGTTGTAATTGGCGTTGGTGAAGGTGGTGAAATTCGGGTTATAGAGTTCATACAGCGACGGTGCGCGGAAACCTTCGCTGTAAGCGCCGCGCACCACCAGTTCCTTGAACGGTTGAAAACGGAACGAGTATTTCGGGTTGGTCGTGCTGCCGAAATCGCTGTACTTGTCGTGTCGCACGGCAGCGGACAACTCCAGGCTGTCGAGCACCGGCACATTGACCTCGGCATATTGCGCCGAGACACTGCGATCCCCTGACACGCTGCCGTTGGGGTCCACGCCGAGGCTCTGCACATCACCGGCAAACGCGGCGAAGTCCTGATGGAAGTCTTCCTTGCGGTACTCCCCGCCAAGCGCCAATGCCGATGGACCGGCGCCGAACCAGTCACCGATCTCGCGACTGACACGGCCATCAATCGCCTTCACCCGGCCCACAGCAGTTGCGTAATCACCGTCCACCGCGTTGGCCGCCAGCAATGCTGAACCGACAGCGGTTTGCGGGCCGAACGGGTTGATCACGCCATTGGCGATCCCCTGGCTGACGGCGCGATCATTCACATAACCACTGCGGATCGTGTTGACCACTTTGTTCTGGTTGTACGAAGCGCCAAGGTTGTAATCCCACCCAACCAGCGTTCCGTCGAAACTCAGCAGCAGGCGCTGACCAGTGTTGTCGTCTTCGTGGCGGCGGGCGCCGACCGCCGTTTCACGCCAGTTCACGTCCACCGGCTGCGTTGAATCAAGGGCAAAACCGCTAGGCCCGGGGGTGATGCCGTTGCCCGGATAAAACGCCGTGCCGGGATTGACCTGATTACCCATCAGGGTGCCGGGACCGATCTGGGTGCGGTTTTCGTTGCGCGCCCAGAAGTATTCGAGGCTGACGTTGTGATCGTCCGACAGCTTGCCGGTGGCTTTGGCGAAGGCCGAGGTCTTCTCGGTTTCCGGCACCAGATCCAGGTAATTCCAAAGGCTCTGGCGGCAGATGCCGTTACGCGACAGCAGGCCCGGTGCATTGCAACCGGATCCCGCCAACGGGTTGGTAGCGTTGCTGCCCTGGCTCCAGTTGGCCGGCGACGCCGTGCCGGAGGTGTAATCGAGCCCTCGCCCCGGCTGGTAGTTGTAGGTGTAACCACGATCTTCAGCGGCCAGGCGTTGCTGCTTGTCGTAACTCACGACGCCGAAGACGTTGAAGCGATCGTCCTGCAAATCACCGAATCCCCAACTGCCGCTGAAGTTACGGCTTTCACCGCCGCCGGAGTGCGTCGGCGTGTCGTAGCTGGTGCTGATCTGGCCCTCGGTGAGGCTGGTCTTGGTGATGAAGTTGATCACCCCGCCAATCGCATCGGTGCCGTACAGCGCCGAGGCACCATCACGCAGCACTTCGACCCGGTCGATGGCGGCGAACGGAATGGTATTGAGGTCCACACCGGAGCCATTGATGGCGTTGGTTGCGTTGTTGCTCAAGCGGCGGCCGTTGAGCAGCACCAGCGTCTTGTTCGGCCCGATACCACGCAGGTCAGCGTAAGATGCCCCGCCGCTGCTCGACCCTACCGAACGTCCTGAACCCACGGAGGACTGGTTGGCAGAAATGCGGTTGACCAGCTCTTCTGTGGTCGTCACACCTTGCTTCTGCAACTCTTCCACCCGAAGGATGGTGACCGGTACTGCCGTTTCGGCATCGACCCGGCGGATCGCGGTGCCGGTCACTTCGACCCGTTGCAGTTGAGTGGTCGGTTCTGTAGTACTGCTTTCGGCGGCAATCGCCGGCAACGTGTTGATCGCCAGCAGCAAGGCCAGGCTCAACGGGGATCTAACGGGTGAAAAACGAATCATGAACAGCCATCCCTGCGTTTTGGTTTATGCAGGAATGTGCGATGACCAACAGGGATTTATAGGGCGCGGTTTAGACCGTTGGGTGATGAGGTTATGCAAATCGATAAGCCCACTCATCAACTCAAAACCATCTCCTTGAGCAAACGGGTATCAAGCCCGAACCGCTCTTGCGAGACCATCCTGAACTGCCCCTCCGCCAAATCGCAGCTCACCAGCAGGTTCCACGAATGCCGGGTTGCCGCCGAGGGAATCAGTACAAACGGGTGCTCGGCCAGCAACGCGTCGGCAAACAATTGCTGATTGGGTGAAGGCTGTGCAGGGCTCAGCCAGTAAGGGTTCGGCACCTCTTCGGGCTGCACGATTTTTACCTTCGCGTCGCTGATGACTTCAAAGCACGTCAATACATAAGGTTCGCGGTCCAGGGCATCAAAACTGCGGTTGGCTGCCACCTCCAGAATGGCCGACGACGGATCGACTGACGCGTAGACGACGCGTCGTCCGGGAATATTCCATCGACCGCCTTTCAGCTTCGATCCGATCCCGCTGTCCCACGTACCTCCGTAAACCTCGGGATCCAGCCGCCATGCATACCAATGTTTGTCCCACGGCAAGGGGTTCATGGGTAAACCCCGTAGATCAGCTGCACCAGATACTGCTCCACCATCTGAAAACCCAATGGATGCAGGGTCAATTCCAGCGGCACATGGCCGTGAAAATAGGTAGAGGGTTTCTGCATCCAGTCCTCCGCCCGTGGTTGCCCCCCGAAGGCCCGAATGGCCAGCTCCAGCACCAATGCATATTGGTAGGCGATGACGCTCTGTTGTGGGTCAAGCCGTATCGGTTCATCTTCTTTCAGCAGTCGCCGGATCGTTCTGACCGACTTGCCAGTGATGAGTTTGACCACGTCGCCTTGCTGGTAAAGCCCGGAGGTTGAAAGCATGTCGACGACGTCTTTCAACTCAAAGCCTTCATTCGTAAGGTGAACGATCATCATGGCGTCATCACCGATGTTCCGGCCATGTACGAGCAATTCAACAGGCTTGCCCGCGACCTTCTTCAAACCCGTCAACCGGGGTACCTTTGCACTGGGCAACGCGACGTCCTCCATGGGGCATCTGGCACAATCAGCGCGCCATTGATGGCAGGTGGAATAAGCAGGCGTTTCGTATTCGAGGTGTGCAGTACGCATGATCCATCCATTATCAGATGGCCTGAACGTCCAGGCCGTTTACGACTTCAATGTCACAGCCGATGCTATAGATCACGCTTCCGACGACCAACCTGAAAAAGTCGTCGGAAATATCCCCGTTTTCACGCAAAACCCGCTTGTTTCCGTAGGACGTTCCGCAAGCAGATGCTTAACCTCCGAAGTGATAACTCACATCCAGCCACCACTGCCGCCCATACGGGTCGTAGTTGCCGGTCGGGTAATACGGCCAGCCTGCCGAGTCGTCATGCTTGACCTGATTGAGCAGGTTGTTGACGGTCAGCCCGACACTCGCCCGCTCGTTCAAGCGATAGCGCGCACTGGCGTTGAACACCGTCCACGGTGACAGACGCCCGTCGCCGGCGCCGTTGGTCACCGAGCCGTAACGAATCCCCATCAGCGTTGCCGTGGCCTTCTGATAATCCCAGGTCAGGCTGGCGTTGACCTTGCTGCGCCAGTCGTAGTTGCTGCGCGAAGTGCGCAAGTCCTGGGTCGGGGCTTCGTCGGATTCCTTGTAAAAATGCGACAGCACCAGGGTGTAGCCCAGCGCCGAACTGAACGCGCCGTACTGCCCGGCGCCCCAGCGGATATTGCTCTTGAAATCCAGGCCGCTGACCCGCTCGCTGGCGGCGTTGATCGCGTTCACTCGCACCCGCTGCAACTGGTTTGGATCAATGGCGGCATTACCGGGATTACGATCGACGCGTGCCAGGGTGGACTGACAGTTGGCCGAGTTGATGTCCTGAGTGCCGTTGCGGCATTCGTTCTCCTCCTGCAACAGGCGGTTTTCGTCGACGGTAGTCAGCAGGTCGTCGATTTCCACGCGCCAGAAGTCGGTGGAGAAATCGAAATTGCGTGACGGCGACCAGACAAACCCGTAAGTCCAGGATTTTCCGCGTTCGGATGCCAGATCCGCCGTGCCGCTCTGGGTGTAGTCGACCCGCCCGCGATCACAGGCGCCTTCCACGCCCTGGCTGCAGCCGTAGTAGTCGATCTGCGCCGGGTAGTAGCCATTGCTGTCGGACTGGTAGATGTAATTCAGATCCGGCGCGCGGAAACTGGTGCCGTAACTGCCACGCAACAACAGGCTGGTGATCGGACGCCATTCCAGGCCGAGGTTGTAGGTTTTCTGTTGCTCGGTACGGCCACTGAACTTGTATTGGTCCCAACGCCCCGCCGCTGTCGCCAGCACAGTGTCAGTGACCGGAATGCTGAACTCACCGCCCGCCGCGTAGCGCTTGCGCGAACCGCCAGAGCTTTGCGCCGGGGTCACGCCATAAAAACTGCCATCGTTGAGGCTGTCGTCCGGGTCGATGCGGTATTCCTGTTTGCCTGCTTCCAGTACGCCGGCAAATCCGACCGGGCCGGCCGGCAGGTCAAACAGATCGCCATTGACCGAGGCGTTGTAGCTGGTGGACACCGACTTGCTGCTCTGGGTCAAGTCACCGCGAAACTGCTGCCATTCCTGAGGCGTCAATGGTCGGTCGAGACGCGAGGCATCCGGGGAAAATACCGGGTAGCCGCCGCGTGTACCGAGCTGCGGGCCCAAGTAGAAATCCTGGATCGACGACAGCGGCGTGTAGCGTGTGGTGCGCACGCTTTTGTATTCCGAGCGATTGGCCGCCAGATCATAGTGCCAGCCGGTGTCGGCGATCTTGTCCGACAGCCCGAGGGTTCCTGTCCATGACGTATCGCGCCACTTGCTGTTGTTGCTGGTACGGCCGCCGATTTCCTCTTCACCGAAGCGGCGATACCAACGCTCCAGATTGCCGCTGTTCTGGTTGATGAAGTCCGGCGACGTGAAGGTCGGGCCGCGGGTGTTGTTCTGGATGTGATCGAGGCCATACATCAGGTCGGCAAACACCTGACCGCTGTCGCTGAAACGCCAGGTGCCGCGGCTGTAGCCGTCGTAGTTTTCCTTTTGCGTCTGGATCGTCCAGTAATCGTTGTACATCTGGTCGGTGCGGCAGCGCCCGCCATTGTTGAACAGCTTGTTGTCGAACGTGCCTTGATAAGCACCGCAGCCTGGTCCCAGGTACCGGTTATTACTCAGGTCGCGACGGTATCCGACATCCGCCAGCGGTCCGCTCTGCATGAAGCCCCGGTCATCGGCCCAGATCGGATCGCGATTGGTCAGCTCAAGCCCGAACAGGCCGTCGAAGTCACCCCAACTGCCGCCGCCGCTGATCTGCAACCGTTGATTGTCACCGCCACCGCGTTCGCTGGTGCCGCCCTTGAGGTTCACGTCGACGCCATTCATCTTGTCCTTGAGGATGATGTTCACCACCCCGGCAATCGCATCCGAACCGTAGATCGCCGAAGCGCCGCTGCTGAGGATTTCGATGCGGTCGATGATCGCCGAAGGAATGTTCGCCAGGTTGGTGAAGTTGACCTTGCCGTCGTAAGGTGTCGGGTAATCGGCGACCCGCCGGCCATTGATCAGCACCAGTGTGTGATTCGGACCAAGCCCGCGCAGGTTGAGGGCGCTGGCGGCCGGCTGCCAGGTGTTGCCGTAGTCTTCGCCCTGGGTCATGCCGGTGTTCTGGGTTTGCGTGGCGAGGGCGTCGTAAACGTTCTTGTAGCCCCGAGCTTCCATTTCTTCGTGGGTGATGACGTTGACCGGGGTCGCGCCATCGCTCTGCGCCCGGGCGATCCGCGAGCCGGTGACCGTGACTTTTTCCATGCGGTAATCGGCGCTGCTGGCGGGCACCACGGTGGCAGCCTTGACCGGTGCGGCGCTTGGCGCGTCGGCCTGGCGAATACTCAAACCCTGAGTGCCCTGCTCCACTTGCAGTCCGCTGCCGAGCAAAGCTTTCTCTACGGCTTGCCGGCCACCCAACGCACCCCGAACCGCGCTGCTGCGCTTGCCCTGCACCAGATTCTGACTGAAGGAAATCGGCACGCCGGTCTGGCGCGAGATGTCCAGCAGCACCTCGTCGAGCGCTCCCGGGGCGATGTCGAACGTGAACACCTGAGTGGCGGCGTCTTGCGCCAGAACGGCCGAAGGAACGATGCCCATCGCCAGCGCGGCGGCCAGCGTCAGACGGGTTGATTGTTGTTTGAATGAGAACATCGAGGGCTTCCCTGTTGAAGGCGTCTGCAGGGAATGAGCAGCGGGCCGGCGCTTTTTATAGGGGGGCGGATAGACCGGGAAGTTATGGATTTATAACCGCGCTTCGATGCTGACCCAGTACGGGTTGTGCCAGATCACGCGGATCGGCAGCGAGCGTTCGAGCAACTGCAAGGTGCGGTCGCTGTCGTCCAGCGGATAGAGGCCGCTGAGGCGCAGACCGGCGACTTCGGGGCTGAGGTGGAGAATCCCGCGACGGTAACTGCGCAGGCTGTCGATGACTTCGCTCAAGGGGCGGTCGCGCACTTCAAGACGTCCCTGAACCCAGGCACTTTCCTGTCCTTTGCTGCGTTCCAGAGCGAGGATTTCCCGTTCGTTGAACAACAGGCTTTCGCCCGCCTCCACCACTTGCCGCGCGCCGCCGGCAGTGACCACTTCGACCTGCGAATGCAGCATCACCAGCCGCGTCGAATCCTCAGCGCGCTGCACCAGGAATTTCGTACCGAGGGCGCGCATCCGCCCGTGTCCGGTTTCGACCACAAACGGCAGGGCCGGATTTTTCGCCACATCGACCAGCAGTTCCCCGCTGCGCAGGGCCAGCAGACGCTCTGCGCTGTCGAATCGCGGCACCACGCGGCTGCGGGCGTTCAGCATCAAGGTGCTGCCATCTTCCAGCATGAATTCACGTCGCTCGCCTGTTCCGGTCGACAACTCGCCGGCCTCGGGCAACCAGCCATAACGTCGCCCGAGCAACCCGGTCAACACCGCGAGGCCGAGCACGCTCAGGCTGCCGCTGATGAATCGGCGGCGACTGCTGGAGGGCGCATTCAGGCTGTGCAGCACACTCTCACGGGGCAGCCCGCGCAGGTTCGCATGGCGCAACAGGCTCAGCCCGCCGCCCATCTGCTCGATGATCTGCTGATGCCGTGGATCCGCTGCACGCCAGGCGTCGAATGCTGCGCGCTCTTGCAGGCTGACATCCCCCGATTGCAACAACGCCATCCATTGCGCGGCCTCATCGATCAGCGTTTCGTCCGGTCTCATGCTTGCATCGCCTGATAGCAACGTTTGAAGGCTTCGACCATGTACTGCTGCACCCGACTGGTGGAGACACCGAGGCGCTCGCCGATTTCGCTATAGGTCAGGCCATCGAGCTGATGATAGAGAAACGCAGCCTTGGCCTTGGCCGACAGACCGTTGAGCAGGCGATCCACCGCCAGCAGCGCTTCGATCACCAGTTCCCGTTCCTCGGGCGATGGATGCACCGGCTCCGGCGCCAGCGCCAGGCTTTGCAGATAGGCACGCTCCAGATCCTGCCGGCGCCAGCCTTCGTAGACCAGACGCCGGGCAATCGTGGTCAACAGCGCGCGGGGTTCGCGAATGGCCAGCGGATCGGGCAGTGCCAGTACCCGCAGAAAAGTTTCCGAAGCAATGTCCTGTGCGCTGTGCGGACAGCCGAGGGTGCGGCTGACTGCGGCGCATAACCATCGGTAGTCCTTTTGGAACATTTGCCCGATGAGCTGGTAATGCGGGTTGTGACTCCCCATGCCTTACTCCCTGAAACGGGCTCCACCCGCTGCGAAAATCCATGGATACGCCGGGATCGTCCGGCGTTGATCAGGGCTGCGACTGTGCAATAGCGTCGCGGACATTTGAAGTAATAAAAAATCAGGATAAGCAAACCATTGGACATAAGGCGTTTGGTCGCCACGGCAACATTGGCTGACACAACGTTGATCTCGATCAGTGGCGCCCGCCACGCCACTCTCTAACCTTGCGCCTCCATCGATAGCCACGGACGGCTCACCGGAGCCTGCGGCTGACCTTTCAAGGAAGAGCAATCATGCGATCACTCAACATCATTCTTCTGTCTTCGGCGTTCAACGGTCTGACCCAACGCGCCTGGCTGGACCTGCGTCAGGCGGGCCACTCGCCCAGCGTGGTGCTGTTTACCGATGAAGCCGCCGTGTGCGAGCAGATCGAAAACAGCGGTGCCGACCTGGTGATCTGCCCGTTCCTCAAGGATCGCGTTCCCCATGCGCTGTGGAGCAACCCGCAACGCCCGGTGGTGATCATTCACCCCGGCATCGTCGGTGATCGCGGCGCCAGCGCGCTGGACTGGGCGATCATGCGCGAGCTGCCGTCCTGGGGCGTGACCGCGCTGCAAGCGGTGGAAGAAATGGACGCCGGCCCGGTCTGGGCCACCTGCGAATTCAACCTGCCGGCAGGCTTGCGCAAATCCGAGCTGTACAACGGCCGGGTCAGCGACGCGGCGATCCGTTGCATCCGCGAAGTGGTGGAAAAATTCATCGACGGCTTCGTCCCGGTGCCCCTGGATTACACCGATCCCAAGGTTCGCGGTTGCCTGCAACCGAACATGAAACAGGACGACCGCACCTTCAGCTGGCACGACTGCTCGCGTTTCATCAAGCGCTGCATCGATGCAGCGGACGGCCAGCCCGGCGTACTCGCCAGCCTCGCCGGCGGCCAGTATTACGTGTATGACGCGCACCTCGACCAGCGCACCGGCATCCCCGGCGAAATCCTCGCGGTGCACGACGATGCGGTGCTGGTGGCGACCGGTGATCACAGCCTGTGGATCGGCTCGCTGCGACGCAAACCGCAACCGGGCGAGGAAACCTTCAAGCGTCCGGCGCGGCATGTGCTGGCCGGGCAATTGGCGGATGTGCCGGTGCTGGACTGGTCGATTGCCAACGCACCGTTCAGCGATGAGGCCTATCAGCCGATCCGCTATCGGGAGTCCGGACACGTCGGCGAGCTGACGCTGGAGTTCTACAACGGCGCCATGAGCACCGAGCAGTGCCAACGCATGGTCGAAGCACTGCGCTGGGCCAAGTCCCGCGACACGCAGGTGCTGCTGGTCAAGGGCGGGCGCGGCAGCTTTTCCAACGGTGTGCATCTGAACGTGATTCAGGCTGCCGAAGATCCGGGCGCCGAAGCCTGGGCCAATATCCAGGCCATCGATGATGTCTGCGCTGAATTGCTCAGCGCACGGCAACTGGTGGTCAGCGGGGTCACCGGCAATGCCGGTGCCGGCGGTGTGATGCTCGCCCTGGCGGCTGACATCGTGTTCGCCCGCGCCGACATCGTGCTCAACCCGCATTACAAAAGCATGGGCCTGTACGGCTCGGAATACTGGACCTACAGCCTGCCCCGCGCCGTCGGCCCGGCCATGGCCGAGCAACTGACCCAGGCCTGCCTGCCGGTCAGCGCTGCCCAGGCGCTGCAACTGGGGATGGTCCAGGAAATCGGCCCGCGCTGCCCGGACGAGTTCTCGCTGTGGCTGCTACAACGGGCAAACGCGGCACTGACCGATCCGACGTATGCGGCGGTGCGTGAGCGCAAGCTGCGGGTCGATCATGAGTTGATTCGCCAATGCCGTGAAAGCGAGCTGCAAGAGATGCAGGAAGACATGCTCTACAACCGCAATCAGTTTGCCGAGAAGTGCCGGAATTTTGTTTACAAGCGCAAGACTTGCTGCACGCCGGCGCGGTTGGTGGAGGATTGGGCGCGGGTGCGTGAGGCTGAATTAGCTGGTTGATCGGCGGCGTCTGCTTTCCCCTCACCCTAGCCCTCTCCCCGAGGGAGAGGGGACTGACCGAGTTGTTTTGCGCTATACATCGACCTGAAAAATCGTGTCGATTATGGATTCAAAGCCGAACTTTCAGGTCGATGTATCTCGTCAATATCCCCGTATCGGTCCCCTCTCCCCCGGGGAGAGGGCTAGTGTGAGGGCGCTTTTGACTTACAATGCCGGCACCTCAATCTCCGGCCCGCCCATGGACATCGACCTCGCCCGCACCTTTCTGGAAATCGTCCGCCACGGCAGCCTCGCGGCAGCGGCGGAAAAGCTGTTTGTCACCCAGACCGCGATCACCGCCCGCGTACAAAAACTCGAAAGTCAGTTGGGCAGCACGCTGTTCGTGCGCAACCGCGCCGGTGCGCGGCTGACTGCCAATGGCGAGGCGTTCGTGGTCTACGCCAATCAGCTGGTGCAGACCTGGGAAGCCGCGCGCCGTGACCTGCCGCTGCCCGAGGGCTACGACAACGTGCTGCACATCGGTGGCGAGGTCAGCCTGTGCAACCCGTTGATGCTCAGCTGGGCCGCCGAACTGCGCGAGAAGATCCCCAGCCATGCCCTGCGCATGGACATCCGCGACGGCGAGAATCTGCTGCGTCAACTGGAACTCGGCGTGCTCGACGCCGCGCTGGTCTATCAGCCGGAATACTGGCCGGGCCTGCAGGTCGAGCAAGTGCTGGAAGAAAAACTGATTCTGGTCCGGACACCCAACCGCCCCGCTCCCTACGTGTACATCGACTGGGGCACGGACTTCCGCCGTCAGCACGATGCTGCACTGCCGGAGAAAGCCAAGGCTGCCTTGAGCTTCAACCTCGGCCCGCTGGCCCTGCAATACATTCTGGAGAACGGTGGCAGCGGCTATTTCCGCACCCGTGTCGTTCGCACCTACCTGGAAAGCGGCGCCCTGGAAGTCGTGACCAAGGCACCGGAGTTCGGTTATCCGACCTACCTCGTCTATTCCCGCGACCGCGACTCGGCGACCCTGCAACAGGCGTTCGATCTGCTGCGCGAAGTGATCAAGGCCGATGACGACTGGTCCCAGCGCTGGAATCCGTTGAGCTGACGACCGCTATGCACCGGAGCATGGCAGTTGTGACCTCAAGGTAGACCCTGCACAAACGGCGGGATCGGCTAATCTGCCGGGATAACGACAATATCCGCAGGTGACCGCAGTGAGGCAGACCACCGAGGCATTTCGCAGCCGCTACCGCGCGGCGATTCATCCGCTTTACAACCCGTGGCTGCACGGTGCCTTTGTGCTGCTGTTCGGCGTGCTGGCCATCGGCGCGTTCTGGAGCAGCGTGCAGCAGGTTCGTCCGCTGGAATGGCTGGCGGTGCCGCTGACCTTGCTGTTTTTCAATTTCGGCGTGTACGTGGTGCACCGCCACCTCGGGCATCACAAAAAAGCCTTCGCCAAAATGTTCTACGCCCGCCATGCCGGCGACCATCACAGTTTCTTCACCCCCGGCCACATGACCTGGGACAGCGCCCGCGACTGGCGGGTGATCCTGTTTCCGGCATGGCTGATCGTTGTACACACGCTGGTGATCACCCTGCCCCTGTGGTGGCTGTTCGCACAGGCCAACGCCAACGTCGCCGGGCTGTTCGGCGGCTGCATGGTGCTGGGTTATTTGACCTATGAGGTGTTTCACGCCTGCGAGCACTTGCCGGAAAAGCATCCACTGAGCCGTCTGCCGTGGATTCGCCAGATGCGTCGTCTGCACGAATTGCATCATCGGCGCGAGCGCATGCAGGAGCGCAATTTCAACATCGTCCTGCCGTTGATGGATTACCTGTTCGGCACCCTCTACTGGGAGCCGGACCCCGTCCCCCTTACCGATTCGAGAACGCCCATGACCCGCATGCAGCATCCAATCGACATCGCCGGCGACCCGATTGCCGTCCTCGCCTACGCCGCCACTGTCAGCCGCTGGCCGGAGTGGCACCCTTCCTCGCTGAAAATCGACGGTCCTGCCGGGCCTTTGCATGCCGGAGCCCGTTTCGAGGAAGACATTCATGCCGGTGGCCGCGAAGGACATTTGAGCTGGGAAGTCACCGAGTACCTGCCGGGGCGACGCTGGTGTGCCCGGGCCCAGGGCGATCACGGTCTGTCCCTGCTGCTGACTTATGAATGCTCGGCGCATAACGACGGGACTCGGTTCGTTCGCACCCTGGATTACCAGTTCGAGAGTCTTGGCATGCGCATCGCCAATCAGCTGTTGCTCAAACGCCGCATCGAACGTGAGTCGGCGGCCTCGTTGCTGGCCTTGCGCGATATGGCAACCCGGCATCTGGCACTCGCGGGAGCTCACGTGTGAAGCTGCGCCATCTGATCCTGCTGCTGGTGATTTTGATTCTGGCCTTCCTGTTGCTGATGCCGACCAAAGTCGAGCCGGTGGCGTGGAAGCCACAAGCGGCCCCGTCCTTGACCGAAGGCCCTTACGCGGACAATCAACGCCTCAAAAGCGCGAAACAGGTCGGCCCGGGCGATATCGAAGGCCCCGAAGCGCTGCTGCTGGAAGACGACTTTCTGATCACCGGCCTGCATGACGGGCGCCTGCTGCGCACCAGTCTCGACGGCCAGCAGCGTCAGGTACTTGCCGATACCGGCGGGCGTCCACTCGGCCTGGCGCGGCACCCCAACGGTTTGCTGGTGATTGCCGACGGGGTCAAGGGCTTGCTGTCCCTGGATGCGCAGGGGCGACTGACCGCGCTGACCACCGAAGCCAATGGCCTGAAGTTCGGTTTCACCGACGATGTGGCCATCGACAAGTCCGGGCATTACGCCTACTTCAGCGATGCCTCCAGCCGCTGGGGTTACGGCCATGATGGTGAGGCGATCATCGAGCACGGCGGCGACGGCCGCTTGCTGCGCTATGACTTCCAGACCGGCAAGACCAGCGTCCTGCTCGACAAGCTGGAATTCGCCAACGGCGTGACCCTCGGCCCGGAAGACGCCTATGTGCTAGTCAATGAAACCGGCGCCTATCGCATCAGCCGCTACTGGCTGACCGGGCCGAAGGCCGGCACCCATGACCTGTTCATCGACAACCTGCCGGGGCTGCCGGACAACCTCGCGTTCAACGGTCGGGACCGGTTCTGGGTGGCGCTGTACACGCCGCGCAATCCGCTGCTCGATGGCACCGCCGGACACCCGTTCGTGCGCAAGATGATCGTGCGGGCGATGACCGTCGTGCCCAAACCGGTGGAGAAACGCGGGTTTGTGCTGGGGCTGGATCTGGACGGCAAGGTGATCGCGAACTTGCAGGATGCGAGCGACGGCAATTACTCGCCGATCACCACCGCGCGCGAGTACGGCGACTGGTTGTATTTCGGCTCGCTGAAAGCCACGCACATGGCGCGGATGCCGCTGGATGCAGCCTTGAAGTGAATACCGTATCGACTTGCCAGCGATGGCGGACGGTCAATTGCTGGATCGGTCGAATTTGTCCGGGTCTTCATCCTCCGGCACCTCGTCGTCCTTCCGCTTTCCTTCCGGATGGCGGACGGTATGCGCCGGACTGTTGGGCTCGGGATGGGTGGGAACCGGGTCAAACGCACCCTGCTCTTCACTGGGGAATTTGGGATTCATAAGGCACCTCGCAAAGAGTCGCTGATTGAAGACTCTGTACATTCGAGGTGCCCGTCGTGGCTGTCGTTCCAGTCGTGCACCATCGAAGGTCGATGGCGCGACTGACGGTCAGGTTCGAGCCTGCAATTGCTCGACGATCTTGTCTTTGACCTGCAAGCGTTTCTCTTTGAGTTTCTTCAGTGCGTCATCACTGGGCGCGTCCGAGGCTGCCGTCTCGGCCTTGACGACCTCGGCGTCCGCCTGGGAATACTTGTTGATCAGTGCGTCCAGATGTGGATCCTCGGTGCGTCGTTGCTGGATCTCTTCCTTCGTAAGTTTCAAGTCCTGATACAGGTCATGGGTCACCGGCATGGAACACCTCCGTCAATTGATCGGCAGCCGACGCGACCGATTGCGTCAGCCATTACCAGAATGGCCTTGGTTGTACCCTTCTGTCGACCACCTGTCAGACCAGCGGTGGCCGTTCGTCGCCCTGAGGCAAATACGATAAAACCTTACGCCGCAGGCTTCCCTCCATTGAGTAACACCCCCAAAACATCTGCGTGGAGAAACACCAATGGACGGATTCAATCTGCGTCATCTCGCCCTGGCGATCGCCTTGAGCACCGGTATGGGCAGCGCCTTCGCCGCGACCTCCAACAGTTTTGTCGATAACGCGGCGGCCGGCGGAATCGCCGAAATCGAAGCCAGCCGTCTCGCCCTGGAAAAAAGCCAGTCGGCGGACATCAAGGATTTCGCCAACATGATGATCACCGACCACGGCAAGGCCAACGATGAATTGGCGGCCATTGCCCAGGCCCACGACATCGAAGTGCCTGACAGCACAACGCTTGTGAAGCAGGCGAAAGAAAAAATCCTCGATATGCGCGATGAATCCTTCGATGCGGCCTACGCCAACAACCAGGTCAAGGCTCATGAGGAAGCCATCAAACTCTTCGAGAAAGAAGCCAACACCGTGACCGACGACCAGGTCAAAGGCGCCACCGAACTCAAGGGCTTCGCCCAGAAAATGCTGCCCGGCCTGGAAAAACACTTGGCAGCCGCGAAGGAATTGCAGGCCAAACACCCGAACAAATAAACGCCAAACGCACAAAAGGGCCGCATCCAGAGGATGCGGCCCTTTCATTTCTGCCCTCGAAGTCCGCCAAAAAACCTCCGCCGCCACCCACGCCGACTAGAGTTACCGGAACGTTCCTTGCGGCAGGTCAAAAATATCCGCGCGGGAACGAACAACTATTTCATACGGCAAATGTCATTCATTTCGCGCCGGTCGTTTTCCTGCACACCGGCCCCTCATTCGCGACGGAGCAACAGGCACATGGCAGCACTGCAGAACAGCACACTTGATGCGATGAAAAACAAACAGGCACAACTGCTGGCTGAATGGACTCGAGGGCTGGTCGACAGCGGTGCCACCCGCAACCTCAAAGACCACGACGTACAGCAGCAGACCAGCGAGTTCCTGCAACTGGTGATCAGCGGTCTGGAAAACGACAACGGCACCAACATCGCCGCGCAGGGCTGGGAAAACACTCGCCAGTTCCTCGAAAAACTCTCCCACAGCCGTGCCCTGCTCGGTCAGGACTCGCAACAAACCGCCAGTTTCATTTTCTCGCTCAAAGGCCCGCTGTTTGCCTTGCTGCAAAACCATTACCAGGATCAACCGGCCCTGCTCGCCGAACAACTCTGGGAAATCTCCGAACTGCTCGACGCTTTCGGCCTGCACACCATCCGCACCTTCCAGAAATCCCGTGAAGCAGTGATCAAGCGTCAGCAAGAGGAACTGCTGGAGCTGTCCACCCCGGTGGTCAAGTTGTGGGACGGCGTACTGGCGCTGCCGATGATCGGCACCCTCGACTCGCAACGCACGCAAGTGGTGATGGAATCGCTGCTGCAACGCATCGTCGACACCGGTTCGGAAATTGCCATCATCGACATCACCGGCGTGCCGACCGTCGACACTCTGGTCGCCCAGCACCTGCTCAAGACCGTCACCGCAATCCGCCTAATGGGCGCTGACTGCATCATCAGCGGCGTGCGCCCGCAGATTGCCCAGACCATCGTCCACCTGGGCCTCGACCTGCAAGGCGTGGTGACCAAGGCCAACCTGGCCGACGCCTTGAAGCTGGCCCTGACCCGCCTGGGCATCACTCTCGCCAAGACGGTTTAAGCGATGGAACGTATCCCGATTCTCCAGATGGGCGACTTCCTGCTGGTGACCATCCAGGTCGACATGCATGACCAGCTCGCCCTCACCCTGCAGGACGATCTGTCCGAGCGCATCAGCAAGACCTCGGCGCGCGGAGTGCTGATCGATATCTCGGCGCTGGACATGGTCGATTCGTTCATCGGCCGGATGATCGGCACCATCTCCGGCCTGTCGAAAATCATGGACGCCGAAACCATGCTGGTGGGCATGCAGCCGGCGGTGGCGATCACCCTGGTCGAGCTCGGCCTCAATCTGCCCGGCGTCAGTACCGCGCTGAATGTCGAGCGCGGCATGAAACTGCTTCAGGAACGAGTACGCCAGCAATGACGGTGCGCAGCAGCGGTACGCAACCGATCAACATCGAGCAGGACGTGGTGCTCGCCCGGCAACTGGCGCGCAAACTGGCCACCGAGTGCGGCATGCGCCTGATCGACCTGACCAAACTGGTGACCGCCGTCAGCGAGCTGGCGCGCAACACCATGGTGTATGGCGGGGGCGGCGACATGGACTGGCAGATCCTCGACGACAACCACAAGGTCGGCCTGCGCCTGATCTTCCGCGACGAAGGCCCGGGCATTCCCGACATCAAACTGGCGATGACCGATGGCTGGACTTCCGGCAGCGGTCTGGGCCTGGGCCTGACCGGCGCCAAGCGGCTGGTGGACGAATTCGAACTGGACACCGCGCCCGGTGCGGGTACTCGCGTCACGATTACCCGATGGACATGAACATCAGCGGGAGCCTGACCCGCGTGTTGCCGATCGAAGAACTCAGCCAGATCGGCCATGCGCGTCGCACGGCACAGCAACTCGCCGAACAGCACGACTTCGATGAGCGCGATGCCGGGCGTGTCGCGCTGGTCGCCACGGAACTGGCGAGCAACGTGCTCAAGCATGCGACGCACGGCGAATTGCACCTGCGGGTGTTGCAGCGGGTCGACGGTTTCGGCATTGAAATGCTCTCGGTCGACCGGGCCGGAGGTTTTGATCTCGACGCCTGCATGGCCGACGGTTTCTCCACGGGCGGCACTCAGGGCATCGGGCTCGGCGCGGTATCGCGCCAGACCGAGGTGTTCGATGTCTACGCCGACGCCCGGGGCGCAGTATTGCTGGCACGGCTGTACCCGCGCACCGACCGGCAGCCGGATCTACGGTTCGGCGTCAGTCAGCATTCACTGCACAACGACCCGGCGTGCGGCGATGTCTGGCACCTGGCAATCAACAGTACGGATATCAGCGCCCTGATCGTCGACGGCCTCGGCCATGGCGAAGACGCCGAGCGTGCCGCCCGGGCCGGAGAAAAAACCTTCGCCCTGAGCCCGTTTGCTTCCCCGGTGTTACTGATGGAAGAACTGCACCGGGAAATGATCGGCACCCGAGGCGGCGCAGTAGCATTTGCTCAGTTTCATGGCCAGAGCAACAGCCTGACCTTCGCGGGTATCGGCAACATCGGCGCCAGCCTCGTCACCGCCGACAAATCCCGTGGACTGGCCTCGCACCCGGGGATCGTCGGCGCCCAATTCCGAAAAGCCCAGCCCTTTGACTATGCTCACGTGAATGGACATCTATTGATCATATACAGCGACGGCTTGCAGTCCCGTTGGAACCTTCAAGACTACCCCGGCCTGGTGCATCGCCATCCCGCCGTGATAGCCACCGTCCTGCACCGCGACTTCTGTCGCGGCCGCGACGATGTAACGGTGCTGGTCGTTGCCCTGGAGGCCGCCCATGGCTGAGTCCCCGACCTTGAGCAGCGCAGAACAGAGCGCGTTGATCGCCCAGTTGCAGAGCGAAACCGCCGCGCTGCGCGAAGAGCTCGACGAAACCAATCAGGGCGTACTGGCCCTGTATGCCGAGCTCGACACCCAGGCCGAGCAACTGCGCCAGGCCTCGGACCTGAAAAGCCGCTTCCTGTCGTACATGAGCCACGAATTCCGCACCCCGCTGGGTTCGATCCTGAGCATCAACAGCTTGCTGGCCGACGAACTCGACGGCCCGCTCAGCCCGGAGCAACACAAGCAGGTGGCGTTCGTCAGCAGCGCCGCCCGGGAACTCAGCGACATGGTCGACGACCTGCTGGATCTGGCGAAAATCGAGGCCGGGCGCATCACCATTTCCCCGGCGTGGTTCGACATGTTCGACCTGTTCGCGGCGTTGCGCGGGATGTTCCGGCCGATTGTCGACGCCACGGCGGTGGACCTGATTTTCGAAGAACCGGTGGGCCTGCCGCGCCTGTACACCGACGACAAGAAGCTCGCGCAGATCCTGCGCAATTTCATCTCCAACTCGCTGAAGTTCACCACTCGCGGCGAAGTCCGGGTCTCGGCACGGCTTGAAGGCCAGGACAAAGTGCGTTTCGCCGTCAGCGACACCGGCATCGGCATCGCCGCCGAGCTGCACGGCACCCTGTTCGAAGACTTCTCCCAGGTCGATTCACCGCTGCAAAAACGCCTGCGCGGCACCGGGCTCGGGTTGTCCCTGTGCAAACGCTTTGCGGCGCTGCTGGGCGGCGAAGTCGGGGTGGAAAGCGCACCGGGGGTCGGCTCGACCTTTTTTGTGATCATCCCGTTGGCGATCGCTCTGGAGAACGTCGATGAAACATGACATCCGCCTGTTGATCGTCGACGACAACGTCGCCACCCGCTACGCCCTGCGCCGGCGCCTGGAGCGCCACGGCTACGAAGTGCTGGAGGCCGGCACCGGCGGCGAAGGCCTGGCGCTGATCGCCGGCGAGGCACTGGATGCGCTGATTCTCGACGTCAACCTGCCGGACATGAGCGGCTTCGATATTGTCCGTGAACTGCGCGCCGATCCCGGCACCGCCCTGCTTCCGGTGATCCATGTGTCGGCGGCGTCTATCCAGACCGGCGACATCATCACCGGCCTCGACGCCGGGGCCGACGCCTACCTGATTCACCCGGTGGACCCGGACGTGCTGCTGGCAACCTTGCGCACCCTGCTGCGGGTGCGCGACACGGAAAATGCCCTGCGCGAAAGCGAGGCGCGCTTCCGGGAAATCTTCGTCAATGTCTCGGCGCCGATTGCGGTCATCGATGCATCCCTGAAAGTCCACGAGTGCAACCACGCCTTTGCCCAACTGATCCAGGACAACCGCGACGCGCAGATCCTCGACGAGTGCTTTGCCGAAGATCAGGGCGCCATCCTCAAGGAATTGCGCCTGCGACTGGTGGACGGCGAACGCTGGAAAGGCACGCTGAACATGCGTGTGCAGGGCGAAATCCGCGAAACCCAGTGGCAGATTTCCCCGTACCGCACGCCGGAACTGAGCCTGGTGTTCGTCGAAGACGTCACCGAACACCGTCACCGCGAACGCTCGCACCTGGCGCGACTGGACGACACCACCACGCAACTGGCCAAGGAAGTCGCCGACCGGGTACGCGCCGAAGCGCAATTGCTGCAAGTGCAGAAGATGGACGCGCTGGGCAAGCTCACCGGCGGCATCGCCCATGACTTCAACAACCTGCTGACCGGGATCATCACCAGCCTGGAACTGATCCAGAAACGCGTCGCCGATGCCCGTCTCGACAAGGTGCAGTTCTACGCCGACGCCGCGCTGAATTCGGCAATGAGCGCCGCATCGCTGACCCATCGCCTGTTGGCCTTCGCCCGGCAACAACCACTGGACACCCGGCCGGTGGACATCAACGATCACGTGCGTTCGCTCGAAGAATTGCTGGTGCGCACCATTGGCGAACGCATCGCCCTCAAGCTTGAGCTGACCACCAAACCGGCCATCGCCCTGGTCGATCCGATTCAACTGGAAAGCGCCGTGCTCAACCTGGTCATCAATGCCCGGGATGCCTTGCCGCAGGGCGGCAATATCTGGGTCAGCACCTATGCGGCGTACTCCCATGGCGACCCGAATCTGACCGATGGCTCTTACGTTGCGCTGTCGGTGCGCGACGACGGCACCGGCATCGAGCACAGCTTGATCGACAAGGTGTTCGACCCGTTTTTCACCACCAAGCCATTGGGTCAGGGCACCGGTCTGGGGCTATCGACGATTTACGGTTTCGCCCGTCAGTCCGGCGGCGATGCACACATCCGCAGCGTCGCCCGGCGCGGTACCGAAGTGACCATCATGCTGCCGGCCACCAGCGACCCGACGGCCGTCGATCTGGTGCCGCCAGCGGTCGATCCGCAAGGTTCCGGCGAGCATGTGCTGATTGTCGAGGACATGCCGTCGGTGCGGCTGTTCGTCACCGAAGTGCTGGAGGACGCCGGTTATCGCTGCACCCAGGCCGGCGATATTGAAACCGCCCTGGAGCGCTTGCAGAACGATCCGTCGATCAATCTGCTGCTGACCGACGTCGGCCTGCCGCGCATGAGCGGTCGCGAACTGGCGGACGTCGCCCGAGGCTGGCGCGAGGGGTTGCCGATACTGTTCATGACCGGCTACGCGGAAACCGCGATCAACCGTCAGGTGTTTCTCGGCGCCGGCATGGACATGCTGGTCAAACCGTTCCAGATCAGCGAACTGCTGGACAAGGTGCGCCGCACGCTCGACGGCGCCTGATACACCGCTATCGCCAGCAGGCTGGCTCCCACATGAAGCACCAGAAACCTGTGGGAGCCAGCCTGCTGGCGATGACAATATTCGAGGCGCTACGCCTAGCGGCTGAGAGCACGGACAAGAAACGGCGCAGTCCGGCTTTTCTTGCTCGCCGCCACTTTCTGCGGTGTACCGGCCACAACAATCCTGCCGCCCTGATCTCCAGCGCCCGGACCAATGTCGATCACCCAGTCGCTCTGCGCCACCACGCGCATTTCGTGCTCGACCACAATCACCGTGTGCCCTGCGCTCACCAGATTGTCCAGTTGCTCCAGCAGGCGGTCGACGTCTCGCGGGTGCAGCCCGGTAGTGGGCTCGTCCAGCACATACAACGTCGCACCACGCTGGTTGCGCTGCAATTCGGTCGCCAGTTTGATCCGCTGGGCTTCGCCGCCGGACAACTCGGTCGCCGGTTGCCCGAGACGCAAGTAACCGAGGCCGATGTCGCGCAGCACCTCCAGTGAACGGCGGATCGCCGGTTGCTCGGCAAACACCGTCACCGCCTCGTCCACGGTCATTTGCAGCACCTGAGCAATGCTCAACCCCTGCCACTGAATCGCAAGCGTCTCGGGGTTGTAACGTGCGCCATGGCAGGTCGGGCACGGCGCATAAACGCTGGGCATAAACAGCAATTCGACACTGACAAAGCCCTCGCCTTCGCAAGTCGGGCAACGGCCCTTGGCGACGTTGAAGGAAAACTGCCCGGCGTCGTAGCCCGCCTCTTGCGCCTGAGGGGTGGCGGCGAACAGCTTGCGCACGTTGTCGAACAGCCCGGTGTAGGTCGCCAGATTGGAACGCGGTGTGCGGCCGATGGGTTTCTGATCGACCTGCACCAGACGCTTGATCGACTCCAGCCCTGCGCTGATCTGGCCGCTACTGGCTTGCGGCGTGTCATCTTCCAGATTGAGTTCTTCCGGCTCGGCGTCACTGCTGCGACCGAGCTGCGCCCCGACCAGCTCCAGCAGCGCCTGACTGACCAGACTCGACTTGCCCGAACCCGAGACCCCGGTCACCGAGGTAAAGCAGCCAAGCGGAAACTCGACGCTGAGGTTGTTCAGGTTGTTGCGCGTGACGCCGTCGAGCTTCAGCCAGCCCGACGGTTTGCGCGCAGCGCGGGTCGGCCGTTGCTGTTCGGCGAACAAATAGGCGCGGGTCTGGGATTGCTCGATGGCTGAAAGCCCGGCAGGCGGACCGCTGTAGAGAATCTGCCCGCCCTTTTCACCCGCCGCCGGGCCGACATCGATCAACCAGTCGGCGCGGCGCATGGTGTCCAGATCGTGCTCGACCACAAACACACTGTTGCCGTCAGCCTTGAGCCGCTGCAAGGCCTCGAACAACGCTTCGCCATCGGCCGGATGCAAACCGGCGGAGGGTTCATCAAGCACGTAAATCACACCAAACAATTGCGAACCCAGTTGCGTGGCCAGGCGCAGGCGCTGCAACTCACCGGACGAGAGAGTCGGCGTACTGCGTTCCAGCGCCAGATAACCGAGGCCGAGATCGGTCAGGGTGCTGACCCGCTCCAGCAAGTCCTCGGCAATACGCTGCGCCGCCAGGCGTTTTTCCAGCGACAGGTTGGGCGTGTGGCGCACGTCCGGCGCGTGTGAGTGACCGCTGGCGCCATGGGCGACGCGCTGCTGGCGGGCTTCGCGGGTCTGGTTGTGGGTCAGGGTTTCGCCGGTTTCATCGGCGTGTTCCAGCCAGCTCGCATCCGCCACCGGCTTCAAGACCTCAGCGACTTGCAGAAGCGGCATCCGCGACAACTCGCCGATGTCATGCCCGGCAAACGTCACCGACAGCGCCTCGCGCTTGAGGCGCTTGCCATCGCACAACGGGCACAGGCTGCCCAGCATGAATTGCGACACGCGCTTCTTCATCAGCGCGCTTTGCGAATGGGTGAAGGTGTGCAGAATGTAGCGCCGGGCGCCGGTGAAGGTGCCTTGATAACTCGGTTCCATCTTGCGCTCTAGGGCAGCGCGGGTTTCTTCCGGCGTCAACCCGGCGTACACCGGCACCGTCGGCGTTTCCTCGGTGAAGAGGATCCAGTCGCGCTGCTTTTTCGGCAGCTTGCGCCAGGGAATATCGACATCAATGCCCATGGTCACCAGGATGTCGCGCAGGTTCTGCCCCTGCCAGGCCAGCGGCCAGGAGGCCACGGCGCGCTGGCGGATGGTCAGCTCCGGATCGGGCACCATCAGGGCTTCGGTCACTTCATAGACCCGACCCAATCCGTGGCATTCCGGGCAGGCACCTTGCGGCGTATTCGGCGAAAAATCCTCGGCGTACAGCATCGGCTGGCCCGGCGGATAACTGCCGGCACGGGAATAGAGCATGCGGATCAGACTCGACAGCGTAGTCACGCTGCCCACCGACGAGCGCGTACTGGGCGTGCCCCGTTGCTGTTGCAGCGCCACTGCCGGTGGCAGCCCGTCGATGGAGTCGACGTCCGGCACGCCGACCTGATCGATCAGCCGCCGCGCGTAGGGCGCTACCGATTCAAAATAGCGGCGCTGCGCTTCGGCATACAAGGTGGAGAACGCCAGTGATGACTTGCCCGAGCCGGACACGCCGGTGAACACCACCAGCGCATCCCGGGGGATGTCGACATCAACGTTCTTCAGGTTGTGTTCACGGGCGCCGCGCACGCGAACCATGCCGGCGGCGGAATTTGAGCTGCGCTTGGAAGTCATTGGCCAGCCTTGGTCAGGGGATTCGAAGCTCAGGCACTGAGCACGGAGCGGATCATCTGCAACAACGCTTCGGG
This sequence comes from Pseudomonas sp. MWU12-3088, assembly GCF_023242405.1. Lineage (NCBI taxonomy): Bacteria > Pseudomonadati > Pseudomonadota > Gammaproteobacteria > Pseudomonadales > Pseudomonadaceae > Pseudomonas > Pseudomonas sp. MWU12-3088. Next base: position 803,654 of record NZ_JALJEA010000001.1, read on the forward strand.
GCCGTAAGGCTTGCCGAGCAAATGGGTGTCGGGGCTGAGCTGGTGATTGCGCGAGATGATGTCGCGGGTGTGGCCAGAGGTGAACAGCACGGCCACCGGCGGCATTTGCACCTTGGCCCACGCCGCCAGATCGGAGCTTTTGATCAGCCCGGGCATGACCACGTCGGTGAAGATCAGGTCGACCCGGGCGCCTTCCAGCAGCATCTGCATGGCTGCGTCGCCATTGCCGGCGATCAGCACGCGGTAGCCTTCTTCGCGCAACAGTTCGACCGCCGAAGTGCGCACGGCTTCGTTGTCCTCGACCACCAGAATGGTTTCATTGCCACCGGCCTGCTGACGGCGCACGCCAGGCGTCTCATTGATCAGTGGCCGCAGACTGCGCGGGAAATACAACTGCACCCGCGTGCCCTCGCCGACCTGGCTGTCAATCTCGACATGCCCGCCGCTCTGCTTGACGAAGCCGAACACCATGCTTAATCCGAGGCCGGTGCCCTGGCCATCGGCCTTGGTGGTGAAGAACGGCTCGAACACCTGCTCCAGCATATGCGGCGCAATGCCGACGCCGCTGTCACTGACCGAGACCCGAACGAAATCCCCCGGCACGATGCCCTTGCCGGCGCAGAACGCCCGATCCAGCGACGTGTTGGCGGCGCCGAGGACGATGGTGCCCTCGCCCTTCATGGCATCCCGGGCGTTGATTGCCAGATTGAGAATGGCGTTTTCCAGTTGATTGCGATCGACGTTGATGTGCCACGGTTCTTCGGGCAGTTGCACGTCGATCTGAATGGTTTCCCCCAGTGCCCGTTGCAGCAATTCCCCGACGCCTTCGAAGATTTGCCGTGGATCGCACACCGCCGGGGACAGCGGCTGACGGCGGGCGAACGCCAGCAGCTGCGAGGACAGCTTGGCGCCGCGCTCCACCGCCGCCAGCGAGGCGCTGACGCGGCGTTGCACGTTGGCATTGTTCGGCTCGTGCCGCGCCAGCAGGTGCAGGTTGCCGGCGATCACTTGCAGCAGGTTGTTGAAGTCGTGAGCCACGCCGCCCGTAAGGCCGCCGATGGCTTCGAGTTTCTGCGACTGGCGCAATTGCTCTTCGGCGTTGAGGCGTGCTTCCACTTCATCAGCCACGCGCTGCTCAAGGTTGCGGGTGAATTTGAGCAGGGACTCTTCAGCGGTCTTGCGTTCATGGATGTCGATCAGTACCCCGGGGAAACGGTACGGCTGGCCTCGTTCATCGAACTCGCAACAGCCGCTGGCCAGCACCCACAGATGGCTGCCGTCGGCGCGGATCACCCGGTACTCGGCGTTGTAGGGCTCGCCGGTGCGCACCGAGTTTTCGACGCACTCCTGCACCCAAGGGCGGTCATCGGGATGAATGTGCGCTTCGGCAATGTGCTGCGGCAGGTTGGTCAGGTCCTGATCCGGGGGGAATGAAAAGGTCCGGGCGAAGCGCTCGTCCGCCGACAACACGTTGTTTCTCACGTCCCAGACAAACGAACCGAGCAATGCCCCGGCGTTCAGCGCCAGACGCACTCGCTCGTTGTCGGCACGATAGGCGTCTTCGGCGGCCTGGCGCAGGCGTTCGGACAGCACCAGTTCGGTGGTTTCCACCACCATCGCCATCACGCCTGCCGGAACCCCGGCGTCGTTGGCCACCGGGCTGTAATAGAGGTCGAGCCAGACATCTTCGGGCACGCCGTCGCGCAGCAGTACCAGATCCTTGTTGCGATATTCCAGGGTGCCACCCGCCAGGCAGGTGTCGACCACATGCCGGTTGAAGTCGGCGACTTCCGGCCAGCCCAGTTCCACCGGCACACCGAGCAGGTACGGATGACGCCCGCCGGCAAAGCGCGAATAGGCATCGTTGTAGATCATGTAACCGGCGTAGCCCCAGAGCATGACCATCGGCAACGGCGAGGCGAGCATCAGTTGCACCGTGTTGCACAGGCTGGCCGGCCAGGTTTCGAGGGGCCCCAGATCCGTGCCGCTCCAGTCGAACGCACGGATTCGCCCGGCCATCTCGCCTTGCCAGCCGTCACACCCATGGCTATCGGATAAAAACTGCATTGGCTGCTTCAACGCCTTGTGGTTGATCCGGTTCAATCGCTGCGCGTTCAAGCGTCGCGCCCGTCTGTTTCGAGCGCACCGGGCAACGATGGTTTCATTAGAGGTATAGCCGATTTCACCCTTGCCCGACGCTCAGACTTCGATCAGGTGTTTGAGCGGGTGGTAGCCGGTCTTGAGCTTCGCAGCGACGTCGAGAATCGCCTTCTGGATGCCGTCCAGGTGCATGCAGGTCAGTTCGATGGCGGCGCTCTGGTTACCGGCCTCGATGTACTCGATCAATCGCAGGTGCTCGTCGTCGCGGCAGGCTTCGTGGCTGTCGTCATCCAGCGCGGCAGCATACAGCGAAGCGCGGGAAATCAGCTTCTGGAACCAGTCGAGCAGCACCGGGTTGTTCAGGCTGCGGGCCAGTTTGAGGTGGAATTCGCCGAGCAGGTGAATCAGCCGCTCGTGGTCGCCGGCCGCATGGGCTTCATCTTCCAGCAGCAAATGCTCGCGCAGGTCCTGCATCGCGGCAGAGTCCTTGCGCCGGCACAGCTCGGTGACGATGCCGATTTCGATCAGGCGCCGGGTTTCGAACAGCGAACGGATCTCTTCATCACTGGGCAGCGACACCGACGCACCTTTATTGGGCTCGGTGGTGACCAGTCCGTCGGCCTCCAGTTGCTTGAGCGCGGCGCGAACCGACGTGCGGCTGACATTGAACAATTCCGCCAGCGACGCCTCACCCAGTTTCATCCCCGGACGCAGCGAACGCTTGCTGATCGCCTCGTAAACCCCTTGGTAGACGCGGTCGACCGTGGTTTCCGTTTTCTTTTCGGTCATTTGAAAGCTCCTTCGATGCTGGCAACGCGACCCGGCGAAAGACTCAGCCAGGGAAATGGGGGTTGCACAAGCAGATTAATCCGGGTATTTCTAAATTGCATTCAGATATTGCATACAATAATTAGAGGATTGCACCATTATGGGTCAACCAATAGCAATTGAAGTGCGTAATGTCTCCAAACGGTACTCCGACGATCCCGGCCTCGCGCCAGCCCTCGACAATGTCTCGGTGAACATCGCCGACAATGAGTTCTTCACCCTGCTCGGCCCCTCGGGCTGCGGCAAAACCACCTTGCTGCGCACCATCGCCGGATTCGAACACGTCAGCGACGGCGAGATCCGTCTGGCGGGCGAAACCGTGAATCACCTGCCGCCGTTCAAGCGTCGGGTCAACACCGTGTTCCAGAGTTACGCGCTGTTTCCGCACATGAGTGTCGCGCAGAATATCGCCTTCGGCCTCGAGATGCAGGGTCTTGATCGCAAGACGATCCCCGGACGGGTCGACGAGATGCTCGCGCTGGTGCAAATGGAGCACCTGGCCGGGCGCAAACCGGCGGAATTGTCCGGCGGCCAGCAGCAACGCGTGGCTCTGGCCCGGGCTCTCGCGCCGAAGCCAAAAGTGTTGTTGCTCGATGAGCCGCTGTCGGCGCTGGATTTGAAGCTGCGCAAGGAAATGCAGGTCGAACTCAAGCGCGTGCAGCAGGAAGCCGGGATCACCTTCATCTTTGTCACCCACGATCAGGAAGAAGCCCTGACCCTGTCCGACCGGATTGCGGTGATGTCTGCCGGCAAGATCCTGCAGATCGGCACCCCGACCGACATCTATGAACGCCCGCAGCACCGGTTCGTCGCCCAGTTCATCGGCGACATCAATTTCCTCCCCGGCCAGCTCAAGCGTGGCGAGCACAACCAGAACCTCTTCGTGCCCAACGGCATGCCGGTGGAAATCCCCTGCCCGCCACAAGGCGTCAATGGCAGCAGCGTGCAACTGGCGTTTCGTCCCGAGCGTTCGCAACTGGTCACGGCGGATCAGCCCCATCATCTGCGCGGGGTGATCGAGGCCGTGCTGTATGTCGGCACCGCGACCCTGTACCAGTGCCGCTTGAACAACGACATCAAAGTCATGCTGCGGGAAAACAACGAAGGCCTGAGCGCGTGTCGCGCGGTCGGCGAGCCCGTGGCGGTGCACCTGCCGCCCCAGGCCTGCCTGTTGATGGAGGCCTGAGATGAGCGTCAGCAGCACTTCCCCCTCCCTCAACCGTGCGCTGTTGCTCAGCCCGGTGGTGTTGACCCTGCTTGCCCTGATCGCCATCCCGCTGGGGATCATGGGTTACATCAGCCTGCTGCCGCGCAACACCTACGGCGGCGTCGACTGGCAGGCCCAATGGCAACTGCAGAGTTACGTGCAGCTGTTTTTCCAGGAAGGTTTCGACGGCGAACTGGAGCTGAACTGGGTCTACGCCCAGGCACTGTTGCGCTCGGTGTTCCAGGCCGGTGGCACCACGCTGTTGTGCTTCCTGTTCGGTTTTCCAGTGGCGTTGTGGATGTCGAGCCTGACCCCGCGCCGGCGCAACCTGATGGTGTTGCTCATCACCATTCCGTTCTGGACCAACCTGCTGATCCGCAACTACGCGTGGCTGATCATCCTGCGCGAACAGGGCTGGGTCGCCCAAAGCCTTAACGCGCTGTTCCCGAGCGCCGGCGGCATCACCCTGCTCTACAACGACTTCGCGGTCAGCGTCGGTCTGGTCTACAGCTTCCTGCCGTTCATGATTCTGCCGATCTACTCGACCCTGGAAAAACTCGACTGGCGCCTGGTGGAAGCCGCCTATGACCTGGGCGCCAACCGCTGGCACGCGCTGCGCCGGATCATCCTGCCGCTGTCGATGCCCGGGGTGATTGCCGGTGCGTTGCTGGTGTTCGTGCCGAGCCTCGGCGCCTTCATCACCCCGGCGATCCTCGGCGGCGGCAAGACCCTGATGATCGGCAACCTGATCCAGCAGCAGTTCGGCACCGCGCGCAACTGGCCGCTGGGCAGCTCGCTGTCGTTCCTGTTGCTGGGGATTCTGCTGTTGTCGCTGGTGCTCTACGCCCTCTACAGCCGCAGCGCGGCGAAAACCCTGAACCGGGGAGCGAAAGCATGATCTCTCTGCACCTGAAAAAACTCCCGGCGACCCGGGAAATCAGCCTGCTGATCCTCGCCTACCTGTACGTGCCGATCCTGGTGTTGATCGTCTACAGCTTCAACGCCAACCGCTCGGCGACGGTGTGGACCGAGTTCTCGTTCGCCTGGTACGGGCGGATCCTGGCCAACCCGTCGATCCAGACGGCGGCGCTGAACTCGATCATCGTCGCGACCATCGCCACCGTGTGCGCGACGGCAATTGCGCTGCTGGCGGCGCTGGCGACTTACCGGCCGTTCTACGGGCAGAAAATGGTCGAGGGCGGAATCAACCTGCCGCTGATCCTGCCGGAGATCGTCACCGCCGTGGCGACCCTGCTGCTGTTCATGGCGCTGGGGATCAAGCTCGGCCTGATGACGGTGATCGTTGCGCACATCGGCTTCTGCATTCCGTTCGCCTACCTGCCGATCCGCGCACGGCTCAACGATCTGGACAAGAGCCTGCTGGAGGCCGCCAACGATCTGTACGCCAATCCATGGCAGGTATTCCGCCGCGTGACCTTGCCGCTGCTGTGGCCGGCGGTGTTGTCCGGTTCGGTGCTGGCGTTCGTGGTCAGTCTCGACGATTTCATCATGACCTTCTTCGTCGCCGGCCCCGGTTCGACGACGTTGCCGGTGTACATCTTCTCGGCGATCAAGGCTGGCGTGACGCCGGAGATCAACGCGATCTCGACCCTGATGCTGGTGATTTCCATCGTTCTCGTGGTGCTGGCCTTCTGGCTCGGCCAACGCGGCAAACAACAATAAACCTGGAGCGCGCTCATGAAAGTCAAAAACATGCGTCTGGCAGTATCCGGTCTGGCCCTGAGTTGTTTCACCGCGTTCGGCGCCCACGCCGCCGAGCCCAAGGAGCTGTTTTTCTACAACTGGACCGATTACTACCCGGTGGACCTGCTGGCCAAGTTCGAAAAGGAGACCGGAATCAAGGTCACCATGGACGGCTACGACAGCAACGAAACCCTGCTCGCCAAGCTGCAGGCCGGCGGCGCGGCGTATGACGTGATCGTGCCGTCGCAGTCGATCATGCAGACGCTGATCAAGCAGGATCTGCTGCTGGAAATCGACACCCCGACCCTGAGCAATTTCCAGTACGTCAAAGGCCCGTTCCGCGACCCGAGCTTCGATCCGGGGCGCAAATATTCGGCGCCGTACCTGTGGGGCACCACCGGGTTCTCCTATGACAGCGCCCGGGTGCCGGGGGGCAAGCTCGACGACTCGTGGAAAGAGTTCTTCGAGCCACGCAAGGAACTGCAAGGCCAACTCGCCGCCCTCGACACCTCCAGCAGCGTGATCAATGCCGCCAGCCATTACCTGAATGTCGACGAATGCACGGAAAACCCGCAGGACGCCAAGCGCATCCTCGAGCTGCTGCAAAAGCAGAAACCGTTACTGAAGATGTACAGCTCCGACAACACCGTCGACCGCATGGCCTCGGGCGAAGTGATCATGATGCAGAACTGGAACGGCTCGACGGCCCGCGCCACCTTGCAGAAGAACACCATCAAGTACGTGTACCCGCGTGAAGGCGTGGCGATGTTCCAGGACAACTTCGCCGTACCGAAAAGCGCACCGCATCCGGGCAACGCAAAGGTCTTCATCGACTGGATGATGAAACCCGAGAACGCCGCTGCCGTGTCCAACGCGATTGCCTATGCCAACGGCATTCAGAGCGATCAGTTGCTGGATGCGAAATGGAAAGTCATGGACGCGATCAACATGCCCGAGGAATACGCCTCGCGCCTGCGGCCGGAGAAGGAATGCAGCAACAAGGCGCGGGAGCTGCAGGATCGGATCTGGTCGAAGCTCAAAGGCTGATTGCCTGACTCAAGACCGCGTCGCGGCCATCGCGAGCAGGCTCGCTCCCACATTGAAATGCGCTCACCTTGTGGGAGCGAACCTGCTCCGGGCGGCACTCCGACGATGAGACCGCCCAGACAACATAGAAACAGAGGTATGAAATGTCCCACCCCCGCTGGCTCAGAAACATCCGCCCCTACGGCGCCCCCGCCGAAGACCTGCTGATCGAAAACGGCAAATTCACCCAACGCCGCCCGGCCTCCAATGCTCCATTGGCCGCCACCGACATCGACGGCCAGAACCAGCTACTCACCGCCCCGCTGGTGGAAAGCCACGTTCACCTCGACAAGACCCTGTACGGCCAGCCCTGGCGCCCGAACAGCGCCGGCCCGACGCTCAAGGACTACATCAGCAACGAGCGCCGCGTGTTGCGCGAAGTGAAAGCGCCGATCGCCGAACGCGCCGGCGCGTTGCTGGAAAACTGCATCGCCCGGGGTTCGCTGACCATGCGTTGCCATGTCGACATCGACCCGGAATTCGGCCTGCGCCACGTCGAAGCCATGCAGCAACTGCGCGAACGCTACAACGATCTGATCGACCTGCAACTGGTGGTGTTCCCGCAAACCGGTCTGATCAGCCGCCCCGGCACCGCCGAACTGATGCGCGAGGCCATGGCGCTGGGCGTGGAAAACGTCGGTGGACTCGACCCCTGCGGCATCGACAACGACCCGATTGCGCAACTGGACTTCGTGTTCAAACTGGCCGGCGAATTTCAGCGTGGCGTCGATATTCACCTGCACGACAAAGGCGAACTGGGCCTGTGGCAGATTGCCCGGATCGCGGATTACACCGAGCGTTTCAACCTGCAGAACCGGGTGATGATCAGCCACGCCTATTGCCTCGGCATGTTGCCGTGGAGCCAGGTCAAACCCGTCGCCGAACGCCTTGCTGCACTTGGCATTTCGCTGATGAGTTCGGCGCCGGCCGACTGTGCCGTTCCGCCATTCCTGGCGTTGCGCGAGACCGGGGTCAACGTGTGCCTCGGCTCCGACGGCATCCGCGATGCGTGGTCGCCGATGGGTAATGGCGACATGCTCGAACGGGCGATGCTTCTGGCATTCCGTTTCGACCTGGGCAAGGACGATGAACTGGCGGCGGCGTTCGACGCGGCGACCGTGAACGGTGCGCAGGCATTAGGAATCGAAGATTACGGCTTCGCCATCGGCAAGCCTGCGGACTTTCTGCTGATGCCCGTCGAAACCCTCGGTGAAGCTGTGGTCGCGCGGCCTGTGCGTCAGGTCTATCGCGGCGGTGAACTGATCGCCAGCGGCGGTCGCTTGCTGGGCAGCCGTCTGTGAAACGGATCGGCCTGAAGGCCGGTTGCGTGGTCGGCTTCGACGGCACGCGACATGTTCTGTGGCGCGACGGCGAAGTGGTGTTTGCCGGCTCGCGGATCGAGTTTGTCGGGCGCGGTTACCAAGGGCCGGTGGATCAGTGGATCGACTACGGCAATGCACTGATCGGCCCCGGCTTCATCGACCTCGATGCCCTCGGCGATCTCGATTCCACCGTGCTGACCCTGGACAACGGCGATGAACGCGCCATGGGCCGGATGTGGTCGGCGGAGTATCTGGCGGCCGGCCCGCGTGAGTCGTTCAACCCGGAAGAAGAAGTCTTCAAATACCGCTACGCCTTCACCCAGTTGATCCGCAACGGCATCACCACGGCGATGCCGATCACTTCGATGTATTACCGCGAATGGGCGGAGACCTACGACGAGTTCGCCGCCGTCGCCGACGTGGCGGGCGAACTGGGGCTGCGCACGTACCTTGGCCCCTGCTACATGAGCGGTATGAGTTACTGGCGCGCCGACGGCAGCCTTGCCCATCACTGGGATGAGACGCGGGGTCTGGCCGGGCTGGACGCGGCCAAACGGTTTTTCAAGGATTACGACGGTGCCCATGGCGGACGGATTCGCGGCGCACTATTGCCGGATCGAATCCAGACCTGCACCCCGACACTGCTGCAACGCACCTCTGCATTGAGCCGCGAACTGAATGCACCGATGCGTCTGCATTGCTGTCAGGCCACCAGTGAAGTCGCGATGGTCGAGCAATTGCGCGGCACCTCGCCGCTGGGCTGGTTGCAGCAACTCGACCTGCTCAGCCCGCGCAGCCTGTTACCCCACGGCATCTACACCTCGGGCGATGACGATCTGCAACGGGTCATCGACGGCGGCGCGAGTCTGGTGCACTGCCCGCTGGTGTTCGCCCGCGACGGCGAGGCGCTGAATTCGTTTGGCCGTTATCGGGCCAAGGGCATCAACTTCGCCCTCGGCACCGACACCTGGCCGGCGGACTTGCTGGCCAACATGCGCCACGGTTTGAACATCGCCCGATTGATGGAGGGCGGCCCACCGCTGACCAGCAGCCTCGACCTGTACAACGCCGCGACCCTCGGCGGTGCCAAGGCGCTGGGTCGTGACGATCTCGGGCGTCTGGCACCGGGGGCCAAAGCCGATATCACCGTGTTCAGCCTGCGCGGTCTGCATTTGGGCCCGCTGTTCGACCCACTGAAAAATCTGCTGCTGGCCGGGCGCGGCGACGACTGCATCGCCAGTTACATCGACGGTCGCTGCGTAATGCACGACGGTCAGGTCAACAGCGTCGACTACCCGGCCCTGCAACGCCAGGCCCAACGCCAATACGAAAAACTGATGCGCAGCCACAGCGACCGGGCTTTTGGCCGACCGGACTGGAAAACCCTGTTCCGGCCAGCCATTCCGTTCGCCGACGACTACAGCGCCGAGGCGCCACTGAGCGCCATTGATCCACTACTTTAGAGAACACTGCCATGCACAGCTTCGACTTCAGCCAACTGAGTCCACGGGAAAAGTACAAGATCCTGATCGGCAGCGTGGTGCCGCGCCCGATTGCTCTGGTCACCACCATCGACGGTGAAGGCCGGGTCAACGCCGCGCCGTTCAGCTTCTTCAATGCGCTGTCGGCGGATCCGCCCATTCTCGCGCTCGGTGTCGAAAACTACGGCGACCAGAGCCCCAAGGACACCACGCGCAATATCCAGATGAACCAGGAATTCACCGTCAACATCGTCAACGATGCACTGGTGGAAGCCATGAACGTCTGCGCCGTGCCGTTCGCGCCGGGCTTCGATGAGTTGACCGCAGCAGGCCTGACGGCAATCCCCGGCACTTCGGTCAAATGCCCGCGAATCGGCGAAGCGCCGGTGGCGCTGGAGTGTCGGCGGATGATGGCGCTGAACATCGGCCAGTCGCGGGAGATCATTTTTGGCGAGGTATTGATGGCGCATGTGCGCGACGAGTTGATCGACCCGAAAACCCTGTACATCGATCAATTGGGGCTGGATGCGATCGGGCGCATGGGCGGCCATGGTTATGCGCGGACCCGGGATTACTTCGATCTGCCGACCCGCTCGTTGCAAGCGTGGACGGAGGCACCGGGAGGTGGCGAGCGGTTCTGGCCTGGCAAATAAAAAGCGGCCCACCGAGGTGGGCCGCCGTGACAGGTCGATCAGTCAGTGCCGTACTTCGGCGACCGTGGCCCGTACAGCAGGCCTGCCGGATGTCCGGCCGACAGCAGACGATTGCTGGCCACACCGGCAATCGGGTAGCCGGCATCGGTGGAGCTGTTGACGATCTGTTTTACCGCAGCGGTGATCAGTGCGCCGATCAGGCCGCCGCCGCTGTTGTTGCCGCCCTCTTCGCTCGACGCCCGGGCCGCACCGGTCCACAGGGTCGCACCGGTTTTCAGGTCCACCAGTTTGGCGCTGGCGGTCACGGCGGTTTCGCTGCTGATCACCATGTAGCGCGTGCCGTACTCGCTGACGGTGATGTACAGCGCCGCGTCGGCACCGAAGATTTCCTGCAGCTTGTTGACCGGCGCCTGATGGATGTCATCCGGCGTGGTCAGGCCGTTCTGGCGGAACGTCTCGTCGACCAGCGTGATCGGCAGCACGTAATAACCGGCCTCGGCCAGCGGGAACGTCACTTGCGACAACAGGCTGTAGGACGCCTTGACGTCCGGCGAGGTGTTCAGCGGCGGCAGCACCAGAATGGACTTCGGACGCGCTTGCTTGTACGCCGAATAGTCCACGGTTTTCGGTGCGACGCAGCCACCGAGAACGGTCAGCGCCAGGCCGGCGGCCAGCAGTTTCAAGGCACGGGAGATCATTTGGCGTCTCCGGTCTTGGCGTTCTTGAGCAAGAAGTCCATGTAGGTGCCGGATTCGGGGAACAGGGTCTTCTCAGTGCGCAATTGCTGCACCATCTGATCGTCCTTGCCCATGCTCAGGTACAGCAGACCGAGGTGTGCGTGGTAACCCGGCGGTACAGGCTTGCCACTGGCGCGGATCTTTTGCAGATCGGCTTCCAGCGCTTCGGCCTGGGCCTCTTTCGGCGTTTCGCTTTTGAAGTATTCGTAGACTTGTGGCTGGTAGCCTTCCCACTGGTACAGGGTTTGCGGGCTGCTGCAACCGGCCAGCAAGGCGCTGGCGGCCAGTGTCATGGCCATCAGCGGCCGGGACAGGGACAGATTCATGGTGTGTTGCTCCTTGCGATGGGCGTCTATCAGTTGCCCGGTTTCCAGGCGCCGGCGTTCATGCCATCAACCAGGCGATTGATCGCCTCGCGCATGGCCAGATCGAGGACTTTGCCGTTGAGGGTGGAGTCATAGGCAGCGGTGCCGCCGAAGCCGATGATTTCGCGGTTGGACAAGGCGTATTCGCCGGCGCCCTGGGTCGAATACACCACTTCGGAAGTGCTGATGTTGACGATGTTCAGGTTGACCTTGGCGTAGGCGACCTGGGTCTTGCCACGGCCGAGAATGCCGAACAGTTGATGATCGCCGGTCTCTTTGCGGCCGAACTCGGTGACGTCACCGGTGACCACGTAATCGGCACCTTTCAGACGCTGGGCCTGGCCCTTGATCGCCGCCTCCTGTTGGATCTCGCCCATGTTGTCGCGGTCGAGCACGGAGAAACGGTTGGTCTGCTGCAGGTGAGTGATCAGGATGGTCTTGGCCTGACCGCCGAGACGGTCGACGCCGTCGGAGAAGATTCCGCGCATGTAGCTCGAACGGTTGTCGAACTTGCCCACGGCCATCGGGATACGGACACCGGTCCAGGCCTGAGTGGCGCTTTCCACCTTGGCCACCGGCAATGCGCGGGAGCTTTCGGTGGCGCAACCGGAAAGCGAGCCGGCCAGGGTGCCGAGGACGGCAATCGCAACGCCCGAGACCAACATCCGGGAGATCATTCTCACTGTGCATTCCTTCTGAAAAATGATGTGTCCCGGCACGGCAAAAATCGTGGGGGATCGGGAAAGGGCCGGCATTATGCCAAAGTGCCATCAGTGAGGACAGGTTTTTTTGACGCCAGTGAATTGGCTAAATATCAGACACAAAACCCCGTGGGAGCGAGCCTGCTCGCGATAGCGATGCGTCAGACGAAATAATTATCGGCTGTCTGGACGCCATCGCGAGCAGGCTCGCTCCCACAGGTTCAGAGGTTGTCAGTGGAAATCGCGGCTTTGCACCCGAATCCCGTTGAGCAACGAGCTGAGATCGCTCAAGCGTCCGGCAATCAGATGCCGCACCTCGCCTTCGCGCTCCCAGCGACCATCGACCTTGAGCAGTTGCGATCCCACCAGCACCTGCCGCTGACGCTCGGCCAGATCGCGCCAGACCACCACGTTGACGTTGCCGAACTCGTCTTCCAGCGTCACGAAGGTCACGCCGCTGGCAGTGGCCGGGCGCTGGCGTCCGGTCACCAGCCCCGCCACGCTGACCGGTCGCCCGTGCTCGACCTCCAGCAACTCCCGGGAGCTGCGACAGCGCCGCGCCCGCAACTCGTCGCGCAACAACGTCAGCGGATGCGGCCCCAGCGTGGTGCCGAGGGTGGCGTAATCGGTGAACAGGTCCTCGCTGACACTCGGTGTGGGCAACCGCACATCCGGCTCCTCCTGACTCGGCAATCCGGCAAACAACCCGAGCTGCTTCTGCACTCCGGCCACCTCCCAGCGTGCCCGATGGCGATGCCCGGCCAGGCCCCGCAGCGCTCCTGAGTCCGCCAGCAGCGCCTGGGCCCGGCTGTCGAGCCCGGCCCGTTCGCCCAGATCGGCGACATCGGCAAACGCGCCCCTCGCCCGAGCCTTTTCAATGTTCCGCGCATCATCTTCGCGAAAACCCTTGATCATGCGCAGGCCCATGCGAATCGCCGGTTGCTCGCCGGTGATCGGCTCCAGGCTGCAATCCCAGTCGCTGGCGCGTACGTCCACCGGGCGGATTTGCAAATGATGCCGGCGCGCATCCTGGAGAATCTGATCCGGGCTGTAGAAACCCATCGGCCAGCTGTTGATCAGCGCACAGGCGAACGCCGCCGGTTCATGGCACTTGAGCCAGCAACTGGCATAGGTCAGCAAGGCAAAACTGGCGGCATGGGACTCGGGAAAACCGTAACTGCCGAAGCCCTTGATCTGCTCGAAGATCTGCGCGGCGAATTCCGGGCTGTAGCCGTTTTTCTTCATGCCGGCCGCCAACCGCTCCTTGTGCGGCTCCAGCCCGCCGTGGCGTTTCCACGCCGCCATGGAGCGCCGCAACTGATCGGCCTCGCCGGGGCTGTAGTCGGCCGCGACAATCGCGATCTGCATCACTTGTTCCTGAAACAGCGGCACGCCGAGGGTGCGTTTGAGCACCACCTCCAGCTCCGGCGACGGATAGGTTTCCTTTTCTTCCTTGTTCCGCCGGCGCAAATACGGATGGACCATCCCGCCCTGGATCGGCCCCGGCCGGACGATGGCCACCTCGATCACCAGATCGTAGAAGTTTTGCGGGCGCAGGCGCGGCAGCATCGACATCTGCGCCCGGGACTCGATCTGGAACACGCCGATGGTGTCGGCGCGACTGATCATGTCGTAGGTCGGGCGATCGTCAGCCGGGATGGTGGCCAGGCTCAGATCCTGATGGCGATGACGGCGCAGCAGGTCGAAACAACGACGAATCGCACTGAGCATGCCGAGGGCGAGGATATCCACCTTGAGCAGCCCGACCGCATCGAGATCGTCCTTGTCCCACTGGATGATGGTGCGGTCGGCCATGGCGGCATTTTCCACCGGCACCAGCGTGTCCAGCGGCTGCTCGGAGATCACGAAACCGCCGGGATGCTGCGACAGGTGCCGGGGGAAGCCGATCAGTTGCCCGGTCAGGCTCAGCACCCGGTGCAGGATCGGGCTGTCCGGGTCGAAGCCGTTTTCGCGCAGGCGTTCCACGGGTGGTGTTTCATCACTCCAGTGGCCGCAGCAGTCGGCCAGCGCGTTGATCTGGTCCGGCGGCAAGCCCAGCGCCTTGGCCACATCGCGCACCGCACCGGCCGCGTGATAGGTGCTGACCACCGCCGTCAGCGCCGCACGACGGCGGCCATAACGACGAAACACGTATTGCAGGACTTCTTCCCGGCGCTCGTGCTCGAAATCCACGTCGATGTCCGGCGGCTCGTTACGCTCCCTCGACATGAAACGCTCGAACAGCAGCGTGGTGCGATCCGGGTCGATCTCGGTGATGCCCAGAGCAAAACACACCGCCGAGTTGGCCGCCGAACCGCGACCCTGACAAAGGATTTTCTGCTCCCGGGCGTAGCGCACCACGTCGTGCACGGTGAGGAAGTAGCTTTCGTAGCCGAGTTCGGCGATCAGCTCCAGCTCATCGTCGATCTGTTTGAGCACCTTGGGCTGTGCGCCTTTCGGCCAGCGCCAGGCGATGCCCTCTTCTGTCAGGTGGCGCAGCCAGGAACTGGCGTCGTGTTCCTCGGGCACCAACTCTTTCGGATACTGATAACGCAACTGGCCGAGGTCGAACGTGCAACGGCGGGCCAGCTTCACCGATTCGTCGAGCAGGGTCTGCGGATACAGTTCGCTCAACACGTCGAGGCTGCGCAGATGCCGCTCGCCATTGGGGTGCAGCCGCAACCCGGCCTCGGCCACCGTGACGTGATGACGGATCGCGGTCATGGTGTCCTGCAAGGCCCGGCGGCCACGGGCGTGCATGTGCACATCGCCGCTGGCCACGGCCGGAATCTGCAGCTCATCTGCCAGACTCAGGAGTGCGGCAAGTCGTTGCTGATCGTTCTGCCCGCGATGCAATTGCACCGCCAGCCACAGACGCTCGCCGAAGGTCTGTTTAAGCCAGCGGCCCTCTTCCACCTCATCGACCGCATCCGGCACCCACAGCACCAGCAATCCCGGCAACGGTTCGCTGAAGTCTTCGCGCAGCACCTGATATTGGCCTTTCTGCGTGCGCCGTCGAGCCTGGGTGATCAAGCCGCACAGCGCCTGATAACCCTCGATGTTCTCCACCAGCAACACCAGTTTCGGGCCGTTCTCGATGCGGATCTCGCTGCCGATGATCAGCGGCAGCTCCACGGACTTCGCCGCCTGCCAGGCACGGACGATCCCGGCCAGGGTGCATTCATCGGTGATCGCCAGCGCCTGATAGCCGTGCTTCTTCGCCCGCTGGAACAGTTCCAGCGCACTGGACGCTCCGCGCTGGAAGCTGAAGTTCGACAGGCAGTGCAGCTCTGCATAACCCTCGTTCATGCGAACCAGCCCTGCAGCCACAACGGGCCACCCTCACCCACTGCCCGGTACGCCCAGCCTTGCTGGCCGGCACGGTTCTGGATCAGGTAATAGTCGCGGCGCACGTCGTCACCGTCCCACCAGCCGGACTCGATGCGTTCCGGGCCCATGAGGATGCGCGCCGAACCTTCGGGCACGGACTGCGGCTCACCCAGCAACCAGCCCGGACGCTGCACGCCCGGCAACGCAGCACAAGGCTGCTTGTCATCGGCGTTCTGCCACGCGCACTCAGGTCGGTGATCGGCCTGGAAGCGCAGGCCCTGTACCGCGTCATCCCCCAGTCGCGCACGCAAGCGTTCGCGCAGTTGCTCCCAGGGCAAGGTCTGCTGCGGGCGGTCGTCGAACAGCTCCTGAAACTGCGGTACGAAACTCGGCAGTTCCTCGGCCCGCAGACGAAAACCGCGCACCGGGGCCTCGACCTGCACCTGCTCCAATCGACCACGGGCCAGTTCGAAGAGCATCGCCGGATCGCGCTCGGCGCTGAGCAGGCCGACCTTGATCAGCGTGTCCGGCAACCCTGCATGCTCCAGATGCAGATCGAAGCGCTGCACGCCACTGTCACGCCCGCACAAGAACGCCGAGAGATCGGAGGTCAGGCGACGCAACGGGAACAGCAGCGCCTGATGGGACTGCACGTCGAAGTTGAGTTCGATGCGCACGTCGAAACGATCCGGTGGCAGGTAGAACGCCAGCGCCAGTGGCCGTGCGCCGAACAGCGTATCCAGATGCTTGAGCATCGGCGCCTCGAAACGCCGGGCCAGAGCCTGACGCGGCAGGCTCTGCACCTGATGGAGGTGGCGCAGGCCCATGCGCGACAGCGCCGTGGCCACGCCCGGATCAAGTCCGACACGGTCGACCGGCAGTTGCCCGAGGTGATGGCGCAAGGCTTCACCATCCGGCACCACCAGTCCGTCATAGGCGTTGGCCAACACTCGCGCCGCCACCGGGTTGGGCGCGGCGACGATACGGTGACGAAAGCCCAGCTCCGTCAGCTCCGTGCGTAAGCGCGCCTCGAACTGCGCCCAGGAACCGAACAGCCCGAGGCTCGATTCGATCTCGAACACCACGGTGCGCGGGTAATGCACGCTGACCTGGGCGCTGAAACGATAGGCCCAGGCGGCGAGAAACTGTTGCCAGTGTTCGACCTCGGCCGCGTCGTAATCGACGGTGACAAACCCTTTGCTCATGGCCTGCGCGGCGGTCATCGACTGCCCCGGACGCAAGCCCAGCGCCCGCGCCGCCGAATTGACTGCTTGCAACACCCGGCGCTGGGCCGGACCGCTGAGCAGCGCCAGGGGTTGCTCGGGATCGGGGCGTTGACGTAGCACGGCGTCGAGGGCCAATTGCGGGAACAGAATGCAAACCCAGCGCATGGCGACCTCAATGCCCCACGGCGAAGGCAATCGGTGCAGTGCGCGCCAGACCGCCCCGGCATTTGAGCACGCGCAATTGCGCCGGGCGGGCATCGATGGCAATGCGCAGCGCGGCTGGCGACGGGTTGACCGCTTCGCTCAATGGCCGCCACGCGAACGCCAGGGTCTGGCCGGTTTCCGCCGCCACCTGCAAACGGCGCAAGGCGCGGTCATCGGCCTTGTGCGGCCAGCACAGCACCGCGCCGCAACTGCCCGAGCGCAGGCATTGTTCCGCCGCCCACAACGCATCACGTTCGCTGGCCTGGATCACCGACAACTGCCACAGATCGACCCCGGCATTGGCCCAGGCCTGCGGGTATGGCACGAACGGCGGCGCCACCAGCACGATGCGCTCCCCCGCCGCCGACAGCCGCGCCAGGGTCGGCCACACCAGTTGCAGCTCACCGACACCAGGGCCGGCCAAAAGGATTTCGCTCAGCGCCGCTTCCGGCCAGCCACCGCTGGGCAAGGCTGCGTCCAGCGCCGCGTGCCCGGTGGGTTGCGGGCTCGCGGTGGGTGGCGCAGGCCGGCCCTTCCAGACCTGGCCGCCATTGAACAGCGTATCCAGCGCAACGACGGCACCCATCAGCCTTGCCTCACCAGACCGCAGAACACGCCTTCGATGGCCAGGTCCTGATCGTCACGCACCACAATCGGCTGGTACGCCGGGTTGCGCGGCAACAGGCGAACCTCATCGCCGACCCGCTCGAAGCGTTTGATGGTGACTTCACCGTCGAGCCGCGCCACCACGATCTGGCCGTTGAGCGCCTCGGGGTTGCGCCGCACGCCGACCAGATCGCCGTCGAGAATGCCGTCCTCGATCATCGAATCGCCCTGCACCCGCAACATGTAGTCGGGCGTGCGGGAGAACAGCGCCGGATCGAGCATCAGCCGATTGTGGATATCAGCGTCGGCGCCGATGGGCGCACCGGCGGCCACCCGGCCGAGCACCGGCACTTCGAGCAGCTCCGGTCGCGCAGGCTGCCCGAGCAGGCGAATGCCCCGGGCCTGATGCGGATTGACCTCGATGAACCCGGCTTCGGTGAGCGCCAGCACATGCTTGCGCGCCACGCTGCGGGAGGCAAAACCAAAAGCCTCGCTGATTTCAGCGAGGCTTGGGGGCTGACCGTGTTCGGCGATGCGTTCGCGGATAAAGGTCAGGATGGCGGTACGGCGGGGAGTCAGATTTGTCATGGAGTACATTTGTACTCCTGCGGGAATTTCCTGACAAGCACCGCCAGTCAGCTCAAACCGCGCTCCGCCAGAAACCCTGCGATGTAGTCAATGAACGCCACAACCTTGGCCGTCGCCCGCCGATGGCTCGGGTACACCGCCAGAATGTGCGGGCCGAAACTGTCCGGGTCTATGTCGTAATCAGCCATGACCCGCACCAGTCGCCCGTCGGCGATATACGGGGCGGCACTCCACAACGGCGTGTGCAGCAAGCCGCGCCCGGCCAAAGCGCTGGCCAGCAGCAGGTCGTAATTGTCGCTGCGCAACAACGGCGCCGCCGGTTGCGCCAGGCTCAGGCGCTGGCCGTCGCGCTCGGCCCACCAGAATTCGCGACTGAGCAACGGATGCCGGTACAGCAGCCATTCATGCTGGTCGAGGGTTTGCGGCGTGACCGGCAAGCCCTTGCGTGCCAGGTATTCGGGGCTACCGCAAAGTGCCAGGCGATTGCTGCCGACCACCCGGGCAATCAGCCCCGGCAAGTCATCGTGCCCTTCGCGCAACGCCAGGTCGTAGCCGCTTTCCAGCAGATTGACGAATTCGTCGCACAAATCCACTTGCAGGCTGATCTGCGGGTATTGCTGCAAAAAGCCGTCGCACACCTGATCGAGAAACGCCCGGCCGTAAGCCAGCGGCGCAGTGATTTTCAGGCTGCCGCGCAGGCCGTGCTGCAACTGCTCGATTTCTTCGCCGGCCTCGTCCAGCCGTTGCAGCACCTGTCGTGCGGTTTCCAGATAGAGGCGGCCGATTTCCGTCAGCAAAATCCGCCGCGTGCTGCGCTCGAACAGCCGCGCACCAAGTTCAGCTTCCAGATGATTGACCGCTTTGGTCAGGGCCGACGGGGTCTTGCCCAGTTGCTCGGCAGCGCGGCTGAAACTGCCGAGCTGCGCGGTGACCACAAACATTTTCAGTGCACCCAGCTTGTCCATGCTTTTTCCATTCAGGCAAAAACGTTTTTCGTGAGGGAGGCGTTCTGTCGGGCGTTGGCAGCCACTAATCTGGCCATCAGACGCAATAACAAGGAAATGTTCAATGAAAAGATTCATCCCGCATTTCACAAAAAATGTGCTGATCGTCGCTATGAGTTTTGCCTCGATGGAAGCCATGGCAGCTACCGATCTGGTGCTGCTCAACGGCAAGATTTTCACCGCCGACCGCGCTCAACCGCAGGTTCAGGCGCTGGCCGTGGAGAACGGCAAAGTGCTGAAAGTCGGCACCGATGCGCAGATCAAAGCCTTGATCGAACCCGGCACCCAAGTGATCGACCTTCAAGGCAAGGCGATGATGCCCGGCTTGATCGACAGCCACTCCCACGCGATTTTCGGCGGACTGGAAATGGTCTCGGCGAACATGGAAGACGAGGTGGTCGAACTCGACGAACTGGAAAAACGCCTGCGCAGCTGGCGTGAAGACGGCAAGGCCCGGCATGGCGATGTGTTGAGCGTGGCCGGCATGAGTTCGGCGTACTGGGCCAAGGCTGAAGCCTTGGGCAAGATCTTCAACCACGGCGAATGGGCCGACGTGCCGGTGGTGTTCACCGGCAGCGATCACCACACGGCGTGGGCCAACAATGTGATGCTCAAGCGTGCGGGCATCGACGCCGCACTGCTGAAAACCCTGCCGGATGCGGAAAAAGACACCCTCGGCAAACTGGCCAGCGGTGAGCCGAACGGCTTTGTGGTCGATGCCGGTTGGGATCGGGTCGCCTCGAAAATGCCGGTGCCAAGCCCTGCCGACCTGCTCAAGGCTGCGCAATCGGCGATGCGTTTCAACAACAGCCTCGGCATCACCGCGTGGATGGACCCCGCCGCCAACGCCGCCCCGGGCGAGGCGGTGTTCGCCCTCAAGCCCACCGAGAAAACCGTCGGCGTATTGCCGGCCTATAAAGCCCTGTCGGAAAGCGGCGGCATGACCGCCCACGTCGCCGCATTGCTGGTGGCCAACCCGAAAAGCGTCCCGGCCGATCTCGACACCCTCGACAAGGTTCGCCAACAGTTCCAGGGCATCCCCAATCTGACGCTGCCGGGAATCAAGATCTTCGCCGACGGCGTGATCGAATACCCGGCCCAGAGCGCGGCGATGATCGATCCCTACAGCAACTCGCACAAACAGGGCGAATTGCTGATCGACCCACAGCACTTCGGCGAACTGGTCAGCGCCATCGACCAGCGCGGCTGGCTGGTGCATATCCACGCCATCGGCGACCGCGCGGTGCGCGAGTCACTCAACGGCATCGCCCAGGCACGCAAGGACCGACAGAGCGGCGTGACGCACTCGATCACCCACCTGCAAATGGTCAACCCGAAGGAATTCGCCCGTTTCAAACCGCTGAACGTGATTGCCTCGATGCAACTGCTGTGGGCCAGCGCCGACGACTACACCACCGACATGATCAAGCCTTACGTCAGCGCACTCGCCTTTCGTTATCAATACCCGGCGCACTCGCTGCTCAAGCAGGGCGCGACGATTGCCGGCGCCAGCGACTGGCCGGTGTCCTCGCCGAACCCGTTCAACGCCATCGCCCAGGCCATCACCCGCACCGGCCCGCTGGGCGTGCTCAACGCCGACGAACGCCTGGACCGCGAAACCATGCTCTACGCCTACACCGTCAACGCGGCACGGACCATCGGGCTGGAGCAACAGATCGGCTCGCTGAGCCCCGGCAAGCAGGCCGATTTCATCGTGCTCGATCGCGACGTGTTCAGCGTCGATGACAAGGCGCTGCATGACACGAAGGTGCTGCAGACCTGGTTCGGTGGTCGTCAGGTCTACGCCCCTACCCTCTAAAAACAATCGCCGTACCCCCTGCCCGACCCCGCGCCAGCCGCCGGGGTCCGGCGCAGCCTTGCCCGCTTCCTGCCCATAACAATCACAACATCGGGACTTCACATGAAAGCCATGCCTCTGCTCGCCCTCACTTCCTTGAGCCTGTTGCCTTTGAGCAGCCACGCGATCCCCCTGAACGATGATTTCGCGGTGCTGGTCGACCTGACCCTGGCCAGCGACTACCGCACCCGCGGCATCTCCCAGACCCAGAACGATCCGGCGGTACAGGCCGGTTTGACCCTGGCTCACAGCAGCGGTCTGTACCTCGGCGCGTGGAGTTCGAACGTCGATTTCGGCGGCGGCCTGAAAACCCGTCAGGAGGTCGACTACTACGCCGGCTGGCTATGGCAGGCGACCGAGGCTGTGAGTCTGGATCTGGGCTACATCAAATACGCGTATCCCAAGGAGAGCCAGTTCAACCAAAGCGAGGTGTATTCGATTCTCAGCGCCTACGGGGTGAAACTCGCGGCCTATTACTCCAGCGACGCGCCGGGCATCGACAGCAAACAGAGTTCGCTCTACAGCTACATCGGTTATGAAACCGAATTGCCGTTCGATTCCGGGCTGAAGCTGCGCTACGGCAACATGGACTTCAAGGACCCGCATCTGTACTCGGCGTCCGGTCATGGCGAAGAGTCCTACCGGGAGTGGGAAGTCAAACTGACCCACAACCTGGCCGGCGTGGTGCTGGGCCTGAGCTACATCGACACCGACCTTTCGCAGAGCCAATGCCTGAGCAACTGGGGCTTCAGGGATGTGTGCACGGCGACGGTGGTGGCCAGCGTCAGCAAATCCTTCTGAGCCCCGGTTGATTGCGCTGAGCCTAAGGCTTGAGCTGCGCCAGGTACTGCCACGGATAGATCCCGCGCTGATGACCATCGCTGAACACCAGTTGCAGTCCGTAGCCCTGCTGGTTGAGTTCGATCACACGAACCCGATCATCCACCAGCGGGGCCGAGCCCTGCAGGCGAAACGCCCGGCACTGCGAACACGGGCACTGCCGGCGCAGCTCGGCATGGTCGAGCAACTGCTCGCGGCCATCCGGCCAGCTCAGCCGCAAGCGGTGTTCACTTTGGGAATTGCCGATCGCCAGCGGATTCATTGCAGCTGACTCAAGGCAATCCGCACGGCTTTGCGCACTTCCGGGTCGCCGTCGTCCTGCGCGGCCTGCAACGCCGCCACGGCGCCGCGATCATTCAACTCACCCAGCGCCAGCGCCGCTTCCTTGCGCAGGTTGCTGATGCGATGGCCGAGGGTGTCGATCAGGGCGTCGAGGGCCGGCACGTAACGCAAACGGCCGAGGCTGCGCGTGGCGCGCAGGCGTACCTGCCAGTAGTCGTCGCCCAAGGCTTCGATCAGCGCCGGACCTGCGTCGGTGTGGCCGACTTTGCCGAGGGTGGTCGCGGCTTCTTCGCGTACCTGCCAGGCGTTGTCCTGCAAGGCCTGACGCAAGGCCGGCAGCACATCTGCGCCACTCGCCAGGCCCAGGGCGCCGGTGGCGGCGCGGCGTACTTCGGTGTCCGGGTCATTGCTGGCCAAGCGTGCCAGCGCCGGCAAGGCATCCAGCTGTTTGAGCCAGCCGAGCACGCCCACGGCTTCGCGGCGGACACTGGCATCGGCATCGCTCAGCGCCTGAATCGCGGCAGGCGCGGCGCCGGGGAAACGCAACTCACGCAAGGCGCGGAATGCGGCAGTCCGCACGCCGGTTTCCGCATGGGCGGTCCACGGCAGAATCACCCTGCCCGCCGCTTCGGTCTTGAGCAGGCTCAGGCTCTGCGCCGCAGCGGCCTGCACTGCTGGCGACGGATCCGTCAGCGCCTGGCACAGCGCTTCAACCACCGGTTCGTCTTCCCAGGCTTCCAGTAGACGCGCCGCTTCGGCACGCACTTCTTCGGCAGGGTCTTCGGCCAGTCGCTCGACCAGCCAGAGCAAGCCGTCCGGCTCTTCGAGGTCAGCCAGATCGATCAGGGCAATCCTGCGCACACCGGCGTCATCGGCAGTCAGGCGCGGTTGCAGGGCGAGAATGTCATCGTTATCGGTCACAGCAAAAAATGAGGTCACAGGGCAAATCTCGGCAAGGCGTTTTCAGGAGGCAAACCGAGCGGATTGAGGCGCGGCAGCGGTCGGTCGTTGTCGTGGCGCAGCAGGTCGAGGCAGTGGCGCTTGAGGCGCGAGAACTCGTGGCTGGTGACCAGTCCGGTGGTGCGTGGGCGCGGGAAATCCAGGCGCAGGTCTTCGATGATCCGCCCCGGCCGTGCGCTCATCACCAGCAAACGGTCGGCGAGGAACAACGCTTCATCGATGTCATGAGTGACGAATACCACGGTGGTGCGAATCCGCGTCCAGATGTCCAGCAGCAGTTCCTGCATGTTCAGTCGGGTCAGCGCATCCAGTGCGCCAAAGGGTTCGTCCATCAGCAACAGCCGTGGCCGGTTGACCAGCACCCGGGCGATTTCCACCCGTTGCTGCATGCCGCCGGAGAGTTGATCCGGCCAGCGCTCGGCGAAGCCTTCGAGGCCGACCAGTTTGAGAATTTCATCAGCGGCGCGATGACGTTCGGCCTTGCCGATGCCGCGCATCTTCAGGCCGAAGGCAACGTTGTCGCGCACCGTGCGCCACGGGAACAAGGTGTGATGCTGGAACACCATGCCGCGCTGCGGTGACGGGCCGGACACTTCGGCGCCGTCGACTTTCAACTGCCCGCCGTGAGGTTGCAGATGCCCGGCCAATGCGCCGAGCAAGGTCGACTTGCCGCAACCGGACGGTCCGAGAACGCACACGAACTGGCCCGGCTCGATCTGGCAATCCAGCCCCTGCACCGCTTCGAACGCTTGCCGGCCTTCGCCGAGGACGATGGACAACTGGCGGATGTCGATCCGCCCTTCCGGGGTTTGCATCACGCTCATCAGGCTTTCCCTCGTGGTCGGTGCCAGGGCGTGAACAGCCCGCCCAGACGTTTGATCAGCAGGCTGCTGCCCATGCCCAACACGCCGATCAGCAACATGCCGACCACGATGTCGGCGTAGTTCTGGATGGTGTAGGACTCCCAGGTGTAATAACCGATGCCGAACTGGCCGGAGATCATTTCGGCGGTCACCAGACAGAACCACGACGTGCCCATACCGATCGCCAACCCGGTGATGATGCTCGGCGCGGCGCCCGGCAGGATGACTTCCAGCAGGATCGCCCGACGCCCGGCCCCGAGGCTTTTGGCCGAGGCGATCAACCGTGGATCGACGCCTTCGACGCCATGCACGGTGTTGAGCAGGATCGGAAACAGCGCGCCGGTGAAGGTAATGAAGACCATCGACAGCTCCGAGGACGGGAACATCAGGATCGCCAGTGGAATCCATGCGACGGCGGGGATCGGGCGCAGCACTTCCAGTGGTGGCAGCAGCAGGTCTTCGGCCCATTTCGAGCGGCCGATGGCCAGGCCCAGGGCGATGCCGATCAGCAGTGCCGCGAGGTAACCGGCGAAAACCCGGCCGAGGCTGGCGCTCAGGTGCTGGATGAGCTTGCCGGAGTCGCCGAGGCCGAGGGCGGCTTCGATCACGGCCAGCGGGGTCGGGACGTTGGCGAAGGTGACGAGACCGAGGTTCCAGTGGTGGCTGGCGGCTAGTTGCCAGAAGAGCAGGCAGAACGCTATGGAGGTTGCTCTGGTGGTCCAGCGGGCTTTCGGGATTTTCATGGATCGGGTTTCCAGGTTTGGAGCGGTGTAATGACTGAGATCGACCCCCTCACCCCAGCCCTCTCCCCCAAGGGGGCGAGGGGGAAAGGGAGCCGATTTGCATCGTTTTCAAGTCCTGAGTTCGGCTCAATATCTCCGGTCGGCGTAACTTTCCAGAACAACACCGTCAGTCCCCTCTCCCTCCGGGAGAGGGTTAGGGTGAGGGGCTTTTGATCTTCAATTAGCGGGCAGCAACCGCTTGGGTGGTGGCATCGGTGAAGTCGAAGACTTTCCCACCCTGCGCCGTGGCAAATTGCTGCGCCTGCCCCTTCAACAAAAACGCACTCAACCGCCCCTTCCCATCACTGGCAAACCACGCCTGCTCCGCCAGCAACTTGATCCCGCTGTCACTCGCCTGGGCATACACCGCACGGATGTTCTTGCCTTCCGACTTCAGGCCGGCCAGTGCGGCAAACGCCTCTTCAGCCGAGGCATAACTCCGAACCTTGTCCTCCCCCCGCACCCAGATTTCCGCGACATGGCTGAAATCGCTGATGGCTTTTCCAGTCACCGCATCAACAGACTTCAACGGCGTCTGCGCGTAGTTGGCCAGTTGCGCGGTGTAATCCAGATTCGAGGCCTTGAACGCTGCGCGGATGTACTGATCGTCGATAAAGGTATTCAGATCGAGCCCGCGATCGGCCTTCTTCAGCAACTTCAGCGTGTCGATGGCAGTGCCCACGGCCTGTCGATATTCCGGTTTCCAGCTCAGGTCACGGGTCTGCACGCCGAGCGGGCCGTGGAACAGGTAATTGACCTCGGCATCGACGCCGGTGACTTTGGCGATCAACTCGCTGTATTTCTCCGGTTCGGCGGCCAGCAGTTGATTGGCCTCGATGCTTGCACGCAGGTAGGCAACGACAATTTCCGGGTACTTCTTGGCGTAGGCCTGATCGACCAGCGCACCGTGGAAGGTCGGCGCATTGGCCTGGGCGCCATCGTAGATCTTGCGGGCGAAACCGCGACTCGGAAACAGTTCGGCGAACGGTACAAAATCAGCGTGGGCGTCGATCTTGCCGGCCTGCAACGCGGAGCCTGCGACCTCCGGCGGCTGGGCGATGATGTTCACATCCTTGAGCGGGTCCCAGCCCTGCTCCGCCACGGCGCGCAGCAGCATGCCGTGGGCGGTGGAGGCGAACGGCACGGAAATGGTCTTGCCTTTGAGCTCGCTCAACGACTGCACGCCGGACGCGCTCGGTACCACGATGCCGTTGCCGCTGCCCTTGATGCTGCCCGACAACACGCTGATGAACAGGCTGTGTTTGCCGGCGGTTTCGAACGCCACGCCATTGAACGCACCGGGGAAATCGGCCATGGCACCGAAGTCGAGTTTGCCGGCGACCATCTCGTTGGTCAGCGGTGCGCCGCTGGTGAAGTTCTTCCACTGCACATCATATTTGGCGTCCTTGTAGGCGCCGTCGTGGGGCAGGTATTTGTCGAGCAGGCCGAGCTCACGGATCAACAGCCCGCCGGCGGCGCAGTTGATGGTGGTGTCCTGGGTGCCGATGGCGATGCGGATGGTTTCGGCCGAGGCCGACAGGGTGAACGAAGCCAGTACCAGACCGGCGATTGCTGCACGCAACATGGTTGAATCCCCTCGAATCATTTATAGGATGTTCGTCTCCGCCGCGATCAGGGCGCGGTGGGAAACGAGGGGTGTCTTGAATCAGGCGTCCGGTGTTGCCGGATAGCGTTTTAGCGGAGCAGGTACGGGATTTCGACTTTCACCGCACCGGTCGGGCAATCCTTTTCGCAAGGCATGCAGTACCAGCATTCATCGAAGGCCATGTAGGCCTTTTGCGTGGCCGGGTTGATCGCCAGCAGGTCCATCGGGCAGACGTCGACACACACGGTGCAGCCTTTTTCGGCGATGCATTTGTCCTCGTCCACGGTGACGGGGGCATTGGAGCGGAAGAAGATTTCCTGGGCTTGGTAGGCCATGGTTCGGACTCTCTCTAGTGATGCCTCAAGCGGCGAAAGCGCCGACCCGCAAGCGGTCGTAGGCCTGCATTTCCTCGGCATCGAGGGGGATGATGTAAGGCTCGACGGCTTTTTTGAAACTGGTCATGCGTCCGTCTTCGCCCTTCTTCAGGTGGCAGTGGCAGAACCACTCGCGGTCGTCCCGTTGCGGGTGATCGACGCGGTAGTGGTACAGACCCCAACGGCTTTCGGCGCGGAACAGTGAGGCGCGCGCAGCCATTTCGGCGCAGTCGCGGATCACGCTGGTTTCCATCGCGCGCATCAGCTCATGCGCGTTGTTGGCCTTCATCTCGTTGAGATCGCGTTCGATGTCGCTGAAGCGTTGCAGGCCGATTTCCATCTTCTTCGTCACTTTCGGCGGTTGCAGGTAGTCGTTGACGAAGCGCCGCAGCTTGTACTCGACCTGGGCCGGCGGCAGGCCGTGTTCGCGGTCCAGCGGTGCGTAGACCCGGGTCTTTTCCTTGTCGATCTGCTCGGCATCCAGTGCGGAGAACTCGCGCCCGGCGACAAACTCCGCTGCGTTGTGACCCGCGAACCAGCCGTAGGTGAACGCGCCGAGCATGTAGTTGTGCGGCACGGCGGCCATATCGCCGGCCGAGTACAAACCTTTCACCGACGTTTCCGCCCGTTCGTTGACCCACACCCCGGACGCCGAATGGCCGCTGCAAAAGCCGATTTCCGAGATGTGCATCTCGACCATCTGCGTGCGGTAATCGGTGCCGCGATTGGCGTGGAACTGGCCACGGCTCGGGCGCTCGTTGCTGTGGAGGATTTCCTCGATGTTCTGGATGGTTTCCTCGGCCAGGTGATCGAGTTTGAGGAACACCGGGCCGTTGCCGCTTTCCAGTTCCTGGTGGAACTCCCACATCATCTGCCCGCTCCAGTAGTCGCACTCGATGAAGCGCTCGCCCTTGTTGTTGGCGGTGTAGCCACCGAGCGGGCCGGTGACGTAGGCGCAGGCCGGGCCGTTGTAATCCTTGATCAGCGGGTTGATCTGGAAGCACTCAAGGTTCGCCAGTTCGGCCCCGGCGTGATAGGCCATCGCATAGCCGTCACCGGCATTGGTCGGGTTTTCGTAGGTGCCCATCAGGTAACCCGAAGAAGGCAGACCGAGACGCCCGGCGGCGCCGCAGGCGAGGATCACTGCCTTGGCCTTGATTACGTGGAAGTCGGCGGTGCGGCAGTCGAAACCCATCACACCGTTGACGGTGCCCTCCGCGTCGGTCAGCAAACGGGTGCAGACGAGACGATTGGTAATGCTCACCCGCGCCCGCTTCAACTGGCGATACAGGACTTTCTTGATGTCGTGCCCTTCCGGCATCGGCAACACATAGGCGCCCATGTGGTGGACTTTCTTCACCGCGTAATCGCCGGTTTCGTCCTTCTCGAACTTCACGCCCCAGCGGTCGAGCTGCTCGATGGTTTCGAAACTGTGCGTCGCGTAGGCGTAGACCGCCGCCTGATTGACGATGCCGTCGTTGGCGATAGTGATTTCCTTGGTGTACTGCTCGGGCGTCGAGTGGCCGGGAATGATCGCGTTGTTCAGGCCGTCCATGCCCATGCTGATCGCGCCGCTGCGTTTGACGTTGGCCTTGTCGACCAGCAACACGCGCAGATCCTTATTCTTTTCCTTGGCCTTGATCGCGGCCATAGGGCCGGCGGTGCCGCCGCCGATCACGACGATGTCGTATTCCTGTTCGAGTGTCGTTCGACTCATGCCTGCTCCCCTTTTTGCCGGTCGATCCGCAGGCGGTACTGGAACGCATCGCCACGGTAGTAAAGGTGTTCGAAGTCCAGCGGCTGGCCGTTGGCGTCATGGGTCAGACGCTCGATGCGCATGATCGGCGAGCCGGCCTCGACGTTCAGCGCCTGGGTCAGGTCGCTGTCGGCCAGCACCGCGTCGATGGCCAGATCGGCGTGGCCGAGAGCGATGCCGCAGTCGTTTTCGAGGATCAGGAAGATGTCGCGGGTGACCAGATCGGCCTTCTCCAGCCGCTCGCCGACGGCTTTGGGCAGGTAGGTGATTTCCAGCGAGATCGGCTCGCGGTTGATCAGCCGTACGCGTTTGATCTGGGCGACGATTTCGCCTTCAGCAACCTGCAAACGCTCGGCGACCAGTTTGTCGGCGGCGATGAATTTGAAACTGCGCAGGCGGTTGATCACCTCGTAGCCACGACCGGTCATGGACTCGGCAAGGCCTTGCAGGGTGCTGACGTTTTGAAAGGTCTTGGGTTTGGCGACAAAGGTGCCTTTGCCGTGGATCTTGAAGATCAGGCCTTCTTTCTGCAGATCACCCAGGGCCTGGCGCACGGTGATGCGGCTGACCTTGAACAACGTGCCGAGCTCGCTTTCGGACGGCATCTGGC
Source organism: Pseudomonas sp. MWU12-3088 (assembly GCF_023242405.1). Classification (NCBI taxonomy): domain Bacteria; kingdom Pseudomonadati; phylum Pseudomonadota; class Gammaproteobacteria; order Pseudomonadales; family Pseudomonadaceae; genus Pseudomonas; species Pseudomonas sp. MWU12-3088. The sequence goes on from NZ_JALJEA010000001.1 coordinate 832,727, forward strand.
TGTCTTGCGGGTATTCGCCGTCGAGAATCCGGGCGCGCAGTACGTCGCGCAGTTGGGTGTGCAGCGGGACGCTGCCCAGGGAGAGAACGTTATCGGTCATCACGGGATCACTTGTTATAACGAGTTATGACGTGATCTTAGAGACGTGATGACAAGCTTGAGAAATACCGAATGAGCATAAGGTTAGATGCGCCTTCAGTGGCGCTTGAGGATCCGGTCCATGACCCAATCGGTCTTCAGGGCCTCTGCCCCGGTCGCCGGATGCTGTGACTCGCCGCGAATCTGCGCGTTCATGCCCAGCACGTGATGCCACTGGATGTGTTCGTGATGGGGGATTTCCAGGCTGATTTCTTCCTCGGCGTGCAGCTCGACCGGATGCTCGTCGAACACCGAAAAGCCAATCCGCCCTTGGCTGCCGATGATCTCGACCCGATCCTCGCGCCGGTCCGCAACGAAGCTCCAGCAGCCCATGCCGAGCGCGCCCGAGGCAAACCGCCAACTGGCGCTGACTGCATCTTCCGCCGCATACAACCCGGCCTGACGCGCGGTGAAACCGGCGACTTCGACGATATCGCCGAGCAGGTACTGGAACAGGTCAAAACCATGGCTGGCCAGATCCGCGAAATAGCCGCCACCGGCCACCGCCGGATCGGTGCGCCAGTTGGCGCTGCCGTCCAGATCCTTCGGCGACGGCGCCTTGGTCAGCGTCCAGCTCAGGTGTCGTACCTCGCCGATGCGCCCCTGCTCCAGCCATTGCCGAACCTGCTGGAAACGCGGCAGCGAACGGCGGTAATAGGAGACGAACAGGTGCAATCCGGCATCGGCAAACACCTGCTGCATCTCGCGGCTTTGCCCGGCGTTGAGCGACATGGGTTTTTCCACGCAGCAATGCTTGCCGGCGGCGGCGACTTTCAGGCTGTAGGCGTGGTGACTGTCGGGTGGCGTGGCGATGTACACCGCGTCCACCTCAGGGTCGTTGATCAGGGCATCGACATCGGTGTAAGTCCGGGCGATGCCGTGGCGCGCGGCGTAATCGGTCACGGCTTCGAGGCGTCGCCCCATCACCGCCACCAGCGCAGAACCGGGCGCCTTGTAGAAGGCCGGCCCGCTCTTGCGTTCGGCAACACTGCCGCAACCGATCATGCCCCAGCGCACCACGTTCATCGTCACGCCTTAGCCGATGCGCAGTGCGCGCAGGTCGAGGTGGCCGTCCTTGATCGGCGGGCACCAGTAGTAACCGCCGGTAATCGGCCGGCTGATGCGGTACAAACCGTCGGTGATGCCGTCTTCCAGACCGCTCATGCGGCGCAGTTGCGCTTCGAACGCGTCGAGGGAGAAACCGAAGGCCAGAAACATCAGGCCGGCGCGGTCGCCTTCGATCCACGGCATCGAACGGCGCACGACGAAGGCTTCCGGAGCGAAGCTTTCCTGGGCGGTGCGCTTGACGTGGGCGGACACCGGGGCGTCGTCGATCTCTTCGTTGTCGCTCAGGCGACGGCCCATGATGTTGTCCTTGTCTTCGGCGGACAGCGCATGGAAACCCTTGAGGTCGTGCTGCCATTGCTGGATCGCGGCAAAGCTGCCACCGATCAGACCGTCGGCGCCTTCACTTTGCAGTGCGGCGGCGATGGCGGCTTCGTCGTGCGGGTTTTCGGTGCCGTCTTCATAACCGGTCAGGTCATGGCCGTCCTTGTGGCGGAAGGCTTCCTGCATCTGCACCAGACGCAGCGCCGGGGCCAGTGCAGCCTCAAGCGCAGTGCTGCGGTTGAGCAGCTCGCCACGGTCGACGCCGTGCAGCCAGACCCACAGGGCGTGCTGGGTCGACGGGTTTTCCACGCCGACACCGGTCAGCGCCGGGAAGCTGCGCAGGCCGTCGATGTTCACATTCAGGGCCTTGGCCAGGGATTCACCGAAACCGACCACCGCCGATTTGCCGTCCACCAGGTTCAGCAGGTTGTCGATCGCCTGCGGCAGTGCTTCAACCGACTCGAGGGCGAAAAACAGGTGACGTGCTTGCGGCGGAACTGGGGTGGCGAGGATGCCCGGCTGGTAGTAACTCATGTGAACTCCTTGGGAAAGAGCGCGGAGTTTAACTGTAGCCGGAGGGTTTGTGGGGGATCAGATGACGCACTCGTTGCGCCACGCACTCGGGCTTTTGCCGGTCCAGCGCTTGAACGCCCGACGAAAACTGCGCACGTCGCTGTAGCCGACTTCTTCGGTAATCCGCTCAATCGGCATATCAGGATTAGCCAGCAAACTCATGGTGCGCGCCTGCCGCACCTGCTCCAGCAACGCCTCGAACGTCAACGAATGCTCAGTCAGCCGCCGGCGCAAGGTTCGGCTACTCATGTTCAGATCACCAGCAATCTTTTCAATATGGCTGCCCCGGCTCAGGTCCCGGGCAATGGCGCGCTCCACGGCCTGGATCAGATCGAGCTTCTGATGCACCTGCGCGGCTTCCAGCTCCAGCAGTTTGACTGCCTGACGCAACGCCAGCGAATGATGGTTGGGCAGGTTCACATCCAGCCATTGCACATCGATCAGCATGCGATTGTGCAGGCAACCGAAGCGCACGTCCGGCCCCAGCAGGCGCCGGTATTCATCGACGTAATCCGGCGCCGCGTGGACGAACTCCACCGCAATCGGCTTGAACGTCTCGCCCACCAGCGCCCGGCCGTAGACCAGCAGGCTGGCGTAAAACTCTTCGACGGCGAATATCTGCACCTCAGCGAACGGCAAGCGGCACTCCACGTCGACGTACACCTGCTCGCCCACCACATCCACGCTGATCACCACGATCCCGCCGGACGTGTGCTGATGGCGAATCCCCAGCTCGAACGCATCGCGCAGGTTCTTGCACAGCGATAGCACATGCCCGAGCAAACCCAGGGTGCCGAGCACGTTCTGCGCGCCGACCCACAGCCCCAGCCCCTGATTGGGCAAGGCCTTGAGCGCCCGCTGGATCATGGCCACGGCCTGGCGATAGGAAATCCGCTGCGAAGGATCCTGCAGATCCTCGACGTCAAAACCCAGGCCACGGCACAGGCTTTGCGGCTCTATGCCCTTGTTGGCGGCAACTTCTGCCAGGGTCTGCAGCAGAAATGGCGACACCAGCGCCAGATCGAAGGTGGGGTCTTGGAGTTTTGCGTTCATGGGGGCTGACATTCCGGATCACGCTGAATTGTTATTTTTGTTACCGGTTATGTCGAAGGAAGTTAGCACAGGGTTGACGAAGTGTCCGCAGAAGCCCCCTTCCGTGTCCGCCAATACCCTGCCCCGTTGTACGCCAAGGGCTTATTTCTATAGTGGCCGGGCGTCCTGCGTGCCGGCGTTGCGCCCAAACACAATAATAATGAGGACGGACATGAACCCGAACCGCGCGACTTTCCCTGTGCGACTGGCATTGAGCCTGCTTGGCTGCACCGTGACCCTGTCAGCCCTGGCTACCGAGGCCGGCGTCGACAACATCGGTACCGGCACCGACGGTTTTTTCGTGCTGCCGCTGGACGTCGACAACCTCCCCGAAAACATGGTTGCCTTCAATCTCTACTACAACCACTACAAGGCGACGAAGCTCAACATCAGCTCGTTCGGCGGCAAAGTGCCGAATGTCGATATCGAATCCACCGCCGTGATCCCGCGTCTCGACTACCTGAGCCCGGTGCGGGTGTTCGGCGGACGCCTGGCAGGCTACATCGCGCAGCCATGGCTGAAACAGGAAGTCTCGGTGTTCGGCCAGAGCGATACCCGCGAAAGCATGGGCGATACCACCTTCGCGCCGATCATCCTGTGGGACATGGGCAAGAACCTGACCCTCGGCGCCGCCGTGGAAATCACCGTGCCCACTGGCGAATACAGCGTCGATCGGCTGGCCAACACCAGCAACAATTTCTACACCTACAAGCCGCTGTTCTCCTTCACCTGGCTGCCGACGGACAACACCGAAGTCTCGATGAAGACCACCTACAGCTTCAACGAGAAGAACAAGGACACCGACTACAAGTCCGGGCAGATCTTCCACTTCGATTACTCGGCCAGCTACAAGATCACCGACGACCTGATGCTCGGCGTCAATGGCTATTACCTCAAGCAGACCACCGACGACAAACAGTTCGGCCACACCGTGCAGTTCGCCGGCCAGGACGTTGATGACGGCGTGCGCGGCCAGGTGTTCGCCATCGGCCCGGCGCTGCACTTCACCTTCCTCAAGTACGCCAGCGCGGAAATCCGCTGGGCCAGGGAGTTCGACGTGGAGAACCGGCCGGAGGGGGATATGTTGTGGGCGAAGGTGAGTATTCCCTATGCGTTCTGAGTGCATTTGTAGGAAAGCACGCCTGAATTTGTAGCCGGAAAACCTGAAAAACGCTGGGGTGGAATAGGCCTACAACGGCGGTCGAGATTGCCGGACAACGGTGGGAAACGTCCGGCAGATTTCAATGGGGGTACTTGCAGATACTGGGTCCCGCTACCTCATGGTTCTTCAAGGGCTCATGGGGTGCATCGTCTGCCAGTGACGACAATGGGCCCATCCCCCCTTAGACTGCTGAAATTGATCACGGAGATCACTATGAGCATTTTGCATTCCCCGTTTTACTCTGACTTCGACTCCGAAGAAGAGGCAGAGAGCTACGATCGCTGGTTTCGTGCCAAGGTGCAGGCTGTACTGGATGATCCTCGCCCGGGTATTCCCCATGAGGAAGCCATGGTGCGGCTCGACCAACTATTAGAAGAGAGACGCAAGAATCGACGCTCTGCCGCTTGAATGGAGCGATCAAGCTCTGGACGATCTGGCTGACATTATCGATTACATTGAACAATACAACTCAAACGCTTCAACGGCTCTGCAGCACAAGGTTGGTGCAGCAACGCAAAGGCTTTCATCAATTCCTTATGGTTACCGGTCCGGTCGAGCGCCAGGCACTCGGGAAATGGTGGTCAATCCAAACTATCTGCTGGTCTATCGAGTGAACGGGCACATCAAAATACTGACGTTAGTCCACACCCGGCGACAATACCCACGAACCTCATCAACCTAAAAAAAAGGGCGGCCAAAAGGCCGCCCGAAGCGTACTACACGAGAGTCCTTTTACAACGTCAGCTGTCCCCGCTCCTCCTCGGTCAGCTGCTGTTTCGCCTGTTCATCCAGCACCCCGGCGCCGAGTACCTGCACCGGGCTATTGGGGTTGTAGCCCGGCGTCGGTGCACGGCTGGCGCCGTCGCGGGTCGGGGCCAGTTGTTCGTTGCCGAAACTCAGCACCTGCACGGTGAACACCGAGGCCTGGTTCTGGCGCGACGCGGCTTGTTGCTGACGGGCGACGTCTTCCGCTGCCTGGGTCGCCGAAGACGCGGCGGAGCTGGCCGAGGTGATCGCCCCGGTGTTGACCGCCGAGACCACCGGCACACCGGTCGCCTTGCCCTGCACCGAAATGTTGGCGGCGTTGACCACGGTCAGCGCGGCGATGTTGACGTTGCCCGAGACGCGAATCCCCGCCTCGCCCGCATCGATAGTGCCCAGCGGCGCGATCAGGTCGATGTCCCCCGGCGCCACTTCGGCAATCGGGTTGAGCGTGGCGATACCCGCGCCAGTGCTCGGCACCGATGGCGACAGGGTCACGTTGCCCCAGGTGTCGTACACGCGTTTCGGCGGGGTGTAGACCACGGTGGTTTTCGAACCGCGGCCGGCGTTGATGTCGCCCTTGGCGGACCAGCCGAGAATCGAGCCACCAAACGTCGTCATGATCCGGCTCTGCCCCAGCAGAATGCTGCCCTCGGAGTAGAGCTGAATATTGCCCGAGCCCTGGGTGATGATCCCCGCCGTGGAGGGCGGTGCCGCGCCTTCGATGCCGAATACCTGGCCACCGCCCGGCGTGAGCATCTGGATGTCGCCGCCGAACAGGGTTTTCACCCCTGCTCCGCCGTACATCGTGATATCGCCGTCATAACGGACCGGATTGCCGGCCACATCGGTGGTCGGGAACAACGAAGCGATGGCATTGCGACCGCGCAGGTAACTGCCTTTGCGTGGGCCGCCAACCTGGTTGTACTCCAGGCCACCGGCACGCAGTTCGGCGAAGTACACCTGACGGGCGAAGATCGCCTGCTCGGCGCTTGGCAGCGCAGCGAAGAAGGCTTGCGCCTGTTCGGCGTTGCCGCTGAAGCCATAGCCGAGGGTCAGCCAGCTCTGCAATTCGTCGAGGTAAGTCTTGACCACTTTGCCCGGTTGACCGTTGAGGGAAGTGTTCGGATCGGCCAGATTCTGCGGGTTGAGATAACGCGTAATGAACCGCGAATAGTCCGGCCCCTGCGCACCTGCACCGGCCTGCAACACAATGCTTGCCCCCGGCCGGCTGTCCCCCGCCATGATCGGTCCAAGGCTGGTAATGGCAGCCTGGTTCTCCATCAAAATGTTGCGCCCTGCATTGATATCGAGCAGGCCCGGGCCGGCGATATCGAAGCTGCTGTAGAGAATGTCGCGCCCGGCAGATACCCGCGAGACATCCCGCGAGTCGTTGTGAATGAACAGGTTGCCAGTGGAACTGATACTTTGCCGGGATCCGCCCAACGCCTCATTCGGTGCCGTCGCTGGCTGCCCCAGGAACGTGCCGGAGGCGACGATATCGCGACCGGCCATCATCCACACCGGCCCCGCCGCTTCATACCAGGTGCGACCCGATGGGGAAAAGCTCAGCGTCTCGCCGCTGCGAATGCCGACCAGATCGCCAGCCAAGGCATAGAACCGCGCCGGTCCCTGTACATCGCTCAACCCGGAGAAGGTGTCGGCGCCAAAGGCAAACAGCGGATAACGCAGGTTTCTGCTCGGGGTCACACCATCGGGGCTGTAGTTGCTGACCAACGGCGCGTTCGCATTGCTGTTTCCGTATCCCGAGAACGACGGCGCGAAGGGGGTCGCGATGACTCCCGGACTCGCACCTGACTGATTGATCGCATAGCCGCCGGCGTAGATGGAATCACCGGCCAGCAACGACAGTTGTCCGTTTGTCGAAGGCGCCAGCAACAGCGAGTAGCCCACCGTCGGAAACAGATTGCTCGATGCACCGTACGCGGCCGACGGTCCCGCATAAATGGAGCCCTGGCCTGCGACGGCGCGCAGAATCGAGGGGTATACATAGCGGCCATCGGTCGGGGAGCTGTTCATTCCCTCCACGGGTTGCGACGACGTCGAGATGATTTCAGCGATCTGCGTGCTGGGCGTGAGATTGCCACCGGCGGAAAACAGATCAATGGCCGTGTGCCCGGTCCACAACGAAAATCCGCTCAGCCCGCCACCTGCATGGGCCACGCCACTGTCAGTGGTGAACGGCGTGGAGTTCTGCAGCCTTACCCGACCCGGATCCGCGGCGCCACCAATCACCAGGTCACCGCGTGTGCTGATGCGCATCCCCGAATCACCCGGAATCAATACCACGCCACCGCCGGCCGTTCCGGTGCTGGCGCTGAACAAATCGTAGGTTCGGGTTTCCCGGGCGTCCTGCTGGAATTTCTGGACGCCATATTGCAGGTTGATTGCACCCGCAGCAGCGCCGCTCAGCTGTGCTGCCCCCCGCAGATTGATCAGGGCGCCTTGAAGGTCGTGTCGCGGCGGTGTCGTGCCGTTTTGTCCCGATCTCGCCTGCAATGACGGATTGAGCATGCCGCCAAGACGAATGTCCATGTCGCCACCGCCGGTCAATTGCAGGCTGCCGTCAGCTCCAACCCGGCCGGTGCTGCCCACTGCCACGATCAATCCCTGACTGCGGGGGTTCAGCGTCTGATCGCCGATGGGCCTGAGCATGCCTGCATCCGCGCCAGCCCGCAGGCTGATATTGCCGCCGCCCAACGTGCCGAAGCCGGTGAAGCCGACCAGGTACGACCCGGTGTCGGTGCTCTGGTCCGGCAAGGGCTGCGTGGCGTAGCTGCCGAAGTTGATCCACCACGCCGTGGGCAGATCCGCCTTTCCATCGCCCTGACGCCAGAGCCAGTTGCCCACGGCAACACTGGGTACCTGCTCACGCAGTGGCGCGTTCGGAGCGTATGTGCGCCGCCCGAGTGTGTCCCCCGACACCGAACCGCCGGCACCGATCGTCAGGTTGCCACCCATCTGCGGATACCAGGCCTGATACAGACTTTCTGAACCGCCATTGACCCATTTTTCGTAAGCGCTGCCGGCACTGCCCAGTACCGAACCATCGTCAGACAACCGGCCACGGGGCTGGTTGAAACGTGGATCGACATCGCTCGATTGAGTGCCCGCCGTATAAACGCCGAACGGTGAGTCCATGCTCAGATTGCCCGCCGCCATCAAGTCCAGATCGCCTGTACCGGTGCGCAGCACGCTGAACATCTGCGAGTGGGTACTGGTGGTTATCCCGCCCTTGTTGGCCAGGCAGTTCCCCGGATCGATGTCACACCAGAACAGATCGTCATCGCTGACCGGGCTACCGGCAGGCATGCCCATCATGTTGCCGTCCGCCCACAAGAACTTGGCCGGAGGGATACAGACCCCGGGAATCAAATCGCACCAGAAACTGTCCTCTTCGCTGACGACGCTACCCGCCGGATACCCCAGCGGGTTGTCCGCCGACCAGGTGCTGTCGAGTTTTTTCTCGGTGACGATCATCCCGTAGTGAGTGTCCGCCAGGCGCAAGTCACCGGCACTGTTGACCGGTTTCACCACACGATTGTCAGCGGCTTCGAGGTCGGCACCCGCAACCATACGCATCGACCACGATGCACTGCCCGACGGCAACATGCTCGCCACCGCCCAGTTAGCGCCCTGGCGTGTTCCATTCAACGAACGAAGTTCGATAAAGGGTGTGTCGGCGGCCAACACTACATCGGTCATGGACGGAATCAGGGAACCGCGCAACAGCGCCAGTGACCCACTCAACTTCACCCCCACCGAACGCTTTTGGTCATCCAGAACACTCGGTAGCGGCACGCCTTTGGGCCAGAGCATGGCCTGCATCCCGGTGGCCTGACCGAGTCGGGTCCCGGCGCCCAGACGGCTGCCGGCCGGCAATGTCACATTGTCGTTGAGCAGCGTTCCGGCGCCATACAGCAGGTTGCCGAAGGCATCGTGTACGGCTGCGCTCAACACCGTGCCGGCCAGCAGCGTGTAAGGGGCGGCAAGCACGCCTTCGATGGGCAACAGCGTACCGCTGGCCAGGACGGCGGCCTGGATCGGCAAGTCATAGTTGAGCTTGACGCCCGCGGGGAACAGCGTGCCTTCGGCCAGCGTCACGCCCGCCCCCGGCACAATCAGATCGCCGCCAAACGGCTGGACGCCAGGCAACAGTTTCCAGCCCGCATCGTCCACGGTTTCCGGTGGTGGCGCGAAACCGTCGTTGATGCTGCCGTAGATGTCCAGGTTGCCCCCGGCTCGTATCACCAGGCTTCCCGCCTCGCCAGAACCGTAGACCGAGGTCTTGCGGGTGTTTGGATTGAGACTGGCGTAACGATAGCCGGACAAGTCCAGATCGCCCTGTACCACCAGATCGCCGTCGGTGGTTTTACTGGCAATCTCTACGCCTGGCCGCAAATGGAAGGCTTCGGCGTAACCGGCGTTGTTCAACCCCGCCAGTTTGCGCTGCAGCAGATCACTGTTGCCCAAGGCCGCGTTGATGAACAGGTCGCTGTCACCGTGGATACGGTTCAGGTACGCCTGGTCGATGATTTGATAAGGCCGGCCGCTGGCCACCGGATCCACCCCGTCGGCGGCATCGGTATAGCGACGCACAGCGTTAAGCCCAATGGACCGCGCGCCCTGAATGGTCAACGCGCCACGGGCGTCGATGGCGATGTCATTGGCGCCCAGTCGCGGTGCATTCAACTCCAGCGTGCCACGCGGGCGACCGTCATTCTGCCCCGCCAGTGTGCCGACTGCCGCATCCGTGCCATGACGCAGGTCTATCCGCGCACCGGAAGCGAGGGTCAGAAGGCCGTCGCCGGAACTGAGTTCGACCATGGCCCGGTTGGGCGCGTCGATGATCTTGCCGTAACTGTCGACTCGCAATACCCGGCCGTGAGCATCCAGCACCGCACTGCCCGCCACGCTCAGACCATGGGCGGCCGACAGCCGAATACTGCCCACCCGCTCGCCGCTGGCATCGACCAGGCCGTTTACCGTCAGACTGCCGTTATCCACCGAAACCGTAACCTCACCCGCCTTGAGGCCATCGCCGATCACCAGATCGCCCTGTTTGAGCTGGAAGCTGCGACTGCCGAAAACCTGCCCTGCGTTCAGCCGTTGGTTGAGCGCGGCAAATTGCTCATTCAACGCCCCACCCAGGTGTTGCGCGCGAATGTCCACGCCAGCGGATTTGTACGGTACCCACGTGCCGCCCGCATCGTAATGCCCAGTGCTGCTGCCACGGATCTCGCCTTGCAGATCGACCTCGCCAGCCGTATCCGAGAGTGCCACGACGCTGAGATTGCCGGCCTGATTGTTCTGCGCCGACAGGTCGATACGCGATCCGGCCGCCTGACGAATACTGCCCTCGCGGCTGTACAACGCCACATCGCCGCCCCAGCTGTACTGGTTGATATCGTTGAATGGCAGGGTTCGGCCCGCCACATCGAGGATGGCCCCGCTCGTCAGGGTCAGATCGCCCTCGGCCTTGACCTGCAATTTACCGCTGGCCAGGGCAATCCGGCCGTCGAGTACCACATTACGTCCCTCCAGAGTCAGTTCGGCACCCAGTGCATCGGCGAGCCCCGTCCCGGCCTGCCCACTCAGCACCAGACTGCCGCCGGCCTTGAGCGCACTCACCGAGCCCGCCTCTCCGGTCAGCAAAGGTGTGCGCAGGTTCAGGTTGCCGCCGCTGTAGAGGTAACCCTTGATCGGATCGTAAGTCCCCTGCGTCTCGTAAACCGCGAGACTGCCCTTGTGGTTGGCGGTGATGCGATCACTGGCGTTGAGGTTGACGTTGGCAAAGCCCAGTGCAAGGCGAGCGTTCTGATCCAGACCGTTCGGTTGGGAATAGGGGCCGTAGCCAAAATCGATGCGCTGAGCCTCTATGTTCAGCGTGCCATGTCCGGTGCCCGCACCACCGCTGACCACAGCCCCGGGCGCCTGAGTGGCACCGTTCCAGATAAGGTTGGCCGTGCGGATAGTGGCCACGTCGCCGGTATCGCCCAGACCGTAGAGGGCCGGGGTCGCGATGATCAGATTCTGTAACTTGCTACGCCCGGACTGAGGATCCAGGGTGTCCAGCGCGACGGTACCGTAGAAGTTGAACGCGTCGCGGGAGGTCAGGCTGAGCGTTTCCAGGGCTGGTGCACCGAACTGCGTATCGCCGCGAAGCAACCGGTCCAGCACGCTCTGGTTGAGTGTCAGACCGGCAGGCAAGCGACCGACAGCCGCCAGTGTCTCGGCAGTACCGATGTTGACCGCTCCGACAGCCAAGGCCAGATGACGAGTGCCGAAACGCACCGCCTCGGCCAGCTCGAACTGATTGTTGGTGGCCGCCGTGATGCTGCCATTGGAATAGAGCATTGCCGGATTGGCGCACGCCTGGTGATCACAGGTTCCGATGCGGATGCTGCCTGACGCTGCGCTGTCGCTGACCTCTGGTGCCAGGACATTCGTCCAGCCGTTGGACACCACCAGCAGACTGGCGGCGCCGGGCTGATAGACGAAACCGCTCGCGGAATCGTACGGCACTTCGCCGCGTCCCAGAGAATTGATGCCGGCACCGGCCTCAACCGTGATGGCTCCGTCCTTCTTGTTGGTCCAGAGCAGGACCTCGGGCGCGGAAAGCAGCGCGCCTTCACGCAAAGTGATGTTGTAGGTGCTGCCGATGAAGCTGACGATATTGCCGGCCGTGCCGTAATACACCGTCGGGCTCGCGCCGATCGCCAGACGAGAAGCGCCCAGCCGGTTGAGTGTATCGGCCTTCAGCGAGACGCCGGCAAAGCCTTCCGTGGCTGACTGTCCGGTACCGAGAATCTCAAAGTTGGCACCACTGCCGCCACGTATCACAGCCGTCCCGGCCACACCTCCCTTGGCGGCTGCGAAGGCGATCCGGCCGTTGAAGTCCAGCGCGGTATCTTGCTTGCCCCCCGCGAGGAAAAACAGGTTGAGTGCTTTGGCGTCCATGGGCGCCAAAGCACGCGGCACACCTCGGCGCGTCGCATCGCTGACGATGAACTGCTCCAGTGTGGTTTCGTTGTATTGCGAGTAACGACGCAACACATCCGCCGATGTCACGATGACCTGACTGGCGAGATTTTCCCGCACGCCGGTATTGGCAATCGACATCCGCGCACTGCTTGTCCACGAGCCGTTGCGCATTGCCACCGCGCCGTTGGTGGCACCCGGCACCGCCTGGCCGTTCACTTCGACCCGGAATGCGCCCGGCAGCAATGCGAAGGTGGAAGGCAACAACGTATAGGTGCCCGCCGCCAGCCCTGGCACACCGTTGCCCAGGGTGATCTGCTGACCGATGCGCGGATCGACCGCTCCCGCTTCCCCCAGTATCGGCGCGTATCCACTCTGATCCCCCGGGACAATGGCGTACACCGGATTGCTGGCCAGCCCCGGCAGATTGAACGTTCCATCGCTGGCATTACGTACCAGCGGATTGAACCGTGCATCGGTGGAGCCACCGCGACCGGAGACAAACCCGGCGCCGCGCAAATCGCCACCGCCCGACAGGTCGATCAGCGCGCCGGACTGCACATCTACATACTGTGAACGCAGGGTCACACCGGCGCTGTCGCCGCTGATACCTTTCAATGCGACCGCCGCGCCGTTGTAAAGGTATTCGATACTGTCGGTGGTGCCTCCATAAGGCATCACCAGACCGGCCGCACTGACCGACGTCGTACTGCCCGGCAGCAAGCGTAATTCCTTGGTTTTGGTCAGCAGATCGTCACCCAGGCTGATGACGCCCAGAGGTGCCCGCAGCACACCACCCTGCTCGATCCGGCTGGCGTTCATCGCCAGCGTGCCAAACACCGAGTATGGCAGCGCTGTCGGCGCCGCCCCTTGACCGGAGATGCGCAATGTCCGATCGGTATCGACGAGAAAACGCTGGCTCTGATAGCCGACCCGGACTTCGGCCGAGACTCCGCTCGCAGGGTAGATCTGCGCGGCGCGCAAATTCAGGTCTCCCGGTGTCCACAACTCTGACTTCGCCTGACCACTGGTAGGCGCGAGAAACCGCACGTCCCCGGTGCTGGTCAGCGATACCTGATCAAAGCCGCGACGGCTGACTTCAACCGGGGCTGCGTTGTTCTGCAGGATGGAATCTTGCGTGCCGAACGACAGACTGTTGGCAATATCCAGCACGTTGGCATTCACATTGAACTGCGCCGCCGAAACCCTTGCAGTCGGACTGTTCAGGACCCGAGGACGAAGGGTGCCAACCACGCCGTAATAAGTCCCCACACCGGACAACCGCACAGAGGGCGCCGACAGATTGATCCGCGCCGAATCGCTGGAAGTCTGCGCCAGGGACAAGGCCCCGGCGTAGAGATTCAGACTCTGGTTCATGTGCAGGCCGACGTCGCCGTCAAACGACAGGAGGCCGTTGCTGAACAGGCTCAGATTGTCGAATCCGCCCGACATCAACGTATCGGCGCTCAGTCGGGCATGGCCGTAGCGAAGATTGTTCGTCGCTTCACCGGGCTTGAGGCCCACGGGTAACAGAGCATCGTCCGGCCCCTGGCCAATGACGATTTCCCGCGCTCGCAAAACTTCGGCCGCTGCCTTCTGCGTAGCATACAGCGGCGTTTCCAGAGCCACTTCCAACCGTCCGCCGGCAGCACCGCTGCCACCTGAAGCAGCGCGCAGTTCACCATTGATCCACAGGCCGTTATACGAGCTCAGGCTGATTCGTCCGCCATCCGAAGCAATGTGGGTCGGGCCCTGCCCGTTGATGTCCAGCACAGCCTGTGCCCCGGAGGCGTCCAGACGTGCGCCTTCGCGCACAATCAGAAATGCATCGGCCGCCGTCGCCGTCGCACGCTTGGGATCGATTTCGCCGCCGATGATTATGCTGCCGCCCTTGTCGACCTGACCGTAGACCCGACCCAACGCATCGACAGCCGTGTGAGCACGTCCCGCGACATCGAGCAACGCTTGCTCGCCGATCCAGATTGACCGGTTGTGCGCAGTGCCGTCGGCCAGTTCCTGTGAAGTGGCAACGTCCATCGAACCGAATTGTTGCTGACGAATATCCAGCGTACCGCCCCAGGCCTGCAGCTCGCCTTCCAGGGTGATCTGCCCGGTCCCGCGCAGATTGATCCGTTGTCCGGGATCGACTGTGATGCGCGATCCGCGCCCCAGCGTCAGGGTGCTGGCGGTGTCGAACCGATTGAGCTCACTCGAGCCGGCTTGCAACGCCAGGCTCGCACCGGCGCGCTGCGTCAGCACGCCCTTGAGCGGGTTTTCCTGGTACAGCGTGGGGGTCCACAGTTCCATCGCCTGGTTCGGGTCAACCCCGCTGACCGGATTGAGCGTTGTATCCGCAAAACGGTAGACCGGCATCGTGACATCAATCTGCGTGCCCGCTGTCACGTCCAGACCGTTCAGGCCGGTGACCCGGTAGGCAGAGAAACCGTTGTCGAACAACTCGGGCGTCAGCTGCAAGGTATGTTCTGGCAACGCGTCCGCGGACGCACCGATCCGCACTCGGTTGGCCTGAATGGCCAGCGTACCTCCACCCGTCACGCCATGGCCGAGAATGTCGCCGGCCAGCGTCAGATGCGAATCGCCAGGCGCAGAAATCGCGCTGGACTCAAGACTCACGTCGCCGCCCTTGCCACCCCGGGACTTGCCATTGGCCAGAATCGCCCCACCGGACGACACATCGATCAGACTGCCCGTCGCGACGTCGATATCGCCACTGCTGCGGATCGAGACTCGACCACCGTTCAGGTACCCGAGACTTGCCACGTCGTCCTGATCAGTACGCAGATTGCTCCACAGGCCACGGGTGTCGAGTCGTACATCCCTGGCGATCGCTACCTGAGCCCGATTGCCCGTCGGCGCCGCGATCAGCGTGTCGTCAAGGATGGTGCTGCGCACCTGGTTCAACACGTTGCCCAGGTTCAGACTGCCACCGCGAGCCGTAAGATCGGCCGCAACGCGGACATCCGGTGCGTACAGCGTGATGTCACCACCGGCGTCTACCCTGAGTGCGTCGTTGACTTCAATCCGCTCAAGCGCCGAAATCTTCAACGCGCCGAGATCAAAGCCATTGAGCCGGGCGGCGTCGAGAAACAACTTGCCCTGACGGTCTTGCGCGACCGCGTTGTTCAGATCCCCGGTAAACTCCTCGTCCCGCCGCTCGCCGCCGATCAGAACCTGATCCATCAGCGGATTGAGGGTGTAGCGCAATCCGCCGGACGCCGCCTGATAGGTCGGCAGATAACTGCCGACGATCAACTGCGCGCGCCGTGCCAGCGCAGTCTGGCTCTGCTCATAACCGTCGATCACCGCACGCGGAGCCTGAGTCTGTCGCTCACCCTGAAAAACGTCACCCTGCAGTTGCCCGTCAAGCAGCGCGTTTCGAGTGCTGACCACCAACTGCCCGGCATCGCGACCAACGGTGTAACCCGACTCTTTACGACTGGAAGGTGCAATCAGCGGGTTGTAGAACGTGCGGGTCTGGCCCCACCGCTCACTGTGATCCTCGTAGCCCTTGTACAAACCGGTGTAGAGCAGATCCCCCGGCGCGCGCGAGACTTCATACAAGCGACCGTCTGTGCCGCGCAGCCAGCTCTGACGAATCTCGCCGCTTTGCACATCGAGGGTACCGCCGGACAGATTGATCAGAGATCCTTTCTGAGTGACCACGTCGTTGCCGGCAAAACTCACCGTGCCGCCCTGCGCCATCCACTCGCCGATGCCATGCCCCTGGGTGCCCAGATAACCGCCGACTTCCAGCAAGCCACCCGCCGTGTACCAACGGTCCGTCGCATAGCCATTGGTGCCGGCCGGCACGTAGACCAGTTCACGCACATCGACCCAGACATCATTACTGTTGAGCGCGCCTTTCTCGCGGTTGACCGAGGCATCGCGCTGCTCGTTACCCTGCACGTTGATCTTGATGTTGTTCGATTCCATCGCCACCTTGACGCCGACAGCGCCGGAAACGTCGATCACGGCGCCTTCACGAACCAGGCTGCGGCGCTGCGCGGCAACAGCGACCTGCCCTCCGGTGGCCAGGGTAATCGAACCGTTCTGGAAGTCGACACTGCCGCCGCTCTGGAGATCGATGCGCGACTGATCGCCGCGAATCCTGTTGTTGAGGTTGACTCCGCTCAGGGCCGCCTGATGCTGACTGTCCAGCGCCGTCAGGTCGCTGCTGTCGAGCATGACAGCCGTCACACTGCCGGGTGCCAGGGTCACGCTGCCGCTTGTGTCACTCGCCGGATTGAGCAAGTGGAGGGTGCCGCGAGTGGCGACCGAAGTGCTACTCAGCAATACGCCAGCCTGTTCCACCTCATGCCCGGTCAGGGTGATGTCGCCTGTGGCGGCCTGAATCAGACCGCTGTTGCTGACCCGGCCGGCACTCGCGCCCGACTTGAAGCCTGGCGTGACTTCGTTACCGAAGGTGGTCGATAACGTGTTGCCCTCCGTGCCTGAGCCTTTGCGGATGTAGAAACGATCACCGGCACCCAGTACGGTCTGGCCTTTGACGGTGTTGATGGTGCCGTCATTGACGACGTCTTTGCCGAGCAACAGCGTATAGCCCCCGGCGTCGGTCGACACGGCGGGCTTGTGGGTTTCAATCACCGCACCGCGCTCCACCAGCACCTTACCGGCGGCATCGGTGAACGTCGGCTGGCTGCCGTTGCTGTCGAAATACAGACCGCGGTCACGGAACTGAATGTCGGTGATATTGGCGGCGGCAGCCACCAGGTTGCGCACGTTGACCTGACTGCTGCCACTGAACACGATGCCGTTGCGGTTGATCAGCATCACTGTGCCGTCACCCTTGATCTGGCCCTGGATCTGACTGGCGCGCGCATTTGGATCGTTCACCCGGTTGAGCACGGCCCAATTCGACTGCTGGGCAAATTCGACGGTGGTATTTCGCCCGACGTTGAAGGTCTCCCAGTTGAGGATGGCCTTGTCGGCCGTCTGCTCGATCTTCACATTGGTCTTGCCGTCGACTTGCGTCTGCTGCGGGCCTTTGGCGTTCAGCCAGCCCTGAGACAGGCTGTTGTCGACCTTGAGGCCGCCCTCGCCGAGTCCGTCCGGCACCACTTGCACAGAACCCAACGCCGCTGCACGCCCGGCAGCCTGCGCAGCCTGTTGCGCAGCAATCGCCGCGACCGTGTTGTTCAACGTCTGCAGCGAACGCTGCAACTGTTGATTGGCCCGTTGTTGCTGAGCCAGCGGCGGGGTCATGCCCGGCAGACCACCGCTACTCGGGCGCGCTGCCGCCGCTTGTTGTGCAGCGCCCTTGGCGGCGAACCAGCTCGAACTGAACGCCGTTTGCGCCTGCGCACCGCCCGCCACCAGACACAGCGCCACGGCCTGTGCCAGCGGCTTGAGCAGCCACAGTGCCGGCTCCACGGCATCACGCGGGGAGGACTGAACTTGGGTACGGCGACGGGATGGGCGAGCGAGCATCACTACGAGATCCTTTTGATTGCCGCAGGTTGGCGAGAACCTGCTGTTACGACATAGGCAGTTGGCGAGGGACGCGACCGAACTCATGTCACACAAACTTCATGATTGGGGTGTAGCGGCGCGACGAGGCAAAAAAAATGGCAGCCCCGAAGGGCTGCCATTCGTGTTGCGGGGAGACTGCGAAGCTTACAAAGGACGACCGACGGCGTTGCAGACGCTGGCGTTGTTGATGTCCAGGTTGTTGCCGGTGGAGTTGGTGATGAAGTTGGCGGTCACAGCGTTTTTCCAGTTGGTTGGAACTGGAATGAAGCCGTGGGCAGCGGTAGCAACGGCGTTGCCTGGAGTGCTGTAGTGCTGGGTCAGGAAGGCCTTCACGTCAGCGGCAACGGCTGCATCCTTGTAGCACTGGCCGAAGATGAAGTTGGTGTAGGCCGCCATGGCATAGCCGGTGCTCGGGTTGGCTACAACCGGTACCCATTGAGCCGGGTTGGAAGGCGTGCCTGGCAGAGCAGCCGACGACAAGGCAGCGTTGACGTTGGCGCTGGTAGGCTGAACACCGTTGATGCGCGCCACAACGGCGTTGCTCGAGGCGTTCACACCGTCCGGACCGACATAACCGATCGAACCGTCGACAGCGTTCACGGCAGTAGCGACGTCAGCGGTGTTGACCACACCTACCCAGTTGGCTGGCAGCGGCGAGCCGCCCAGACGAGCGCTGGTGAAGGTAGTGTTGACGGCGAACTGACCAGGGCAAACCGAGTTCAGGTGACGGGTGAGGATTTCAGTGGTGCCGCTGGAAGCGGTGCGATAAACAACGCGGATCGGGGTCTCGTCGGTTTTGGCGTCGTTGTTGAGCAGTTCACCCCAAGTGGTCTTGGCACCGGACAGTGCGTCACACAGCTGAGCGCTGGTCAGGTTCAGGGTGGTGTTGCCAGCCTTTTTGTATGGGATCGCTACCGAGGTGGCAACCGATGGCAGCTGAATCAGCGGGCCGTAGGAAGTACCGAAGTTGGCGGTGTAGGTGCTGAGTTCCGAAGCGCTGAGGATCGAATCGCTGGCAGCGAAATGCACAGTGCCGGTGGTGCCGAACTGCGAAGCGGTGTTGGTCAGGAAAGCGCTTTTGCCAATGCCGCTACCGGTTACGGCGTAGCTGAAGTTGGCAGGCAGGATGCTGTTGCTAGAGCCTTTGTACAGAGCGGCAGGCAGTGAGGCGCCACCACCGGTTACGTTGGCAGCCATGGCCTGGGCGGAAGCCAGGGCAGCGACGGTCAGGGAAGCTGCGATCAGAGTGCGCTTGAACATGAAGAATCTCCTTTTCAACTAGGTTGGGAACACAGGTTTTCGGATTGCTTGCATGACACTGGGAGGACTCACCGCTGACCTTCGCAAGCGGGGTCCGTGGTTAAGTCGCACTGAGAAATTCGCAGTTTCCGGTGACAGATAAAGGAAAAAACCTCGGGAGGTGCAGGCTGTTTTTCGAGGGATTTTCTCGGGTGTTCCGGGGGTTGTGCGGAGTGTCTGCAGCAGGCTTTTCGAGAGAATCGGCCACAGCCCTTGAAGGGCCGTTGCAGATGACAGAAAGGAGAACCCGAGGACGGTTGCTTCCGCGCTCGGGTGATAGTTGGACGAGAGGAAAAAAGATTGGAAAAGTTTACTGCACCAGCTGGTTGATCTCGATGATCGGCAACAGCACCGCCATCACAATCACCAAAACCACCCCGCCCATCACCACAATCATCAGCGGCTCAAGCAACGCAGTCATGCCCATCGCCCGGCGCTCGATATCGCGGGACAGGGTTTGTGCGGCGCGTTCGAGCATCGGCGGCAGCGCGCCGGTTTTCTCGCCGCTGGCGATCAGGTGAATCAGCACCGGCGGGAACACGTTCTCCACTTTCAGCGCTGCCGCCAGGTTGACGCCCTCGCGCACCTTGGCGGTGGCCTCATTGACGCTCAGGCTCAAGCGATCATTCGACAAGGTCTGCCGTGCCGCCTCCAGCGCCCGCAACAACGGCACCCCGGCACCGCCGAGAATCGCCAGCGTCGAGGCGAACCGTGCGGTGTTCAGCCCCAGCACAAACCGCCCGATCAGCGGCAGCTTCAGCACCCGATGATGCCAACTCAAGCGCGCCGCCGGATTGCGCAAATACAGGCGCCAGCTCCAGAACGCACCGGCCATGATCCCGGCGCACAACCAGCCCCACGCGCGAATGAAATCACTGGCATTGAGCATCGCCAGCGTCAGCCCCGGCAGATCCTGCCGCGCCTGGGAAAACGCGCTGACCACCTGTGGCACCACGTAGCTGAGCAGGAAAATCACGATGCCGATCGACACCAGCCCGACCACGCCCGGATAGATGAACGCGGTGAGAATCTTGCCGCGCAAGTTGTTGCGTTCTTCGATGTAGTCCGCCAGCCGCTCCATCACCTGCGCCAGATCCCCGGACTCCTCGCCCGCCGCAATCAGCGCCCGGTAAATCTCCGGAAAATCCCGTGGCCGCGCCGCCAGCGCTTCCGCCAAGCGCATGCCACTGCGCACGTCGGCGCGCACAGCGCTGAGGGTGTGGGCGATGTGTTTTTTCTCGGCCTGCTCGACCGTGGCACTCAGCGCAGCCTCCAGCGGCAGACTGGCGCCGAGCAGGCTCGACAGTTGCCGTGTGGCCCAAGCCAGATCGTTGTCCGACAGCCTGGCGCTGAACAATCCACCGCCGCCGTGCTGGGAGACGTTGCTTTCCTTCTCCACCGACAACGCCGTCAAGCCGCGACCGCGCAGCACGCCGAATGCAGCGCCCTGACTGTCCGCCTCCAGATGCCCGGACTCGATCTTGCCGCTGGCATCGGCGGCTTCAAAACGATAGCGATTCATCAGGCGTCCCGTGTCACACGAAGGATTTCTTCCGGCGCCGTCGCACCGCTGCGGATCCAGCGTTCGCCGTCCTCACGCAGACTGAACATCCCAGCCTTGCTCGCCGCTGCGCGCAACGCCTGCTCCCCTGCCCCTTGGTGAATCAGGGTGCGGATGTCGTCATCGATGCAGAACAATTCGTGAATGCCGGTACGGCCGCTGTAACCGGTGTGATTGCACGCCGTACAACCCACCGGGCGCCAGGTGCCCGGCGTGGCCGGGTCTTCCTGTTTGCACTGATTGCACAGCCGCCGCACCAGGCGCTGGGCCAACACCCCGAGCATCGACGAGGCCAGCAGAAACGGCTCGACGCCCATGTCGACCAAACGGTTGACCGCCGACACCGCATCGTTGGTGTGCAACGTTGCGAGTACCAGGTGACCGGTCAATGAAGCCTGCACCGCGATCTGCGCGGTTTCGAGGTCGCGGATCTCGCCGATCATGATGATGTCCGGGTCCTGCCGCAGAATCGCCCGCAAGGCCAGGGCAAACGTCATGTCGATCTTGGCGTTGACCTGAATCTGGCTGATGCCCGGCAAGTCGTATTCCACCGGGTCTTCCACGGTGAGGATATTGCTGGTGCTCGCATCGAGCCGCGCCAGCGCCGCATACAGGCTGGTGGTCTTGCCGCTACCGGTGGGGCCGGTGACCAGCACAATGCCGTGGGGCTGACGGATCAGGTGGTCGAGTTTGGCCAGCACTTGCGCGTCCATGCCCAAGGTTTCCAGATGCAGGCGCCCGGCCTGCTTGTCCAGCAAACGCATCACCACCCGCTCGCCATGACCGGTGGGCACGGTGGAAACACGAATATCGATCGGTCGCCCCGCTACACGCAGCGCAATGCGCCCATCCTGCGGCAGGCGTTTTTCGGCGATATCGAGCTGCGCCATGATCTTGATCCGCGACACCAGCGCACCGTGCAATGCCTTGCGCGGTGAGACCACGTCGCGCAGGGTGCCGTCGACCCGGTAGCGCACCACCGAATGGGTTTCGAACGGTTCGATATGAATGTCGCTGGCCTCGTCCCGCGCCGCTTGCGTGAGCAAGGCGTTGATCATGCGGATCACCGGCGCGCCGTCCTGGGTGTCGAGCAGGTCGGTGATTTCCGGCATGTCCTGCATCAGGCGGTCGAGGTCGACTTCGTTCTCCGCCGCACCGACCACCGCCGCCGCGTTGCCAGTGTCGGCGTAGGCTGTGGCGAGCAAGCCGTCGAGTTCGTCATCGCGCACCCGTTCAAGCTTCGCCGCGCCGAACCGCCGCCGTACTTCGCTGATCGACCAGCCCGGCGTCGACGGGCACACCGTCAGCACGCCGTCGCGCAGCAAAATCCGCTGCGCCTTGGCCCAGGCGTAAGGCAAGCTGCTCATAACCGCGGGCCTGCTTCAATCGGCACAGCCTTTATGACCGCGCGGGGCCCGGAAGTCGGAACGGCTGCCGGCACGCCCTGCGCAGCAGTCGGCAACTGCGGCGCCTGCATGTCCGGCATCGCCCAGCTGCGCTCCGGTTGCAGACCGCCCTGAGCGCGACGCATGAAGTCGTAGCGGTTAAGCGTGATGCTGCGCCCCGCCGCGCTGTCGCGAATGATGTACGGGCGCAGGAACACCATCAGATTGGTCTTGGTGATCGAGCGGCGTTCGTTGCGAAACAGCGCGCCCAGCCCCGGAATGCTCGACAGCCACGGCACTGCGTCGTTGCTCTGGCTGTAGCCGTCCTGCAGCAGGCCGCCGAGCACCATGATCTGCCCGTCATCGAGCAGGATGCTCGTGTCGATGGCACGTTTGCTGGTGACGATCCCCGCCGAGGTGGACGCCGCCGAAGCGCGCTCGTCGATGCTGCTGACTTCCTGATAGATGTCGAGCTTCACCGTGCCACCCTCGGAAATCTGCGGCCGCACGTTGAGCTTCAAGCCGACCTCCTCGCGGGTCACGGTCTGGAACGGGTTGTTGCTGGTGCCCCCGCCGCCGGTGACGTAACTGCCACTGACAAACGGAATGGTCTGGCCGACAAAAATGCTCGCCGCTTCGTTATCCAGGGTCAGCAGGTTCGGCGTCGACAGCACGTTGGTGCCGCCCTTGCTCTTCAGGGCCCGGGCCAGCACTTTCAGGTCGAGGATCTTGCCGATGCCGGGGATGTCGACGGTGCCGTTGACGTAACCGAGATTCAAACCCTTGGGCAATACATCGACACTGGTCTTGCCGTTGACGTTGATCCCCGAACCGCCAAGGTTGGCGCCGCCGATCACGCCGTTGCCGGCCAGATTGCCGGTCTGCCATTGCACGCCGAACTCGCTGGCGTCGTCCTCGCCGACTTCGACGATCAGGCTTTCAATCACCACTTGCGCGCGACGCTGGTCGAGCAGGTCGATGACTTCACGCAGGTTGCGGTACAACGGTTCCGGCGCGGAAATCAGCAAGGTGTTGGTGGTCGCGTCCGCCTGAATGGTCACGCCGCCGGCGCTGAAGGCCACGTTCTGCTCGCTGCTTTGCGCGTTGCTGCTGCCACTGCCAGTGCTGCTGCCTTGGGCGTAGCTGCCGCCAGTGCTGCCGTTGTTGGTGGTCGAAGTGCTGCCATTGGTTTGCGTGCCGCTCTGGCCGTTCTGCCCACCGTTCGAATTAGTGGAACTGCCCATGGCGCTGAGCACCGAGCGCGCACTGTCGCTAGTGCCGCTGTCGCTCTCGCCGGTCAACAAACCGCGCAGTGCCTGGGCCAGTTTGCCGGCCTGGGCATTGCGCAGATAAACCACGTGCAGGTTGCTCGGGTTGCTCTGGGCGTTGTCGAGTTTGTAGATCAGGTTGCGCGCCAGCTCCGTGCGCTCCGGGCTGCCGGCGCGGATGATGATGGTGTTGGAGCGCGGGTCGCCGATCACCGCGATTTTCTGCGTCGGGTCATTGCCCGGCGCGTCGAGCAGGTCGGCGACCATCGGCGCGATGTCGGCGGCGATGCCGTTCTGGATCTGCACCACGTCGGTGTCGATGGCGCTCGGGGTGTCGATGCCCTGAATCAGTTGAGCGACCCGCGTGAGGTTCTCGGCGTAGTCGGTGACGACGATGGTGTTGTTGCCCGGATAGGCGTTGATCGGGTTGTTCGGCGAGACGATCGGGCGCAGCACCGGGATAAGGTTCACGGCGTTCTCATATTGCAGGCGGAACGTGCGGGTGAGCATGCCGTTGCCGGCCGGTTTGTCGGCGCTGTAGATCGGCCCGCCGAGCAACTTGGCATCGGCCTCCGGCACCACCTGCGCCACGCCGCCGACGTCCACCACGCTGAAACCCTGCATGCGCAGCGCCGCCAGCAACATGTCGTAGGCCTGATGCGCCGGCACCTGGCCTTCGGAGACCAGCGTCAGGTTGCCCTTGACCCGGGGATCGACCAGAAACTGCTGGCCGGTGGAGCGCGACAACGCCCGCACCACCGCTTGAATATCCGCATCGACAAAATTCAGCGTCACCGGTTGATCGCCCAACGGATTGGCCGGCAACGTCGTGCCCCGGGCCGCACCGCCACTGCGGGCGCGTTCGGTGATGTTGTGCAATTGCTTCGGCGCAGGTCTGGCCTGAGCCTGCGCCCGCTCGCGGTCGAGCACCGCGTCGCCACTGCGCTGGGTGTTGGCCAGCGGCCGGCCGAGTTCGCTGTCCACCAGCAGCGGCGGTTGATTCGGTGGTGTGGTGTTGCTGCACGCGCTCAATGCCATCAACAGCATCGGCAACGCCATGCGTTTGGACCCTGACCCCTTCATGAAGCTTCCTTAGCGCCCAGCGCCTGATCCATGCGTACGGTGCCCGACAGAGTGCCGGCCGTGTCATCGGTCGCGGCGTCGTCTGCGCGTTGCAGACGGGCCTCGACCACTTGCAGTGAAAAATTCCGGGGTTGGCTCAGCAGCCAGTCGAGCACGGCGTCGGCCGGTGCCGCGTCGAAGGTCAACTGCCAGCCGGCGGACGCGGCCGCCAATTGGTAATGGCCGCCCAGTCCGCTGGCCTGCAAGGTCTGTTGCAGCGACTGCTCCAGGTTCTGCCCGTCGGGGCGCACGCTGACGTCACGCAACAGCACTTCCAGCGCTTCGGCCTGGGCGCGCAGTTTTGGCGTTTCGACTTGCGATGCGGCAATCTTCTTCAACGGCGGCTGAACCATCACCACCCACACAAACAGCCCCAGCAACAGCGCCGCCATGCCGCCGACCATGCGTTTTTCCCGCAAGGCCAACGGCTGCCAACGAGCCTGCAACTGAGCATTGAAGCGCTGCCAACCGGCGCGGTATTTCGCAAGCGAGGGGCTATTCATCTTCGGCTCCGCTGCTGTCGTCGTTGTCGGTGGCGGCGGTCGCCTCGCCGGCCGGGCGCAGGACCCAGCCGTCGTCATTCGGGGTGATGCTGATGCCAGCCTGGGCCAGCGTGCCTTGCCAATCCTTGTCGTTGCCCGAACGCCGGGCCTCGGGCAGCAGACTCAATTGCAACGCGCCGTCGACAAACTCCAGCCGCTGCACCGTGCCCGCCATGGACGGCATGCCGCTGCCGGCCTGCGACACCAGTCGCGTGAAGTCCTGCCCCGGCGCATCCACCGCACCTTGCTGGCGCGCCGCGATTTGCTGACGGGCCTGTTGCAGCGGATTGAGGATCACCGGCAACTCGGGGAACGCCTGCTTCACCCGCTGCGCCATCTGCGCCTTGAGCTGCTGGCCCTGCCCGGCCTCGCGGGCGGCGTACAGGTTCAAACCGATCACCCACACCGCCAACGCCAGCGCACAACAGCCGAGCGCCCTGCCCCAGCCGCGATGTTCGGTGCCCGGTTGCTGAAGGCCGCCGTGCAGGCCCCAATTCGGCAATGGGCCGGCGTTTCGCTGTGTGTCGGTCAATATCGATTGCACCGCTTCCGGCGCTCCATCACCGATCCAGTGCGCCGGCAGACCGGTTTCCAGCAGCCAAGCTTCATCGATCATCGGCTGCACCTGCGCCGCATTCGGGCCGTGGCGCAGTAACAGATGATCGTCGTGCAGACAACCGACACCGCCCGCCATCACCGGCAAGCTGTAGGCCGCCGGGTACAGGCCTTTGAGGTTCAAACCGAATTGCCCGAGGTGCTGCAAATCCTTGCGTGCTACCCAGGCAATCTGCACTTGGCCGCTTTCATTGCGAGCGCTGTGGGCGATGTGCATTTCGGCGCTGTCACCGAGCATCAAGGCCTGCGCCGCACACTGCACAGCCGCAGCGGTTTTGTTTGCGGGCAACGGCGGCAAATCGATGCTCGCCAACAGGCTGTCCGACGGGTGCAGAAAACACACCAGCGGTTGCTTCGGCAGTGCACCAAGCCGCACGCGTTCCTGCCGCGTGACCTGCCCCTGACGATCCAGCCACGCACACTCCACTTCACTGTCGAGACCCAGCTCCGCCAGCGGCGGCAAACTCACGCGCAACTGGCTCATACGCCCACCCGCGACCAGATCACTTGCGGCAACCGATCCTGACTGCGATGCAACAACGCATCGAGGCTCACTCGTCGCTGATCCCGCCGCGCCTGCCCGCGCAGCCGGAACCAGTCGCTGGTGATGCCGACCTTGACGCTGGTGATCTCCAGTTGCGGCAGTCGCAGCCGATTGACGAAATCCCCGCGATTGATAAACCAGCGCCCGGCGTCACGCTCATTGATCAACGCCTGCGCCCGCTCCAGCGACAACCCCGGCACATAAGCCGCCAGCACCGGCGCCGTGGCCGTGTTGCCGTTGAGCCAGGTGGTCGCCGGAATCACCGTCAGGTACGGCGCCAGTTTCGCCAACACTGCATCGTTGACCCCATCCACACTGCGCAAATCGTCAAGCGTTCGCAGCATCGGCAAGGTCGGCGATTGCGGTTTGCGCGACGCGGACGGCGACGTGGCGCGCCCGCTGTCGAAGGTATTTTTCGTCACAGGCTTGTCCACCACTTGGGCATTCAGCAGGTGCGGATAAGAGCCGATCACCCGCTGACTGATGCGCCGGCTCAGGCCGCTGCTGACACCGATCAACTCGCACAAACGCTCGAACGCCTGCACCTGCGCGTCATCGATCCGCTCGTTGGCCACCAGATTGCGCAGGTTGAACTTGCCCTGCTCGTCCTCCAGCCGCCCCTCGAAACCCTGGGTGTTCAAGCGCTGCGCCCATGGCTGGTCGAGTCGGGTCAGCGGATCGCGCTGCCGCGCATCCCACAACAATTGCCGGCTGATCTCCAGCCCGCCGTGCAACACCCAGCGGCCCTGCACACGCAGTTGTTCGGCTTCCAGCGCCCGGGTCGAAACGCTCTGGCGGGTCAGCATGCCGGCAGCGATCACCGCAACCACCGCCGCAATCAGCAGCGCACTGATGATCGCCATCCCCTGCTGGTTCGATTGGCTGTTCATGACCGGCCTTACAACTGCCAGGAACCGATGTCGGCATTCACGCCGTCGCCGTCAGGCTGGCCGTCGGCGCCGAGGGAAAAGATGTCGATCTCGCCGTTGGCACCGGGATTGAGGTACTGATAAGGACGACCCCACGGGTCATTCGGCAGACGCTCCAGGTACGAGCGCCAGTTGGTGTTCTTCGCATCGGCCGGCCGCTCCACCAGCACTTTCAAGCCCTGACTCTGGCTCGGGTAAGTGCCGTGATCGAGGCGATACAGCTTCAGCGCCTGCATCAACCCGCCAATGTCCTGCTTCGCCGCCGTGGCCCGCGCCTGATCCGGCCGGTCGAGCACCTTGGGCACCACCATCGCCGCCAGAATCCCGAGAATCACTACGACCACCATGATCTCGATCAGCGTGAAACCCTGCTGCCCACGGGGCATCCGGCTCGGTCGACTGGGCTGTTTGAATTGCGCGATATCCATCTCGTCATTCCCTGGCTTGATTCGATTCGACGCGCAGTGTTGCAAGAAGATATGTCAGGGATGTTGAAAATCCTCGGGTGTTTTCGTCGTCAAGCCGTCAAGCACGGGCGTTAGCGTCAAGGGCTGCCCGACCGCCCGAGACCCCGATGCGCACCCCCTCCCCGCAAGCCGGATTCACCCTGATTGAAGTGCTCGTCGCACTGGCGATCATCGCCGTCGCCATGTCCGCCGCCGTGCGTGTGGCGGGGTTGATGACGCAGAGCAGCGGGATATTGCGGGATCGTTCGATTGCGATGATTGCGGCGCAGAGTCGGATGGCTGAACTTCGGTTGGAAGGGAGATTGCCGATGGGGGTTAAAGCGATGGAGTGTGATCAAGGGCGGTTGTTGTTGCGGTGTGAGCAGGTGATTGGGGGGGTGGAGAATGGGCGGTTGCTCAAGGTTGGAGTTCAGGTGTTTGATCGCAGCCAGGAGCGCCCCCCGCTGGCTAAGATTGAAACGTTGCTTAGCCGTCCCGAGAATCCCTAGCCCGAGCCCGCCTTAAATGTCGGCCCCCTCGATGGCAAATGAATCAGCGTGGGACATTTCCGACACCCACCAAAAGATCTAAACCAACCTGCACATACCGCGTTGAATCCATAATCAACCCGGTCTCTCAGGTCGATGTAAAGCGCAAGACACTTCGGTCGGCCCCCTCTCCCTCCGGGAGAGGGCTGGGGTGAGGGCCGCTCTTCAACCCACCCGTTTACCCCCTTCCAAAACCCCGTTTAAAAGACACCAACCGTAACCAGGAAGAACACGACGCCAGCGATCATCAAGCCATACAAAAAGTAATGCTCGCGCTCGTTAGAAATACGATCGATTCGTGGGTATCCAGCCGATAGATATTTCCACTTTGAGGATTCGGTATTCTTAGCCCATGAGAATCAAAGTAACTTCAGGAAAAAAATGAGGAAAACCAAAAGCCTAAGGCCAACACCCCCACAACCAATTTAAGTGAGTTCATTACCCGGCCTCCCCGCCTTTCTCACAGCATCATTAAGTCGGACCGTGCGAAGGTGAAAAAGACTGAGCCTTCAGGCATAACCGTTTCCCCTCTAACAACGCAACGTAGTCGATCAGGAATCTACGAAAATCTTCCCTGAAGATGCCGTCGTGCGCTTCTATCAACTCGTTCTCACTGTAGGCGACTACGACTGGGCTGAACGTCTTGCTTCGGCCAGGCAATGCGGCCAATGTCGCATCAGCGAACGGAATACCAGGGTTAGTCAGGTCAAACCCTAAAGCCTGTTGGCAATAATCTTTCGAAAACACATAGGAAGCAGTATTAGGCTGTAACTTCAGTGAATGCGTTCGTTGTGGCTCATACTCACCCAATGCCGTAATCCACTCAGCTTTTTTCTCATCACTCGAAAATGCCGGTCTGAACCAAGCGCTTATACGCTGCCCAAGCGGGAAGAACCTTTGCCGAGCCCAATCTCCCTCCCCTGAAAACACAAGAAGCACAGGTGTCTGTGCCAGGCTGTAGGTGTATCTGGACTGCAAAGCCCACAGACGATCGAACTGTGCGGCTTCAAAGGCTGGATTGATCAATACGGTGACATCACCCACGCTGGCCACTGGCATCTGGGCCGGCAGCCCCTCATGCAGCATAAAATTTTCTTCAAGTGACGCCGCGACAGACTTATAAAGCACCTGCCCACCAAAACTATGGCCAATGCTGACCAGCCCCATGAAATGCTTCTGATTACTTTGATTACGTTTTTTGTATATCTCGTTTAGGCGGAAGATAAACTCCCGAGCCGCTCCCTCCCCGACTCGCTCCGCGGCAGCCTTGCGCCCCCAGAACGTTGAGTAATCCAAAAGACCAGGGAGCGACTCGCCTCGCCAGGAAAGATAAACACCGACGACCTTTACATCACCGTCGATGTTTAACGTCGATCTGGCAAACCGGTAAATTGGCTCTTTGAGCTTTTCATCTACCGCCTTAACGGTTCTGTGAAAGTCTCGGCGGTTGGTGTCATCTTCGGCTGCGTTATGGTGCCAGCCATGAACGAACAGCAGTACAACCACATTGGACTTTTTCGCGTTCTCATCAATCGCAGTAAGGATATTTTCCGCCTTTGTGCGATCCCAGAAATTGCCAAAATCATCTATTTCCACGTCCACATTCGAAAGGTCGTGCATGGACAATGGTGACTGCTGAAATGACCGATGTCCGTAATTGCAACCGGTCAAAACAACGGCGGCGATGCCCAGCAACACCGTCAAGGCCACCCTTCCTCGCTTACCTGCGAAATTGAACATTTAATCTCACTCCGTTGATTTCCAGGCCAGTGGCTAGACAAGTTGAGTGTAGGCGGCGATGGGTCAGCACGCTCAATAAAAGAAGACAGCGACGGCGTGATCACTGACAAATCAGCTCTGCTTGAAGGATCGAAAAACGGTATTGGGTATCGCGTAGGTGGTCATCATCGCGGACCAGGCTGTGAATCAGGCGTTGGATCATGTTGATGCATGAACAAAGGGGACTGAACAAAGGGAGCTGATTTATTTTATGGAAATAATCAGTCCCCTTTTTTACGTTTTGGGTGTCAGTTGAAAAGAGTCGGAATAAAGCTCCAGAGATCATCGAGCACGCCGACAACAGGGCCTATAGGCCAGGAATCCGGAGTTGGGATGATTGCAAGCAACGTTTCATATCTTTGTCCGGTTTGTGGATACACCGGGCTTGAAGAGGCTCCGTACGACGAACTGGGCTGCTCTTCGTTTGGCATCTGCCCGTGCTGCGGTACGCACTTTGGCTACGACGACACGACCGCGGCTCATGCTGATTTACGCAGATCATGGGTCTCCAGCGGGATGCATTGGTGGAGCGAAGCGCAGGCGTCGCCGAGCGGTTGGGACCCGATAAGGCAACTACAGGCGTTCGAAAAAGACATCCAGATATGAACCTGACGCAGCCAATGGTCAGGCAGTAGACATTGCTCCCAGGCCAAATAAACGGATGTGACAAGGATGACTATGCTATCGGCTTGCCCTAGCCGAAAAGTCGTCAACTGATGCCGTTTTACGGAGCAATGGAGTGCGGGATGAAAATCATCGCTTTTGTAGCTATCTATCTCGCAGGCGGAGTTGCCCTGTTTCCCCTCCTCGACCTCTTTCGTCCGGTAGGCATTTCTCTCGACCAACTCTATTCGGAGTTTTACCTCAGCTCCGGTGTTGACGTGGCGCAACGCCTAAGCCTGAGCTTCATCTACGCAAGCGCGTTTCATCTGGTGTGGTCTGCCTTGTTTTCTGAATCCGCAAAAAGCTGGGTGTTCACGACCAATATCATAGACATTTGCTATCTCGCCTTACGGTGTTTGAGTTCTTTTTGCATCAGCCTGATGACTCTTGGACTGGTTGGAAAAAGCGCACAAAAAGTGCCCTTTACAGAATTTGCTCAATATATTCATTTTCTGGTTATCTGCATGCTCGCGGGCGCTTGGGCGTGGGAACTCAAGCACTTTTTGATAGGTGTCATTTATTACGCCGCAAGAAAAATCACGAGAACGGCTAAATGAAGGCCCCGATCCTGCTCATCGCCATTTGTTGCACGGGTCCAAGCGTCGCGTTCGCTGATGGCTCGCAAGCGGCAAACGACAAATACGGGCCAGCAGGCATCACCGTCGGTGAGCCCTTGGTGTCGGCCAGGTCCAGGTTGATCAAACAAGGATGGAAGCCAACCCGGATGCACACCCGCGATGGCTACGAATATAGCGGTGTCGAGCCAGAGCTGGCTGCACGCAATATCCTGGAACTCGATACCTGCTCTTTTGATAGCTCGCGCTGCATCCTGTTCTATTCGAAGAAAGACGCCTGCTTGCGCGTTGACACCATGGGTGAGCAGCTCAAAGACATGACGGTAACGCGATGGGCTGATGAATGTCCGGATGCGCCTTCAGAGCCAGATCGCGGAGACGCGGGTTAAGAAACAAAGGGGACTGAATGAAATAATTCAGTCCCCTTTTCCCCATTGCCGTTGAGCTCCTGCGCAACGTGCGAACCGCTGATCGTAGGCGACTTAAAAACTGCAGTTGGAAAAGCATCAAAAAATGAAACTAAACCCATTAGCCATCAGCCTTCTAGGTTGCGTCAGTTTATTTTCTAACGCAGCAGACCTTGCTATCAAAGAGGGAATGCCATTTTCGAAAGCCCGAGAAGCTTTGATCAAAAATGGCTGGAAGCCGAACCCGACCTACTCAGGTGAGTTCGGGGTTGAAAGCGTCATCCAAAGAAAAGGCTTCAGTGAAATCGAGTCATGCACGGAGGGCGTCCGTTACTGCAGCTTCAACTACATCAAGAACGGAGATTGTTTAGGTGTAGGAACAGTCGGCGAAGAGGTCAAAGACATGAAGATTTATTCCTGGAACTTCAAATGTCCTGAAAAGGATTGATGCCAGAAACCTGTTCCTTTTTTGCGGTCGTTCAGGCCGATGTATGACGCCAGCCAGCCCAGTCAGTCCCCTCTCCCTCCGGGCAGTCCGACATATCGGGAGTGCATGGGTGATAGTCGCTTTTTACCCACCTGTTTAACCGACTTCTTTAACCCTGTTTAAAGACACTCATCGTTACTTCCTCAAGGCTACAACGCCTTGCGTCATTGCCTACGACTACGCCAGAATCCGCCGGCTTGTGCGTCTAGGGTGCGGGTCTTATCGTTTCCGGGTCACTGAAAGACAGTGATCGGGTTTGGTAGCCCGCAGCGCTGACGCATTGCGTCACCTCATGCAGTTGCATTCATGCGACTGGATTTATGGTGGCCATGCTCAGGGCTTCTTCGGAAGCGCCGGTTCCAGTGCTCCGGTCTACCAACCTGCGTATGGTCGCCACCCCCTCGTTTGGTAGCGAGAGTGGTTGACTCCAATTCAATCAGTACTGGAGTTACATCTATGATCAAACCAACACCAAACCCACCAGAAACCGATCCAGTTTCCCCCTACCAATTCCCCGATTCGCGAACCCTCAACGAAGCCGCCGAACGCGCCCTCGACCACTACCTCACTCCGCAACAACGCATCATGGGCAGCCACACCAAACACGACCCCATGTTCCTGGCCAACCCCGCCTACAACAGCGAATCCCTGTTGGCCAACGCCAGCGAATCCCTCGACTCCGCCAGCGAAATGCTCAGTAACTTCGCCGCCATCCTGGAACCCGCCCACCGAAAAACGGCACTGGGCATCGCGCAGGTGGTTATGGTTGCGGGGTTGGCGGTGAATCAGGCGTTGGATCATGTTGAGGTGAAGACGTAAGCGGTTGAGTGCTGTAGCTCAATAGCCGGAAAGAAAATGGCCGAGGTTGTCAGGTGTAACTGACGACCTCGGCCAAATTAAAAAACCGACAACCAGCTCAGCACCTGTCATAACCGCAATACACTACTTTCTCAATGACAGGCCAACATTTTTCAAAAGTCAAAAAGCCCAGATTGACCAATGAAAATCTGGGCACACAACACAAATTTACTTATGCATTTGTGAAAGCAATGTTTCAGCAGTAGACTTCATCGTCCCACCATCGCGATTGACACTTGCCTCAAGCAACTTGGTAAGTCTTTTATGTTTGATATTTTTATCGAGCAACTGGAACTTATCCACAAGATCAGACCAACGTGACTGTGGCTTACCATACCATGCCAACTTTTGAAGAATCAACTCATCACCGGGCAGGCATTCATTTAGGTAATACTCCCATTGGTTAACCGTTAAACGCTCCAGCAAGTTAATTGCTTCAGGCTGCGCGGCATTTGAAGACCCATAACTATTCCCCAAACGGACAGCCAATATGGCAGACATACTTATTGGGAAAGCTGGCCATGGGATAGTAGTTCCAAGTTTGGCGAGGGCTGAAATAGCTGCAGGCTCATTATAAAAATTATTCATTTCCGTGTGAACACTTATAACATTAGATGCTGCTGCCGCAAATGTTTGCGAGCGCAGGGACTCGGGCACATAATCAAATCCCTGAATCGAAGTCAATGCTTTTTTCAGTGCCGAGACGGCCGGAGAATGACCAGCACTAACAGCCTCTGCATAAGACTGACCTATAGACCATTTCTCCGCATCCCTCAAACTTTCCCATAAAAATGGTACCAATACTACTATGTTACCTAATGTGTGCTCAAACTGCGCACCAACCTTTGTTTTTATCCCAGAAAGCAAAATACTCAGAGTGGTTTTCTTAAAGAAATAAGGGGCTGCGTGAAGCGTACTTGCTTCTGCATCAGCGATTTTGAATGTCCGCCCTTCTAACTCTGAACGAAAGGCCATAAACTCGGCAGGCGCAATATTATCCTCTCTTCCAAGCACAGAATTGACGCACGTCCTAAGAAAGGAGAGAGCCTCTTCCCTCGACATTTCCTCTGCTTCAGAGTCTTCTATATTGAGACTATCAAAGTGAGCTAAAAGCTCAAGATGCTGAGTAAGACGAGTAGCGTCGGTTGAATTTATTAATCCCAACTCCCTAGCCAGAGTTATAGCTTCATAGTTAGAGATACTAACCGTAGGAACTGAGTCCTCGTCCAAATCAGCGCGCCCAAGCATCTCCCCTACAAATGCCATACCTAGAGAAGAGAGCGCCCGCTTGAGTTGAGAAAGTGCTTTATTGAGAACAAACCCCGCCATCATTTCAAATGCGTCAGATTGAAACGCTGTAATAATTTGCTTTTGATCACGAGCACTAAGATTTTTGGCAACGCTTGCGATCGCTAGTGCGGTATCTGCCGACTTAGGCACAATCGACCCTGTAGGTTCTCGCCAAACGTTAACTGAATTATTCATTAGCACCACCTCCAACATTCACATGAAGATCTGTACGTCCATCTTGTGACCTAAAAAAAGCTGCAGACAACTCCGAACCAACTAGTTGTTTCATTGACGAAAACGCCCGACTCCGGGCTCCGCCAGACGCATTAGAAACATCATTACTACTAATGAATGCTCGATATCCCAAAATACAACCAGCACTGTTAAACACAGTTATACCGTCACTACCTATAAAACCTGAGATTAATTCCGCAGCAGCCTGTAAGCGGCTTACTGACATTGCAGTTTTACCCTCATCGGCGTGTAGCCTAACCCTTTCAAACAGATCAATTGGCGGAGTTAAACGCACAGCATCCTGCAATGAAGCTGGCAGTTCTTTGACATCAGATGACACAACAGCAATCAACGTCCCATGGCAGTTACTTATTGCAGAGGACAATAAGCGCGCAACGAAACTGGAAAACATACCTGCCTGTTCACCCAACTCAGCCGATATTGAACCGGCAAGTCCGTCTATATGTGCTTGACCATTCAACTCAGCAACGTCAGCATCATTATTGAATCGAAACTCTACGCCACTCCCGGAATTAGTTCTTACCTCAACCTTATTTATCGCACTTTGAGCTATTTTAACTATAGGGAATCCAGCGGAAAAATCGCAGAGAACCGCTTCATCGACAGTCAATGAAGATGGGTCACTGCTCCCACAAAAAACTCCAAACTTACAATTCTCGCCATTAGGAGATCGCTCAATATATATACGCCAATTATCCCTACACAGAGGCGCCGCCGCTTTAAGTATAGTAGGCCCAGCGGTTTCCAATGGTATCTCTTCAGATAGAGGTACGTATTCTCCTACACCCGCCCTCTGCAAGAGCTCAGATATCGAGTTACAGATAAACACAGCCGGAGTTAAAGGAACACCCTCTTCCGTATAAGCAGCAAGCTGAGAAACTATCCCGGCAATCAATCTTGAGGTTCTACCGCAATGGATACCAATCTCCTCAATGAGATCTACTGTATTCGATACCAAATGAGTTCTGAATGAAACGCTTTTTTCAGAAGGCATTTAGACACCCTCAGCATAATAAAAAACGATTTTATTATAGGGCACGCTGTAAAAAATGCATTTCCTGCTCATAAGACCCTCCTTACCGATATGTGACCTGCCGCACTTTCATCCAATATTTAATTTCGCTAGAAACCACAGCTTCCAGCTACACCCTAACCACCTAGCGAATCCTGTAAAGAACAAAACCTGCTCTTCGCGGAATTTTAAAGGAGACGGGTCTGACTTTTGAAGACCGGTCCGTCTCCACTGCTACAAAACTGATGTCATCCCGTACCGAGCGCGCGTCTGATAAACGCCTGATCTACAGCGCCCAAAAATTGACTCCAAGAGACCTGAGTATCCCGAAGATATCGCCCCAGACTATCGACGTCCGCCTGTTCTGGAAACTCAAGCCTCTCTGTCAGACGATGCAGTGTCTGAATGGGGATTCCGATTTCCTCCAGGGCGTTAACACCAGCTGGTAAATGAAACCCCTCGAAGGCCATCTTGACGTGTGTGTAATCGACCTTACTGCGGATACCTAGCTTCAGTGCATGATTTTTGACGACATCCTCCAGCAAGCTCAATAGTTTGGGCAGGGTATATCCGAACGTGTTGCTAATAATTTTCAAATCATTATTAAGCGTGCTTGAAAGCGTGCGTTTTTCCCCTTCGATGATCGACTGCCTCGCATAGGCCATCTGGCTTTTCAAATATTCCGAATAGCTCGAAGCGTTGAGGTAGCCAGCGAGCTTGGCGACCATAACGTCAGTAGGTTTAACATTGACCCCGTTCCGACTGAACGTATGAGGTACAAGTCTTGCGATAATTTTGGCAAACGTTTTCAGAAAATTGGTCGCGGGTGCCCAATGAAAAACCAACGTGGCAAATTCGGTGTCGTCCATCATTTCGACCATACTTTGCAACTCCTCGAACTGCTCGACACGGAAGTACGAGTGTTTTTTAACGAGATCAATAGAGACATGATCACTTGTGAAGATCTCATCGAAGCGATCCTGTGAAAACTCGGACAGATGGTCTGGCTGAACACAGGCCAAAAGATTGATTGGAGTATCAACGTCCTGAATTCCGAGCGGAATCTCCACCTCTTGATTGAGGTTGTCTTCTGGAATATCCTCCAAGCAAAAAATTTTGCCCACGAAGTGAATACCCATCCGCCCAGCGCGCCCCTTGATGTTCCCATGAGTGAATTTGTCGATGCTGCGAATGCCATCGCGGTTGTCGTAGATCACAACATTCTTCGCGATGGTGTTCACTCCTTCAATGATTGTAGATGTGCAGAGTAGGTAACGTAAGTTTCCCGCATTGAACTGATCGGCTGTGTATTGCTGCAAAGCTCTTGGCAAGGCTCCAAAGTGCAGTCCAATACCGTTTTTTAGCGCAACGGTGTAATCCCAATCGGCATCGAATTCGTCGCTCACCCAATCGATATGAGGACTCGAATTTGGAGAGCCGTGCCCGAGCCTGATCAGCTCTCGTGCCACGAGGCCTGCTACAGTTGGCGACTTGCAGTAGATGATCGTAGCGCCGATACATGCGGTTGCGATCTCAGCCAGCGCCTTAAGTTTGGATTTCTCATCATTCGCCTTAATGCCGAAGGTTTGTACATCAAGCGCGACCGTGTTGAAGTCGGTAGAAACAAAAGTATGCGGATATCCGAGTTTTTCAAGTCCGCGAATGCTGTTGACGAATGGCCCGGTCAGATAGAACTGCTTGGAGACCTTAAGCAATTTGCTCAACGCAATATTGAGCTCGATGACTCGCTCATCTTGGTAGTCCACAGTGCCGTTTTTTAGCTCCCGAAACGACAACTTGTAAAATTCGTCGATGACGAAGAGGTCAATGTCAACTATGTCATCTCGTTCATTCACTCTTTCTTGCGTGAGAACGTAGACGGCCCGGTTGGAATAGCACTCTTGCGAGCTGTGGTGAATGATTTGATATCGGTCACCGAACCGGTCTTGCAACCGACGGCGAGTCTCGTCCGCAAGAGCCACTGCTGGGACAACTAGGACGAGCCTCTCTAGAGTACCCAAACCGAGCAACGAGTCCACGATTGCGCTTTTACCCATGCTTGTAGGCGCGCTAAGCACAACGTTATGACCGGCCTTCAGCAGATCGAATATGTGGAACTGCATGGAGTGAAAAACGAAATTATCCGAAAATGGTGTTCGGTACAGATCCAACACCCTAAGGTCGTCCGGCGTGAGGTCGGTGAACTCCTTTTTCAGGTACGGAAATAAACCTGATTTCCTCACCATGTTTTTTAGAAGAGTATTGTGCTTGCTAAATCGATTGCGCGCATCGAGGGCCCGCACGATCAGGTCTCGGCCCAGGTCATATGAAACAGGGTTGGATAAAAGCTTATTGACCGCGGACAGGTATTCGAAAGACGAGAACTCCCCCCCTTGCAGGCTTTTTTTGCCTGCTCATAGAACTCCGTCATATCACCTCCCTTACCTTATCCTCGACCAACTTGGTTAACCGCTCAAGACTCGGAGCCGGATAGATAAAGATCTGGATACAAAGATCAGCAAATGGTGAGTCCTCAATGAGATCTGCTGCGAACTTCTCAAATAACGCTCTCGTTTCCAACTCCAATTCATCTTCGTGCCCCGGTGTTTCAGGGTCGGTAAGCAGGTTCGAGTCGTAACCCACGAACAGAACGAAGGTGAAGCGATCAATGTGGGCATCGAATGCTTGGCTGCCATCAAGGATTTCGTCGATGTCGTGGCGCAGCAGGTAGTCATCGTCTTTTATATCGAGGATTTTTCTGCGTGCGGTATCGAAGCACTGCGAAATGTCCTCGTACAACCGATCCCGTATCTGAGGAAGTCTCATGGCGATGTCGAAATCCGTTACCAACTCACTGAAGCCAATCCAGAGTTGATCACCTTCTGGGTCGCGGCGGACGATGTGCACATTTTCCAGAATTTTCTCGGCCCCAGGTCTTTCCACATGCAGCATGCAGGGTATGGGCTGGCTTTCATGGTGTTGCCGGATTGTGGCGTGCAACAGAACACGCCCTAGAAACTCACTGACGTCATCGAGAGATGTGAAAACGGATGTCCGTAGACGCTCTCGCTTCTCTACAAGCGTCAGCTTGTAAATATCTGACATTTCTTTTGGCCGGAGAAAAATCTCATCCAACCATTGGCAAACGTTGTCCACAATGTGCTGGTAGCGGTATTTCTTAAGCGAGTACTGCTGATGCAGAACCTGCCCATTGCGCTTAGCACACGTCGAAGCCATAGGCGCTCTAAATGGTATAAGGATGTGGGGCAAGTCCCGTTTAACGTAGATTTTGCGCCCTGATCGGGACTGGTCATCCTCTACGCGCAACTTGAACCACCCAAGAAGATCGAGTCTGTTATAGGACTTGTCATCAACACTGTGGATCCGCCGAGAATGCTCGCCCCTACGTGTGACGGTATCGAGGATGCGGTTCCATATATCTTCAGAAACGGTTTCAGAGCTAAGAATGACCCCATGCAAATCTTGGGAGGCCATTCGTATATTTCTGATCCCCATTAGTTCCAGTTCGCGCAGGGTGTGATAGATCTCCCAAGTGGCCGCGTCGACCCAGCCCGCGACGCTCACACCCGCCGCAGTCTGATAATTGCTCGTGCGTTTGTTGAGGTCGTCAATTAGCTCCTGCCGCCCAGTCTTCCCTATTCGGGCTTTTGGGCTGATCGTCAAGTACTCAAGAGTTTTGTTCACTTTGTCTTCGGTGACGATCGAATACCTACACGACAAACCGGCACCTGATTCGCATTGCATTGATTTGTGCAATATCGAACTGCAGGCGATTGTCTTCCTGTCGGCGCCCTTCGAGTTTTTGACGATGTCGGAGATGTTCCAGCGCGTCTTCTCGGTACTCTTCACCTGCACGAAATTGACGTACCCGTCAAAGACGATATCAATATCGTCTGTGACCTCACAACGGACACTTCGGATAGTTTTATCGCGAAGCATTTGGGTGACATGGTAGGCGGCGACACAATCTTGGAATAGAAAACCGTGTTTGGCTGCTACGCCACCTGAATCATTTGATTCCATCTCGACATCCATGACAATTTGCCGAGAATCTAGGGGATTTCTTTGCCATAGTCCACACAAGTGACACCATTTCGCCAGCAGAGTACAAGTTATCTGCTTTCACAAATGCGTTTGAGTCGGCACTACAACAGGCACATCACCAGCTGAAAAAGCCAGAATACTATCTACATCCCCACAACTCACGGCCTCACCAACCTAGGCATCTCCACCCCCTCCCCCAACCTCTCAACCCCCAACCGCACCCGCTCCCCACCCTGCTCAATCACCACCCCATCCCCCTCCACCGCCACCAACTTCACCCCAGGGCTCACCCGCTCTCCCTGCAAAAAACTCCTCGGCGGCCCATCGTTCAAACTCAAAATCGCCACCGCCCCGCGACTCCCTGCCATCACGCCACTGACCTTGATCTCCACCGGCGCCGTTCGATTGGAAAACCACTGCAATGCCGGGTTATCGCTACGCGCAGCGAGCAGTTGCGGCGTAGCCGCCGGGGTGTGGGATTCGGCGGTGGTCAGGAGCAGGGATGACCAGGTGGCGATGCCGACCAGGGCGGCCAGCAGTGCGGCGGCCTGGATGAGTTGGGGGGGTGAAAAGCGTGCGGTGAATCTCATGGGCTGAATCTCCTTTTAGTCCCGGTGACCAGACTACGCGGCAATTCTCACGGTTTTATTTCACACGCCTTACATGTTGGCCGTGCAGGATGGTTTTTTGGGACGGGGCTGGACGCAAAGGAGTGCGCATTCGATGAACCGGGGCAGGCAGCAGGGTTTTACGTTGATCGAATTGATGGTGGTTCTGGTGATCATCGGCATCGCCAGTGCGGCAATCAGTCTGAGTATCAAGCCCGATCCGTTGCAGTTGCTGCGCAAGGACGCCGAGCGCGTGGCGCAGTTGCTGCAGATTGCCCAGGCTGAGGCCCGCGCCGATGGCCGGCCGATTGCGTGGTTGAGCGATGGCAAGGGGTTTCGGTTCAGTCGGCGCAGTGACAGTGGCACGGGGTTTGATCATTTCGATCGGGACCCGCAGTTGCGGCCGCGTCCCTGGCAGAGTCCGAAGCTGGAGGTGCGGGTGGAGCCGAAGCAGAAAGTGGTGCTCAACGCGGAGTGGATCAATCCGCCGCTGCAGTTGACGCTGTCTGACGGGCTCAATCGGTTGAGTGTGCTGCGGGATGCTTCGGGCCGGATTAGCGTGCAATGAACAGACAACAAGGTTTTACGCTGATCGAGGTGATGGTCGCGATTCTGTTGATGGCGGTGGTCAGTCTGATTGCCTGGAAGGGGCTGGACAGTGTCACCCGCGCTGACAGTCATTTGCAGGCCAGTGGTGAGCAGAGCGACAGCCTGTTGCGGGCGTTGAATCAGATGCAGCGGGATGTGGAGATGCGCGCGGGGATCGAGCTGACGGAGCCGAAGAAGGTCGGCACTGAGGATGAACCGGCGACGGCCCCGCCTGCGCTTACGGTGCGCAGCAGTGACAGCAAGGGGTTTCGGCTGGACATCATTCGGAGTGCGGCGGATCAGCCGGGGGCTTTGCAGCGGGTGCGCTGGTGGCTCAAGGGGGACACGTTGTATCGCGCGGTGGCGCCGGCGCGCAGTCGGTATCCGTTGCCGGCGCCGACGGCTGGGGTGGCGGTTTTGGGTGAGGTGAGTGATTTGCAGGTGCGGGTTTGGGAGGCGGACAAGGGGTGGCGGCAGTTGAGCGGGAATCGGCGGGAG
Organism: Pseudomonas sp. MWU12-3088; assembly: GCF_023242405.1. Taxonomy (NCBI): domain Bacteria; kingdom Pseudomonadati; phylum Pseudomonadota; class Gammaproteobacteria; order Pseudomonadales; family Pseudomonadaceae; genus Pseudomonas; species Pseudomonas sp. MWU12-3088. Next base: position 873,700 of record NZ_JALJEA010000001.1, read on the forward strand.
GATCCGTTGGGGTTGGAGGTGCGGTTGACTCGGGAGACGGCGCAGGGGGTGGAGAAGTATCGGCAGGTTATGGGGCCGTTGGAGTAATTTGAATCACTGAGATCCCTGTGGGAGCGAGCTTGCTCCGGGCGGCGATCCGACGAAGGGGCCGGAAGATTCAACATCTCATTGACTGAACTACCGCTTTCGCGAGCAAGCTCGCTCCCACAGGGTTCTAGGGTGTTTGTGGGTGTTGTGTTGGGTTAGCTGAGGACGACTACGCCGCCTGGGAGTTCGGTGCATTTGACGCCGTAGGCATCACGAATCAGTGCGCCTACGCCGGCCAGTTGATCGAGGGAGAAACGTGCCTGTACGCGGCGCTGGCCGAGTTCTCGGTTGAGCAGCAGCAACATGCCCGGACGATAGCGGTTGATCTCGTCGATCATCTGGCTGAGGCTCGTGCCGTTGAACACCAGTACCTGCTGACGCCAGTTCATCACCGCCGCCGTGTCGACGTTTTGCACAGTGCCAACCTGCTGCGCGTCATAGGTCAGTTGCTGGCCCGGTTCCAGGCGCAGGCTGCGGCCTTCGACTTCCACATCCACCGCACCATCCAGGCACGTCACGCACACCTGTTGATCGAGGTTGCGCAGGTTGAACCGCGCCCTGCTCGCCCGCAACCAACCGCCACCGGCCTGCATCGCCATGGGCAGCCGTGCGGTCTGCACTTCGACTTCGCCGCTGACCAGTTCAAAACCCTGCACGCCCTCATCCACCGAACGCTGATTGATTCGGGTCTGGGTGTTCAGTTCCAGGCTCAAACCATCGGCCGGTTCGACGCGACGTTGCTGGCCGACTTCGGTGATGTAATCGGCGCCGAGCCCGGAGAACCCGCCCGGGATCGTGCCGCGCACCAGCAGGAACGCCGCCGATGCGGCAATGGCGCCGCCGATAAAGGCCCGTCGTCCGAACCGGCGTGGTGCCCGCAATTCTTCCGCCGCCGGTTGCAGCAGGTGCCACAACGCCTTGCACTCTTCGAAGGCGCGGGCGTGTTCGGGGCTTTGGGCGCACCACTGGCGCAGCGCTCGGGCGTCGGCGACCGTGGCGCGGCCGGAGGTCAGCAGGATCAGCCAGTCGCGGGCTTCGCTTTGCAGACGCTCGGCAGGCGTGGGCTCGGCAGGTGTCAGACGGAAGATGTTCAAACGCACAGGTACTCGACGGGTTGATCGGGACACTCAATCGGAGCTTCATTCACTAGACGGTTTTCCGGCCCCGCGACCGAACCGCTGAAACACTTTTCTTTCCAGTTTGGCCGCGCAGTGTCCGAGGGCAGCCTTGATTTCCTTCTCGACCATGCGCGTGGAGATGCCGAATCGCTGGGAGATTTCCAGGTGCGGCGCTTCTTCCAGCCGTGCGGCGATGAAGATCCGGCGACGCCGGGCTGGCAGTTCGTAGAGGGCGCTGAGCAGCGACTGGATTTCCTTTTGCCCGCCGACCACGCGCATCGGGTCCAGCGCTTCGTCGCTGACTTGCAGCAGTTCTTCGACTTCGCTGCCGGTGAGCAGCCGCGCATCGGCCTGGCGGCGGTCGGCGGCGATGTTCAGGGCCATGCGATAGAGGTAGGCGTTGGGCCGCAGCAGGTTCGGCGGCGCTTCCATGCGGTCGACCCGCAGGTAGGTTTCGTGCAGCACGTCGTTGGCCAGGTCCTCCGAGCCGAGACGGCGTCGCAGGCGCACCCGAAAGTCCTCGTAGGACGTCAGGAACAGCTGGACCATCGAACTTTGTCCGGCGTCTTTCATCCCCCGGAAACTCCTTCCCATTGTGTGCATTCCATGCGCTTTCCTGACGATTCGGGTAACAACAGCAACGTGACTGGCTGGCGCAATGCGCCGGGTGTGGGCCGGTCGATCTTGAGCGTGTGAAAACTGTCTACCAGCGCTGCATCGCGCCGAACATCGCCGGTGGTGGTGACCAACCGGTTGTGCTGCACCACGCCGTCGCGGCCGATCCACAACTGCAACACCGCGCGAAAACTGCCGGGCCGGGTCAGCGGCGAACGACACAAGTTGCGTTCGATGGCCGCCTGCACCGCCGTGGCGTAACTGCGGTTGACCGCGACGCTGGCGGGGGTCGGTTTCTCCGCCGGCATTGGCACGTCCTCGACTTGCGCAACCTGCAAGGTGAACGCGTCGTCGCGGCTGTATTTGGCCATCAAGCCGCTGCCGCCGAGCATCCGGCGCAACGCTTCGGCGGCGGTGAATTCGCCATCCACCGCCAGGGAGCGTCGACCACGACTCAACTGGCTGTCGACCAGCACCGCCATGCCAGTGGCGCGGCTGAACTGATCGAGGGCGCGGGCCAGCTCCTGGGCCGGGATGTGCAGCGTCATGCGCATCGTCGCCGGCACCGGGTCGGCGCTGGCATGGCTCAGAAACAAGCCAAGCAGCAGCCCCAGACAGAGCTGGCGCATGAGCGCTGAGCGCGCAAATTCGTCCCTGGCACGGCCTCGCTGCACGGCTGATGCACCCCTGAAAACCGTCATCCTGAGGGCTGTTTATGAATCTGGTGTGACGGCCACTGCAAAAAAACCATCACGGGATCGGCGCGCCCGTTGCACTAGACTCTTGAGTTAGAGCGGCCCCTTCGGGCCGGCCAGGAGGCACACATGAAATCACTGTGGACATTGGCGCTGAGCGGGCTGTTGTTGACCCTGTCGGGCGGCGTGCATGCCGAGCAGGCAGTGGGTTGCGTCGAGGTGACCGTGGGCGGTTACAAGGCGCCGAATTACGACTGCCTGAGCCAGCAGATGGGCAATAACCCCGACGGCGCGGCGGCTGCGCAGAAGAATCAGGAAGCGATGAATGTGCCGGTCAACAAGCGCCCGCCGAATCAGGTGGGGCTGGCGACACCGGCGGCGACCAGCACGCGGATGGGCAATACGTTTGGCACGTCGGTGAAACCGCAGCGGCCGCCGAACTAGTTTTTACCTGTTCCTTCCCACGCTCCCGAGTGGGAACGATCATCAACTAGTGATCGCTGGGGACCTGGCGAAAACTCACCGCCAGGCGATTCCAGCTGCTGATGGTGCTGACAGCCATGGTCAGGTCCACCAGTTCGCCTTCGTTGAACTGTGTTCGCGCTTGTTCATAGACGTCATCCGGCACATGACTTTCCGCCAGCAGCGTCACCGCGTCGGTCCAGGCCAGTGCGGCCCGCTCGCGCAGATTGAAGAAGCCGCTGTCGCGCCAGACCGCGATGGCGTACAGCCGCCGGTCCGTCTCCCCTGCCCGCCGCGCTTCCACCGAATGCATGTCGGTGCAGAACGCGCAGCCGTTGAGTTGCGAGGCGCGGATCTTGATCAGGTGCAGCAGCGGCGCCTCGATGCTCAGGCTGCTGGTCAGCGCTTCCAGGGCAATCATTGCTTTCATGGCTTTGGGTGAAGCGCTGTAGTAATCCAGACGCGGGGACATGGGCGGGTCTCGGGCAGCAGAAGAGTCATTTCACGGTAAGCGCTGGCAGGCCAGGGTTACAGCCCCAATTGCACGGAAAACCGGCAGACCACTGATCCTTGACCAATTTGCGGTTTTTACTCCGCGCAACTTCTGCCCCGCGTGCATTCGGGAGTAATCTGGCGGGCGCACAATCCGCCTCATTCGCCCCCAGGAGCCCCGTCGGTATGGAACTTCATGTCGTGATCAACGGCCGCAAGGATCTGGCCGGTCAGTTGTACCAGCAACTGCGCGGCGCCATTGAATCCGGGCGCCTGGCCGCCGGCACGCAACTGCCGCCCAGCCGCTTGCTCGCCGAGCAACTGGGGATTTCGCGCAAGACTATTTCCGACACTTACGCGCAGCTGACTTACGAAAACTTCCTCACCGGCGTCATCGGCAAAGGCACGTACGTCAACGCCCGCTCGACGCCGGTGCAGCGCAAGCAAAGCCATTCCGAGCTGGCCAGTTCCGAGGTGATCGAGAGCTGGTGCAACCTGCCGGTGTTCCTGCGCCACCCGACGCTGGACGGCTCGCTGCGTTACGACTTTATCGGCGGTGCCACCAGCAAGGGCCAGTTCCCCCACGATGACTGGCGTCGCTGTGTCTCCCACGCCATGCGGCAGATGGCGGGTTCCAAAGGTTTCTACAGCGTGGCGGAAGGTTTGCCGGCGCTGCGCAATGCGATTGCCCGGCACATTGCGTTCTCCCGTGGCGTGAACTGCCAGGACGAAGACATTGTGGTGTGCAACGGCGCGCAGCAGGCGCTCGACCTGATCGCCCGGGTGCTGCTGCGCCCCGGCAGTCTGGTGGCGATGGAAGATCCGGGTTATCCGCCGGCACGTCTGCTGTTTGGCACCCATGGCGCCACCGTGGTCGGTGTGCCGGTGGATGCGGAAGGGATTCAGGTCGAGCAGATTCCCGACGGCACCCGGTTGATCTACGTGACACCGTCGCACCAGTTCCCGCTGGGCATGCCGATGAGCCATGCCCGGCGCGAGGCGTTGCTGGCGCGGGCCTACGAGCTCGGCGCGATCATCATCGAGGACGACTATGACAGCGAGTTCCGCTACGAGGGCCGGCCGACGGATTCGCTGCACAACCTCGATCAGCGCGGCATCGTCGCCTACGTCGGCACCTTCTCGAAAACCCTGCTGCCCGAGCTGCGCCTCGGTTACGCGATCCTGCCACCGGCGATTCTCGAAGCGGTGATCCGCGCCAAGCAACTCACCGACCTGCACGCCTCCACCCTGCCGCAATGGGCGCTGGCCAAGTTCATCGCCGAGGGCTGCCTGCTCAAGCACATTCGCCGCTGCCACACTGTTTATGCCCAGCGCCGCGAGCGGATCCTGGCGCGCATGGCCACCGACCTGTCGCCGTGGCTGGAGGCAGTGCCGGCCAGCGCAGGCTTTCATATGGCGGTGTTCTGCCGTGTGCCGATCGACTTGCCGCTGGTGATCGAACTGGCGAAAAAGGTCGAAGTCGGGCTGTACGCCATCGACGGCTTCTATTACCAGCAGCCGGCCAGAAGCGGGATGTACTTCGGTTTCGGCGCCATCGAGACGCTGGATATCGATATCGCGCTGGATCGCCTGCGCGACATTCTGCAACAGGTCGCCGGGTAGATTGGTCTAACGGATTACCCGCCGATTGGTTATTGGTGATCCCGGGGTGCAGGCCTATTCTGCACAGGCGTTATCCCTCAATGAGCAGGATTCGTCCGGCCTGATTCAGGAGTGTGAGCAATGTCCAACGAAGTGATCAACACCGTACAGGTGCAGGCTGCGGCCGGCCGCTCCGAGGAGCTGGGCAGGCAGTTGCAGAAGATCGTCGAAACCCTTCGCGAAACGCCGGGCTGTGATTCCTATCTGGTCGACCGCTGCCCTGACGACAGCCACCGCTGGACCGTCAGTGCTCGTTGGCAGTCGGAGGCGGCGATGCAGGCGCACTTCAACCGGCCTGAGGCGCAGGGGTTTATTGACTTGATCGATAGTCGGCTGGCCAATAGTGTGGATTTCAACAGTTTCCCTATCGTCTGAACCAATGCCATCGCGAGCAGGCTCGCTCCCACAGGGTTTCGTGCGGTTCATAAATGGTTGGAACGGCACAAAACTTGTGGGAGCGAGCCTGCTCGCGATGGCGTATTTGAATACGCTGAAATACCACAGATTGGTCACCTGAACTTCCCGAATATTGGCGGTGTGAATGGCCCGGAGCGGGGACTACTGTGAAGACCGACTCCCCCACTTCACAGGTGACCCGCCATGAAACTCCTGCCCATTTTCGCCGCCGCTCTCGCCCTGTCTGTTTCTGCCGCCGCCATGGCCCACGATGCCTCCGAGAAGGTCTCGGTCCTGCAGGACCAGATGCTGAAAAACGTCCCCGGCAAAAAAGCCATGATGATCGAAGTCGACTACAAACCCGGCCAGTCCTCCATCGCCCACAAACACGACGGCACGGCCATGGCCTATGTGCTCGAAGGCGAAGTGACTTCCCAGGTCAAGGGCGAACAAGCGATCACCTACAAGAAAGGCCAGTTCTGGTACGAACCGGCCGGCTCCGAGCATCTGGTGTCGAAAAACGCCAGCAACACCAAACCTGCCAAGTTGCTGGTGTTCATGGTGCTGTCGCCTGATGAAAAAGTGTTGATCCCGCTGGAACAGTGATTGAGATCGCGCGACAAAATCACAGGCGTTCAAATCATCGATCACGAACTTTCTTGCTTCCCGTTGCTATAAATTGGAATCAGTTGGTGCCAAAGTCGTTCTATAAAAAGCGAACCATTGAAGCACCCTTAAATTAATGATGTTGTCTACTGTCAAGACTGACAGTAGACAACCAGTGCAACAAACTCAATGATCCTCTGGGCTTTCCAATTAACTGAGGATTTGAACATGAACGATAAACGCTCAGCCGCGCATCTGGATGATACTTTCGGGCTTAATGGAAAAGCTATCGTTCATATACCAAACAATGAGATCGGCCTGTCGCGAATTCAGGGACTGGCGGTTGACTCAAGGGGGGGAATTTTGTTCGTCAGCAGCACCGCTGATAAATTTGTTTTGGGCTGTTTCGCAGACAATGGCGTCCCAGATGAAAGATTCGCAAACCGTGGTTTTGTCCTGGATAAATTTAGCAACGAAGGAGCCTCATCAGGAGGCAGCATTACGCTTTTAGAAGATGAAAGCATATTGCTTCAAGGTTCACATCAAACTGACGGCCGGACGATGGTCGCCCTTGCATGCTTTAATAGGCACGGAAATTACGAAACCGATTTTGGCAACCATGGAAAAATCGTCATCCCGCTCCCCGCCTCTGCTCAGACTCCACCCCCTGCACCTGCTTCGGGTAATGGCCACTCTTCGAGAGCGCCCATAGTACTTCCCGACGGAAAAATACTGGCGATCCACAGAAACTATCTCATTCAACTTTTGAAATCCGGCCAACCCAACAACGATTTCAACAAGGGCAAACCCTACATTGATATCAAGCACACTGATTACCCAGTAAACCTCTATAACATCATTCGAGTTTCCGATGACCTGATCTGCGTAGCAGGCAACGCAAAAGTCGCCAACAATTGGTTGGGCATTGTGACCATGTATACAACAGCCGGAGAGCTTGTACACGGCTTTGCAGACAACGGATATCTGCTTTTCGAACATTTAAGCTTCGAAAACAACATTGTTTCCATCGAAAAACTCAACTCGAAAAAACTGCTCATTACCGGTCAAAAGATCGGATTCCCCAACAAAGGGTATATTACGAGCATCACCGACTCAGGAAAAATTGTGCAAGACTTCAACGGAGGTAAACCTGTCCTGACTCCGAACGACGAAAGCAGAAGTCTCGCTTGGCACACAAGCGCGATTGACCGACAGAGCAGAATTATCGCTGTCGGTGGCTCGATGGAGAATGGTGCAGCGCCTGCCTACCTCCCGATTGCCCGTTTCCTGCAAGATGGCGAACCTGATTTAACCTTTCACAGGGACAATGGATTGCTCACCTTGAATGGCCTTCAACTTTCGGAGGCAATTGCAATCGATAAGCAGGAGCGGCTTCTGGTTGGCGGCATCACCCAAGTGAATTTGGAACTGAAGCCAGTACTGATACGAATTTTGGCGTAAAGCCACCGGATACTAAACACCTCTACCACTGAGCATTAACAAATCAATAGAAAACTCGTCCACTCATAAGTAAAAAAGCTCAAATCGTTGATTTGAGCTTTTTTATTTCCTACCGCAATTAGAAAACCAAGGATAAGCCAAACAAGACTACGACTCTGCTGAACATCACATGAATTTCACATTCAATATGACTTTTGCGGGGTTAACATGAATCAACAGCCGGCATTGACGGCTGCCCGAGATTTCCGACTCAAGTTTTTCACGGGAGAAACACCATGAAACCTGTGTTCGCCAGCGCCTTCACCATCTCACTATTGACATTAACTGCCTGTTCGGTGCCCACCGCGCCAACAATGGTATCGTCGCTCGACACCCTCTTCACTCAACCGGTGGGCCGCAGTAGTGCGACCGCTGTAAAAAGCGGTCCAGGTGTGTCACTGGGCATGCTCTACAGCCCGAGCACCCAGACCAACCGCGAATACCTGCGCGAGTATCAGGCCAACGCCGGCACCGGTTTCGGCCAGAGTTTGCTGGTGCAGCCGATCCACGACGCCTACGTCGCCACTTCAAAACCGGACATGGCCGTGGATTGGGTGAAAGCCTCGCTGCAACGCCAGTTCGGCTCGGTTACGGTGTACCCGGACATGCAGAGCCTGCGTGCGGCGAATCCGGACGTGGTGGCGATCGTCGATACTCACAGCCAGTTGATTACTTCGCGCAGTTCGGACATCAAGGCGGATGTGAGTGCGGACTTCTATGACGGCAAGTTCAACTATATCGGGACGGCCAAGGGGTCCGAGGCGAAAGAGTTGACGCCGGTGTGGGCGGACTTCAAGCGTTCGGAGGAGATTGTTGCGGATATTAATCAGCAGCAGGAAGTTCAGGTCCGGGCGCTGCAGAAGTTTGACCAGTCGCTCAGTAATTTGCTGACCAGACCGACAGATAAAGTGTCGATGCTCGATACTAAACAACTACATAAGTTGCAGTGACTATCAGGCCGCTGCCCTCACCCTAACCCTCTCCCGGGGGGAGAGGGGACTGACCGAGGTGTTCTTTCGAACTACACCGACGTGAGATACCGAGTCGAACTTGAGTTTGAAAAGCATGAAGATCGGCTCCCTTTCCCCTCGCCCCCCCTGGGGGAGAGGGCTGGGGTGAGGGGGTTGGATCTACGCAGCACCACACAAATACCGCCGAACAACAGGCATAAAAAAACCCCGCTTCTTTCGAGAGCGGGGCTTTTTCATTCAACGGCTACTCAAGCAAGCTCAAGCTCCGCAGTCGCTGCAGCAGGCACGACCGCCTGACCGCTCAGCGCCACGTCGTTCAGCTCACGGTTGGCCACCGCGTACATGGCGTAGTCGGTGCCGCTGGCGGCACGGATTTCCACCAGCATGGCGCGCCAGCGCTGGATCATCGCGTCGTGTTGCGCCATCCACAGCGCCAGACGCTCTTCCACGTCCAGGTTGCCGCCGCCCGCTTGCAGAACGGCGATGGTGATCGCGCGTTGCTGCCAGTCGACGTCGTCGCGGAACGCTTCACGGGCCAGGGCCTGCCAGTTGTTTTCAACCGGCAAGGCGCTGATCTGCGAGATGTACCAGGTGATGTCCAGCGCGCTGCCCACGGCGAAATACGCCTTGGCCACTTCGGCCGGATCCTGGCCAGTCACGTCGGCCGCTTCGATGATCGGCAGCAGCGTGTAGAGGTGGGTCGTACCCGCCACCATACGCGCCAGCAGTTCCGGTACACCGGCCGCCACGTAAGCCTGATAACGCTCTTGCCAGTTTTCACGGATTTCGCCGCTCAGCAGCTCGTCCAGTTTCAGACCCAGCTCCTTGAGGTGCGGACCGAAATGCGCGACGTCACGGGCAGCGTTCTGCTCGTTGCGACGGGCACGCAGGAACCAGCGCGTAGCGCGACGGCCCAGACGCATCAGCTCGTCCATCAGCTCCAGTTGCACGTCAGCGGAGACCTGATAGTCCAGCGCTTCGATCTGACGGAACCAGTGCGGGAGGTGGAAGATGTCACGCACGATCACGTAGGCGCCGGCAACGTTCGCCGGGGTCATGCCGGTGGACTCTTTGAGTCGCTGAACGAAGGTGATGCCCATGTGGTTGACCAGATCGTTGGCGATCTGGGTGCTGACGATCTCGCGCTTCAGACGGTGACGACGCATGGCATCGGCGAACTTGCTGACCAGGCTCGGCGGGAACGCGGTTTCCATGTCGCGGGTCAAGTAATCGTCGTCCGGCACCAGCGAGTCCAGCAGCTGCTGCTTGAGGTCGATCTTGCTGTACGAGATCAGCACCGACAGTTCCGGACGCGTCAGGCCCTTGCCGGTCGCGGCACGCTCGGTGAGCTGCTCCTCGGTCGGCAGGTACTCGATGGCGCGGTCCAGCTTGCCACGGCCTTCCAGGTCGCTCATCAGGCGTTTGTACTCGGCGGCACGCTCGTAGGCACGGCGGGCAGCCAGGGACAGGGCCTGGGTCTGCTTGTAGTTGTTGCCCAGCACCAAACCACCGACTTCGTCGGTCATGCTTGCCAGCAACTGATCGCGTTGCTTGCCGGTCATGTCGCCGGCCTGAACCACTTCGTTCAGCAGGATCTTGATGTTCACTTCGTGGTCGGAGCAGTCCACGCCACCGGCGTTGTCGATGAAGTCGGTGTTGGAACCGCCGCCATTGAGACCGAACTCCACACGACCCAGTTGGGTCATGCCGAGGTTACCGCCCTCGCCCACAACCTTGCAGCGCAGTTCGTTGCCGTTCACGCGCAGCGCATCGTTGGCCTTGTCGCCGACATCGGCGTGGCTTTCGCTGCTGGCTTTGACGTAAGTACCGATACCGCCATTCCACAGCAGATCCACCGGCGCCTTGAGCAAGGCGTTCAGCAGTTCGGTCGGGGTCAGCTTGTCGGCCTGGATGTCGAAGCGCTCTTTCATCTGTGGCGAGATGGCAATGCTCTTCGCGCTGCGCGAGAAGATACCGCCGCCTTCGGACATGATGCTGGTGTCGTAGTCGGACCATGCCGAACGCGGCAGGTCGAACATGCGCTGACGCTCGACGAAGCTGGTGGCCGGGTTCGGGTTCGGGTCGATGAAGATGTGCATGTGGTTGAACGCGGCAACCAGTTGCAGCTTGTCGGACATCAACAGGCCGTTACCGAATACGTCGCCGGCCATGTCGCCGATGCCGACCACGGTCACGCTGTCTTCCTGGACATTGATGCCGCGCTCGCGGAAGTGACGCTGTACGCCGACCCACGCGCCCTTGGCGGTGATGCCCATTTTCTTGTGGTCGTAACCGGCCGAACCACCGGACGCAAACGCGTCACCCAGCCAGAAGCCGTAGTCGATGGCGATGCCGTTGGCGATGTCGGAGAAGGTTGCAGTGCCCTTGTCCGCCGCGACCACCAGGTACGGGTCATCGTCGTCATGACGCACGACATTGACCGGCGGTACCAGTTTGCCGTCCTTCAGGTTGTCGGTGATGTCCAGCAGACCCGAGATGAAGATGCGGTAGCAGGCGATGCCCTCGGCCGCGATCTCGTCACGGCTGCCGCCCAGTGGCAGGCGACGCGGCAGGAAGCCGCCCTTCGCACCCACCGGCACGATGACCGAGTTCTTCACTTGCTGGGCTTTTACCAGGCCGAGGACTTCGGTACGGAAGTCTTCTTCACGGTCGGACCAGCGCAGGCCACCACGCGCAACGTTGCCGAAGCGCAGGTGCACGCCTTCGACGCGAGGCGAGTAAACGAAGATTTCGAACTTCGGAACCGGCTTCGGCAGCTCAGGGATCAAGTGCGGGTTGAACTTGAAGCTGAAGTACGACTTGTTCTGGCCGTTGGCGTCGGTCTGGTAGAAGTTGGTGCGCAGGGTCGCTTTGATCAGGTCCAGGTAACGACGCAGGATGCGGTCTTCGTTGAGGACTTGAACGTCGTCCAGCGCGGTCAGGATCGCTTGTTCCAGACGCAGTTGCTTGTCGTCCAGATCATCGCTGCCCAGCTTGCGTGCCAGGTAGAAGCGGGTCTTGAACAACCGGGTCAGTTCGCGAGCGATGTCGGTGTGGTTGTTCAGGGTGCTGGCGATGTAGCCGAGGTCGAAGCCCAGACGGATCTGCTTCAGGTAGCGAGCGTAGGCACGCAGCAGCGCGACGTCGCGCCATGGCAGGCCGGCGGTCAGCACCAGACGGTTGAACGCATCGTTTTCGGCGTCGCCGCGCACGATGTGGACGAACGCGTCCTGCAGGGTGTCATTGAGCTGCTGGATGTCCAGGTCCATGCCTTCGGCGGCAGTGAACGCAAAGTCGTGGATCCAGAACTCGCGGCCGTTGTTGTGACGCAGGCGATACGGGAACTCGCCCAGCACGCGCAGGCCGAGGTTTTCCAGGATCGGCAGCACGTCGGACAGCGCCAGCGGGGTATCGGCGTGATACAGCTTGCAGTGCAGCTCGCGCGGGCCGGACGCCAGCGGCTGATAGAAGCTCATGGCCAGCGGCTTCTTCTCGCTCAGGTTCAGCAGGTGCTGCATGTCGACCACAGCCGAGTGCGCAGCGAAACGCTCGCGGTAGCCGGCCGGGAAGCCTTTCGGGAAGTCGGCCAGCACGTTGGTGCCGTTGGCTTCGCCGAAGGTTTCGACGGTCAGGGCGGCGTAGTCGTCCTGCCAGCTGCGGCAAGCCTGGATGACTTCGTTTTCCAGTTGCAGCGGGTCGATGTCGATGCGGTTTTTCGGGTCGACGCGCAGGATCAGTTGCACGCGGGCCAGCACGGACTCGGAGAAGAAGGTCCAGAACTCGCAGTCGGTCGCCTTCAGGCGCTCCATCAGCACTTGCTGGATCTTCTGGCGGACTTCGGTGGAATAGATGTCGCGCGGCACGTAGGCCAGGCAGTAGCAGAAACGACCGTACGGGTCTTTGCGCAGGAACACGCGGATCTTGTTGCGCTCCTGGATCTGCACGATCGACATCACGGTGCTGAACAGTTCGTCGACCGGGGTCTGGAACAGGTCGTCACGCGGCAGCACTTCCAGAACCTGGGCCAGTTCCTTGCCCAGGTGAGCCTTGGCCTGGAAGCCGGAGCGACGCTCGATTTCTTCGACCTTGCGGCGGATGAACGGGATGACACGTACGCTTTCGCCATACACCGACGAGGTGTACAGGCCCATGAAGCGGTGTTCCTTGATGACTTTGCCGTCGGCGTCGATTTCGCGGATCGACACGTAATCCGGGTAGGCCGGACGGTGGACGCGGCTCGGGTGTGCAGCCTTGGCGAACGACAGCAGTGTCGGTTCGCGCAGGTAGTTCACGGCGTAGTCTTCGATGTGGCGGTCTTCGTTGGTCAGACCGGTGCGCAGCATCTTGGTCAGGCCGAGGAACGAATTCTGGTCGTATTCGATGTGGCCGCCATCGGCCTGATCGACAACAGTGAATTCTTCATAGCCGAGGAAGGTGAAGTGGTTGCCCACCAGCCATTCCAGGAAGCTCTTGATTTCGTTCTTCTCGCCGGCATCGACGGCAAATGCGCTGTTATCGAGCTTGGTGAGGATTTCCTGCACCTTGGCCTTCATCGGCTCGAAATCGGCGACCGCGACGCGGACTTCACCCAGAACCTGTTCCAGTTCCTTGCTCAGCACATTCAGTTCGGCCGCGTTGGCGCAGCGGTCGATTTCCAGGTACATCAGCGACTCGTGCAGGATGCCTTCGCCGGTGGTGCCCTTCGGCAGGATTTCCAGCAGTTCGCCCTTGCTGCCACGACGCACGCTGAGCACGGTGGTCTGCAGGGTGTGGATGCTGTAGCCGCGGCGGTTCAGCTCGGTACGCACCGAGTCCACCAGGAATGGCAGGTCGTGGTGCAGCACTTCGACCGCGGTGTGGGTCGACTGCCAGCCGTGACGTTCGTAATCGGGGTTGTAGACGCGCACTTGCGGTTGCGCGTGATCGAAGCGCTCAAGCAGGCGCCACGCAGAAAGAGTACAGCCAGCGAGGTCGGAGAGGCGACGTTGGGTCAGCTCGTCCAGGGAAATGATGCCGAAGAATTGTTCAGCGAACAGCGCCACTTGTGGCAGTGCCTGTTCACTGATGTGCTGCGCCAGTGCCGCTTGCAGTTGGTGCTGGAAGTCGGCTTTGCTGGCTGCGGTGAAGAACGCCATCTGTGGTACTCCGCTTGGGCTTGTTATTGATGGAAAGCGTCGCGTACAAAACCCCTTTCGGGGCGTTCCGTCGCCCTGTTCCTGAATCTCGGGCAGAGGAAACAGGGTGACAGGTGGGTGAAGCTGGACGAGACACTCAGGTCACATTCACCTTCCATGAATGGGCATCTGCAAAAACGACTGTCCGGCATCATTTTGGAGCCTGCGACAATGCCTTTACGGGTGCTCATCCGTTGCGCAGCTTAATGGGTGCGACAATGTGTCTGCTTGCGGTGCTGCGACATATTCGGTCATTGGCACGTAAACCCGGGCAGGCGCATCGGTAAACACTAGCATTCATGGGGCGCAACGCCGGTCTGAATCCCCGGTTTCACGGTACAGGCGTGCCAGAAATGACCATTGACCTGTGTCGCGCTCACGACACATCCTCTGACACTCTCACATGCAGAAATTCCCGGGGGCTGGCAGAATCGCGCCCAATTGCGACCAACAAGCCCGCCGAGGCAGGAATTCCCCATGCAAATGACCACCGCCCTTTTGATCGTCAACCCGTGCGACGACGAAGAAGACAACATGGCCATGCTCTGCTGCCACAGCGATAAGGGCGAAATGTTTCTGATGAGCCGCTATCCGGACGAGGATGAGCTGGAGATCACGCTTGATGGCGAGCCGTCCACTCTCGACGGCGTGAAGGTCACCCTGACCAACACCCTGCTGAAGATCGAAATCGCGGCGGCGGATGCCGATGCGCTGAATGGTGATGATGTGCTGGAAATCACCTACAACCCGGACATGGTGGATCTGGCAGAGGTTGAAGAAACCCTGAAGAACATTCTTGACGGTACTGGCACCTTTATCAGCCAGATTTGAGGGTCTCTGGGCCGGCCCTTTCGCGTACGAAAGGGCCCGAAAGAACACCGCACCTCCCCCGCCCTACAAATTTCCAACAATTGCCCCGGTCATTTCCCGCACTTTGCGCAAAATGCCGTTAGTCGCCACCCCCTGCGATGGATTAAAGTAACGCCCCCAGCCCCGGCGTTATCCGAACGCCTGTGGCCACCCTTTCCAGGAACAGTCATCGATGGAACATCGTGAAGCGCTGCTGGCGCTGCGAACCTTTCTTTCAACGCAGATTCTCGGCCAGGAAAAACTCATCGAGCGCTTGCTCATCGCCCTGCTCGCCGACGGCCACATGCTGGTCGAGGGCGCCCCGGGTCTGGCCAAGACCAAAGCGATCAAAGAACTCGCCGAGGGCATCGAAGCCCAGTTCCATCGCATCCAGTTCACCCCGGACCTGCTGCCCGCCGACATCACCGGCACCGAGATCTATCGCCCGGAAACCGGCAGCTTCGTGTTCCAGCAAGGCCCGATCTTCCACAACCTGGTGCTGGCGGACGAAATCAACCGTGCCCCCGCCAAAGTGCAATCGGCGCTGCTCGAAGCCATGGCCGAGCGTCAGGTCAGTGTCGGACGCAGCACTTACGAGCTGTCGCCGCTGTTTCTGGTAATGGCCACGCAGAACCCGATCGAGCAGGAAGGCACCTATCCGCTGCCTGAAGCGCAGCTCGACCGCTTCCTGATGCACGTGAAAATCGGTTTCCCGGACGCCGCCGTCGAGCGTCGGATCCTGCAACAGGCACGGGGCGAAGCCCTGAACGGCGAAACCAAACCCGAGCGCCGGGTCAGCCAGCAGGCGATCTTCGCCGCGCGCAAGGAAATCCTTGGCCTGTACATGGCGGACGCCGTGGAGGAATACCTGGTGCAACTGGTCATGGCCACGCGCAACCCGGCCAAGTTCGATCCGGAAATGGCCGAGTGGATTGCCTACGGCGCCAGCCCGCGCGGCTCCATCGCCCTCGACCGCTGTGCCCGCGCCCACGCCTGGCTGGCCGGTCGCGACTTCGTCAGCCCGGAAGACATCCAGGCTGTGCTGTTCGATGTATTGCGTCACCGCATCATTCTGTCGTTCGAGGCCGAAGCCGCCGGCATCGACCAGGATCGGGTGGTGCAACGGATTCTCGACGTCGTAGCCGTCGCTTGACCCCCATGAACGCCTCCCTGCCGTCCGAACCCGGTATCCGCATCTCCCTCGCCGAATTGATCGAGATGCGCCACCGCGTGCGCGAAGTGCAGCTGTTTTCCACGCCGAGCCAGCGCAGCCCGCTGATCGGCCTGCATCACTCGAAATTCCGCGGCCGTGGCGTCGACTTCGATCAGGTGCGGGTCTATCAGGCCGGCGACGACGTGCGCACCATCGACTGGCGCGTCACCGCACGGACTCAGGAGCCGCACACCAAGCTGTTCCATGAAGAACGCGAACGGCCGATTTTCATCATGGTCGAGCAAAGCACGCGGCTGTTCTTCGGCTCCGGGCTGATGTTCAAATCGGTGCTTGCGGCGCAAGCGGCGGCGCTGATCGGCTGGGCTGCGCTGGGCCATAACGACCGGGTCGGCGGACTGGTGTTTGGCGACAACGAGCATTACGAGATCAAACCGCGCCGCAGCAAGCAGAGCCTGCTGCAACTGCTCAACCGCTTGGTGAAGGTCAATCAATCACTGCACAGCGAGCGGGAGCCGGATCGCGATGCGTTTGGTGTTGCATTGCGTCGGGCCCGTGAAGTATTGCGTCCGGGCAGTCTGGTGATCGTGATCTGTGACGAGCGCGCCCTGAGCGACAGCGCCGAGCAGCAACTGAGCCTGCTGTCACGTCATTGCGATCTGCTGATGCTGCCGCTGTCCGACCCGCTGGACCACGCCCTGCCCGCCGCCGGTCTGCTGCGATTCGCCGAGCGCGGCGCGCAACTGGAACTCGACACACTGAATTTCGATCTGCGCCAGACCTATCGCGCCCAGGCCGAAGCGCGCATCGCTCGCTGGGAATTGCTCGCGCAGAAACTGCGGGTCTTGCTGATGCCCTTGAGCACCCAGAGCGAAATGGTCGAGCAGATGCGCGAGTTCCTCAATCCGCAGCGCCCGGGGAACGTTCGATGAACGGTCTCGAACAACTGCAACCTCTGATTTCCCCGCCACCGATCGCCTTCTGGCCGCCGGCGCCGGGCTGGTGGCTGCTGCTTTTGCTGCTGCCACTGATCGGCTACGCGTTGTGGCGTCTGCGCCGTTTCATTCCGATCAAGAAGAAACCCGTCGTGCGCGCCGAAATCCCGCTTGATCCAGTGCGCATTGCCGCACTCGCCGAGCTGGCGCAAATGGTCAAACCCTACGACGGCGCACCGGCCGGTGCCTGGCTGCAGCAGCTCAATGGCCTGCTCAAACGCCTGTGCCGCAACCATTACCCCTACAGCCAGAGCCACACCCTTAACGGCCGCAAATGGCTGGCATTTCTCGACAACCGCTGCCCTGCCGCCGGCCTGACTCGCTGGATGGTGCTCGTCGAGGGCGCGTACAAACCTGAATGCAAACTCGACGACAAGGCCATCGCCGGCCTGACGCAAGCCGTCGATACGTGGATCCGCAAGCATGTTTGAGTTCGCCTGGCCGTGGATCTTTGTGCTGTTGCCGCTGCCGTGGCTGATGCGCCTGGTGCTACCGGTGGCCGACAGCGGCGAGCCGGCGCTGAAAGTGAGCTTTCTCGGTGATCTGGAAGGCCTCGCCCGCCGCCGCGCCCGGGCCAATCTGCCGGCCTGGCGTCAGCAAGCACCGTTCATGCTGCTGTGGCTGTTGCTGCTGATCGCCGCCGCCCGCCCGCAATGGCTGGGCGAGCCGTTGCCGATTGCCGCCAGTGGTCGTGATCTGCTGGTGGCGGTGGACGTGTCCGGCTCGATGGACTTTCCCGACATGCAATGGAACGACGAAGACGTCAGTCGCCTGTCGCTGGTCCAGCATTTGCTCGGTGATTTTCTGGAAAGCCGTGATGGCGACCGGGTCGGTTTGATCCTGTTCGGCAGCCAGGCTTACCTGCAGGCACCGCTGACGTTTGACCGGCGCACCGTGCGCGTGTGGCTCGACGAAGCGCGGATCGGCATTGCCGGCAAGAACACCGCCATCGGCGACGCCATTGGTCTGGCGCTGAAACGCCTGCGCATGCGCCCGGCGCAGAGCCGCGTGCTGATTCTGGTCACCGACGGCGCCAACAACGGCGGCGAAATCGAGCCGCTGACCGCCGCAAAACTGGCAGCCAACGAAGGCGTGAAAATCTATCCGATCGGCATCGGTGCCGATCCCGAAGAGAGCGGCGCCACGGCGCTGCTCGGCGGCAACCCGACCCTCGACCTCGACGAGCCGGCACTCAAGGCCATCGCCGATGCCACCGGCGGCCGCTATTTCCGTGCCCGCGACGGCAAGGAACTGCAAGCGATCAAGGACACCCTCGACCAACTGGAGCCGGTGGCCCAGCAACCGACTCAGGCGCGCCCGGCCCAAGCGCTATATCAATGGCCGCTGGCATTGGCGTTGCTGTTGAGCATGTTGCTGGTGGCCCGTGAATTGTGGCCGGACAACCCGTTGCAACGCCTGTTCACCAAGGAGCTGTATCTGCAAAGCCCACTGCCTGACTGGCGCGAGCGCCTCAAGCGCCTGCGTTTGCGGAGGCGCCGATGATCGCCCTCTGGCCGCACTGGTTCCGTCCTTGGTGGTTGCTGCTGTTGCCGCTGCTCGGCTGGTTGATCTGGCAGCTCTGGCACCGGCAGAAACGCGCCGGACGCTGGCAGATGATTCTGCCGCCGGCGTTCCATGCCGCATTGCTCAGTGGCGGCAGCGGTCGCGACAGCAAGTTGCCGTGGGTTGCGTTGGGCGTTGCGTGGTTGCTGACGATCCTGGCGCTGCTCGGGCCGAGCTGGGAACGGGTCGAACAGACCAGCCAGAAACCGGCGGATCCGTTGGTGGTGGTGCTGGAACTGACCCCGGAAATGCTCGCCACCGACTCGCCGCCGACCCGTCTGGAACAGGCCCGACGCAAGCTGTTCGATCTGCTCAAAGCACGCAGCGATGCGCAGACCGCCATCGTCGTTTACGCCGGCAGCGCCCACACGCTGGTGCCGCTGTCGGATGATCTGGCGACCAGTCGCAATCTGCTCGATGCCCTCAAGCCGTCACTGATGCCGGAGAGCGGCCATCGCGCCGACCTCGCAGTGAGCAAGGCGCTGGCATTGCTGGAACAAGGGGCGCTGGGTCAGGGCCGCATTCTGCTGATCGGTTCTTCGCTGTCCGATGAAGAGCGACAGGGCATTCGCCGCGCACTGAGCGGGCAATCGGCGCAGCTGCTGATGCTCGGCATCGGCACCGCCGAGGGCGCGCCGATTGCTCAGGAGGACGGCAGTTTCCTCAAGGACGCACAGGGTGCGATCCGCGTGCCGCAACTCGACAGCCCCGGCCTCGGTGCCTTCCTCAATTCGGTGGGTGGCGAGTACCACAGCGCGCGGCTGGATGAATCGGACTTGCGCAGCCTCGGCCTGCTCGATGGCCCGCGCAGCCTGCGCAATGACGGCCAGACCTTGCGCCTCGATACCTGGGCCGATCAGGGTTACTGGCTGCTGTTGCCGTTGTTGCTGCTCGCCGCCTGTGCCGGGCGCCGTGGCTGGTTGTTCTGCCTGCCGCTGCTCTTCTGCCTGCCGCAACCGAGCTACGCTTTCAATTTCGAAGACCTGTGGCTGCGTCCCGACCAGCAGGGTTTGCATCTGCTGAAACAGAAGCGTCCGGCCGAGGCTGCGCAACACTTCGAAGACCACCAATGGCAAGGGCTGGCGTTGTACGAGGCCGGCGATTACAGTGGCGCCGCCGAGCGTTTCGCCGAGGGCAGCGATGCCCGCGCCCACTACAATCGTGGCAACGCACTGGCGAAAAGCGGTGAGCTGGAAGCGGCGATCGACGCCTATGAACAGGCTCTGGAATTGCAGCCTGACTTGCGCCCGGCGCTGACCAACAAGGCACTGGTGGAGAACCTGCTCAAGCAGAAAAACACCCCGCCGCCCGCCGAGCCCGAGAAGCAACCGACGCAGCAAAACGTGCCGGGCGACGAACCACCGCCCGCCACCGCGCCGCCACCGGCGATCAAGAATGACGCGCAAAGTGAGGCCCAGCCTGCGGAGTCAGCGAGCGAACCGCCGCCGACCACGCCGCCACAGCCGGGCCCCAACGAATTGCCGGACAGCGCGCCGGACGCGGAACTGAACACGGCCCCGACGCTGAGCCCCGGCGAGGACAACCTCGAAGGCGAGCAACGTCAGGCACTGGAGCAATGGCTGGGCAAGATCCCGGACGATCCGGGCGAACTGCTGCGACGCAAATTCTGGTACGAACAGCAACAACATCAGGATCAGGAAAACACTCGATGACCCGTTTCACCGCTCTCTTGCTACCCCTGCTGATCTGCACGGCCACCGCCCAGGCGGCCGAGCTGACGGCCAGTGTGGATCGCAGTCGCCTGAACTCCGGCGAAACGGTGGAACTCACCCTCGAATCCAACGATGTCACGCAGTTCGGCAAGCCTGACCTGACCCCGCTCGAACCGCTGTTCGAAGTGCGCGGCACGCGTCAGGTCAACCAGTTGAACACGCTTAACAACGAGAACCGCGCCACCACCCGCTGGATCATTACCCTGCTGCCGAAACAGAACGGCAGCGTGGAAATTCCGTCATTGAAACTGGGTGAAACCCAGAGCCAGCCGATCACCGTGCAGGTGGTGGAAAGCGACGTCACCGAAGAAAAGAACGTGCTCGACCCGGTGTTCATCGAGTCCAGCCTCGACCAGAGCAGCGTCTATGTGCAGGCCCAGGCCGTCCTGACCCTGCGCATCTACCATTCGGTGTCGCTGTACGACGACAGCAGCGTCACCCCGTTGCAGATCACCGATGCACGAGTCGAACAGCTGGGCGATACACGCACCTACGAAAAAGACATCAACGGCGTGCGGCATGGCGTGATCGAAATGCGCTACGCGATCTTCCCGCAGCACAGCGGTTTGCTGACCATCACCCCGCAAACCTTCAGCGCCACACGGGTGGACACCCAGCCTGCCAAGGACGCCAACGCACAGGGGCCGAAACCGGGCAAAGTGTTGCGAGTGACCTCTACGGAAATCCCGCTGACGGTCAAACCCAAACCGATGACTTATCCGGCCGACGCGCCGTGGCTGCCGGCCCGCAGCCTGAGCCTCAGCGAAAGCTGGAACCCGGAACCGGATCACACCCAGGTCGGCGACTCCCTGACCCGCAGCCTGACCCTCAAGGTCGAAGGCCTGGCCAGTTCGCAACTGCCCGCCCTGCCGGCCACCGAGGCCAACGGCCTGCGTCGCTACCCGGACCAACCGGTGCTCAACAACCAGAGCAGCGAGCGTGGTTTGATCGGCAGCCGTGAAGAACGCGAAGCCCTGGTGCCGAGCCGCAGCGGTTCGATCGAACTGCCGACCGTGGACGTGGTGTGGTGGAACACCTTCGAAGATCACCTGGAACACACCAGCCTGCCGGCCCGCACCCTGCAAGTGGTGAACAACCCGAGCCTGCAGGTCGACACCCCGGCCGGCAGCGCGCAATCCTTCAACGCCGCCGACAGCGAAGCGCTGTGGTGGTGGAAACTCAGCACGCTGATCCTGGCCTGCACCACCCTCCTCGGCTTCGGCCTCTGGTGGCGCGCCCGCTGGCAACCGGCAATCCTGCGCGCCGCCCAAACCGGCCCGAGCCCGCGCACCCTGCTCGACGACATCAAACGCGCCAGCCAGGCCAACGACCCGCAAGCCACCCGCCAGGCCCTCGACGCCTGGGCCCGTCAGCAGCCGGAGACACTGGCGGATATGGCAGCGCGTTTTGTGCCGCTGTCGGATGCGCTTGATGGGCTGAACGGCGCGCTGTACAGCGAGACCGGGCAGCATTGGCAGGGTGAAGATTTGTGGCGGGCGATTCGCACGATTCCGACGGCGGAGCGGGTGCAGGATCCGGTGGGTGATAGTGGGTTGCCGCCGCTTTATCCGAAGTAGATTGGGGAATCGTCAGAGTGTGATTATTACGGCAACTGACGATCGCCTCTCACGGGCTTCATCATCAAATTGCCCTCGAATAAAAAAGGGGACGGATTTATTAATCAAACAAGTCCGTCCCCTTTGCACTCACACAAAGAAGCTCAATCATTGTCTCAAGTGTCAAATTAATATTGTTTAGCTTCATTTCAGCAATCCTGAACTTATTACCTTCACCAGAGAGGAACGACCAGAAAGGAGCAGATCTATTCAATCAGATTCATCTATCGCCTTTCACTCTCCAATTCCAGCACTTCTTGTTAACGCCCATCCATAGCGCTTTTTATATAATCGATATTCTTGCCCATCCACAAAATAGAAAAGAGCAATGTTAATGGCATACCCACCCACAGAAAAAGCACATTAAAATCAGGTTCGCAAAAAAAATAGAGCAAAAACATCAGTAAAGAAACCATCACCAAGGAAATCAAAAAACACACTGACAACACCATCCCAAGCAGGCCAAAAAAAATCATCATACGAGAAACAATATTATTTCTCACCGCCTGACTCCTTATAAAAATCACACTAACATTAGAAAAGGGGACTGATTTATTAATTAAAATAAACCCGTCCACTTTTCGCACCTTTTCGCAAACACTCAGACATAATCAAGCCAATCATCCGAATTGACACCTTTGTTCTTTTCGAGAAATTCATCATGCCGAGCTTTACACTTCTCAATATTTTTCTCTTCAAGATTTATACGCACAAAACCTCTCCCTCTTTCTTCAACAAACAAAGACGTTACCGCAACCACTGTCGGCAGAACACTCTCCAAAACGCCTGAGAGTCTCGATCGATGAAAGATAAAACTTCTCCCACCGCCCAGAGGAAGAACGCTATCGGTTATGGAAAACATTATTTCAGGCTTGGATATTTCAACCTTTTCACCTTGCTCGTAATTCGCTGAATAATCATCGGGCACGAGAAAAAGCCTAAAGTCAATAATAACCAGCCACCCCTCCAGCTCGACAACATCGCCTACTTTCATGACTGCTTCCCTATGACAATAGCATTGGCGCCGCATGAGATTGCTCCATCCAGCATGCCGTGCTGAGCACCTAATGCAAATAACAAAAAGGAAACAGATTTATTTAATCACTCCCGCTAATAGTGTAAACAATCCGCATTGAATCAGGCCAAATTACCTCTGGGCTCTCACGTTTAAATTTTACCACCACCCCACCCCTTCACCGCTCTTATTTTCTTTTGCAACCACTCTCAACTATGACTGCCAGAAAGTTAGACAAACTCCATATTCATCTAGAAGATCATCGGCAATTTCAAACTGAAAGTCCTTTCCTGGAAAGCAGCCTGATAACGCGCGCTTCCAATATACAGTGAGCTGCTCGGCAAACAAATGGCAAAGACGATAATCTTCATCCGACAGCCCCACCTTGAATACCGGCCTGTCCGGCGCATCCTCCCACCTTGAAAAGAACTGATTTATTGAAAAAATATTCCTGTACCGCTCAACGTCTTTACGCAATGCACTTTGTTCCAATACACCAGTTTCAGCCTCGACCATCCCCCTCAAAGGCAATTTATGCGGATCGTATTGTTCAGCATTGGGCAGCCAGAAGACGTGACCATCGACCTCAATAAAATCAGGAGAAAGCAAACCCAGAACAGAAATTGTTTGCTCCAATGAAACGAAATTACCTGCATACGAAAAAAACTCGCCGGAACCAATTCCCGAAACAAATAGATTCAATGACTCCTTCGAAATATTGCTCTTATAAATCTTCATCATTTCAACCCCAAGCTTTCCAGAACCGACTGAGAAACGCTTTCCTCAAAGGCTTTTGTGTCATTTCCCTTCTTGGGGAAATAGGTGCCATTCGGTGCCTGGTTCCATTCGATCACTTTAATCCTAGAGGTTGACACATCGTACAGTGCACGGCCCTCAGGGCCATAGACAGCAGCATGCCCATTTCCAAGATTGGCGTAAGCAGAAAAAGGGGACCAGAAAAAGGGGACAGATTTATTTAATCAAATAAATCTGTCCCCTTTTGATTTATTGCCCCCCCTTTTCTTTGACTTGAGACCAGCTAATGGGCGCCCCATTTTTGCCCCCTTTCTTTCATCAAGTTAACTTTTTACAAGTTCATAAAGCCGCGACCTCAGCATATCAAACTCATTATTCTCTACAACTAATGCCTGACCACCGCTATAAAGAACAAGATCACTCAGAGAGCCCATCCCACCAGCCATAGATACCAACTTCGACGAGGCATACTTAGGATCGCTGTGAAAATCTTCCCGAACCCCCTCAAGAGCCGCCGCCCACCCCACCACGCGCCCACCCCCGACACCGCGAAGAAGTTCAATCATTCGTTTAAGAGTCAAATCAATATCTTTTAGGTTCATTTCAGCGGACTCAAACCGATTACTTCGACACCCTTAATTAACCAGGGTTTTTCAACTACAATCCACATACAAAGGGGGCAGATTTATTTAATCAAATAAATCTGCCCCCTTTAAATACTGACACCTATATTTTCTCCGAAATAATTTCCAACTCATCCCACAGATGGGACAGACCAATACTTCTCATATAAGTCATGTAATCCACAAATCCTGGAAACTTTATTTCGTCGATCGAGAACCACATCGCTTCGCACTCAGGGCAAATAAAAATAATCGACTTAGTCGCTTTTATCATCGCTTTGACAACGTCATCCTGCTCACATCTTGGGCAAATCATATACACCTCCATAAATATATGACCAAAAAGTAGACAGATTTATTAATCAAATAAATCTGTCTACTTTTTCACCCCATTATTACAAAGTTACTAAATCTATCTCGCCAGAATCCTTAGGACGCTGAAGAAGGCGTTTCCAGTTTTCAATGACTATGCGCCACTCAACTAATGAAAAATGACTTTCCGGCTGTCCTATCCAGTCATCGTTGACCAAAATATCCACTTGTACACCTGAGGCGTCCATATTCAGCAGCACATCATTCCCGCCTTCAATGATGGAGGTTTCCAAACCTCTTTCGATAGTTCCGATGGACTCAATAATTCGATCACAACATGCAGGGGTTTGAGCTATCGCAGTTAGCACTCCGCAGACGTACCGTTCATACCGCTCTGCTCCTGCTTGCCCCGGCAAGGTTTCAGCAGAGGCGTAATACACGTGTCCTAAAACAGGATGAGGTCCGCCGTATCTGTAGAAAAATTTTAGCTTCATTTTCTGACCTTATTTGTGGCTACGGTGTGTAAACAGGATAAGCGGTGGTTCTAGGTGTCGTGTACCCCTTGATAATAACACCTGACGGTGTAGTCGACTCCCAGCTGTCTCCTTTAACAGTCTTATGAGGACTATTCCACGCCGCGTCGACTTCACTGACTATGCGCTGCTCATCCCATGTGGCAGGAAACATTGTATGCAGGGCGCCTGGCTTGGGTATCCAGACATTTGGATCATTCTTGGAGGGCACAAGTATTCTTGCAATATAAACACCTGTTGCATCGGGTGCAGATGCCGTGCCAGGGACAATCCGCACATCGCCTTTCACCAAGCTATGACCACCTGTAGGCGTGCCATTATTTTTATAGTCCGCCCCAAGAATATGAGGATAGTCAACCGGACTGTTATACATAATACCCGGCGACAGAGGATCGACCACCGGAGAAATCGTGCTCCACCCCTCCCCATTTTCGATCGTACTACCACCAGTACTGCTCGGAGACGTAGGTTCGATGGTGTATCCGCCGGCACTCACAGGGTGGAGCACGTCCGTTTCCACAATGGGATTGGTCAGTGTTCCGAATCTAGGATCCAGCAGTTCTATAGGGAAAGACGTACCTAACGTGACCCACCAGAGCGCGGCAGCCATCCTCAGTCGCTCTTGCATTTGCAAGCCTGAGGCCTTGGTTGATTCCATGAAGGCGTTGACCGCCGTACGCATCGCCTCCTGATTTTCTGGTGAATTGGTTGCAGTCAGCAACGCAGCACCCAAAGCGATCAGGGCACCTCCAGCCACTGCAACCTGTACAAAGTTGGATTGACCTGGCACGCCGCTTTGCAAGCGCATGAGGGTCAACATCATGCTGAGCGCTGCATCCGGGTTGGTCGATGCAATTTGAGCAACTTTCTCGGCCAGAGCCTGCGTTTCTGGCGTCAAGTTCCCATTCGTCATGTTCACGAAAGCGATGCCGATCGTTTTTTTCCGTGTTGCTTCGTCTTTCAGGAGCTTCAGGAGCGCTCGAGTTACGGCGCGATCGGCGAGAACATTACTTGCTTCTCCGATGCTTTGATGCAATGCAAAGTTGTTCGTCGCAAACACCAGGTCCAACAGCGTGTTCAGCGATTCAACACTGTTCTCGCCATAATGCTCGACGCTCTTTATCCAGTCGTTGTAGGTCTTTACCGGATCCCTCACCGCGCCAATAGACGTATTGCTTGCATAGAGATCCGTGCGGTGCTCGTCATCACGAGTCACCTCATAGGCCTTGCTCACATCGCGATTCAACCCGGCCGTAGAGTCCTGGCCAGTTTCCTTGTCATGGCGAACAACGATCTCACCGGCGCCAATCGTGGCGTTAAGCACCTGCTCTCGATTCTTGGTGTAGTTGTAACCTTCGATAGCCCAGCTGTTTTTATCCGGCCCCTCCATTCCCTTGTTTGGTTTATCGGCCTGGGCGTTCCCGCCACCGCCGTAACTGCCACTGACGTTCAGGTAATAACCGTGTTCGTTGTCTTTGCCAGTGATATTCCGATAGCCGAGTGTGTCGGTATCCAGTTTCAGATTGCCGTTGTCGGCCGAAATAACTGCTCCGTCCAACTGCGTGTGATCTTCGGTGCGGATGTCGACTTTGCTTTTACCACTGATGACAGTCTGGTTTTCTACCCAGTTGGTCTTGCCAGTCGTCTGCCCATAGCCCAGCGAACCGCTCGCTGTCATGCCCAAGCTGAAAGCAAGCGTCAGGCTGGCATCCATTTCCTTGCCTTCGACTTTCCCGGTATTGGGCACGGACGTCACGGTCAGGTTGCGCCCCACATCACCCGTCACTTCATCGCCGCGCAAGGTAGCTCCGGCAATTGTGGTATCGCGACCACTTTCGAAGCTCAGCCCTTTGCCTGCATACAGGTAGGCCTCCTGCTGTTGCACACCTTCGCGCTCGAGGTTACCCAGACCCGCATTGACGGAACCGTAGAAGCCGAAACCATCCTTGCCAGCGATGACTCCACCCTCGGCCCCCCAACTGCGACGGCTGTTTTCACTGCTCGATGCATTTTGCGCCGACAGGATGTTCAGATCGTTGCCCGCTTTTAGCTTGATGTCGTGCTCGGCAATCGCCCGGGTACCAATGAGTGTCAGGTCATTTTTTGCATCCAGATTGATACTGCCGCTGGCAGTTAGCTGTGTCGCCGTCGAGTTGCCCTGATTGGATTCAGCCTTGCTCCCAGCATTGCTGACACCCGCCCCGATTTTGAATCCACCCGTCGTGCCGCCCTTGAGGCCGCCTTTACTCTGGGTCTGATTCTCCTCACTCGCCTCTGTCCCGTGAGCAACATCGAGTAGGATGTTTTTCCCGGTGATATTGATATCGCGTCCGGAATCCAACTGGCTGCCATGAACACTGACATTGTTCACCGCGTCCAGGCTGATGTCATTGCCGGCCGAAAGTGTCGAAGGGCGATTACTTACCGATGTCTGGGTATGGGTGCGTCCTGTGCTCGAGGCCCCGGCGTGACCATCAAACGTCGCCGAACCAAACTGGCTTATGGCGTCGACCGACTTCAGCACGCTTGAGCCTTTGCTGACGCCGTCCTCTCCCTTGCCAGTACCCTGGAGGGTATTGAGCGTATTGCCGATGTTGTAGGCAATCGTGGTCGTGGTGCCGTTGCGCTTCACGCTGTCCCAGGTGGTAATCGCATTGGCCTGCTCTGTCGCATCAATATTGATGTCGCGCTTGGCATTCACCTTGAGATCGATGCCGGAATGCATATCCGAACCCTGCAGGTTTAAATCACGACCTGCGTTGACCGTCAGGTTCTGTCCAGCAGAAATCGAACTACCCGCAGCGGTATGCCCGGTGCTTTCATTTCCTTTTTTGGCAGTTTCGTTACCGACGAATGTGCTGAAGCCGTTGATGTCGATGGCCTGCTTGATGCCATAGCTTTTGTTGGTTTCCCAACTACTGCTACGTTGCTCATCAACGCTGGCAACCACGTTTACATCGCGACCGGCATCAAGGTTTGCATCGTGACCGGCGTTGATGCCGCTACCGATGATGTTGATATCCCGGGTCGCTTTGAGAATGGCGTCATGACCCGCGTTGATTTCACTGCCGACGCTAGTGGAGCTGACAACCTCGCGGCCGCCCTTGTGTGAGGCATTAGCCGTGATGTCTGCACCCGCGCCTGGCGTGCCCGCGGCCAAACCGACTGCGTCCTTGAGTGAAAGGCCCAGCTTTTTCTTGAACTCTTCAGAGCGGCTGTAGGCTTCGTTGTCGGCGGAAGAAAGACTGATATCACCGGTTTTATCCAGAAGCCCGGCGTGCAACTCTGCGTTGTTGTCAGCGTTGATGACGCTGGCATTCAGGTTGATATCTCGGCCACCAATGATGACCACATCCTGGCCTGCATTGAGTTCACTGCCGATCTGGGTAACGCTGGTATTGAGCTGGCTGCTGCCCTTGGACGACAACCCGAATAGCCCGGTTTTGGTTTTCTTGGTGTAAGAACCGTTTTCCTCGGTCGCTGAAAGCACGGAGATATCATTCTTGGCCCCCAGGACAAGATCATTTCCAGCCTTCATTTGACTGCCGATGATGGCGACGTTGCGCCCACCGTCGAGGTTGACGCTGCCATCTTCGTCTTTATGAGTGTTGACTGTCAGGTCCTGACCCGCTTCGATGACTGAGGCGACGTTGGTGCTTTCGTAGCTCTCGCTCTGAGTGGTTTTGCTGCGCCCGAACGATCCGTTTTTCTTCTTGTAATAGTACGAAGAGCTTTCGTCCTTGGCTGAAGCGACCAGGATGTCCTGCTCAGCGTTCAGGCTGATGTCTTCATCGGCCTTGATCCGGCTCGCGATGATGCCCAGATCATTGCCGGCATGGATCGCAATGTCTCGCCCCGAGTTCACCACGGTCGCCTGCTGGCTGATACTGTGATTTTCCTGAGCAGACTTTTTGCTACGCGACACAAAGTCGCTCTCGTTAGCTGCGGAGGTCAGGAGAATATTCTTGCCTGCCGTCAAATCGAGATCGAGCTTCGCATCCAGACGGCTGGCAACGACAGCGATATCCCGGTCAGCCGTAATCGTCAGATCCCGCCCGGACTTCACTTCAGCCCCATGCTGGGTAATGGTCTGATTGAGGAAGTTGCTGCCCCGGCCAGTGGTGCTGCGATCCTGTACCGAGGTGATGTTGACATCGCGCCCGGCATCGAGCGTCATGTCGCGTCCGCTTTGCAGTACGCCGCCGATGTTGTTGATGTCTTTGCCGGCGTTGATCGTCAGGTCATTGGCCGCTTCGATCCGTGAGGCGTTGTCCAGTACATCGCGGTGGAACAGGTTGCCGCCCCGGTTGACATCGGTGCTGAACACGTCGCGCTGGTTGATCACGCTGCCGTTGGTGGCGGTCAGCGTGACATCCTTGCCGGAAATGATGCCGCCGGACTTGTTGATGATGTCGTTGCCGGCCTTGAGGGTCAGGCGGTCGCCGGCTTCGATCAGGCCGGTGTTGGTGAGGTTGTTGCCGGCCTCGGCCGACAGGTTGTTGGAGGCGCGCAAGGTGCCGGCGTTGTTCAGGTCGCCGCCGGCAATCAGGGTGACGTCACCGCCCTGGATCAGAGCACCATTCGGCGCCAGGCGATTGTTGGCCTGGGCCAGGTACAGCACGGGCACCAGGACTTTTTCGCCGTTCACTTCGTGTTCTTCGAGCCAGACGATGTCATGGGTCAGCGCCGCCACTTGCTCGGCGCTCAGGGTCACGCCGAGGGACAGGTTGAGCTGGTCCTTGCTGGTGATGGCGTTGTTCATCAGGTACTTGAACATCGCTTCGTCAGAGGTCTGACCGTCGATGAAACGCTGACCGGTACGGGCGACCACGGCCTGCTGCACCATGCGCTGTTCGAACAGGCCATCGCCCAGACGTTTGGCGCTGGTGTCGGGGTCGTAGCCGAGTTTGCCCAGCAGGTAATCCGAGCTCATGAACTGCTTGAGGTTGGTCAGTGCCGGGTTGGTCTCGATCAGGTATTTGTGCGGGTTGGAGCGCACGCTGGTGTCGGGCAGGCCCTGCACGCGCGGCACGTCGAAGGAGACCTGACCACGGTTGGGTGCCAGTACGCCGACCGGGCCGTCGCCGGCAACCGCGTTGACGTTGATCAGTACCGTCTTGTCGTTAAGGTTCAGCGACGGACGCGAGGCCAGTGTCAGATCACGTTTTTTCATCGAGACCGGGTCGTTCTGGTCGAACTGCAGCTGGGTGGCTGACCTGACGGGCATGCCGTCCGAGCGCTGGGTGGAACTGCCGGCGATGGTGCCGATGGTCCAGTCGCGACCCGCTACAAGTGTTTGATCACTACCATCCTTGCGGCTGAGACGGAACAGGCCGTTGTCGCCGGTTGGCAGGGTGAAACCAGGAAGAGCCAGCGGGTTGACCTGTTGTTGGGCCAGATCCGGTGGCAACTGGGAATTGATGCGGATGACCGTCGGGATCACCCCGCCACCCAGTTGAGTGGAGCCCAGGCGAGACGCCCCGCCCGCCGACGCGTTACCGTTGCGAACGACGCCGTTGTCCAGTTTGTTGGTTGCGTTGATGTAGACGGTGCCGCCCGCCTGGACTACTGCGTTGGCGTTTGCAGTCGTGCTGCTTTCAACAATGGTATCCCGGAAGAACGCGGCATTCTTGACGGCGTCAGGGGCCTCTACTCGTACACCATCGTCATAATGAGGAACTTGAAAAGTGTATTTACCGAGCTCTTCATGAATTGTGCCGAAAGCAACGTAATTATCGGACTCACCACCGGTCGCACGAGTGCGTACACGTGTCAACGACTCGACATTCTGACTGTTCCATACGTGCAGATTAGGCCTTACGAAACTCCCTTGCCCGGCAATGTAGCCAAGAGTCCCCGAGTCATAGCCCGGATCATTCGCGGCGTTGTAGTTCATGATGTCTTGCCAGAATCTCGTACCTTTTTGTGCATCAAACCAACGGGTAACGGTGTATTCGCCGACAGACGCGCCTTGGTTGGTGAAGTTCTGCACATTAAGCGTCAGATTGCTGGCCGCACTGACCACGGAGGCGTTGTTTATAAACTCGCGACCTGTGCCGGTCAGATTTCGGCCTGCCGTCAATGTGCCCGATGCCGAGTCCCGAACAATGGTTGACTTGTAGTTTTCAACCCAGACCATATGACTCGGGGAAGCATCCCCATTACTGATATCACCGAATGAAGAGCAGCTGTAACAACGGACACCAATCGCCCCGGAGATCAGCCCGCCCCCGGCAGCCACCTCAAACACATCCTTGCGGTTCTCGATATGATCCGCCGCCAGGCTAAGGTCACCGGTGCTCTCGATGGTCCCGGAAATGTTGTTGATCGAGGAGCTCCAGCCATTGCTGTCGTCCCGGGCGATGCTGATGTTGCCGATGCCATAGATGTCGGCGTAACGGTTGGTCAACGTACCGACCCGCAGGGCCATGTCATCGCCGCTGAAGATCAGCCCGTTCTGGTTCAGCAACGAATTGCTGTTGATCCGTAGCTTCCCGCCGCCGCCAAGAGTGCCGTTGTTGACCAGAGAATCGGCATTGACGGTCAGTCGATCGGCCGAGGTGATCCGTCCGAGGTTGGTCAGGCTGCCGCGACTGGTGATCGTGGACTCGGAAGCGCCGGTGATGCTGGCAGCGGCAGTCACATCTATCTGCGACGCGGTGAGCCCCATCTCTCCAACACTACTGATCCGGCCGTTGCCGTTGTAACGGCCCCCCAACTGGATATCCATCCCGCCATCACTGGCAATCAACCCGTCGTTGTACCAGTTCACCCCGCGACCCGTGAGCCGGTTCGAGGCCAGCACCTGGCCGCTGGCCGTTTGCGTGAAGTTGTTGACGTTGAGCGTCAGGCGCCCGGCCTGGATCACGCTGCTGTTGGTCCAGCTGTCGGCGTTGAGGGTCAGGCCGCCACGGGTCACCAGCGAGCCGCCGGCGTTCATGACGTTGGCGGTGGAAATGTCGAACTCACCCACACCGACGTGGGTCACTGAGCCGCCAACGTTGAGGAAGCCCGGCGCTGCCAGAGTGAAATCGGTGTTGGCGGTTTCCACCAGACCGTTGCGGTTGTCGAACTGGCTGCCGATCTGGAAATCGGTTTTACCGTTGATGCCCAGTGCACGCAGTTTGCCGCCCTGGTTGTCGAGGTTGGTGGCTCGTACGGCCAGAGTGCCGGCGCTTTCGATCAGGCCGCCACGGTTGCTCAAACCCGTCCCTGCTCCAAGGTCGATGACGCTGCCGCTGACCTGGCCGGCGTTGTTGTTCATCGAACCGGCAGCGACTTTCACCATGCCCTTGGCGTAGATCCCGCCGCCGCTGTTGTCGAGGGCATTGCTGCCCGCGTCCAGCAGGATGTCGCCGCTGTTGGCAGCAATACGGCCGCCATCGCTGTAGATACCGCCCAATGCGCGCAGGTCGAGGCGGCTGCCTTCGATCTTGCCGCCCTGCCCGTTGCGCAACACTCCGGTCAAACGGGTTTGCAGCAGACCCTTGAGGCTGGACAGCACACCGCCACGGCTGTCGAGGCTGGCGGCGGTGATGTTCAGATCGCCGGTCTGGGCGATGAGTTTGCCGCCCTGGTTGTCGATGGCGCCGATGCCGGTGTTCACGGTCATCGCGGTGAAGCTCTGGACCGCGCCTTTGCCGTTGTTCAGTGCAGCGGCGTTGATGGTCACACCGGCATCACGGCTGGAAATCAGACCATCAGCGCTGTTGTGCAGAGTGCCGTCGGCGGTGAGATCAAGTTGGCCATTGGCCGAGATCGTGCCGTGCTGGCTGTTGTTCAGATCGCCGTGGGTCAGCAGGTTCAAAAGGCTTTCGCTGATCAACTGGCCGCCACGGTTGTCGACGCTGGTCGAACGTTTGATCACCAGCGGCCCGGTGCTGCCGAGCGCGCCGTTGACGTTGGTCAGCGCGCCGAGCAGGTCGAGGGTGACGCTGTCTTTGCCGACGAGGCTGCCGCTGCTGTTGTCCAGTTGAGTGCCGGAGAAGGTCAGCGCTTTGGTGGCCGTGATCCTGCCGCCGGCGTTATTCAAGGTGGCCGCACGGATGTCGAGGGTATCGCCGCTTTCGATCAGGCCACCCGAGGCGTTGCCGATTGTGCCGCCTGTGATCGTCAGCGTCTGCTTGCCGCCACTGCTCACGATGCCGCCGGTGTTATCCAGGCTGGCAGCCTTGATGCTCACCTCGCCGACGCCGCCCAGCCCGCCTTTGCTGTGGTTAAGCAGTGCACCACTGAGGTCGATGTTCAGGTTGCCGAAAAGACTGGAGACACTGCCCTCCAGGCTATTGTCGAGGGTGTTGCCGGTAACCTTCACCCCTTTCCAGCCCGACACCAGACCGCCCTGGTTTTTCAGGTCGGGCGCGGTGAGCGCCAGTTGATCGTTGCTGATCAGGTTGCCGCCGCGATTGTCCAGGCTGTTGCCGGTCAGGCTGAAACTGTTGACGCTGGAAATTTCACCCAGTTGGTTATTCAGAGAACGCAACGTGGCGATGCTCAGCACACCTTTGCTGTTGATCACACCACTCTGGTTATTGAGATCGCGCAGGTGGGCGATGCTCAGCAGGCCTTTGCTGCTGATCAGACCGTTCTGGTTGTTCAGATCCTGTGCAGTGGTACCCAGATCGATGGACAGGCCGGCGATGCCCACCAGTTCACCGCCCTGGTTGTCCAGACCGGTGCTGTTGAGAGTCAGTTGTTGTGCAGCCTTGATGCTGCCTTTGTTGCGGTTGCTCAACAGGCCATCGACGGTCACGTCGAGATCGCTGTCACTGAGCAGGACACCGGCCTCGCTGTTGTCCAGGCTCGCCGCCCGGATCGTCAACGCAGCAGCGGCGATCTTGCCCTTAATCGAAGTCAGGGCCTTGTCGATGGTCAGGGTGAGTTTCTGGTTGCTTAAAACCTGACCGCCGCTGTTGTCCAGCGACGTGGCGACCAGATCAAAAGCCTGTTCGCTGGAAATGTCGCCGCCACGGTTGTTCACCTCGCCGAGGTTTTTCAGCAGCAACTGGCCCGGTGCGGTCACGAAACCGTCCTGGTTGTTCAGCGCGCCACCGTTCAGGTCAAGGGTCAGGTCACCGGTGCTGAAGAGCTTGCCGCCCTGCTGATCCAGACCACGCAGGTTGGCCACCAACGAACTGGCCGCGCCGAGGCTGCCGCCGGTATTGGTCACCTGACCGGCGTTCAACGACAGTTGATCGGCTGAGTAAATACTGCCCTGACTGTTGTTGAGATCCCCGGTGGTGATGCTCAGCAAGGTCTTGCTGCTGATGACGCCTTTTTGCTGGTTATCCAGCGCGCTGCTGTTGAGCGTGATTGCGGTGTCGGTGAGCAGTTCGCCGCCCCGGTTGCTGACGGCACCGCGAGTTTCGACGGTGAGGTCCTTGGCACTCGATACCTTGCCACCATTGTTGCTCAGGCTTTGGGCATTGATGGCGAGCGCGCCTTCGCTGATCAGGCTGCCCTGATCGTTGTTGAGGTCCGACGACAGCGTGATCGCCAGATCGCGTTGCGACTTCAGACGACCGCTGTTCTCCAGAGTCTGCCCGGTCAGCGTGAGCCCGGTGTCGCCGGACATCAGGCCCTTGTTATGGTTGATGACCTGGCCGACTGTCAGCGCCAGATTGCCGCCGGCGGCGATGTAACCGCTGTCGCTGTTGTCGAGCCAGGCGCCGATCAGACTTACATCGGCCTTGCTCGACAGTTCGCCGCTGCGATTGTCGAGCCGGTCGACCGTGAGTTTCAGCGCTTTTGTGGCGCCTACCAGGCCCTTCTGGCGGTTGTCCAGACGCGCCGCCGTGATCGTCAGGCCGTTATCGGCGATGACCACACCGGCCTGGTTGTCGAGCAGATCGGCGACGGTCAGATCCATTTCGCCACGGCTGCGAATTTCGCCTTCGGTGTTGTTCAGACTGGCGCTGCGGCTGTCGAGGCCGGCGGAATTGATCAGGCCTTTGATGTTGCTCAGCGCACCGTCCACGACGAGGCTGAGCTTTTCGTTGCTCAGCAGTTTGCCGCCGTCGTTATTCAGGCTTTGCGCATTCAGACTCCAGGCTTTGGCAGCGGAGATTTCACCGGCGCTGTTGCTCACCTCGGCGAGGTTTTTCAGCAGCAGTTGACCCGGAGTGTGAATGTTGCCGCGCTGGTTGTTCAGCAGCCCGTGGTTCATGTCCAGGGTCAGATCACCATTGCTGAACAGCTCGCCGCCATCCTGAACCAGCGAGGTGACGGACACGTCGAACTGCTGCTGGCTGCCGATGCGCCCGCCGGAGTTGTCCAGGTGTGCGGCTTTCAGTACAAGCGTGCCGTCGGTGGCGAGGCTGCCGTCGCGAAGGTTCTTGAACTCGCCGGTGGTCAGCGTCGAGTCAGCCTTGGCGCTGACAATGCCTTGGTCGCTGTTGTCGAGGCTGGCACTGTTGAACGTCAGGCCTTTTTGCGAGGCGATCAGACCGCCCTGGTTCAATACTGCACCGGTCGAGGTCAGCGCCATCGTCTCAAGGCTCGACAGCTTGCCCAAGCGGTTGTCGAAGCTGCCGAGGTTCAGGGTCAATCGACCTTCACTGCTGACCAGACCGCCCTGGTTGTCCAGTGCCTCCTCGAACGCCAGCTGCAAATCGGCCTGACTGACAATCCGTCCGCCGACGTTGCTGATACCAATGCCGCCCAGGGTGCTTGCGCCCTTGCTAAAGATCAGGCCGTTGGTGGCGTTGATTATCTGCCCGACCTTCAGGCCCAGGGTGGTGTCGGACAACACCTTGCCGCCTTCGCTGTTGTCCAGCCGCGCGCCGTTGACCCGCAACGCCTGCTGGCTGGAGAGCGAACCACCACGGTTGTCGATCTGCTCGACGTTCACCGTCAGATTCTTCAGCGCGCCGACCAGGCCATCCTGGCGGTTGTCGAGGCTTTTACCGGTGAGCAGCAGATTGCCTTCGGCGACCAGTTCGCCACCCTGCTGATTGAGCCTATCAATGGTTGCCTCGATATCGCCCTTGCCGGAAATCCGCCCTGCCGCGTTGGCTACGTCTTTGGCTTTCAGATTCAAAAGCCCGGTCGAAGTCAGCAGGCCACCGTCGCGATTGTCGAGTTTGCTGCCTTCGAAGGTCAGCGCTGCCTTGCTTTCGAGCCGGCCTTTGTCCCGGTTGTCCAGATTATCGACCAGTGCTTTCAGCGCCTGATCGGCGCGGATCACCCCACCACGGTTGTCGGTGTTGGCGCTGCTGACGGTCAAGTTGCCGAGGCCAGAGATTTTTCCGCCACGGTTATCCAGGCGGGTGGCCTGAACATCCATGGCACCGTTGGCCTGGATCAGGCCCTTGTTCTGGTTGTTCAATTCACCGCTGATACGAGTGGTCAGGGTGCCTTCGCTGAGCAACTGGCCTTGCTGGCTGTTGTCGAGACTCTGCGCCCGGACAGTCAGCGCGGTCTTACTACCGAGTTTCCCCTTGGTGTTGTTGATGATGCCGAGCGCGGTAAGGTCCAGCGCACGACCCGCCGTCATCACACCGGCGACGTTATCCAGCGCGGTGAGTGTCAGCACCGTATCGGTCTGGCTGCTCAGCTCACCGTTGCGGTTGATAAGTTGCCCAATAGTGCCGCCGAGATTGCCGCTGCTGTTGATCACGCCCTGGCTGTTGAGCACTGTGCCAGCGTTGAGAGTCAGGTTGGCGTTGCCCAGCACGCGACCGCTGCTGCGGTTGTCCAGCGTGCCAGCGTTGATCGCGGTGGTCTGGCCGCTGAGCGTGCCGCCCTGGTTGCTGAGGGTCTGCGCAGCGCTGACCGTCAGATTACGGCTGGCCACCAGGCCTTTGCCGGTGTTGACGATGTTTTGCGCACTCAGGCTCACATCACCATTGGCATTGCGACCGCCATCGGCATTCACGCCGGCTTCGATGGCGCCGCCGTTAGTCAGTTGCCCACCGGCGCTGAGGTTGATGCTGTCCCGGGCCGCGAGGGTTTGCTGGTTGTTCAGGTTGCCCTGGGTCTGCACGTTCAGCGCCGTACCCGCATAGACCGGACCACGCGCATCGAGGCTCGCAGCTTTGACGTTGACCGCGCCTGCGGCCGACGACACATCAACCATGCTCAATTGACCGTTGGCGTCGAGCTGGATGTCACCGCCGCTGGCAATCAGCTTGCCGTCGAGTTTCACCCCGACCCCGGCTTCGGTACCCACCAGTTTGATCGCCCCGGCATACATGCCGCCCAGTGCCGAGGAGTCGATGGCCAGTTGTGGCTTGGCACTGCCGTCATCGGCGCGGGCCGTGGCGTTGAGGTTGTCGGCGTTGACGTCGTTGCGACCGGCGATGATAGCCAGGTTTTTCGCCTGGATCTCGGCGTTGATCTTCGCGCTGCGGGTGATGATTTCGAAACGGTCTACGTTGGTAGCGTTGAGACCGGCGCCTTCGATGGCGACGGTGCCCTGATCGACCTGGAAACGATCCAGTCGGCCGCTGCCATCCAGCACCGGTTTACCGGTAGTCAGTGTGACCCGTGGCGTGTTGATGAAACCGCACCCGTTGCAACTGATGCCGTACGGGTTGGCGACGATCACTCGCGCCGACTGCCCCGCCACTTCGGTGTAACCACGCAGCTGGCTCGGGCTGCCACCGATGACTTCGTTAAGAATCGCCTGGGCCGAGCCACTGTTTTTCAGGTGTGGGTTATCAATGATGTAGCCGCCCAGTTGGGTGGACGAAGCCTGACTGGAACCGTTGTTGAGGATGACGCCCTGGGCGCTGACGTTGTATTCATGAAACTGGTTGTGCGACAGACCGCTGCCATTGGGGGTGGCGATGTTGATGATCTGCACGCCGTTGCCGGCGCGGTCGAGGGTGGTGCCGGGGTTGGCCACCACAATGCCGTCGGCCTGGGCCCACATCGGTTGCCAGAACATGACGTTGGCCAGCAAAAACGCCAGACCGCGTTTGGGCATGCCCAGAAAGTTATCGCGGTGTTTTACGGTCGCGGATGGCAGGCGAGCGAGGAAGGCGAACTGACGAACGTCCATGTAGAGGGTCTCGATGCAGCAAACAGAAATGGCAGGCAGACCGCAGGCGCAGCGCTTCCCGACGGGCATTCACAAGACGCCGGTCGACCGAGAAGTGGGTAAGGGGAAAAGTTGCCGGGGCAACCTGGATATAGCGGGATCGGTCA
Organism: Pseudomonas sp. MWU12-3088; assembly: GCF_023242405.1. Taxonomy (NCBI): domain Bacteria; kingdom Pseudomonadati; phylum Pseudomonadota; class Gammaproteobacteria; order Pseudomonadales; family Pseudomonadaceae; genus Pseudomonas; species Pseudomonas sp. MWU12-3088. Next base: position 911,793 of record NZ_JALJEA010000001.1, read on the forward strand.
CGGAGCAGGCCGCGACACATCTGCCAGCTCCCTCATAGCAGCACACTGATATCACAATAGTGGCGCGATATTAGATGGCCACTATTTTGGCGTCAATAAATGTATGAACTGGTACAGCGTTGCCGACGAACGGTAGCAATACAGTCATACTTTTCTGACGATGGTTTCCAAATTCCCCGACCGGCCCTCCTCTCGCAATAATCTGTAAACTCCCCCTCTTTCGCCGCCCTCTCCTTCCACGCGGCCATCACCTTTTTATATTGCGGAGTCAGCCTTGCGTCTGTTTCACACCTCCGACTGGCACCTTGGGCAAAACCTGCACGGCCAGGAGCGCGATTTCGAGCACAGCTGTTTTCTTGAGTGGCTGCTGCGCCAATTGAAGCTGGTGCAGCCGGACGTGCTGCTGATCGCCGGCGACATCTTCGACACGGTGAACCCGCCGGTCAAAGCCCAGGAACGCCTCTACGATTTCATCGTCAGCGCCCACGAGCAGCAGCCGTTGCTGACCATCGTGATGATTGCCGGCAACCACGATTCCGGCTCGCGGATCGAACTGCCCGCACCGTTGATGCGGCGTTTGCGTACCCATGCATTGGGCCGGGTGTTGTGGCTGGACGACGGCCAACTCGATTCGGAACGCCTGTTGTTGCCGCTGCCGAATGCCTCGGGCGAGATCGCCGCGTGGTGTCTGGCGCTGCCGTTCCTGCGGCCTGCCGAGGTGACCGGCGCGCATCTGGGCGACAACTATTTGCGCGGTATCGGTCAGGTGCATGAGTGGCTGATCGAAGCGGCCAACGCCAGGCGCCAGCCGGGCCAGGCGCTGATCGCCATCAGCCATGCGCACATGGCCGGCGGCTCGGTGTCGGAAGACTCCGAACGCAGCCTGATCATCGGCAACGCCGAAGCCCTGCCCGCCAGCCTGTTCGGACCGAGCATCAGCTATGTCGCCCTCGGCCATTTGCACAAGCCGCAAAAGGTCAACGGCGAAGAGCGGATTCGCTACAGCGGCTCGCCGATTCCGTTGTCGTTTTCGGAAATCAGCTATCAGCACCAGATTCTCGACGTCGTGCTCGACGGCGAAACCCTGGTCAGCGTCGAGCCGATACTGATCCCCCGCTCCGTCAACCTGCAACGCCTCGGCCCTGCGCCGCTGGCGGAAATTCTGCTGCAACTGGCGGATCTGCCGAACATCGACCTGCTGGCCGAAACCCAGCGCCAGCCGTGGCTGGAAGTGCGCGTGACCCTCGACGAGCCGCAACCGGATCTGCGCCATCAAATCGAAAGCGCTCAGCAAGGCAAGGCCGTGCGACTGGTGCGAATCGCCGCCGAATACGCCGGCAACCGTGGCGCTGACGGCGCAGAAGACGGCAGCGCGCTGATCGAACTGGACCAGCTCACGCCACAGGAATTGTTCAGCCGCGCCTGGCTCGACAATTACGGCAACGAGGTCGATGAGCAAACTCTCAAAGACTTCGCCACGCTGCTGCAGGACGTACAAATGGAGGGCGAGCAGCCATGAAGATTCTCGCCATTCGTTTGAAGAACCTTGCTTCGCTGGCCGGCCCGTTCGAGATCGACTTCACCGCCGAACCGCTGGCCAGTGCCGGTCTGTTCGCCATCACCGGCCCCACCGGAGCCGGCAAAAGTACCTTGCTCGATGCTTTGTGCCTGGCGTTGTTCGGTGCCGTACCGCGTTTGAACAACACCGGGCGTGACGCCAAGGTGCCGGACGCCGACGGTGAAATCGCCACTGGCGACCCGCGCACCCTGCTGCGTCGTGGTACGGGCGAAGGGTTTGCCGAAGTGGATTTTGTCGGCGTCGATGGTCGCCGCTATCGCGCGCGCTGGGAAGCCAACCGCGCCCGGGAAAAGGCCGGCGGCAAGTTGCAGGCCAGCCGCCAGAGCCTGCGCGACATCGATCAGGATCAACTGCTTGCCAGCCAGAAAGGCGAGTACAAGGTTCAACTCGAAGCCGCGCTGGGCCTGAACTTCGAACAGTTCACCCGCGCCGTGCTGCTGGCCCAGAGCGAGTTCAGTGCGTTCCTCAAGGCCGATGACAACGACCGCAGCGAACTGCTGGAAAAACTCACCGACACCGCGCTCTACACCCGCCTCGGCCGGCGCGCGTTCGACAAGACCAAAGAAGCCCGCGAAGCCCACAAGCAGTTGCAGGATCAGGCCACCGGCGTGACCCCGCTGCCGCCCGAGGCTCGCGCCGAACTCGACGAACGCTTCAACGCTGCCCAGCAGCAATTGAAGTTGCAGCAGACGCAGCTCAAACAGCTTGAGCAGCAGCACACCTGGCTCAAGGATCTGCACCTGTTGCAGGACGCGCAGCAAGCAGCCGCCGAGCAACTGCAGAGCGCCGAGCACGAGCGCGAAACGTTGGCCGGCGAACGCCTGAGATTAACGCGACTGGAACAACTCGCCCCGCAACGGCACCAGTTCGCCCGCAAGGCTGAAATCGATGCACAGCTGACGCCACTGGCGGCGCAAATCAGCGCGCACACCCGGCAACAAGGCGAGCTGACCGAACACCAGGCTCAACTTGAACAAGACCTGAGTACTGCGCAAATCGCCCTGGCCGAAGCGCAGAAGCAACAGAGCGAAAGTGCGCCGCTGTTGCGTCAGGCCTTCGATGAGCAAAGCACCCTCGCCCGTCTGGCCAAGGATGTTGCTTCCGGCACCGAAGCAAAGCAGGCCGCCGAACAGGCCTGCACTGAGGGCCAAAGCGCGATCCAGACCCTGCTCGATCAGCAAAAACAAGTCGCCGAACGCCTGCAACGCATCGCCGCCGATCTGGAGCAAAGCGCTCATCTGGCACCGCTCAGCGAAGCCTGGAATGCCTACCGCGACCGCTTGCAGCAACTGATGCTGATCGGCAACCGGCTGAACAAGGGCGAAAGCGAACTGGCGAATCTCGAACAGAACGCCGCCCGCGCCACCGAAGAACTGGCCACGCAAAAACAGCAGCTTGAAGTGCTGTTCAAAGAGGCCGGCGCCGAGCCGGACGCCGTCGCCGAGCAGATCGGCATCCTCGGCACCCTGTTGCAGGACAACCGCAAGCAACAGCGAGCCGTCGAAGACCTCACACGCCTTTGGGCCAGTCAGCAGGAACTCGACAAACGAGGCGCCGAGCTGCAGCAGCGCCAGCTCGATGCGCAACAGGAACGCGAGCGCCTGACCCAGGACGGGGTAAAAACCAAGTCCGAACTGACTGTCGCCGAACAGACCCTCAACGTCACCCGTGAACTGCTCGAGCGCCAGCGTCTGGCCCGCAGTGCCAGTGTCGAAGAGCTGCGTTCGCAGTTGCAGGATGACCAGCCATGCCCGGTCTGCGGCAGCAACGAACATCCGTATCACCAGCCGGAAGCCCTGCTGCAAAGCCTCGGCCGTCACGATGAAAGCGAGCAGGCCAGCGCGCAGCAAGCGGTCGATCAACTGAAGGAAAAACTCACCGAGCTGCGTACCAGCGTCGGAGGCGTGATTGCCCAACAGAAAGAATTGCTGCAACAGCAGGAACAACTGGCGGTACAACAGCAAACGCTGACGCCAAGCATCGAGTCTCACCCTCTGGCCGCGCAATTATTGAATCAGGACAGCGACAAGCGCGCGGCCTGGCTGACGCGCCAGAACGATCAACTGAATCAAAGCATCACCCAGGACGAACATCGCCAGACCGCCCTGCTCACGCTGCAACAGGACGCGGCGCGCCTGACCCAGCAATTGCGTCACGCCGAAACCGCGCACCAGCAAGCGGCCCAGCATCTGAGCAATCAGCAGCGCGAGTTGGGCGCTGACCGCCAGCGTCTGGACGAAGAATTGGCAGCCTTCTCCACGCTGCTGCCCTCCGAAACTCACGAAGCCCTGCGCGCCGAACCGGCCGCGACCTTCATGCAGCTTGACCGGCAGATTGCCGAGCGTCTGGCGCAAGTCGATCAGCAGAAGGAAGAGCTGGCCGAACAGCAGCAACGCCAGCAGACGCTCGAGAAGGAGCAGGATCGTCAGCAGAGCCGTGTCCAGCAGCTGCAAACCGCTGAGCAACAGCTCAACACACTGACCGCTCAACAACAGGCCAGCCAGGAGAAACTGGCGCAATTGCTGGGCGATCACAATTGTGCCGAGCACTGGCAGCAGCAGCTTGAACTCGCGGTGGAACATGCGCGCAACGCCGAATCCACCACGACTCAGGCACTGCAAGGCGTGCGCACGCAGCTCGTGCAAATCGCCGCCGAACTCAAGGCGCAGCAAGAGCGTTTGCAGGCACTGGAAACCGAAGACCGTGAACTGGCCGGCAAGATTGCCGACTGGCGCGCCCGTCATCCGGAACTGGATGACGGTGGTCTCGAAGATCTGTTGCGGGTCGATGACGCGCAGGTCGGCGAGCTGCGCGAGCGTTTGCAGCGCAACGAAAAAGCCCTGGAACACGCCAAAGTGCTGTTGCAGGAGCGTGATCGCCAATTGCTCGAACATCAGGCGCAACACAACGGCAACCTTGAAGTCGAGCAACTTGTCTCTGCCCTCGCCGACTTGCAGAACCAGTGCGGCGCCAGTGAACAGCTCTGCGCCGAACTGCGCGCCGAGCAAGTCGAAGATCAGCGCCGGCAAAACGCCAATTCCGCACTGGCTCAGCAGATCGCCGATGCCTATGCCGAATATCAGCGCTGGGCGCGCCTCAATGCCTTGATCGGTTCGGCCACCGGCGACACCTTCCGCAAGATCGCCCAGGCCTACAACCTCGACCTGCTCGTGCATCACGCCAACGCGCAACTGCGGCAACTGGTCAAACGCTATCGCCTCAAACGTGGCGGCAGCATGCTGGGTCTGCTGGTGATGGACACCGAAATGGGCGACGAACTGCGCTCGGTGCATTCGCTGTCCGGCGGCGAAACCTTCCTGGTGTCGCTGGCCCTCGCGCTGGGTCTGGCTTCGATGGCGTCGAGCACGCTGAAGATCGAATCGCTGTTCATCGACGAAGGCTTCGGCAGCCTCGATCCGGAATCCCTGCAACTGGCGATGGACGCCCTCGACGGTTTGCAGGCTCAGGGCCGCAAGGTCGCGGTGATTTCCCACGTGCAGGAAATGCACGAGCGGATTCCGGTGCAGATTCAGGTACAGCGCCAGGGCAATGGTTTGAGCACACTGGAGGTGAAATGAACACGTTGTATTCGTTCCGCCGCTGCCCGTACGCGATGCGGGCGCGGATGGCGCTGCGCTATTCGGGCGTTCCGGTGGAGATCATCGAAGTCAGCCTCAAGGCCAAACCGGCCGAGATGCTGGCGATCTCGCCCAAGGGCACGGTGCCGGTGCTGGATGCCGGTGGTCAGGTGATCGATGAGAGCCTGGAAATCATGCGCTGGGCCTTGGCGCAGAATGATCCGGATCACTGGTTGCTGGGTGGCGATCCTAGGATTGCCGAGTTGATCGAAGCCAACGATCAAGTGTTCAAGGTGCACCTGAATCGCTACAAATACGCCGAACGTTATCCGGAACAACCGATGGAGGTTTATCGCGCGGAAGGTGCGCGGTTCCTGCAGAAGCTCGATGAATTACTCGAGGGCCGGGATTACTTGTTGACCGATCATCCCTGCCTGGCCGATATCGCGCTGCTGCCCTTCGTCCGCCAGTTCGCCCATGTGGATCGCGAGTGGTTTGCGACGACGCCTTATGAGCGATTGCAGGCGTGGTTGCAGCGGTTTCTGGAATCGGAGCTGTTTACCAGCGTCATGAAAAAGTAAGCGCCTTACGCCAGTACCTGGCACATACCGATGGCCGAGCAATCCACTTGGAACGGTCCGAAAAAACTCGCTTCGGTTTTCACCGGTGGATTGCCGGCCAGCAGCCCCAGCGCATTGGCCCGTTCAATGTTGTGGGCGATGGTGTGGTTGGCCTCTATGGCCCGGGCCAGACCGCCGACCGAGCCCTGACCGAACCCCAACAGGGACGCGCCATTGGTCATGATCGCCAGACCGGCGATGACCCAGAATCTGTAGCCTTTCATGCTCCGACGGCTCCCGCGAGTTCAACTGAGTCCACCGCTGCGTTTTGCGAGCGAAGCTCGAACTGGACACCGGGATGGGCGACCTGGATCGGCGCATCGAAGCTGTGTTGCGACTGGGACGCGAGGCTGACGAACAGCACCATGACCAGGTACAGACCGATGGCCAGGTAGGCGCCGCGTTTGGCGGAAGTGATGATTGAACTGGCCATGATGTGTGCTCCGTGGACAATGTTTCGACGCCCACAGAATCAATCAAAAAAGCCGGGGTAACCACTCAGCGTTTGCCATAGTAACCATCAGCTTCGTTGATTATTTAGCCGGTCTATCCCGCCGTTTGAAAATACCTATCGCTTGATACCGCGCACGCAAAAAACTGCCCAAGGCTGCGATCTTTTGATTTTGCTTTTGATAAACAAGATCAAAGGATCGCAGCCTTGGGCAGTTCCAGGGCGTGACGGAAATTTCAGTGTTGAGCTTTGTGATCCAGCGCGGCGTAGAAGTTGGCGCTCTGTTGCAGGTATTTCTGGGTGTAGCTCTGGGTGTGGGATTTTTTGCTGCTGATTTCAACGTTGGCACTGGCTGGCAGAGCAACGGTGGCGGAGATGGCAGAAGCGGCGATAACGGAGAAGAGATTGAAGTTCATGGCGGTAACCCTCGTGTTCGGTTGGCTTGCTTGCCCGGTTGGGCCGTGAAGCAAACTTAACGCTCGAGGGTCGCTCGCTTGAAATGCTTTGCACCATTACCTGTTATCAGCAGGATTAATACAAAGCGTCAGGCCCCGTAGATCGGGGCCTGCGGCTTATTGACGCAGCAGAAACTTGAGGTCGCTCGGGGCGTCCATCGGCAGTTTTTGCACGGTTTTGCCGAGCAGACCGGTCTTGCCGTCGCGTTCGACCACGACAATCTGGTTGCTCTTCTGGTTGGCGATCAACAGGAATTTGCCGCTCGGATCGAGGCTGAATTCACGCGGGTGATCGCCTTCCACCGAACGCCGTTGCAGTTCCTTGAGCTGGCCGTTGGCCGGGTCGATGGCGAACACCAGCAGCTGATTGGCGGTGCCACGGTTGCTGACGTAGAGGAATTTGCCATCGGCGGACGCATGCAGCGCCGCAGCGGCTTTGTCCGACGTCGGCTGGCCGGCTGCCAGATCAACCATTTGCGTCTGGGTCAGCACGCCGTCCTTGTAGTCGAACACCGCAACCTGGGCGCTCATTTCCATGGTCAGCCAGGCATGTTTGCCGTCAGCGCTGAACAGCAGATGACGCGGCCCGCTGCCCGGTGGCAGTTGCACCGAAGCGGTTTTCGCCGGGGTCAGCGGCAGGTCCGGGTTGGCTTTCGGGTCGAATTGGTAAACGAAGACCTTGTCGGCGCCCAGGTCGTTGGAGAACACGTAACGGCCATCCGGCGAGGAAATCGTCGAATGCACGTGGTTCGAGGCCTGACGCTCGGGATTGACCCGGCTCGCCGGGTGCGCGCTCATCTGCACCACCGGTTTGAGCTTGCCGTCGCTGCCCACCGGCAACACCGCGAGGGTGCCGCCCGGATCTTCGACCACCGAATAGTTGCTGACGAACAGATGGCTGGCGTCGCCGCTGAGGCTCGAATGGGTCGGCTCGTTGCCCAGGCTCTGCACCTGATTGATCAGGGTCAGGACGTGGGTCTTGGGATCGATCGAATAACTGCTGACGCGACCGACCGGGTCTTTCTGGCCCGGGCCGTTTTCGTTGACCACGAACACCCGGTGCTGATCCTTGGAGAGGGTCAGCCACGACGGGTTTTCGCTCTTGATCACCTGCAACGGTTTGGCGTCGATCTGGCCGGTGGCGCTGTCGAAGTTCATCCGGTAGATGCCCTGGCTGGTGCCGGCGGTGTAGGAGCCGACCAGCAACTGGAAGCTTTCGGCCGAGGCACTGGACAAGCCCATCGCACCGACGCTGCCGGCCATCAGCAACGGCCAGAATTTACGCATGTTCATTCGGTTTCATCCTCGTCGTCGGCGCTGCTGAGTACATCACCGAGGCACACCAGACGGTGTTCGCCGACGGTTTTGGTGTCGCTGGCAAAACCGATGATCAACCAGCTCTGCAGGTCCTGGTCGAACGTCGCCGCTTCAACCTGGGCCGGTGTGAACTCCCAATGCCTGGCCGTTCGGCCATCGATGCACTCGATATGCAGGTTGTCGTCTTCATCGAGGGCGAATTCGAAGGCGTGCAGGCCGTCGATTTCGACCATACCGCAGTGTTCGAGGGCGTTGAGAAGGGTGTCTGGTACGGCAGTCATGTCGATCATGTCTTTCAGGGGGAAAGTGGCAATGATAGCTCAATGTGGCCGCCGGGCCTTATGGGAGCTTGTCCACACAAGGACCGGCGATTCGGCTTAGAGCGCTTCGCGTGAAGGCTTGCCGTCGACCAGCCGCTGAATTCGCAGCGGGTTGGCGTTTTTCAACGGTTCCGGCAGCAGGTTGTCGGGGTAGTTCTGAAAGCACACCGGGCGCAGGAAACGATCGATGGCCAGGGTGCCGACCGAGGTGCCGCGAGCATCGGAGGTCGCCGGATACGGACCGCCATGAACCATCGAATCACACACCTCGACACCGGTCGGATAACCGTTGAGCAGGATCCGCCCAACCTTCTGCTCCAGTAATGGCGTCAGTTCCGGGAACTGCACGAAGTCCGCCGGCTCGCCGATAATGGTCGCCGTGAGCTGACCATGCAGACCATGCAGCGCCGCACTCAATTGCGTCTGATCCGCCACTTCGACGACCACCGTGGTCGGGCCGAACACTTCTTCCTGCAGCGCTTCATCGCCATTGATCAACAGGCTGGCACCGGCCCTGAACAACTGCGGCTGCGCCTGATTGCCCTGCTGCGGGTTGCCGGCCAGATGCTCGATGCCGGTATGCGCCAGGAGTTTTTCCAGACCTTTGCCATAGCTGCCAAGGGTCCCGGCATTGAGCATGGTTTGCGCCGGTTGGTCGCCGATCAGCGCAGCGACTTGCTCAACAAACGCCGTGAATTGTGGCGAGCGAATGCCGATCACCAGGCCCGGGTTGGTACAGAACTGACCGCAGCCTTGCACCACCGAGGCGGTCAGATCACGGGCGACGGTTTCCGAACGCACGGCCAGGGCCTGGGGCAATACGATCACCGGGTTGATGCTCGACATCTCGGCGAACACCGGGATGGGCTGGGGCCGTGCTGCGGCCATGTCATACAGTGCCCGTCCACCCTTCAGCGAACCGGTAAAGCCGACAGCCTGAATCGCCGGATGCTTGACCAGCCACTCGCCGACGCCACCGCCGTAGATCATGTTGAACACACCGGCCGGCATCGCGGTTTTTTCCGCCGCCCGAATCACCGCGTCAGCCACGAATTCGGCCGCGGCCATGTGGCCGCTGTGGGCCTTGAACACCACCGGGCAACCGGCAGCCAGCGCCGACGCGGTGTCGCCGCCAGCGGTGGAAAATGCCAGTGGAAAGTTGCTCGCACCGAACACCGCCACCGGGCCGAGGCCGATGCGGTACTGACGCAGATCGGGGCGCGGCAGCGGCTGACGGTCCGGCAGCGGCAGGTCGATGCGCGCGCCATAGAAATCACCGCGCCGCAGCACTTTGGCGAACAGCCGCATCTGGCCGCTGGTGCGACCACGCTCGCCCTGAATCCGCCCGGCAGGCAGCGCGGTCTCACGGCAGACCACCGCGACAAAATCATCGCCCAGCGCATCCAGCTCATCGGCGATGGCATCGAGAAATTGTGCGCGTCGTTCGGCGCTCAAGCTGCGATAGGACGGGTAGGCAGAAGCGGCAGCTTTGGCGGCAGCGTCCACTTCTTCCTGCGTCGCCTCAATGAAATCGTGAGGGAGCGCCTCGCCCGTCGTGGCGTCGATGCTCTGTAACTTGACGCTGCCCGTCGCGCTGCGACGACCGCCGATGTAGTTGTGACCGAGAATCTGAATCATGGGATCTCCTTAAAGGGTGCCGATGCTGTCCGGTTGGAAAACGGCTTCAACCGGGGCGATGCCGTTGACCAGCGGCGCGCCGAATTCGGCCTGGCTGATCTCGAACACATCGCCCGGCTGTGTGCGGATGCCATCAGCGAACGACAGGGTCGCGGTGCCAAAGAAGTGAATATGTACGTCACCCGGACGCAGGAACTGGCTGTACTTGAAGTGGTGGTATTCGAGGTTCGCCAGGCTGTGGCACATGTTGGCCTCTCCGCTGAGGAACTCGTTCTGCCACAGCACTTCGCCGTCGCGCAGGATGCGGCTGGTACCGGCCAGGTGTTGCGGCAGCTCACCCACGCGCAACTCCGGGCCATAGCTGCAACTGCGCAGTTTCGAGTGGGCCAGGTACAGGTAATTTTTGCGTTCCATGACGTGATCGGAGAACTCGTTGCCCACCGCGAAACCGAGGCGATACGGCTTGCCGTCGTGGCCGATGACGTAGAGGCCCGCCATCTCCGGTTCTTCGCCGGCGTCTTCGGCAAACGGCGGTAGCGGGAACGGCTGACCGGGACGCACGACAATGCTGCCGTCGCCTTTGTAGAACCACTCCGGTTGCACCCCGGCCTGCCCCGCCGCCGGTTTGCCGCCCTCCACACCCCACTTGAAGATGCGCATGGTGTCGGTCATCGCCGCTTCGTCGCCGGCCTGCTGGTGCATCTTGTCCCGGGCCGAGGCGCTACCGAGGTGCGTGAGTCCGGTGCCGCTGACCAGCAGGTGCGCCGGGTCCGGGTGGTCCAATGGCGGCAGAATGCGCAGGTCTTTGAGCAACTGCGCGTAATCGTGGCTGATACCGAGGCCGAGGGATTGCACTTGCTGCGCCAATGAACTGCCGGCTTCAATCGCGGCCAGGGCGAGATCACGGACCGTGCGCGCATCCTGCACTTCGCGCACCAGACTGCCCTCGACCACCCCGACACGGCGCTCGCCGTTACTTAATTCGAATTGAACCAGATGCATGATGTTCTCCTGTTGAAACAAATCAGGTGCGCGTCGCACCGCGTGCACTCGCCGCAAATTGCTCGACCGGCAGCACATGCTTGCGCTCCAGCAAGCGATAAACGACGCCCGTCAGAATCAGCCCGAACACCATCACCCCGGACAGGAAGTACAGGCCCGAAGCGAGGTTGCCGGTGTATTCCTTCAGCGCGCCGATCACGAACGGACCGATGTAGCCGCCGAGGTTGCCCACCGAGTTGATCAAGGCAATGCCCGCCGCCGCACTGGCGCCGGCAAAGAAGCGCCCCGGCAAGGTCCAGAACACAGCCGTGCAGGAAAACAGCGCGAACGCCACCAGACACAACGCCGCCAGTTGCGCCACCGGCAACGACAGCCAGGCGCTGAGAAACAGGCCGAGGGCACCCAGCACGTAAAGCACCGCCAGATGCCCGTAGCGATCATTCATGCGATCGGAACTGCGCGGCACGATCAGCAGGCCGACGATGCCGAAGATGTACGGCACCGACGAGACGAAACCGGTCACCAGATCGCTGCCGCCGAATTGTTTGATCAGGGTCGGCAGCCACAGGCCAAGTCCGTAGATGCTCAGGGTCACCGGCAGATAGAACAGCGCCAGCAGCAACACACGTTTGTCTTTCAGCGCATGCAACGGATTGCCGTGGCGGGTCTGGCCGTACTCCTGCAGATCCTTTTTCAGCTCGCCGGTCAGCCAGTCCTTCTCGGTCTGATCCATCCATGTCACTTGCTGCGGGCCATCCGGCAGCCAGCGCAGCACGGGCCAGGTCAGCAGGATCGCCGGGGTGCCGATGACGATGAACAGCCACTGCCAACCGTGTAGGCCGAGGATGCCGTCCATGCCCAGCAGGCCGCCGGACACGGGGCCGGTGATCATCATCGCGATGGGTTGGGAAAGAATGAACAGCCCGAGGATCTTGCCGCGATGGCGCACCGGGAACCATTGGGTGATGTAGTACAGAACGCCGGGAAAGAACCCCGCCTCCGCCGCACCGAGCAAAAAGCGCATCACGTAGAAACTGTGCGGGCCCTGGACGAAGGCCATGCCGATGGTGATCGCGCCCCAGGTGATCATGATCCGCGCAAACCAGCGCCGCGCGCCGAAGCGTTCGAGCATCAGGTTGCTGGGGATCTCAAGCAGAAAGTAGCCAATGAAAAACAGCCCGGCACCGAGGCCGTAGGCGGCATCGCCGATGCCGATGTCGGCGCCCATGTGCAGCTTGGCGAAGCCGACGGCGGAGCGATCCACATAGGCGATCAGGTACAGCAGGATCAGGAAGGGAATCAGTTTCAGCGTGATGCGCCGGACAAGCCGCAGTTCCTGGCTCATGGGATCGGTCTCCGATTGTTGTTTTTATGGAACCTGCGGGGACGCCTCTCGCGGAAAATCGCCAGGGCCATCCCTCAATCGAAAACGACTATATAGTAATACTAATTACCCAACAACACTTCCAAACATTCGATTTTGCGCTTATGTTTAGCCGAAGCTCGCAAACAATAGTCTTACAATAAGAGAATCGATCATGTCTGATAAGCAACCCACCCTGCGCTCCGCCCAATGGTTCGGCACGGCCGACAAGAACGGTTTCATGTACCGCAGCTGGATGAAGAATCAGGGCATCGCCGACCATCAGTTCCATGGCAAGCCGATCATCGGCATCTGCAACACCTGGTCGGAACTGACGCCGTGCAACGCGCACTTCCGCCAGATTGCGGAGCACGTCAAACGCGGGGTGATCGAGGCTGGCGGGTTCCCGGTGGAATTCCCGGTGTTCTCCAACGGCGAATCGAACCTGCGCCCGACCGCCATGCTCACCCGCAACCTGGCGAGCATGGACGTCGAGGAAGCGATTCGCGGCAACCCGATTGACGGCGTGGTGTTGCTGACCGGTTGCGACAAGACCACCCCGGCCCTGCTGATGGGCGCGGCCAGTTGCGACGTGCCGGCCATCGTCGTCACCGGCGGACCGATGCTCAACGGCAAGCACAAGGGCAAGGACATTGGTTCCGGCACCGTGGTCTGGCAGCTCAGCGAACAGGTCAAGGCCGGCACCATCACGATTGACGATTTCCTCGCGGCCGAGGGTGGCATGTCCCGCTCGGCCGGTACCTGCAACACCATGGGCACCGCGTCGACCATGGCCTGCATGGCCGAGGCACTGGGCACATCCCTGCCCCACAACGCAGCGATTCCGGCGGTGGATGCGCGGCGTTATGTGCTGGCGCATATGTCGGGCATGCGTGCGGTGGAGATGGTCCGTGAAGACTTGAAGCTGTCGAAGATCCTGACCAAAGAAGCCTTCGAAAACGCGATACGGGTCAACGCGGCGATTGGTGGCTCGACCAACGCGGTGATCCACCTCAAAGCCATCGCCGGGCGCATCGGTGTCGAGCTGGATCTGGACGACTGGACCCGCATCGGTCGCGGCATGCCGACCATTGTCGACCTGCAACCGTCCGGGCGTTTCCTGATGGAAGAGTTCTATTACGCGGGCGGCTTGCCGGCTGTACTGCGCCGCCTCGGCGAGGCCAATCTGATTCCGAATCCGGACGCATTGACTGTCAATGGCAAATCCATCGGCGAGAACACCAAGGACGCACCGATCTACGGCGAAGACCAAGTGATCCGCACTCTCGACAACCCGATCCGTGCTGACGGCGGGATCTGCGTGTTGCGCGGCAACCTGGCGCCACTGGGCGCGGTGCTCAAGCCATCAGCCGCCACGCCGGAACTGATGCAGCACCGTGGTCGCGCCGTGGTGTTCGAGAACTTCGACATGTACAAGGCGCGCATCAACGACCCGGAACTGGACGTCGATGCGAACTCGATTCTGGTGATGAAAAACTGCGGGCCGAAGGGTTATCCGGGCATGGCCGAAGTCGGCAACATGGGGTTGCCGGCCAAACTGCTGGCCCAGGGCGTGACCGACATGGTGCGCATCTCCGACGCACGCATGAGCGGCACGGCGTACGGCACCGTGGTCTTGCACGTCGCCCCGGAAGCGGCGGCCGGCGGGCCGTTGGCGGTGGTGAAGGAAGGCGACTGGATCGAACTGGACTGCGCCAGCGGGCGTTTGCACCTGGACATTCCGGACGCTGAACTGGCGGCGCGCATGGCGGACCTGCAACCGCCGCAGCAATTGCTGGTGGGTGGATATCGTCAGTTGTATATCGACCATGTGCTGCAAGCGGATCAGGGGTGTGACTTTGATTTCCTTGTCGGCTGTCGAGGTGCTGAAGTCCCGCGCCACTCCCACTGACACCGCCATCCCCTTGTGGGAGCCAGCCTGCTGGCGATGGCGATCTGTCAGTTGATATACATATTGACTGACACACCGCTATCGCGAGCAGGCTCGCTCCCACATTGCTATGATGCGCGGCATCTCCATCGCTCAGGATCGTGCCGTTCCCCATGGATTACCGCAAACCTTCCGACCGTAAAAGCATGCACTCGCGCATCGTCCAGGAACTGGGCATGCAGATCGTCTCCGGCCGTTTTCTGCCCGACGACAAACTGCCCGCCGAAGCCTTGCTCTGCGAGGAATACGCGGTCAGTCGGCCGGTGTTGCGCGAAGCCACGCGGGTGTTGGTGGCCAAGGGGCTGGTGTACTCGAAGCCTCGCGTCGGCACCGTGGTCAAGCCGCGCCGCGAATGGCACATGCTCGACCCGGACGTGCTGCACTGGCTGATGCAAAGCAGCCCTCAGAATGAATTCTTCAACGTGCTGACCAGCGTGCGCAGCATCATCGAACCGGCCGCCGCCGCCCTCGCCGCCCAGCACGCCACGGATGCCGACATCGCTGCCATCGGCGAAGCCTACCAACGAATGGAAGCCGCGCCGACCCCGGAAGCCTTGCTGCAACCGGATCTGGACTTCCACAGCCGCATTGCCGACGCAACCCACAACGACTTGCTGGCGAACCTGTGCAACATGCTCTCGGTAGCGATTGCCGAGGCGCTCAAGCATTCGAACCAGCGGCCGAATCTGCATGAACTGGCGTTGCCTCGGCACAAGGCGATTCTGACCGCCATCGAGAACCGGGATGCGTTGGGGGCTCGGCATGCGACGTTGGTGCAGTTGGATGATGCCCGGAGTGCTTTGAGTGTTGTGCTTGGGGCGGATCTTTCGTAGGCCGTTAGTCCGCCGCCCTCACCCTAACCCTCTCCCAGAGGGAGAGGGGACTGACCGAGTTGTCCTTCCTCATACATCGACCTGGAAAACCGAGTCGATTATGGATTCAAAGCGGATCGTTCAAGTCGGTGTAACTCTCCAATATCCCCGGATCGGTTCCCTCTCCCTTTGGGAGAGGGCTAGGGTGAGGGGCTTTTGATCTTGCACAATAAAAAAAGCCGCAACCCTAAGGTTGCGGCTTTTTCGTTTCAGCCAACTGGATCAGTGAGCAAACAGCGAATTCCCCTTCTGCCCCGCCAGTTTCTCAGGCTTGATCAGGAACTTGGCCAGCGCCGGCAACAGCCACAGCGCACCGAACATGTTCCACAGCAGCATGAAGGTCAGCATCAGGCCCATGTCGGCCTGGAACTTGATCGCCGAGAAGATCCAGGTGCACACGCCGATGGCCAGGCACAGACCGGTGAACAGCACCGCTTTACCGGTGGACTTCAGGGTCTGGTAATAGGCTTCCTGCAACGGCAGGCCGGCACGCAGGAAACTTTCCAGGCGGCTGTAGATGTAGATGCCGTAATCCACGCCGATCCCCACACCTAGCGCCACCACCGGCAGCGTCGCAACCTTCACGCCGATGCCCATGAACGCCATCAGCGCGTTG
Organism: Pseudomonas sp. MWU12-3088; assembly: GCF_023242405.1. Lineage (NCBI taxonomy): Bacteria > Pseudomonadati > Pseudomonadota > Gammaproteobacteria > Pseudomonadales > Pseudomonadaceae > Pseudomonas > Pseudomonas sp. MWU12-3088. The sequence continues at coordinate 927,555 of NZ_JALJEA010000001.1, forward strand.
CCCAGCACCGAGGTCAGTACCAGCGGCAGCACGATGCACAGGGTCGCCGCCCACGAGCGGAAGGTGATCATGCACATCACCGCCACGCAGATGTACACCAGAATCAGGATGGTCAGCTCGGCCTGTTTGATGACTTCGTTGGTGGCTGCTTCGATCCCGGCGTTACCCGCCGCGAGTATGAATTCCAGACCGTCCTTGTTGTTGTCCTTGGCGAATTCCTGCACGGCTTTCACTGCACGATCCAGGGTTTCCGCCTTGTGGTCGTTGAGGAACACCAGCACCGGCGCCAGTGAGCAACTGTTGTTGTACAGGCCATCGGCACGGGCGATGGAGTTGTTCAGCACGTCCGGATTGCGCGACAGGGTTTCCCATTTCAGGTTGCCCTCGTTCATGCCCTTGATCATCTGCTTGGACACGGTCACCAGCGAGATCGCCGACTGCACGCCCTCGGTGTTCTGCATCTTCCACATCAGCTCGTCGATCGGTGCCATCGCTTCATAGCGCGAGCAGCCTTCAGACTTGGTCTTGACCATCACCACCAGTACGTCGGAGCTGGTGGAATAGTTGTTGATGATGAAGTTGTTGTCCTTGTTGTAGCGCGAGTCCGGACGCAGCTCCGGCGCGCCCTGATCGAGGTCGCCGATCTTCAGGTTCTGGCTGTACCAGAGGCCGCCACCGAAGGCGATCAGGGCAAGCGCGATGGACACCGGTGCGACTTTCGGGCTGGCGAAATTCGACAGCAGGCGCCAGAACGGGTGTTCGCGGTTCGCGTCTTTCTTGCTCTTGGCGATGGCGCGCTTGCTGATGCCGACATAGGAAATCGCCACCGGCAGCAGAATCAGGTTGGTGAACACGATCACCGCCACGCCGATGGAGGCGCCGATGGCCAGCTCACGAATCACCCCGATGTCGATGATCAGCAGCGTGATGAAGCCCACCGCATCCGCGAGAATCGCGATCATCCCCGGCAGGAACAGTTGCCGGAAGGTGCGCCGCGCGGCGGTCAAGGCGTTGTCCGCTTCGCTCGATTGCAGGGCGATGCCGTTGATCTTCTGCACGCCGTGGGAAATGCCGATGGCAAAAATCAGGAACGGCACCAGCATCGAATACGGATCGAGCCCGAACCCGAAGAAATGCATCAACCCCAGTTGCCAGACCACCGCCACCAGCGTGGTGCTCAACACCGCCACGGTACTGCGCAGGCAGTTGGTGAACCACAGCAGCAGGATCAGGGTGATGACGAAGGCGATGCCGAAGAACATCACCACCATCACCAGTCCGTCGATCAGGTCACCGACCTTCTTGGCGAAACCGACGATGTGGATCTTGACGTTGGGGTTCTGCGCTTCGAACTTGTTGCGGATCTTGTCTTCCAGTTCATGGGAGAACTGGCGATAGTCCAGCGCCAGCAACTTGCCCTGGTCCTGCGGGTCCGGGTAGGACTCCAGCAGCGGGATGTCGACGATGCTCGACTTGAAGTCGTTGGCCACCAGACGCCCGACCTGACCCGACTTGAGCACGTTGTTGCGCAGCATGTCGAGGCTGTCCTGGGAGCCGTCGTAGCTCTGCGGAATCACTTCACCGCCGGCGAAACCTTCCTCGGTCACTTCGGTCCAGCGTACGCTCGGGCTCCACAGCGACTTCAGGCCGGAACGGTCGACGCCGGAGATGTAGAACACCTCGTCGTTGATCTGGCGCAGGGTCTCCATGTATTCCTTGGAGAAGATGTCACCGTCCTTGGCCTCCACCGAAATACGCACGGTGTTGCCCAGGTTCGTCAGATCGTTGCGGTGCTCCATCATCTTCTCGATGAATGGATGCTTGAGCGGGATCATTTTTTCGAAACTGGTGGACGGCCGGATCAGCGTCGCCTGCCAGAACAGGAAAATGCTGACCAGCAGGCAGATCACGATCACTGCCGGGCGGTTGTTGAAGATCAGGCGTTCGAGGAACGTCGCCTTGTCCTGATGATGAGTGCTCAAGGAAGTCATAGCCCCGCCTTCTTATTATTGATTCGGCTCATTTGCCCAGCTCGGTGCCGTTGGGCGTGGTGGTGTGGACGCCACCCTGCCCGCTCAGGATCAGGTTGCCGTTGCCGGCGGCGGTGACCGACGACAGCGAGATGCGATCCGGGCGGTTGAACACGCTGAAGGTTTCACCGTTGTCGCTGCTGCTGATCACTGTGCCGCCGTTGCCGACGATGATGATGGAGCCGTCGTCGAGCCGCGTGGCGCCGGACAGGCCGAATTCCAGGGCGCCGCGCGCAGCCTTCAATTCAACCTGCTGCCAGGTGCTGCCGAAATCGGTGGAGCGGTAGAGGTTGCCGCGCAGCCCGTAGGCCAGCAGCGTGGAAGACTGGGCGGTGCCGATCACACCAAACAGCGAGCCTTGATACGGGCCTTCGATTTTTTCCCAGGTCTGGCCCCAGTCGGCGGAACGGAACATCGCGCCCTGCTCGCCCACGATGAACAGCCCGGCGTCCTTGACGGCGGCGATGGCGTTGAGGTGGAACTGGTCCTGGTTGTCGAGGCGGTCGCTGACGTCTTGCCAGTTTTTGCCACCGTCGGTGGTTTCCAGCAACGCGCCGTAGGCACCCACGGCCAGGCCGTTGTTGAGGTCCTTGAACCAGAGGTCGAGCAGCGGCGATTCGCGCTTGAGGTCTTCGAACTGTTTGGTCCAGGTCTGACCGCCGTCTTCACTGGCGAGGATCTGCGCGTCGTGGCCGACAGCCCAGCCGTGTTTGTCATCGACGAAATACACGGCCGTCAGCAACTGGCGGCTCGGCACCTTGGCCTGGGTCCAGGACTTGCCCTGATCATCGGAGTAGAGAATGTGCCCGCGATCCCCGACCGCCACCAGCCGTGAACCGGCGTGAACGACATCGAGCATCAGGCTTTTCGGGGCCTTGGCCGATTCGATGGCGTAGACCACGTCGGCGGGCGCTTCGGCAGCCAGGACAGGCGCCGACAAGGTGGCAAAGCCCAGCAGAAAGAGTGCTGTGGCCAGCAACGCGGTGTTGCGTAACGCCGGCGGGCGGCAACGACTCATAGACCTTCCCCTATTTATTATTGTTAGGCCGTTCGGCCTTCAAGGGCGCCGCAAGTGTGCTCCGGCGACGGCTGGTCAGAAGCATAGTCCTGAAACCCGCAATCCAGAGCCACTTCGGAAGCTGGCTCATCCTATCGGGCATTCGAAACGTCTGACAATCGGCGCAACGTTATCTTTTGTTAACCGAAACGGATTACAGCGGCAACTGAATGCGCGGGCATTCGTCCGACTGATGGAAGGGAATCTTGCGTGGGGGACTTGCACGATCGGTATTATGGTATACCATCAGACGCACAGACACTCTTTATCCCCTACGGAGCAGCTCATGAGTTTCGAAATTCGCAAGATCGTCAGCTATGTCGAAGAGACCTTCATTGAAGGCGGCAAGGCTTCCGACACCCCAGTGACCATGGTGGGCCTGGCCGTCGTGATGAAGAACCCGTGGGTCGGCAACGGCTTTGTCGAAGACCTCAAGCCGCAGATCCGCGCCAACTGCTCCGACCTCGGCGCGATGATGGTCGAGCGTCTGGTGGGGATCATCGGCGGCGCCGAGAAGATCGAGGCTTACGGCAAGGCTGCGGTGGTCGGCGCCGATGGCGAGATCGAGCACGCCTCGGCGGTGATCCACACCCTGCGCTTCGGCAACCACTACCGCGAAGCGGTCAAGGCCAAGAGCTACCTGAGCTTCACCAACAAGCGCGGCGGTCCGGGCACTTCGATCCAGATCCCGATGATGCACAAGGACGACGAAGGCCTGCGCTCGCACTACATCACCCTGGAAATGCAGATCGAAGACGCCCCCCGCGCCGACGAAATCGTCGTGGTGCTCGGTTGCGCCGACGGTGGCCGCCTGCACCCGCGCATCGGTAACCGCTACATCGATCTGGAAGAACTGGCCGCCGAAAAAGCCCAGTAATCACAATAAAAAGGCATTGCAGGAGCGCTCCATGATTCGGCCTACCGCTGAACTCACCCCGGCCGGCACCAGTTATCTGGCGACCGGCCAGGGCCACCCCGTGGTGTTGATCCACGGCGTGGGCCTGAACAAAGAAATGTGGGGCGGCCAGATCGTTGGCCTGGCCACGCAATACCGGGTGATCGCCTACGACATGCTCGGCCATGGCGCCAGCCCGCGTCCGGCCAGCGGCACCGCCCTGCTCGGTTATGCCGATCAGTTGCTGGAGCTGCTCGACCACCTGCAATTGCCGCTGGCATCGGTGATCGGTTTTTCCATGGGCGGTCTGGTGGCGCGGGCCTTTGCCCTGCATTACCCGGAACGCCTGAAAAGCCTGGTGGTGCTCAACAGCGTGTTCAACCGCAGCGAAGAGCAGCGCGCCGGCGTCATCGCCCGCACCGCCCAGGCTGCCGAACACGGGCCGGATGCGAATGCCGAAGCGGCGCTGTCGCGCTGGTTCAGCCGTGAGTATCAGGCGGCCAACCCGGCGCAGATCGCCGCGATCCGCCAGACCCTGGCCGGCAATGATCCGCAGGGTTACCTGACCACCTACGAATTGTTCGCCACACAAGACATGTACCGCGCCGACGACCTGGGCAGCATCCAGGCGCCGACGCTGATCGCCACCGGCGAGCTGGACCCCGGATCGACCCCGGAAATGGCCGAGCAACTGGCCGCGCGCATTCCCGGCGCGAAGGTTGCCGTGCTGCCCGAGCAACGGCATATGATGCCGGTAGAGTCGCCTCGGCTGGTGAACCAGACGCTGCTGGAATTTCTCGAAACCGCACACGCCCGACAAAACCATATAAAGGGGATCGTTGCATGACACTCGCACGCTTCCAGATGTGCATCGGCGGAGAATGGGTCGACGCCCTCTCCGGCAAGACTTTCGAAAGCCTCAACCCGGCACTGGCCGAGCCTTGGGCCGAACTGCCCGACGCCGATGAGGCCGACGTCGAACGCGCCGTGCAAGCCGCACAGACCGCCTTCGACAGCCCGGCATGGCGCGGCCTGACCGCCACCGCGCGCGGCAAACTGCTGCGTCGCCTCGGTGACCTGATCGCCGAAAACAAGGAACAACTGGCGCAGCTGGAAAGCCGCGACAACGGCAAACTGATCCGCGAAACCCGGGGTCAGGTCGGTTATCTGCCGGAGTTTTTCCACTACACCGCCGGCCTCGCCGACAAACTCGAAGGCGGCACCCTGCCGCTGGACAAGCCCGATCTGTTTGCCTACACCGTGCACGAAGCCATGGGTGTGGTCGCCGCGATCATTCCGTGGAACAGCCCGCTTTATCTGACCGCGATCAAACTGGCGCCAGCACTGGCCGCCGGTAACACCATCGTGATCAAGCCGTCCGAGCACGCCTCGGCGACCATTCTGGAACTGGCGCGCCTGGCCCTCGAAGCCGGGATTCCACCGGGCGTGGTCAACGTCGTCACCGGTTACGGCCCGAGCACTGGCGCCGCCCTCACCCGCCATCCGTTGATTCGAAAGATCGCCTTCACCGGCGGCGCGGCCACAGCCCGGCATGTGGTGCGCAGCAGCGCCGAGAACTTCGCCAAGCTGTCGCTGGAACTGGGCGGCAAGTCGCCGAACATCATCTTCGCCGACGCTGATCTCGAAAGCGCAATCAATGGCGCCATCGCAGGGATATACGCGGCGTCCGGCCAGAGTTGTGTATCCGGTTCGCGACTGCTGGTGCAGGACGAAATCTACGACGAATTCGTCAGCCGACTGGTGGAACGCGCCCAGCGCATCCGCATCGGCAACCCGCAGGAAGACAGCAGCGAAATGGGCCCGATGGCCACTGCGCAGCAACTGGCGGTGGTCGAAGGTCTGGTGGCCGACGCCATCGCTGAAGGTGCGCGCCTGCGTCTGGGCGGCAAACGCCCGAGCGGTGTGGGCGATGGCTGGTTCTACGAACCGACGTTGTTCGAATGCGACCGCAACTCGATGAAGATCATGCAGGAAGAAGTGTTCGGTCCGGTGGCATCGGTCATCCGCTTCAAGGACGAAGCCGAAGCGCTGGCGATTGCCAACGACTCGCAGTTCGGTCTCGCCGCCGGCATCTGGACCCGCGATCTGGGCCGCGCCCATCGTCTGGCCCGGGACGTGCGCTCGGGGATCATCTGGGTCAACACCTACCGCGCCGTGTCGGCGATGGCACCGATCGGCGGCTTCAAGAACAGTGGCTATGGACGCGAAAGCGGCATCGATTCGGTGCTGGCCTACACCGAACTGAAAACGGTGTGGATCAACCTCTCTCAGGCGCCGATGCCTGATCCGTTTGTGATGCGCTAGGAGTCCTGCGACATGATCGAACCCGGCATTTACAAAGACGTCATGAGCTCGTTTCCGTCCGGGGTCACGGTGGTCACCACCCTTGACCCGGACGGGGGCATTGTCGGCATCACCGCCAGCGCCTTCAGTGCGCTGTCGATTGATCCGGCGCTGGTACTGTTCTGCCCCAACTACGCCTCCGATACCTACCCGGTGCTGCGCGACAGCAAGCGTTTCGCGATCCATTTGCTGTCCGCCGACCAGACCGCCGAGGCCTACGCCTTCGCCGGCAAAGGCAAGGACAAGGCCAACGGTATCGACTGGCATTTGAGCGAGCTCGGTAACCCGATCCTCGCCAAGGCCACGGCGATCATCGAGTGCGAGTTGTGGCGCGAGTACGACGGTGGCGACCACGCGATCATCGTCGGCGCAGTGAAGAACCTGATCCTGCCGGCGCAACCAGTGACGCCGATGATCTATCACAAGGGCAAGCTCGGTGCGTTGCCGAGTCTGACTTGAGAAAACAATGCAAAACACTGTGGGAGCGAGCTTGCTCGCGAAGGCGTAGTGTCAGTCGACATCAATGTTGCAGGAGCTGACGCTATCGCGAGCAAGCTCGCTCCCACAGGGAATGGTGGTGTGAGGGGTAATGATGAACAACGACAAGTATGAAAAGGGTTTAAAGATCCGCACCCAGGTGCTCGGCGAAGCCTACGTGCAGCGCTCGATCGAGAACGCCGACGACTTCACCCGTCCGCTGCAGGAAATGGTCACCGAATACTGCTGGGGCCATGTCTGGGGACGGGAGGGTCTGTCGCTCAAGGAGCGCAGCATGATCAACCTGGCGATGATCTCGGCGCTGAACCGCCCGCATGAACTCAAGTTGCATGTGCGCGGCGCCTTGCGTAACGGCCTGAGTCGTGAGCAAATACGCGAAATTCTGCTTCAGGTCGGTATTTATTGCGGCGTCCCGGCAGCCGTGGACAGTTTCCGGCTCGCCCGTGAAGCCTTCGCCGAAGCCGACGCCGAGGCCTCCAGTTAACCCCTCGGCTGTTTGAATGCCCGTCTGGCATGGACAGCCAACTTAAAGAGCGGACCCCATGAAACGCCTGCCACTCGACGACAGCTTCAAGGTCAATCGCAACCCCGTCACCCTGCGCGAAATCGTGCTGGATAAACTGCGAAGCGCCATCATGAACTTCCAGCTGCTGCCGGGCGATCGCCTGGTGGAGCGCGATCTGTGCGATCGCCTGGGCGTGAGCCGTACGTCGGTGCGTGAAGCCTTGCGCCACCTGGAGTCCGAAGGTCTGGTGGAATTCGCCGACGCCAAGGGCCCGCGCGTGGCGATCATCACCCTCGCCGATGCCGTCGACATCTATGAGCTGCGTTGCGTGCTCGAAGGCCTGATCGTCCAGCTGTTCACCCTGCGCGCCAAGGCCAAGGACATCAAGGCCCTGGAAAAAGCCCTCGACGAGAACCGCAAGGCGCTCAAGGACGGCGAGCTGCAGCAGGTGATCGATTCGGTGCAGGGTTTCTACGACGTACTGCTGGAAGGCTCGGGCAACCATGTCGCGGCCACCCAGTTGCGTCAATTGCAGGCACGGATCAGCTATCTGCGGGCGACCTCGGTGTCCCAGGAAAACCGTCGCGGCGCGAGCAACCAGGAAATGGAAAAAATGGTCGAGGCGATCAAGAGCGGCGACGCACTCGCAGCGCATCAGGCGTGCGTCGATCACGTTCGTGCGGCGGCGGCAGTGGCCCTCGAGTACCTCAAGCGTAAACAGGAAGAAACCGGCGCCACACCGGCGATCACCCTGCCCATCGCGCTGAAAGAACCACGCATAGGTCACTGACATGTTCAGCCCGAGCTTTTGCCCGAAATGCGGTGGCGCCGACCTCGGTCAGCAAGTGCCGCCGGGCGATACGCACGAGCGCCTGATGTGCCGCGGCTGCGGCTACATCCACTATGTGAACCCGAAGATCATCGCCGGCTGCATCATCGAGCAGGACGGCAAATACCTCTTGTGCCAGCGGGCGATTCCCCCACGCCCGGGCACCTGGACCCTGCCCGCCGGTTTCATGGAAAGCGGCGAAACCACCGAACAGGCCGCCCTGCGCGAAGTCTGGGAAGAAAGCGGCGTACGCGCGGAAATCGTCTCGCCGTACTCGATCTTCAGCGTGCCGAAGATTAGCGAGGTCTACATCATCTTCCGCGCCCTCGCACTGGAAATCACCGGCCAGTACGGCCCGGAAACCCGGGACTGCAAATTCTTCGCCCCTGAAGACATCCCGTGGGAGCAGATCTACTACCCGGCAATCCGGCAGATCCTCGAACGCTACATCGAGGAACGCCAGGCCGGGGTCTATGGCATGTACATGGGCAATGACGACAGCGGCAAGATTCATTTCATGCGCTGATCAACCGTCACTTGCAGGAAATACAGAGCCCGGCCCGATTCATCGGTAGATGGGTGCTCAGTCCGGCATCGCACGAATGATATCCGCCAGATCATCCTTGGTGATTTCATTGGCTTTGAGAGCAGCGGAGATGTCTTTCTTGGATAGCGGGAAACGCTTGAAAATGTCCTTTAAGGTATCGGCATCAATATTGGCCAGCCAAAGAGGATCGATAAAAGAACCGCCATATTCAGGCTTCATCGGGACTTCTTCGTGGGCAATGGCACCTTTGTGATTCAGATACACCACATAACGATCGTGCCCTTCAGGAAAGCTTTTATCGTGATATAGCGTTGTTCCCATCGGCAGGACATAGTAATTGTCATCGCCAGCTTGCCCTTCGATCAGCAGTGGCTCTTTGGTTTTAATCATCTCCAGATCGCGTCCCTTCGCACTGTTCCCGAAAATCAGAAAAGCCAGAAAGGCTGCATTTACAAATAGCGCACCCACCAGCCAGAGGCCCACTCGCCCACCTGCAAACATACCTTTTGTCATGCGCATCAATATTCCCTTAGAGCACACCGTGCAAACCGCAGGCATTAAATTCCGTCCGGCGGGCGATCTCCTGATCCAGAAAAAATATCAAAAGATCGCGGCCGCGTTCGATTCTGTAGTTCCTGCGGATTTGCAGGCAAGACGTTACGGCGCCATCCCTTCCACAATAATGATCTCCGCCCTCGCCCACTCCTCGCGGTAGCTTTTCGCTTCCTGATACGCCGCCGAGCGGTAGCACGCCACCGCCTGCTCGTAGCTGTCGAACTCGATCACCACGCTGCGCTGAGGCGTCGTCCGGCCTTCCATCGCTTCGCTGCGCCCGCCTCTGGCCAGGAACTTCGCGCCGAACTCGGCGAATGCTTTCGGCGCGCGTTGGGTGTATTGGCTGTAGTGATCGGGATCGGTGATGTCCACGTGAGCAATCCAGTACGCCTTCATAGTGACCTCTTGGTTAAATTTGTATTATGGTATACCACGAATTTCACCAAAATCGAGAGTCCAGCATGGCCTTCAACAGCATCGAAGAAATCATCGAAGATTATCGCCTCGGCAAAATGGTGTTGCTGGTCGATGACGAAGACCGGGAAAACGAAGGCGACCTGCTGCTGGCCGCCGACCGTTGCACACCCGAGGCGATCAGTTTTATGGCCCGTGAAGCCCGCGGGCTGATTTGCCTGACGTTGACCGACGATCATTGCCAACGCCTGGGACTTGAGCAAATGGTGCCGAGCAATGGCAGCGTGTTCAGTACCGCGTTCACGGTTTCCATCGAAGCGGCGGTCGGCGTGACTACCGGCATTTCTGCTGCCGACCGCGCTTGCACGGTGGCCGCTGCGGTGGCGCCAAATGCTCGCGCTGAAGACCTGGTGCAGCCCGGCCACATCTTCCCGCTGCGCGCCAAGGAAGGTGGCGTGCTGACCCGGGCCGGCCACACCGAGGCCGGTTGTGATCTGGCGCGGCTGGCGGGTTTCACGCCGGCCTCGGTGATCGTCGAGGTGATGAACGACGACGGCACCATGGCCCGCCGCCCGGATCTGGAAGTCTTTGCGCGCAAGCACGGGATCAAGATCGGCACCATCGCCGACCTGATTCACTATCGCCTGAGCACCGAACACACCATCGAGCGCATCGGCGAGCGGGAGTTGCCGACGGTGCATGGCACGTTCCGTTTGATCACTTTCGAAGATCGTATCGAGGGCGGCGTGCACATGGCGATGGTCATGGGTGAATTGCGCCGTGAAGAGCCGACGCTGGTGCGTGTGCATGTGATCGATCCGCTTCGCGATCTGGTGGGTGCCGAGTACAGCGGGCCGACGAACTGGACGTTGTGGGCAGCGCTGCAACGGGTCGCGGCCGAAGGGCATGGCGTGGTCGTGGTGCTGGCCAATCATGAGTCGTCGCAAGCGTTGCTGGAGCGGGTGCCGCAGCTGACACAGCCGCCACGGCAGTTCAGTCGCTCGCAATCGCGGATCTATTCGGAGGTCGGCACCGGGGCGCAGATTCTGCAGAACCTGGGCGTCGGCAAGCTGCGCCACCTGGGCCCGCCGCTCAAATACGCCGGTTTGACCGGCTACGATCTTGAGGTGGTCGAGAGCATTCCGTTCACCGAATAACCCCGTTTGCCAGATAGCCGGTAAGGCAAAGTGCTTGCACAAAGTTTGGAATACCATAATATGATATTCCATAGACCGGACGACCTGAAAAACCGTCCAGCTACTGCTCCCGACAGGCGGGCAACAACGCAAGCCCGCTCAAAAACACAACAATGAGGGCGTAAAAATGGTGTTGAACAAAGCTGCAACCGCGATCTTTCTTGCGGGACTGCTGAGCGTGACCGGCCAGGCCGCGATGGCCGCCGAGAGTGTGAACTTTGTCAGCTGGGGCGGTAGCACCCAGGATGCGCAGAAACAGGCCTGGGCTGATCCGTTCAGCAAGGCCAGCGGCATCACCGTCGTACAGGACGGCCCGACCGACTACGGCAAACTCAAGGCCATGGTCGAAAGCGGCAACGTGCAATGGGACGTGGTCGACGTTGAAGCGGACTTCGCCCTGCGCGCCGCCTCCGAAGGCCTGCTCGAACCCCTCGATTTCAAACAGATCCAGCGCGACAAGATCGACCCGCGTTTCGTCAGCGACTACGGCGTCGGTTCGTTCTTCTTCTCCTTTGTCCTCGGCTACAACGAGGGCAAGCTCGGCGCCAGCAAGCCGCAGGACTGGAGCGCGCTGTTCGACACCAAGACCTATCCCGGCAAACGCGCCCTGTATAAATGGCCGAGCCCCGGCGTGCTCGAACTGGCCCTGCTCGCCGACGGCGTGCCGGCCGACAAGCTCTACCCGCTGGACCTGGATCGCGCCTTCAAGAAACTCGACACCATCAAGAAAGACATCGTCTGGTGGGGCGGCGGCGCGCAGTCGCAGCAACTGCTGGCCTCCGGTGAAGCGAGCATGGGTCAGTTCTGGAACGGCCGGATTCATGCCCTGCAAGAAGACGGCGCACCGGTGGGCGTGAGCTGGAAACAGAACCTCGTAATGGCCGACATCCTGGTCGTGCCGAAGGGCTCGAAAAACAAGGACGCGGCGATGAAGTTCCTGGCCAGCGCCAGTAGCGCCAAGGGCCAGGCCGACTTCTCCAACCTGACCGCCTACGCCCCGGTCAACGTCGACAGTGTGCAGCGTCTGGATTCGACGCTGGCCCCGAACCTGCCGACTGCCTACGCTAAGGATCAGATCACTCTTGATTTCGCGTACTGGGCCAAGAACGGCCAGGCCATCGCGACACGGTGGAACGAATGGCTGGTCAAATGAAAATGGCGGCCACCGCGTCCCGTCCCTCCACTGCCACCGGGAGCGCCGCCAGCGCTGCCGGGTCGGCCGCCGGAAAAAAGGCCAGTGCCATGGCGCCAGTCCCGTCCCTCAAGCAACGCTGGCGCGGCGCCGGCAACCTCGCGCCGGCGCTGCTGTTCCTCGGCCTGTTCTTTCTCGCGCCGTTGATTGGCCTGCTGTTGCGCGGCGTGCTGGAACCGGTGCCGGGCCTTGGCAACTATGAACAACTGTTCGCCAACTCGGCGTACGCCCGGGTGCTGTTCAACACCTTTTCGGTGGCCGGACTGGTGACCGTATTCAGCCTGCTGCTGGGCTTCCCGCTGGCCTGGGCAATCACCCTGGTGCCGCGCGGCTGGGGTCGCTGGATTCTCAACATCGTGTTGCTGTCGATGTGGACCAGCCTCCTCGCCCGCACCTATTCGTGGCTGGTGTTGCTGCAGGCTTCGGGCGTGATCAACAAGGCGCTGATGGCGCTGGGCATCATCGATCAACCGTTGGAAATGGTGCACAACCTGACCGGCGTGGTGATCGGCATGAGCTACATCATGATCCCGTTCATCGTGCTGCCGTTGCAGGCGACCATGCAGGCCATCGACCCGATGATCCTGCAGGCCGGTTCGATCTGTGGCGCCAGCCCGTGGACCAACTTCTTCCGGGTGTTCCTGCCGCTGTGCCGGCCGGGCCTGGCGTCCGGCGGGTTGATGGTGTTCGTGATGTCGCTCGGTTACTACGTCACCCCGGCGCTGCTGGGCGGGGCGCAGAACATGATGCTGCCGGAGTTCATCATTCAGCAGGTGCAATCGTTCCTCAACTGGGGCCTGGCCAGCGCCGGCGCCGCGTTGCTGATCGTCATCACTCTGGTGCTGTTCTACTTCTACCTGAAGCTTCAGCCGGAATCCCCGGTTGGCGCCAGTAACGCGAGGTAAGCCGACATGCTCCTGACTCCCAACGCCATGAGCCGCCGGATGCGCTTCGGCCTGTACGCCACCACCGGGCTGATCGCGCTGTTTCTGCTGCTGCCGATCGTGTTCATCGTGCTGCTGTCGTTCGGCTCGTCCCAATGGCTGGTGTTCCCGCCACCGGGCTGGACGCTGAAATGGTACGGCCAGTTCTTCTCCAATGCCGACTGGATGAACGCCGCAGCAGCCAGCCTCAAGGTTGCGGTGCTGACCACGATCTGCGCCGTGGCCCTCGGTTTGCCGACTGCCTTTGCGCTGGTGCGCGGGCGCTTTCCCGGCCGGGAAATGCTCTACGGCCTGTTCACCCTGCCGATGATCGTGCCGCTGGTGATCATCGCCGTGGCGGTGTACGCGCTGTTCCTCAAGCTCGGCTACACCGGGACGATGTTCGCCTTCGTCGTCAGCCATGTGATCGTCGCGCTGCCGTTCACCATCATCTCGATCATCAACTCGCTGAAGCTGTTCGATCAGTCGATTGAAGACGCCGCGGTGATCTGCGGGGCGTCACGCCTGCAAGCGGTGTTCAAGGTGACCTTTCCGGCGATTCGTCCGGGGATGGTGGCCGGCGCCCTCTTCGCCTTTCTGGTTTCGTGGGACGAAGTGGTGCTCAGCGTGATGATGGCCAGCCCGACCCTGCAAACCCTTCCCGTGAAAATGTGGACCACCCTGCGCCAGGACCTGACGCCCGTGATTGCCGTCGCTTCGACGCTGCTGATCGGCCTGTCGGTGTTGGTCATGGTGATCGCCGCCGCGCTGCGCCGGCGCAACGAAATCAGCGCCTGAGCGCCAGGAGTACGACATGAGTGCCGTGATCAAAGACGCATCCCAGCAGAACGACAAACCCCTGGTCAGCCTGCGCAACCTGAACAAGCACTACGGCGACTTCGCCGCCGTGGACAACATCTCGCTGGACATCAAGGACGGCGAATTCCTGACCTTCCTCGGCTCCAGCGGCTCGGGCAAAAGCACCACGCTGTCGATGCTTGCCGGCTTCGAAACCCCGAGCAGCGGCGAGATCCTGGTCAACGGCCAGTCGTTGGTGAATGTGCCGCCGCACAAGCGCGACATCGGCATGGTGTTCCAGCGTTACTCGCTGTTCCCGCATCTGTCGGTGCGCGACAACATCGCGTTCCCGTTGGCGATCCGCAAACTCGCGGCGGCCGAGCGCGACAAACGTGTCGATGCGATGCTGAAACTGGTGCAGCTCGAACAATTCGCCCATCGTCGTCCTTCGCAATTGTCTGGCGGCCAGCAGCAACGAGTCGCCATCGCTCGCGCTCTGGTTTACGAACCACGCATTCTGCTGATGGACGAACCGCTCGGTGCGCTGGACAAGAAACTGCGCGAAGACTTGCAGGACGAGTTGCGCCAGTTGCACCGTCGCCTCGGCATCACCATCGTCTACGTGACCCACGATCAGGAAGAAGCCATGCGCCTGTCCCAGCGCATCGCGATTTTCAGTCACGGCAAGATTGTCGGGCTCGGCAGCGGTTATGACCTGTACCAGAATCCGCCGAATGCATTTGTGGCGTCGTTCCTCGGCAACTCGAACTTCCTCAAGCTCAAGGCACAGGGCAATGCCGCGGCGAGTTTTGAAGGGCAGTCGTTGTCGATCCGGCTCACCGCTGGATTGCAGACCGGGCAGGATGTTTTGCTGATGGTGCGCCCGGAAAAGGCGTTGGCGTTGAGTATGCAGCAGGCGAATGACGAGCCGTTGGCGGCGGGCTGGAACGAGGTTTCGGCGAAGGTGGTCGAGGTGCTGTTTCTGGGTGAGAGTCAGACGTGCAGCGTGGTGACTTCAGGCGGGACCTCGATGACGGTGAAGGCATTGTCGGCGGCGGGGATGCCGTTGAAGGCTGGCGATCCGGTGCAGGTGCGCTGGGCGACGGCGGATGCTTGCGTCTATACCGAGTGGGCCGAAAGCGATCTGAACAAAGCCGCGGGTGCTCACTGACCTGCGGACTTTTCGCGTGTCATTTGCGGCCACCGCAACGTCGGGTTGCGGTGGCCTTTTTTTTCAAGCGATGGCCGTAAAACCTTCGATCTGATCAGGCCAAACCGTCAACACCTCAAACCCGTCCTCCGTCACCGCCACCATGTGTTCCCACTGCGCCGACAGCGAGCCATCCTTGGTCAGCACGGTCCAGCCATCCGGCATGTTCTTCACATGGCGCTTGCCGGCATTGAGCATCGGCTCGATGGTGAAGATCATCCCCGCTTTCAGCTTCAGGCCCTGATTCGGATAACCGTAATGCAGTACTTGCGGCTCATCGTGATAGACCTTGCCGATCCCGTGCCCGCAGTACTCGCGCACCACGCTGAAACCTTCCCTTTCCGCCAGGCTCTGGATCGCATGACCGATGTCACCCAGGGTGCCGCCCGGACGCACGACGCGGATGCCGGCACACATGGCCTCGTAGGTGGTCTTGATCAGATGCTGCGCCTCGGGCGAGGCCTGGCCGACCACGTACATGCGGCTGGTGTCGCCGAACCAGCCGTCCTTGATCACGGCGATGTCGAGGTTGAGGATGTCGCCATCCTTCAACGGCGTGCCCGATGGAATGCCGTGACAGACCACGTCGTTGACCGACGCGCAGACGGTTTTCGGGAAGCCGTGATAACCGACGTTGGCTGGAATCGCCTTCTGCACATTGACGATGTAATCGTTGCACAAACGGTCGAGCTGATCCGTTGTAACCCCGGCCTTGACGTGCGGCACCAGCATCGCCAGCACCTCGGCGGCCAATTGCGCAGCCACACGGGATTGGGCGATCTCGGCCCGGGTGTTGATCTTGATCGGGTTTCTCATGCCTTGGCTGCCTCTTTGACCGGTACGTTCTGCGCGGCATCGGCCAGGGCACAGATTTGTTGCAGATCCAGACCACCCGCTTGCTCCGCGCGAATCAGCAACCTGCAGATGGCGTGGTGATCGAGGTCGGGATACAGCTCGGCGAGCATGCCGATGCGCATCCAGTGCTCGGCCTGCGCGTTGATCGAGCGGCTCAGTGCGTTACTGGAGATGCGCAGATTCTCGTGCATGTCCTCTGAAATCTTTACGATGCCCATGGCAAAATCCGATATGAAATATATATGGAACGTATATTAATCGGGCATTCCTTCGAATTGCAAATTTCGCTGACCAGTCAAATCGCAGGCAAAAAAAAGCTGCCGAAGTTGGCAGCCAAAATCATGAAAAGCACGCGATGTATTGAGGGCAAGTATGGGCACCCGATAATGACAGTGTCATGACAGCGCCAAATTCATTGAACCGCCCTCCCCGCGTCATCAGGTTGTCATCGAAGCCATTGCAGAATCCTCGCAAACCGCCCGGGCCTGGGGCGGTGGATTTTGCAAGGATTCCCATGAAAGAAGACGCCTCGCTGTTTGCTGCCATCGATCTCGGTTCGAATGCGTTTCGCATGATGATCGGTCAGTCGGTCCGCAGCAGAAAGGGCTTCATGATTCAGGAAGTGAAAACCTTGCGTGAACCGGTGCGGCTGGCCGAGGGATTCGATGGCCGGGCGCTCGACGAAATGGCGCTGGATCGCGGCTGGCAGGCCCTGGCGCGGTTCGGCAAAAAGCTGCGCGGTTTCGAGCCGGGTCGTGTGCGGGCGGTGGCCACCAGCGCCGTGCGCGAGGCCGACAATGCGCAGTTGTTTCTCGGCAGTGCGGAGCGGCATCTGGGCTTTCGCATCGATGTGATTTCCGGGCACGAAGAAGCGCGTCTGGTCTACGCCGGTGTGGCCCACACCTTGCCGGTCGCCGATGACATGCGTCTGGTGGTGGACATTGGCGGCGGCTCCACCGAACTGATCCTCGGCCAGGGTTCGCAACCGTTGCTGACCGAAAGCATCGCCATCGGCAGCGGCACCTTGAGCGCACGCTACTTTCGCGATGGCGAGATTTCCCCCGGCGCCCTTCAAGAGGCCGAACGGGTGGCGATCCTGCAATTCGAAAAGGTCGCCCGCCGCTATCGCGCCCAGGGCTGGCAGCAGACCATCGGCTCCTCGGGCACGGCACGGATGCTGGCCAAAGTACTCAAGGCCAATCGCCTGAACGACTACGGTCAGGGTGGCATTACCTATGGCGGCCTGCTGCGGCTGTCGCTTCGCCTGCTGGAGGTCAGCAATGTGCGGCAACTGAAACTCGCCGGCCTGCAGTCCCATCGCCAGAGCATTCTGCCCGGCGGTCTGGTGGTCATGCTCGCGGCCTTCAAAGTGTTCGGCATCGCGCAAATGGAGCCATCGGAACCCGGTTTGCGGCTGGGTGTCCTGCACGGTCTGATGAGCAACCACTGATCGGTTTTCGCTGCCGGATATTCATCGTCAGATCAAGCCGTTCCTGCCGCTGAAGACGCCCTTTGAATACTCGATGACGCCTTCATATAAACCTCGGTAAATCGCTCCCTTCCCTTCTCTGATTTCGTTCTATGGTTAGATCGAAATGGCTGAATTGCACGCTGACTAATGGTTGCGACAGTTGATGTCTGCGCCTATGTTGCACGCGAGCTTTTCCCCCGCGAATGGAACGCGATCAACACCACAAAGAGGTGAAGAAATGTCAAAGGAATCACGCCCTGCCGTACTTGGGCTGATCGGCAATACTCCGCTGGTACAAGTCACCCGCTTCGATACCGGCCTGTGCACCCTGTTTCTCAAGCTCGAATCCCAGAACCCCGGCGGCTCGATCAAGGATCGTATCGGCCTGGCGATGATTGACGCCGCCGAGCGCGACGGTCGCCTGCAACCCGGCGGCACCATCGTTGAAGCGACTGCCGGCAACACCGGCCTGGGCCTGGCGCTGGTCGGCCGCGCCAAGGGCTACCGCGTCGTGCTGGTGGTACCGGACAAGATGTCCACGGAAAAAGTCCTGCACCTCAAGGCCATGGGCGCCGAAGTGCATATCACCCGCTCCGACGTCGGCAAGGGCCACCCCGAGTACTATCAGGACGTCGCCGCCCGTCTGGCGAAAGACATTCCCGGCGCCTTCTTCGCCGACCAGTTCAACAACCCCGCCAACCCGCTGGCCCACGAATGCAGCACCGCGCCGGAAATCTGGGCGCAGACCGAGCATGATCTGGATGCCATCGTGGTCGGCGTCGGTTCCGCCGGCACCCTGACCGGCCTGACCCGTTTCTTCAAACGCGTACAACCGGATCTCGAGATGGTCCTGGCCGACCCGGTCGGTTCGGTCATGGCTGAATACAGCCGCAGCAAGCACCTCGGCACCGCCGGTTCGTGGGCGGTGGAAGGCATCGGCGAAGACTTCATTCCGTCGATCACCGACCTGTCGAGCGTGCGCAGCGCCTACTCGATCAGCGACGAAGAAAGCTTCGATCACGCCCGCCAGCTGCTGCGTTCCGAGGGCATTCTCGGTGGTTCGTCCACCGGCACCCTGCTCGCCGCCGCGCTGCGTTACTGCCGTGAGCAGACCGTACCGAAACGTGTGGTCAGCTTCGTCTGCGACACCGGTACCCGCTATCTGTCGAAGGTCTACAACGACCAGTGGATGACCGATCAGGGCCTGTTGCAGCGCAAACGCTACGGCGACCTGCGCGACCTGATTGCCCGCCGCTTCGAAGACGGCAAAGTGGTCAGCGTCGGCCCGGACGACACACTGATGACCGCGTTCCAGCGCATGCGCCTGGCGGATGTTTCGCAACTGCCGGTACTGGTGGAAGGCAAACAACTGGTCGGCGTGATCGACGAATCGGACATCCTGGTGCGCGTACACGAAGATGCCACGCTCTTCAGCAAACCCGTCGCCAGCGCGATGACGGACAAACTGCAAACCCTCGCCCCCGCCGCGACCCTGGCGGAACTGGAAGCCGTGCTCAGCAGCGGCCTGGTGGCGATCATTGCCGACGCATCGGGCTTCCACGGCCTGATCACCCGCGTCGACATGCTCAACCAACTACGGAGATCCCTTGCATGAGTCAGCACGACAAGAACGCCCGCCCGCAGGGTTTCGCCACTCGCGTGATCCATGCCGGACAAACGCCGGACCCGACCACCGGCGCGCTGATGCCGCCGATCTACGCCAATTCCACGTACCTGCAAGACAGCCCTGGCGTGCACAAGGGCTTCGACTACGGCCGCTCGCACAACCCGACGCGTTTTGCCCTGGAGCGCTGCGTAGCGGACCTGGAGGGCGGCACCCAGGCCTTCGCCTTCGCTTCCGGGTTGGCGACGATTTCCACGGTGCTCGAACTGATCGACGCCGGCTCGCACATCGTGTCCGGCAATGACCTGTACGGTGGCACCTTCCGCTTGTTCGACAAGGTGCGCCAGCGCAGCGCCGGACATCGCTTCAGCTACGTCGACCTGGCCGATATGTCGGCGTTCGAAGCCTCGCTGCAGGACGACACGCGCATGGTCATGGTGGAAACCCCGACCAACCCGCTGCTGAGCCTTTCCGACCTCGCCGCCATTGCGCGCATCTGCAAGGCGCGCGGGATCATCTGCGTGGCCGACAACACCTTCGCCAGCCCATGGATCCAGCGTCCGCTGGAACTGGGTTTCGACATCGTGCTGCACTCGACCACCAAGTACCTGAACGGTCACTCCGACGTGATCGGCGGCATCGCGGTCGTCGGTGACAACCCTGCACTGGCCGAGCGCCTGGGCTTTCTGCAGAACGCCGTCGGTGCAATCTCCGGCCCGTTCGACGCGTTCCTCACGCTGCGCGGTGTGAAGACCCTGGCGCTGCGTATGGAGCGTCACTGCAGCAACGCGCTGGAGCTGGCGCGCTGGCTGGAGCAACAGCCGCTGGTCAAGCGCGTCTACTACCCAGGTCTGGAGTCGCATCCACAGCATGAACTGGCCAAGCGTCAGATGCGCGGTTTCGGCGGGATGATTTCCCTGGATCTGAACAGTGATCTGGCAGGCGCCCGGCGCTTTCTGGAAAACGTGCAGATCTTCGCCCTGGCCGAGAGCCTCGGCGGTGTGGAAAGCCTGATCGAGCACCCGGCGATCATGACCCACGCCACCATCCCGGCCGAAACCCGCGCCAAGCTCGGCATCGGTGACAGCCTGGTGCGCCTGTCGGTTGGCGTCGAGGATATAGAGGACCTGCGTGCGGATCTGGCGCAAGCTCTGGCCAGCATCTAACCCGCAGAAACGTCAAAGCCCGCATTAAGCGGGCTTTGGTGTTCGAGTAGGCGGCCAGTGCTGGTCTCTGGCTTACGAGGTTTCTCAGGACTCCCACAGTACAGGCAATGTGCTCTGCTGCTTCACACGGCATAAGGGCTGGAACCCAGCGCGGGGTTCTTTCTAACCGTGTACCCTTCGGAACGCGCCCAACGCTTCCTCGCTATCCGCTTGCGCATCAGTCTGCGTCTTCGCCTACATTCTTGAGCCTAGCAAACACACTGCTTTGCGCTACGCGGCTTTTAGATTGATTTTCTTCTAGCCCTGGCCTGCAAGGAAGTTAACCGACTATCGCCTTCGTGCTCCCCGGACCTGCCACCCGATCGGGGCGAACTATACTTTTTCAGTTCGCTGTTCAGGTTTCATGCAAAACGTCGACACCCGTGCGCCTCGCGGCGCGCCCGTGCCAATCGCCAATCTGGTTAACCCCGGGGCCAACGAGCCACACCGTCAACCGACGGGGAATGCTCGGATGCTGGGTGGCTGATGGGTCGTGGAGAAAATCATGAAACACAAGCTTTGGTCAGGCATGGTCCTGGCAGTCGCGGCAACGGTGGTGGTGATGCCCGAAGTCTGGGCGGCGCAGGCGCAGGCTGTGGCGTCTGACGGGGCGGATCATGTGGGTGCGGGTTCGGTTGCCTCGGATGGTTCGGATCACGTTGGCGCCAAGGCCGTCGCGTCTGACGGTGCCGATCATGTGGGTGCTGGTGCAGTTGCTTCCGATGGCGCCGATCACGTGGGCGCCGGGGCAGTCGCTTCCGATGGTGCCGATCACGTGGGCGCTGGCGCAGTCGCTTCCGATGGTGCTGATCACGTGGGCGCTGGCGCAGTCGCTTCCGATGGGGCCGATCACGTGGGCGCCGGGGCAGTCGCTTCCGATGGGGCCGACCATGTAGGCGCCGGCGCAGTCGCATCCGATGGCGCCGATCACGTGGGCGCTGGCGCAGTCGCATCCGATGGCGCCGATCACGTGGGCGCTGGCGCAGTCGCATCCGACGGTGCCGATCACGTGGGCGCTGGCGCAGTCGTATCCGATGGTGCCGATCACGTGGGCGCTGGCGCAGTCGCTTCCGATGGCGCAGATCACGTGGGTGCTGGCGCAGTCGCTTCCGATGGCGCAGACAAGGTGGACGCCAGACGGCTCGCCTACTCTCGCCGTGGCGTGGGCTCCGATCAGGTCGCGTCTGCCCTCATGACCGGTAGCTATTCAGACCAGTTCAACAGTCCTCAGTAAGGCTTTTCGGCGCGGCCGGCAGCCTGCCGGTTGCGCCGCACTAGCACATTTGTGCTAATCGACCACCCCGTTCCCTGGCGTTATATTCCCTCGCAACCCCCGACACTCCCCAACATTGCCGCTGCGCAGTGTGCGGGATCGTTGTGCCTGGAAAAACAACAACACCAAGGAAGCAACACCATGAACCTGTACCTCAACTTCGCCAAAATCACGGTGCTCGGTGCCCTGCTTATCGGCGCCACCGGTTGCCAGACCGCCAAGCCCACCGAAGACAGCATGCGCGAACGGGCCCAGACCGTCATCGGCAAACCGGTCTCCAAAATCGGCAACATCCGCAACGACAGCACCCTGACGTACTACACCGCCTATACCTCCGCCGGCGAATACAACTGCGAACTGCCCAGCGGCGCAATCATCGCGGTCGCCAGCATGGGCATCATGACGCCTCCGCTGTCCTGCCTGCCCAAAGGCGCATCGCCGATTCCGGTCCAGTAAACCGTTACACCGCCTTCTCATCCGGTAAAGGATTCCGTTCGATCATGAAAACACTCATCGCCACCCTCAGCCTCGCCGCCGTCGTGCTCACCGGCTGCGCCACACCGAAACAATGGGAAGCCACCGGCGGCAGCAAGACCGATGGCGTCGTCCAGGTGTCCTATGAACTGGGCCAGTTCGAGAGCGGGCAAACCTCTGCTGCCCAAGGTCTGGCCACCGCTGAAGGCCGCTGCAAGGTCTGGGGCTACAAGAGCGCCGAAGTGTCCGGCTCGGAGAAAAACATCTGCCGCACCATGGGCCAGTACAACTGCCTGCAAACCACCATTACGCAGGACTATCTGTGTAAGCGCTGACCGCTTCGGTCTGCCGGTCGCGCAGCGCACGCAAGGTCGCGCGCAGCTCGGCCGGGCGTACCGGTTTGGACAAAATTGCTATCTGGCGGTCATGCAGGGCCGCCTGGATTTTTTCGATGTCATGCCCGGTGATAATCATGGCCGGCACCGCAAAACCCCGCTGTCGACGAACTTCATCGATGCACTCGATACCGGTACTGTGCGAGCCGAGGTCATAGTCGGCGACGATGATGTCGCAGTCGGTGACCAGCCCCTGCCCCGTCAGCTCGGCCTGCACGACGCAGCCCCAACGTTCGAGCAACGCCGATGTCGCCAGCAGAACGTTATGGTCATCCTCCACCAGACACACCTTCAACCCCGTCAGCAATCCGACCTGACGCACCTCGTCGCGACTGACCGGCAACTGCGGTGCCGCCCGTGACAAGCCCTGCAGCGTCACAGCCGTGCCATGCCCCAGCCGAGAACGAATCAGCACATCGACACCAATCATCTGCCCCAGCCGCTTGACGATCGACAGGCCCAGCCCAACGCCTTCAACGTCCTTGTCACGCAATTGACGAACCCGATAAAACTCCTCGAAAACCTTGGGCAGATGCTCTTCGGCGATGCCGCTGCCACGGTCATACACCACGATGGCCAACCCCGCGCCTTTTCTGCGCACACCCACCAGCACCGGTCGCTGCGCGCCATATTTGAAGCAGTTAGACAACACGTTCTGCACCATGGTCGCCAGCAACGCCGGATCCGTGTACACCCAATGCTCGCAACGGTGCAGACGCAGATCCACCCCGGCCCAACGCGCCGCTTCGGCATTCTGGCGAATCAACTCCGTCAGCCACTGCCCCAGTTCCAGCGTTTGCATCCGGGGTTGAACCCGGCCGTTATCGAGGGTGTACAGATCGAGGATCGAGCGGAAAAGCTGCGACACGTTGAGCAGCGACCGGTCGATGTTGTCCACCAGCCGCCGTTCATCCTCGCCCAGCCGCGACTCGCGCAGACACGCGGTAAACAGGCCAATGGAGTGGATCGGCTGGCGCAGGTCATGACTGGCCTGGGCCAGGAATCGAGATTTCTCCAGATTCGCCGCGACGGCTTCTTCGGAAGCCTTGCGCGTGCGCTCCAGCAACAGGTGCGCATACACTGGAATCACCGTGCTGGTGATCATCAGCATCAACACCATGAACGGTTGCGCCTGCCAGTACGGCGTCAACCGATAGACCGCCAACAGCGCAAGCAATGCCAATACCGTGGCGATCGCCAGATAGCGCGAGCCGTAGCGCATGCCGTTGCCGAGATTGACCCAGACCATGACGGCATAAATGGGCAGCGCGGCCTCGCCACCGACCACCAGCCCGAAACTGGTGCCGGTGTAATCGTGGACCATGCCGAAAATCCGCCGCGCCGGATAATGCCCCGGCCAACGCACGATGGCCTGACGCAGCCCGACGGAGGCCAGCAGAAACAGGGCAATGTAAGTGATCACCGGCAGATAGGTATCGAAGCGCTGGCCTGGCAGGAAACCGAGCACGCCCATGTAAACCAGCGCGATACTGGCGATGATGATGCGCAGATTGGCCTGGTCGAGCTCGGTGTTCTTTTCGAACTTCATGGGGAACGTCCTTGTGCGGCAATCGTCAGAATCAGCACGAACCGACAGGCAACGCCTTCGCCCGGTGCTAAGGTGCACGCCGTGAGAAATGTCGACCCAGGGAGGGTTGTGCCATGACATGCCGAATCATCATAGCCGACGATCATCCGCTGTTTCGCGAAGCGATGGTGCGCACGGTAAGTCGTCTGTTGCCCGAGGCGCAGATCGAAGAAGCCGGCGATCTGGAGGCGGTGCTCGCCCTGCTGCCATCCGGCGATGAGCCAGACACGCTGATTCTGGACCTGCGCTTCCCCGGCCTGACTTGCGTCAGCCAGCTCGGCGAACTGCGTCGGCGCCTGCCACGCACCACGCTGATCGTAGTGTCTATGGTCGATGACGAGGCGCTGATCGGCGAAGTCATGGCGGCGGGCATCGACGGTTTCATCGGCAAGAACATCGCCCCCGACGAGATCGGCGAGGCCATCCTGGCGATCCGCGAAGGCGAAGTACTGGTGAAATTCGCCCCCTCGGGTCTGCTGCCACTGGAAACCGGCACCGCCCTCACCCCGCGCCAGCAGGATGTTCTGCGACTGATTGCCCAGGGCAAGACCAACAAGGAAATCGCCCGTGAACTGGATATTTCCCCGTTCACGGTGCGGATTCATGTGTCGTCGTTGTTGCGGGCATTGAATGTGCCGTCGAGGGCGGCGGCAGCGGTGAAATATTCCGGGGCGATGTAGCTTGTTCCTGCGTCAGCGGTGCGGGTGCACCGTCAGCGCCACCAGCTTCACCACGATTGGCCGAACCACCAGGATGCACAAAAACGCCACGGGCATTGCCAGTTTGTAGGCGTGCAGTGCATTGCTAAGGTAGTCCGACTCAATACCGGAGTTCGCTGCGGTGATCACCAGTGACATCAGGAACGCCATGATGGTCGCCATGTACAACGCGAACACGTACGGCGTGGCACGGGTAGACAGCTTGCGCGGGCTGAGTGCGGCGGTGGTTGAGGGGAGTCTCTGATTCATGTCGGTCCTTGTTGTTTGAAATGCTCGGGCGTCGAGCACCCTAACAACCCGACCATCCGGAAACTAGACGGATCGTCGTGAGGACTTTATAAACAAAATCTTATGAGTATTCAGTGACCGGGATCCGCACATGAATCTGCTGGGTGCAATCGATTGCTTTATCAAAGTCGTTGAGGCGGGATCGATCGTCGGCGCCGCAAAAGTCCTCGGGGTCAGCGCTGCCGCCGTCAGCCAGACGCTCAACCGCCTGGAGGCTCACCTCGACACACGCCTTCTGCAACGCACCACCCGCAGCATGGCGCTGACCGAAAGTGGCTCGGTGTACTTCGAGAAAGTGAAACGTATAGCGCTCGATCTTGAGTCCGCGCAGAGCGCCATCAGCCACCCCCAGACGCAACTTCAAGGCCACTTGAGCATCGCCTCCACCGCCGGATTCGGACGCCACGTACTGGCGCCGGTCATTGCCGGTTTCGCCGAGCGCTACCCGCAGCTGACGCTCGAGCTCTCGACCACCGACCGCAAGATCAATCACCTGCATGAAGGTATCGACTTGAGCCTGCGCATCGAGCCGCAACTGGAGGACGGCATCATTGCGCGCAAGGTCGCGACAGTGCCGTTCGTGATTTGTGCCAGCCCCGGCTATCTGCGAAGGGCCGGTTACCCGGCTACCCCGGAAGATCTTCCGCAGCACGCCTGCCTTGCGTTCCGTTACCCGCTGGACGGGCGCTTCCTGCGCTGGTGGTTCATCCGCGACGGTCAGCGCTTCGAAGCACCGATCAATGCAACCGGGATCAGCGACGACATCGATGCCCTGGCGCAGATGACGGCTCATGGCGCGGGCATTGCGCGACTGGCCGAATTCGTTGCCGCACCCTACCTGGAAAGCGGTGAACTCGTCCGGCTGCTTGAGCCCGGCGATGGATCAAACGTTGCCGTCACTGCCCCTCTCGAAATCTACGCCTGCGTGCAGGAGCGCGCCGCCATGACTCCCAAGGTCAAGGCATTTACCGACTATTTGTTTGAGCATTTGCAAACACGCTGGCCCGTTCGCTGATCATCAAGGATCAACCTGCGCCATCAGCTCCTGCACTGACTCCTGGCGTTTCGCATAACGCTGCGCCAGTACCGCGCAGACCATCAACTGGATCTGGTGAAACAGCATCAGCGGCAGAATCAGCACACCGATGGTGCTGCCGGCAAACAACACCTGCGCCATCGGCACACCGGTGGCCAGGCTCTTTTTTGAACCGCAGAACAGGATGGTGATGCGGTCTTCCAGGTTGAAGCCAAACAACTTGCCCAGCAGCGTCGACGCCAGCAGCACCAGCCCCAGCAGAATGCAGCAGGCCACCACGAGACCGAGCAGGTCGATCACCGGGATCTGGTGCCAGATGCCTTCGTTCACCGCCTCACTGAACGCGCCGTAGACCACCAGCAGAATCGAACCCTGATCGACGAATTTCAGCCAGTTCTTGTTGCGGCCGACCCAGGCGCCGATCCAGCGGCGGGCGATCTGCCCTGCGATGAATGGCAGCAGCAGTTGCACGCTGATTTTCAGGATCGCGTCGACGGTCGAACCACCATCACCGTGGACATTCAGCAGCAGCGTCACCAGCAATGGCGTGAGAAAGATCCCGAACAGACTCGACGCCGCCGCACTGCAGATTGCCGCCGGAATATTGCCCCGGGCCAGCGACGTGAAGGCAATCGCCGACTGCACCGTGGCCGGCAATGCACAGAGGTAAAGCATGCCCATGTACAGGTTGTCACCGATCATCGGCGACAACACCGGTTTGAGCGCCAGCCCCAGCAGCGGGAACAGGACAAAAGTCAGGCCGAACACCAGCAAATGCAGGCGCCAGTGACCGGCGCCGGCAATGATCGATTCGCGGGAAAGCTTGGCGCCGTGCAGGAAAAACAGCAGCGCAATTGCAATGTTGGTCAGCCAGCCGAAGCCGACCGCGACCTGGCCGCTGGCGGGCAGGAAGCTCGCGAGCAGCACCACGGCGACGAGGGTCAGGGTGAAGTTGTCGGGCAAGAATCTTGGGCGCGTCATGGTTTGTTCATCCGGGGGTTGCCAGTACGTGGAAGCGACTCTAACGTGACTGGAAATTACCGACTAACGCCGAAGAGCCGCAAGATGCCGCCAAAAGGACACGACAAAAGCGTCAGACGCAGCATTCCCGGACTGCCCAGCCTCCCGCGTCCGTTGTACGGGCGCACCGAATCGCTGCCCAATCGCGCCCTGACCCGCCGCCACAGTCATCCGTGGGTGCAATTGTCTTACGCGATCCAGGGCGTACTCGAAGTGCAGACCGCCGCCGGTCGTTTCGTTGCGCCGCCGGAGCGTGCCGTGTGGATTCCGGCGGGGGTGCCGCATCGGGTATTCAGTTCGCCGCACACGGAAATGCGCAGCCTGTACATCGATTGCAGCGTCGCGGGTTGGGCGCTGGAGCGTTGTCATGTGCTCGGCGTCAGCGATCTTTTGCGCGAGTTGATCCGGGCCTTCAGTCAGATTCCTGTCGAGTATGACCAGAGCGGCCCTCACGGACGCCTGGCGCAGGTGATCCTCGATCAATTGGCCGAGGCCCCGCAAATCGACCTGATGCTGCCACTGCCCCAGGACATCCGATTGCGGCAGATTTATCAAAGTCTCGAGCAACATCCGGAACAGCAGACCACACTCAGTCACTGGAGCGAAAAGCTCGGCGTGACCGAGAAAACCCTCAGCCGGCTGTTCCTGCGCGATACCGGCCTGACCTTCCGCGCATGGCGCCAGCGCTTGCGTTTGCTGGGCGCGCTGACACCGCTGGAGCGTGGCGAACGGGTCACCGAAGTGGCTCTGGCCTGCGGTTATGATTCGACATCGGCGTTCATTGCAGCCTTTCGCCAGCAGTTTGGCGAGACGCCTGGAGAATTTTTTCGCTGATTTTTGTCGATATTTATCGAATTAAGACATGCCAATCGACAAACTTCAGGGTAGAGTTTCGCCCATCAAGAATGATTGACACGTTTCGACGATAACAATGATCAACCACCCTTTAGCGAACCTGTCGGCGGTAACAGCATGATCGAAGTCACTGAAGTCTCCATTGCTCAACTGCGCTCGGCGCTCGAATCCGGCCAGACCACCGCGGTTGAACTGGTTCAGGCCTATCTGGCGCGTATCGATGCCTATGACGGCCCGCAAACCGCCACCGCCCTGAACGCGGTGATCGTGCGCAACCCCGAGGCCTTGAAGGAAGCCGAGGCCTCCGATGCCCGCCGCGCCAAGGGCGAAACCCTCGGTCCGCTGGACGGCATCCCCTACACCGCCAAGGACAGCTATCTGGTCAAAGGCCTGACCGCTGCGTCCGGCAGCCCGGCGTTCGCCGATCTGGTGGCCCAGCGTGATGCGTTCACCATCGAGCGCCTGCGTGCGGGCGGCGCGATCTGCCTGGGCAAGACCAACATGCCGCCGATGGCCAATGGCGGGATGCAGCGTGGCGTCTATGGCCGCGCTGAAAGCCCGTACAACGCCGCTTATCTGACTGCGCCGTTTGCTTCCGGCTCGTCGAACGGTGCCGGCACCGCCACTGCTGCAAGCTTCTCGGCGTTCGGTCTGGCGGAAGAGACCTGGTCGAGCGGTCGCGGCCCGGCTTCGAACAATGGCCTGTGCGCCTACACGCCATCGCGCGGGGTGATTTCGGTGCGCGGCAACTGGCCGCTGACGCCGACCATGGACGTAGTGGTGCCGTACGCACGGACCATGGCTGACCTGCTGGAAGTCCTCGACGTAGTCGTCGCCGAAGACACCGACACCCGTGGCGACCTGTGGCGCCTGCAACCCTGGGTGCCGATCCCGAGCGTCGCTTCGGTACGCCCTGCTTCCTATCTCGATCTGGCGGTGAAAAGTGATGCCCTGGCCGGCAAACGCCTCGGCGTGCCGCGCATGTACATCAACGCCGACCCTGAGGCCGGCACCAGCGAAGCGCCGGGCATTGGCGGACCGACCGGGCAACGCATCAACACCCGCGCTTCGGTGATCGATCTCTGGAAACAGGCCCGCCAGGCCCTCGAAGCCGCCGGCGCGGAAGTCATCGAAGTGGATTTCCCACTGGTCTCCAACTGCGAAGGCGATCGCCCGGGCGCACCGACCGTGTTCAATCGCGGCATCGTCTCGAAAGAGTTCATGCACCACGAACTGTGGGACCTGTCGGCCTGGGCCTTCGATGACTTCCTGCGCGCCAACGGTGATCCAAAACTCAATCGACTGGCAGATGTCGACGGGCCGAAAATCTTCCCGCACGACCCGGGCACCCTGCCCAACCGTGAAGGCGACCTCGCCGCCGGCATGGACGAATACGTGCGCATGGCCGAACGCGGCATCACGCCGTGGGATCAGATCCCGACGCTGCCGGACGGTCTGCGCGGTCTGGAGAAGACCCGCAAGCTCGACCTCGAAGACTGGATGGATCGCCTCGGCCTCGACGCCGTGCTGTTCCCGACCAACGCCGACGTGGGCCCAGCCGACGCCGACGTCAACCCGGCCTCCGCGGACATCGCCTGGAGCAACGGCATCTGGGTCGCCAACGGCAACCTCGCGATCCGCCATCTCGGCGTGCCGACCGTCACTGTGCCGATGGGCGTGATGGCCGACATCGGTATGCCGGTGGGGCTGACGTTTGCCGGTCGCGCCTATGACGATTCGACGTTGCTGCGTCTGGCAGCGGCGTTCGAAGCGACCGGGTCGAAACGACTGGTGCCGCCACGCACGCCAGCACTGCCGACAGGCAAGTAAACAAAAACGGCGGGATCGATTGATCCCGCCGTTTTTTTATCGCTCTGCCAGCTCTTCCAGCAAATCCGCCGAAGGCACAAAGAACAGACTGCCGGTGACCGCCGTGCTGAAGTCCAGCAACCGGTCATAATTGCCGGGCGGTTTGCCGACGAACATGTTTTCCAGCATCTGCTCCAGCGGTTCCGGTGAACGCGCGTAACCGATGAAATAAGTGCCGAACTCGCCTGCGCCGGGCCGACCGAACGGCATGTTGTCGCGCAGGATCTTCACCTCTTCGCCGTCCTTGGTGATGGTCGTCAACGCACTGTGGGAGTTGCTCGGCTTGACCGCGTCATCCAGCTCGATATCGGACAGTTTGGTTCGCCCGATCACCCGTTCCTGCGCCTCGACCGGCAATTCGTTCCACGCCTTCATGTTGTGCAGATACTTCTGCACCAACACATAACTGCCACCGCTGAACGTCTGATCTTCATCGCCTACGAGGGTGAAATGCTCGGCTTTGCGGCCGACCGGATTCTCCGTGCCGTCGACAAAACCGATGATGCTGCGCATGTCGAAATAACGGAAACCCTGCACTTCGTCGATCACCGTCACGGCGCCGTCCAGCGCCGACATCAATTGCGTGGCCAACTCGAAACACAGATCCATCTGATCGGCGCGAATGTGCAACAGCAAGTCGCCCGGCGTGGAAACCGCGCGCCGCCCTTCTACGCCGAATTCGCGAAAGTCATGCAGGAACGCCGGTCGCGGACTCCCGAACAGGCGATCCCAGGCGCTGGAGGAAAACCCGCAAACGCAGGACAGGTTGCCCGAGGGCACGCGCTTGCCGACCGAGCGTGTCAGGCCTGCGATATCAGCGCACCAGCCGCGGACTTTTTCGGCCGCCTCGGCTTCGGCGTTGAGGGTCGCCACGATGAAGATCGCAGCGCTGGTGATCGGGCTGCAGACGGCTTGAGGATCTGGCGTGTCGATGATCGTCGCTCCTGGCATGGTGGGCTGGCTCGACAGCGAGGTTAGCAAAGAAGTGTTGAATGAAGTATTACCCGCATCTGCCCGTCTCACCTGACACTTCGTTATTCACGAACAATACCCACGAAATAAACGATTTTTCTTCGTCGGAATTCTCCTACTAGCATGGCCCCGTCTACCCCGAAAAACATAAAGACAGGGAGAACGACATGCACCCCATCAACATCGGCGAACCCTGGATGTGGGCCGCCTTCATCGTTTTTGTCCTCGCCATGCTGGCCGTTGACCTGTTTGTCTTCGGCGGGCGCAAGGCGCATCGGGTCTCGGTGCGCGAAGCCTCATCCTGGGTGATTGCGTGGTGCATGCTGGCGCTGGCCTTCGCCGGGCTGCTCTGGTGGTATCTGAACGGCGAATTCGGCCCCGAGATCGCCCAGCGCAAAACCCTCGAATTCCTCACCGGTTATCTGATCGAGCAATCGCTGTCGATCGACAACATGTTCGTGTTCGTGATGATCTTCGGCTACTTCGCCGTGCCACCGGAGTTGCAGCGTCGGGTGCTGCTGTATGGCGTGCTCGGGGCAATCGTGATGCGGGCGGCGATGATCTTTGCCGGCGTGTGGCTGGTGTCGCAGTTCACCTGGCTGTTGTATGTGTTCGGCGTGTTCCTGATCATCACCGGGATCAAAATGCTGGTGTTCGCCGAACAGCAGCCGGACCTCGATAACAATCCGCTTCTGCGCTGGGTGCGCGGACATCTGCGGATCACCAATGGCTTTCATGGCGAGCGCTTTTTCGTGCTGCAGAACGGCGTGCGCTGGGCCACGCCGATGTTTCTGGTGCTGGTGCTGATCGAGGCCAGCGACCTGATGTTCGCGGTCGACAGCATCCCGGCGATTTTCGCGGTGACGACCGATCCGTTCATCATTTTCACCTCGAACATCTTCGCGATCATGGGGCTGCGGGCGCTGTACTTTCTGCTGGCGGACATGGCCGACCGCTTTCACCTACTCAAGTACGGCCTGGCGCTGGTGCTGGTGTTCATCGGCGGGAAGATGACGGCGATGCCGTGGTTTCACATGCCGGTGGAGTGGTCGCTGGCGATTGTCGGCGGGCTGATTCTGGCGTCGGTGTTGCTCAGCCTGGTGCTGACGAAGGACAAGTCGCCCGAAGAAAGTCAGGCGAAATAACAGCCGAGGGAGCGAACTCGATGCGCTCCCTCGGCCTTGAATTTACTTATCGGACTTGATGCTGGTCCAGACCCGTGTCCGCACCCGTTCCAGTTTCTGTGGCAATGGCTGCACCACGTACAGCGTCTTAAGCGCCTCGCTGGTCGGTGTCAGGTTCGGGTTGCCGGTGATTTCCTTGTTGATCAGCGGCAGCGAATCCTTGTTGGCATTCGGATAACCGAGGAAGTCGCTGATCGAAGCGATGACCTTCGGATCCAGCAGGTTGTTGAGGAACTCGTGGGCCTCTTCAACGTTCTTCGCGCTCTTCGGAATGGCGAAGGTGTCAAACCAGATCGGCGCACCTTCCTTCGGCAGGCGCCAGTCGACTACCACGCCGTTCTTCGCCTCTTTGGCGCGGTTGCCGAATTGGTAGAAGCTGCCGGAATAACCGATGGCCACGCAGATGTCGCCGTTGGCGATGTCGGTCATGTACTTGGCCGAGTTGAAATAGGTGACATAGGGGCGAACCTTGAGCATCAGGTCCTTGGCCTTCTCATAGTCGGCCGGGTTCTGGCTGTTCGGGTCGAGCCCCAGATAATGCAGGGCCAGCGGCAGGATTTCCGACGGCGAATCGAGCATCGCCACGCCGCAGGATTTCAGTTTTTCCATGTTCTCCGGTTTGAACACCAGATCCCAGCTGTCCACCGGCGCATTCTCGCCGAGCGCTGCCTTGACCTTGGCCGGGTTGAAACCGATCAGCACCGTGCCGACCATATAGGGTACGCCGTACTGATTGCCGGGGTCGTTAGAGTCGAGCAGTTTGAGCAGCGCCGGATCCTGGTGACTCCAGTTCGGCAACTTGGACTTGTCGAGTTTCTGGAACACGCCGGCCTTGATCTGGGTATCGAGGAACTGGTTCGACGGCACCACCAGATCGTAGCCGGAGTTGCCGGTCAGCAACTTGGCTTCGAGGGATTCGTTGGTGTCGAAGGTGTCCCAGGTCACTTTGATGTTGCTTTTGGCGGCGAAATCCTTGGGCACCGACGGCAGGATGTAATCCGCCCAGTTGTATACCCGCAGTTCGCGCTGTTCGGCCTGGACGGCGCTGGCCAGCAGCGTCAGCCCGAAAACAGTAGCGCCCAGAATGCGTTTCATCGTGACCATGTTGTGTTTCCCCGAATGCAGCGTGAGTCGATGGTTTTTATGTTCTGTACACGGCAGCGGCTGTCAGGTCAGCCAAGGGCAAGGAAGGTGCAGCGTCTTGTTGTGGCTTCGATTCTTGCCGACAAGCGCATAAGGCGCACAGTAGCCGATTGGCCAAAAGGGGATCGATATGGCCAATTTGAGTGACCGTCAGAATACTGAAACGACAATGCCCGGCGAGTGGCCGGGCATTGCTTGAACAGACGGCGAACGGTCAGTCAGTAAAACCCAATTTTGCCGCCCTGCTCTGCTGCGTCTGCCCGCGCGTCGCCAGGCAGTAATACAACGGGCAGGTCACGATCAGGCCGACCAGCCACGACAGGTCCGCACCGTCCACCAGGTTGGCGTAGGGGCCAACGTACAACGAGGTATTGGCAAACGGCAGCTGCACGATGATGCCGATGAAATAGGCAATGATCGCGTGCAGATTGAAGCGCCCGTAGATCCCGCCATCGGCGCGGAAGATCGAAGCGATGTCATAGCTGCCGCGCTTGATCAGGTAGAAGTCAATCAGGTTGATCGACGCCCACGGCACCAACACCAGCAGCAGCGCCAGAATCAGGCCGATGAACTCGGAGATGAAGTCTGCCGACGCCCCCAGCGCGACCACGCAGCAACCCGCCAACACCACGCTCGACAACATCACCCGCACCTTGATGCTCGGCGTCCATTGGCTGGCGAAGGTCTGGATGGAGGTGATGATCGACAGCACCGCGCCATACAGATTCAGCGCGTTGTGGCTGATGATGTTGAGCAGGAACAGCACCATCAGAATCGGCCCCAGCCAACCGGTGGACTGCTTGACCGCCGCCATCGCCTCGGTGCCCTCGGGTGTCGCCAGCACCGCCACCGCACCGAAGGTGAACGACAGAATCGTGCCCAGCGTGGCGCCCAGGTAAGTCGCGATAAATGGCTTGCTGATACCGATATCCGCCGGCAGGTAGCGGGAATAGTCCGAGACGTACGGCGAGAAACTGATCTGCCAGATGATGCCCAGCGACACCGTTGCCAGCCACCCGGACAGATTGAAGCTGCCACGGGTGAAGAAGTCCGCCGGCAAATCATGGGCAAAGATGTAGATGAACCCGGCCAGCAACGCACTGCCCATCACCCAGGTGCCGATGCGATTGAGCGTATGAATGAAGTTGTAACCGATCACGCCGATGGCCGTGGCACTGAGGGCACCGATCAGGATGCTCAATGGCGCCGGCACCGACGGCGCAATGCCGACGATGGACTTGCCGGCGAGCACGATGTTGGAAATGAAGAAACCGATGTAGATGATCGCTGCGAAGAACACGATCAGCAGAGCACCATAACGCCCGAACTGACCACGACTCTGCACCATCTGCGGAATGCCCATGCGCGGGCCTTGCGCCGACGCCAGGGCGATCACCACCCCGCCGATCATGTGCCCCAGCGCAATCGCCAGCAGCCCCCAGAACAGGTCGAGATGAAACACCTGAACCACCATGGCACCGGTAACGATGGGCAGTGGCGCAATGTTGGTGCTGAACCAAAGGGTGAAAAGGTCGCGGGCCTTCCCGTGGCGTTCCGCGAGTGGGACGTAGTCGACCGTGTGATTCTCGATCAACGGATCTTGCCGGGACATCTGGGACATATATGAACTCGATTGGGTCTGTTCTTATCGTTGTATGAAGCCAAACCGGGGACGTTCTTGGTCGCCCCTCAGATGAACACCATATTATGGTATTCCAACATTTTCACAAGACTGATCCGCTGTTTACGGCGGCAACTGATCCGGCATCCTCCCCGATAGCCAGGCTTTACGGCTAGACGAAAGGCCCGTAAATGTTGAGTTTCCGACGAATGCACCACGTTTATCGTTTCACCAAAAAAGCGCTTGCAATCGATGTATTACGGTATACCATCAGACCCACAAACGAATAAAAACACGCTTCACCGCACTCGAGGATTGACCAATGATCGATGCTGCCGTCTACAAACAAGTCATGGGCTCGTTCCCGTCCGGCGTCACCGTCATCACCACGCTTGATGACGACGGCCAGATCGTCGGCCTGACCGCCAGCGCGTTCAGTTCGCTGTCGATGGATCCGGCCCTGGTGCTGTTCTGCCCCAACTACAGCTCCGACTCCTATCCCGTTCTGATCAAGAACAAACGCTTTGCCATTCACGTCCTGTCCGGCGGACAGCAGAGCGAAGCCTATGCGTTCGCCCGCAAAGGCAAGGACAAGGCGCAGGGCATCGAGTGGACGCTGAGCGAACTGGGCAACCCGATCCTGGCCAACGCGACAGCTATCATCGAATGTGAGCTGTGGCGCGAATATGAAGGCGGCGACCACGCGATTATGGTCGGCGCGGTGAAAAACCTCATCGTTCCTCAGCAGGACACCGGCCCGCTCGTGTATTGCCACGGCAAGATGGGCGCCCTGCCCGCCTTTGCCTGATCCGCACAATTGCACTTAAACAGGCCTGCATGCGACCGGCCGACCACAAGAGATTCGAGGTAGCGTCATGAAATTTTCCCTGTTCGTACACATGGAGCGCTGGGACGAAAGCGTCAGCCACCGTCAACTGTTCGAAGACCTGACCGAACTGACGTTGATGGCCGAGGCCGGCGGTTTCAGCACCGTGTGGATCGGCGAACACCACGCCATGGAATACACCATCTCGCCGAGTCCGATGCCGCTGCTGGCCTACCTCGCCGCCAAAACCACCACCATTCACCTGGGCGCCGGCACCATCATCGCGCCGTTCTGGCACCCGCTGCGGGTCGCCGGTGAATGCGCCCTGCTCGACGTGATCAGCAACGGCCGGATGGAAGTCGGCCTGGCCCGTGGCGCCTATCAGGTGGAATTCGACCGCATGGCCGGCGGCATGCCTGCTTCCAGCGGCGGTCAGGCGCTGCGGGAAATGGTCCCGGTGGTCCGCGCCCTTTGGCAGGGCGACTACGCCCACGACGGCGACATCTGGAAATTCCCCACCTCCACCAGCGTGCCGAAACCGATTCAGAAGCCGAATCCACCAATGTGGATCGCCGCCCGCGACCCGGACTCTCACAACTTCGCCGTGGCCAACGGCTGCAACGTGATGGTCACGCCGCTGATGAAGGGCGACGAAGAAGTCCTCGACCTGAAAAACAAATTCCAGACCGCGCTGGACAACAATCCCGACGTACCGCGTCCGCAATTGATGGTGCTGCGTCACACCCACGTGCACTCAGTGGATGACCTGGAAGGCTGGAAGGTTGGCGCCAAAGCCATCTCACGTTTCTACCGCACCTTCGATGCGTGGTTCGGCAACAAGGAAGTACCGGTGAACGGCTTCCTCGCTCCGAGCCCGGAAGAGAAATTTGCCGGACGTCCGGAGTTTGAGCTGGAGAGCCTGCACAAGACGGCGATGATCGGCACGCCGGAAGAGATCATTCCGCGGATCAAGTACTACCAGGAACTGGGAGTGGATGAATTCAGTTTCTGGTGCGACAACAGCTTGCCGCATGCGGAGAAGAAGAAGTCGCTGGAGTTGTTTATCAAGCATGTGGTGCCGGCGTTTAGATAAGTCTGCTGCCTGGCAAATGAAAACGCCCCGATAAATTCGAGGCGTTTTCGAATGGATTTATCCCAGTATCAATACTGATAATCCAGAAAGAAAAATACAGCGTATAAAACAAAGGCGAAGACTGCCAACGCAGCACGCCATTCGGGATCAGCATCTCTTCCCAACCCACCCGGGGCAATTGAAATGCTCGCACCGCAAAAGTAGCAGTAGACACCCTGCGCAAACCACAGTTGAACCGCGAGCACAGTGAAGAAAAGCCCCCAGCTGCCATTGAACTGAAAATAACCGTTTATGAGTGCCGCCACCAACAAGGCAACACCTACACCGTGGCGATATTTGAAAAGCGCTGCGACCATTGAGTTTTCGGGGTTACACATCAACCGCTCCATTAGCAGGATCGTGCCTAGGCCTTCGTTCCCAAAAATTGTGAAGGAACAGAACCGCCCATTTT
Organism: Pseudomonas sp. MWU12-3088; assembly: GCF_023242405.1. Classification (NCBI taxonomy): domain Bacteria; kingdom Pseudomonadati; phylum Pseudomonadota; class Gammaproteobacteria; order Pseudomonadales; family Pseudomonadaceae; genus Pseudomonas; species Pseudomonas sp. MWU12-3088. The sequence continues at coordinate 964,530 of NZ_JALJEA010000001.1, forward strand.
CATCTTTCCTTTCAAACCCTATAACCTGCGGACCTCATCAGAGCAAGCACGGTCTCATCGAATTGCTCGTCCGACATACCTCTAATTGATCTGACGCTTTTCCAGTGCCATATCGCAGGCAGAACTTTACTGTCCAAGCGATCAAATCTCGCCAAGAAAACATTAGCCAATTCATATTTATCCATACTAGGCTCAGCCTCCAGAACCCTATTAAATATCTTACTTGGCAGTTTTCCTTCAAGAATTTCCATTAATAAATTTACACTCTCCGAAAGCAATACATACAACTCCTTTTTTAAATTTGAATTGAAATCACATACCCCAAACCAAGTTCATTTTGCAAAGCCTCAGCCAAAAGCTTACCTTCCTCCCTAAACTCAAACTCCAAGACCTCACTCTTAAAACCTGAATTTGGTGGATAGTCCCTATCTAGAGTTTCATCGTACTTGGTAGCCCAAGCTTTCAAGCGAGACTTAAGCGCATCAGAAATTGGAAGGCCCAGAGGATCGAGATCGCCATACTCATCGGGAGAAATATTCCATAAAGGATGACATTCGTAATCAGGCATCAATTTTATAAATTTCACTTAACTCTCCATCCTGGATTCGCGTCAACTATGAACCAATCACCGAATCAAATAAATCCATTTCCTTTTCTTAAAAGCATCAAAAACCCAATCAAGATAAAAACTAAATAGGATCATTATTACGCCGACAGCGTCAGCGCATTAGATTCCGCGCGACTTGACCACTATCAAAGAGCTGTTTGAATATCTCAACAACCCTCTCGAAATCCGAACAGACCATCGAACTTTCTACAAGCTCACCTTGTATGCAAATCTTCTTGCCGCTGCTCCCATCTCCGGAAAACATCCTAACATCGTAATCATTACCATCGTCCTCCCCAAGAGTAAGGACATATTTTCCTGCGTCTGCAACCACCTGTAGTGTCAAGAGTTCAAATCCGGCCAACTCATCAACATCCATCGTTACGCTTCCCGCGCCATGACAGGACTTCTTCAGTTGCGTTAAAACATCACTCCAGGATGGTTCTCTTAACATGCCACCTTCGCATGATCGGCCAGAACCTACCACCCAGGATAAAGACCGTCGCATATTTTCACCTCGCCAGTTCAAAAGGGAACAGACTATTAATCAAACAACCCCATCCCCATTTATACCGAACTCTATAGAATCAATAATCTTTTGTAGTTTAACCGGATCTGCAGCCCCGCCAAAAAAGTACTCATTCCCTCCCAGATCCTTTAGATCGTCCGGAACGCCTTTCCAATAAAGTACAAAAAACCTCTCATCCAATACTTCTTCTAAAGCTCCGCCATCTTGAAATGTCGAAACTCTAATGTACGGTCCATAAATCTCGTCGACGCAAACTAATATCCGCTCACCGGTTTTCGAGTCAATCATCTCTTAAGTCCCACTTAAAGCTGTGCCCCCCTCCAAAAAAGGGGACGGATTTATTAAATCAAATAAGTCCGTCCCCTTTTCCTCTACAGATGGCCATTACTTACTTTCACGCACTGACCTGTTACAGGGTTGATGTTGCGAACAAAAGGGGAAAAATTTATTAAATTAAATAAAGCCGCCCTCTTTTTTAAATTTTTTCTTACTTAGTTATAAATAAATACAAAAAAATCAAAGATAAGAACCAATCAAACCCTCTGAAATATCATCACATGACAACCGTAAAAGGTGAGCCAAGGTAAAGCCTAGCTTTTCAAAAAAAGGTTCACTTGAAGAAACACTTCCATATGCCGCACAACAAATATCTACCCGACCTCCATCAGCACCAACGGTATCAGCTAGCCCGCGTTTCATGCCAGCAACGGATGCGGCTGCATAATTTGCTGGCAAACCAAAATGCGCCACCTCAAAATCATCTATAAGAGAGCCCTCATAGACTGCAGAATTCGGTGAGTGGTTAACAACGTTTACTCTAAACTCTCCAGCTTCCGCTAGGTAATGCAATCCAAGCATCGCGTACAAGGTCCTGGCACCTCTAGGCTCCATTGCTTCGAGCACTATGCTTCGCACTCCAGCCAGTTCAGCCCGGTCATTTACACCAGCGAAATCAGACTTATGAACTCTGAGCCATCTACAATCAGAAACATGAGACTCATCGCACCAAAACCGAAACTTACCCAGTTGTCCAAAACCACCACTCATAATCATTGCCACCCCCAAAACTTTTAAATCAAATAAATCAGTCCCCTTTTCCCTTTGTCCCCTTTTCCCTTTTTTCATTCCCGCAGTGCGCTCTACACCATTCAGTTCACTTTAAACGGGTCAAACAATATATTTTTCCCTAAAGACTTCGCCTTAAGCATCAGTTCCTTCATCAACTCAACGCCTTCGAAAACTAGCGGATTTATGCTTGAGACAGAAAATAGCTCACCTAAAAGTGAATCAATCTGCGAACCAGAGAACATATCGTAATCATCAAAGCTTAAGCTGGAAAGAATTGGATATTGCCTGGCATCCAGCCGAAAGAAAAAATTTGCCACATCCAAAGGAATCTCAATTTTATCAAGACAACCGTCTCGCCCGATGGATGCTAAATCTTTATCCCATATCATCAAATAATACATGATTAGAAAGTCTTTCCTGGAAAGGTGTTCACCAAATTCCCCTTTGAATCGGTAATCACCGTCATGAAATTAGTAGACTGCCCCCGATTTTGGCATCACTTCCCATAGGCCGCCCCATATAAACTGTTCGAATAAAATTACCAGACGTTGGTGATTGGTACGCAGGTGTCTTGACGACCTGTGGGCTCTGCAGAACCCCCTTCAATTCATCCTTAGAGATCGTAAAAGCAGATTTATTCTCACCCCAAGCGCCACCATGCTTTTTCCAAGCGTGCTCAAAAGAAAAAGGGGACGGATTTATTAAATCAAATAAATCCGTCCCCTTTTCTGCTGTCCCCTTTTCTGCTTCTTTTCTGCTTGTCGCCTTGCGGTGTAGTGAAAAAAGGGGACAGATTTATTAAATCAGAAAAAGGGGGGCAATCAAATAAATCCGTCCCCTTTCTCTTTTCTCTAAATCCATTAACTTCCCTCCTACAGCCCTACGCCATCAGGAATGAATAGTTCCAGCCCTGAAAAAAGTCACTTTCTTTAAACATCCCAGAGAGATCTGGAATGGAATCATTATAAAACTGAAAATAAATACTCTCGACAGCATTGCCTTCATCAAGAAAGGTGGACATTTCAGCATGCTCGCCAACATATTTTCTAATCCCAGAATATTCGCCCACCAATTTAAGCCCTAAAGCCCCGACCAAATACGTTATCACCTCCGTAGAAATTCGCCCTACCCCCCGAAACTCCCAGCCGTAGTCACCGAGAGTCTTGGCAGTACCATTAGGCACTATGAAGGCTGCTTTATACTTCCCTCTCATCGCATCACTTCCAAACCTCTACTGGGACTTTATCTAAACCTGCTTTTTTTGTTGCTTCAGTTCTATGATGTCCATCCTGTATCTCAAGTCGCCCTGTATTAGGGTTTTTCCATGCGTCAACTGGGTAGTTTGGATCGAATCCATTTTTCTCCATATCTTTCGCGAGGCGTTTAATCTGTGACCCCGACATTTCTGACTTAATTTGGGTAGGAATAAGATTTCGAGGATCCTCATATATAAGGTAATGGAAGGAAAGGGGACAGATTTATTAAATAAAATAAACCTGCCCCCCCATTTTTTCTAACGAACCTACATATACTTCACACTCTACTGCTTTGGATCCCATTGAGATCGCATTTGTAACAAGCCCGTTTTCAGCTCACCAGAGTCATAAATCTCTTTAAATAATCCCCGTGCAACTGATACGTCTGAGCATACGGTGCGCAAATCCAGTGCATCATCACCAAAATATTCAACCCCCCTAAACGGCGAGTCACCTAACTCCCACCACTCCATCAGCTCGAGTTTGGGATCGTCGGACCTTGTTGAAGCAACCATTCTATATTTGCCAGATAATGATTTCATACATAGTTCTTTAACAAACGAAGAACCTATTACTCTAAGATCAACAAACCCATCATTTTGAAACGCATTTTCAATAGCGTCAGAAACCGTGGACCACACTGGGCTCTCCGTAGTCTGAGCAGGAGGACTCATTGAGCCATCCAATGCGCACAATATCAGAGTAAAACTTTTCATACTTTCGCGCTCTTTCATTCTTTCCACCCTTCCCCACGCACCCATTCATATACATGACCACGAACGGTATCGACTACTTTAAGATTATTTAATCCAGCTCGATCAGCCGCAGCTGTTAAATTGGCTTTGCAGAAAGAACAAACTTCTTCACCTCTCACAACGATCGTCATTCCTTGTCCACGTGTAAGACCTGCATCGAAAGCTTGTTGTATTAGTCCAATCTCCGCATGAGCGTTTGCCATTGTAGAATTCGGTTTACCTGGAGCTATCAGATCGGCAATCAACGTTAGCTTCTTCGGATCGGCCGTTATCAGTGGCCTAGCGGTTTGATTAGTGTCCATTAATACCCTCCCCCCAATGTCACTTTCAGCTGTCACAGTAACTGGTGCTTTCGCGCCTGGAAGTACTGTACCGATCCGTGAATCTACTGCTTGCGCCACAAATAGGTCTTTTTTTAATCCTTCTTTGGCTAATGGTGAAAAGGCCGGAATTTCTGTAGTTCCGCCCTTTGTATTAGCAATTCGCCGCTCAGCCTCCGCCAACTCAGCCAGATTACCCCCCACCTTCGGCTTCAGTCCATTTCCCGTCTGAAAAAAGAGCTGGCCATCTGGCGCCAATAGCTCGAAATTCCCTGTTCTGGTATTGAGTACTCGACGATAACCATCAAACAGTTCATCGGTTTGGTTGACCATCGCCCCTGCGGAGCTGTCTTCGTGATACCACGCTGGAAGATTCGTCTTGTCCGAGTTTGCGGCGCCCTTCGCGCCATCCGTAACAAGCGCCGCCTCCTTGTTAGCCCCCGAAACCAGTACCGAGGACCCCGTTCTCTCAAGGTACTTCCCGGCCCCCTTCAGCAACGCAATTTCCAGCGCTGCTTTCGCGGCCTCAGTCCCGTAATCGCGAAGCGGGTTCACATCACCGGGATATGTATCGCTGCTGAAGGACGCACTTACTCTGTCGCCCTGCGTGTATTCGTAAGGTGCAAACAGTCGGCCAGTGGCTTCCCAGCCATCCCTGAAGGAAACGGCCCCCCCCAATGCGGACATTGCTGGCAGCGTGCAACCAACCACACTCACACACGCCGGGCTTAAGGCTACTGCGCCCCCGTAACCGGTTACTGCACCCACAGCGCCAAAGATCGCTTGTCGCGCAGCAATTGAGCGCTGAGCGCTTTCTTCATTACGCCCGAGTGCATCATTGGCCTGGTCCCACTTTGAGTACTCGTCAAACGCCCCTGATGCGAACAGAGCGTCTTGCGCCCCCTTGAAGCCTTTGCCTGCAGCTTCGAGATCCTTGAACTCCTGATATTTCGGATCACCCGTTGGTATTGACTCACTGCAATGAACCAACGCACATGCAGCCGCTTTGAGCTCATATGCTTTATCCGGCGACTCCTTCTGCAGTTTCTCGAGTGCCACAGCCTCTTTCAGATGGAGCTGCCGGTTGTACTGGTCTGCCATCAAGGCAACCCACGACGCCTTTTCAACATCCCCACCGGCCAGTCCTGAAGCCGTCAGACCGACGATCTGCGAGAACGCCTGGCGCAACTGGGGTTGATCGTCGAACGCCGAGTTGAGCGCGCCCGCCATCGCCTGGCTCGCACCTGCGGCAACTGCGCCGGTCTTGAAGTCGCCCCCAGTGGCACTGGAGACGGCGCCGCCAAACAACGCATGCATGGCGGTGCGAGCAATACCACCCTCTTTCCACATCGCCATGCCGACCGAGTCGCCCGCTTGTTTGGCGTCTTGCCAATGACTCTGGGCATAGCCCCCAACAAAATTGAAAGCGGTGGCTGCGGCCACATTGCCTGCTTGAGAGACCAGACCTTGTGTCAAGTTCTCACCCAGACTGCCCCCTCCAATGGCAGTCTTTATCGCTCCTCCCGCCAACCCCTGAGCACCCGCATGAACGGCGAAACCGCCAAAGCCCTCAAGCGTATTGAGATCGAAACCCTTTGTGATGTTATTGAATGGCGTAGTGTGGCCACCTAACTGCGGATCGATCACCCCCTTCGTAAAGCCCGCAGTAGCAGCACCGATCGCATAATTTTTAAGGTTGTCTTTCGAGGTGACATCCTTGAGGACTGCGCCCAGATTCCCCTTGTTGTTGATCGTACTGACCGCTGCGGTGCTGGCCATGGCCGTCACTACGCTCGTCACCATCACGTTACCCAGTCCCGCCGCAGTGGCAGCGGTGGCCGCTGTCGTCGCTGTTGCCGCGGTGGCTGCCGACGCGGCGGCCATGGTCCCGCCAGCAGTGGCCCCCATTGCCGTACTGGCCGAAGCCACCGCCGCACTCGCGGCGCCTGCCGTCAGGACGGTGACAATGATGATAATGACAAGCACCGCCGCCTGACCCAGGCTCGAGTTGTTGTACTTGAACGACTCGTGAGTCTCCTTGATCAGGCGCCAGTCCACATCACCCCGCTGCTCGGCGTCCTTGAGCCAGGCCAATTGCGGATCGGCCTGCACCATCGCGTCGATGGTCTGACTCACGGTTTTCTGATCGATCTGATTGATATCGATCTTCAACCCTTCGACGGCCTTGAGCACGATGTTGCCTTTGGCGATCATCTGGGTCTGACGCAAGGTTTCGTCGGTGTTGCCCCGACCTTTCATCGTGTTCCAGGCAAGGCTGTTGCTGGTCTTGGTATGGCTTTCATCGTGAAGGTCTTTAACCCCTTCAAAAACAATCGCCCCACCGCTGTCCAGCGTGATGTTCTTGCCACTTTCAAGCTTCGCCACCTGGTAGCGCTGGTCACCCTCGCTGACCAGCGTGAGATTGCCGCCGGTCTTGATCTCGGTGCCGACGTGGGTGATCTGGGTGACTTCGTCGCGCTGCAGTTTCAGGTTGCCGAAACCGCCCTTCTCCTTCATGTCGTAGAGGGTGTAGTCCTTGTTCTGCGCGGCCAGCAGGTTCAAGTCGTTGCCGGCGTAGACGTAGGCTTCATTGCCCGCACTGATCTTGCTCGCCACCAGCGTCGTGTCGCGACCGGAGTTGGTCTTGACGTCGCCACCGGCGATGAACTCGGCGGCTTTCTGGACGGTGTGGTTGTCTTCTTCGTGGACGCGTTTCTTGCCGTCCTTGCTATGGGTTTCGACGTTGTGTTCGTCACCCGCCGAGGACAGGTAGATGTCGCGCTTGGCGTCGGCGGTCAGGTTGCCCTTGGCCTCGGCGGTGCTGGCCACGACGTTGAGATCCCGGCCAGCATCGAGCTTCAGGTTGCCGCCGCTTTTCACACTGGAACCGAGGTTTTCCACGGTGGTGGTGATAACCGAGCGATGGCCGCCCTCGAACGATTCGTGCAGTTCGCTTTCGTTGCGCGTCGCCAACAGGTTGATGTCGCGTGTGGCGCTCAGGGTGGCGTCGCCGCCGCTGCTGATGGACGAGGAGTTGACGAGATCGTTGCCCGACTTGATGGTCAGCGTGTCGCGAGCGCTGATGTTGCCGCCGTCGTCCACCAGGGTGCGCATGCCGTGACCGTCGCGTACGGCGACGGCGGTGCGATCGTTGACGATGTCGCCCTTGAGGCTGGTGAGGCTGACCTGATTGCCGCGAATTTCACCGGCCAGCGCGTTGCGGATGCTGTCGGTGGCCATGAGCGTGATGCGCTCGTTGGCTTCGACCAGGCCGCCCTGGTAGAGGCTGCCTTTGACGTCGACGGACAGATCCTTGGTCGCCTGCAACGTGCCGACGTTGACCAGATCATTGCCCGCGATCAGTTCCAGGTCGCGCCCTTGAATCAGACTGCCGCCACGCACGTTGCGTGACTCGGCTTGGGCCAGATAGAGCACCGGCACCAGCACTTTCTGGCCGTCGACGATGCGCTCTTCCATCCACACGATGTCGTGGGTCAGTGCCGCCACTTGCTCGGACGTCAGGCTCACGCCCACGGACAGGTTCAGCTCGTTCTTGCTTGCGAGTGCGTTATCCATCAGATAACGGAACTGTTCGTAGTCGTTGTTCAGGCCACCGGCGAGGAAGCGCTGGCCGGTCTGGGCCATCACTGCGTCGCTGATCAGTCGCGTCTCGTAGCGGCCATCGCCGAGGCGGCGAGCCGTTTCATCGGCGCTGAAACTGAGTTTGCCCAGCAGGTAATCGGAACTCATGAACGGCGCGGACTGGGTCAGCTCCGGGTTGGTTTCGATCAGGTAATGGCTCTGCGGATTCGAGCTCTGCACGAACATGCCGTAAGGGCCTTTCGGCAGACGGAACGTCGAGGAGGCCGTCGGATCGACCGCGGCAAACGGCACGCCCTTGAAATCGACCGGAACGAAGCTGATCTGCTTCACGCCATCGGCATCGATGCGTTCGATTCGGGTGACTTCTTTCGGCGCCTGGGCGCTGGCGTCGGTGCTGTGTTTGCCCAGGTTGATGGTGACGCCGCCGACGGCGGTTGTCTGATCGCTGGACAGCTTGCCGGTCAGCTGGTCGTAAGTGTTGTCGTAGAGGGTGCCGTTCTGGATGCTGTGAGCGACGTCCAGTTTGACCTTGCCTCCGGCCTGGAGCACCGACGAATAGACTTTTTCGGGGGTATCGCCCGTCGTGGTGACATCACTTGTCTGCAAAAATCGCTCATCACTCGAACGACTGACCAACTCGTTGAAACGTTCCTCATCAAAGTGACCCGCCGCAGTCGCTGCGTTGAACGCCGGGATATCGGTGAACTCCATCTTGTCCCAGAGGCTGTTGTCGATGTGCCCCGGTGTACCGATCTTCACTATCCGTTGGCCCGAGCGCGACATTGCGCCCTGGTTCAGCAGGCTGTCGGCCGTCACGGTCAGATCGCCGTTCGCCGCCAGCAGGCTGTAGCGGTTTTCGACGTTATTGGCATGAAGAGTGAGGTTCTTGCCGGCGACAAACCGCGCCGCCCGCGAGTCTTTCAGGACTTTGTCACTGAACTCGGTGGTAATCGTGATGTAGCCACGCTTCCAGCCATCACCGCCGCCGCAATGCTGGGCGCAGACCCAGCTCAGGCTGCCGGACGATGGTCCCGAAGCGATTTCGAATTCGGCCTTGGCGTTTTCAAACGAAACGGCGTTGATGTCGATATCACCTTCGCCTTCGAGGGTGCCCGACAGGTTACTGAACGACGCCGCCCGACCTCCGCCCACCGCGTCGAAAGTGAGTTTGCCGCGGCTGTAAATATCGCCATAGAAGTTGCTCAGGCTGTTGCCGTGCAACTCCATGGTGCCGCCGCTGAACAACAGCGTGTCGGGGCCGTTGCTGATGCCATTGGTGGCGTTGAACAGCAGATTGCCTTGAGCGCCTAACGTGCCTTTGTTGTCGATCCGTGCAGCGGAGACCGTGAGGTTCTGATTGGCAATCAGTCGACCGAGGTTGTCGAGAGTGCCGCGCAGGGTCAGCTCGGTGTCACCACCGCTGACCAAGCGACCGTCCTGCTGAATCAGGTCATTGGCGCCGATAACGAGTTTCTGTTTGGCGGACACGCGTCCGCTGTTGATCAGGTTGCCGCCGAGGTTCAGCGTCAGGTCGCCGTCAGTGGCCAGTTCACCGGCGTTGTTCAGACTGGCGACGTTGAGCTTGAGCGACGAAGCACTGGCGATGCGATCCCCGACATTGAGGTTCAAATCCTGCGCGCTGGTATAGGTCAGGCCACCGTTCAGTTGCCAGGTGCCCACGCCATTGACCGACGCGACATCCCAGACGCCGTTGCCCAGACCGGTGACGCTACCTTGAGAGCCAGTCAGGTTGGTCAGGTCCAGATCGAACAGCCCTTTTGCGGCGTGACGAACGCTGCCGCTGAGGTTGTTGAGCTGGGCACCGCCAAGCTCCAGATCCTGACTGCCGATCTCGATGACGCCGTTCTGGTTGTTCAGATTGCCGTTCAGTTTGATTTTGCTGGAGGCGCCACCCAGTGCGCGAATCTGCCCGCCGGCGCTGTTGTTCAATTGGCCGCTGATGAGTTTCAGATCGGTTGCCGATTCGATCAGGCCGCCCTGATTGAGCACCTGGCTGACCGCTTCGAATGCCAGTCGATTGCCGCTGATCTCTCCGCCCACGTTATCCAGACTGGAGCCATCAAAAATGACCTGATCTTTGCCGAAGAGCTTGCCGGCATGGTTGGTCAGGCGTGTCACCGTCAGTTTCAGGTCGCCGAGCAGACTTGAGATCAATCCGGCCTTGCCATCGACTGCGCTGTTGTCGAGATCGGCGCTGGTGATGTTCAGGGTGTCGGCCTGTAGCGTACCGCCCTGGTTCTGCAGGCTGCCGGTGCCCAGCGCCAGTTCTGCGTGGCTGCCATTGGCGAGGATCGCACCCTGCTGGTTCAGCAGGGTGTTGCCGACGATTTTCAGGCCATCGCTGCCGGCAATGATCTGGCCCGCATTGCGGTTGTCGATGGACGTACTGGCGATGTCCAGACGTTTGCCGCGCAATGTGCCGCCGCGGTTGTCGAGTTCGACCAGTTGCTCGAGCAGCAAATGTTGCTCACCGGCGTCCACTACACCCGTGACGTTTCTGAACACGCCGGCGATGTTCAGCGCAATGTCACCGCCCGTGCCGACGATGCCGCCCTTGTCGCTGTTATTCAGCTGTGTTGCCGTGACTTCGATGGTTTTGCCGAGCAGGACACCGGCGCTGTTGTCGACCGTGTCGCTTTCGATGTAGAGGTCGGCGTCGCTCTGGATCCGGCCCTTTTGATTGAGCAGTTGCGACTGGCCGGCAACAGCATGTTTGAGAATCAACCGGGCACCGTCGACACCCGCCGCCAACAGACCGCCCTCGCCGTTATCCAGGCTGGCGGCTTGCAGGTTGAGGCGATCGCCAATCACTCGCCCGCCACGGTTGTCGATATGGCCATCGCGAGCGACCACCAGCAATTGTTGCGCGGCTACCACGCCCTTGCGGTTGTCGATACTGCCGGCCTGTACGTCAACGTCACCCTTGCTGGCTTGCAGTCGGCCCAAGGCATTGTTCAGGTGCTTGTTGACCACCAGCGTGAGCTGGCCGGTTTCGGCGCTGATTGCGCCTTTGTCGTTGCTGGTGAGATTGTCCAGCGTTGCATCGACGACACCGCCGAGCAGCTGGCCATTGGTGTTATCCAGATCGCGGGCGGTCAGGTTCAGGGTCGTGTTGCCCTGAATCAGGCCCTGGGTGTTGTCCAGGTCCTCGCTAGCCAGCAGGCTGTCATCGGATGAAATCGTGCCCTGGGTATTGTCGAGTTTGCCGCGACTGGTGACCTCGAGGGTTTTGCCGGTCAGGCTGGCATTACGGTTGTCGATGCTCTGGGCCGCGACGCTCAATCGATCGGAGGCCTGAACCTTGCCATCGTGGTTCGCGAGGTCCTGATCCAGCGTCAGGTCAGCCTTGCCGTTTTCGGCACTGATGACTCCCTTGCCGCTGTTATCCAGCCGGGTGCCGGTGATCCGGATCGAATCGGCCGCCAATGTGCCGCCCTGATTGAGCAACTCGGTACCCGACACAACGAGGTCGGTCTTTGCCTGGATCTTGCCTTTGCCATTGTTCAGACGTTCATGGGCGACGACCTTGGTTTCGCCCTGGCTGGCAGCAATCAGGCCGCCAGCGTTGTCGAGTTGTCGGGTATCGAGATCCAGTCGTCCGGCGATGATTTTGCCGTCGTCGTTTTGCAACGTCCGTGCATTGAGCTTCAAACGGCCGCCGGCGATTTCGATTCGGCCCTTGCGGTTGTCCAGACTGTCGACGGAGAGCGTTGCCGCCTGGCCGTCGGCGAAGCGGATCAAACCACTGAGGTTGACGATTGCCGGGACGTTGAAGGCCAGACTGGTCTCGCCGTAAATCCGTGCGTCAGCCCCTTGGTTGACCAGCCGAGTGGCGCCCAGCGCAACGGTTTTGGCCTGGACGATACCGTTCTGGTTGTCGAGCAAACCTGCGGCACTGGCGTTCAGGGAGCGACTGGCCAACAGGCTGCCACGGTTGCTCACCGCGCCGCTGTTGATGGCAACGTCGCCATTGCCGTTACGGCTGTTGTTCGCGTTCACCCCGGCTTCGATCACGCCGGCGTTGGTCAGCGTACCGCCGCTGGTGAGGCGCACGGCGTCGCGCGCTGCGAGGCTTTGCTGGTTCACCAGATCCTGCGCGGTCTGCACCGCGAGTTGCGTACCGGCGTAAACCGCCTGTTGGGCTTCAAGACTGTTGGCCTTGATGTCGATCGCATTGCTGGCCGTGGCCTTGGCCATCGTCAGTTGGCCATTGGCGTCGATCTGGATATCCCCGGCGCTGGCCGCCAGTTCGCCCGCCAGTTTCACGCCGACACCCGCCTCGGTGCCCACCAGCTTGATCGCCCCGGCGTACATCCCGCCGAGTGCCGAGGAGTCGATCGCCAGTTGCGGTTTGGTGCTGCCGTCGTCGGCCCGCGCAGTGGCGTTGAGCGTTTCGGCATTTACATCGTTGCGACCGGTGGTGATGTTCAGGCGCTTGGCGTGGATCTGCGCGTTGATTTGCGCACTGCGGGTGATGATTTCAAAGCTGTCGACAGCGCTGGCGTCCAGACCTTTGCCGTCGATGGAAACGCTGCCCTGATCGACCTGAAAGCGATCCAGACGCCCCGCGCCATCCAGGATCGGTTTACCGGTGGTCAGGGTTACGCGTGGCGTATTGATGAAGCCGCACCCGTTACAGCTGATGCCATACGGGTTGGCGACGATCACGCGCGCCGACTGCCCTGCCACTTCGGTGTAACCGCGCAACTGGCTCGGGCTGCCGCCGTTGACTTCGTTGAGGATGGTTTGCGCCGCAGCCCCACGCAGATTCGGGTTGCCGAGAATGATCCCGCCCATCTGCGTCAGTTGAGTGCGACTGGTCGCGTTGTTGAGGATGACGCCTTGAGCGTCCACGTTGTAATCGTGGAACTGGTTGTGCGACAGCCCCGCGCCGTTGGGCGTGGCGATGTTGATGATCGGCACGCCGTTGCCGGCCCGGTCGAGCGTGGTGCCGGGGGCACTGACCACGATTCCGTCTGCTTGCGCCCACATTGGCTGCCAGAACATGACGTTGGCCAGCAGGAACGCCAGGCCGCGTTTGGGCATGCCCCAGAAGTGATCGCGTTTTTTCAGGGCAGCAGAAGGCTGCCTGGCCAGAAAGGCCAGGTGGCGAATGTTCATATCAGAAACTCGGAGCAGGCGGAATTAGAGGAAGAAATCCATGCGGAAATAGATCGGCGCTTCACGCTCGGTCAGCGCGTCGGGTCGTTCCAGGGAGTGGGCGAAGGTCACGGTTGCCGCAACGTGCTCGCCACGAGCAAACAACTCCAGCGAGTTGCTCGACATGCGTCCGTGCTGGTCACCGTTGTATCGATCATTGCGAATCACGCCCTGGTCGTAGCCCAGGCTGGTGCCGTATTCGGCGAACACCGGACGCAGCCATTCGGCGGTCACCGGGCGTGCCCAGCGCAGGTCGTTGCGCCAGTAGCCGCCGCTGTCGCCGGACAGCGATTGGTCCTTGTAGCCACGGACCGATGACAACCCGCCAAGGCTGGTGCGCTGCGGGCTGAACAGCACGTCTTCACTGCGCTGGCCGGTCATCAGGCTGCTGAAGGTGAGCGATTCCCCCCACAGCTTGAACGGCTGCAGATAACTCAGGGTCGCGGTGTATTTGCGGTAGCGCGCGTCCGGCTCGCCGGGGCCCGGATCGTGGCTGCCCTGGGCATCGAACGCGCCGATGCCCTGCTGCATGCCGGCATCGAAGTTGACGAAGGCACTGCCGACACGGCGTCCGTGGTTGAAGCCGAACTGCGCTTCGCTGATGCGGTTGCTGCTCAGGCGCAGTTTGCTGTCTTCAATGAAGTTGTTGCTGCGCAGGTACGACAGACCAGTGCTCAGGGAGGTCTTGCTGACGGCGTCGCGGTGGATCACACGCTCGGCGCGAAACTGGTGGTTTTCGCTGTCGCCGGTCTGCTTGAAGTTGTAGCCGTTGGCGGCGATCTGCGAGCGGTATTCGCTCTGGCTGTAGGTGTAGCTGAAGTTCCACCAGCCCCACGGCAGGTTGTAATTGAGCATGGCGTTGTTGGAAGTGTGCTGATGGTCTGTCATCGCATCGTGACCGCCGCGCAGGCTCAACTGATCGGCCAGGCCCAGCGGGCTGTCCCAGTCAAACGTGGTGCCCCACTGCTGCTCGCCGGTGCTGCGCTGGCCGTCGTTGCTGCGCGACAACCCGACACGCCAGGGCTTTTGCGGGGTGTTGTTGACCAGTACATCACTGCCACCGACGTTCTTGCCCGGCGAAAGCTCCATCTTGGCCTGATTGGATGGCAGGCGGTTGAGCTGATCGACCATCTGCTCGATCTCGCGCAGGTTGACCAGTTCGCCGGCCTTGCCGGGAAACGCCATCGACAGCTCACGCTCGGAAAGTTTGCTGTTGTCGGCGCCTTTCAGGCTTTCGAGCTTGCCCTCGACCACCAGCACTTTCAGGTGCCCGGCAGACAGATCCTGTTGCGGCAGGTAAGCGCGACTGGTCACCAGCCCCTTCTCGATGTAGTGGTCGGTGATGACTTTGAGCAGTTCATTGAGCTGAGGTACGCCAAGGCACTGGCCGATGTAGGGCTTGAGCAGGCGCGTCTTGTCGCTCTCTGAGAGGCTGTCGGCGCCTTTGAGTTCGATGTCCTTGATCGGGAAGCAACGGGTGTCGACTGGCGCCGTCGGTTGAACCGGCTTGGCTTCCTTGCCGGGCAGATCCTTGAGTTCTTCGAGACGCCGCTGCTGCTCTTCGAGCAGGCGATTCTGGCGGTCGCGGATCAGGTCGGTATCACCCGGGGTGGGTGCAGCGAATACAGCATCAAGCGGAGAAAGGCACAGCAAAGCCAGGCACAACCTCGCCACGAGGGCGGGTGAGGACATGTTCGATCCCTCGAGACGGAAACTGATATCAGAATAATGGCGCGATGGTAATGTGCCACTATTCCGGCGTCAATTTATGAATACACCGTCATAGTGTTACCGACCAACGGCATCGGTGAAATCGTCCGACTCCGACAGAGATGCAGGATGTTTCTCAGATCACTTGAAGAAAACCGGCCACAGCATCAGAGAACGTTCCGAGAAGCGAAACATCCGACAGATCCGGCTCACTTCACCTCAATGCTCAACGGCCCGTTTCGTCGCCACATCCTCCGGCGCAAGTACCCGGCCATCGGCTGACAGCAACTCCAGCTTCCTGATCGGCTTCCCCTTCTGCGCGTCGACCATCACCGATCCCGACTCACCGGGCTCGAACATGAACTCCCCGCCCCACTGCGACAGCGCGACGATCACGGTTTGCAGCGCCCGCCCCTTTTCCGTCAGTACGTACTCCTTGTAAGCACTGCCATCGGAAGCCGGCACCAGGCGCAGGATGTCGCGCTCCACCAGGCCTTTGAGGCGAACGCTCAAGATGTTCTTGGCGATTTCCAGACTTCTCTCGAAGTCGCCGAAACGGCGGATGCCTTCCAGCGCATCACGGACGATCAGCAACGACCACCAGTCGCCGATCAGGTCCAGCGTCCGGGCGACCGGGCAGGCATTGCCGGCAAGGCTTTTGCGCTTCATTTCGAATATCTCCGGCAAATGAAAGATGGGATGCGGTTGCATCTTACAACTCATGTAGCAGAAGCGATAACACCGGCCACCGCGAACTTAGCACCTGCGTACAAGTGGCAGAGCTGCTTTGCCGCGATAGTGATTGCTGCCACCACGGCAACCACATAGAGCCAACCTCCAAGGAGTTTCCATGAGCACGTTCACCACCCAAGACGGCACCGAGATCTATTTCAAGGACTGGGGCAGCGGCAAGCCCGTGCTGTTCAGCCACGGCTGGCCACTGGACGCCGACATGTGGGAATACCAGATGGAATACCTGAGCAGCCGCGGCTACCGCACCATCGCCTTCGACCGGCGCGGTTTCGGCCGCTCCGGGCAACCGTGGACCGGCTACGACTACGACACCTTCGCCGATGACATCGCACAGCTGATCGAGCATCTCGACCTGCGTGACGTGACTCTGGTCGGTTTCTCCATGGGCGGCGGCGATGTCAGCCGCTACATCGCACGCCACGGTAGCGAGCGCGTTGCCGGGCTGGTGTTGCTGGGCGCGGTGACGCCGCTGTTCGGCAAGAAACCGGACTTTGCCGAAGGCGTCGACAAGTCGGTGTTCGACGGGATCAAGGCCGGCCTGCTGAAGGACCGTGCGCAGTTCATCGCCGATTTCGCCGCGCCGTTCTACGGCACCAACCAGGGCCAGAAAGTCTCCGACGGCGTGCTGACGCAAACCCTGAATATCGCGCTGCTCGCCTCGCTGAAGGGCACCGTGGATTGCGTCACTGCGTTCTCGGAAACCGACTTCCGCCCGGACATGGCGAAAATCGATGTGCCGACGTTGGTGATTCATGGCGATGGCGACCAGATCGTGCCGTTCGAAACCACCGGCAAACGCGCCGCCGCGCAGATCAAGGGTGCCGAGCTGAAAGTCTACGCAGGGGCGCCGCACGGCTTTGCGGTCACCCATGCGCAGCAATTGAATGAAGACCTGTTGGCGTTTCTCGATCGCTGAGTCCGTGTGATCTGATCACGCCTTGCGAAGGGCCGCCGACAACCCTGTCGGCGGCCCTTTTTTTTCGTTGTCCCGGATTCCGGTGTCATGGCGAAGCCCAGCATTTACGGGGCTTTCAAGCCTCTGCATCACGTTTTTATCTTCACATGCCAGCTTAATAATATTTTACCGATAACCACCCCCTCCCTAGTCTGATCCCAAGCACAGAGAACAGGTCGACAGCGGCCTGAATCCAACGGCCTCGTGAGAAGGGATCAGAGATGACCACTGAAATAATAAAAACAGACACGCTTGTTGTCGGCGCCGGTCAAGCGGGTGTGGCCATGAGTGAACACCTGAGCAAACTCGGGGTGCCGCACCTGGTGCTGGAGCGCAGCCGCATCGCCGAACGCTGGCGCACCGGGCGCTGGGACTCGCTGGTGGCCAACGGTCCGGCGTGGCACGACCGGTTTCCGGGGATGGAATTCGACGATGTCGATCCGGACGGTTTTGCCCACAAGGAACGTGTCGCCGATTACTTCGAAGCCTATGCGAAGAAATTCAACGCGCCGATCCGCACCGGCGTGGACGTAAAGAGCGTAGTGCGCAATGTCGGTCGTCCGGGCTTCACCGTCGAGACTTCCGAAGGCGTGATCGAAGCCGCCCGCGTCGTCGCTGCGACTGGCCCGTTCCAGCGTCCGGTGATCCCGGCCATTGCGCCGAAAGATGAACGCCTTCTACAGATTCACTCGGCCGACTATCGCAACCCGCAACAACTGCCGGCCGGCGCGGTGCTGGTGGTCGGTGCCGGTTCCTCGGGAGTGCAGATCGCCGACGAATTGCAGCGTTCGGGCAAGCAAGTGTTCCTCTCGGTCGGTGCCCATGACCGCCCGCCTCGCGCTTATCGCAACCGTGATTTCTGCTGGTGGCTCGGCGTGCTCGGCGAGTGGGATCAGGCCGCAATGAAACCCGGCCGCGAGCACGTGACCATCGCCGTCAGCGGTGCCCACGGTGGCCGCACCATCGACTTCCGTGGCCTGGCCCATCGCGGCATGACCCTGGTCGGCGTCACCGAATCGTTCAGCGACGGCGTGGTGACCTTCAAGCAGGACCTGCGCGACAACCTCAAGCGTGGCGACGAGAACTACCTCGCGCTGCTGGATGCAGCCGATGCCTATATCGAACGCAACGGCCTCGATCTGCCGCTGGAACCAGAAGCCCGGGAGACGTATCCGGACCCTGAATGCGTGAAAAACCCGCTGGCCGACCTCGATCTGGCCGCCGCCGGTATCACCTCGATCATCTGGGCCACCGGGTTTGCCGTGGACTATTCCTGGCTGAAAGTCGCGGCATTCGACGACAACGGCAAGCCGCAGCACCAGCGCGGTGTGTCCAGCGAATCGGGTGTGTATTTCCTCGGCTTGCCGTGGCAGTCGCGACGCGGCTCTTCGTTCATCTGGGGCGTGTGGCACGACGCCAAGCACGTGGCCGACCACATCGCCACCCAGCGCAAATACCTGGCCTATCGCGATGCCGAACAACGCGAAGCCGTACTGCACAACAAAGCCGCCGACACCGTCGACGCTTGATTTCCCTCTTCCATACCGGCGCCTGTCGCGCCGGGTTCGATTTCGTCAGGAGCCTCACATGAGTCAGCCAACCCACACCCGCATCCGCATGTTCAACACCAAGGACACCTACCCGAACCAGACCCTGGATAACGATCTGTGCCAGGCCGTGCGTGCCGGCAACACCGTGTATGTCCGTGGTCAGGTCGGCACCAATTTCGATGGTGAACTGGTCGGCCTCGGCGACCCGCGCGCCCAGACCGAACAGGCGATGCGCAACGTCAAGCAACTGCTCGAAGAGGCCGGCAGCGACCTGAGCCACATCGTCAAGACCACCACTTACCTGATCGACCCGCGCTACCGCGAACCGGTGTATCAGGAAGTCGGCAAGTGGCTGAAGGGGGTTTTCCCGATCTCCACCGGGCTGGTGGTGTCGGCGCTGGGTCAGCCGCAGTGGCTGATGGAGATTGATGTGGTTGCGGTGATTCCCGAGTAATTCGACCTTAGCGAAAAGAGGCCACACATGACATTTTCCATCGCCGCCCGCTGCCCCGAAACCGGTCAGTTCGGCATCGCCATCAGTTCCTCCAGCATCGCCGTCGGTGCCCGCTGCCCGTGGCTGCTGCCCGGCGTCGGCGCGGTGTCCAGCCAGAACATCACTCTGCCGTCGCTCGGCCCGGAAGTGCTCGCCTTGATGGAGCAAGGCCTGGCGCCGGAGGCGGCGTTGGACAAGGTGCTCACCCGCAACGGCTACAGTCAGTACCGGCAAATCACCGCGATCAACCACCTCGGGCAGACCGCGCATTTCAGCGGCGCGCAAACCCTTGGCGTACACAACGCGGTGTCGGGCGAACAATGCGTGGCGGCGGGCAACATGCTCGCCGGGCGCTCTGTGATCGAGGCCATGGTCAGCGCGTTCGAAGAGGGCGAAGGTCAATTGGCCGATCGCCTGCTCAAGGCCTTGCACGCCGCCCAGGCCCTGGGCGGTGAAGCGGGTCCGGTGCATTCGGCAGCCGTGGTCGTGGTCGGCGAGCTGACCTGGCCCATCGTCAACCTGCGGGTGGACTGGGCCGATGAAGACCCGATCGGCCAGTTGCAGAAACTCTGGGACGCCTATCGTCCGCAACTGCAGGACTACATCGACCGCGCTCTCGATCCGGCCAAGGCGCCGGGTTACGGAGTTGCCGGAGATGACCGATGAGCGACAGCGTCGCGTTGCTCAAGACGCTGGTGGGGTTCGACACCACCAGCCGCGAGTCCAACCTGCAATTGATCGACTTCGTGCGCGACTACCTCGAACGGTTCGATGTGCCGTGCGAGCTGATTTACAACGATGAGCGCAGCAAAGCCAATCTGTTCGCCACGATTGGCCCGGCGGATTTGCCGGGCATCGTGTTGTCGGGGCACACCGATGTGGTGCCAGCCGATGGTCAGCCATGGACCGTGCCACCCTTCGAGCTCAGCGAGCGCGACGGCAAGCTTTACGGTCGTGGCACGGCGGACATGAAGGGCTACATCGCCTGCGTGCTGGCGTTGGTGCCTTCGTTGGTCAAAGCACCGTTGCGCCTGCCGGTGCACATTGCTTTGTCCTATGACGAAGAGGTCGGCTGCCTCGGTGTGCGCTCGCTGCTTAAAGTGCTGGAGCAGCGTCCGGTCAAACCGCTGCTGTGCATCATCGGCGAACCGACCGAACTCAAACCGGTGCTCGGCCACAAAGGCAAACTGGCGATGCGCTGCGATGTTCAGGGTCACGCTTGTCACTCGGCCTATGCGCCGCTCGGGGTCAATGCCATCGAATGCGCCGCCGAATTGATCGGTGAGCTGGGGCGTATCGGTCGGCAACTCAAGGATGAGCACCTCGACCCGCGCTTTGACCCGCCGTATTCAACGGTGCAAACCGGCGTGATCAGCGGCGGCAAGGCGTTGAACATCGTCCCCGCCGATTGCCGTTTTGATTTCGAAATCCGCGCCCTGCCCTCACAGGATCCGGCGATTGTCGCGCAGCAACTCAAGACCTACGCCGAACAGCAAGTGCTGCCGCGTATGCGGGCCATCAGCGAGCAGAGCGATGTCCGATTCAGCGAGTTGTCGGCGTATCCGGGGCTGGCGACTGATGCCCGGAGCGAGGCGGCGCAATTGATCGCCACGTTCTGTGGCTCGGACGATTTCGGTACGGTGGCATTCGGCACTGAAGGCGGATTGTTCGACGCCGTGGGGATTCCCACGGTGGTGTGCGGGCCTGGCAGTATGGATCAGGGCCACAAGCCGGACGAGTTTGTCAGCCTCGGTCAACTCAAGGCCTGCGATGAGATGCTGCAACGGATGCTGACGTCGATTCGCCTTTGAAAAAACCGGTCTGGCTGCTGGATTCAAATCCGCAGCCGAGCCGCAATATCACCGACAGACAGCTGCTCCAATGGAGGTCAGCTGCGTTGTCGTTCATGTCGCTGAAACGCCCGAAACAGAGCGCTTTCAGCTGACCGGAGAGCCTAGTTTTTTTAACGTCTGAAGCAACAAAACTACTAATTTATCTCTCCCCTTTCCTTGCCCATGATCAACCCCAACAAGAAATGCGCCGTCCGTGCCGGCGCTCACTGAAGTACGTCCACGTACTCGTCCTTGCCTTGGAGTTCGTCATGGCCACCTCTGCAACAACGTCCGCACCGCTCATTGAGAAACACACGATCGGCTACGTACCGCCCGAAGATCGCCACGGAAAGGTTCGGGATCTGTTCACCCTCTGGTTCGGCGGCAATATCGCGCCGCTGCCCATCGTCACCGGCGCCCTCGGCGTGCAACTGTTTCACCTGAATCTGCTGTGGGGCATCGTCGCCATTCTGGTCGGCCATCTGGTCGGCGGTGTACTGATGGCGCTGCACTCGGCGCAAGGCCCGCAGATGGGCATCCCGCAGATGATCCAGAGCCGCGCGCAATTCGGCTCCCTCGGCGCACTGCTGGTGGTGTTGATTGCCGGCGTCATGTACATCGGCTTCTTCGCCTCCAACATCGTACTGGCCGGCAAGTCGCTGCATGGCGTGGTCGACAGTGTTCCGGTGCCGGTCGGCATCGTCATCGGCGCGCTGGGTTCGGGGATCATCGGGATCATCGGTTACCGCTTCATCCATGTGCTCAACCGCATCGGCACCTGGGTACTGGGGATCGGCATCGTGGTCGGTTTCGGCTACATCCTGACGCACGTGCAAACGGCTGACTTCCTTACCCGTGGCAGTTTCAATCTTTCGGGCTGGCTCGCGACCGTGTCGCTGGCGGCGTTGTGGCAGATTGCCTTTGCGCCTTACGTCTCGGACTACTCGCGTTACCTGCCGGCCAATGTGCCGGTGGCCGCGACATTCTGGACCACTTACCTCGGCTCTGCGCTGGGCTCCAGCCTGTCGTTCATCTTCGGTGCGGTCGCCGTGCTGGCAACCCCGGTGGGCATGGACACCATGGACGCGGTGAAACTCGCCACCGGCTCGATCGGCCCACTGATGCTGGTGCTGTTCCTGCTCAGCGTGATCAGCCACAACGCGCTCAACCTGTACGGCGCGGTGCTGTCGCTGATCACCCTGGTGCAGACCTTCGCCTACCGCTGGATTCCGACCGCCAAGAGCCGTGCAGTGATTTCGCTGATCGTGCTGCTGGCCTGCTGCTTCGCTGCGGTGGGTGCGTCGTCGGACTTCATCGGCCACTTCGTCGACATGGTGTTGGTGTTGCTGGTCGTGCTGGTGCCGTGGACGGCGATCAACCTGATCGACTTCTACGCCATCCACAAAGGCAAATACGACATCGCCTCGATCTTCCAGGTCGACGGCGGCATCTACGGCCGCTACAACCCGCAGGCCTTGCTGGCGTATGCGATCGGCATCGTGGTGCAGATTCCGTTCATGAACACGCCGCTGTACGTCGGCCCGGTATCGGCGCACATCAACGGCGCGGACCTGTCGTGGCTGGTGGGGCTGCTGGTGACGTCGCCGCTGTATTTCTGGCTGGCCAGTCGTGACAGTGCTTATCGCCGGCGGCTGATGACCGGGAAACTGGCGGGCAGTCTCTGAGATAGATAAAAAAATGCCCGGTTCGGCAAACCACCGAACCGGGCATTTTTTATAGAGTCACGCGTTTGATCAGGCCGGCACACCCAGAATAATGTGCGAAGCCTTGATCACCGCCGTGGCACTGACGCCAGCCGCCAGGCCCAGTTCGTTCACCGCGTCGCGGGTCACGATCGAGTAGACCTTCGAACCGCCGGCCAGCTCGATCACCACTTCGGCGTTGACGGCGCCATCGGTCACGCTCAGCACCTTGCCTTGCAGGCAGTTACGGGCCGACAGGCGAATGTCACTGGACTCGGTCATCAGCATCACCCAAGGCGCCTTGACCAGGGCGACGGCTTCTTTGCCCACCGCAATGCCCAAGCTCTTGAGGCTGGCCAGGGTCACGACTGCAACCAGCTTCTCGCCACCTGGCAGGGTCAGGACAACTTCGGCGTTGACCGAGCCTTCCAGAACCTGGCTGACCTGACCTTTGAATACGTTGCGGGCACTGACTTTCATGATGGACGTCCTTTTGTTGACTTTGGAGTTAGGAAACGGCCTGCATCATCGAAGTTAGCGCTATGTAAAAACAACTACAGCGCTGCACTTTCGGGGTCACGCTTGCACATAGACCCAAGCATCGACTCCTGACTTTAGCAGCACGCTGACGCGCTTGTAGTCCGCCACTTCGTATTCGTCCGCCGCTGCCAGTTCCTGAGCCGTGATCTCGAACACCGTGCCGGCGATCTCGTCTGCCGGGTTGCCGCTCGCCTGGACGATGGGGTGATGTGTCTTGCCACTGGTGGCGAGCACCGCGGGATCGGTGATTTCAACCATTTCCTGTCGATAGCCCGGCAAACTGTCGGCACGCCCATGCAACACGCGACCGAAGCTGGAGAGCTGAACCGCGCGGTCCTGCAACGTGCCGTAGGAGAACAGCAGCACCGTCGGTTCTGTTGACGTCATCATGAGGTTTCCTTGAGCAAAAAGTGTCAGATCAACAGGTCTTCATAGAAGGCGCCGTAGGGAAGCTCAGGGTGTTCGATCTGGATTTCCAGAATCCACACACCGGCATTCGGCGCCTGATCGAAATCACCGAGATTGCCGCCGCGATAAATCGCGTGAGGAAAGTCACTGACCCGGTGGCCCTTGATGTCCAGGTTCAACTTCCAGCCCAGGGCCTCGGCCTGATCGGTGGCGTAGCGGTACAGTTCGACACCGGTTACGCCCTTGCGCCAGAAGGCTTCGACCTTGTCGAAGAGTTCCTTGGAGGCTGCTGCACAGGCAATCATTTGCGGATCAGACCCGGTGACGAACGTCGCCCCGGCATCGCCTTCGTGGCCTTCCCAGACCACGCCCATGTCAATGAAGAAAATGTCTTCTTCACCCAGGACCGGATCACCTTCGGAGCGTTCCTTGAAAGTCTTGAGGGTATTGGCGCCGAAGCGGATCAGCAGCGGATGCCAGATCCGGTCCATGCCCAGCTCGACGAGAATCTCTTTGCCTCGCGCATGGGCTTCGGATTCGCGCATGCCGGGGTTGATTACCTTGGCGATCTCGTCCACGGCCTTCCAGGTCAACTGCTGGGCGTGGCGCATAGTCTCCAGCACAAAACGCTCACCTACTGCTTCTTTACCGCTCAGGGCTGTGGTCATCGCTGATTCCTTCTGGCTAATCGCTTGCGCTGTATAGTTTTTTATATTGCGAAACAGGACGCCTAAGATACAACCATGACACAAAGTGTCAATTCTCTTCTGCACGCACCACGCCGCGCTCCTCCAGCAACCGGACGAACATGCTGAGACTGCGCGACACCGTACCCCGCCGCCACACCAGCCACGTGGTCAAGTAGCGAAAGTCCGCCGCCAGCGGCCAGACACTCACCGTCGCGCAACCGGGCATGCTCTGCAGCATGCTGCGCGGCATCAGCGCCAGGCCGGCACCCGCGCTGACGCAGGCGAGCATGCCGTGGTAGGACTCCATTTCGAAGATCTTGCCGGGCACGGCCGCGTCGGTGCTGAACCATTTTTCGAAGTGATGGCGATAGGAACAGTTCGAGCGGAACGCGTAAATATTCTCGCCATTCACGTCCGCAGCGCGCTGGATCGGCCCGTGATGCAGCGGCGAGATGATGACCATTTCCTCTTCGAATGCCGGGATGCCCTCCAGCGCCGGGTGCAACACCGGGCCATCGACGAACGCGGCCGCCAGGCGTCCTGAAAGTACGCCGTCGATCATCGTCCCGGAGGGCCCGGTCGAGAGATCCAGATCGACCTTCGGATGCTGCTGGTTATAGGTCGCCAACAAACCCGGAATCCGTACTGCCGCCGTACTTTCCAGCGAGCCCAGCGGGAATGCACCTTGCGGTTCCTCGCCGGCCACTGTGGCGCGCGCCTCATGCACCAGGTCGAGAATCCGCCGCGCGTACTCCAGAAAACTCCAGCCAGCGGGTGACAGACGCAATCGGCTTTTCTCGCGGATGAACAGATCGACGCCCAGATCCTCTTCCAACTGCTTGATGCGGGTCGTCAGGTTCGACGGCACGCGATGGATCTGCGCCGCCGCCGCGCTGATGCTGCCGTGCTCGGCCACTGCCTTGAAAATTTCCAGTTGCACCAGATCCACAGTCATTCTCCAATCGTGAAAGAAACGCTCTTTATTATTCAGTTTCCAGAAATCAAACGCCACCCTACTCTGAGCGCATCCACTGACCTCGCAGGACGATGCCATGAGCCCGATTTCCAGCCAGACCCACGCCATCTCGATCAACCCCGCCACCGGCGAGCAGATCGGTCACTACGCCTTTGAATCCGCCGAAGCGCTGGATGCTGCCTTGACCCGCGCCGCGTTCGGTTTCGGCAAGTGGAAACGCAAGCCGCTGCAGGACCGCTCCCGTGCCCTGACCGCGCTGGCCGGCGCTCTGCGTGACAGCAGCGAAGCCATGGCGACCATGATCACCCGGGAAATGGGCAAGCCGATCGCTCAGGCCCGTGGCGAAATCGAGAAATGCGCCAAGCTCTGCGAGTGGTACGCCGAACACGGCCCGGCCATGCTCAACGCCGAGTCGACCCCGGTCGAAGGTGGCAAGGCGCGCATCGAATACCGCCCACTGGGGCCGATCCTCGCCGTGATGCCGTGGAACTTCCCGATCTGGCAGGTGCTGCGCGGTGCAGTTCCGGCGCTGATCGCCGGCAACACCTACGTGCTCAAGCATGCGCCGAACGTGATGGGCAGCGCCTACCTGCTGCGCGACGCCTTCACCCGCGCCGGTTTTGCCGATGGCGTGTTCGAAGTGATCAACGTCACCCCGGAAGGCGTGTCCACCGCCATCGCTGACCCGCGCATCGCCGCCGTGACCTTGACCGGCAGCGTCCGCGCCGGCATGGCCATCGGCGCACAGGCGGGTGCTGCGTTGAAGAAATGCGTACTGGAGCTGGGCGGTTCAGATCCATTCATCGTGCTCAACGACGCCGACATCGATGAAGCCGTGCAAGCGGCAGTGATTGGTCGTTACCAGAACTCCGGCCAGGTCTGCGCCGCCGCCAAACGCCTGATCATCGAAGAAGGCGTGGTCGAAGAGTTCACCCGCAAATTCGTCGAAGCCACCCGCCAGTTGAAGATGGGCGATCCGTTGTCCGCCGACAACTACATCGGCCCGATGGCTCGTTTCGATCTGCGTGACGAACTGGATCAACAAGTGCGCGACACCCTCGAAGAAGGTGCCACCCTGCTGCTCGGCGGCGGCAAGGTCGAGGGCGCAGGCAACTACTACGAGCCGACCGTGCTGGCCGACGTCACCGACCGCATGACTTCGTTCAGGCAGGAACTGTTCGGCCCGGTGGCTTCGATCATCACCGCTCGCGACTGTGCTCACGCCGTGGCCCTGGCCAACGACAGCGAGTTCGGTCTGACCGCGACGATCTACACTGCCAACGTCGCCCTGGCCCAGCAACTGACCAGCGAACTGGAAACCGGTGGCGTGTTCATCAACGGCTACTCCGCCAGCGATCCGCGTGTGACCTTCGGCGGCGTGAAGAAAAGCGGTTTTGGTCGTGAGCTGTCGCACTTCGGTGTACGCGAGTTCTGCAATGCGCAGACCGTGTGGCTGGATCGCCGTTGATCCAATGAACAAAGCCCGGAAGCGTTTTGCGCTTCCGGGCTTTTTCATTTATGCCGCGGCCTGTTGAGGCTCCGATACCGTCCGCTCCTTGCTCAACAGCCCCAACACCACGGCTGCCGACGCCAGGGTGATGAGCGTCAGGATGTGCAGCAGATACTGGAACGCCGAGGCGTAACCCTGCACCAGCCGTTCGTTAGCCAACCCCGGAACCGTGTTGATCGCGTGAGCCATGTCGCCGGTCGTCACCCGATGCGCGGTCTCGGCAATCAGCGCTGCATCGGCACCAGCCGCTACCGTTTGCAGATCGGTATGCAGCAGCGAGGCAAGCATCGCCGCCACGCTGGCCAGTGCAATCCCCTCACCCGCCACCCGCACCGTGTTGAAGATCCCGGCGGCCATGCCGGCGCGCTCTTTCGGCACCACGCTGACCGACAGTCCATCCATCAAGCCCCACGGCAAACCTGCGCCGATCCCGATCAACACCATCGGTATCACCAATGCGAATTTCGATTCGTCGACGTTGTACCGACTCAGCCAGTGCAGGCCCACGGCGGCAATCAAAAAGCCCAAGCCTGACAAAATACCGGCCGAAACAAAACGCGTCATCGAAGCCGCGAGCATCGGCACCACCAGCATCGGCGCCGACAGCGCCAGCAACAGCAGGCCGGCGTCGATTTCACTCAAGCCTTCGACACCGATAAACCGCAGCGGCAGCATCACCACCAGCACGATGTAGCAAAAGCAGGTGCCAATCGGCAGCATCTGCACCCCGATGAAGCGCGGAAAACGGAACAGGGTCAAATCGAGCATCGGGCGTTCGACGCGCATTTCGATGATGACGAACAGCGCCAGCAACAACGCCGAGGCGCCCAACAGCCCCACCACCAACGGACTGCCCCAACCGCATTCGGGAGCCTGAATCACTCCGAACGTGAACAGCGCGAGCATCGAACTGAAGGTCACGGTGCCTGGCCAGTCGAGACCGCTGGCGTCGGGGTCGCGGGTTTCACGCATGCGCGGCAGGCCGAACACCATCGCGATCACACCGATCAGCGCGGTGAAGACAAAGATCGCACGCCAGTTGAACGCTTCGATCAGCGCCCCGGCCACCAACGGCCCGAACGCCAGGCCGATGCCAAACGTCGTACCGAGCATGCTGTAGGCACGGGTGCGCACATGGCCTTCGAATTCCTGCGCCAGCGCTGCCGAACCACTGGCCAGCGCCGCCGCCCCGGCCACGCCCTGAATCGCCCGAAGCACATCCAGCCAGAACACCGAAGGCGCCAGACTCTGGGCAATCGACGCCCCGGTGAACAGCAGCATGCCGCAGGTGAACAGGCGTTTGCGTCCATAGACATCGGCCAACGCCCCCGCCGCCATCAGCAGACTGCCGAAAGACAACATGAACGCATTGGTGATCCAGGTCAGCGCCACCGGGCTACCGCCCAGGTCACGGCCAATGGCCGGCGTCGCCACTGCGCCACCGGTAAAACTTAACGGAAGGACCAGTGCCGACAGGCAAATGGCTGCGAGGATCAGCAGTTTGTCGCGGGCGTCATGGTATTGGGAGACGGTTTTCATGATTTCATCCAATGAAAAAAATAAGGCTGCGATCAACAGAGCGCAGCCTGCGATGGCTTCAATGGGGGTTGTGTCAGTCCTTGAAATCCGTGGACAGTGCCAGCTCATTCCACTGCGCCAACTCCTGCGCCACCAAGCGGTTCTTCGCTTCAATTCGCGCAATGGTGTCACTGCCCAGCGCCAGCCGCTGCGGCGGGTTCGGCGCATTGACCAGCGCCAGCATGGCCTCGGCAAACTTCACCGGATCGCCCGGCTGCGCGTGGTTGGCGGCTTCGGCGAAGGTACGCATCTTGCCCACGGTTTCGTCGTAGTCCGGCAGCACCAGCGCGGTCTTGACCAGCGATTGTTCGTCGAGGAAATCCGTGCGAAAGAAACCCGGTTCGACCACCGTGACCTGTATGCCCAGCGGCGCCAGTTCCTGATGCAGCGCTTCGCTGATGCCTTCCACCGCGAACTTGGTCGAGCCGTAGACACCCCAACCCATGTAGGCCTGATAACCGCCAATGGACGAGATGTTGATCACCCGTCCGCTGCGCCGGGCGCGCATGTGCGGCAGTACGGCGCGAGTGACGTTGAGCAGGCCGAAGACGTTGGTAGCGAACAGACGCTCGGTTTCGCTGGCGCTGGTTTCTTCCACCGCGCCCAACACGCCGAAGCCGGCATTGTTGATCAGCACATCGATGCGGCCGAAACGCTTGATCCCCTCTGCCACCGCCTGGTGGGCCTCGTCTTCACGGGTGACGTCCAGACGCAGCGCCAGCAGGTTCGGGTGCTCGCCGAGACGATCCGTGATGTCCTGCGGTTTGCGCGCGGTGGCAATTACCGCGTCGCCGGCACGCAGGGCGCGTTCCGCAATGAGGGTGCCAAAACCACGGGAAGCTCCGGTAATCATCCAGGTACGCATAGCAACTCCTCCTGTTAGTGACCCTGGCGTTAGTGCCGGGTCTTTTCGATGAGTTGATGCGACTTTAAAGCCGTGTTACTGATGCGATAATCCCAACAAAATTACATGGCTTTGTGAAAGGCGCTCATCAATGAAAAACCCGTCCACGGCGGATCTGTCGATCTTTCTAAGCATCGCCCAGCATCTGAATTTCAGTCGTGCGGCGGTGGATCTGGGCCTGACACCTTCGGCACTGAGTCACTCGTTGCGGGCTCTGGAAAACCGCCTCGGCGTTAGGCTGTTCAATCGCACCACCCGCAGCGTGGCGCTGACCGAGGCCGGCGAACGGCTTTACGCCCGGCTGAAACCGGCGTTTCGCGATATCGAAGATGCACTTGAAGACCTCAACCATTTCCGCGACAAACCCTCCGGCAACCTGCGCATCACCTCCGGGCGCCAGGCGTGCGAACTGGTGCTGCTGCCGATTGCCAGCGAGTTTCTGCAGGCCTACCCGGACATTCGTCTGGAAGTGGTCGAAAGCGATGCGCTGCTGGATATCGTCGCTGCCGGATTCGATGCCGGTGTGCGCTTCGGCAATCGGCTGGAGGCGGACATGGTGTCGCTGCCCGTCGGGCCGAACCTGCGTTCAGTGGTGGTCGGTTCGCCGGCGTTTTTCCAGCAACATCCAGCGCCACAGAAACCCGAAGACCTGCATGCCCTGCCCTGCATCCGTCATCGGTTCCCGAGTGGCTCGATGTACCGCT
Organism: Pseudomonas sp. MWU12-3088; assembly: GCF_023242405.1. Classification (NCBI taxonomy): domain Bacteria; kingdom Pseudomonadati; phylum Pseudomonadota; class Gammaproteobacteria; order Pseudomonadales; family Pseudomonadaceae; genus Pseudomonas; species Pseudomonas sp. MWU12-3088. The sequence goes on from NZ_JALJEA010000001.1 coordinate 994,154, forward strand.
GGGAATTCGAACGTGGTGGCATTGAACAGGAAATCGAAGTCAACGGTCCGCTGACGCTGGGCGATGTCAGCCTGATGGTCGGCCCGGCGTTGCAAGGTCTGGGACTGGCCTATGTGTTTGAAGACATGGTCAGCGAACACCTCGCGGCCGGGCGTCTGGTGCAGGTGTTGGCGGACTGGTGCCCGTACTATCCCGGCCTGCATCTGTATTACCCGAGCCGACGCCATGTACCGGCGCCGCTCAAGGCTTTCATCGACTTTGCCCGCAATGTTCGCGACGGCAAAACCGGGTAGTTACAGGTACTTCAACCAGGCGATGTCCCGTCGCCGAGCCTTCAATGCCGAGAACCAACGCACAGCCGGGAACAACCCGACCGCCAGCACCATCGCCGCCAGCCACACCGCCGCCACCGATGAGAAGCCGAAATGACTGCCCTGATTGAGCCCGACCAACGCCACGCCGATCAGGTACAGCACCTTCAGCGCATACAGGTGCAGCAGATAGAAAAACATCGGCGCCGAACCGAACACCGTCAGCCAGCGAATCCAGCGTCGCTCCTGTGCACGCTCGAACACCAGCAACAGCAGCAGACCGACGCTCACCGTCAGGGTGATGAACAGCAGCGACGGCGGGTATTTGGTGATGTTGAAAAAGCTCATCAGGGTTTGCAGGCTGCTGTCATTGATCGACCACGGTTTTTCGCCGTAACCGTTGACCAGCCGCAGCGCCACGAAACCCAGCAGCCCGGCGATACCACCGACCAACAAGCGGCGCTGGCGCAGACCTGAATCGGCAGCGCGAGCGAACCACGGCCCCAGCGCGTAACCCAGACCGATCACACCGATCCACGGCAGCAACGGGTACGACGTACGCAAGCGCAAAGTCTCGCTGACTTCGATCCAGCCGCGGTCATGCAGGATCGCCCACGGCACATGCAGCGCCGATTCCGTTCCAAAATGCACACCATCCAGCAGGTTGTGCCCGGCGATGATCGTCACGCTCAACGTCAGCAACAGCCAGCGCGGCAACCAGACCAGCAGCGACAGCGCGATCATGCTCAGGCCGATGGCCCAGATCACTTGCAGGTAGATCACGGTCGGAGGCAGCTGGAACGTCCAGGCGAAATTCACCAGGGTGAATTCGAGAACCACCAGGAACAGACCACGTTTGAACAGAAAGGCACTGACGTCAGCCTTGCCGTCGTACTTCTCCCCGAACAGCCACGCCGACAAGCCGGTCAACAGCACGAACACCGGCGCACACAGATGCGCCAGAGTGCGGCTGAAAAACAGTGCCGGTTCGGTGCCGGCGATGTCCATCGGGTCGGACACCTGACGATGCAGCAGAAAGGTTTCGCGCACGTGATCCAGCAACATGAACAGAATGACCAGACCACGCAGCGCATCAATGGACAACAACCGGCCAGTCGCCGGCGGGACGTTTCGGGGAACAGCAAGGGTCATGAAGGGTTCGCAATCGAGTGAAGAGTTCGATCGGGCAGGGTGCAATCGGCCCGAATATTTGCGTTACCTTATAACATGAAAAGTCGCTTCAATTGCCAACGGTTCTCAAGCAGAACGCAGCCTTTCAAGCAGCACCTGCAACGGATGACGCACCGTCCGGTCGGCCTGGCGCTTGACCTGGCTGCGGCAGGAATACCCGGTGGCCAGCGCTTCACCCCGCTCTACCGGCGCCTCAATCTGCTTCGCCCAGGACTGCTCGTAAATCACCGCCGAGGTTTCGCGATTGCGGGCTTCGTGGCCGTAGGTGCCGGACATCCCGCAGCAACCGGTGGCCTGGGTCGTCAGCTTCAAACCGACACGTTCGAACACCTGCTCCCATTGCCGGGTCGCGGCAGGCGCGTTGGTTTTCTCGGTGCAGTGCGCGAGCAGGCGGAAGGTTTCCTCACGGCGCTGATCGAGTTGCTCCGGCATGACCTTGAGCAGCCATTCCTGCACCAGTGCCACCTCCGGGCATTTCTCCATCCCTGGCACTTTCAGATATTCCTGGCGATAAACCAGCGTCATCGCCGGATCGAGCCCCACCAGCGGCACCCCGATCCCGGCCAGTGCGCGCAGTTGCCCGGCATTGCGCAACGCTGCGCGATTGAACGCCGACAGGAAGCCCTGCACATGCAGCGGCTTGCCGTTGGCGCTGAACGGTGCCAGATAAACCTGATACCCCAGTCGCGAAATCAGCTCGATCAGATCCGCCAGCAATGTCGCCTCGAAATACCGGGTGAACGCATCCTGCACCAGCACCACACTGCGCTCACGTTGTGCCTGAGTCAGCGCCGAAAGCGCATCGACTGACGCCGGCTGGACCTGCCAGCGGCGCATCGCCGCATGGAAATCGAAGCGGCTGAGCAACGGCACATCGACCATACCGCCGAGACGCTCGATCAAACGACGGCTGAACGAAGCCCCCATCAAACCGTTGTAGAGAAACGGTATCCGCGCCATGTACGGAATCGTGTACTCCAGCGAGGCAATCAGGTAATCCCGCGCCGGCCGCAGGTAACGGGTGTGGTACAGCTCGAGGAACCGCGAACGGAAGTCCGGCACGTTGACCTTCACCGGGCACTGCCCCGCACAGGACTTGCACGCCAAGCAGCCGGCCATGGCGTCGTACACCTCATGGGAGAAATCCTTTTCCTGGGCGCGGCTGTTGCGCCAGCGCTGCAGCAACGTGCTGAAAAACGGCGGACGGCGACTGGCATCGGACAACACATCGACACCCGCCTCGCCCTGCAAGCGCAGCCATTCACGTATCAGCGAGGCGCGGCCCTTGGGCGATTGCGCACGCTGGCGAGTGGCTTTCCACGACGGGCACATCGCATCGTCGGGATCGAAGTTGTAGCAGGCGCCGTTGCCGTTGCAGTGCATGGCCGCGCCGTAGTCCTGCCAGACTTTCTCGTCGATCTGCCGATCGAGTTCGCCGCGCAGGGTCACTTCGTCGATCTTCAGTAGTGCAGCGCCAGGAATATCCGGCGTGGCGATCTTGCCCGGATTGAACTGGTTGAACGGATCGAACGCCGCCTTCAACGCTTGCAGTGCCGGGTACAACGCGCCGAAGAAGGCCGGCGCGTATTCCGAGCGCAGGCCTTTGCCGTGCTCGCCCCACAGCAGGCCCCCGTAACGCTGGGTCAGCGCGGCGACGCCGTCGGACACCGGTCGCACCAGTGCGGCTTGTTGCGGGTCTTTCATGTCGAGAATCGGCCGTACGTGCAGCACACCGGCATCGACATGGCCGAACATGCCGTATTGCAGATTGTGGCTGTCGAGCAGGTCGCGCAGCTCGGCGATGTATTCGGCCAGGTGTTGCGGCGGCACGGCGGTGTCTTCGACAAAAGGCTGCGGCCGCGCTTCACCGGCGACGTTACCGAGCAAACCCACCGCACGCTTGCGCATGCCATAAACGCGGTTCACCGCCGCATGACCGACAGCAAGCGTATGGCCCAGCCGCTCGACCGTGGCATCGGTGCCCAAGTGCTGGATGAAAGCCTCGACCCGGCCTTGCAGCTCCTCGGGATCGTCGCCGCAGAACTCCACCAGATTGATCCCCAGCGTCGGCCGTCCGGCGCTTTCCGGGAAATACTCGGCGACGCCGTGCCAGACGATGTCCTGCATCGCCAGCAACAACACTTTGGAGTCGACGGTTTCAATCGACAGCGGCTTGAGCGCCATCAACGCCCGGGCATCGCGCAACGCGTCCATGAAGCCGGCGTAGCGAATATTCACCAGCATCGTGTGCTTGGGGATCGGCAACACGTTGAGCTTGGCCTCGACCACAAACCCCAGCGAACCTTCGGCGCCGCACAGCACGCTGTTGAGGTTGAAACGGTTGTCGGCCTCGCGCAGGTGCGCCAGGTCGTAGCCGGTCAGGCAACGGTTGAGGTCGGGGAAGGTTTCCCGGATCAACTCGCCCTGCTCATCGATGATCTGCCGTGCGCAGCGATACACTTCGCCGGCCCGGCCCTCGCGGGCGCATTCCGCTGCCAGCTCGCTTTCTTCCAGTGGACGACCTTGCAAGCGCTCGCCACCGCGCAGGACCATGTGCAGTTCCAGCACGTGGTCGCGGGTCTTGCCATAGGTGCAACTGCCCTGGCCGCTGGCATCGGTGTTGATCATGCCGCCGACGGTGGCGCGGTTCGACGTGGACAGCTCCGGAGCGAAAAACAGCCCGGCGGATTTCAGTGCCGCGTTCAGCTGATCCTTCACCACGCCGGCCTGCACCCGCACCCAACGCTGCTCAACGTTGATTTCGAGAATGCGATTCATGTGCCGCGACAGGTCGACGACGATGCCGTCGGTCAACGACTGACCGTTGGTACCGGTGCCACCTCCGCGAGGCGTAATCACGACTTTCTGGTAAGCCGGTTCGGCGATCAGGCGTGCCAGCAGCGCCACGTCGTCGGCGTCGCGCGGGAATACCGCCGCTTGCGGCAAGCGCTGATAGATCGAGTTGTCAGTGGCCAGCACCACGCGGCTGGCGTAGTCGGCGCTGATTTCGCCGCGAAAGCCACTGGTTTCAAGGGCTTTGAGAAACTGTTGGTAATCGGTGTTCAACGCGGTGGAAGGCGACAGCTGGGCAATCATCGGACATGCAATCTCGGTCAAAAACGGGCCGTGTGGCGGTGAACAGTTGTGCGCAATGAATGATTGCGTCACGCTCCCGCCATCTCATAGGCCTTATGTTCATTGCAGAGCGATGCCGGGACAACCGTAAAATCGACCCGCAATCCATGACTAAAACGAATGAATCCGCGAACTCTTACTCCCTCGATGTCGTTGCTGCTGGCGTTTGAAGCCGCCGCACGCCATGAAAGCTATACCCGCGCCGCCCACGAACTGTCGCTGACCCAGAGTGCGGTCAGCCGTCAGGTGCAGATTCTGGAAAAGATGCTCGGCATGCGCCTGTTCAGCCGCGAAGGCCGGCGGGTGATCCTTACCGACGTCGGACGCATGTACCAACGCGAGCTGTCAGAAGCCCTTGGGCAGATCCGCAGCGCAACGCTGCAGGCCATGGCGTTTGGCTCGGGCATTCACAGCTTGCGCCTGGCGACTCTGCCGACCTTCGGCTCGAAATGGCTGTTGCCACGCCTGAAGGATTTCTACACCGCGCACCCTGGCATGACCGTGCACCTGCATTCGCGCATCGAAGCCATCGACTTCGACACCAGTGAAATCGACGCGGCGATTTGTGTTGGCGGCGGTGACTGGCCGGGGCTGACTGCCCACCGCTTGCACACCGAAGAACTGGTAGTGATCGCCAGTGTGCAGTTGTCCGATACCGAACGTCGTGCGGCCGACGAAGATATCGCCGGGCAACTGCTGCTCAACGTCAGCAGCAATGCCCAGGCCTGGTCCGAGTGGTTCAGCCACCACGCCCTGCCCCATCGCAGCATGCGCATCGGCCCGAGTTTCGAGATGACGTCGCACCTGATCCAGGCCGTGCGCGCCAATATCGGTATCGGACTGGTGCCGAGGATTCTGGTGGAAGATGAGTTGCACAGCGGTGAGCTGGTGCAACTGGGGGAACCGATCAGCAGTCGGCGCAGTTATTACCTGGTGTACCCGGCGCGCAACGAGTCGTTGGCGTCGCTGAAGGCATTTCGGGATTGGCTGGTACAAACGCTTTGAGTTGATAGCCTGAACTGAGACGTTGACAACCGGGGCGAATAATCGCCCCTTGTATCGGCTAACGCTTCAGCGGTGGCGGTGCCTTTGGGCCCTTGATCAATGGTTGGTCCAGCAACTTCCCGTCGGGGCCGACGAATAGGCGCTCCAAATGTTTCGGCATTGGTTGCGGTGCTCTGGCAGTCATGATGATTCCTCTGATGCTGGGCTGAACTCGACCCATTTAACCTTCGCGGAATCTATCAGCAAAAACTCGGCACCAATAGGATCCAACTTGCCATCGTCGTTGAGCCAGCGTGGAAACTTCATTAAAAACTGCCCGGTGTTCGACTCCGGTGGCCACTCGACTGGCCAGCCTAGAACGCGCCTTTCATCATCCAGGTGAAGGGTGATGAATCGATCATACTGAGCGAAAGCGCAGAACCATTCACTGGGATAGGAAGATTGTTTCGTTACGTTTCTGCTGCGCAACCACCTATGCAATTTTCCATTGGTGGCCAGACAACAAGCGATCAACCCCAGCAGCAACGAAGCAGAAAATGCCCAGCACGCTTCAGCCTTGGCATCCCACTTTCCTACGGAAAATCCCTTCTCCCCCACCCACACACAAACCGCCCCGATCCCCAGCACCATCCCGTGAATCACAAACGTAAAAATCAACGCCTGCACAATCTGCCCGAACGTATCCGGCCGCTTGAACGCCGTCAGGGTGTAGAAAGTCCAGGTCGAGACAAAACCCGGGATCAGATACTGCAACAGCGGAATCACCTCTTTCACCAGATCATCCATGATCGGTCGCTCCTTGAATCAAAAAACCAATCCTCCAGAAACAGCAATGCCGGCCCGTAATGGGCCGGCATTCAAAGGCTAGCGCAGGCTGGAGATCCGTCTGCGATCAAGTGTCACCGCGCATTACGCATCCTGCAGAATCAGATCCGCGCCCTTCTCCGCCACCATCAGCACCGCGGCATGGGTGTTGCCCGAGGTCACGTTGGGGAAGATCGACGCATCGACGATCCGCAACCCCTCGAGGCCATGCACCTTGAGGCGCTTGTCGACCACCGAAGTCTGCTCATCCGCCCCCATCGCGCAGGAACCGCACAGGTGATAGATCGAGCCGCAGTTGTCACGGAAGTACTGCAGCATCTGCTCGTCGGTTTCCACCGCCGGCCCCGGCAAGACTTCATCGACCGTGATGCCCTTGAGCGCCGGAGCGCCCATGATCTTGCGCATCAGGCGACTGCCCTGGATGACCTCATCGATGTCCTTTTGCGTGCTCAGGTAGTTCGGGTCGATCAACGCCGCATCGCGCGGATTCTTCGAGGCAATCGTGATGTGCCCGCGACTGGTCGGGCGGCACGGGTTGAAGCACAGCAGAAAGCCTGAATATGGCTCCGGCTTGAGGCTGGCCTTGTTGTTTTTCGGAATCTGATATGACAGCGGGTTGAAGTACAACTGCAGGTTCGGATGGCTTTGCTCCGAGTTGCCCCGGAAGAATCCACCAGCCTGATTGACGCTCATCGCCAGCGCGCCCTTGCGGGTCAGCAGATATTTCACGCCGAGTTTGAACTGGCCGAACAGCGAGCTGAGCTCATCGTTCAACGTCGGAATATTGGCCTTGTAGTAGTAGCTGACGCACAGGTGATCCTGCAGGTTCTGCCCCACTGCCGGCAGGTGTTTGACCAGCGGAATCTGATGTTTGGCCAGCAAGGCGCGATCCGCCACGCCGGACAGTTGCAGGATCTTCGGCGTGTCGACGGCGCCAGCGCACAGGATCACTTCCTTGCGCGCTGTGAAAGTACGCACCACGCCATGCTGGGTGATGGAAATGCCGGTGGCGCGCTGCTGGCTTTCATCGAACAGGACCCGGTCGACCAACGCGTAATGCTCGACCGTCAGGTTCGGCCGGCTCAGCGCCGGGTGCAAATGGGCGAAGCTGCTGGAGCTGCGCTGGCCATTGCGGGTGTTGACGTCGTAGATGCCCGCGCCTTCGAATTTCGGACCGTTGAAATCGTCGCTGCGCGGGTAACCGAGCTCGTCGCAGCCCTTGAGGAACACGTCGCAGATCGGGTGGGTCTGGCCGGCCATCGGGGTGATGCTGATCGGGCCGCTACCGCCATGGTATTCGCTGTCGCCCAGCGGATGGTTTTCCAGTTTGCGGAAATACGGCAGCACGTCCTTGAAGCTCCAGCCGTCGTTGCCGTTGGCCGCCCAGTCGTTGAAATCATGGGCCTGACCACGCACGTAGATCATCGCGTTGATCGAGCCCGAACCGCCCTGGACCTTGCCGCGCGGAGCGTAGATTTCGCGATTGCCCAACTGCTTCTGCGGCTGGCTGTAGTACATCCAGTTGAAGGTCGGGTTGTAATACATTTTGGCGAAGCCGACCGGGATCTTGAACCACAGGGAACTGTCCTTGCCGCCCGCTTCCAGCAGCAGCACCGTGTATTGGCCCGAGGCCGAAAGCCGGTTGGCCAGGACGCAGCCAGCGGCGCCTGCGCCAGCGATGATGTAGTCGTATGTCATGCACGGTTACCGCGTAAGTCTTTTTATCGAACCCGCCCGTTACCGGGCGGGGAAATCCCGTCAGCCCTTGGCCGGCGATGTGTCTTTGACGTCGGCCGGGGTCGGGGCCATTTGCAGGTGCAGGCGCTCACCGGTGTACGGCGAATGTTTGCGCACCACATCCATGTTCAGCTCCACGCCCAGGCCCGGCTCGGTGGACGGGATGATGTAGCCGTCCTCCCACTGCAACGGCTTTTTCAGGACCTCGGCGTGGAAGCCGCCCCAGGTCTCGATGCTTTCCTGAATCAGGAAGTTCGGCGTGCAGGCCGCGAGCTGGAAACTCGCCGCTGCGCCAATCGGCCCGTTGTACAGATGCGGGGCGATTTGCGCGTAATAGGCTTCGGCCATGCTGGCGATCTTCTTGCCTTCGAGCAGGCCGCCGCAGCGCGCCACGTTCATTTGCAGAATCGACGCACCGCCGGCCTGCAACAGCTTGAAGAATTCGTACTTGGTGGTCAGACGCTCACCAGTGGCAATCGGAATGCTGGTCTTGGCCGCGACTTGCGCCATGGCCTCTTCCTGGCCCGGCGGCACCGGTTCTTCGAACCACAGCGGGTCGTATTTTTCCAGGCGTTTGGCCAGGCGAATCGCCGAGGACGGCACCATTTGCCCATGAGTGCCGAACAGCAGGTCGCACTTGTTGCCCACCGCTTCGCGAATCTTGCGGCAGAAGGTTTCGCAGCGCTCCAGCACTTCCAGCGAGATCTGGTGCCCGGAGTACGCGGTGTACGGCCCGGCCGGGTCGAACTTAACGGCGGTGAAGCCCTTGTTCATGTTCTCGATGGCGCACTCGGCGGCCAGGTCCGGGTCGTCGTAGTCGTACTCGCCACGGCTGTTGACCGGGTACAGGTAGGTGTAGGAACGCAGGCGTTCGTGAACCTTGCCGCCGAGCAATTCGTAGACCGGCTTGTTCGCGGCCTTGCCGATGATGTCCCAGCAGGCCATTTCCAGGCCACTGACCACGCCCATCATGGTCAGGTCGGGACGCTGGGTGAAGCCACTCGAATAGGCCTGACGGAAGAAGCGTTCGATGTGGTGCGGGTCCTGATTCAACAGGTAGCGTTCGAACACGTCTTCGATGATCGGCAGCATGGCTTTGGGGCCGAAGGTGGCGGCGTAGATCTCGCCGACGCCTTCGATGCCGCAGTCGGTCTTGAGTTTGACGAACAGCCAGTACATGCCGCCGATGTGTGGTGGCGGTACGGCGACGATATGGGTTTCAAGGGCGACGATTTTCATGTCAGGCACCTGTCTTATTCAAAGAAGTTTTGTTCGAAGATTTTCTGTTGATCCGGGCACGCAGGGTCACGGCAGCCAGAGTGCCGATCAGACCGATAGTGGCGATGTAGCCGAAATAGAGCTTGTAGCCGAGGGCGCCGGGGAAATGTTCAGTGAGGTAGCCGTTGATCAACGGGATAAACGCATCCGGCATGTAACCGACCACGGAGACGATGCCGATGGCCAGTCCGGTGATACGCAGCGGAATGTTGCAGCTGTCGAGGATCGCCCAGTACAGACCGCGAATCGCGTAGGTCATCAGGCCGATGAAAATCACTGTCGCGATCAGCAGCCCCATGCTGTTGAGTGCCGGGAACACAATCAGGCCGACAATCGCCAGACTCGCCAGCAACAGCGCGACGATCAGCACCGAGATGTTCGAAAACTTGTCCCCCAGCCAGCCGCCACCGATGCCGCCGATCGGGCGCATCCACAGCTTGATGGTGGTGATGGTGCCGGCCATGACGGCGGTCAGGCCACTGCCTTGCAGGTAGTCCGAGAAGCTGTAGGTGGCCCAGAAGATGTGGTAGCCGCAGAACACGATCGCGGTGACCAGCCACAGTTCAGGGATCTTCACCAGGGTCGCCAGATCAGTGAGCAGGTTGAACTTGCCCTTCTCCACCGGCGGCGTGTCTTCCATCGACTTCGGGTCCTTGATCAGCACCAGCACGCAGCCGATGGCGATACAGGTGAAGGCGTAGAGGTAAACCACGTGCCTGAAACCTTCGGCGGTGGACTCGCCACGGGTTTCGGTAGCAAAAGCGAACAACGCCAGCGCGACCGTCGCCAGCAGCGCTTCGACCAGCCCGCGACCGCCATCGAGGATGCCGAAGAACCGGCCCTGCTCGCTGTGATGAGCAATCATCTTCACGCGCTTGAGCACCGAGGCCCAGAACGTCAGGCCGGTGGTCAGACCCCAGCAACCGAAAATGATCATCAGCCCGGTCATCGACGGCGCGGTCGAATACCACAACCCCAGCGCACCGGTTGCCACCAGCGAGAAGAAGATCAGGAAACGCGGCGCGATACGGTCGGCCAGCCAGCCGCTCGGCAGATAGCTGAGCAGGAAAATCGTCCCAAGCATCGAGTACAGATAACCCAGCTCGCTGTGGTTGATCTGGAACACCTCGAGCATGGTGGTCTGGTAGACCTGGCGCAGGTACAGAATCGGGTAGATCGCACCGGCGGCGAGCACCAGCAACATCAGTTGGAAATAGCGACTTCCCTTGTCGCTCTGGCTTTTCGAAGCCGAGTTGGAACCCTGAACAGCGGCAGCAGAGGATGCATGCTTGGACATTGAAGTGACCTCGGGCGACCCGTGCTCCGGGCGCCCCTGATAATTGTTTTTATAGGTGTAGCGTGAGGCGTGATGCGGTGAATCAGTACTTCATGACCACGAGACGGGTCTGGGTGAACTCGAGCATGCCGTGCTTGCCGTCATCGCCGCCCAGCCCCGAGCGTTTCCAGCCGGCGTGGTAGCCCTGGTACGGATCGGCAGGCGTGCGATTGACGTACAACTCGCCGGCCTCGATGGCGTTGGCGACCTTCTGCGCGGTGCGATAGTTCTCGGTGTACAGCACCGACGACAGGCCGAACTGGTGGTCGTTGGCCATGGCCAGCGCTTCGTCGATGTCGCGGTACTTGAGCACCGGCAACACCGGGCCAAAGATTTCTTCCTGGACGATTTCCATGTCCTGGCGGCAGCCGCTGAGCAGCGTTGGCGGGTAGAAATGCCCCGGACCTTCGGGCAGCACACCGCCGCTTTCGAGGACGGCGCCATCGGCAATCGCGCGCTCGACCATGGCGTGGATGTTCTTCTGCGAACTGGCGTTGACCAGCGGGCCCATCAGGCTCGCGTCTGTGGCGCGGTCGCCGAACTTCACGGCGGCGATTTTCGCTTTGAGCAGCGCGAGGAAACGGTCGTGAACGCTTTCCTGCACGTAGACCCGTTCCACCGCCGTGCACAACTGGCCGCAGTGAGTGGTCTTGGAGGCGATGATTGCGCTCGCGGCCGCTTCAAGATCGGCGTCGGCCTCGATGATTGCCGGGGTCTTGCCGCCCAGTTCCAGCGACGGCTTGGCGATGTTGGCCTTGCAATAGTCAAGGACGATGCGCCCGGCGTTGACGCTGCCGGTCAGGGTGATCAGGCCCACGGCTTTATGGGTGCAAAACGCTGCGGCGGTGGCGTGATCCATGGTCAGGATATTGATTACGCCGGCCGGCATGCCCGATTGCTCCACGGCTTTGGCGATTTCGAACGCCGACGTCGGGGTGTTGTTGCTTGGGCGCACCACCACGGTATTGCCAGCAATCAGCGCCGGAGCGATTTTGCGCAACAGGGTGTAGACCGGGTAATTGAACGGAATCAGGCACGCGACGACGCCAATCGGCTCACGGTGCAGGAACAGGTTTTCGTCGGGGCTGTCGCTGGGAATGATCTCGCCTTCGATACGGCGTGCCCATTCGGCGTGGTAACGGGTGATCTGCGCGGCATAACGGGCTTCGTTGCTGGCGTCGCTCAGGCTCTTGCCGGACTCGGCGGCCAGGGCGGCGCCGATGGCTTCGGCGCGATCCTCAAGCGCCACCGCAAACGCTCGCAGGTGTTCGGCGCGCTCGATGCTGGTGAGTTTGCCCCAGACTTTCTGCGCCGCTGCGGCGGCATCGACGGCCGCCGTGGCCTCTTCGGCAGTGGCGGCCGACACCTGGCCGATCAACGCTTCGGTGGCCGGGTTGTAGACCGCGATCAGCGCCGCGCTGGCCGGCTCGATGAAGTGGCCGTTAACAAAATTTCGCTCGACTCGCATGTGCATCGCCCATCGTTTGTTTTTATCGATGCCGCCAGTCTTGTCATCGACAGCGGGTTCAACAAACGATTTATCCGGCGATCAAACATTCGAAAAATGCACGTTACTCAGAAAATCGCCTTCGAAGGCTCAAGTTGGCGCTGCGCCAGCCAGATCTCTTCCTGCAACCACTGACTGAAGGCCTGCAATTGCGGCATCTGCGTCTGTTCCGGGCGGGTCACCAGCCAGTAGGACTGGTGCCCTTCCACATGCACGTTATGCACCTGGGTCAACTGCCCGCTGGCCAGTTCCGAGGCGACCATGTGCCAGTCGGCAATGGTGATCCCCAGACCATCGACGGCCGCCTGAATCGCCAGATCCAGCAGGTCGAATTCATAGCCGCCCTGAGTATCGACACCCGTGATGCGCGCCGCGTCGAGCCAGTGCTTCCAGGTCAGGTAGCGCTGATCCTCCCGGGCCAGCACATGCAACAGGGTCAGGCGATTGAGGTCGATGCCCTGATCGCCGCCCTCCCGCGCATACAGGGTCGGCGCGCACACGGCGATGTGCCGCTCCTGAATCAGCAGCGAACTGTCGAGCCCGTCCCACTCGCCGTCGCCAAAACGGATCGCGCAATCGAGAGTGCTGGTTTCCGCCAGACTGTCCTGCAAGCGGGTGGTGATGCTCAGTTCCAGCTCCGGATGCTGCTCGCGCAAGCGCCCGAGGCGCGGCATCAACCAGCGGCTGGTAAAGGTCGGCGGCGCGTTTATGTGCAGGCGATTGGCGTGGGTTTTCTGCTGGATGCTGCGCACGGTCAGCTCGATCTTGTCGAACGACTGATGCAGCGCCCGCAGCAGAATCTTGCCGGCACCGGTCAGTTCGAGATGGTGATGGCGGCGCTCCAGCAGACTTTCGCCAAGCTGCTCTTCCAGCTGCCGCACCTGACGGCTGACCGCGCTCTGGGTGACGTTGAGCAACTCGGCGGCGCGGGTGAAGCTGCCGGTGCTGCCGGCCACTTCGAATGCTTTGAGCGCATTCAGGCCGGGCATTTTGCGTTTCATACAAGGCACTCGAAAACCACTGACAAGACGCAAAGCATCCCACGACACTGGCGAATTGTCCTACAGGATTTTCCGAGTAACATGCATTCGATGCAGGTTTCCCTGACGTTTTTATCGTTTGTTCTGCAGCGGGCGGATGGCAAAACTGCGCGGCATCTCTAATAAAAACAATCGAGAGCCGCTCCATGCCCTTCCCTGCATCCTTGCGCCTGCGCACCACCTCCATCGCTCTGTTCTGCAGCATTGCCGCCCCGGCCATGGCGGTCCAGGTGACCGACAATCTCGACCTTGGCGGCGCCATTCGTGCCCGTTGGGACGTGGACCCAGATCGCGACATCCAGAAGATCGGCCTCGACACGGTGTTCCTCAGCGCCAAGTACAATTCCGACTCGTGGATCGGTGAAGCGCAATACCGCTTCTACGGTCGCTCCTACCCGTACCAGTACACCAAGAACTACGGCGACATCCGCTTCGCCAAGTTCGCGTGGGTCGGCTACAAGTTCAATCCCGACCAGCAAGTACAAGTGGGCCTGAACACTGTGCCGTTCGGCTTGCAGCCGTACTTCGGCAGCACGTTCTACGAAACCCTGGGCAACGTCATCGGCCTGGAAGATGTGCAACAGGTCGGCGCCAAGTACATCCAGCAAAGCGGCGACTGGAACCTTCAGGCCGGCTATTACCTGCGCCCGGCCTGGCAAGGCAAAGGCACCAGCAAAGGCGTGACCTATTCCAGCGTCGTATCGGGCGCCGACAGCTACGTGGCCGACGGCAGTGACAACCAGGAACGCAACACCGTGGTGCTGCGCGTGGCCAGGTCGCTGGATCTGGGGTCGTGGAAATCCGAAGTCGGGATCTCCGGCCTGACCTCGACCCTCGAAAACAAGGACACCGACAATGACGGCCGACGCAACGCCGTGGCCGTGCACTACATGGGCAAGAACGGCCCGTGGGGCGTGCAGTTGCAGGCGGCGCGGCAGCAGATGTCGCCACGCAATGCCGGCACCGATGAGCTGGTGACCCTCGGCGGATACGACGGCACTTACAACGTGGCCAGTCGCGGCAATCTGTATGTGGCTGACCTGAGTTATGACGTCGGCGGCAAATACCTGTTCGACCAGATCAGCGGGATCAAGCTGTACGCCAACTACAGCGCGTTCGACAAGTCCGCCAGCGGGTTCAAGACGTCTGAACGGATGATCCTCGGCACCTCGTTTTCCGTGAGTAAATTGTGGGTCGCCACGGAATGGCTGTTCGGCAAAAACGATCCGTACATCGGTGGCAGCAGCTACACCCAGAGCCTTGGCGCGGGCGGGCTGGATCAGTGGGAAAACCAGTTATATGTGAACGTCGGGTATTACTTCTGACGCTCGAAAAAATCGCAGCCAGAGCTGCGATTTTTTTTGCCTGCCCGTTGCGAATTCACCTTGCATCCGCACCGTCCCGATAGTCAGATAGCCCTCACCCCAAAACAACAATAAACCGCCCGATCCGGAGTCCCGCCTCCATGCGTCAACTGCCCTCGCTCAACACCCTGCGCGTGTTCGAAGAAGTCGCCCGCCATCGCAGTTTCAGTCAGGCCGCCATCGGGTTGAACGTCACCCAGGGCGCGGTCAGTCGCCAGATCAAACAGCTTGAAGACTACCTCGGCGTGGCGCTGTTCGTGCGCACGCCTCAAGGGCTGTCGCTGACCGAAGCCGGCAGCAATCTTTCCCCGCATCTGGCCGAGGCCTTCGACCACATCGAACGTGCCCTGCAAGCGGTGCGCGTGCCGAATCTGCGCCAGCGTTTGAAAGTACTCGCACCGCCGACCTGGGCCACGCGCTGGCTGTCGCCACACCTGCGCGCGTTCTGTCAGCGCTACCCGGACATCAACCTCAGCGTCACCAACCAGATCGGCCACGACAGCCTCACGGAAGTCGACTGCCACATCCGCTTCGGCCTCGCGGCAGCGCCTCACTGCGTCAGTCAGTTGCTGGTGATGGAGCGCCACATCGCGGTGGCCAGCCCGGAACTGTTCAACGGCGATCAGCCGCCGGACCTGCGGCAATTTCCATTGCTGCACATCCTGCACGACGGCAAGCGCTTGAGAGTCTGGGAGAACTGGCTGGCGGCCATGGGCCGGGATGACATCGATGCCGGGCAAGGGCTGGAATTCAGCACCCTGGATCAGGTGATCCACACCGCACTGGCAGGTGGCGGCCTGGCAGTGATCGACCGGCAGATGATCGAAAAGGAACTGGCCAACGGCAGCCTGCTGCCGATCACCCCGATTGAGGTGATCGGCCCTTATGGCTATTGGCTGGATGTTGCGAATGACAAGCAAGGGCTGTCGAAGGTGAAGCTGTTTACCGAGTGGCTAGGGGTTGTCAGCAACCCCTGACCTGTATTCGTCAGACGGGGGTGGCGACTTTCCCGACCGACGTAACACCGACCTCCACCGGACTCTGCGCCTTGCACGCCTGACTCAACGTCAACGACTTGGTCTCCGGCGCCCAGGCCCAGGACAACAACGCGCCAATCCCCAGGATCGCCGCAAGAATGCCCATGGTCGGGCTCAAGCCGATCCCCGCCACGCTCACCGGCAACAGGAACGTACTGACCGCCGAACCCAGACGACTGACCGCCGTCGCCAGACCGATCCCGCTGGCCCGTACTTCCGTCGGGAAGCTCTCCGCCGGGAACACACCCACCAGGTTGCTCACCGCCGACAGCACCAGCGTGAACACACCGAACACCAGCACCATCAGCCACGCCGCGCTGCCCGGCAACACCGCCAGAAGAAACAATGCCACCGCCAGAATGATGAACGAGTTGATCAGGAACCCGCGTCGGGTGAATTTGATCGTGCACCAGATGCCGATCAACGCGCCGAGGATCAGCAGCATATTGAGCATCAGCTCGGTGCCGAAGCCTTCGGCCAGGCCCATCTTCTGCAGGATCGACGGCAGGAAGGTGTAGATGGCGAAGTACGGCATGACGATGCACACGAAGAACAGGCAGTTGAACGCCGTGCGCTTGCGGTATTCGCGGCTGAACAGCACCGCATAGCCTGAGCGGGTTTCGCTGGAGCGGGTTTCATCCAGCTCGACGTTGTCACCCAGATGCTTTTTGACGATGGCACGGGCTTCGGCCACCCGGCCCTGATTGACCAGCCAGCGTGGCGATTCCGGCGTGCCGATTCGGGCGATCAGAATCAACGCCGCCGGGATCGCCGACGACGCCAGCATCCAGCGCCAGGCATCATCACCAAGGCTGAGCATGGCGGTGCCAACGAAGGTCGCCGCCACGTAGCCGAAGGTCCAGATCACGCTGAACGAACCCAGCAACACGCCGCGATGTTTCTTCGGTGCGAACTCGGCAAGCATCGCGTGACCGACGCTGAAATCCCCGCCCAGACCGATGCCGATCAGCACCCGACAAAGGAACAGACTCATGGCGGTTTCGACGTAGAACTGCATCACCGAAGCGAGCGTGATCAGCACAAAACTGACCAGGAAGATTTTCTGCCGGCCGACCTTGTCCGAGATCCAGCCGAAAAACAGACTGCCGAGAAACAGGCCGATCAACGCCGATGCGCCGATCAGGCCCTGCCAGAACGCATCGAGCTGCATCTGCGGGCTGAGCAAAGTGAATGCGATGCCGATCAGGCCAAGGATGTAGCCGTCGGTAAAGTGCGCGCCGAAGGTCAGGCCGGCGATCTTGATATGGAAGCGCCCGATGGGCAGGTCATCGATCTTTACGGGTTGAGCGGACATGTTCGTCTCCAATTGTTGTTATTGACGGAGAAACGGAAAGCTCTGGGAGAAACCTGCGGGAGCGAACCCCCACAGGTTTCGGGGAGGCCTAGAGGCCGCCCATCAACAGGTATTTGATCTCCAGATAGTCATCCAGACCGTACTTCGAACCTTCACGCCCAAGGCCCGATTCCTTGATGCCACCGAACGGCGCCACCTCCGTGGAGATGATCCCTTCGTTGATGCCGACCATCCCGGCTTCCAGCCCTTCGGCCATGCGCCAGACCCGGCCGATGTCGCGGCTGTAGAAGTACGCCGACAGACCGAACGGCGTGTCGTTGGCCCGCGCCAGCACTTCGGCTTCGTCCTTGAAGCGGAAGCACGCGGCCACCGGGCCGAAAGTTTCGTCCTGGGCAATCAGCATGTCGCCGGTGGCTTCGGTGAGGATGGTCGGTTCGTAGAACGTACCGCCCAGCGCATGCCGACGACCGCCGCACAACAACGTGGCGCCCTTCCCCAGCGCATCGCTGACGTGGGCTTCGACCTTGGCCAGCGCGGCGGCGTTGATCAGCGGACCTTGCTCGGTCTCACCGTCCAGTGCATTGCCCACGCGCATCGCCGCCACGGCTTCGGCGAGTTTGCCGGTGAAGGCTTCGTAAACGCCGTCCTGAATGAAGAAGCGGTTGACGCACACGCAGGTCTGCCCGGTGTTGCGGAATTTCGAGGCCATCGCGCCTTTCACGGCCGCGTCGATGTCGGCATCGTCGAAGACAATGAACGGCGCGTTGCCGCCCAGTTCCAGCGAGACCTTTTTCAGGGTGTCGGCGGCCTGGCGCATCAGCAGTTTGCCGGTGCGAGTCGAGCCGGTGAACGACAGCTTGCGTACCACGCTGGAGGCTTGCAGCGCACCGCCGATGGCCACCGCATCGCCGGAGACGATGTTAAACACGCCGGCCGGAATCCCGGCCTGCTCGGCCAGCACCGCCAAAGCGAACGCCGACAACGGCGTCTCTTCCGAAGGCTTGAGAATCATCGTGCAACCCGCCGCCAGCGCCGGGCCGACCTTGCGGGTGACCATCGCCAGCGGGAAGTTCCACGGGGTGATCGCCGCGACCACGCCGATGGCTTCCTTGGTCACGATGATCCTCGCATCCGCCTTATGGCTCGGGATCACATCGCCGTAGGCACGCTTGGCCTCTTCACCGAACCACTCGAGAAAACTGGCGGCGTAGACCACTTCGCCCTTCGCTTCGGCCAGTGGTTTACCTTGTTCGCGACTGAGCAAGGTCGCCAGCTCCTGCTGGTTGGCGAGCATCAGATCGCTCCAGCGTTTCAGGCGCTGACTCCGCTCCTTGGCGGTGAGTTTGCGCCAGGCCGGCAAAGCACGATTGGCTGCCTCGATGGCGAGGTTGGTTTCCTCGGCGCCGGCCTTTTGCACGTCGGTGATCAATTCGCCATTGGCCGGGTTGCGCACTGGATAAGTCGCGCCGCCGCTGCCCCACTGGCCGTCGATGAAGTTGCCGTGACGAATCAACCCGCTCATGCCACCGCTCCCTGCAACGTGAAGCGTTCCTGCCCCGGACGGGCCGTGCGCAGGATGCGTTTGCCGGCGGTGTAGTCATTGATCACGTCGCACGGGGTGTAATTGCGCTCCAGCTCGTGCAGTTCTTCGGCGTCGAGTTTGGTTTCCAATGCCGCCAGTGCGCTATCGAATTGTGCGGTGGTGTCGGCGCCGACCAGCATGCAATCCACGCCCGGATGATTGGCGACCCAGGCCTGGGCGATCTGCGCGTTCGACACGCCACGGGCACGGGCCACGCGCTGCACCGAATGAGCGATCTCGAACGAAGCTTCGTCGCTGTACATCTGCTGGGTGAAGAAATCGGTCTGGTTGCGGGTCGATTGCACGTCACCAGTCAACAGGCCCCGGGCCAGCGGGCTGAACACCGACACACCGATGCCCTGATCGCGGCAGAACGGAATCATCTCGCGCTCTTCTTCGCGGTAGGCGCAGTTCAGTTGCAGCTGCATGTTGATCGGCTTGACCCAACCGTTGCGCTCGCACGCCATGAGGATTTTCGCCAGTTGGCCGGTGAGCATGGTCGACACGCCGATGTAACGCGCCTTGCCGGAGCGCACGATGTCGTTCAATGCGCCCATGGTTTCCTCCACCGGGGTATTCACATCGAAGTAATGCAGCATGAACACGTCGACGTAATCCATGTCCAGGCGCTTCAGCGAGGCATCGATGCTGTCCATGATGTGCTTGCGCGAATGGCCGCTGGCGTTGATCGCGTTGCGGGTGCCGTAGCCGACCTTGGTGGTGATCACCAGGTCTTCACGACGGGCCAGACGTTTGACGATGCGCCCTACCACTTCTTCGCCGACACCGGCGGAATAGAAGTCCGCCAGGTCGATGAAGTTCACGCCGTTGTTCAGCGCGTGAGCGACGATCGGCTCGCTTTGTTTTTCATTGAAGATCCACGGTTTCCAGTCCGGGGTGCCCATGTTCATGGTGCCCAGGCACAGGCGGGAGACTTGCAGGCCGGAGTTGCCCAAACGGATGTATTGCATGGCGCGGACCTCAGGCTTTTGGCGTGTAGAAAGGGTTGCTGATGTGGTTGACCACATCCTTGAGTTGCGCGGTTTCCGGCTTGCCGGTCAGGGCGGCGCGGATCGCGGTGCGGCAGGCGTTGTAGTTGTTCAGGTAGACCGCATCGAGGTCATCGCAGGCCGGGTTGACCCAGTTGGCGGTGACGATCGCCCACTCGTCTTCGGCTTCCGGTGGCAGCGTGCCGTCGAGCAGCGCCTCGAGCACAGCCTTGGCGATGCCGGCCTGGGAAGCGCCCCAGGTTGCGTTGCCGTGCAGGTCGCTGTTGATCGCAGCCTTGTTGACGTAAAGGGTCATCGGCTTGACCGGAATGTTCGGCTGGGCGATCACCATGAACGGGCAATGGCCCTGGCTCGGCGACGCCAGACTGTTGGCAAACGCCTGCCCCGCCGGGCCATTGCGCGGGCCGATCAGGATATTGATGTGCGCGGCGTTCACGCCCGGGCCTTCGAAACCTTCACCGATGTACAGGTCGAGTTCTTTCATCAGTCATTACTCTTTGCGATGCAGAGGGATTTTTTGGGGTGATCGACAGCTCACTCGGACCGGGAGGCCGACGGGATCAATAACGGACGTGGGGAGACGCGAAGGGAGAATCGGGACATGGCTGCAAACGCTCTCTGGTTGTTATTGATGAGCTGTGTTTGCGATTTTTTAACACCGGGGATCGGGCCGGCCGTAACCATTAAAAATCATGGGGCAATGACTTTTAGTCATAGCCTTGATGCAGGTAAAAAAGGGCAGGCGAAAAAAATCCCGCTCGAAAGCGGGACTTTTCGGACTGCGCCTGGTTACGCGACGACAGGAATCATCGGATCCGCAGCTGCCAGCGCAATGGCACGGTCAGCCGCCGGCGGGTAGATCCACTGGGTGTTGATCTGGGTCTTGAGCGACTTGCCCTCCTCCTTGACCAGTTTCACCTGACGATCCCATCCCTCGGTGTACACCGCGCCCCAGGCGCCGAGGTCGAGGCAGGTCACGTATTTCGGCTGGCTGTACGGGGTCGGATCGACACCGAGAATCTGCGCCGCGACGTTGTTGCCGGCATGCCGGCCGAGGGAAATCGCGTGCTGGCAGGTCATCAAGGCGAAGTTGCCGATGTCGTCGCTGGCCGCATAAGCCACGTCGCCGGTGGCGAAGATATCGTCCTGGCCAATGACTTTCAGGTGCGCATCGACATGCAGACGGCCCTGGCGATCACGTTCGGCTGGAATCTGCTCGGTCAGGGAGCTGGCGCGCACGCCGGTGGTCCAGACCACGGTTTTTGCCTCGATGCGCTGGCCGTCCGACAGGGTCACGCCGTTTTCATCGACCGACAGCACCGACACACCCAGTCGCCATTCGACGCCCAGTGCTTCGCTCGCTTCGGCAATCGACACGCTGATGGCTTCACCCATGGCGGCGCCGACTTTCTGCCCACGGTCGACGATGATCACTTGAACGTCCGCCTGATCGCCCAGCACTTCCCGCAGACGCGCCGGCATTTCGGTGGCGGTTTCGATGCCGGTGAAGCCGCCGCCGGCGACCACTACAGTGTTGCGCGCCTGGCTCGCAGGCTGATCGGCCAGTGATTTCAGGTGGTTTTCCAGGCGAATCGCGGCTTCGATCTGGTCAACGTCAAAGGCGTGTTGTGCGACACCCGGGGTATCCGGCAGCGCCAGGCCACTGCCGGAAGCCAGCACCAGTTTGTCGTAATGGAAAACCTGAGCGGCGCCGTTGGCGTCGGTGTAGCCCACGGTTTTGGCGTTCACGTCGATAGTGTTCGCGGCGCCCTTGATGAAGTTGACACCCACCGCGTCGAACAGGTCGCCCAGCGGCGCAGCCAGCGTGTGGGCATTCGGCTCGTAGAAACGCGGACGTACACGCAGCTCAGCCTGCGGCGCCAGCACGGTCACATCGATGTTGTCGCGGTTGTGAATGTCGACCAGACGGGTCGCACTCAGCGCCGTCCACATGCCACCGAAACCTGCGCCGATTACCAGAATGTGCTGTTTCATTGTTGTCTCCAGGCCCGAAGCCAAGTCGTAGAAAGAGGTTCAAGAATTCACGTTTATCGGGAGTCGGCACGCTTGGGGTTTCTGAAAGCGTTGAACACTGCCCACCTGATAAAGGCGACTGTATTGGTCGCCGTTATATCCAACAAGTCAGATTATCCGATCATTCGGATCGAAATATTCGATAGCTGACACGGCCCCGCCTGAGGATGCTAAAACCCTATAAATCGCTGAAAACCGAGAACAAACGGGCTTCAAGGCAAAGTTTCAGGCGCTTATCAGATTTGTCCGCCACGAATTACCCTGCTAACATCTGCGACAACTACAGTCGGAGATAGCTATGTCGCTTTACAGTGCAGGCGTCGAGTACGGCATCCATTGCCTGGCGTTTCTGGTGGGCAGCGGCGGTGACAGTCGCGAAGCGAGCGTGCGCGACCTGGCGGACTTGCAGGGAGTACCGCTGGATTACCTGGCGAAGATCTTCACCAAACTGGCCAAGGGCAAACTGGTGGTTGCCACCGGCGGCGTGCGCGGCGGTTTTACGTTGGCGCGCCCGGCGGACGAGATCACCCTGCTCGATATCGTCAATGCCATCGACGGCCCGAAGAACATTTTCGAATGCCGCGACATCCGTGGGCGCTGCGCGCTGTTTGACGGCTCGCCGCCGGAGTGGGCCGTGGACGGAACCTGTTCGATTCACGGGGCGATGATGGTTGCGCAGAAGCGCATGGAAGAAGCCCTCGCCCAGCAGACCATTCTCGACATCGCCAGAAAGGTCGGACGCAAAGCGCCGGCGGAGTTCAACAGCCAGGTGGAAAACTGGATTCAGGATCGTCGCGACAAGAAGACCGCCGGCTCGGGCATCCCGCTCACCGACATCACCGACTGACAGGCAAAAAAAAGCAGAAACCGATCACGCGGTTTCTGCTTTTTCATTTCGGCCGTTCTGCCTCAGAGGCAATCGCGTACAGATTTGCGCAGCGAGCCGGACTTGGCCCACGGCGGCCCCTGGTACAGCGACACGCGGCTGCCATCCTTGTACTTGACGATATCGAGTATCTCATCGGCCGTGACGATGCTTGGCGCCGTGATCCGGTAACCGTTGGAAATCGCGACCTGCGAAGTCTTGGGAATATCCTGCTGCCACAACGGCAACACGCATGCGGCGTAGTCCTTGGGAGCCTTGCCACTGACCTTGCTGAGATTCGGCTCGCCCGGGACCAGCGATGCCGGCAGTGAACACCCGGCCAACGCGGCCATCAGCAGGCCCCCGATCAACATCCGCATATTGAATCCTTCATCTGAAAAAGCGCGAATCTACCCTGTTACTGGTTGAACATCCATCGTGGCGCAATGCTTTGCCTCCGAAAACCGGGCTCTCTGGCGTCACGGCAAACCATTGCTCCGACCAACGGCAGTTTGTTCACGGCCGTTCAGCTCATTGACCAGAACCTCTTGCCCCGCTCCCGGAAAATGCGGCTACTATTTTCTACCGAGAATGTTCCGGAGGTGATCATGCGGCTCAATGAATACGAACACGAACTTCAACGTGACCTGCAAAGCGTTGCATCGGACCTTAGATGGTCGGCAGTCGACCTCAAGCGTATTGCCGAGCAGTTACGCAAATCCGGCAACGAGGCGGATGCGCAAAGCGTGCTCAGGTCCTGCGAGGTGCTGCAAAGCGATGAAGAACGTCTGCAACTTTATGCCAGGGAAGTGAAAGCCCGCGCCATCAGCCGAACCAAAATCCACTGACGCCATCCCCCAAACAAAAAGCCCCGGACAATCCGGGGCTTTTTCATTGCAGGCCTTCAGCCTATCTTGCGGCCATGGGGCCGGCTTTTGTAACCCGGAAGCGCAGCGGCATACGCCAGTGCTTCCTCCCGGCTGGCGAAAGACGCCAGTCGATCACCCTGCGTGCAGACCCGCCACGGGCCGTTATTCACGCTGAGTACGTCGTAGCCATTCATGTGCATTTTGTTCAGCATCGCCATGCTCATAGGCACCTCCTGTCGACTATCGATCAACTGCACTTTTGCACCTTACACCGGGTTCGACAGGGTGTGCCGACCAGACGTCGCCCCACAGCGGCGTCAAGCGTCTGGCACTTTTGCGCTTTTCGACCACTCTGACATCACAAGCACCTCTAAACCAAGGCACGGCTTGAATATTGCATTTTCATGACCGATTCATGACAACCGGCAATCGGGTAACAAATGAAAGTACGTGCAACCATCATCTGCGAACAGGATCGACACATTCTCCTGGTGCGCAAACCCCGATGCCGCTGGAACTTGCCGGGCGGCAAGGTCGAGCCCGGCGAGACCAGGGCCGACGCCGCGACGCGTGAACTTGAGGAAGAAACCGGACTGCTCGCCGATGGCATGCTGTATCTGATGGAGCTGGAGGCTGGCGGCACGCGCCACCATGTCTACGAGGCATCGGTACTGAATATTGATGAAGTACGACCACAAAACGAGATCATTGATTGCATCTGGCATCCGTTGAATGCGGTGCAGAACCTGAGTGTCAGTGAAGCAACCCTGCAAATCGTCCGAGCCTTTCAGCGCAGGCTCTGAGTCAACCGGCGAACGCCCGACGCCCGGCACTCATTTCAGTGCGCAACTCACCGATGAAGTTGGAGATGTCACGAATGGTGACCAGATGCTCCGGTGACACGCCGTTGAGCAGCAGATCGACCCGCCCGCTGTCCGGTTCGTAAACCTTGATCTGCAACAGCCCCTGCCCCGTTTCCGTGCAGTCACAGTAAAGGGGCGAAAAGCCGGACTCGACGATGCGGCAAATGTCGGCAATGGCAAGCATGGGCGGACGCCTCACGGGCGAAGGATCGGTCGATCGATTGAGCATAGATGAGCTTTTTCGACCTTGCGCGAGCGCTCGATCACAGAAAATGCCAACCGCTTCACATCCTTGCGCAACACCGATCAGTTGGCGTCGCGCCCCCAGATCCAGTTCCAGATCCCCGGCAATTGCACCGGATCCGAGCTTTTCTGCACCGTACGCGCCAGTGCCGCTTTTTCCAGCAATGCGTGATCGTCGTAGAACGGTTTATCGGCCAGGCGCACGCCAGTGGCAGCAGCGCTGTCGAGCAGAATTTGCAGATACTCGCGGGCATGTCGCGCGGTATAACGGTTGAGGTCATGGAACGTCACCACCACCGGAATCACCCCGTCCACCGTCGGCAATTCACCGAGGGCGATCCGCTCTCGCACCTCCGACAGCTGACGCAGCATGTTCGCTCGGCGTCTGGGGCTGCCGTTGAAGCCCCAGATCTTGCCGTCGTTGGCGCTCAGGTCCGTGAGCAATACATGCAGGCCATGTCGCTGATAGGCCGCGAACGTACGTTTGTCGTAGTTCCAGAAAGGTGGGCGCAGCAAAATCGGTTGCGCGCCGGTGATCGCTGCGATGTCCGCCGTGCCGTTGGTCAGTGAGGTTTCGAGCTCCTGCGGGTCGAGCGATCGGTGGTTGGTGTGCCAGTGCGTGGCGGTGTGGAATCCGAGAATGTGCCCTTCATCGTGCTCGCGATGCATGATCCGCCGGCCGATCTCGCTGTTGCCGGCCCTCGGCGCGCGGGTCTGGACGAAAAACACCGCTTTGATATTCGGTTGCAGCGGGTTGTCTTTCAGGCTGTCGAGCACGGTTTCGGTGGGGTTGTAGAAACTCGAAGCGCTGGGGCCGTCATCGAAGGTCAGCAGAAATTTCACCGGCGCCCGCGCATCCAGGCGCGAGCGGGTTTGCGCGGTCAGTTCGATGGGAGCGGCAATGCAACCGGCCAGCCCGGTGATGATGGACGCAGCGCAGAAAAGCTTGAACCAGAGTTTCATGTTTTGCCTTGAGCCCGACCGTTGCGGTCACGTTGTCGATTGGCAAAACTCCCTCGCCGCTGCTGCCTCCCTGCGACCCACCGAAATGGGCCGAGGTTGGATAAAGATAACAGGGTTTTGTTCCGGTGCTCACTCAGTGTGCCAATGCCTGCTGGAACGAGGTGTCGATAATCCCCGCAGTGGTCAGCGGCGCCGGCAACGCCTTGACCTTGAACAGGAAGTCCGCGGTGCCTTGCAGGTCGGCAGCGGCTTGTTGATCCACCGGGCCGACCGTCATGTGCGCCTGGCGCAACCAGTGCCGTGAGACCTCTTGATCGAGATTGGCTTTCTTCGCCCACAGATCCGCGTATTCGTCGGTGTGACTGTCGACCCAGGCCCGGGCCTGCTTCAGGCGCCCGAGAAAATCGGCAATCGCCTCACGCTTGCTGTCGATGGATGGCGCGGAAGCGGCGATAGCGCTCAAGCCCGGCATCAAATTTTTTGCGGTCAGAATCGGTCGTGCACCGGAGAACACGATCTGCTGGGAAATGTACGGTTCCCACACCGGGAAGGCATCGATGCTGCCTTGAGGTAATGCCGCTGCCGCGTCAATCGGCATCAGTTTGACGAAGTCGACGTAATTCTCCGGCAACCCATTCTGCTCCAGAGCGCGCAAGGTCAACTGCTGGCTCCAGGCGCCCGGCCAATAAGCGACTTTCTTGCCCTTCAGATCCTCGATGGTTTTCACCGGCGAATCCTTGGGCACCAACAAAGCGATGGTGTCCGGGTTTTGCCGCGACACGCCGATCAGTTTCACCGGCGCCTGTTTCGCGGCGAGAAACAGAAAACCCGAATCGCCGAGAAAGCCCAGATCCAGCGAGCCGGTCTGTAACGCTTCGGCCAACGGCGCGGCGGCCTGGAAATGTTTCCAGTCGACCGTGTAAGACGCGCCCTTCAATACCCCGGAGGCTTCTACCGAGGCGCGGATGTTGTAGTAATTCTGGTCACCGACGTGCAGGACCACAGGTTCGACAGCGTAAGTCAGAGGCGAGGCAATCAAGGCGCTGGTCAACGCAGCGCGTAGGAAACGGGAGAGCTTCATTGCGAGTCCTGCAAAGGGGTTTTATATAGACCATAACGCTCTTACAAATCGAATTTGAAATTCGATTAATGAATAAGCTCAGCACCGCCGACAACCGCTGTTGGCCTGGCAACAGTGGCGCGGCACAGTGTTTTCCCGGCAACAGTTCAAAGCGCGTAAATCGCATCAAAATCCCGTAAACACGGGGCTCAAGGCATATGGCACAGAGCCTGCAATATTCCATTCATGCAGGAAGCATTCGATAAAAATATCTTTCTGGACATAAGAAACTGTTGCCTTGCCGGAGCGTGCCCATGAAATCCCGCTTACCGTTTTCCCGCATCAAAACGCTGCTCGCGGCCTGCGCTGTGGCCCTGAGCCTGCAACCGCTCGCCCACGCGGCGGAAACGCCGCCCGCTGAAGTGCATCTGGACTATGCCTATTACTCCCCCGTCAGCCTGGCGCTGAAACATTTGGGTTATCTGGAAAAGGCCCTGCCCCAGAGCAAGGTCAGTTGGGTACTGAGCCAGGGCAGCAACCGTTCGCTGGAATACCTCAACAGCGGCGGCGTGGATTTCGCCTCGTCGGCCAGCCTCGCTGCGGTGCTGAGCCGCGCCAACGGCAGCCCGATCAAATCGGTGTATGTTTACAGCCGCGCCGAGTGGACCGCACTGGTGGTGCGCAAGGACTCGACGCTTCAGACCGTCGCCGACCTCAAGGGCAAGAAAATCGCCGCCACCAAAGGCACCGACCCGTACCTGTTCACCCTGCGCAGCCTGCAACAGGCCGGGCTGAAAAAGGACGACGTGGAACTGGTGCACCTGCAACACCCGGACGGCCGCACCGCGCTGGAGAAAGGCGACGTCGACGCCTGGGCCGGCCTCGATCCGCACATGGCCGCCAGCCAGGTGCAGGCCGGTTCGCGCCTGCTGTACCGCAACCGCGACTTCAACAGCTACGGCGTGGTCAGCGTCACCGAGCAATACGCCAAGGAACATCCGCAAACCATCGACACCGTGATCAAGGCCTACGAACAGGCCCGTGAGTGGTCGGTGAAAAATCCCGATGAACTGGCCAAATTGCTCGCCAGCGAATCCGGCCTGCCACTGGACGTGGCCAAACTGCAACTGTCGCGCACCGACCTGAGCAGCCCGCAACTCACCGCCAAGGATGTGCTCGCCTCGAAAGCCGCCGCGCCGATTCTGGTCTCCGAAGAACTGGTGCGCCGTGGGGTGAATGTCGATCAGGTGATCGATCAATTGATCGACACCGGTTTCCAGCAAGTCGCCGCCGCCCAGTAACCGATCAGGCTCACAACGGATCCGCGCCCGTCGCGGATTTGTCGTGAGCGGAGAACCGCCCATGAGCAATGACCTGCCTGCCCGCCTCACCGTGCCGGTGGCGCGCCAACGAAACCGGCCTGTGAATCCGCTTTGGCGGCGGCGCCTTAAAGGGCTGGCCCTGCCGCTGCTGATCGTGATCGCCCTGGAGATCATCGTGCGCGTCGGCTGGCTGCCGTCCTATCAGATGCCCGCGCCGAGCGAGGTCGCCCTGACCCTCACCGACCTGGCCGAAGGCGCACTGTGGAAACACATCGGTGCCAGCCTGATTCGCGTGCTGATCGGGTTTGCCATCGGCGCGAGTCTGGCCTTGGTGTTTGCCGCGTGGGTCGGCCTGAGCCGCGAGGCTGAAGCGTACCTGGAGCCGACGTTTGCCGCGCTGCGCTCGATTCCCAGTCTGGCCTGGGTGCCGCTGTTGCTGCTGTGGCTGGGCATCGACGAGACCTCGAAAATCGTCCTGATTGCCATCGGCGCGTTCTTCCCGGTGTACGTCAACGTGGTCGCGGCGATTCGCAACATCGACCGCAAACTGGTGGAAGTCGGCCATATCTATGGCTTCAGCCGTCTGCAACTGGTACGGCGGATTCTGCTGCCCGCCGCCCTGCCCGGCCTGTTCACCGGGCTGCGCAGCGGCATGAGTCTGGCGTGGATGTTTCTGGTGGCGGCCGAACTGATCGCGGCGACCAAAGGCCTGGGCTATCTGCTGAGTGACGGGCGCGAAACCTCGCGTCCGGACATCGTGCTGGCGGCGATCATCGTTCTGGCGCTGCTGGGCAAACTCAGCGACGGCCTGCTCGCCACACTCGAACGTCGCTGGCTGGCCTGGCGCGACACCTTCACCGGCCAGGGCAGCAAGGACTGACTCGCACAACTAAGCTGAACCTTCAGGCAGTGTTCGCCGGAGGTTCGGCCAATGTGCGGAAGACTCTCGCAGTACCGGGGCATCCACGATTTCGTCGCGGTGCTGAGCATTCCCGATGCGCTGATCAATCACGTCGGCGATGCACCGCTGGCACGCTACAACGCGGCGCCCACCACCGCGCTGGCCATTCTTCATCAACACGATCAACGCCTGTACGCCGACAACCTGCGCTGGGGCTGGCGCCCGCACTGGGCCAGGGATCGCGCGGCACCGATCAATGCTCGGGTCGAAAAGGTCGTTCACGGCCCGTTCTTTCGGGCGATCTGGCGTCATCGCCTGATCGTGCCGGTCGACAACTGGTTCGAGTGGGTCGACGGGCCGGACAAGAGCCGCCAACCCTGGCTGATCCATCGACTCGATCATCAGCCGGTTTTCTGCGCCGCCATCGGCCAGTTTCCGACACCCGGATCAGAACCACGGGAAGACGACGGCTTTGTGATCATCACCGCTGACAGCGCAGGCGGACTGCTCGATCTGCATGATCGCCGGCCCATCGTATTGTCCGCCGAGGGCGCTCGGGAATGGCTCGACCCGGCCACGCCCGTGGAGCGTGCCGAGCAAATGTTGCTGTTCGAAGGCTTGGGCAGCGAAGCGTTCAAATGGCACAAAGTCGGCAAAGCTGTCGGCAACTCACGCAATCAGGGTGCGGAGTTGATTGAAGTAGTGGCTTAAATATTTTGTGGGCCGGGACGTCTATCGAATAGTCGGAAGACGTGAGTCAAATTGATATCACGCAGCAAGTGAGAACCGTTCGTTACAGTCAGTGTTTCAAACTCGAAACAATCATTGAATCAGTCGTTTGATTAAAACCAACCGCCTGTCTGACATTTCAATCGTCATACATACATTTAGTAACACTACAGATAGCATGCGCGCCGCATTTCCTATTGGCATACCAGTTGACCAAAGAGTCAACAAACCGGGAATACCCTACAAACTTACAAGCCTTGCAGAGAACTAAGTTGCGCGACGATTTTGCAATCAAACAGGCCAACGGCCTGGAGTGTATTTATCTGTCCATGACAGAACGCTTTCAACTCGACTGTTTTATCGCCCACTACATAAAGACTCGAAACCTGCGTGACGTACCCGAGATCGACCGCCTCCTGCGCACCACTCTCCAAAACTATCCCTGCCACCCGCCGGTGATGGTCAACGAGCTGAATGCCTGGATCGACAAGACCTTGGGTTATCGGGCCTCACACCCCGATTTCACACAGCTGGACGATCTTTGATGAAACGAAAAAGCCCCGCCATCGCGGGGCTTTTTCGTTGTGGCATTCAGGGTTTCAGCGGGCGTTCCTGGTCGCGATCGGACAACTCGCGGCTGTCGTCGTGTTTCCAGGTCTGCTCCTTGTGTTTCTCCCGCTCGATCTCTTCTTCGCTCGGTTCTTCATCTTCTTCAGGACGTTGCTGCTCCGTTGCCATGTTCACCTCGCCGTCATAAGTCATCAGTCATCCTTACAGCGTAGAACAGATTCAGACAGGCAACTTACAACCACCAGCGCAACAGAAAGAAGAACGCCATGCTCAAGAGCATGCTAAGCAACGTATTACGCGTGTAGATCACAAGTGCGATGGCGACTAATGAACTCAGCAAATAGGGATTGTCCCACTGCAAATTCAGCTGTTTGTCCGGCATGAACACAATCGGCCCGCAAATCGCGGTCAACATGCCCGGTACGGCGAAACCCAGAAACTGCCGCGCATTGCTGCTCAAACGCACCGGCAGGCGCGGTTCGAGAAACACGTAGCGGTTGAGGAACACCAGAATTCCCATGCCGAAAATCACTGCCCAGATCATCATGTGCGCTCCCGATACAGCTTGTTGCAGATAAACCCGGCCATCATTCCCGCCAGCCCCGACAGCACCAGCGCCGAACCCCACTGCCAGTAACTGAACAGCACCGAGCAGAACAACGACACCGCCACGCAAACCACCGTCGGCACATTGCGCACCACCGGGGTGATCAGGGCGATGAAGGTCGCGGCAATCGAAAAGTCCAGCCCCAGGTGCTCAAGCCCCGGAATGCTGCTGCCGAGCACGATGCCGGCCAGGGTGAAGAGGTTCCAGGCGATGTAGAACGTCAGGCCGACGCCCAAGGCATACCAGCGATTGAACTGCTGACGATCGTGCTGACTGGTCAGGGCGAACAATTCGTCCGTGAGCAAAAAGCCCAGGCCGATGCGCCAGCGCCCCGGCAACGGCGAAATCACGTGGCGCATGCTCATGCCGTAGAGCAAATGCTGCGACGTCAGCAGCAGCGTGGTCAGCAGAATCGAGAAGATCCCGGCACCGCCCTTGAGCATGCCGATCGCCACCAATTGCGCAGCACCGGCAAACACAATGGTGGACAAACCCTGCCCCTGCAGTGGCGTGAGGTTGGCTTCGATCGCCATGGAGCCGGCCAGCAGCCCCCACGGCGCGGTCGCCAAGGATAACGGCATGATCGCCGCGGCTCCGCGAAGAAAGGCACTGCGCGGCATTAATGAGTCAGACATAACGCTCTTCAACCGTGAGACAAGACCCCGGACTCTGCCAGCAAATACCTTTTGCTGGCTTGAACAATCTTGCGCAGTTGCCGGAAATCGCCCAGCTGCAAACCGATTAGCGGCGTACCATGACAGCCATTCACATCTGCGTCAGGGAGACGACATGCTGTATCGAATTGCCGCCGACGGGCTGGTGCTGTTTCACCTTTCGTTCATTCTGTTCGTGCTGTTCGGCGGGCTATTGGTGCTCAAGTGGCACCGAGTGGCCTGGCTGCATTTGCCGGCCGCCACCTGGGGCGTGATGGTCGAGGTGTTGCACCTGACCTGCCCGCTGACCTACTGGGAAAACCTGATGCGCCACGCCGCCGGGCAAACCGAGTATGCCGGCGGTTTCATCGAGCATTATGTCTGGCCGATCATCTACCCCGCAGGGCTGACCCCGCAGATCCAGCTGGCACTGGGCAGCGTGGTGCTGGTGATCAACCTGCTGGTGTACGGGCGTCTGATCCGCCAGTGGCAACTGCGCCGCGCTGCACGCATCCCGTTTTAACGCGACTTCAAGGTTTCCAGCCAGACCGGATCGAGGCGCGGCTGATCGGTGTCCAGACCGAGCGCTTCCATCCGAGCCTTGTGTGCTTCGACTTCCCGATGCAATTGCCCATGATCGCTGGAGTTGCCATCCAGTTCATGCATTTGCGTCAGGCCAAGGTGATAGAAACGCAGTACTTTCATCGCCGTCGGATCGCCCTTCTCGACCGCCGCCGTCACCTGATGCATGACATTGGTGACGCTCATCAGGCTGCGCTTGAGCCGCCAGCCGTACACCGCCGGGGCCATCCAGGTCTGGTTCCAGAAACGCCCGCGCAACAACGCTGCCGTCAACAGAAATGCGCCGAAGACACCGCCGACATTGAACCGCAGGTTATCCCCGCCCGGCTCGCCGAACAGCGCCACCGCCACGGTCGAAAACGCCATCGCCAGCACCAGGAACAGCACCGCGATAATCAGCGTGCTGCGCCGGGTCTGCTGGCGATAGGTGATGGCATCGATCGGTTGAATCTCGAACATCGCGACAGGCTTCCATGGCTTGAAATAAAAAGAGGCTGGCGCATTATCGCCTCTGAGGCGGATTTAGCTATGCTGGAGCTCCTTTTCATCTTTTCATCGTCCAGCGGGGGACATGGCGATACCACGCAGATCGTGCCATCTTCATTCATGGATACACTCTATTCGGATGCCATTGGCCAGGCCGGCAATGACATCGTTTTAAGGATCACTGCATGACCCAACGACACGTAATCAATGCCTCGGTCAGCCCAAAAGGCAGCCTGGAAACCCTTTCCCAACGTGAAGTTCAGCAACTGAGCCAGGCCGGAACCGGCAGTACCTACACCCTCTTTCGCCAGTGCGCCCTGGCAATCCTCAATACCGGCGCCCATGTCGACAACGCGAAAACCATTCTGGAAGCCTACAAAGACTTCGAAATCCGCATCCACCAGCAGGATCGCGGCGTGCGTCTGGAATTGCTGAACGCCCCGGCCGACGCCTTCGTCGACGGCGAAATGATCGCCAGCACCCGGGAAATGCTGTTCAGCGCCCTGCGCGACATCGTCTACACCGAGAACGAACTCGACGCTCTGAGCATCGACCTCAGCACCTCCCAGGGCATCAGCGACTACGTCTTCCACCTGTTGCGCAACGCACGCACCCTGCGCCCGGGCGTCGAGCCGAAAATCGTCGTGTGCTGGGGCGGCCACTCGATCAATACCGAAGAATACAAATACACCAAGAAAGTCGGCCACGAACTGGGCCTGCGCAGCCTCGACATCTGCACCGGCTGCGGCCCGGGCGTGATGAAAGGCCCGATGAAAGGCGCGACCATCGCCCACGCCAAGCAACGCATCCACGGCGGCCGCTACCTGGGCCTGACCGAGCCGGGCATCATCGCTGCCGAAGCGCCGAACCCGATCGTCAATGAGCTGGTGATCCTGCCGGACATCGAAAAACGCCTGGAAGCCTTCGTCCGCGTCGGCCACGGCATCATCATTTTCCCGGGCGGCGCCGGTACTGCCGAAGAATTCCTGTATCTGCTGGGCATCCTGATGCACCCGGACAACGCCGGCCTGCCGTTCCCGGTAATTCTCACCGGACCGAAACATGCCGCGCCGTACCTGGAACAGCTCGACGCCTTCGTCACCGCCACCCTCGGCGAGGCAGCCAAGCAGCATTACGAAATCATCATCGACGACCCGGCCGAAGTGGCGCGGCAGATGACGGCGGGCCTCAAGGCCGTGAAACAGTTCCGCCGCGAGCGCAACGACGCGTTCCACTTCAACTGGCTGCTGAAGATCGACGAAGGCTTCCAGCGCCCGTTCGACCCGACCCACGAAAACATGGCCAACCTGAAGCTGCACCGCGATCAGCCGGCCCATGAACTGGCGGCCAACCTGCGCCGTGCCTTCTCCGGGATCGTTGCCGGCAACGTCAAGGACAAGGGCATTCGCCTGATCGAAGAACACGGCCCGTACCAGATCCGTGGCGACGCCGCGATCATGCAACCGCTCGATCTGCTGCTCAAAGCCTTTGTCGCCCAGCACCGGATGAAACTGCCGGGTGGCGCGGCGTATGTGCCGTGCTATCGCGTGGTGTCCTGACCCTGCGTGATGGATGCAGCCTTGTGGGAGCAAACGCGCTCCCACAAGGCGCATCGCCACTACCAAACCGCCCTGCTCTCTGACACAAAAGCCCCGCTGATTCCCCACGACAGCCACCGCGCGCGCGTACTAAGCTGGGCGATTGAATTTTCAGGGACGATCCATGAAACGTTTTGCCGCCTGCCTGTTGTCTCTTCTGGCCCTGACAGCCAATGCGGCAGATCTGCAACTGCTCACCGACAACCATCCTCCGCTGCATTTCCTTCAGGGCGACCAACTGGTGGGCTTCGGCGTGGACGTGGTGCAGGCCCTGGCAGCGCAGACCGGCGATCGCATTCACCTCCAGCAAGTGCCATTGCTGCGTGCCCTGCGCATGGCCAGCGAGACGCCGGACACCGGGGTATTTACCGTGCTGCGCACCGACGCACGGGATGACCGCTACCAATGGGTCGGGCCACTGATCGAAGTGGAAACCGCGCTGTATGCCCACGACAACTTCCAGCCACCGGTCCGCAGCCTGCGCGAGGCCGATCACCTGGGGCGGATCACCGTGCCGCGCAAATGGCTGGTCTACAGCTATCTGCAGGAACAGGACCTGAGCAACCTCTATGGTGTGGAAACCCCGGAGCAGATGATGCGTCTGTTCAGTCTCGGGCGAACCGACTTCGTGGTGTCCGACACGCTGTCCAGCGCGTCCCTCGCCCGCGAGCAAGGCATGGAGCCGGGGCGTTTGCAGTATCAGATACCGCTGATGAAGCGCGACACCTATATCGCGTTCTCCCGCCAGACCGATCCCAAACAGGTTGCACGCTGGCAGCAGGCGCTGGATACCCTGCGCGCCGACGGCCGTCTGGAGAAAATGCGCCAGCGCTGGCTGAGCAATACCCTGCCGCGCTGATCAAGCATCAACGTCTTTGATAACAACTATCTGAAAAGGTGTTTTTTCTTCTGGCGTCTGTAGCCCTAAAGTGGCAGTCATCTTCCTCCCACTTTCTGGTACAGACCCATGAAAGACTTCATTGCCCTTGGGTTTATCGTCGCCCTGATCGGTGCCACTTCCGCCGCAATCGCCAGCGCACATGGCCACGGGCCGGCGGTCGCCATGACCGGCACCCTGAATGTCGACACCGTTGGCATTGACCGTGAGGCCAGGGGCAGTGTGGAGCAGAATCTTTACGTCGCGCAAAACGACTCCGGGTTCGGCTACGACTATTGAGCCACCAGCCGCACGGCCAGCGTCTTGGCCTGCGACGCGACATCGGTCACCGCCGTACTTTCCCACCACATCCCTCTCAGTGGCGGGCCCATCGCGAACAGTCGTTGTGACACCTTTCCCTGCGCATCCAGCACCGCACCGTCTACCGCCGCCGCAATCCCCAGCGCCAACGGCCCCGGTTGCACCAGCCCACGGGCCAGCAACTGCTGCGGCAAGGGCCGGTCGACCCGGCGCCAATCGTATTCGATACCGCTGGAATTGATCAGCGCCGCGCCCTTCACCACGTGAGTTTCGCTTTCGCCCCGACGGCGGACGCGAATGCCGACACCACCGCCCGACACCGGCTCAAGGCCTTTATAGGACGCGGCATGAATATGCAGACGCCCTTCACGGTGCAGACGTTCGACCAGCTCTGCACTCAGCGGCGGCGAGCGATGGTGATGGCTTTCCCACCACGGCCGCACATGCCGCACGAATTGCCGTCGCTGTACGTCGCTCGCCTGGCTCCATAGCCGACCAATATGCGCGCGCACCGTATCCAGCGGCGCCTGCCAGTCGATGCCTTGCTCGATTGCTTCCCGACAATGCCGGCGCAATTCACGCAGTAACTGACGTGGCGTGCGGATACCTTGATCCTCGGCGAGGAAGTCCACCCACGCCGGCGGTTGCCGACGCACATGGGGCAGCAGCCCATGCCGGGAAAACACCTCGATCGGCCCGCGATGTCCGGCCTGCTCCAGCGAAACCACGGCATCGACCATGGTCAGGCCGGAGCCGATGATCAGTACCGTCGATTGCGGATCGAGCTCGCGCATGGCGCACACATCCCACGGATCGAGCCCCGCGGCGTTGAGACCGCTGGATTGCTTTTGTGGCGTGCGGGCAGCCGGGAACATCCCGGTGGCGAGCACCGCAAAAGCGCCTTGCAGTCGCTGGCCGTCACCCAAGGTGAGCTGCACCGAATCCGCCGAAGTCTGCACATCAACCACTTCGGCGCGAACATGTTCGACCGTCGAGCCATGCTGCGCGCCCACCTGCTGCGCTTCGGCCAGTCGCTGCTGCACATAGACACCGAACAGCCCCCGTGGCGGAAACAGTTCACTGACCGGCACATGTTGCTCATCCGACTCCGGCCAGCCGCCAGCGGCAATGTGAGCGGTCAGCCATTGAGTCAGATCGTCGGCATTGTCCGGATCGACGCTCATTCGCGCCGCGTTACCGTTAAGCGTGTGGTCCAGCTCTACTGCGCTGTACGCTTCACCCCGGCCCAGTTCGGCCCGAGGTTCGATCACCAGAATCTGCCGCCGGCCCGGCAGGCGCAGCAGTTGCACCGCCAGCATTGCTCCACTGAGGCCGCCGCCGACAATCAGGATGTCGGCGTGACGGATCGCGGTCGTATCGGTTTGAGTCATGCCGTTCTCGCTGCCAAGGGTTTGCTCAAGTCAGTGTCGTGCAGACGCTGCGAGCGAGTCTAGACAGACGCGACCTTTTTCTCCTGCCGATGCAGCTCGCCCAGATTTCGATACCCGCTGCCCGGATGAATCCCCGGCAACCTCGCTCCTTCGCCAAACAGCTTTTCGCGCAACGTCCCAGGTGCGTAATCGGTCTTGTAGACGCCACGCTTCTGCAACTCAGGCACCAGCAACTCCACGGCGTCAATGAAGGTTTCGTGGGTCAATGCGTAGGCCAGGTTGAAGCCGTCGACATCGGTTTCGTCGACCCATTCCTGCAACAGGTCCGCCACCGTTTCCGGGCTGCCGACGAACAACGGGCCGAAACCGCCGATGCCGACCCAGTCTGCGAGTTCATTTGGCGTCCAGACCTTGTTCGGATCCGCCGTGGAAAACGCCTCGACCGCCGATTGAATGGCGTTGGTGTGCGCGTGCTTGAGCGGTTCGTCCGGTTTGAAGCGGCTGAAGTCGATGCCGGTCCAGCCCGAAATCAGCGCCATCGCGCCCTCGTAACTCACCCAGGATTTGTACTCTTCGAACTTGGCTTTGGCCTTGGCATCGGTCTCGCCGAGGATCACGGTTTGCAGGTTGAAGATCAGGATCTTCGACGGATCGCGTCCGGCCTCGGCGGCGCGGCGGCGGATGTCGGCCACGGTTTTCTTCAGAAGCACTTTCGACGGTGCCGCGACAAATACACACTCGGCATGTTCGGCGGCAAACTGCTTGCCCCGGCTGGAAGCGCCGGCCTGATAGAGAACCGGCGTGCGCTGCGGCGACGGTTCACAAAGGTGAATGCCCGGCACCTGGAAGTGTTTACCGTGGTGGCGGATCTCGTGGATCTTGCTCGGATCACTGAAGATTCGCCGCTCGCGATCCCGCAGAATCGCGCCCTCTTCCCAACTGCCTTCCCAGAGTTTGTAGCAGACCTCCAGATATTCCTCGGCGAAGTCGTAGCGTGCGTCATGTTCGGTCTGGGCTTGCTGACCGATGTTCTTCGCGCCGCTCTCCAGATAAGAGGTGACGATGTTCCAGCCGGCACGGCCCTTAGTCAGGTGATCGAGGGTCGACAGGCGTCGGGCGAACGGATACGGATGTTCGAAGGACAACGAAGCGGTCAGACCGAACCCCAAGTGCTCGGTGACTAGCGCCATTGGCGGGATCAGTTGCAAAGGATCGTTGACCGGCACCTGCGCTGCCTGTCGGATGGCAGCTTCGCCGTTGCCGTTGTACACGTCGTAGATGCCCAAGACGTCGGCAATGAACAATCCGTCGAACTTGCCGCGCTCGAGGATTTTCGCCAGATCGGTCCAGTACTCCAGATCCTTGTACTGCCAGGAGCGATCCCGAGGGTGAGCCCACAGGCCCGGCGACTGGTGGCCGACGCAGTTCATGTCGAAGGCGTTGAGGCGGATTTCGCGGGGCATCAAGCGGCACTCCCGATGTTCAGGAGGCGTTTAGCGGTTTGATTTGAAGCGGTCATGTGAGGCGACTCCGTGGTTTCCGGATGAGGATCCAGAACCCTTAGCAGGAGTCATGCCTGAATATATTTTCGTTATTTATCAATAGATTGAGGAATCAACCTAAAGCAATCTGCACGAATAAAAGAGCAAACTGTTCATCTGCTGTCGGCCCTGCAACAGTCAGATCACTACATTGCGCACGAAGCGCGCCGCGACGTCCCCATCGTTGCGATAGGTGTGCGGCTGGTTGCTGGCGAACATGAAAAATTCCCCGGCGGCGATGTGCTGCGGCTGGTCGCCGAGCATCAGGGTCAGGCAGCCCTCGAACACGAAAATCTGCTCGCTCCAGCCTTCGGCATCCGCTTGCGAGGGATAGACCTCCCCCGGCTGCAGGCACCATTCCCACTGTTCCACTTCCCGGGTGGCCGCGGCCTTGGACAACAGCACCGCTTTGCTGCCGGGAATGCTGCCGGCCCAGGCCAGTTCGTTGATCCGGCTCGGGTCACGATTGTCCGGGGCCTGGATCAGATCGCTGAAGGCCACTTCGAGGGCTTCTGCGACGCGGTCGAGAGTGGTCAGGCTGACGTTTTTCTCACCGGCTTCGATCGCCACCAACATGCGCCGACTGACCCCGGACTTTTCCGCGAGAGTCGTCTGGCTCATGTCGGCGGCGTGGCGCAGGCGCCGGACGTTCTGACTGACGTGTTGCAGGACCGAGGCCCGCTGAACAGAATCTTTGTGCACTATATTGCTCACTGGCTGGGGTTGGGCAGTATACTGCGCAACATTTGGCGCATTGTGCGTCTCCTCCTCAAAAGTGCGCAAGGTCATGACGTCAGCCAACTCCCCCCAAACTTCCCTGCGGTTTTCCCGTTTCAGCAAAGCCGAGTGCGTGCTCGTGCTGATCACCATGCTGTGGGGCGGCACTTTTCTGCTGGTGCAGCACGCGATGACCGTCAGCGGCCCGATGTTTTTCGTTGGCCTGCGCTTTGCCGCAGCGGCGAGCATCGTGGCGCTGTTTTCGTGGAAGCACTTGCGTGAGCTGACCCTGTTCGAACTCAAGGCCGGCGCCTTCATCGGCGTGGCGATCCTGCTCGGTTATGGTTTGCAGACCGTTGGCTTACAGAGCATTCCGAGCAGCCAGTCGGCGTTCATCACTGCGCTGTACGTGCCGTTTGTGCCTTTGCTGCAATGGCTGGTGCTGGGCCGGCGTCCGGGTTTGATGCCGAGCATCGGCATCATGCTGGCGTTTACCGGGTTGATGCTGTTGTCGGGGCCGTCCGGGGCTTCATTGAATTTCAGTCCCGGCGAAATCGCCACGCTGATCAGTGCCATCGCCATAGCGGCCGAGATCATCCTGATCAGCACCTATGCGGGCCAGGTCGATGTGCGCCGGGTGACGGTGGTGCAACTGGCGACGACTTCGGCATTGTCGTTTCTGATGGTCGTGCCGACCGGTGAGGCGATTCCGGACTTCTCGTGGCTGTTGCTGAGCACTGCCCTGGGCCTGGGCGCGATGAGTGCGGCGATTCAGGTGGCCATGAACTGGGCGCAAAAAAGTGTTTCGCCTACCCGTGCGACCCTGATCTACGCGGGTGAGCCGGTGTGGGCCGGGATCGCCGGACGGATTGCCGGTGAGCGTCTGCCGGCGATTGCATTGGTGGGTGCGGGACTGATTGTGGCGGCGGTGATTGTCAGTGAGTTGAAGACCAAGGGCAAGGCGACACAAGCGGTCACAGAAGAGTTCGAGCGCGAGACAGAAGGCTAAGCGAGGTTTTTGCGACTACCTTGTAGGATTCAGAGACATCCTCGCGTTTGGTGATCCGGGAGCTGGCACGTATGATGCTTCACAAACTTCCGCAGATTAGAAGCCTATGTCCCTGATAGTTCTACTGCTTCTGCCTTTTGTGGGCAGCTGTCTGGCAGCCGTGCTGCCGCACAACGCACGTAACGCCGAATCCCTGCTGGCAGGCCTGGTCGCTTTGATCGGTACTGTCTCGGTCGCCCTGCTGTACCCGCAAATCGCCCATGGCGGCGTGATCCGCGAAGAATTCACGTGGTTGCCCAGCCTGGGGCTGAACTTTGTCCTGCGCATGGACGGCTTTGCGTGGCTGTTCTCCATGCTGGTGCTGGGCATCGGCACCCTCGTTTCCTTATATGCCCGTTATTACATGTCGCCGGATGACCCGGTGCCGCGTTTCTTCGCGTTCTTCCTGGCGTTCATGGGCGCCATGCTCGGGCTGGTGATTTCCGGCAACCTGATCCAGATCGTGTTCTTCTGGGAGCTGACCAGCCTCTTCTCGTTCCTGTTGATCGGCTACTGGCACCACCGCCACGATGCGCGCCGTGGTGCATATATGGCGTTGATGGTCACCGGTGCGGGAGGACTATGCCTGCTGGCGGGGGTCATGATCCTCGGCCATGTGGTCGGCAGCTATGACCTGGACAAGGTCCTGGCCGCCGGCGATCTGATTCGTGCACATGCCCTCTACCCCATCCTGCTTCCCCTCATTCTCATCGGCGCCCTCAGCAAAAGCGCCCAGTTCCCCTTCCACTTCTGGCTGCCCCACGCGATGGCGGCGCCGACACCGGTTTCGGCCTATCTGCACTCGGCGACCATGGTCAAGGCCGGGGTTTTCCTGCTCGCGCGGTTGTGGCCGTCGCTGTCCGGCAGCGAAGAATGGTTCTACATCGTCAGCGGCGCCGGTGCCGCCACTCTGTTGCTCGGCGCGTACTGCGCGATGTTCCAGAACGACCTCAAGGGTCTGCTGGCCTACTCAACGATCAGTCACCTCGGCCTGATCACGTTGCTGCTGGGCCTGAACAGTCCGCTGGCGGCCGTCGCAGCGGTGTTCCACATTCTCAACCATGCGACCTTCAAGGCTTCGCTGTTCATGGCCGCCGGGATCATCGACCACGAAAGTGGCACCCGCGACATCCGCAAGCTCAACGGTCTGTTCAAACTGATCCCGTTCACCGCCACGCTGGCGATGGTCGCCAGTGCCTCCATGGCCGGCGTACCGCTGCTCAATGGTTTCCTGTCGAAAGAAATGTTCTTCGCCGAAACCGTGTTCATCAATGCCACCGCGTGGGTTGAAGCGACTTTGCCAATCGTGGCGACCATCGCCGGCACGTTCAGCGTTGCCTACTCGCTGCGTTTCACCGTCGACGTGTTCTTCGGCCCCACCGCCACCGACCTGCCCCACACCCCGCACGAGCCACCACGCTGGATGCGCGCACCGGTTGAGCTGCTGGTGTTCACCTGCCTGCTGGTAGGGATTTTCCCGGCCCAGATCGTCGGCCCGTTGCTGGCGGCCGCTGCACTGCCGGTAGTCGGCGGCGTACTTCCGGAATACAGCCTGGCGATCTGGCACGGTCTCAACGCGCCGATGATCATGAGCCTGATTGCCATGTCCGGCGGCATCGTGGTCTATCTGCTGTTGCGCAATCAGCTCAAGCGCGGCCGCTTCAAATTCCCGCCGCTGGTGGGCCGCTTCAACGGCAAGCGCCTGTTCGAGCGCAGTCTGGTGGCGATG
The DNA here is from genome assembly GCF_023242405.1 of Pseudomonas sp. MWU12-3088. Classification (NCBI taxonomy): domain Bacteria; kingdom Pseudomonadati; phylum Pseudomonadota; class Gammaproteobacteria; order Pseudomonadales; family Pseudomonadaceae; genus Pseudomonas; species Pseudomonas sp. MWU12-3088. The sequence continues at coordinate 1,035,796 of NZ_JALJEA010000001.1, forward strand.
ATGCGCCTGGCTCGGCGACTGGAGCGGCGGATCGGCACCAAACGCCTGCAAACCCAGCTGTTCCTGATGGTGCTGGCGGCGGTGCTCGCCGGCCTGATCCCGATGCTGCACAGCAGCCTGAGCTGGGGCGACCGGCCGAAGATTCCCGGCTCCATCGTGTTCGTGACCCTGTGGCTGCTGGCAATCGCCTGCGCCCTCGGCGCCGCGTGGCAGGCCAAGTATCACCGTCTCGCCGCCCTGACCATGGTCAGCGTCTGTGGCCTGATGACCTGCGTGACCTTCGTCTGGTTCTCGGCGCCGGACCTGGCCCTGACGCAACTGGTGGTCGAAGTGGTGACCACGGTGCTGATCCTGCTCGGCCTGCGTTGGCTGCCACGGCGGATCGAAGAGGTTTCGCCATTGCCAAGCAGTCTGCGAAAGGCCCGTGTGCGTCGTCTACGCGACTTGCTGTTGTCGATTGCCGTCGGCGGTGGCATGGCGCTGCTGTCCTACGCGATGCTGACCCGACAGACCCCCAACGACATTTCCTCGTTCTACCTGAGCCGCGCCCTGCCGGAAGGTGGCGGCAGCAACGTGGTCAACGTGATGCTGGTGGACTTCCGTGGTTTCGACACCCTCGGCGAAATCACCGTGCTGGTGGCCGTGGCGCTGACCGTATTCGCCCTGCTACGCCGCTTCCGCCCGCCGAAAGAAAGCCTGCAATTGCCAGCCCAGCAACGCCTGCTGGCGCCGGACGTGGTCACCGATCTGGTCAACCCGCGTTCGGCCAGCGACACCGCGCTCGGCTTCATGATGGTGCCGGCGGTGCTGGTGCGCCTGCTGCTGCCGATTGCACTGGTGGTTTCGTTCTATCTGTTCATGCGTGGACACAACCAGCCGGGTGGCGGTTTCGTTGCCGGCCTGGTGATGTCGGTGGCGTTCATCCTGCAATACATGGTCGCCGGCACCCAGTGGGTCGAGGCTCAAATGAGTCTGCGGCCGCTGCGCTGGATGGGCACCGGACTGTTGTTCGCCACGGTCACCGGACTCGGCGCGATGCTGGTGGGTTATCCGTTCCTCACCACGCATACCTGGCACTTCAGTTTGCCGGTGCTGGGCGATATCCATATCGCCAGTGCATTGTTCTTCGACATCGGCGTGTACGCGGTGGTGGTCGGATCGACCTTGTTGATCCTCACCGCCCTCGCCCACCAGTCGGTCCGGGGTCACAAAACCGCTGCCATCAAAGGAGCCGTCTGATGGAAGAAGTCATCGCAATCGCCATCGGAGTGCTCGCTGCCTCCGGCGTCTGGCTGATCCTGCGTCCGCGGACGTTCCAGGTGGTCATGGGCCTGTGCCTGCTGTCCTACGGCGTCAACCTGTTCATCTTCAGCATGGGCAGCCTGTTCATCGGCAAGGAACCGATCATCAAGGACGGCGTACCTCAGGACCTGCTCAATTACACCGACCCGCTGCCCCAGGCATTGGTACTGACGGCCATTGTCATCAGCTTCGCCATGACCGCGCTGTTCCTCGTGGTGCTGCTCGCATCGCGGGGCCTGACCGGCACCGACCACGTTGACGGTAGGGAGCCCAAGGAATGACGGCGATGACACACCTGATCGCCGCACCGATCCTGCTGCCGCTGCTGACCGCCGCCATCATGCTGATGCTCGGCGAAAAGCACCGGCCGCTGAAGGCGAAGATCAACCTGTTCTCCACCATGCTGGGCCTTGTGGTTTCCCTGCTGTTGCTGCAATGGACCCAGACCACCGGCGTACCCGGTTCGATCGGCGTCTACCTGCCGGGCAACTGGCAGGTGCCATTCGGCATCGTGCTGGTGGTCGATCGGCTGTCGGCCTTGATGCTGGTACTGACCGGCATCATCGGCGTCAGCGCCCTGCTGTTCGCCATGGCCCGCTGGGATGGTGCAGGCTCGAGCTTCCACGCGTTGTTCCAGATTCAGTTGATGGGCCTGTACGGCGCGTTCCTGACGGCGGACCTGTTCAACCTGTTCGTGTTCTTCGAAGTGCTGCTCGCGGCGTCCTACGGTTTGCTGCTCCACGGCTCGGGCCGGGCGCGGGTGTCGTCGGGGCTGCATTATATTTCGATCAACCTGCTGGCCTCGTCGCTGTTCCTGATTGGCGCGGCGCTGATCTATGGCGTCACCGGCACGTTGAACATGGCTGACCTCGCGATGAAGATTCCGCTGGTGCCGGAAGCCGACCGTGGCTTGCTGCATGCCGGCGCGGCGATTCTGGCGGTCGCGTTTCTGGCCAAGGCCGGGATGTGGCCGCTGAACTTCTGGCTGGTGCCGGCCTATTCCTCGGCCAGCGCGCCAGTGGCGGCGATGTTCGCAATCATGACCAAGGTCGGCGTCTATACCTTGCTGCGCCTGTGGACGCTGCTGTTCTCCGGGCAGGCCGGCGCTTCGGCCTACTTCGGCGGTGAATGGCTGATCTATGGCGGCATGGCGACCATGCTCTGCGCCGGCGTGGCGATCATCGCCGCACAACGCCTGGAGCGCATGGCCAGCCTGAGCATTCTGGTGTCGGCGGGGATTCTGCTGTCGGCCGTGGGTTTCGCCCAGCCGAACCTGATCGGCGCGGCGCTGTTCTATCTGGTCAGCTCGACCCTGGCCCTGAGCGCGCTGTTCCTGCTGGCGGAACTGATCGAACGTTCGCGCACCGCCGTCGAAGTGCCGCTGGAAGACGAAAACGAGCTGCTGCCGCGTCCGCAGCAATGGCAGCCGCCGGTCAAGGGCATCAACCTCGACGATGACCAGAAAGCCGTGGTCGGCCAGGTGATTCCGTGGACCATGGCCTTCCTCGGTCTGAGCTTCATTGCCTGTGCGCTGCTGATCATTGGCATGCCGCCGCTGTCGGGGTTCATTGGCAAGCTGAGCCTGATCGGCGCCCTGCTCAATCCGTTGGAGCTCGGCACTGGCGAACCGATCTCGAATGCTGCCTGGGCGTTGCTGGCACTGCTGATCCTCACCGGCCTCGGCTCGCTGATGGCGTTCTCGCGCCTGGGCATCCAGCGCTTCTGGTCGCCGGAGGAGCGCCCGTCACCCGTGTTGCGCAAACTGGAATGCACGCCGATTTTCCTGCTGCTCGGTCTGAGCATCGCCCTGACCTTCAAGGCTGAACCGCTGCTGCGTTACACCCATGCCGCCGCAGACGCGTTGAACAACCCGCAGCAATACGTGATGGCGGTGCTCGGCACCCGCGCCGTACCGAGCCCGGAAGCCAAGGCAGCGCTGCTGGAGGTGCAACCATGAAGCGCCTGTTTCCTGCTCCGTGGCTGTCACTTGCATTGTGGTTGCTGTGGCTGGTGCTGAACCTGTCGATCAGCCCCGGCAACCTGCTGCTGGGGGCGACGCTGGGTTTCTGCGCGCCGCTGATGATGCGCAAACTGCGCCCGCAACAGATCCATATCCGCCGCCCCGGCACAATCCTGCGATTGTTTCTGCTGGTCGGGCGTGACGTGATCGTCTCCAACCTGCAGGTGGCCTGGGGCGTTCTCAACGCCGGCCGCCGGCCGCCCCGCTCACGATTCGTCAAGGTGCCGCTGGACCTGCGCGATGCCAACGGTCTGGCAGCGCTGTCGATGATCTGTACGGTAGTGCCCGGCACGGTGTGGTCGGAACTGGCGCTGGACCGCAGCATTTTGTTGCTGCACGTCTGGGATCTGGATGACGAAGCGCAATTCATCGAGCACTTCAAGGTCACTTACGAGCAGCCATTGATGGAGATTTTCGAATGAGCCCGCTGCTGTCGAATGCGATTCTGCTGACGCTGTTCCTGTTCTCGCTGGCGATGGTGCTGACGCTGATTCGCCTGTTCAAAGGGCCGTCGGCACAGGACCGGGTACTGGCGCTGGACTACCTGTACATCGTCGCCATGCTGATGATGCTGACCCTGGGGATTCGTTACTCCAGCGACACCTATTTCGAAGCGGCGCTGCTGATCGCGCTGTTCGGTTTCGTCGGCTCGTTTGCCCTGGCGAAATTCCTGCTGCGTGGCGAGGTGATCGAATGAACGCTGAATTGTCTCTGTGGGTGGAAATCCCGGTGGCGATCCTGCTGGTGCTCAGCGGCGTGTTTGCCCTGATCGGCGCGACCGGCCTGTTGCGGATGAAGGACTATTTCCAGCGCATGCACCCGCCGGCGCTGGCCTCGACCCTGGGCGCGTGGTGCGTGGCGCTGGCGTCGATCATCTGCTTTTCCGCGCTCAAGTCCGGGCCGGTGCTGCACGCGTGGCTGATCCCGATCCTGCTGGCGATCACCGTGCCGGTAACCACCCTGCTGCTGGCGCGGGCGGCGTTGTTCCGCAAGCGCATGGCCGGCGACGATGTGCCGGCTGAAGTGAGCAGCCGACGCACCGAAAGCGGCAGCTAGATCCAGGCAACGGCCAACAGCCCGGCTCCCAATATCAGACACAGCGGCGAGTAGACCCAAGTGTCGAGCCGGGCAAAGCTTGATCCCTTCACTTCCTTGAAGAAACCCACCAGTTCCGAATCGCCGATCGCCCGCGCAAACATCAGCAGCGCAATAGCACTGATCACCCATTGCAACGCCCAGTGATGCACCGGCGAAAACCACCAACCTACTCTCATGCACACCAGTGCGGCAATCAGTAGCAGGGCCGCCGCTACCACCAGCGTGATCCAGCCTGACGGTTTGAACGCCGGTCTGAGCGTCTGCCCACTGTTATCCGCCGGAACCTGCGGTATCACCGCCACGGCCGCCCACTGTCCACCCATCGCCCAATACACATGCATCAGGCTGATCGCCGCAAATATCGTCACCAGCCATTGAGCCAACACAAAGGTCATGGTCGAGAATCCTTTCAAGAGGCTTGAACAAAACATCCTAGCCGGCATTTTTCCATGTGCACGACCGGTCGGCGGTGCGGTAAAGTGCCGCCCCATGAAATTCACCCGTTCCGATCGCTCACTGCTGGCCTGGATGCTCTATTGCTGCGTCCTGTTCAACGTGTTCGCCTGCAGCATCGGTCACGGGCAAATGGTCGGGATGCAGCTCAACGGAATCGGTGGCCAGTTCTGCGCCGTCGACCCGAGTACCCAGGCGCCACTCGCGTCCAATCCTTCCGAAGAAAAACTGCCAACCCTGGCCAAGGCTTTCGGTTGTCCGCTGTGCTCCACTGGCGGCATGGGCCCGGCGTTCAACTCCAGCCTGACCCTGGCGATCCTGCCGGAACAACACAGTCCGCCGCTGCCAGTCATCGTCAGCGCCGACCTCCCTGCCCGCTTCACCTGGCCTTCGGCCAACCCCCGCGCCCCGCCGCTCGCCTGAGTGTCTTTGCCTTTTTGATTTGTCAGCCCACTGCGCCAACGCGTGGCGTTCGCCTGTGCGCTGACTCCTAGACAAGCATTCAGGATTCAATCGATGAAACAACTTACCTTGCTGGCGAGCCTGTGCGGCTGCCTGTCCGTCAACGCCTGGGCCCAATCCACCGTGGATCTGGCACCGATCACCATTGACGGCGAGTCCGCCGCCGAACCGGGCCTGAGCCTCGACCAGTCCAGCGGCATGGCTTCACGCCTCGGCTTGAGCGTGCGCGACACCCCGGCCTCGGTGGCCATCGCCAATCGCAATGACATCGAGCGTCATGGCTCGCAAAACTTTCAGGACGCGGCCAACACTCTGCCGGGCGTGAACGCCAGTGCACCGCCGGGCTTCGGCGGTTTCGTCTCTTATCGAGGCTTTACCAGCAGCCAGATCACCCAGATGTTCAATGGCATCAATGTCTCTGGCGGACTGGCACGGCCGGTGGACTCGTGGATCTATGACCGGGTGGAACTGGTTGGCGGTCCGTCGTCGCTGATCAACGGCGCCGGCTCGGTCGGCGGCTCGCTGAACTACGTGACCAAACTGGCCACTCGCGACGAGCAAGTCGCCGAAGGCCGGGTCAGCTACGGCACCTACGACACCACCGAAACTGCGTTCGGCCTCAACCACGCTCTGAGTCAGCCCGGCGCCGACGTGCAGCATTACGCGCGCCTCGACGTCAGCCACAATACCAGCAACGGCTACATCGACCGTCAGGAACGCGATGCCTGGAGCATGGCGTTCTCGCTGCTCAGCGACCTGACGCCGAACCTGTCGCACACCCTGGCCCTGGAATATCAGGACGAACACGAAGACAGCCCGTACTGGGGCACCCCGGTGCTCAACCCCAAGGCTGGCGAGTTGAAAATCGACCGGCACAACCGCTTCAACAACTACAACGTCGAAGACGGCCGCTACGAGCAGCGGACGATCTGGGTGCGCTCGATCATCGACTACCGGATCAACGACAGCACGACCCTGCGCAACACGCTCTATCACCTCGACAGCCAGCGCGATTACCGCAACCTGGAAACCTACCAGTACAACGCCGACAACAGCGCAGTGAACCGCTCCACGGCCTATCAGGTCCGGCATCAGGGTGAGCAGGACGGCAACCAGTTCGAACTGCGCCATGACAACACCCTGTTCGGCCTCGCCACCACTTGGTCCGGCGGCTTCGAATACAAGGTCAACCAGACCACCAACTCGCCGCTGAACGTCAAAGGCGCGAGCACCGTGGACCCGAACAATTATCGTCCGGGGCATTTCTATGACATTCCGGGCACGAAGCCTGGTTTTGTCAGCGACAAGACCAACGAGGTCACCACCAAAGCCTTGTTCGCCGAGAACCGTCTCGCGCTGACCGACAAGCTTTCGTTGCTCACCGGCCTGCGCTACGACGACATCGACCTGGACGTAACCAACCATCGCACGGTGACGGCGAGCAACCCGCGCCATCTCAAGCGCAGCTGGGAGCCTGTCACCGGGCGCGTTGGGCTGACGTATCAGTTCATTCCGTCAGCCAATGTCTACGTGCAATACAGCACCGCCGCCGAACAACCCAACGGCACTCAGGACTTCGACGTTTCAACGGGCAAGCAATGGGAAATCGGCAGCAAGTTCGACTACCTGAACGGACGTGGGTCGGCGACAGTGGCCGCCTACACCATCGAGCGCAAGGACTTCGCAGTGACGGACCCACTGGACCCGACCAACAGCATTCCAGTCGGCCAGCAGACGTCAAAAGGCATCGAGATCGCCAGTTCTCTGCGGATCACCGACAAGCTGCTGGCCGAGGGCAATTTCGCCTGGGTCGATGCGCAATACGATGAGTTCAACGAGAAAAACGCCGCCGGCGTGGTGGTTTCACGCAAGGGCAACACGCCGACCAATGTGCCGGACCGGGTCGGCAATCTGTGGCTGACCTATGACTTTTCCCCACAGTGGCAAGGCGGGGTTGATGCGCGGTATGTGGCCTCGGTGTATGCGGACAATGCCAACACCATGACCGTGCCGTCGTACACCTTGTTCGGGAGTTTCCTCAGCTACAAGGTCGATTCGCACACCACCGTCACCGGCCGGGTGCGCAACCTGACCAACGAGGTGTATGCCGAATTCGCCCATGTGTCGCCTGCGTACTACCTGGGCACACCGCGCACCTTTGAGCTGGCCGTGCAGACCCGGTTCTGAAACACAGCGGCGAGGGAGAAACTCCCTCGCCGCACTGCTATAAACCTGCCTGAACCTTGTCCGCCACGTCCTTCGGCAACCACGCCTGCCACACATCCGGATGAGCCTTCATGAACGCTTCCGCCGCTTCCCGTGGTGGGGTGTGTTTCTCGCTCATATCAGCCAGCGCCTTGTTCAGTTCCTCGATCGGAAAATCGACTTTGCTGAAGAACGCCGCGATCTGCGGGTATTGCTTCTGGAATGGCGCAGACACCCCGATCGACAGCTTCGAGGCCAGTGAACGGGTCGGTTTCGGGTTGGGGTTGTCGGCGTCCGTCAAAGTCTTCCAGGCCTCGGCGTCGAACGGCGGCTCTTCCAGCTGCACCAGTTTGAACTTGCCGAGCAACGGCGTCGGCGACCAGTAATAGAACAGCACCGGTTTGCCCCGGCGGATCGACGAACTGATTTCGGCATCCAGCGCCGCACCGGAACCGCTGCGGAAATTGGTGAAGTCACCCTGCAACCCATAAGCCGTGAGCTTCTGTTTGTTCACCACTTCCGAGGTCCAGCCGATCGGGCTGTTAAGGAACCGCCCCTTGCTCGGAGTTTCCGGATCCTTGAACACGTCCTTGTACTTCTTCAGGTCACTGACACTGCGCAGGTCCGGCGCCAGTGGCTTGATGCCTTTGGCGGCATCGCCCTTGATCACGTATTCCGGCACCCACCAGCCTTCGGTGGCACCCTTGACCGTATCACCCAGGCTGGCGACCTTGCCTTCAGCCTCGGCCTTGACCCACACCGGACTGCGCCCGGCCCATTCCTCGCCGATCACCTGGATGTCATTGTTGGCGAGCGCGGTTTCCAGGGTAATGGTGGTGCCCGGCAGCGTATCCGTCGGCAGACCATAGCCCTTCTCGACGATGATCCGCAGGACATCGGTGATCAGGCTGCCGCTTTCCCAGTTCAGGTCCGCGAAGTGAATCGGGGTCTGTGCCGCATTGGCCGCCGGCACCGCAGCCATCAAGCCCATTGTGGCCAGCCCTGCGGCCAGCAACCGTCGAAATCCGTTCATGCTTTGCACCTCGTGCTGTTCACAGCAATAGCAGGATGGCCTGACAGAAGACCACAAGCCTCTGAATACTCAGTCAACTGACTGTAGACGAGGTTCCTGCTTTTTCAGGGGCATGCCACGGGCGAGGCTACTTTTCAGACATTTCCTGCAAGCGTTGAAGCTCGCGTCTGACCATGCTGGCGTATTCCGCAGGCTGCAAAGCGTAGACCTGCGAGGCGACCCAACCGAGCCAGGCACCCTTCAATTCGGCTTTCGCATCGAACAGGCGCCGGGCTTCATCGCGGGCGCTGTCGAGGTTCTGCAAATGGAAATCGGCGCGACTCACAGCCGTCACTCGCTGGCCTTGAAGGTCACCAATTCGCCCTTGCGCCACTTGGCGGCCTTGGCGGTAACGGCTTTCAGAGTCTTGGTCAGGCCTTCCTGCAATTGCTCATTGGCGGCGAACACAGTGACTGCGCTGTGGCCTTCCTTGAACACGATGGCATGGCCGTCGGCCGTGCTGACGAAGGCATAGTCGCCAAGACCGTACACAGTCATCTTGATCTCGCGAAAACGGATGTCCATCTTGCCGCCTTCACGGCTGGGCAGTACCGAAGCGCTGAAGTGATCGCCGACCTTGAGCTTGAGGCCGGGCTTGTCATCGACCACCAATGCGCTTTCGGTGTCGATTTCGGCAACGTAAATGCCTTCGGCGTTTTGCTCGGTGATGTAAACAAAACGCGATTGAAACTGCTTGACCAGCTTTGCCCGCAAATCACCCAGCACGAACAAAGCATGCATATCGAGGTTACTGACTGCCAAAGAAACATCCCCACACTTGAAAGAGTGCCACGCGCGAAAAACGCGCACGACGTTGAAAACGGCCAGGCCGATGGTGTTGCGCAATGACTCGAATAAAAGCCTGAACGGGCAAAGTGCTTGTTCAGCGCGAGGTTCACAAGACTACTGGAATGGCGCTCGCGAAACCTGCAAAGACGTTCTCCAAATGTTGAAGGAAAAAGCTTCACGGTTTGCCAGAGAAAACTGACTACAAACTTTAGGGAAAATACTCACCAAGAAAAGCACTTTTCCGACATATCGCACGCAAAAAATTGCTTTAGATAACGCCATGCCGTCAACAGGTGTTGGCGATTCTAGAGCAGCGACGCTGCTCGCGACTACCCGCAACCGTCTGTAAATGCGGGTCAATCCATGAAAAGGACTTCATATGTGCACTTTGACGCATTTTGCCGCGGCTTACGAACAACCCTTTGTCTTGAGTACCCCAGGCCTTGGCACTGACGCCGCACCAGAGTCATGTGGCCGGGAACCGCGGTTTCAAGTGATTCCGGCCGGTAACGCCTTCTTCCATATCAGGGAAAAGTCGACCGGCCGTGTAAGAGGTTTCCGTGAGGATCACAACGCTGCCTGTGCCCTCGCCCGCTCGCTGGAATTACGGGTGGCCCACGATCATTAAACGCAATCAGTGCAGGCTGCTACCGGGCTCGTCTTTCAACTGCGCGAGCCACGCAGCCCTGCATTCTTCAGCCTCGTCACGACTGGCGAACGCCGTGCCCCGCCGCTCACCGTTGAGCAACACCACCCAGCAGACACTTTGCCCCATCGCACGCAGCCCAGCCGGAACACCGCTGCCGATCATCACCGCGACATCGACTCTGCATTGCATGCTGACCTCCCAACTTCATTAGCTACCTAACTATACAGGCATGTTAATGATTTGGATCAAGGGGAAACAGCAACGCGCGTGCACAGCTTCATTGCAATTCCGGCAACAATGCTTCAGCGCGGATTCTCGGGTTTGTACCCAAGGCGCAGCCCGCCCCAGTGCCGCCCCTTGACCATGATCGGTACCGACAAGTCGTGCATCAGCTCGCCGGTATCGCGGGTGTAGGTCTGCAACAGCACCGGTTGCTGATGACTGCCACAGCGAATGCCGGTGCGGTCGGCGAACTTGCGCTTGGTGCGGTTGTGCACGGTATCGGCCTGCACATCACCGGTCAGCGGCTGGCTGAATGCCTGATTGTGGGTCGGCACATAACCCTGCTGAGTGCAGGCGATGGCGAACACCAGACCTTCGTGGCGCGGCAGCAGGGGCTCCTGAATCGCCGGCAGCACTTGATCGGTGTAGCGGTCAAAACGGGTCTGGAACTTGGCAGGCTGAGTGTTCGGGATCGGCTGATACTGGCGGTCGAACAAGTCCTCGAGACTGATCCGCCCTTGCTCGACATCGGCCTCGAAACGCGCGGCTATCTGTCCCGCACCTTCACGGGCCAGGTCGTAGATGCGCTGGTGATAATCATCCAGCCCGACTTCGGCCAGACGCTCGCTGATGGTTTCCGCCTGCCCTTCCATCTGCACCGCGGCTTCGGCCAGGCGCCGGGTCTGTTGGTCGCTGATTGCCAGATCGCTGCGCATTTGCTCGATGGCGGTGAACAGGCTGTCAAGCTGTTCGCGATTGGTTTCGGCGCCCCGGGCGATTTCGCCGACCTGGGTTTCAACCCCGGCCGCCAGTCGCGCGATGTTTTCCAGGTGCTGACCGGTGTGTTCGACCTGCTCGACACCGGTGTGCAAATCGTCGGAGAGCTGGCGGATCTGCTCCACCACCTGCGCCGTACGCTGCTGAATGTCGGCGACCATTTCGCCCACTTCACCGGTGGCCGTCGCCGTCCGAGCGGCGAGACCACGCACCTCATCTGCCACCACCGCAAAACCGCGACCATGCTCTCCGGCCCGGGCCGCTTCGATGGCAGCGTTCAGTGCCAGAAGATTGGTCTGGCTGGCGATGGACTGAATCACCAGGGTCACGCGCTGAATGTCGTCGCTACGCTCGCTCAAGGCTTCGATCAGTTCACGACTGGCATTGGCGCGTTGACTGAGTTGATGCATGCGCGAAATGGAGTCGACCAGCTCGGTGCGCCCCGCTGCACTGCTGTGATGGGCTTCGCTCGCGGCGCCCAAAGCTTCGCGGCTGAGTTGGGAAGTGGCTTGTTCCGTGGCGATCATCACTTCGGCGTTATTGACGATCTGTGCGGCAGCATCGAGTTGCGATTGCAGCTTGCCGGCCAGCTCCTTGACGGAAAACGCCACGCCGGCGGCTGACAGCGCGTTATGACTGGTGGTGTAGGAAAGATCGCGAGTCAGCTCGGACATCGCGTTGCTGCTATCGACCGGCTGCTCATCGGGGACAGCACGGGAGCGCAGGCGCGGCAGCCAGACAATCAGCACCGCCAGCGGCATGCCCACGTATAACGGCCATTCGCCGAAGGTCATCCCGGCCAGCAACAGCATCAGGGCGATGCTTTGCAGGGTCGGCGACAGCCAGCGATTCTTCGGCAAAACAACTGGTGCGGGCAGAGCCGCAACCAGAGATCCATCTCTCGTCATTTTGTTACCCCACGCTTGTTCTCATTGTTGTGACTGCATTAAACGCCACTACAAGGCCATTATCCATGGTCCGTTAGTCGTGGGTCTGTGGCAGGTCAATGGAACGGCACGGGGATTTCCAGCAGACGAAAAAAAGCAAAGATCGCAGCCTTCTGCCGCTTTAAAAAAAGCTGCAGAAGGCTGCGATCTTTTCGCGACGACCCGCATTGAAGGGGTCGCCTCAGGAATCAGGCCTGACGCTGGTGCTTGTCGATCTGCTCGTGACGCTCTTGAGCTTCGATGCAGTACTTGGTGGTCGGGCTGATCAGCAGGCGTTTCAGGCCGATAGGCTCGCCGCTGTCGTCGCACCAGCCAAAGCTGTCTTCCTTGATACGCTCAAGGGCTTGTTCCAGTTGAGGCAGCATGCGCTGGTCGCGATCGATCGCGTTTACCAGCCAGGTGCGCTCTTCTTCCACCGAGGCGGCGTCCGCCGGGTCGGCCGGGGTGTCCAGGCTCTCGATGGCAATACGGTTTTGCTCAATGCGCTCGTGGGTTTCGACTTTCATGTTCTGCAACAGCTCGCTGAAGAAAGCGTGTTGCTCGGCATTCATGTAGTCATCTGCCGGCATGGCCAGCAACTTGTCCTTTGTCATTGATATCTCTATAAAAAAACGTGCATTAAGGCGAATTAGGGAGCGTTCCGGCGAACCGCCTGCGGTCATCGGAAAGGCATCGTTTATTGCAAACGCCACCCGGCACTCAATTTACGAAGGGGCGGCAGTCTAAGGCCCGTTTGAGGCCTCAGCAACTCTAAATAGCGGGAATTTGTCCGACAAAGCCCGGAAACGGCTCTGACGCAGGCTTCACGGCGCTCATCGGAGTGCGTTTATAGCAAGAAATTCAGTCGAGCGGCTGTATATAGAAGACAAACGGCGGATGAGCGGCGCTTTGTCGCATTTCTTTACAATCGCCGACGGCAGAAACAACCCGCTTTCAGGACTGACAATCTCCCCAACCTCGGCTACGTTATGCCCTCCCCCGGTTTGACTTGAAGGAACGCGTCATGAAACTGATCGGCATGCTGGACTCCCCATATGTGCGCCGCGTGGCGATCTCCGCCAGGTGTCTGGGGATCGAACTGGAACACGACCCGGTGTCGGTGTTTCGCCACTTCGAGCGTTTCCAGCAGATCAACCCGGTGGTCAAGGCGCCGACCCTGGTCCTCGACGACGGTGAAGTGCTGATCGACTCGACGCTGATCCTCGACTACCTCGAAGCCCGGTCCGGCAAAACCCTGCTGCCTACCGACCTCACCCAACGGGTAAAAGCCCTGCGCCTGATCGGCCTCGGCCTCGCCGCCTGCGAAAAAGCCGTGCAGCTCTACTACGAACGCAACCTGCGCCCGGCCGACATTCAATATCAGCCATGGGTCGAACGCGTCGAAGGCCAACTCGCCGCCGCTTTCACCGCCCTCGAACATGAACTGCAAAAACATCCACTGCCCACCGATGGCACCCTCCAGCAGGACGGCATCACCCTCGCCGTCGCCTGGAGCTTCACCGGACTCGTCGTCCCCGACCAGATCGACGCCCAACGCTTCCCGCGCATCGCCCAGTACACCGCGTACGCCGAAGGCCTCGAAGCGTTCATCAGCACCCCGATGAACTGATCATGAGCACAACCGAAACCGCCGCCCCGGCCCTGAAAGAAATCTTCAACGCCGAGCGTCTGCAACACATCGCCAGCGAAATGAGCGCCGTGTACCCGGCGTTCAAGGCCAAGGCCTTTCTCAAGCACGCCAACGACGGCCTCGCCGACCTTTCGGTCATGCAGCGCATGGCCCGCGTCAGCGAAAGCCTGCACGCCGTGCTACCACTGGACTACACAGATTCCCTCGCCGTACTACGCGAACTCGCTCCACGCCTGAACAGCGGCTTCGTCAGCATGAGCCTGCCGCACTACGTCGCGAGCTACGGCGCGCACGCGTTCGACACCTCTATGGAAGCCTTGAAGTACTTCACCACTTTCGGCTCCTCCGAATTCGCCATCCGCCACTTCCTGCGCAGCGACCTGGAACGCTCGCTGGAATTGATGCACGACTGGACCCGAGACGAAAACCACCACGTCCGCCGCCTCGCCAGCGAAGGCAGCCGCCCTCGCCTGCCATGGTCGTTTCGTCTGGAGCCGGTGCAGGCTGATCCGCGCCTGGCCGCCAGGATTCTTGATCGGCTGAAGGCGGATGAGAGTTTGTACGTGCGCAAGTCAGTGGCGAATCATTTGAATGACGTGACCAAAGAGCACCCGGAGTGGGTGCTGGATACGGTTGAGGGTTGGTCGCTGGAGAACAGGCACACGGCCTGGATTGCCAAACATGCGTTGCGGAGTCTGATCAAACAGGGCGATATGCGGGCACTCACTGTTATTGGTGCTGGGGCCAAGGCTGAAGTTGAATTGCTGGATGTGAAGGTTGAACCGGCGGTTGTGCGGCTTGGGGAGACGATCACTTTGTCATTCACCGTGCGGTCGTTGGTTCCGGTTGAGCAACGGTTGGTGATTGATTATGCGATTGACTATGTGAAGGCGAATGGCGGGACTTCGGCCAAGGTTTTCAAGTTGAAGACGTTGGTGTTGGCGGGGTTTGGGAGTGAGGTTGTGGCGCGGCGGCAGGTGATCAAGGATTTCACTACGCGCAAGCACTATGCGGGGGAGCATGCGGTGCATGTAACGATTAATGGGGAGCGGTTGGGGACTGCTGCCGTTAACATCCTCGTTTCATAAATATAAAAAATAGTTTGGTCATCAAGCCACATAAGGATATCCCCTTGCGAAGATTGTTCCTCAGTAACAAAAAAGTCCGAAACATCCCCCGTCACCTCCGCTCCTTGGAGCACTGGGCCGCGAGTTTTAGCGGCGAGTTCCATCCTCGCAGCGATGAGCAAGAGCGTTACACACACTGGAAAATCCCGGTACTCAACAACCTCGTTCAAGGTCCGCAAGCACGTATCGAAGTGCAGGCCTTCTGTGTTCAGCAATTGCTCGAAGCAGCGGCTCATCTTTCCCGCGCAGCGGATCGCAGCCAAGGTTACTACCGCATTGCCTGCCTGGTGGTATGGCCCTGGTTACACCAAAGCGAAGTGACAGTGTTCTATGACCGTGAGTACTACTTTAGTTTTCTGGGGCAGCATAACTCGCTTGCCCCGATACACTTGAGCGATAGGCTCGCGCTGAATGTGCCCGAGCAATTCATTGAGCATGGGCATGATGTAACCCAGGACGATGATGAAGTCGACGTTCAGTGGTGGTGTATCGGGGAGCACGCCTGATCAGTAACAGCCTGTTGTCCGGAATGCTCCTGGCGGAAATTTTAATTTCCCGAATCTCAACTTCAGGCATCAAGTGATCGGTCGACTGATCAGACTGAGACGGTTACGCTGACGTTTTTCACCTGAACGGAATGCGTATGTCAGAGGTGTACCAGGGAAGCTGTTTGTGCGGAGCCGTCGGTTACGAATTAATCACCTCACCAAAAGCAGTTAGCCATTGCCATTGCAGTCAATGTCGTAAAGGTCACGGGGCCGCATTCGCTTCGTACGGCAGTGTTCCGCAAAGCACACTTCGCATACTCCGTGGCTCCGCCAGCATTAAATCCTATGTTTCTTCGGAGACGGTATTACGCGAGTTCTGCTCGGAATGCGGTTCGACTTTGTTCTGGTCACGATCACAAGGTGAGTTTGCCGACTGGGTTTCGATAGCACTGGGCACGCTCGATACGCCATTCCTGCCTGAAAAGCAGAAGCACGTTCATACCGACTCTGCAGCTCCTTGGTATATATCTGTTTAGTCCTCAAAAAGTGGGGATGGATTTTTCCCTACTCCTGACCTTCAAGAATTACCAACTTTCGTACGGAATACCGAATTTATCGATATAGCGCTTGGACTTTTCACTGACCGGATATGCGTAACGCCCTTCATTCTTGCCCTGACTAGGTCCCAACGGCTCGATCTCGGCTTGGGCTCGGGCCACTTTCACCGGATGGTGGCACGAGTCTCTGACCCAAACCTGCACGACACCACCAGGCGCCAGCCCCAGATAGATCGACGCCAAATATCTTGCTTTTTGATCAGGCGTCTGCGGGCAACGCTGATTGGTAGATGACACCATCACTTGCCTGGCCTCCTCAGGAATGTCCACCCAAGCCTGCCATGTCTTCTGCTCTACGATGGATTGCCAGCGGACGTAAATACGAATGGGAAGGTCGGCACCCACCACTTTCCTTCCACTGCCGCCAACGCCCTTCCAACCCTTGGCAGACTCTGTGCCGTCTTCAGGCTCACCGCCAGCGGCTGTGCCGCCGCCAGTCCTGGAGAAGACTTTGCCGGTGATATCTTGGACAGAGCTATCTTCCACCCAGACCTTCATGTAGTCCGGCTCAATAAAAGCCATCTCCCACCATTCGGACTTAGGATCATTTTCGCCTGACAACGGATCAGTCAAATGACAACCAGCAATCAACAGCAGGCATAGCAAACTTATGAATGGCCTCATTTGCTGACAGCTACCAACTGCCGTATGGAATGCCAAATTTCTCGATGTAGCGTTGCGACTTCTCACTCACCGGATATGCGTAACGACCTTGGTTCTTACCCTGACTCGGACCTAGCGTCTCGATCTCGGCTTGGGCCCGTGCTACTTTCACCGGATGGTGACACGAGTCTCTAACCCAGACTTGTACAACCCCACCTGGTGCCAGCCCCAGATAGATAGAAGCGGAGTAACTCGCTTGCTCCTTTGGAGTTTCCGGGCAACGCTGATTGACCGAAGTCTGCATTAGTTGTCTGGCCTCCTCGGGTACGTCCAACCAGACACGATAGGTCTGAGGTTCGACTATCGATTGCCACCTTACGTAAATGCGCTTGGGGAGATCGGCACCAATCACTGGCTTTGCAGCAGCACCCACCGCGTGCCAACCTCGTGCAGACTCTTTACCGTCCTCAGGCTCCCCGCCAGCGGCCGTACCTCCCCCCGTACGCTTGAACAGCTTGCCGTTTATATCTTCGACGGCGCTGTCCTCCACCCACACTTTCATGTAGTAAGGCTCAGTAAACGCGAGCTCCCACGACTCGGACTTAGGGTCGTTTTTGGCAGACAACGCGGTCGCCGGCTGGCATCCAGTCATGAATAAAGCACAAAACAAGGCTATGAGTCGCTCCATCGACTGACCGCTACCAGCTCCCATACGGGATACCGAATTTCTCGATGTAGCGCTTAGCCTTGTCATTGACTGGATACGCGTAACGTCCTTCGCTCTTCCCCTGACTAGGCCCTAACGGTTCGATCTCTGCTTGCGCCCGAGCGACCTTGATCGCCTTATGACACGAGTCTTTAACCCAAGCCTGCACTACCCCGCCGGGTGCCAGCCCCAAGTAGACCGACGCCATAAACCGCGCCTCTCGTTCAGGTGTTTGCGGGCAACGTTTGCTGGTGGATTCCACCATCAAATGCCTGGCGTGTTCTGGAATATCCACCCAGGCTTGCCAAGTTTTCTTTTCAACGATTGACTGCCATCGAACATATATCCGAACGGGAAGATCGGCACCCACCACTCGTTTTCCGCTGCCGTCCACGACTGACCAGCCGCGGGCCGAATCGGTGCCGTCCTCAGGCTCGCCACCAGCTGCGGAGCCGCCATTGGCCTTGAAGTAGACCTTGCCGGTAACGTCCTGCACAGAACTGTCTTCCACCCAAACCTGCATGTAATCAGGCTCAATGAATGCCAGTTCCCACCATTCGGATTTGGGGTCGTTTTTTCCTGATAGAGGGGCAGCGGACTGGCAGCCAGCCACGAACAAAGCGCA
The DNA here is from genome assembly GCF_023242405.1 of Pseudomonas sp. MWU12-3088. NCBI lineage: Bacteria > Pseudomonadati > Pseudomonadota > Gammaproteobacteria > Pseudomonadales > Pseudomonadaceae > Pseudomonas > Pseudomonas sp. MWU12-3088. The sequence continues at coordinate 1,053,588 of NZ_JALJEA010000001.1, forward strand.
AAACAGGGTGACGAGTAATTTCATTACCAGAGCGTCCAGTCAGGTACGTGAGGATGTTGTACGCGAATCGAGTCTGCGGTAGGAGCATTGATGTAGACCGCTCGCATTCCACTACCGTCTCTGCGGCCAAGGGGATGATTCCAGTTTGCGGACGTGTGAATGTACTTCAGTTTCAACAGCTTTTCTTCTTGAGGAGCAACGCTGTAGTCGCCCGCTAAGAACCGATCACACAATGCTTGAAGCTCTGAAGGAACAGCCAGCTCAGGTGTATCCGGAATGTCTTTAAAGCGAACGCCCTTCTCTTTCGCCAGCTGGTGCATCAAGCGCAGATACACCCGGGAGAGCATCCCACTCACTGGACGTTTTAGCTGAACGGCGGCGTACACGCGCTTCAGGCGTGGACTGAGCCGATCGTCTAATGCATTCGTCAAGGGCAGCGCGGCGGGAGTGACAATCTCCAGCATTTCCGCAGGCCAGCCTTTGGCGAGCAACTGATCCTTTACTATCTCTGCATCACGGTAAATCGAAGTTGTCACAACATCAGTATTCTGCGACACGTCCAGGCTTTGCATTGGACTGACAAGCACATTCTCTTGTGCTTCTTCGAGGTAACCACCACCGAGGTCGGAATGAACTCCCGGTAAAACGATTTCCAGGTGATCAGGTTTGACGCGACTCAAAGCGAAATTCGCCCGGCATTCATCGCGGGCAGTCAGCTGGACGACATCAGTGAAATAGCGACGATCCAGGTACAACCTGATGCCAGTGGCAACAGGGCTTTTGATATTGCCCAGATTCGACCATCCGGCAATCGAGGGTACGGTGTCGAACAGACCAATGAAGCCCATATTGATGCTGCTTTTGTATTGGTCATTGAAAGTAGAACTAAATCCCCTTGCACTACTGCGCATCACATCCCCAAGGGGGCCCTGCTTTCCGCGTGCAATTTCGTTAGCAAAATGCCGAGCGGCAGCAGCACCACGGCTGAAACCGAACGTATCGAATGTCAGAGAAGTAATTTCGCTGTCAGGATGACTAGCCAGTATCCCTTCAATACGCAGTTTGATCTCTGAAAACGAAAGCTGAACACGACCTGCAACCCCAGTCTCACCTCGACCAGTGCCAGCCCCAAACGTGCTGTCCTCCATGCCTGAGCGAGTGCCGATCCCCTCGACATACACCATGCGGAAGGCTTGCTTCTGCGAACCCTCGCCTTCCGCTTTCTGAGGTGCGTAGTACAAGTCACTCAGTTTCTGCACATTGCTGGTGTCGTTACCGTAGCTGCTGTCCGGATCTTTCATGAACGGCTTGCAACTGGCATCAATATCTTTAGCCGCAATCGGATGATGAGCGCCGCACAGAAGTCCGGCCGCAGCGTTGTTGGCATTGTTCCCCGTACCATCGAAGAACACTCCGATCCGCAGGGCTATGCCGATTTTTTCAGGCTCACGCGCAGGCTCTTTCCCGTGTTTCTCATACTCCGCCCAACGCTGGGCATGAATATCGACGGGTTTGGTGCCTGTGTTGCGGAAATTTTTTGGCGGGTTGGGAATGTAGCCACTCAATCCTTGATTCCTTGTTCTGATCCTTTGAGAACGGACCGGAGGGTGACAGTCGAAGCGAGGTGGCGCAAAGCGTGGCCCTGTGCCAGCGCTTGGCTTCCTGCAATGGTGGCGCCACGCCATGAATGATAAGGTTCACCCTCAAAATCACGGACGACACCTCGTGCACAAACAATCTCTTGCTGCAGCAGCGATAACCTTCTCCATCAGTCTTTCCGCTCTTGCCTCTCCTGTTCCGCAGGAAGAACTCGAAGAGTGTCAGCGAATAGAAAACTCGGCCAAACAGGTCATGAAAAGCCGGCAGCAAGGCGCGCCCATGGATTCGGTGTGGGAACTGGCCGAAGCGGCAGGCAAGCAGAGCGAGTATGTGGGTGAATTGTTCAAGACGCTGATTCGCGAGGCGTACGCGATTCCTCAGTACTCAAGCGAGAGCTTGCAGCAGAAAGCGATCAGCGATTTCCATTCCAATTTCTACAAGGCCTGCATCGTGACGGCGCAAAAGCGAGCAGACGCCAACGGCTGAACTCAGGAACAACAACGGGAGCAGATTCAGGTAATGGATCTGCTCCCTTTTACTTGAGGACAGCCTCTACGCTTTCAGCTCTACCTTATCCAGCGCCTGATTCACGGCCAGCCCCGCGACCATGACCACTTGTGCGATGCCCAGTGCGGTTTTGCGGTGGGCGGGTTCGAGGATGGCGGCGAAGTTGCTAAGCATTTCGCTGGCCGAACCGAGGGATTCGCTGGCGTTGGCCAACAGGGATTCGCTGTTGTAGGCGGGGTTGGCCAGGAACATGGGATCGTGTGTGGTGTGGCTGCCCATGATGCGTTGTTGCGGAGTGAGGTAATGGTCGAGGGCGCGTTCGGCGGCTTCGTTGAGGGTTCGGGAATCGGGGAATTTGTATGGGGAGACCGGATCGGTTTCTGGCGGATTCGGTGTTGGTTTGATCATGGTGAAACTCCTGATTTTGATTAGGAGCTACCAGCATCACTTGCAGATGATGGGTGGCAGCCAAGTGCGGGTCTGCAAGACCGGGAAACCAGGCACCCGGCAGACCCGAGGGTCTCCCGCACAAAGCCGCCATTGAGCGGACACAAACGAGCGTCCTTTTGGCAGGGCTGTGCGACTGGTTTTTCCGGCGGGCTTGCAGACCCGATCACTGATAAGCAGTGACGGGAATCAAGTTACGGAGGGAGCCCCAGACGCACAAGCCGGCGGATTCTGTCTTAGGTGTAGGGCGTGGCGCAAGGCGTTGTGGGCATCGGGATGTGACGAGAGGCCTCGCATAAACAGGCCACGTATTCCGTGTTTAATGTCTGACAAAAAAGACTGTTTCGCAGTCCGACGGGAATACGTAAATCAGTTCGTCCGCTTTCATCCAGACACCACCAGTCCCCTGTGTCTAAAAAACCGGCCACCCTGCATAATCCGCGCAAATTCCTCCATCAATCCAAGTCCGACCGTCATGCCTGAAGAGTTCGAAGTCCCCAGTCCTCACGAGCAACACGTTGAACACACCACCCATCACGCCCACGCAAAAGGCGATCGCTTTGCCAGCAAGATTGCGGTCATGACGGCGATCATGGCGACGGTCGGCGCACTGATGAGTTATCAGGCCGGCTCGACGGAGAGTGAAGCGGCCATGGACAAAAACAACGCGGCCATTCAGAAGACCGAAGCCGCCAACGAGTGGAACTACTACCAGGCCAAGTCCAGTCGGCAGAATCTGTCGGAGCTGGCCAGCCATCTTCCGGGGCTGGATTCCGCTCATTATGTTGCCGAGGCGCGGCGCTATGCGGAGCAAAAAGAGGAAGCCCGAAAAAAGGCGGAAACACTTGAGCAGCAGGCGAAAGAGTGGGACGAGAAGTCAGAGCAGGTCCTGCATCAGCATCACCGCTGGGCCCAGGCCATGACCGCTATTCAAATCGCCATTTCACTGGCGGCCATCACTCTGCTGACGCGCAAGGAATGGCTCAGACGCGTCTCGTTTGGCGCGGCGGGTTTGGGGGTCATGCTGGGCTCGCTGGCCTGGTTGCATATTTGAGTCTTGAAAATCCTGCCGGCCAACACCAAAGGCTCGGCAGGCAGGATCCCTGCCCTTCAATAACCTCAGAAAGGATTACACCGCTGAGCCACCGCCGTCGCCTGATCCACATACGGCCGCGCAGGCTCAAGGTTCCACTCCGGCTTGTTTCTCACAGGCTTGCCATCAAACGTCGCCGCCAGGTGACAAACCATCTGCCGGCGCATCGAGCCGCCATTGACGCTGTACATCCGCCATTGCTCATCGTCTTTGTGTTTGTTGTACAGCTCGGCAAACATCCGGTCGGTCTGGTCATCCTTGATCGCGCGTCCGCAAGCGGTCGGCACGACTTGTAGCGACCAGGTTTTCGGCCCGAGTTTCGGGTCGTCGCGCTGGGCCCAGGTGCTGGACTCGATGTACTTGTCGCAGAACTGTTGCGCCGGTGGCGCTGCGGTCTGGATACAGGAGAACGTGGCTTTGCCGTTGGGGGTTTTCGGGAAGTCGATCTTGACGACGTTGCGGTCCTTGCCGGTCCTGGCTTTGTAGTCGCGCTGGTTGGCCAGGGCGTCGTTCAAACCTCGTTGGTCGCTGTAGAAAAAGGCCAGGATCGGCAGTTCGTCGGTCTTCGGATTGCCCAGGCGCAGTTCGGTCTGAGTCTGGAATTCACGGGTGTTGATGACGCGCCGGGCGCCCATGAAGTTCTGGAAGGCGTTGACCCGATCCTGGCTGCTCATCGGGTTGCGCATGTTGAAACCGCATTGCAACTGGTCTTGCTGGCGGTTGTTGTTGAACTTGGTGAAGTGCGCGACCCAGGCATTGACGTTGGTGATCGGCGAGGCCATGGACTGGCAGACCGCTTCGGTCTGGCTGGTGTTCTTGTTGTTGCCGCAGCCACGGTCGTCACGGAAGTCGGTCCAGGCATCGTTGGGAAACGCGCAGTAGACGTGAACCGGGGTTTCCGGGTCGCGCACCATGTCGACCGGGGTGATGATGTAGCCGTTCTGGGTGCTCATGCCGGGGTCTTCGTAGCTGATGCCATCGGCCCGCATGTAGGACGCGGCGAACGTGCCCAGTTCTACCGCTTTGGGGCTGGGGTTCCAGACATCCCACTTCTGCCCTTTTGCCGGATCGGCGCGATGAGTGCCACGAATCAGCAAACCCGAACAGTCCGATGCCGGGTCTTTGCCGCAACTGGCGGTGGTGTTGTTGTACAAGGTTTCAACGCGTTTGAGCGTGTCTGCGCACGATTCGGCACTGGCCGAAGTCGCTTGCAGGAACAACGGCAACGCAAGCAGCGGGACGATCCTGTTCCAGCGTTCTTTCATGACGTGTTTCTCCCTGATTGTTCTGCTCGACTTCCCTGTTTGATAACGATGTCCGACGGCATTAACGCACCACCGGATTGCACCCCGCCGCCCGGGTCTCGGCGTCCGAAAGCGCAGGCCGGAAGGGTTCAAGATTCCATGGCGTCTTGGCGCGGTAATTCACCAGTACGCAGTTCAATTGCTGGCGCATGCTGCCGGCGGATTTCTCGTTGCTGCGCCAGTTGTCATCGGCACCTCTGAGGGCGAACAGCTGCTGGTACAAGGCATCGATCTGCTCGTTGGGCAAAGCGCGCCCGGCAGCGGTAGGCACGACGCTCAAGGTCCACTCGTCCTGACGGGTGCCCGGGTCGTAGCGTTTGACCCAGTCGGCAGAAGCGATGTACTGCGGCACCTTGGCCGGCAGCGGGTTGCAACCGGCCTTGGCGGCTTCCTGTGGGCTGACGACGGGGCGGAACGGCTCCAGGTTCCACTCGGTCTTGCCCGGATAGCTCTGCACCAGACAACTGAGTTGCTGACGCATGCTGCCGGGAGATTTTTCGTTTTCGCGCCACTGGCTGTCGGCGCCGCGCAGGGCGAACAGTTCCTTGTACAACGCTTCCTGATCGCTGGCCTGAATCGCCTTGCCCTCGGCGGTGGGCGTGACATTGAGCGTCCATTCGTTCTTGCCGGTGCCGGGATCGTGTCGCTCCACCCAATTGGCCGACGCAATGTAGCGAGAGGTCACAGGAGCAGGCTGGCCATTGCCGGCAACCGATAGATCGATCGCCTGATCCGCCGCGACATAGCTGAAACGCTGCTCCGGCGGCTTGGTGAAGTCCAGCCGCAGGATCGGCACGCTGTAGCCCTGGGCCTGGAGTTTTTTCTGGAAATTGCGCGCACTGTTCAGGCCGTTTTCCGGTTTGGGCGGCGCCTGATCGCCACGGGTGGCGAAGTTCTGCGTGCTGTTGACGTTGTAAATGAAGGCATCGATGTACTTCATGTTTTCGCTGCCATCGTTGGTGGCCGAGGCATTCTTCAACATGAATTCGTTGACCTGCGCACTGAAGGCGAACGGGTCTTTGTTGGTGGTGTTCACCCGCGATTCGTGGACGCGGATCATCGCGTTCCAGTCGCTGGGTTTCTCCGCGTTCCAGGAGCACTGGCTGTACTGGATCGGCCCTTTCATCAGCCCGGTGTATTTGCTGGTCCACTGTTCGGCGGTGTTCACGCCCGCTTCTGCGCAGGTGCCGTAGGCCAGTGCGGCGTTCCTGTTGTTCATCGGTGGCTGGGCGGCGCGCGGCGGTTCGCGGCTGTCGAAAAAACCGCAGCCATACCACTTGCGCTCGGGCCCGGTGCCGCCATCGAAAGCGTAGATGCAAGTGAAGCCCTGCTCCTTGACCGGCAGCTTCAACGCCGCCGCATCGGTAGGTGTGCGAAGGATCAACCCGGCCGGGTGAATGAGGATCCGCGTGCTCAGATCCTTGCGAATCCACGAGTAGGACGTCGCGCCGATCTTGATCGCGTAAGGGCTGTAGTCCCACGGGTTGAACGGCCCGTCGTTGACCATGCGCAGGGTCACACCGCTGCAGTAGTAATGCCCGCGAGCGGCGCCGGTGTCGGGCTCCTGGCAGGAGTCTTTGAGGGTGTTGTAGTTGCGGTTGATGCGGTTGAGGGTTTCCAGCGGATCAAGCGGCGGCTGGGCCGCCACGGCGCTGAATGCCAGGGGCAGAAACAGGCTCAGGATAAAAGGCGAACGAACGGCTGCACGCATAACCGACACTCCTTGTCGTGCGAGATGACACTTCCATGAACAGCAGCGTAGTAAGCACAACCCTGACGGTCAAACCGATCGGGCTATCAGGCCTTATTTCTGCAACGTCTCATGTGAATCAACGCGGTTCTCCCACCTCCCGGCGAAGCACGCTCCTCGATATCAAACGGTACAAATCCGAGCGTCGGATACAGCAGCAACCCGGCCGTGTTTTCATTGAAACAGGACAACTGCACTTCCTTCGCCTCCCAACGTTCGAAGGCCAGCTCAGTCATGGTCTCGACAATAAATCGCGCCACACCTTTGCCCCGGGCACTCGGCGCCACGATCACATTGCCAATGCAGCAAATGCCCTGGCGCTCGGCGCGATAGAAGTTGGCGAAGCCGACAATCTTGCCATCGGCCTCGACCACCGTGGAGTCGAAACGCTGACTGATCGCGGCGCTCATCTGCGCCTCCGTCAACGGAAACTCCGCCTTCGGGAACATGAAATACAACTCCTGAACGCCTTGCGGAAAACCGCAGATGGTTTTGACGTCATCGGCCTTCACTGGCCTGTGTTTCAAGTTCATGGCTGCCCTGCCCTCACTTTTTAACGCTGGCCAGATGATGGGCAACCAGTGCGTTCGCATGCCCGTGACCCATGCCGTGCTCGGTCTTGAGCCAGGCGACCTGTTCCATGTGTTTTTTGTCGGTGATACTGGCGAGAAGCTTCAGCCAGTGATCGATGGGCTGGCCGTACTTCTTTTCAATTGAAGGAAAGTAGGATGCCGGGCCTTTTATTTTGGTGTCGTCGGTCATGTTGCAATCTCCCTGTTTGCGACGGCGTTTTATGAACCCACAGATTGAAGGTCAGGTTGGCCGTGCAGTCCAGTGCGAGAATGCGTCAGGGCGCAACGGTCGGCGGCGCAGGGCCTTGCAACCCGTTGGCTTCAGCACTAGAACGTGACACCGTCTCCGGCACCGCCAGCCAAAGCAGCACCAGCGCCGCAATCGCCACACCTGCCAATGTCAAAAACGCAGCACTGTACCCCGCCTCCTGAACCACAACCCCCGCCAGGCTGTTGCTCAACGCCGCGCCCAAACCAAACACCGTCGAAATCGCCCCGAGGCTGACGTTGAAGTGCCCGGTCCCCTGCGTCAGGTCTTTCACCACCACCGGAAACAGCGCGCCGAAAATCCCCGCGCCGATACCATCGAGCAGTTGCACCGAAACCAGCCACCACGGGTCGTTGGACAGCACATACAACACGCCACGCAGCGGCAGAATCAGGAACCCCGCCAGCAGCAACGGTTTGCGCCCCCACAGATCGGCCTTCGCGCCCACCAGCAACGCGACCGGCACCATCACCATCTGCGCCGCGACGATACAGGCGGACGTGAGCGGCGTAGCCATCTGCAGATTGGCTTGCGCCAGTTTCTGACTCACCAGCGGCAGCATCGCCGCGTTCGCCAGATGAAACAGCGCACAGCAAATCGCGAACATCAGCAGCGGCCGGTTGGTAAGCAACACGGAAAACCCCGAAGGCTGCTTGCCCTGCCCCGCTTCGCTGGGGGAAAGACCTCGGGCGAGATCGTGGTCAATGGCATCGGCCGATACGAACGAGACGGCAATCACACTGGCCAGCGCCATGACCGCCATCAAATAAAACACCGCGACCGGGCCGAACAGATACGCGGACAAACCGGCCAACAGTGCGGCGCAGGCGTTGCCGGCGTGGTTGAAGGTTTCGTTGCGTCCGGTCCTTCGCGTGAAGGCGCGAGGCCCGGTAATGCCGAGGGTGATCGCGCAGATGGCCGGGGCGAAGATCGAAGCGGCAGCGGCACTGATGGCTTGCGTCAGGGCCACGAGGCTGAATGAGGCCACGAACGGCAGCAGCAGACAACTTCCGGTGACCACCAGCGCGGCAATCGCAATCAGCGCCCGTTTGAAGCGTGTGCTGTCAACCAGCGCGCCCGCCGGGGTCTGGGTGATGAGCGCGGCGATCCCGGCCATCGTCATGACCAGCCCGATACTCGCCGGCTCCCAGTGGTGAACTGCCAACAGATAAATCGCCAGATAAGGACCGAGCCCGTCGCGTACGTCGGCGAGGAAGAAATTCAGGCTGTCGAGGGACAGGTTATTGCGGCGATCGAGGTGAGTAGCCACGGCAAGCATCTTCGTTGTGGAGGTTCTGCGAGATGACTCAACCTCTGCAAATCGAATGACCTTTTGCGGGGGATTTTAGTTGCATGGAACAGCCGCCCTTTACGGGCCCATCAACAGTTCGCGCTCGCCTTCACACAGCCCTACCACATAATCCCAAACCACCCGCAACCGCACCGACTTGTGCAACTCCCGCCGTGTACTGATCCAGTAACTGCGCTCGATGCTCTCATCCGGCAACAGCGCCACCAGGTCCGGATCCGACGCCGCCATATAACAAGGCAGCACCGCAATCCCCAGCCCCGAACGTGCCGCCTGCTGCTGGGCGATCACGCTGGTGCTGTGAAACACCACGCGCGGATTGCGGCAGAAACTGTTGAGGAACATCAGTTCCTGGCTGAACAGCAGATCATCGACGTAGCCGATCCACGCATGCCGGCCAAGATCCTCGCGGGTACGCAGTGGTGGCGCATCGTCGAGATAAGCTCGGCTGGCATAGAGCGCAAGCCGGTAATCGGTGAGTTTGCGGGTGACCAGCATGTCCGCCGCCGGCCGTTCCAGGTGAATGCTGATTTCCGCCTCTCGGTTGAGGATGCTGACGAAGCGCGGCACCGCCACCAGTTCCACTTCCAGCCCCGGATAGCGCTCGAACAGCCCGATCATGCGGCTGGCGAGAAACATGATGCCCAGCCCCTCCGTCACGCCGACGCGGATCTTGCCCAGCGGCGCCGTGGACTGGGTGATTTCTTCCTGGGCCAGCAGCGCGACGTTTTCCATGGCCTCGGCATGCTTGAGCAGCGCTTCCCCCGCCGGGGTCATTTCGTAGCCTTGGGCGTGCTGGACGAACAGCGCGGTGCCGAGGCTTTTTTCGATGGCTTCGATATGCCGGGCGACGGTGGCGTGCGTGGTGTTCAGGCGGCGGGCGGCGGTAAGCAGTCGGCCGCTGCGTTGCAATTCGAGAAAGAACCGCAGGTCGTTCCAGTCGAACATGGCTTGTCCTTGTCGGCTATCGTCAGAAAGCGCTGTTTGAAAACGCACAGCGGCTGCGCAAAAACTAACATTCTTTTGACGAAAGCTAACAACTAGGATGACTGACAACAAAAACAATAAGCGAGGTCAGGGAATGCAGACTTCCCTCGATGAATTCGATTACATCGTGGTCGGCGCCGGGCCGGCCGGGTGTTTGCTGGCCAATCGGCTGTCGGCGGATCCGCAACGGCGCGTGCTGTTGCTGGAGGCCGGCGGGCGCGACAACTACCCGTGGATCCACATCCCCGTGGGTTACCTGTTCTGCATCGGCAACCCGCGCACCGACTGGTGCTTCAAGACCGAAGAACAACCGGGCCTCAATGGCCGCGCGCTGAGTTATCCGCGCGGCAAGGTGCTGGGCGGTTGTTCGTCGATCAACGGCATGATCTACATGCGCGGCCAGGCCAACGACTACGACCGCTGGGCCGCCGAGGGCAATCCGGGCTGGGCCTGGAACGACGTGCTGCCGCTGTTCAAACAGAGCGAAAACCACTTCGCCGGCGCGGCGGATTTTCATGGTGACAAAGGTGAATGGCGCGTCGAACGCCAGCGCCTGTCGTGGCCGATTCTCGATGCGTTCCGCAGTGCTGCCGAACAGAGCGGCATCGCCAGCATCGATGACTTCAACCAGGGCGACAACGAGGGTTGCGGTTACTTCCAGGTGAACCAGAAGGCCGGGGTACGCTGGAATGCGGCGAAGGCGTTTCTGAAGCCGATCCGCGACCGGGCCAATCTCACGGTGTTGACCGACGTCGAAGTGGATCGCGTGCTGTTCGAGGACGGTCGCGCCTCGAAAGTCAGCGCCCGTTGGCAGGGTCAGGTGAAAAGCTTCAAGGCGCGCAAGGAGATCGTGTTGTGCGCCGGCTCCGTGGGCTCGCCGAGCATTCTGCAACGCTCCGGAATCGGCCCTCGTCCGCTGCTTGAAAAACTCGGCATCGGCGTCGTGCATGAACTGCCGGGCGTCGGTGGCAACCTGCAGGATCACCTGCAACTGCGGCTGATCTACAAACTGGAAAACGCTCGCACCCTCAACCAGATCGCCGGCAGCGTGTGGGGCAAGATGGGCATGGGCCTGCGCTATCTGTACGACCGCAGCGGGCCGTTGTCGATGGCGCCAAGTCAACTGGGCGCGTTTGCCCGTTCGGGGCCGGAACAGACTTCGGCCAATCTCGAATACCACGTGCAGCCGCTGTCGCTGGAGCGTTTTGGCGAGCCGTTGCACAGCTTCCCCGCATTCACCGCGTCGGTGTGTGATCTGCGGCCGCAGAGCCGTGGCCGGATCGAGATTCGCTCCGCCGATCCGCAAGCAGCGCCGTTGATTCAGCCCAATTACCTCAGTCACCCCGAAGACCTGCGCGTGGCCGCCAACGCGATTCGTTTGACCCGGCGCATCGTCAGCGCCCCGGCCCTGCAAGCCTTCAACCCGGTGGAATACCTGCCCGGCGCCAGCCTGCAAACCGAGGAGCAACTGCACGAGGCGGCGGCGAAGATCGGCACGACGATTTTCCACCCGGTCGGCACCTGTCGCATGGGCAACGACGCGGACGCGGTGGTCGATGCGCAGCTGCGCGTGCATGGCGTACCCGGTCTGCGGATTGCCGATGCCTCGATCATGCCGCGCATTACCTCCGGCAACACGTGTTCGCCTACGCTGATGATTGCTGAAAAAGCGGCACAGCTGATGCTCAACCCCGAGACCAGGAACATCACACCGAAAACGGAAATGGCCCACACCCTGTAGACATCGCGCATCACCCGGACACGCAACACCAGTGGAAACAACAAAAACAATCACTGTGAGGGATACCGATATGTCAGAACACGCTCAGCCGCTGGATGCCGTGCGCAGCACGGACGCCAGCCCCGATACCCGAAAGGTCATCTTCGCCTCGTCCCTGGGGACGGTGTTCGAGTGGTATGACTTCTTTCTCTACGGCGCCCTGGCGGCGGTGATCAGCAAGCAGTTCTTCGCCGGGGTCAACGACACCACGGCGTTCATCTTCGCGCTGATGGCATTTGCCGCGGGCTTCATCGTGCGGCCGTTCGGGGCGCTGGTGTTCGGTCGGTTGGGGGACATGATCGGGCGCAAATACACATTCCTTGCAACCATCATCCTGATGGGCGTGGCGACGTTCGCCGTGGGCCTGCTGCCGACCTACGCCAGCATCGGCATCGCAGCGCCGATCATTCTGGTGGTGCTGCGCATGCTTCAGGGCCTGGCCCTCGGCGGCGAGTACGGCGGCGCCGCGACTTACGTGGCGGAGCACGCGCCGATCGGCAAACGGGGTTTCCATACGAGCTGGATTCAATCCACCGCCACCCTTGGTCTGCTGCTGTCGCTGCTGGTGGTGCTCGGTTGCCGTTATTTCACCGGCGATCAGTTCGAAGTCTGGGGCTGGCGCATTCCGTTCCTGCTGTCGATCGTGCTGCTGGGCATTTCCACCTGGATTCGCCTGAGCCTGCACGAATCGCCCGCGTACCTGAAGATGAAAGAGGAAGGCAAGGCCAGCACGGCGCCGATCCGCGAATCCTTCGGCAAATGGGAAAACCTGAAAGTCGTGCTGATCGCCCTGTTCAGCATCAACGCCGGGCAAGCGGTGACCTTCTACGCTGCGCAGTTCTACGTGCTGTTCTTCCTCACCCAATTCCTGAAAATGGACCCGGCGGTGGCCAACAGTCTGCTGATCATCAGCGTAGTGATCGGCGCGCCGTTCTTCATCATTTTCGGCTGGCTGTCGGACAAGGTCGGGCGCAAACCGGTGCTGATGCTCGGCCTGCTGCTTGCTACTGCGCTGTACTTCCCGATCTTCAAATCCCTGGCCCATTACGCCAACCCGACCATCGACCACGCCAGCCAACAGGCGCCGATCACCGTAGTGGCCGACCCGGCCACCTGCACCTTCCAGTTCGATCCGGTGGGCAAGGCCAAATTCGACAGCCCGTGCGACAAGGTCAAGACCTTCCTGGTCAAGCAGGGCCTGCCCTACTCCAGCGTCGCAGCGCCGGCCGGCAGCGCGGTACAGGTGAGCGTCGGCGATGTGAAACTCGACGGCTTCGACGAGGCCGCCCTGCGCGGCGCAATCACCCTCGCCGGCTACCCGCAACAGGCGGACATGCAGCAGATCAACAAGCCGATGATCGTGGCCCTGATCGTCGCGTTGATCATCATCTCCGCCATGTGCTACGGCCCGCTTGCGGCACTGATGGTCGAACTGTTCCCGACCCGCATCCGCTACACCTCGATGTCCCTGCCGTACCACATCGGCAACGGCTGGTTCGGCGGTTTCCTGCCGACCGTGTCGTTTGCGCTGGTGGTGTACACCGGGGATATTTTCTATGGCCTGTGGTACCCGGTGCTGATTACCGGGGTGAGTCTGGTGGTGGGGATGATCTGTCTGCGTGAGACGAAGAATATCGACCTCGACAAGAACTGATCCTGAAGCCTGTGGCGGGGGTTTCAGGCCCTCGCCACAACCGGCCTGTCAGAGCTCCGGACCCAGCAATTCAAACTTCACCTGATCGGGATAGAACGCAACGTAATCCTTGATCTGGCTGACCGAAATCTTCGGATGTTCGTACGTCCACACCGCGTTCGCCCCTTCATGTCCGGGCACTTGCAGACTGAAGTAATTGGCGTCGCCCTTGTACGGGCAATAACTCGTGTGGTCGGTGCGGGCGAAGTATTTTTCGTCGATGTCTTCGCGGGGGATGTAGTAGACCGGCGGGTAATTGGCTTCGAGCAGTACCAGTGCTCGGGCCGAGGCGGCGACCTGGATGCCATGGAACTTCACCAACACACAACCTGGCTGCTCGGCAATGGTGATGACGGGGCTGGGACCGGAGGTTTTCATCGGATTCTCCTGACTGCGGCGAAGAGAGCGCTTCAGGTATAACCCATGCGGCCGGATCACGCCGGGTTCACAGCCGAACGGTTTTTTCCGTTCATAAAAAAAACCGCAGCCGGCGAAGGCTGCGGTTTCCGGTTTCAGACTTTCAGTTATCAGATCAGGCGACGATATCGGCCGCCACAGCCTGCCCCACCACGCCCACGGCGAAGTCCACCGAACCCTGGCCGGTCAGGTCGATCATCAGGCTGGTCTGGTTGGTCTCTGCGAAGTAAGTGAGGATCGCGTCGCCCGCGTGGCCGGTGAAGCCGCTGACGAAGTTCAGCGTGGCCGCGCCGGTGGCGAACCCGGCGATGCCCGACAGGTCGATCTTGTCCAGGCCGCTGGTGAAATCCATGATCCAGTCCGGTGCGGTCATGGTCGAGTCGCTGGCGGCGCCGAACACGAAGGTGTCCGCGCCTTCACCGCCCCACAGCGTGTCACCGCCGCCACCGCCGTAGATGATGTCGTTACCGGCACCGCCGATGAGTTCGTTGGCTGCACTGTTGCCGATCAACAGGTCATTGCCCGAGCCGCCAATGGCGTTTTCCAAGGTCACGCCATAAGCGATGGAAACGTTGCCCACCAGACCACCGACGTCGGAGAACGAACCCTCATTGAGGTTGATCTTCTGGTTCTGGCTGAAACCGGAGAAATCCAGGGTGTCGTTGCCGCCGCCGTCCCATACCGAGAACACCACTTTGGAGGTGTTCGAAGTAGCGCTGTAGTAGTCGCGGTCAGCGTTGGAGTTGAAGCCGTACACGGTGTCATCGGCGCGGGTTTCGAGGTTGGCACCGTAGAGTTTCTGCACGGCGACGATATCGTCCAGCAATGGAGCCGAAGCGTAGGCGCCGCTGCCGCCCTTGCTGAAGTTCTGGTCGGTGTTGGCTTCGCTCCAGTAGCTCATCAGGCTGTAGCCACGGGTGTCTTCGGCGTACTTGGCGTCGTTGTAGGTCGGGTTGCCGTTGCCGGCGTTGTAGGCGCCCGGGTGCGACAGGCCGAGGGTGTGACCGATTTCGTGGGTCAGGGTCTGACGTCCGTAGTTGTTGGTGTCCGGGGTCTTGTTGACCTGGTATTGATCGTTGATCAGGTACCACGACTGGCCGTCATAACTGCTGCCCTGTGGCAGGTAGGCAAACGCCGCGCCGCCGGTGCTGACGTCGTAGTTGCCGAAGGTCATGTGACCGTCGCCGCCCTTGCCTTCGGTGAAAGTGACTTTGGCCACGTCCGACCACGATTGCATCGACAGCACGGCCTGGGCTTTCTGCTGGGCGCTGAACTCGCTGAAGTTGCCGAGTTTCGGGTTGTAGTTCGAAGGTTTGTCAGTCAGGAAGGTGTAAGTCAGATCAATCTTGCCGTCGGCATTCTTGTCCTGCCACGACATGCCCTTGCGCAGGATTTCGTCGGCGGCCTGGTCGGCGGTGAACGACGGTTTGCCGTTGACGGTCCCGGTACCACGGTCATACAGGTGGCTGAAGGTGTCGACCGCGGTGAAGGCGCTGCTGGCCTGGGAGGAAGGTTGAGACATGGTGTACGTCCTTGTTGCTGAAGAGTCAGTGTCAGACAGTAAAACGGCGATCTTCTGGCGAGATCGTCCTGTCACTCGCCCTGTTGAGGCGATTCGAACCTGACACAGTGCCGGTCGTGAGCGCCATTCAATTTCTCGATAGCGTCCCCGATTGCCCCGACGCGGGCTGTCATGACCGGCAATCCTTTTATCTGTATATCCATACAGATAAAAGTTGCCCCGACGCCCAAGTCAGGCCATTCTGTGCGCCTCTTCGGGCAATGATCGACGACGGTGGTTATGCGGCTGTACCTCTGTGAAAAACCTTCCCAGGCCAAGGATATTGCGGCCGTGCTCGGCGCAAAGCGTCGCGGCGACGGCTGCTGGCTGGGAACGGACGTCACGGTGACCTGGTGCATCGGCCACCTGCTGGAAACCGCTCCCCCGGACGCCTACGACGCCAAATACAAGCGCTGGGTGCTGGCGGATCTGCCGATCATCCCCGACAAATGGAAAATGACCGTCAAGCCGCGCACCGCCAGCCAGTACAAAGCGGTCAAGCGCCTGCTCGGCGAGGCCAGCGAGCTGATCATCGCCACCGACGCCGACCGTGAAGGCGAGATGATCGCCCGGGAACTGGTGGAACATTGCCGCTATCGCGGGCCGATCCGCCGCTTGTGGCTGTCGGCGCTGGACGAAGCATCGATCCGCAAGGCATTGGCGGCGCTCAAGCCGGGCGCCGAAACCTTCAGCCTGTATCACTCGGCACTGGGGCGCTCCCGGGCGGACTGGCTGATCGGGATGAACATGAGTCGCCTGTTCACCCTGCTCGGCCGGCAATCGGGCTATCAAGGCGTGTTGCCGGTGGGCCGGGTGCAGACGCCGACGTTGAGGCTGGTAGTGGATCGCGATCGCAGCATTGCCGATTTCATACCCGTCGCGTACTGGGCGATCGATGTGCAACTTTTGCATGACGGCACGGCCTTTACGGCGCAATGGCGTGCGCCGAACGATGCCTGTGACGATCAGGATCGTTGCCTCAATCAGGTTCTCACCCAACAAGCGGCTGCGGCGCTCAACAGCGCTGCCAGCGCCCGGGTGGTCAAGCTGCGCACCGAGCGCATGCGCGAAGTGGCGCCCCTGCCCTTCGATCTCGGCACCTTGCAGGAAGTCTGCTCGAAGAAGCTCGGCCTCGGTGCCCAGGAAACCCTCGACATCGCCCAGGCCCTCTACGAAACCTACAAAGTCATCACCTACCCACGCAGCGATTGCGGTTACCTGCCCCTTAGCCAGCACAGCGAGGCGCCGGGGATTCTTGCGGCGTTGCGTCAGGCCGATCCGGGCCTCGAAGCGTTGCGCGATCATCTGGAGCCGCAGCGCCGCTCCCGCGCCTGGAACGACGCCAAGGTCAGCGCCCACCACGGCATCATTCCCACCGCCGCCGCGAAGAGTCTCGAACGCCTGACCGGCAAACACCGCGCGGTCTACACGCTGATTCGCGCCCGGTATCTGGCGCAGTTCCTGCCCAATCATGAATACGACCGCACCCAGGCCGATTTCGACTGCGCCGGTGAAGCCCTGCGCGCCGTTGGCAAGCAGATCATCGAACCGGGCTGGAAACGCGCGCTGCCGGAAGCACTGACCCCGGCCAAGGGCCGTGAAGCTCCCGCGCCACAAACCCTGCCGACGCTGAGCCAGGGCGCCGAATGTGCTATCGCAGACGTAAAGCTCAAGGACCTGTGGACGCAACCACCCAAGCCCTACACCGAAGGCGATCTGATCAAGGCGATGAAAAACGTCGCCAAACTGGTGGAGGATCCGCTGCTCAAGCAGAAACTCAAGGACACCACCGGCATCGGCACCGAGGCCACCCGCGCCTCGATCATCCAGGGCCTGCTGGATCGCGGTTATCTGGTGAAGAACGGTAAGGCATTGTCCGCCACGCCCGCCGCGTTCAGCCTGATCGACGCGGTACCCAGGGCGATTGCCGACCCCGGAACCACCGCGATCTGGGAACAGGCGCTGGACATGGTGCAGAGCGGCGAGATGAGTCTGGAAGAATTCGTCACCAAGCAGGCCGCGTGGATGAGCAAGCAAGTGACCCGTTGTGCCGGGCTGAGCCTGACCATCAGCGGCTCGCCACCCGCCGGCAAAGCCGCAGCACCGTGGAAGAACAAGCGCAAGACCACCCGGCGCAAAACCACGGGTACCAGCAAACGTTCGGCAAAACCGGCTGCCAAATAGCCCGCTGCGCGCTACTGTTTCTGCAGTGATTGTCAGGAGCCTGCGGCATGTCTGTCATCGAACTGCGCGTCGCCCGGCGCGACGAACTGGACACCATCGAAAACCTGATGCAGTTCTACACCTATGACTTCAGTGAGTGGCTACCGCTGAAGCTGGGCGGTCATGGTTTCTTCCCGATCCAGTTGAAGGACGATTACTGGCGCCAACCGGCAACGCGGCCGTTCCTGATTCACGTCGACGGCGAGCTGGCGGGGTTCGTGACCGTGGATGACCACCTCCTCATCGAAGGCGCCGACTACAACATCGGCTATTTCTTCGTCAGCCGACGCTGGCGTGGCCAAGGCGTCGCGCAGTTTGTCGCCTCTGCCCTCTTGAGCCATTTGCCCGGTCAATGGCAGATTTTCCATGTCGACGCCAACCTGCCTGCGCAGCGGTTCTGGGCCAGGGTGATCCCCGAGGTGAGCGGCGGCGACTTCACTCGCCAGCAGAAAAACGTAGACGGTTACCCCTGCACCTTCTACAGCCTGCGCAGCCCTTCTCACGCTGCCTGAACAGCCCTTTTCTCATTCCAGAATGACTTTGTCCGACAATATGTAGTGACCAAAAATAATCACTACAAAACCGTTGACGGCGTCGTTTGGCTTTTGCATGATGCAGACGTCTCCCCGATCGGGAGCACTGGCAACACGCTTGAGCAAGCTCGTCTGACCGCCGAGCTGTTTTTTCCGGATACACGCTGCCCACAAGGCAGATTGAAGAAGCTGACCTGGCCTGAACGTCCAGTACAAGGACGAGAAGCGCTGGCGAAAATTCTCAAGACGCTTGTGGTCGACCCTGAAAACGTCGTCAAGGAGCCTCCCGGTTTTCGCTGCTTCTCCTCGTTGTGACGCTATTGCGTAGCAGTTATTCAACACGACTACATGCAACAGACGCATGACCCCGTACTTCACACGGGCGACCGCTGACGTCCTGGTTTCGGTGCCAGGGATCAACTAACCGATGGGCTACCTGTATTAGCGAATCAACTTTGAAAGATCACCAGACTGGTCAAGGGGCAATATCATGAATCTGAACAATCAACCTACTATCGAAGAACTGGCTCGTATGTTCGCTGCGCAAAAAGACAGCCACGACAGCCATATTCTGTGGATCAGCAAGTCGGGTCAGGTCCATATCGACTGCCTGTCGCCCCATGCTGGTGAAGAAGAGTTCGACCGGAACAACCAGAACCTGCTGGCCCGCCTGAAGATGTACCGCCGCGGCCACGGCTATGTCGGCAAGAAAGCCGCGGCCGACAAGGACTTCATCGGTAATGTTCTGCAAACGCTGAAACAGGCGTGGGACTCGATGCAGAACAAGAACGAAGTCCGGGTGATTGATCGGTTCTGCTAAGTTGAAACTTCAATAAACAAAAGGGCCTGCTTCCGATAAGGAGCAGGCCCTTTTTTGTGTCCGACTCAATATTTCAGGTCGATGAATCTCGAACATTCACCTCGGTCAGTCCCCTCTCCCCTGGGAGAGGGTTAGGGTGAGGGGCTTCCCAGGCCTAGCGCGAGATTCATGAACGCCACCGCCGCCGCACTGTGATAGTTATTCTTGCGCCGCAACAACGCTGCCCCCCGCTGCGGCGCCTCACTCTCCACACGCAACCGGCGCAATGCCCGATCCTCGGTGGCGATCGCCTCCGGCAACATGGTCGCTAACGGCGCATGCCGGATCACTTCGAGCAAGGTACTCACCGAATTCACCTCGATCTGCACCTTGGGCGTGATGCCGTGTTGGCGAAAGTATTCATCGACGGACACCCGGGTGATGTAACCCGGCGCCAACAGTGCGAAATCAAGCTGCGCGATGTCATTCGGGCTCAAAACCCATGAGCTGTCATACAACGGATGCTCCCGCCCGACCATCACCCCCAGCGTCTCGACAAACGCCGGAATGCATTCAATGTCCGGATTGCGCACCGGGGTGAAGGCAATCGCGATATCCAGCGAGTCATCCGCCAGCCCCGCCTCGATGTCATCCATCGACAGCTCGAAAATCTCCAGATGAATCCCCGGATACCGCGCCACGAAGTCACGCACCAACGGCCCCACCAGATACGCCATGAACGTCGGGGTCATGGCCAGGCGCAGCGAGCCTCGGGACAGATCCTTCACGTCATGCAGCGCGCGCTTGCCCGCCTCCAGCTCCACCAGCACCCGCCGCGCACATTCGATGTACGCCTGCCCGGCATCGGTGGGTTTGACCGAGCGTGAGGTGCGATCGAACAGATCCACACCCAGGCTTTCCTCCAGTTGCCGGATCTGTTGCGACAGGGTCGGCTGCGACACGTGCAGCGCCTCGGCCGCCCGGGTGAAGCCGCCGTGATCGGCAACGGCCAGCAGGTATCGCAAATGTCGCAGCAGCATGGGGCTCTCCATCTATAGGCAGTGCTTATGCCTTGCATTGTATATCGGTCTTGGACGCTATGGATCAATCGGCAGAAGATGAACCCCACACAGCAAGCCAACCCCGAAAGGAGAAGCACCATGCAATCCCAAGCCTACAACGACAGCCGCATCGCCCTGACCACTCGTGCCCTGGATGCCAAGGCACAGAAAAACCTGTCGTGGCAGGACCTGGCCGACGGCACCGGCCTGAGCCTGGCCTACGTCACCGCCGCCCTCCTCGGCCAGCACCCGCTGCCAAAAGCCGCTGCCGAAGTGGTCGGCGACAAGCTTGAGCTGAGCACCGAAGACGTCGCCGCCCTGCAAATCATCCCGCTGCGCGGCAGCCTCGACGGTGTGCCGACCGACCCGACCATCTACCGCTTCCACGAGATGATCCAGATCTACGGCACCACCCTGAAGGCACTGGTTCACGAGCAGTTCGGCGACGGCATCATCAGCGCGATCAACTTCAAGCTCGACATCAAGAAAGTCGAAGACCCTGAAGGCGGTTCCCGCGCCGTGGTCACCCTCGACGGCAAGTTCCTCCCGCTGCGTCCGTTCTGATCCCTCCGGGCCCGCACCCCGCGTGCGGGCCCATCCAAACCTGAATTGCCAAGTCGTCACCCCATCTGTCTGGAGGCTGCCCCATGCAAAAAATCCTGCTATCCCTGGCCCTGCTCGCCGGCCTCGCCGTCCAGGCCCAGGCTGATGAAGAGGCCGTCGCCTATCGCTACGGCATGCAACTGGACATCGCGCAAGTCGTGAGCATCACCCCGGTGGCCGACATCTGCGGCGTAGTGCCGGTCGAGATGACCTACCTCGACAGCCACGGCGCAAAACACATTCTTCAATACAGCGAATTCGGTACCGGCTGTTCGAACTGAGAGGACAACACCATGAAAAACCTGATCGAAGGCTTCCTGAAGTTCCAGAGCGAAGCGTTTCCGCAACGCACCGAACTGTTCAAATACCTCGCCACGACCCAGACCCCGGGCACCTTGTTCATCACTTGCTCCGACAGCCGTGTAGTGCCCGAACTGTTGACCCAACAAGAACCCGGCGAACTGTTCGTGATCCGCAATGCCGGCAACATCGTGCCGTCCTACAGTCCGCACCCGGGCGGGGTTTCGGCGACGGTGGAATACGCGGTCGCCGTGCTCGGCGTCACCGACATCGTGATCTGCGGCCACTCCGATTGCGGCGCCATGACCGCCATCGCCCAGTGCAAATGCATGGATCACCTGCCCGCCGTCAGCGGCTGGCTGCAACATGCCGAGTCGGCGAAAGTGGTCAACGAATCACGGCCACACGCCAATGACGCCGCCAAGTTGAGTTCGATGGTGCGCGAGAACGTGATCGCGCAACTGGCGAACATTCAGACTCATCCGAGCGTGCGTCTGGCCCAGGAAAAAGGCTTGCTGAACTTGCACGGCTGGGTCTACGACATCGAGACCGGCTCCATCGATGCCCTCACCGCCGACCGTCGCACCTTCGTCTCGCTGGCCGAGCAACCGTCGACCTGCGCAGTGCATGGCCAAACGGTCAATGCCGCCTGAACCGAACGCCCCGCACCTGCCGGGGCGTTTGCTTTGTATCAGCGTGTAGCCAGCGCCCTGCCAGACACAGTTCCATGCACCCGCGCCGGGAGGCAGACACATCCCTGATACAGCGAACGCCTTGAATAAGCCCGAACGCCGCATCCTTCCTCCCGACACAAGGAACACCCGATGAACAAGTTGTTTGCAGGCTTGGCCCTCGCCACCGCCATGGCCGGCGCCACTTCGGCGATGGCTGCCGAGAAACCCACCGTGGTGCTGGTGCACGGTGCCTTTGCTGATTCCAGCAGTTGGAACGGCGTGGTGAAGATTCTGGAAAAGGACGGTTATCCGGTGATCGCGGCGGCCAACCCGCTACGCACGCTCAAGGGTGATGCGCAATCGGTCGCCGACGTGTTGGCCGGGATCAAATCGCCGGTGGTGCTGGTCGGTCATTCCTATGGCGGGCCGGTGATCAGTGAAGCCGCTTATGGCAATACCAACGTCAAGGCGCTGGTGTATGTGGCGGCGCTGGCGCCCGAAGCGGGTGAAACCGTGGCCGGGCTGGCCGGCAAATTCCCCGGAAGCACCCTCGGCCCGACCCTCGCGCCGCCCGTTGCCCTGAAGGACGGTGGCAAGGATCTGTATATCCAGCAGGACAAGTTCCACGACCAGTTCGCCGCCGATGTACCGAACGCCGACGCGAAACTGATGGCCGCCACCCAGCGCCCGGTCACCGAGGCCGCGCTGAACGAAGCGGCCAGCGAGCCGGCGTGGAAATCGATTCCGTCGTGGTTCGTGTACGGCGACAAGGACAAGAACATTCCGCCGCAAGCCATGGCGTTCATGGCCGAACGGGCGCACGCCAAAAAGACCGTGGTGGTCAAAGGCGCGTCCCATGTGGTGATGGTGTCGAATCCGAAAGCCGTGGCCAGCCTGATCGAGGCCGCCGCCACCGCCAAGTGATACAAAAACGCCGCGCCTGTCATTGCGACAGGCGCGGCGTTCTGGTTTTAGCGTTTTACGCCCAGATCGACCTGGGTCATGCGGCTGCGGACGGTGAACACACCGTCACCCGAAAGAATCGCGCTACGGGCAAACAGGCGACCGCTTTCCCAGTTCGAAAGCCCCAGTTCCGGCTTGTTCAGCGCGTACTGGCCATCGACCCAACGGGTAATCCCGTTGCCCACGAACGGCGCGTTGACCGCGCTGTAGAAACGCTCCTGAACGGCAGCGTCCTCGCTGATCAGCGACACGGTGAACTGCGGGCTGTAGCGGTTGAACAGCGCAATGGCCTGATCCAGATCGTCGACGATCATCAGGCTGGTTTCCGGGGTTTCTTCCCACTCCCACTCGTGGCCCAGTTGGGCTTCGGGCAGCGGCTCGGCCAGGGCTTCGGTCTGATAACCCTCGGCGCGATAGACCTCGACCGTCGCGTTCTGCCAGTCGCCCGGCAGGTAGCTTTCGCTGCCTTCGACGATGTGCAACTTGCAGCCCTGACCGCGCGCGGTGCCGGCCTGCTGCAAGGCATCGAGGAACAACGGCATCAGTTCGGCGGCACGGTCGCGCTGGATCAGGCAGACGTTCAAGGTGTTGCAGACCTTGCGATCCAGCGAATTACGCACCACGGCGGCAAAGCGTTTGGCGTCGGCATCACGATCAGCGATCAACCACGCGCCACCAGTGCCGTGCAGGCTGACGGCGGTGCCGGCCTGCTGGGCGATGCTGCCCAACTGGCTGACCGCACGGCCCGAACCACGGGCCACCGCCAGCGACAGACGCCGGTCGGCGAACATCGCCCAACCGGCGGCGTGGTTGACGCTCTCCACCAGCGACACCGCACCGGCCGGCAGACCGGCATCGGCCAGCGCCGGGTTCAGGGCGTGGGTGACAATGGCTTGCGCGGTGCCCAATGCATCGCTGCCTATGCGTAGCACGGCAGTGTTGCCGGTGCGCAGTACGCCAGCGGCATCGGCGAAAACGTTCGGCCGGCCTTCGAACACGAACGCGACGATGCCCAGCGGCGACACCACCTGCTCGACCTTCCAGCCGTCGTGTTCGACGCTGCTGATCACCTTGCCGCGAGTGGCCGGCGCATCACGCCAGGCGCGCAGGCCGGCGATCATGTCGCGGCGCATGCGCTCGTCAGCGAGCAAACGGGTGGTCGAACGACCGCGTGCCTTGGCCCGTTCGATGTCGGCGAGGTTGGCGGTTTCAATGAGTGCCCAGGCGTCCGGGTTTTCCAGCCGTTGAGCGAACAGATCGAAGAAGCGGCTGATCGCTTCATCCGACACGGCAGACATCGCGGTAAACGCCGACGCTGCACGCTCGATCGCCACCGAAGCTGCCTGCTGATCCACCACCGGAATCAGCAACAGCTCACCGCTCACCTGCTCTACCAACAGGTGGTCGCCGGGTCGGAAACGCTCGGCCAGTTCGGGGCTGACCACGGTGACGCGGTTACCGGCGAAAGGGATGGGCGTGCCAGCGACGAGACGTTCGAGCGCGAGAGACATGGAGCGGATTCACCATATAGAGGGCGGCCGGAAAATGTATAGCTTGCCCACCCTCAAAGCAACACAGGCTCAGAACACCGACCAGCCGATCCGCGAGCTGAGCATTTCCAGCGCCGCCATGCCCGCCAGCGAGTTGCCCGCCGCGTTGAGTTCCGGCGACCACACGCACACCGTGAATTGCCCCGGCACCACCGCGACGATGCCGCCACCGACACCGCTCTTGCCCGGCAGACCGACGCGGTAGGCAAAGTTGCCGGCTTCGTCGTACAGACCGCTGGTGGCCATGATCGAGTTGACTTGCTGGGTCTGGCGGCGGGTGAGGATCTGTTCGCCGCTGTGTTTGCAATAACCGTCGTTGGCCAGGAAGCAGAACGCCCGGGCCAGGTCGATGCAGCTCATGCGCAACGCGCAGTGGCTGAAATAGCTGCGCAGCACCGCTTCGACGTCGTTGTGGAAATTGCCGAAGGATTGCATCAGGTAGGCCATCGCCGCGTTGCGTGCGCGGTGCTGGTATTCGGAATCGGCGACCTTGCCGTCGACCATCACCTGGGGATTGCCCGACAACCGTCGTACGAAGTCGCGCATCGACAAGGCCGGCGCCGCGAAGCGCGACTGGTTGATGTCGCAGATCACCAGTGCCCCGGCGTTGATGAACGGATTGCGTGGGCGGCCGCGTTCGAATTCCAGTTGCACCAGCGAGTTGAACGGCTGGCCGGACGGCTCGTGGCCCAGGCGTTCCCAGATCGCCTCGCCGGAGTGTTCGATGGCCTGCACCAGGCTGAACACCTTGGAAATACTCTGCACCGAGAACAGCGTCTCGGCATCGCCGGCGCAATACATTTCGCCGTCGTTGCCGTACACGGCGATGCCCAGTTGATCGGGCGGCACGGTGCCGAGGGCGGGAATGTAGTCAGCCACCTTGCCCTGCCCGATCAGGGGCCGGACAGCGTCAAGGATCTCGTTCAACAGCGCTTGCATGCCGGGTCTCGAAGTCTCGCCCCATGGGATTGCGGGGACACGGTGGCTAGACGCTGCGCCCGCCGGCCGAATCACACCGCGTTCGTGTATCGCACTGTATACGGCGCAGGCCCGGACACACCACGAGCACAAATCCCCCCGCTGACGACACATCCCCGATACAGCCCGACGTTCAAATGAACCTGTCGATCGGCAACCCCGATCAAGCCTTTGAACTCACATTTCTTATCGGAGATTCACCATGACCAAGCTCGCGAAAACCTCCCTGACCCTCGGCCTGCTGCTGGCCGGTGGCCTGGCCCTGTCCAACGCCGCTTCGGCTTCCGAGGCGTTCAGCGTCAAGCAACTGGATCACGGCTACAGCCAGACTCAAGCGCAGGCCGACACCCCGGAAAAAACCTCGGAAGGCAAATGCGGCGAAGGCAAGTGCGGTGCCGGCGAATAACCCTCTGCACGGGGCACGCCGGTGCCCCGTTTTCCACTGAATTGAATGGAGTCGTACCATGACCACTGCTCTTTCGACCGCCGTCAAAGGCCTGCACCTGAACCTCGACCGCGCCGGCCAATGGCTGGCGCCGCTGACCCTGCGCCTGTTCATCGCCTGGGAGTTCTTCGAATCGGGCCTGGAAAAATTCAACGGCCAGAACTGGTTCGAAGACATTCAGGACCGCTTCCCGTTTCCCTTCGATCACTTGCCGGCGACGCTGAACTGGGAGCTGTCGATGTGGGCCGAGCTGATCTGCGCCCTGGCGATCCTGATCGGATTTGGCACGCGGATCT
Organism: Pseudomonas sp. MWU12-3088; assembly: GCF_023242405.1. NCBI lineage: Bacteria > Pseudomonadati > Pseudomonadota > Gammaproteobacteria > Pseudomonadales > Pseudomonadaceae > Pseudomonas > Pseudomonas sp. MWU12-3088. The sequence goes on from NZ_JALJEA010000001.1 coordinate 1,079,300, forward strand.
CGGCGATTTCGCTGATCGTGGTGACAGTGGTCGCCACCGCCGCGGTGCACTGGCCGGCAGACTGGTCGTCGTTGAGCGAACTGGCCCAGGGTTATGCGATCACCAACAAGGGCTTCGGCAACTTCAAGCTGCCGGCGATCTACCTGGCCGCGCTGGTGCCGCTGGTGTTCGCCGGGGCCGGCAAGTTGAGCGTGGATGCGTGGCTGGCGCGGTTTTTCTGGAAACGCGCCAGCCGTTGAGGATCAATGCGCCCGATCAAGTCCCGCGAGCAACGCGCTGTCGCGGCTGTAGATGTCCGGCGCGTAGAGCACGCGGCCCTGCCCGTCGACCTGTGCCGTCCAGTACGTCATGAGGATCGGCACCGGATTGCTCAGGCGAAACTCATGGGTGGTGCCGGTGGCAAGCAAGGTATCGGTGCGGGCTCTTTCCGCCGGGCTGAGCAGGAAGTCGCGCAGTTTCATCGGGTGCTCGACCCGTACACAACCGGAACTGAACGCTCGTGGTCCCTTGTCGAACAGCGCCTTGCTCGGTGTGTCATGCAGGTACACCGAGAACGGGTTGGGGAAGCGGATGACCATCTGCCCCAGCGGATTGCGCGGCCCGGCGTCCTGGCGCAGGAGGATATTGCCAGGGTTGTCCCAGTCGATATCGGCAGCGGCCAGCGGCTGGCCGTTGGCGTCGAGTACTTGCAGGTTCTGACGGCTGAGGAAAGTCTGGTCCTTGCGGATTTCCGGCAGCTTGTCTTCTTTCCAGATGGTCGGCGGCACGGTCCAGGTCGGGTTCAGCGTCAGGCGCGTGACCCGGGATTTGAGCAGCGGTGTCTGACGCTCGGCGCGACCGACCTGAGTACGGGTCTGCCACACCGGCTGACCGCCCTGGTACAGGGTCAGTTCGGCGGCGGCGACGTTGACCAGCAAACCATCGGGCTCCATGTCCTGGGCCAGCCAGCGGAAACGCTCAAGGTTGACCCGCAGCTGTTCACGACGGGTCAGCGGGCTGATGTTCATTTCGGCAATCGTCCCCGGCCCGACCACACCGTCAGCCTGCAACGAATGGTTGGCCTGGAAGCTTTTCACGGCTTCGACCAAAACACCGTGATAAGCGTTGTCCGGCGTGCCGACCACACTGCTCAAATAACCTTCGCTGTACAGCCGCCGCGCCAGCTCCGGCACACGTTTGTCTTCCATATCCGGGCGCAGCAGCGGCCCGTTGCCCACCGACTGCCAGTGCGGCAAGGCCTGCAGGCGTTGCGCGGCGTAGAGATGGCGCAGGTTCTGGTATTGCGCCAGGCGCGGGCGGGCCAGATCAAAGGCAGCGGCAACGTCATGCATGCCCGGCACGGCGATGGCGAGCAACTCCGCCTGACGGTCGCGGGGCGTATCGTCGGAATGCCACAACGGTTCGAAATGCGATTGCAGCAGACGACCGTAATGCAGGTCCTGCAGGGCCTGCAGATAATTGCGGCTGATGTCGATGTCGGCACACAGGTCGCCATCTTGCGGAACCGTGTCGGCAACCGGGTAGCGCTTGGGATTGAGGCCATCGTCGGCCAACAGCTGCAATTGCGCTTGCAAGGCCGGCAATTGTCCGGCCGACGCCCACACCGGCATCCAGTCCTGTTGCTGATAGAACGTGTGCAATTGGTCCAGCGCCGGGCCGCTGAGTCGCGCCGCAATCGCCGGACAAGCCTGAGGCAGGCTGATCAGCACGGCCTGCAACGGACTTTGTGGCTCGACAGGCATTTCGGCCGGCAGCGTCGGCAGCGCCGACAGAGGCTCATCGGCACAAACGACAAACGGCGCAGCGAGCAGACAAATGCTCAAGTAGCATGCGTACTTTTTGAACAACTGCTTTACTCCAATCCATGGCCGTCTTGATTGACGGTCAACCTTACATCAGGTGCGGTGATACAGTCAGGTCCGATTCGCGGGCCTGCCGGGGACGACTGGACGTCAGGAGCCAAAGTGCCAACCATGTAGCCAGTGAGGATTCACTTTAAATGTTGACGTTTTTGCGCCGACTTCTGCTGACTGCCGCTGCCCTGGGGCTGGGGACCAGTCAGGTTTTTGCCGCCGGCACCGCTTCGCCGGTTCTCTACAACAGCCTCGCCCACGCCGCTCCGGAACTCAATCCCCAGGCGCTGAAAGGCGCTTTGAACGCCATGCAATGCGCGATCAACAACGGCGCGAAACAGTCCCGTCACCTGGCGATCATCGATTATTCGCAACCGTCCACCGAGCGACGCCTGTGGATCTTCGACCTGACGCAGAAAAAACTGATCCTGCGCGACCTGGTTGCCCACGGCTCGAAGTCCGGGGACAACTTCGCCACCCGGTTCTCCAACCGTGAAGGCAGTTTTCAGTCCAGCCTCGGCCTGTTCCGCACCCAGGAAAGTTACGAAGGCACCCACGGTTATTCGCTGCGCATGGACGGCCTGGAGCCGGGCGTCAACGACATGGCCCGCGACCGCGCTATCGTGATTCACGCCGCCGACTACGTGAATCTGTTCTGGAGCAAACGTACGGGCCGCCTGGGCCGCAGTCAGGGTTGCCCGGCGGTGCGTCCGCAAGTCGCCAGACGGGTGATCGACAGCCTGAAGGACGGCCAGTACATGTTTTCCTGGTACCCGGACCAGCACTGGCTGAAGTCCTCGCCGTACCTCAACTGCCAGCCGCAGCAGATTGCGAGCATTCTCAGTACCCACGGCAGTTGAAAACAGCTGCGGTCAAAACAATCCCCTGTTCTCACAGGGGATTTGTGTTTTCAGGGTTTCATTACAACTTTGTCATTGAGTTGTCGGTTTGCCGAGCGGATCGCTCGGTAGCCTGAAGTTGTTCCGGCACACCTGCCGATCCACTTCACCGACACGAGTGACTCATCATGAAAACCCTGATCCTGGCCTTCACCGCCCTCCTCGCCACCGGTTCCGTGTTCGCTGCCGAAATGCCCGAGCGCACGGTCATTCACGACACCAACGGCTTCTACGTGCACCTGGATGTCGACAAAGTCCTCTCCAGCACCGATATTTCCCAGGCTTGCGGCGTCATTCCCGCACGACTGAACTACCTCGACCACCAGGGCCGCGAACATGTGCTGGACTACCAAGTGCAAGGCAGCGGTTGCACCAACTGACCAGTGAGGCGCAGTGCCCATGAATATCCTTGTCGTCGAAGACGAACCCAAGGCCGGCAATTACCTGCTCAACGGCTTGCAGGAACTGGGTTACAACGTGAGCCTGGCCCGGGACGGCGCCGACGGTCTGCACCTGGCGCTGGAACACGACTTCGACGTGATCGTGCTGGACGTGATGATGCCGAAAATGGATGGCTGGGAAGTCCTGCGCCGGCTGCGCAAGGAAGCCGACACGCCGGTGCTGTTTCTCACTGCCCGTGACGACATCGCCGACCGGGTCAAAGGCCTGGAGCTGGGCGCCGACGACTACCTGATCAAGCCGTTTTCCTTCGCCGAACTGGTGGCGCGCCTGCGCACCCTGACACGGCGCGGGCCGATCCATGAAGAAGAACAATTGCAGGTGGCCGATCTGCAGATCGATGTGCTCAAGCGCCGGGTCACCCGCGCCGGCAGCCGGATCACCCTGACCAACAAGGAGTTCGCCCTGCTGCAACTGTTCGCCACCCACGAAGGGCAAGTGCTGTCGCGCTCGCTGATTGCCTCCCGGGTGTGGGACATGAATTTCGACAGCGACACCAATGTGGTCGATGTCGCCGTGCGCCGCCTGCGGGCGAAGATCGACGATCCGTTCCCGCTCAAGCTGATCCACAGCGTGCGCGGCATCGGCTACCGCTTCGATACCCAGCCATGAAAGTCGCCGGTTCGTATTCCCTGACGCTGCGCCTGGCGCTGGTGTTCGCGGTGCTCGCCTTCGCGTCCCTGGCGGGCCTCGGCGCTGCACTGTACAACGCGCTGGATGAACAACTGACCCGCCGCGATGACATTCAGCTGGTCAGCCGCATCGATCAGCTGCGCACCATCCTCAACGATAGCAACACCCTGGAGCTGATCCAGAACAAACCGGCGCTGTTCCAGAATATGCTCGGCAACCGCGAAGCGCTGTTGACCATCGGCGCCCCGGGTCAGCCCCCCTTGTTCGTGGTCAATCCCAGCAATCTGACCCTGCCGACCGTACCCGCCGTGCCGATCAACCATGTGATGGCCCTCAACGATGTGCAACATCTGCCGAGCATCAACGGCGTGCCGTTCTCGGCGGTGGCGGCCAGTATCGACTCCGGCGATCAGGGCAATCTGCAAGTGCTGATCGGCAAGGTGATGAGCGAACGCACGGCGATGCTCGCCAGTTACCGGCTCAACGTGTATGGCCTGGCGTCACTGGCGGCGATTGTCCTGGCGCTGGTCGGCTGCCTGCTGGTGTATCGCGGCCTGCTGCCGTTGCGGCGGCTTGCCCGGCATGCCCACGGGATCGGCATCGCCAACCTCGGTGAACGCCTCGACCGCCACGGCACACCCCGTGAATTGCAGCCGATGATCGAAGCCTTCAACGCGATGCTGGACCGGCTCGACCGAGGGGTCACCCAACTGAGCCAGGTCTCCACCGACATGGCCCACGAACTGCGCACGCCGATCAACAACCTGCTCGGCGAAACCCAGGTCGCCCTGCAACAGAACCGCAGCGTCGAGGCCTATCAGCAGTTGCTCGCCTCCAACGTCGAAGAACTCGAACGGCTGGCGCGGATGCTCGACAACATGCTGTTTCTCGCCCGTACCGACCCGGCCAGTGCCTTGAGCCAGCGTCAGGAGCTGGACGCCTGCGATGAAATGCAGCGCATCGCCGATTATTTCGAAGGACTGGCCGCCGATGTCGGCGTCACCATCGAGGCTCGTGGTAGCGGCGTGATCTGGGCCGAGCCGATGCTGCTGCGCCGGGCCCTGGCCAATCTGTGCGCCAACGCGATCAAGTACGGCGCGACCGATTCGACGATGCAGGTTGAAGCCATCGCCGAGCCGGATGGCAGCTACCTGCGGGTGCGCAATCAGGGGGCGACGATTCCCCCCGAGCATCTGTCGCGGCTGTTCGAACGTTTCTACCGCGCCGATCCGTCCCGCGAGCGTTCGGCCCAATCCAACGGACTGGGCCTGTCGATCGTGGCGACCATCATGCAATTGCATCAGGGCCGCTACAGCGTCAGCAGCGCCGATGGCATCACCTGCTTTGAACTGTTCTTTCCTGCGCGGGAGACGCGAAACGCAGGTGTGTGAAGGCGCCGAGCCCGAGCGCCGCAAACATCAACGCCGCAGCAACGCCGAAGGTCATGTGCAAACCGCTCGCGATGACCGCGGCCGTTGCCCGGGTCGGATCTTCCGTGGTCAGGGCAAACACCGCGCCCATGGCCGCCGCCCCGGTGATCAACCCCAGATTGCGTGACAACCCGAGCATGGCCGAGACCACCCCGCGTTGATCCGGCCCGACACCCGCCATCAGCCCGGTATTGTTGGCGGCCTGGAACAGCGCATAACTCAATGCCACCACCGTTATCGGCAACACATAGGCAAGCAGTCCGAGACTCACCGGCAACAGCGCCAGCAAACCGCAACCGCAGGCCAGCCCGAGCAACGCACCCGGCACCATTCGCCGCGCCCCGAAACGATCCACCAGACGCCCGGCCGGTACACCACTGAACGCCGCCAGCAACGGCCCGACCGACAACACCAGTCCGACCTGAGTGCTGCTGAGACCCAAGCCTCGGCTCAGGTAAAACGGCCCGACCACCAGCGTGGTCATCATCACCGTGGTCACCAGCAAGGTCAGCGCCAGACTGCTGCTGATGCGTGAATCGGTGAACAACGACAAATGAATCAGCGGCGCCTTGCTCTTCTTCTCAATCAGGATGAACAGCCCCACGCCCAAAAGACTGATCAGCAACAACGTCCGGGTGAACCCTTCAACCGTCATCGCCAGTGCATAGGCCGCCAGCGTCAGCATCAGCACCGCAGTGCCGGGATAATCGAACACTACCGGCTTGCGTACGGTTCGGTCTTTGGGCAGGTAGCGATACACCAGCCATGCATTGAGCAAGCCTAACGGCACGTTGATCACAAAGATCGACTCCCAGCCGACATGCGCCATCAACAATCCACCAAGCGACGGCCCGAGGGTGGTGCCGGTGGCCGACATCGTGGCCAGCAACCCCATCGCGCTGCCGGCCCGGGCCTTGGGCACCGCATCGGCCACCAGCGCCACGGTCAACGCGAACATGATCGCCGCGCCCACGCCTTGCACCGCCCGGGCGCCGATCAGCCAGGCCAGGCTCGGCGCCAGTGCGCATGCAAGGGACGCGGCGGTAAAGATGCCGATGCCGATCAGCAGCAAGCGCCGCCGACCGAAGCCGTCACCCAGTCGCCCGACGCTGACAATCAAGGTGGTGACTGCCAGCAGATAGGCCAGCACGATCCACTGCACTTCCTGAAACGTCGCATCGAAGGCCGCCGCCAGGGCCGGCAGTCCGGCGTTGGCGATGCTGGTGTCCAGCGACGGCATCAACATCGACAGCGCCAGACTGGTCAGCGCCCAGCGGGCTGAAGGGCTCAGGGGTTCTCGGTGCATGGGGGGCTCACAGGGCAGAAGTCATGGGACATAGCCTGAGCCTCGACAATACAAGGCGCAAGACGCATGCTTTGCACTTGATACCTGCACGGAACGCCTTGTCATGAATGCACCGGATCTGAACCTGTTGATCACCCTCGACGTTCTGCTGAGCGAAGGCAGCGTCGTCCGGGCTGCCACGCGCCTGGGTCTGAGTCCGTCCGCCATGAGCCGGGCGCTGGCCCGACTGCGGGAAACCACCGGGGATCCGCTGCTGGTGCGCGCCGGTCGCGGGCTGGTGCCAACCCCGCGTGCGCTGGAGTTGCGCGACCGGGTCAGCTATCTGGTGCAGGAAGCCGAAGCGGTTCTGCGCCCGGCAGAAGTGCTCGATCCCGGCCAGTTGCGGCGCACCTTCACCCTGCGCAACACCGACGGTTTTGTCGAAACCTTCGCCGCCGCCCTGCTCGCCCGCATCGCCGAAGAGGCGCCCGACGTGCGTCTGCGTTTTGTACAGAAGGCCGACAAGGACAGCACCCTGTTGCGCGAAGGCCGTGTGGACCTGGAAACCGGCGTGGTCGACGACAGCACCGACCCGACGCTGCACAGTCGCATCCTGTTCCGCGATCAGTGGATCGGTGTGGTGCGTGAGGGGCATCCGTTGAGCAGCGGCAAGGTCAGCGCCAAACGCTTCGCTTCGGGCCAGCACATTCTGGTGTCACGGCGCGGACGCAGCAGCGGCCCGGTGGACGAAGCGCTGCTCGCCTTCGGCCTGACGCGGGACATCGTCACTTCGTTCGGCGGGTTTTCCGCGGCGCTGACACTGGTTCGCGAATCCGACCTGATCGCCACCGTCCCGGAACGCCACACCAGCAAACTGCGAACAGGTCTGTTCAGTTTTGCCCTGCCGTTGCGCATGCCGGACATCAGCGTGTCGATGCTCTGGCATCCGCGCATGGACGCCGACCCGGCACATCGCTGGTTGCGCAACTGCGTGCGGGAAGTCTGCGCCTAGCGCGCCTCCCCGTCCTTGGGTTTGTAGAACAGGAATTTCCCGGTCTCGGCGGTCTTGGTGTACTTCTTCGCCCAGCTCGGGTCGACGTTGTGGTCGTGGAAGTACAAAGCGCCGTGGGTGCGATCGGGGAGCTGACGGTTCAGGGCCTTGCCGGCAATCTCCTTGGCCAGCGCATATTCGGCGTCTTCCTTGACCTGATCCGACTTGCCGTCGCACCACCAGGAAAACTGGCAACTCTTGGTTTCCGAGCCTTGCTTGACCACCTCGCAAACGGTGCCCGGAAAACCGTCGTGACCGAGACGGTTCATCACCACATTGGCCACGGCTTCCATTTCCGCCGTGTCCTTGCCCTTGGCTTCCCAATAGATACTGCGTGCCAGGCAGGTGATCGGGTCGTCCAGCGGCGCGGTGCCGGCAGGGTCGACGGCTTGAACTTCTTTCGGGGTGATGGCTTCGGACTTCGGCGCCGGGGGCGCATTGGGTTTGTCGGCAGCCTTTTCTTCCAGCACCTCGGCTTTCGCTTCGGCCTTTTCCTTGATCGGTGCCTGATCGGTGGCCAGCACCGCGCCGCTTAGCAGGGTCAACACAAGACAACAGATCAGCCCGTGCAATTTCATGATCGTTTCTTCCGGCAGCGCCCGTTGCGGGCAAAGTGTTATGTGGCTGAGACGCCCGGTTTCCGGGGACTTCGCAGAGTGTAGACGGCGGAATCCGACGCAACGTTCCGTGCTGAAAACCACACAATGAAGAAAAAAGACATTGCACGACCCCGGGGCGTTTCGCGCATCATGGGCGCACTCAGCCCAAGGGAGATTTCCATGCGCTTCATGCCATCCGTTCTGCGATTCGCCGCGTTGTCCACGGGTCTGGCGCTGGCCGCTTCGGCCATGGCCAGTGACGAGTCGCAATTGATCGAGTCGATCAACAGCTACCGCAGCCAGCCGCAGCGCTGCGGTACCCAGGCATCCAGTGAATTGCCGCCGCTGTCGGCCGACCCGCGCCTGCATCTGCCGGCCAGTGGTGTCGTCGATCTGCAACAGGCCATGGCCAGCGCCAGCTACCCGATGGTCAACGTGCAGGCGATCACCCTCAACGGCCCTCGGGATGCGGCGGCGGCAATGAAGGCGATTCAGGAAAGCTTCTGTCAGGTAGTGCTGGATCCGCAGTTCGTCGATATCGGCGTCAGCCGCGCCGACCGTGACTGGCGCATCACCCTGGCGCGACCGCTGCTGTCGGCTCGCCTGGGCGACGGACAAGCCGAAGGCCAGAAACTGCTGACGCAACTCAACGCCGCCCGCAGCCAGCCGCGCCAGTGCGGCGGCCAGTCGTTCTCCGCGGCGGCACCACTGGCGTGGAACGCAGTGCTCGGCGGTGTTGCCCAGGATCACAGCCGCGAGATGGCCAACAACAACTATTTCGACCACAAGGACCGCAACGGCGGTACCCCCGGCGACCGTGCCGAACTGGCCGGCTACAGCGGCCAGCAGGTCGGCGAGAACATCGCCGCCGGGCAGGACACGGTGCAGAAAGTCGTCGATGGCTGGCTCGCCAGCCCCGGCCATTGCGCCAACCTGATGAACCCGCAGTACCGCGAAATGGGTGCAGCCTACGCCGTCGATCCTAAGAGCAGCGCCGGCATTTACTGGACGGCGATGTTTGGTGGCGAATGATGACTTGAATCCACCGCTGCCCCTGTGGGAGCGAGCCTGCTCGCGATGAGGTCATCACATCTTCATAGACTGAAAGATCGCTATCGCCAGCAGGCTGGCTCCCACAGGGGTTGTGCAGTGGATGCAATATGCAGGCAATAAAAACCGGAGCCAGGCTCCGGTTTTTTATGGTCAGTGGGTCCTCATCCCCGCCGCATACATCGCCAGTTTCAGCAGACTCGCCACCACCGCCAGCGAGACCACGCTGCCGGACCAGATCAGCAGCAGCCAGCCCAGACGTTTGTACCAGCGGCTTTTCACTTCACGCATTTCAATGGTAGCCATCGCCGATCCTCACTTTGCCGCGGAAGACGTAGTAGTTCCAGAAGGTGTACATCAGGATCACCGGCAGGATGAATAGCGCGCCGATCAGGGCGAACAACTGGCTGGTGGCCGGTGATGCCGCCGCCCACAGGCTGACCGACGGCGGGATGATGTTCGGCCAGATGCTCAGCGCAAGCCCGATGTAGCCGAGGAACATCAGCACCAGGGTGAACACGAACGGCCAGTGGGTGTGCCGCTGACGCAACGAGCGCAACAACCCGAACAGCGCCAGTGCCGCCAGCACCACCAGCCCGGCGAACACGGTCAGGTGTGCATGGTTGAACCAGCGAGTGGCCAGTTCCGGATGCAGTTGCAGCGTCCACGCGCCGATCACCACCACCATCGCCAGCAGCAGCCATGCCAATGGACGGCTGTAGTGACGCATCCGCGACTCGAGCATGCCTTCGGTTTTCACCAGCAGCCAGGTGCTGCCCAGCAAGGCGTAAGCGACCACCAGACCGACGCCGCAGACTAGCGGGAACGGTGCCAGCCAGTCCAGCCCGCCACCGGCAAACTGCCGATCCACCACCGGAATCCCGGCCACATACGCGCCGATCACCACGCCCTGGGAGAACGTCGCCAGCAGCGAACCGCCGATGAACGCCCAGTCCCACAGATGACGTTTTTCCGCTGGCGCCTTGAAGCGAAACTCAAACGCCACACCACGGAAAATCAGCCCCGCGAGCATGAAGATCAGCGGCAGATACATCGCCTCCAGAATCACTCCGTAAGCCAGCGGAAACGCGCCGTACAACGCCGCGCCGCCGAGCACCAGCCAGGTTTCGTTGCCGTCCCACACCGGTGCGACGGTGTTCATCATCACGTCGCGTTCCTGCTCGTCGCTGATCATCGGAAACAGGATCCCGAGGCCCAGATCGAAGCCGTCCATGATCACGTACATCATCACCCCGAAGGCAATGATCACGCCCCAGATCAACGAGAGATCGATACCTTGAATACCCATGACTCAACGCTCCTTTATCAGTGGACCCGGGTCGCGGATTCGAGGTTGTCGGTAACGGCCGAGAGTGGCCGGCGCGGGGTCTGTATCTGGGTGCCTTCAGGCGGGTGTTCGTGGTGCGGCTGCGGGCCTTTGCTCACGAGCTTCATCATGTAGCCGATGCCCACGGTGAACACCGAGCAGTAGATGACAACGAACAGCGCCAGCGAGGTACTCATCTGCGCCACCGAGTGATGGGACGCAGCGTCATGGGTACGCATCAGGCCGTACACCACCCACGGCTGACGCCCGACTTCAGTGGTGATCCAACCCGCCAGCAGCGCGATCAGACCACTCGGCCCCATCAGCAGCACCAGACGCTGGAAGCCGCGATGACGGTAGACCTTGCTATTGCGCCGCAACGCCAGGCCCAGCACACCGACGAGGATCATCAACATCCCCAGCCCGGCCATGACGCGAAAGCTCCAGAAGATCACGGTCGAGTTCGGCCGGTCTTCTTTCGGGAAGCTCTTGAGCGCCGGGATCTGCTTGTCGAGGCTGTGGGTGAGGATCAGGCTGCCGAGGTACGGAATCTCGATCGCGTATTTGGTCTTCTCCGCCTGCATGTCCGGGATGCCGAACAGCACCAGCGGGGTCGGTCCGTTGTCAGCGTTTTCCCAGTGGCCTTCGATGGCGGCGATTTTTGCCGGTTGGTGTTCCAGGGTGTTCAAGCCATGGGCGTCACCGACCACCGCTTGAATCGGCGCCACGATCAGCGCCATCCACAGCGCCATGGAAAACATCTTGCGCACCGGTTGGGTGTCGTTGCCGCGCAGTAAATGCCAGGCCGCCGAAGCGCCGACAAAAAACGCCGTGGCCACGAACGCGGCAATCGCCATGTGCGCCAGACGGAACGGGAACGACGGGTTGAACACGATGGCCAGCCAGTCCAGCGGCATCACCCGGCCGTCGACGATTTCGAAGCCTTGCGGGGTCTGCATCCAGCTGTTGGAGGCGAGAATCCAGAAGGTCGAAATCAGCGTGCCGATGGCGACCATCACCGTGGCGAAGAAGTGCAAGCCACGGCCCACGCGGTTCCAGCCAAACAGCATCACCCCGAGGAACCCCGCTTCAAGGAAGAACGCGGTCAGCACTTCATAGGTCAGCAACGGCCCGGTGATGCTGCCGGCGAAGTCGGAAAACCCGCTCCAGTTGGTGCCGAACTGGTACGCCATGACCAGACCCGACACCACGCCCATACCGAAGTTGACGGCAAAGATCTTCGACCAGAAGTGGTAGAGATCGCGGTAGGTGTCGTTAGCCGTTTTCAGCCACAGGCCTTCGAGCACCGCCAGGAAACTCGCAAGACCAATGGTGATCGCCGGGAAAATGATGTGGAACGAAACCGTGAACGCGAATTGAATTCGCGCCAGGTCCAGTGCCTCCAGGTTGAACATGATGATGTCCTCATCAAGGCTGAAAAGCGGCAGCACACGGCCGGGCCACCGCCAGGCGCGAACGCCTGCAGCCAGTCGATTTGCAAAAGGGTTGAATCGCGTGGGTCGGTCAGGCCACCGACGACGGGATCAGGTTGCTCGCTTCGGCCGCTTCGAGGCGGATCGCCACGAACTTGGAGGTCGGCGTGTAGGTGCGATCACCGTAGCTTTCCAGCGGCACCAGCGGATTGGTTTCCGGGTAGTACGCGGCAGCCTGCCCGGCCGGAATGTCGTAGGCGATCAGGGTGAAACCGCTGACCCGACGCTCGCGCTCGTCATCCCACAGAGCTACCAGATCAACCTTCTGCCCCGGTTCGAAACCAAGCCGGCGGATGTCCTGCTCGTTGGCGAACACCACGTCGCGCATGCCGTAGACCCCGCGATAACGGTCGTCGAGGCCGTACAGCGTGGTGTTGTACTGATCGTGGGAACGCATGGTCTGCAGGATCAGATGCGGTTTGACCGGGAGGTTGCGCACGCCTTCGCTGATCAAATGCTCAGGCAGCACGCACGGGGTGAACTGAGCCTTGCCGGATTCGGTTTTCCAGACACGGTCGGAGGCGTCGTTGCCGAGGTGAAAACCACCGGGGATCAGCAGCTTCTCGTTGAAATTGTCGAAGCCCGGAATCACGTCGGCGATCAGGTTGCGGATGCGCCCGTAATCGCCCACCGCCCATTCCCAGTCGATCGGGTGTTTGCCCAACGTGGCGGCAGCGATCCCGGCAATGATCGCCGGCTCGGATTTCAGGTGCGCCGATTTTGGCTTCAGCTGGCCGAACGACAAGTGCACCATGCTGAAGGTGTCTTCCACGGTCACGCCTTGCGGGCCTTCGGCCTGCACGTCGATGTCGGTACGGCCGAGGCACGGCAGGATCAGCGCGTCACGCCCGGTCACCAGATGGCTGCGGTTGAGCTTGGTCGAGATGTGCACGCTCAGGTCGAGTTTGCGCATCGCCGCGTGGGTGCGCGGGGTGTCCGGCGTGGCTTGAGCGAAGTTGCCGCCCAGACCGATGAACACCTTGGCTTCACCACGCTCCATGGCACCGATCGCCATCACCGTGTTGTGGCCGTGCATACGCGGCACCTTGAAATTGAAGCGTTTTTCCAGGGCGTCCATCAGCGCTTTCGGCGCCAGTTCGTTGATGCCCATCGTGCGGTCGCCCTGCACGTTACTGTGGCCACGCACCGGCGACAGCCCGGCGCCCGGACGGCCGACGTTGCCGCGCAGCAGTTGCAGGTTGATGACTTCCTGCAGGGTCGGCACCGAGTGTACGTGTTGGGTCAGGCCCATGGCCCAGCACATGATCACGCTCTTGGCGCGGGCATACATGCGTGCGGCCAGTTCGATGTCATGCAGCGGCACGCCGGACTGTTCGACGATGTGCTCCCAGCTCGTGGCATCGACTTCGGCCAGATAGCTGTCGAGACCCGAGGTGTGCTCGGCAATGAACGCGTGATCGAACACCGGCTCGCCGCCGGTGGCCTGGGCTTCACGTTCCCACTCCAGCAGGAACTTGGCCATGCCGCGAATCATCGCCATGTCACCGCCTAGTGCCGGGCGGAAGTACGCGGTGTTGGTCGCTTCCCAGCCGTTGCTGAGCATCTCGATCGGATTCTGCGGGTTCTGGAATCGCTCCAGCCCACGCTCCTTGAGCGGGTTGATGCACACCACCTGCGCGCCGCGTTTTACCGCTTCGCGCAGCGGTTCGAGCATGCGCGGGTGGTTGGTGCCGGGGTTCTGGCCGATGACGAAAATCGCGTCGGCGTGGTGCAGGTCTTCATAGACCACCGTGCCTTTGCCGACACCGAGGCTCTCGCCCATGCTCACCGCACTGGCTTCGTGGCACATGTTCGAGCAGTCCGGGAAGTTGTTGGTGCCGTAGGCGCGGACGAACAACTGATAGAGAAATGCCGCTTCGTTGCTGGCACGACCCGAGGTGTAGAACTCGGCCTCGTGAGGTGATTTCAGGCCTTTGAGGTGCTTGGCGATCAGCGCGAAGGCTTCGTCCCAGGTGGTTTCGACATAGCGGTCGACCCGCGCGTCGTAGCGCATCGGATGGGTGATCCGGCCCTGGTATTCGAGCCAGTAATCGCTTTGCTCGGCCAGCGTCGACACCGTGTACTTGTTGAAGAATGCCGGATCGACCAGGCGCCCGGTGGCTTCCCAGTTCACCGCTTTGGCGCCGTTCTCGCAGAACTTCAGCATGCTCGCGCCGGGTGCCTCACCCCAGGCGCAACCGGGGCAGTCGAAGCCGCCGTTCTGGTTGGTCTTGAGCATGGCACGGATGTTTTTCAGGGCGTTTTCACTGCCCAGCCAGTTTTTGGTGAGGCTGATCACAGCACCCCACCCCGCAGCAGCGCCCTTGTAGGGTTTGTAACGGTCGACTTGTGACATGGGACTTCTCCATGACGATGCACACAGGCAAAAACCTGATCGGGTTTAAACAGCGACGACTGACTTTCAAGTTCAAAAGCGGTCGTTTCGTTTGACGGGGCCAAGGATATGAACCGCTGCAAAAACTTGTCTAATCGCTATTAATGACTGCGTTATCGAAAGCATCTATCACGGATTCAAACCCTTTAAATCCAGGCACTTGCAAAACTAAGAAGCGATAAATCCGGAATAATTATTTCATCATCGACAGCATCAATCAGCCGGTCATTAATAGTGATTGGACGCTGTCACAAGTTGCTCATAACCTGCGCCGACCCAATCCCTTTAATAGCGGATTTCACCCAAGCGAGGCTGTCATGTCAGAGCGCGTCTTGATCGATGGATACAACCGCCGCGTCGACTACCTGCGCATGTCGGTCACCGACCGTTGCGACTTCCGCTGCGTGTATTGCATGGCTGAAGACATGCAGTTTCTGCCGCGCCAACGGGTGCTGACGCTGGAGGAGATCTATCAACTGGCGCAGAGCTTTGTGGCGCTGGGCACCCGCAAGATCCGCCTGACCGGTGGCGAGCCGCTGATTCGTCCCGGTGTCGTCGGCTTGTGCAAGCAGATTGCTTCCCTGTCCGGCCTGCGCGAACTGTGCCTGACCACCAACGGCTCGCAGCTCGGCAAACTCGCCGGCCCGCTGTTCGACGCCGGGGTCAAGCGCCTCAACGTCAGCCTCGACAGCCTCGATGCCGAACGCTTCAGGCAGATGACCCGCACCGGCGACCTGGCGCAAGTGATCAACGGCATCGATGCCGCCCGCGAGGCCGGATTTACCCGCACTAAACTCAACTGCGTGGTGATGCAGGGCCGCAACGATCACGAGATCAATGATCTGGTGCAGTTCGCCATCGAGCGGGATCTGGACATTTCCTTCATCGAGGAAATGCCGCTGGGCATCATCAGCGAACACAGCCGCGCCGAGTCGTTCTTTTCCAGCACCCAGGTGCGCGAAAAGATCGCCGAGCGTTACACCCTGATCGATTCCGCCGAGTCGACCCAAGGCCCGTCGCGCTACTGGCGGCTGGCGGAAGCGCCGCACATTCGGCTGGGGTTCATTTCGCCCCACAGCCACAACTTCTGCGGCACCTGCAACCGGGTGCGGCTGACCGTCGAGGGGCGTTTGCTACTGTGTCTGGGGAACGAGCATTCGGTGGACTTGAAAGCGGTGCTGCGGGCCCATCCGGGTCAACCGCAACGGCTCGAGAAAGCGATCATCGACGCGATGAAGCTCAAGCCTTACCGGCACAACTTTGAAGTGAACGACGACGTGCAAGTGGTGCGTTTCATGAACATGACCGGCGGCTGAGCCGCCACGTTTTCAAGGCAAAAACAGCATGATCATCCGACCCAAGGTCAACCAGTTCGCCATCCTGTTCACCCTCAAGGGCTCGATTGCCAAACGCATCGCCCTGCGCACCCTGATGGTCACGTTGCTGGCGTCGGCCATCGTGCTGGTGGAAATCCTCCACCCGAGCAACTTCACCAAGGTCAACGCCACGCCGTTCACCCTGCTTGGCCTGTCGCTGTCGATCTTCATGAATTTTCGCAACAACGCCTGCTACGACCGCTGGTACGAGGCGCGCAAGGCCTGGGGTGAAGTGATCGTGCATGTGCGATCGGTGATTCGCGAAACCCATGTCATCCGCGAATCGGCGCAACGCCGCTTGCTGTTGCTCAACCTCTGCGGTTTTGCCCACGCCTTGAATGCTCGGCTGCGCCGGGAAAACGAAGCCGCCGCCAGCGCGGAGTGGATCACCCCGCAACTCGATGCACAGGTGCCGGACTACAGCGGACGCATCCTGCAAACCGTCGGCCAGCAATGTTCCGATCTGCATGAAGCGGGCGATCTCAGCGAATGGCGCTACATGCTGCTGGCCAACCACCTGACCAGCCTGACCCAGGCACAAGCGGTGTGCGAGCGGATCAAGAACACGCCGCTGCCCTTCCCTTACACCCTGCTGCTGCACCGCACGATCTACCTGTTCTGCATCCTGCTGCCGTTCGCCATGGCCGAACCGCTGGGTTGGCTGACGCCGCTGTTCACGGCGATTGTCAGCTACACGTTTTTTGGGCTGGATGCGATTGCCGATGAGCTGGAAGACCCGTTCGGCCGGGATGAAAACGATTTGCCGACCGATGCGCTGGTGCGGGGTATCGAGCGGGATATTCTCTCGGAGCTCGGGACTGAGCCGTTGCCGCCAGCGCTGAAACCGGTGGACTACGTTCTCAGTTAATCGAATACCTCCCCCTTCGGGGCAGGGAAACTCATCAATCCAGATGCGCCCAGGTCATGCGGAACGATGCCCCGCCCCACGGTGAATCGCCGACCTCGACCCGGCCACCATGGGACTGCGACACCCGTCGCACCAATGCCAGTCCGAGGCCGAAACCACCCGTGCGGCGGTCGCGGCTGGCGTCCAGGCGCGAGAACGGTTCGAAAATCTTCTCCCGCCCGGCCAGCGGCACACCCGGACCGTCGTCGTTGACCTGCACTTCGTATTGATCGCCGATGCGCACCAGCGACACCTCGACCCGCTGCTCGGCATATCGAATGGCATTACGCAGCAGATTGATCACCGCCCGCGCCATGAAACGCGGCTCGATCCGCACCTCGTCGACCCGACATTCGCCGATCAGCAATTGCACCCCGGCAGCCTCGGCCTCCAGCGCCACGCTCCCGACCACACTGTCGAGCCAGTTGGCGGCCTGAATATTCTCCCGGGTGATCACCGTCGCACCGCGCTCGAGGCTGGCGTAGGTCAGCAGTTCGGAGACCATTTCTTCCAGCTCGCCCAGGTCGGCGTACATGTCGGCGATCAGTTCGCGGTTCTGGCTGGCGTCCGGTTGTTGCTTGAGCTGGTCGAGTTCGAACGACAGCCGCGCAATCGGCGTGCGCAGTTCGTGGGACACGGCGTTGGTCAGCTCACGCTGATTGGCGATCAGGCCTTCGATGCGCGCCGCCATCAGGTTGAAGTGTTCGGCCAGATCGCGGATGTTCGAGCGTTTTGAAAGCTGGATACGCGCGGAGAGGTCGTTGTCGCCGAAACGCTCGGCGGCCAGGCGCAGTTTTTCCAGATCACGCCAGTGCGGGCGCACCCAGAAGTACAGGACGATCCCGAGCAGCACGGCCAGCATCATGTAAGCCGCCGAAATGTAGAACGGCATCAGGCTCGGCTCGGGCGGCAGCTTGATGCTGAGCAGTTGCGAGCCGCCGTCGATGTTGCTGATGAACTGGGTGTAGTCGTGGCGAATCACCAGCAGCCCCTGGGCCAGCTCGGTTTTTTCCTCATCGCTGAGCTTCAGTTGCTCGGCCTCGACCAGACTCAGCGTCAGCCCGTAGTGCGGACGCAGCGCGTCCAGTTGCGCCTCCCGCGCCGCGCCTTTCTGGTCGCGCATGTGTTCGATCAGCGACCAGGCCTGGCCACGCACCGCCTCGCGGTTGTAGGCCTGCATCTGGTTGTCGAGCAGCGCGTTGAAGGTGTGTTCGACGGTTTGCAGCGCCGCCACCAGCCCGACGGTCATCACCAGAAACAGCCCGAGAAATAACCGCAGCATCTACAACTCCCACGCAAACGGATTGAACAGATAGCCCTTGCCCCACACGGTCTTGATGCACACCGGTTCCCGGGGGTTGTCCTTGAGTTTGTTGCGCAACTTGCTGATGTACACGTCCACGCTGCGGTTGAGGCCATCGAAAGCAATGCCGCGCATGCGGTTGAGGATGTCATCGCGCGACAGGATGTTGCCGGCGGCACTGGCCAGCAGCCACAGCAGTTCGAACTCCATGGTGGTCAGCTCGATCAGTTCACCAGCCAGACGCACTTCGCGACAGCTGCGGTCGATATGCAACTGACCGAACTCCAGGGAACTGACCACGCCGCTGTCCGGCACCTGCCGGCGTTGCAGCGCACGCAGACGCGCGAGCAACACCGGCGGCTTGATCGGTTTGATCACGTAATCGTCGGCACCGGACTCCAGGCCCAGTATGTGGTCGAGGTCGTCTTCCTTGGCGGTCAGGATGACGATCGGCGTGTCCGACACGCTGCGGATTTCCCGGCACACGTGCAAGCCGCTCTGACCCGGCAGCATCAGGTCGAGCACCACGACTTTGGGCTTGAATTCAAGAAACGCGGCCACGGCCAGATCGCCGCGATGCACCGTGCGCACCTCGTAGCCGTGTTGTTCGAGAAAGTGGGCGATCAGCGCGGCCAGCCGCTCATCGTCTTCCACCAGCAGGACTCTGCCAAAACCCAGGTTATCCATAACGACCGTCGCCAACCCTCAGTGAAGTGGGCGACATTATGGCGGCATTCGCAGGCAAGACGATTATCGCGGGCAGCAAAAACCGGCCACTTGGGCCGGATTTCGTTGATGTTTCATGCTCTTAAGAGTTTTTAACAATTCATGCCGCGACGGGTACGCCGCTGTGGAAACGGAATTCCTCGTCCGGGGACTCGATCAGGTCCTGCTCGGCGGCGCGGACTTTCTCGATCACTTGAGCGATGTCCTTGGCGTCACCGTACTGGTAGGCCAGTTTCAGGTAACCCTGGAAATGCCGGGCCTCGCTTTTCAGCAGGCCGAAGTAGAACTTGCCGAGCTCTTCGTCCAGATGCGGCACCAGCGCTTCGAAACGTTCGCAACTGCGGGCTTCGATGAAGGCACCGACCACCAGGGTGTCGACCAGTTTCACCGGCTCGTGACTGCGCACCACTTTGCGCAGGCTCGAGGCATAACGGCCGGCGTGGAGCTGACGCAGCTCGATCTTGCGCCGTTTCATGATGCGCATGACCTGTTCGTGGTGCACCAGTTCTTCCCGGGCCAGGCGCGACATCATGTTGATCAGATCGACATGGGAATGGTACTTGGCGATCAGGCTCAACGCGGTGCTGGCGGCCTTGAACTCGCAGTTCTTGTGGTCGATCAGCAGGGTTTCCTGATCGGCCAGCGCGGCCTGGACCCAGGCGTCTGGCGTGCGGCAGCCAAGGAATTCGTGGATTTCGGGAAGGATCATGGGGCTCACGGTCAAAGGTGTTCGAGCGAAGGGCGCCGATTATACCGGCCTGCCCGCAGACCACCAGCGCCAGCCCTTGATATGCATCAAGTCGCGGACGGATGCGCAGCAACTATAGTTGTGCAACGCCGTGCCTTTTCATTGCTGGAGACTCACTCATGCAAGCCATTCGCAGCATTCTGGTGGTCATCGAACCCGAACACGCGGAAAGTCTGGCGCTCAAGCGCGCCAAGCTGATCGCCGGGGTGACCCAGGCCCATCTGCACCTGCTGGTCTGCGACAAGAAGCACGATCACGCCGGCATGCTCAGCGTGCTCAAGGCCGCGCTGTTGGCGGACGGCTACAGCGTCACCACCGAACAGGCGTGGAACGAGAGCCTGCACGAAACCATCATCGACGTGCAGCAGGCCGAAGGCTGCGGGCTGGTGATCAAGCAGCATTTCCCCGACAGTTCGCTGAAAAAAGCCCTGCTGACCCCGGCGGACTGGAAACTGCTGCGCCACTGCCCGACCCCGGTGCTGCTGGTAAAAACCTCCGCCTCCTGGAAAGACCGGGTGATTCTGGCCGCGGTCGATGTGGGCAACGCCGATGGCGAACACCGTCACCTGCACACCACCATCATCGACCACGGCTATGACATCGCGAGCCTGGCCAAGGGGCATCTGCACGTGATTACCGCCCATCCGTCACCGATGCTTTCGGCCGCCGACCCGACCTTCCAGCTCAAGGAAACCATCGAGGCGCGCTATCGCGAGCAATGCCGGGCGTTCCAGGCTGAATTCGATGTCGATGACGAGCATTTGCATGTCGAGGAAGGGCCGGCGGATGTGCTGATTCCGTTCATGGCGCACAAGCTGCAGGCCGCCGTGACCGTGATTGGCACCGTGGCGCGTACCGGGTTGTCCGGGGCGTTGATCGGCAATACCGCCGAAGTGGTGCTGGATGCGCTGGAAAGTGATGTGCTGGTGCTCAAGCCGCAGGAGGTTGAAGACCATTTGGTGGAGTTGGCGGTGAAGCATTAAGCATTGTTGTCATCCTGTGGCGAGCATACTCGCCACAGGTAATGCTCACTCGCCCAATGCATCCTTCAGAAAACCGGGTGCGATGTAGCGCTGATAGTGTGCTTCCGACAGCAGGAAAAATTCCCGATCAATGGCATCGCGCAGTTCCGGCAGGTTCCAGTCGCGAAACTCCGGCAGCAATACCATCCCGTAGGCTTCCAGATTAATGATCACCCGCGCGCCCCGGGCGATCAGCTGGTACGCCCAGCAATATTCCGACTGATGCGGCACGAAGCGGATCTTGCGCTGTTCCAGCTGCTGGCGCAGGCGCGCCGGATCGAAGACCTCGACCTTGCTCGCCATCACTTGTGACAGCAATTGCTCAAGACGCAGCCACACCGCGCGCTTTTCCTCCTCGTTGTAACCGTTCCAGTGGATCACTTCGTGGTGGAAACGCTTGCAGCCACGGCACACCAGATCACCGTAAACAGTGGAGCAGAGGCCGACGCAGGGGGTCTTGATGGTCTGATTGGGCATAAATGGGCAGAACACTTGAAACGCGGAACAGGTCGGCATGTTAGCCCTTTGTCCGGCATTCATCACCCCTCAAACGTCAGGGGCAAGCGCTGGATCAGGGTTTGCCCCGCCCACGCACAACGCCACCAAAGTCCAATAGAGCCCGACTTACCTTTAAATTTTTTTTGCCGTAGAATCAGCCAGCCTTTTTAGGCGCCAATGTCCGTTAGAAGCTGTTTTCAAAGCGTCACGAGCACAGTCGTTCCTTCAGAGCGGTGTTGGCGAAGGGTTTTTCCAGCGGGGAAAAGCCCAACGCCAACCCTCATCAGCTCCCCGTTCTGCAGGCGTAAAACTTTGAAAGCAGCTTCTGTAAGGAATTGCCGGTAATTCTGGCCGAACGACCCACAACGTCGTGAGGAGCATGAGTACGGCAATTTCGGGATGAGCGTCCCGGACACCCATTTGGGACCACTGATGAGGGTAATAACTGTGCTTGAAGCCTACCGCAAACATATCGAAGAGCGTGCAGCACTGGGTATCGTTCCCCAGCCGCTTAACGCCGAACAAACTGCAGGCCTGGTCGAGCTGCTGAAGAATCCTCCGGCTGGCGAAGAAGCTTTCCTCGTTGACCTGATCACCAATCGCGTACCACCAGGAGTGGACGAAGCCGCCTACGTCAAGGCCGGTTTCCTCTCCGCACTGGCCAAGGGCGAAGCCTCCTCCCCTCTGCTGGACAAGAAACGCGCTGTAGAACTGCTCGGCACCATGCAGGGCGGCTACAACATCGTGACCCTGGTCGAACTGCTGGACAACGCCGAGCTGGCGCCAGTGGCCGCCGAAGAACTCAAGCACACCCTGCTGATGTTCGATGCCTTCCACGACGTGGCTGAAAAAGCCAAGAACGGCAACGTTCACGCCAAGGCCGTGCTGCAATCCTGGGCTGACGGCGAGTGGTTCAAGAAGCGCCCTGTGCTGGCCGACAAGATCAGCCTGCGCGTCTTCAAGGTGACCGGCGAAACCAACACCGACGACCTGTCCCCTGCTCCAGACGCCTGGTCGCGTCCTGACATCCCGCTGCACGCCCTGGCCATGCTGAAAATGGCCCGTGACGGCATCGTTCCGGACGAGCAAGGCAAGACCGGCCCGATGAAGCAGATCGAAACCATGCGCGGCGAAGGCTTCCCGATCGCCTACGTCGGTGACGTGGTCGGTACCGGTTCCTCGCGTAAATCCGCGACCAACTCGGTCCTGTGGTTCTTCGGTGACGACATCCCTTACGTGCCGAACAAGCGCGGCGGCGGCTTCTGCTTCGGCAGCAAGATCGCTCCGATCTTCTACAACACCATGGAAGATGCCGGCGCACTGCCTATCGAGTTCGACGTATCGAACATGAACATGGGCGACGTGATCGACCTGTATCCGCACGCTGGCAAAGTCTGCAAGCACGGTACGGACGAAGTCATCACCACCTTCGAAATGAAGACCCCGGTCCTGCTGGACGAAGTCCGCGCCGGTGGCCGTATCCCGCTGATCATCGGCCGTGGCCTGACCGAGAAGGCTCGCGCCGAACTGGGTCTGCCAGCATTCGACCTGTTCAAGAAACCGGAAGCTCCGGCCGAAAGCACCAAGGGTTACACCCTGGCGCAGAAAATGGTCGGCAAGGCCTGCGGTCTGGCAGAAGGCAAAGGCATCCGTCCTGGCACCTACTGCGAACCGAAGATGACCACCGTAGGTTCTCAGGACACCACCGGTCCAATGACCCGTGACGAACTGAAAGACCTGGCGTGCCTGGGCTTCTCCGCTGATCTGGTGATGCAGTCCTTCTGCCACACCGCGGCTTATCCAAAGCCGATCGACGTGACCACCCACCACACCCTGCCTGACTTCATCATGACCCGCGGCGGCGTTTCCCTGCGTCCGGGCGACGGCATCATCCACTCGTGGCTCAACCGCATGCTGCTGCCGGACACCGTGGGTACCGGTGGTGACTCGCACACCCGTTTCCCGATGGGCATCTCGTTCCCGGCCGGTTCCGGTCTGGTCGCGTTCGCCGCAGCCACCGGCGTCATGCCGCTGGACATGCCGGAATCGATCCTGGTGCGCTTCAAAGGCAAGATGAAACCTGGCATCACCCTGCGTGACCTGGTTCATGCCATTCCTTACTTCGCCATCCAGAACGGTCTGCTGACCGTCGAGAAGAAAGGCAAGAAAAACGCCTTCTCCGGCCGTATCCTGGAAATCGAAGGCCTGGAAGGTCTGACCCTGGAACAGGCGTTCGAACTGTCCGACGCCTCGGCCGAACGTTCGGCAGCCGGTTGCACCATCAAGCTGTCGAAAGAGTCGATCACCGAGTACCTGCAGTCCAACATCACCCTGCTGCGCTGGATGATCGGCGAAGGCTACGGCGATGCGCGTACCCTGGAGCGTCGTGCTCAAGCGATGGAAGCCTGGATCGCCAACCCTGAGCTGATGGAAGCCGATGCCGACGCCGAATACGCCGAAGTCATCGAAATCGATCTGGCCGACATCAGCGAGCCTGTACTGTGCGCGCCGAACGACCCGGACGACGCCCGTCTGCTGTCCAGCGTTGCTGGCGAGAAGATCGACGAAGTGTTCATCGGTTCGTGCATGACCAACATCGGTCACTTCCGCGCTGCCGGTAAACTGCTGGATCAGGTCAAGGGTCAGCTGCCAACCCGTCTGTGGCTGTCGCCGCCGACCAAGATGGACGCTCACCAACTGACCGAAGAAGGCTACTACGGCATCTACGGCAAGGCCGGCGCACGTATGGAAATGCCAGGCTGCTCGCTGTGCATGGGTAACCAGGCACGCGTCGAGCCGAACAGCACCGTGGTGTCGACGTCGACCCGTAACTTCCCGAACCGTCTGGGCGACGGCGCGAACGTCTACCTGGCTTCGGCTGAGCTGGCGTCCGTAGCTTCGATCCTGGGTCGCCTGCCGACCGTCGAGGAGTACATGGAATACGCTGGCAAGATCGACAGCATGGCGGCCGATGTTTACCGCTACCTGTCCTTCGACCAGATTGCCGAGTTCCGTGAAGCTGCTGCGAACGCCAACATTCCGGTCGTTCAAGCCTGACGCTGCAACGCAATGAAAAACGCCGCCCATCGTGAGATGAGCGGCGTTTTTTTATGCCAGTGAAAACTCATGCATTCAGCTTGAGTGCCTGCTGAACCGCCTCATCCACACTCAAGCCGCTCAACAGCACCTGCTCGCGTTCCAGTTCTGGCAACTGCGTCAGCACGGTCTGCGCCTCATGCTTGAGGCGCGCCAGAATCAACAGTTTGTCTTCGGCCCTCACCTGCAGGAAGAACGCTTCCAGCGCCTCGATGCTGGTGCCGTCCAGATCCGGTGATTCTTCCAGACTCAGGATGATCGTGTGCACCGCCGCCGGCGCATGCCGAGCCAGCCGCAGCGCGCCACCGAGAATCCGTTCCACGTTGGCGAAAAACAGCGCCTCGCTTGGCCGGACAATCAATACGCCGGGGATTTCCCGGGCATCCGGATGGCGCTGCATATCGACATAATCGTGACCTCCGCCCATTTGCCCCAGCACCTGAATATCCGCCGATGACATCTGTTTGAGCATCAGCACCACGCTGATCGCTACTGCCAGCAGCAAACCGTCGAGCACGCCCAGCACCAGCACCGCCGCCACCGCGCAAATCACCAACAGGCGATCGCGGCGCCAGATGAAGTAGCGACCCAGGGGTTGCAGGCTCAGCGCTCGTCCCAGTGCGTGAATCACGATCGCGGCCAGCACCGGTTCCGGGGTCAGGGCGATGTACGGCAGCACGGTCAAGACGATCAGCAACACCACTGCCGCCGCGACTACACCCGCCAACCGCGATGTCGCCCCCGCCGCTTCGTTGGCCGACGTTGCCGAATACCCGGCCCCGGCAGGCATGCCGTGAAACAGACCCGACAGCAGATTGGATGCGCCAAGGGCCAGCAGATCGCGGTTCGAGGACACCCGGTCGCCGTGTTTCAGGGCAAACGAGCTGATCGAGCCATAGGACTCGGCATACAGAATCATCACCATGGCAAACGCCAGCTCGCCGAGCCGCAGCCAGTCGGCAAACGGCATGTTCGGCAACTGCGGCATCTCCAGCGCCAGATCGATAACCCCGATCAGCTTCACACCGTGGGCCGGCAGGTTCAGCCATTGGCTGGCGGCAATGCCCAATGCGACAACAATCAAGCCACCCGGCACCCGGCGAAAACGGGCGCAGACCATCAGTACCAGCAACGCCACCAGCGCTACTCCAGCGCCTGCCAGATTCCATTTCGGCCACTGCTCGATCAATTGCGGCAGAAAGCGAACCAGGTTGCTCTCAGTCAGGTGGACATCGACGACGCTCGCCACCTGCTTGAGGATGATCGTCACCGCCAATCCCAGTGCAAAGCCACGCAACACCGGTTTGGCGATGAAGGACGTCACGCTGCCAAGCTTGAACAGCCCCGCCAGCAAAAACAGCACACCGGTCATCATCACCAACCCGACCGCCAGGCTCAGGCGCAATGCCGGATCACCGCCGGCCAGTGACGCGGTCGCCGCCGCCAGCACCGCCGCCGAGGACGACGTGGCCGAGACCACGGCAAAGCGGCTGGTGCCCATCAACGCGTAACACAGCAGCCCGGCGAACAACGCGATCACCCCGGCCTGGGGTGGCAACGCGGCAATGCTGGAATACGCCACGGCCTCGGGTAGTAACAGACCGGCAATCGACAACCCGGCCAGCAGGTCCTGGCTACGACTTTGCACTTCGGGTCGGGAAGCGGCACTCAGAGGTTCAGTTGACAATCGGACCCACCCACCCTGGCAGATACCGAGCTTCCTGACTGCGGGCCAGATTCATGGCTTTGGTCTGCAATTTGGGACTGAGGTCGTTGATCTGATCACTGGCGATGCGGCTGCGAAAGAAGTCCGCCCAGAGAAACTCGCTGTAGGGCGTCGCGTCCTTGGCGTAGCCACCGGCCCGACGCAAGCGTCCGGCGAGGCTGCGATAAGGATCGTCCTGCAGATCGGCGATGGACTTGGGAATGGCTTCAAAGGTGCGCCGGACACCGCGACCGTCGTAGGGATGCGCCCACTGGTTGAAGTTCATCACGTTCCAGAAGGTCACCGTGTCGACAAACGAAAGATCCTTGAGCACCAGCAAGGAGGCCTTCTTGACCTCTTCTTCAATCAGCGCCAGACCAAAGTGATGGTGATCGACGATGTAATAGACGCCTTCAGGCCCGAGCACACTGGGGAACCAGTGATTGTCCAGCGCTGCCGCCCGCTCCTTGCGTTTGAGTTTTTTCCATTCCTGGCGCTTGTCGGCGACTTCGGCGAGGCCGACCGTGAGCTGGGTGGGATGGAGTTTTTCCAGTTTGGCGCTGATCAATTGGGGTCGTGCACGGGGCATGAGGCATCTCCGGGGAAAAGTGCCTTTCAAGCGTAGCCGTTTATATCTTGGGATGCGTGCCCTGGATCAGGCACTCGGGAGGTCTTGCAATAACGGGGGCGAATGGCTCGCCCCCGTCTGGAACTGCTGGCCTGGAATCAGGCGGCCAGCGAGTAGATCAACGCCGAAATCGCCACCAGGCCTACGGCGGTGACAAATACGTTCGACGCCTGGCCACGGTAGCGGGCCATTGCCGGTACTTTGCGGATCGCGTACATCGGCATCAGGAACAGGATCGCCGCGATGACCGGGCCACCGATGGTTTCGATCATGCCGAGGATGCTCGGATTCAGGGTCGCCACGATCCAGCACACCACCAGCATGAACGCTGCAACGATGCGATCCAGGGCCTTGGCGCCCGGGCGCTTGCCGCTTTTCACGATCAAGCCTTTCAGGCCCTCGCTGGCGCCGATGTAGTGGCCGAGGAACGACTTGGAGATGGCCACGAATGCAATCAGCGGCGCGGCGAACGCGATGGTCGGGTTGCTGAAGTGGTTGGCCAGGTACGACAGGATCGACAGGTTCTGCGCCTTGGCTTCAGCCAGTTGCTCCGGCGACAGGGTCAGTACGCAGCTGAAGACAAAGAACAGCACCATCACCACCATCAGCAGATGGGCGCGGGACAGGATCTGCGAGCTGCGTTCGTCGGCATGAACGCCGTAACGACGTTTCTGGTCCACCGCGAACGCCGAAATGATCGGCGAGTGGTTGAACGAGAACACCATTACCGGAATCGCCAGCCACAGCGTGTGCAGCAGCGCCGACGGCGCCGGCACCTGCGAAGCAGTGCTCAGGATGCCGCCGTTCCAGTGCGGAATCAGGTACACGGCGAGGAACAGCAGCGCAACGATGAACGGATACACCATCAGGCTCATGGCCTTGACGATCACCTGCTCGCCACAACGAACAACAGCCAGCAGGCCGAGGATCAGCACGAACGACAGCAGCGCGCGCGGTGGCGGCATGATGTGCAGTTGGTGTTCGAGGAAGCTGGCGACGGTGTTGGTCAGGCCAACGCTGTAGATCAGCAGGATCGGGAAGATCGCGAAGAAGTACAGCAGCGTGATCAGCGCACCGGCCTTGATGCCGAAATGCTGTTCCACCACCTCGGTGATGTCGGCGCCTTCGCGACCGGAGAGCACAAAGCGGGTCAGGCCGCGGTGTGCGAAGAAAGTCATGGGGAATGCCAGCAGCGCGAGGATCACCAGCGGCCAGAAGCCGCCCAGACCTGCGTTGATCGGCAAAAACAGGGTGCCGGCGCCGATGGCCGTCCCGAACAGTCCCAACATCCAGGTAGTGTCATGGCGATTCCAGCTCGACAATTGGGCTGGTGCTGCCGTTTCAAAGCGTTGTTCGACGCTATTGGCCTGATCATTCATCCGGTCGGATCTCCGCATTCCGGTCACTTGCCACTCGGTCAGGACGCGTCGGAAAAAACCGACAGACATGCTCCGGCCGAAACAGGGGCGCGATTCTCCGCGATAAATGAGCGGAAGCAAAGACTTAGCTGAGGAATGGTTGTGCGGAGCAGATTGGACGGTTGTCGTTTTTGGGAAAATATCTGTCGGCAACTGGTACGTTTAATGTCGTTTTGTGACACATCCCGGTGCCGAATGTGATCAGGAAAACCTGGTCAGATCGATCGGCCCAATATGACGCCAAGTGACATGCAGAAGAGACCGAAACCCAGCATGCTCCAGACCGGGTACCTGCTCTCTTTGTCTTTGATTCGCATTTTTTCGACCCACTCATCGTACTCTCGATCTGCTTGTTCAATGATGGCCTGGCGGTCAAATGTGTTCATGTTGGCTCCTTCGAATCAAGGGTCTGTTTTTATGAGTAGCGAATACTCAAAACTTGAAGTAAACACTTGCTACTGCAGTGATTGCGGTCACCACACCACCCAACACTGCGATTGGATATAGGTATATTTCACTGTTCAGCTTTTTAACCTCCGCCAAAAGCTTTTGCCTTTCAGCAACGAGTTTTCGTGATTCATGCAGTAACCTTTCGAGTTCCAGCTCTTCGCGGTTGTTCTGAAGCATTGGCCTTCCTTGGCTAATGGCTATCACCATTCAGGTTGCTGCCCCATCCTGAAGAGCGCATCCCGTCTTGCCTGCATGATTTCGCGTTTCTCACCTGCGGAATAGCGGATAAATCCATCAGCACCCGTAGGCTGCTTCCGTAACTTTTGCAGTACGGCACCTACATCGCCGAACGATTTTAAACAGCCTCATCCAACGGCATTTTTCAGCTATACCCAATGGCGAACCGACTGACAGCCCTTTCCAGTCCCCTGCCCCATGGAGCCCTCCCATGCCCCTCGTCCGCGTCGAACTCAAGAAACGCCCCGATCCGACCTTCGCCAAACGCGTCGGCGAGCAGATCTACGCCGCCATGCGCAGCACGATCAATGTCCCGGAGCACGACAACTTCCAGATCCTGGCCGAGCACGACGGCGAGCATTTCGTCTTCGATACGCAATACCTGGGGATCCAGCGCAGCGACCAGTTGGTGATCATCCAGATCACCCTCAATGAGGGCCGGACGCTGGAACAGAAAAAGGCGCTGTACCAGACCATCGCCCAGAACCTGAACACGCACCTGTCGATCCGTCTGGAAGATGTGTTCATCAATCTGGTGGAAGTGAAGAAAGAAAACTGGTCCTTCGGCAACGGCATCGCTCAATACGCCAGTTGATGCACCTGTTGACAGCCCGCTGACGCCGCCAGCATGATCGGCCCCATGAACCTTTGCGCGCTGCACCTCACCCGTACCACCACGACCGCCACCGGCGGGTCGTGGTGTTTGTGCCTGAGGTAAAACCAGCGCAGCAAACCCAAGGCCCCGCCAGCAATGGACGGGGCCTTGTTGTTTCTCCCGTCCGTGCGGCACGTTTGGTACCCAAGGAGAAACACCATGCCCGCAGCACTGTTGATCATCGATATGCAGGTCGGCCTGTTCCAGGGTCAGGAAAAGCCCCACGACGGCGAACGCGTGCTCGCCAACATCCAGCACTTGATCGCCCGGGCACGCCAACGACAAGTGCCAATTTTTGCCGTTCGCCACACCGGCCCGGCTGGCTCGCCGATTGCCGCCGGCAGTGCGTTCTGGCAGTTATTGCCGGCGCTTGAAATGGATGCCGCAAACGCCACCCTCTTCGACAAATCCCGTCCCAACGCCTTCCACGGCACCGACCTGGCCCTGCAACTCAACGCCGCGAACATAGAAGACCTGTACATAGTCGGCATGAAAACCCAGTTCTGCATCGACAGCACCTGCCGTGCCGCGGCCGATCTGGGCTTCAAGCCATTGCTGATAGCCGATGCCCACACTTGCATGGACACCCACGCACTGCCGGCCCAGGCGATCATCGAGCACCACAACGCAACCCTCGGCGCGGCGTTCGTGCGGTTGATCAACACCGCCGACATCGCCTTCTGACGAAGCGCCCGCGCACTCCCCGCATCAGCTCCTACACTGGCTGGTGCGGGGCAATGTCGGCCATTGCCAAACCGCTCTGCAATCAGCACTCTGACACGACTTTCGCAACCGACACGCCGACGATCACAGGAGCCGAGCAATGCCCGCCACCGTTCTGGTACTGGTTGAAACCATCAATGACTACCTGCCCATTCTTGAACGACAGGGCTTTCACCTGATTCTTGCCCCGACTCCCGCCGAACGCGCCCAGGCCATTGCCACTCACGGCGCTCGTATCGACGCAGTGCTGACCCGTGGCCCGCTGGGACTGTACGCCGAAGAAATCGCCGCATTGCCCGTGCTGAAAATCATCTGCGTGATCGGCGCCGGCTACGAACAAGTGGACCTGCAAGCCGCCAGCAACCGGGGCCTTACCGTCACCAACGGTGCCGGCGTCAACGCCTCGTCGGTGGCCGACCATGCCATGGCATTGCTGCTGGCGCTGGTACGCGACATTCCACGCTGCGATGCCGCCGTGCGCCGTGGCGAATGGCCGAAGATCATGCGCCCGTCCCTGGCGGGCAAGCGGCTGGGGATTCTCGGCCTCGGCGCGGTGGGCATGGCCATCGCCAAACGCGCGAATCTGGGTTTCGACATGGAGATCAGCTACCACAACCGCCAGGTGCGCAACGATGTGCCTTACACCTTCTGCTCGACCCCCACCGAACTGGCTCGGGCCTCGGATTTTCTGGTGGTGGCGACGCCCGGCGGCATCGGCAGCCAGCATCTGGTGACCCGTCCCGTGCTGGACGCGCTGGGGCCCAAAGGCTTTATCGTTAATATCGCCCGCGCCAGCGTGATCGCCACGGCGGACCTGATCACGGCACTTGAGCAACGGCGAATTGCCGGCGCCGCACTGGACGTGTTCGACCACGAACCGCGGGTTCCGGACGCGCTGAAAACCCTGAGCAACGTGATCCTCACCCCGCACGTCGCCGGGCTTTCACCGGAAGCCACCCAAGGCACCGTGGAACTGGTGGGGAAAAACCTGGTGGCGTTCTTTTCCGGGGAGCCAGTGCTGACACCGCTGACACTGCCGCCGAAGCAGAACAATCAGCGCGTGCACTAAAGTACGCCGAGCAACGTCCACAGCCGTCGCGATTCGGCGTCGGCCGAGATCAGCTCGCCGAGCAGTTCACTCAACGGTTTGTTGCCCCACTCCACCCCGCGCCGGATCAAGTACGGCACGGGGCTGTGGGGTTCGGTGCGGGCCAGGTATTCGGCGATCAGCAGCAATTGTCGATAGGCCTCTTCACGGTTCGCCGGCTCACGAAAGACCTGCGCCGCCACGGGGGCTTCCTCGACCGGTTGCGCCTCCACCACGGGGGTTTCGACGGGTGCGACCGGCGCCGGTTTTTGTGGGTGCATGGCGATGAACTCCTGAACCAGTTTCAGCAGCGCTTGAATGATCTCCTGCAAGGGATGCAGACCCGGCCCCTGATCACCGAGGTATGTATCACTCCAGGCGTTCAGACGTTGCAGATGTTGCTGGCTCAGCAGCAGATTGCCCTGTTGGCGCAGCCAGAACGCCAGCGGCGTGGCGCGCACCTGTTCGCTGAGTTTCTTCTGTTCATTACGTGCGGTCTCCGCTGAAGCCTTGGCATTCTTGCTGTCATTGACCTGCACTTGCTGCGTCTGCAAACGGCGCCAGGTTTCCAGGTTGTAGGCCTCGAAATCGCCGTTGTGCGAGCCGAACAGCGGCACCCGGGTCAGCAGCACCTCGCTGTAACGCCGCACCAGCCACTCCAGCGGAATCACCCGCCATGACTGATCGCCCTCCTCGGCTTGCGGGTGCAGTTGTTCGGGATAGCGCTCACACAATCCGGCGATCAGCGCCAGGCTGCCGGGTAATCCGTCCAGTCCTTGAAGGTGCAGCCAGGCCTCGCCGAGCCAGGCGCTGAGCATCAGGTCCTTGCTGCGTTCGATCAGCAACGTCGTGGTGAGTTTTTCCACTTCCGGCCAGTTCGCCTGTTTCAGCGTCGACTGCCAGACTCCGGTCGGCAGGCTCGCATCATCCTCGCGGCGCAGGTCGCGCAATTGATCGAACTCGCGTTCGTAACGCAGATCCGCACCACACGGCGCGTCGGCGCTGATCGGTGCGAGCAACTGATCGATCAGGTCGGGCAAGGTTGCAGATGGCAGGCTCACAGGCCCTCCTCGCGGGATTCAATGGCGGCGGTGGTGCCGGTTACCTGGAACGGCGAACGCGGCGCCCGGGTCGGCAACGGTGGAATCGACAGCGGCAGTTTCGAGCCCTGACTCATCAACGACAGGCGCACGAACATCCGGGTGAACTCCGTGGTCACGCTGTCGTTCAGCGCAGTGACCGGCAGGCGCAATGTCAGGGGAAAATCCGTGTAATCCATGCTCGGCTGGCGCTGCACCGAGAAGTGCGCGCGCATCAGCCGCAGCAACGACCATGGCCCGCCATATTCCCAACCGGCCTCCAGGTCCCGCACCACCAGGTTCGGTTGCAGCGGATCGTTGACCGGGCGCTCGCGCCCGTTGCGCGCCCAGCGCAGGCTCAGGCGAATCGGCTGGCCGACCATCCAGCGCAGGTTCGGCTGCTCGGCGGCGGGATAGTTGATTTGCTGACTGCCCGCCAGCAAGCCCCCGGCGATCACCTGATCGGCGCCGCGCTCATCATCTCGATCAGTGCGCCAGCGAACATCCATCTCGACACCGAGAATGCCGCTCTTGTCGCGCACGAACAACGGGGTCAGCCACAGGCTTGCCTGCTTCAGACGGTTGAGAAAATCCTCTGCCGCCAGCCGCTCCGGAGTCTGGCTCAGCACCAGTCCGGCCTGGGCCACCGGCAGACGCTTGTCGATGATTTCCAGAAAATGCTGCACCCGCGCCGGGTCCGCATCCTGTGCCTGCAAACCGTTGGCAAACGGAAAGCGATCGGCCAGGTACTGATTGAAATAGTTGGCCAGTTCATTCCACGCCGCCGCAGCCTGCCGTTGTTGCAGGTACTGGCAACGCTGCATGGCCGACTGTTGCAACTCCACCGCACGCATCGCCAGGGTGCCGCGCCCGCCCGCCAGATTCGCGGTCTGCAACACCTGCACGCAGGAGCCGGTGTCCATCTCGATGAAATCGCGGCTGACCAGTTGCTCGATCTGCGCCGGCGAACTGGCCGGGTTCGAATCCTTGTATTTGAGCAGTTCATCGTTGAGTGCGCTGAACTGGGTCACCCGTTCGTAATCCAGCGCCGACAGATTGCCCTGTTGAGTCATCAGCCACTGCAACGCCGAAGTGCGCCGCTCGGTGATGCCGAGCATGGTGTTGAATTGCTGCTTGAGGCTCAGTTTCAAATCCTGCACATCGCTGGCGCCGTACAGTTGCAGGCCGAGGTTTTTCGAGCCGTCCCACTGACTGATTTCAGTCCGGCCGCCGAACAAAGGTTGCGCGGTGATTTCATCCAGACCGTTGACGATCTGCGCCATGGCCCGGCGATTCAGCGCGCCTTGCAGACGCGCCGCCAGATCACTGCGATGGACCTCGACAAACGCCTTCTGCAAAGCCATCGCCTGCTCGGCCTGCACGTTGAACACCGTGTAGGGATGCGTCTGGTCGTTGTGATCCTTCAGGCTCAGCCACATGGCCTGCGCCGCCGCGCCTTCTGCCGCTTGCAGCAACGCCTCGCGATAAACCGGCGGGATGCGCGGCAGTTCTTCGGCGACGTAACTCTTGTAACTGGTGAAGTAGTTGAGCGAGGTGTTGAGGTCATCGCCATCGACGGTCTGGCCTTGCAGGTTGACGTTGTCTTCAGTGGCGCGCATCGCGATGGACACGAAGTCGCGCTTGAACAGCGCCTGCACCGCGTTATTGAGTTTCACCACCTGATCCTGCAACGCCAGTTGCCCGCTGCCCTGTTGCACCAGCAAGTTGCCGCGCGAACCAATCTGGGCGATCCACTGGTCACGGAAACTCTGCTGCAACTTGCCCGCCTGGGCATCGAGTTGTTGCTCGACCGCCGGCCCGAGCAACGTGCTCTTGCGCACCTTGTCGAGAAATTCGCGGTAGCCCGGTACCAGCTCCTGGCCCTTGCCGCGGCTCCAGGTCGAGTTGGTCAGGGCAATCGCGGCTTGCAGGTCATCGATCAGCGCGCGCAGGTCTTCCAGCTCGCTGAGGCTGTTGCCACTCCCGGCCTCGAGCTGCTCCAGATGCAACTTGAGGTAGCCGGCCCTGCTGACAAAGTTGTCGGCCAGGAAATACTGATCGAGCCAGCGCTCCATCAGTCCGTTGAAATTGCTGACGATCAACGGCCGCTCGACACTCAAGTCCAGCGCCTGCAAATCACCGCTGTCCCCCGCCGCCAGCAGCCGGTTGTAATAAGCAGCGTGAGGTACCGTCGCCGCGTTGAGGTTGAGTGACAGCGCGTTGTTGCTCAGTTGCACCAGATCGTCCAGCGGAACGCGCTGATTGTTCTGCACCTCGGCGAACAACTGGTTCTGTTGCTCCAGGCGCAACGCCCGGTCCACCAGGTCCGTGGCTTTCTGGTAATTCTGCCACTGGGCCGGGTCTTCGCTTTCGACGCTGTTGCGCCGATCCGTCGCGCGGATCGCCTTGAGCTTCGCCAGCTCCGCCACCAGCAATTCATGCAGCGGCTGGATCATATGACGCTGGGCGGCCTGGAACACCGCCCGTTCGATCTTCACGTCGACAGAAGAAATCCACGATGACGGAAACGCCAGCGACACGTAGTGCCAATGCGGGGCCTTTTCCAGCACCCGCCAGAAGCTCTGCACGTTGCGCCGGGTCGGCTCGACGCGATGGGCGTCATCGGTGACCGTGACGTAACTCTTCTGCGCGCCCTGCATCAGCCGCGCCAGTTCATGGGCATCCTTGACCGACTGGTTCCACACCCAGAACATCGCCAGCGCCCAGACGACCCCGACCACCAGCGCCACGCCGGCCGTCAGTCGTTGCCAACGCTGACGCAAGCGCAACAGACGCGGCACCCCCTGTGCCAGACCACGCTCGCCCACCAGACGCTGGCGCCATAGCTGACGCATGAACACGCTACGCTGCAGGCCACTGTCATCGGCGCTGAAGCCGTCCAGTGCGTCGTCGGCCGGTTGATTGGCGCTGACATACACACCGCGAAAACACGGAGCCTCGCCCTGCGCGTTGCCCTGGAACACCGGTTCCAGCACGTTCTGCAGCCCCCGTCGCAGCGTTTCGAGACGCTCGGGCAAGGCATACAGATCCGCAGTCAACTGCCCGGACAGCGTACCGAGTTCAATCACCGCTTCGGCGACGGCGCGGTGCAGGCGATCCAGTGCCTGATCGCTCCATTGACCCTGCCACACCGCATCTCGCGCAAACGGCGATGACCAGCCCAGGGTACGTTCGCGTGCCTCATCCGGCAGCGCACTGATCAGGTCCTGAAACCCCGGCAGTTCCTCAAGCCCGGTGACAATCACGTACACCGGCACGCTCAAACCAAAACGTTGCAACAGGTCGATGAAGCGTCGGCGCGCCGCCAGACCCAACTGCGTCGCCTGCTCCAGATTGCCCAGGCGACTGACCGGCACGGTCCAGATCACCCCGTCGAGCGGACGCTTGCTGCGCAGGCGCAGGATCAGTCCGAGCAATCGCCACCAGCCGCCCCGTTGCAAATGCATGCCGTCTTCCGGCAGAAACAGGCCTTGGGGCACCACCAGCACCGCGCCTTCAGGGTCCGACCACCAACGGCCGAACCAGGCAGGCTTGTCGGTGGGTTGCAGGCGCCATTCGGTCACCAGTTGCGTGCCCTGGACCTCATCGCCGAGCATCAGCAGCCATGGCAACTGATAGCGATCGTGAGTGCCCTGCTCTTGCTCCATGTGCCGCACCGCAAGATAGAAACTGCGGATCGCCGCACCGCTTCGAGTGCGCAGCCACCACACCGCCACCCCGACGATCACCAGCAGCAACAGCACCGCCACCACCCACGCGACGATCGCCAAGGTACTCATGAGTCTTGCTCCGGCGCCGCCATCGAGTCGGTGGTTTGCAGCACCGGCTCCAACTCGGAACGAATGTCGCTCCACAAGAACTGGCCGATCCCGGTCAGCAACAGCACCATCGCCAGAATCCCCAGCGCCAGACGAAAGCCGTCCGGCAACGCCGTGCGCACCGGCAATTGCAGCGGCGCGGCCAGCGACGGCTGCACCAGGCGCTGGCTGACATCGTCGTAACTGGCCTCGTCCTGCCAGGCAAAGGTGAACAGCGCCAGCCGCCACTTTTCCAATTGCGCCTGACTGTGCTCGCCGCGCAGGCGTCCGTGGAAACCGAGAATCAGGCATTGCAGATAAACGTTGGCGAGATCGCGGGTGGTGGGGTGCTGTTCATCGAGAAGGGTCTGGATCGCCGCCGGCAGTTGCTCACCCGCCTGCCGGCTGGAGTAGAGGCGCGATTCCAGAGGTTTTTCCTGCCAGGCGCTCTGGCCCGGCCATGGGCTGAACAGCAGCGTTTCATCGACCAGCGCAACGAAAGCGTACACCAGCGCCTTGACCTGTTCGGTCGCCGAGTCGCCAACCCGCGAAAACGCCGTGCGCCACAGCCGTTGTGAAGCCTGGGTGGACAGTTCGACCACGGTTTCGACCAGCGCCGCATCGTCCTCGATGTCCTTGGGCAACTGCGTCCAGTCCAGTTGCCATTGCTGCCACGTCTGACGAAACGCGCTGCTCAACGGTGCGTCCTGCAACCCAAGGCTTGCGGCACTTCCTTGCGACATACGGCGTTCCTTGTGTGATCAGGCACTTTCACTGTTCTGGGCGACAAACAGCACCACTTGCCACGGACTGCTGGTCAGCCGGGTGGCCGGCGCGGCGATCACCAGCGGCAATTGCGCGTCGAACCAGTTGCCTTCGGCTGTCACCACAAACAGTCGGGTATCGTCGCCGACGCTGTAGGCCACTTGCTCGCTGCGGCTCATGGCCTGGTGTGTCAGGCCGCTCATGCGCTGGCGGCTGAGCAAGGCGATGTGTGGCGCCGAGGCGATGATCGCACCGCGCAGCCACTCGCCGGCCGCCTGTTCGCTGGCACCGTTGGGCATGCGCAGGCCGATGACCAGCCGCTGGCTCGGCTGCTCGTCCGGCAACTGAATGGAAAAACTGTGTTCGCTGCGTTCGAAAGCGATGCTGCGATAACCGGCGCGGATCAGCTCCAGCGTGGTTTCCAGCCAATCGAGCAACGGTTCGTACCCACGCTGCAACTCGAAAAAATCCAGCGGCGCAAACGACGGCACTCCCGCCAGCGGATCCAGCGCCGACCATGCACCGGCCAGCCCCAGCAACTGCACATACAACGCCTGCGGATGGGCGATGCGACTGTTCAGCGAGCCTTCGACTTCCGGCAGCCGCGTCCATAACGCGGTCAGTTGACGGCGAATCTCCAGCGCGTCGTCCTGATTGCCGGACTGTTGTGCCTGACGCAGACGCCCGCCGAGAAACAGGCATTTTTCCCGGGCCCGCGCACAGAGCCCGGCAATCCGCCGACCCAGCGGCGATTCCGGCAACAGGACCGGCGTCGGCGGTGTATACGGCAACGGCAGGAAACCGCCACCCTCCCTGCGGATTTTCAGCAGCGGCAGGCAGATCGAATCCGCCTTGTTGAGTTGCGTGCACAGACGCGGGTTGGGTCGCCACACGGTAATCGATTCGGGGAATTCGCCGCTGGTGAGATCGGGCAGCGCCTCGCCGACCACCGACTGCAATCGCCCCTTGAGCGGCAGCAATTGACCGGCGCGCCACAAAGGGCTGATCGCGAGGTAAACGGTGACAGTCGCATCGTCGGTTTCGTTGATTGACGGGCCGACATCCAGCTCCACCAACGGCCCGACACCCGCCTGCAGATTGACCGGCAAACCATCGGGCATCGTCCCCTGCAAGGACATCACCCGCACCACCCCGGCACTCATTGCCGAAGGGTCGAACTCCATGTGACTGACCCCGAAGAACCACGGGTTGCACGCCTGGGCCAGATGCGCGCCGAGCGCTTCGGCCCGCAGGCCCTGCAACTGAAAATGCTGTGGCAGCAATTGCATGCCTTCATGCCAGCAGACCGCGTCAGGTAGCAGACTCATACGACTCCCTTCGACTGCACCGCGAACCGGCGGCGGACGGTTTTTTTCAGTTTTCCTTGCTGACCAGGGTCATCTCGCGGCTGTCGAACTTGAGCCACGCATCGCTCTGATCGTCCAGCCGCAAGCGGTGCGCTCCGGGTGTGTTATAGCTGGCGAAGACTAAAAGTCCAGCCGCCCGCTTGCCCCCCAGCGGGAAGGGTTGACGGTCGATGAATTGCCCCGGCACCAGCTCCAGTCCCCACACGCTCATCAACTGACGATAGTCGCGCTGATACTGCTCGCGCCCGGCGAACCATTGCTGGGCGCTGATGCCCGATAGTTGCTTGAGCAGGTCAGGGTCATTGACCGCGATGAAATCCACGGCAATCGGTGTGTCGTCATTGGCCTTGGGCGCGACGTCGAGGGTCAGGCTGTCGAGGTCGACTTTCGGCCCGAAGAACGAACAGCCCGCGAGCAGCGCAAAGCCGATTGTTAGAAAAAGTCGTGAAGACAAAATGAATTTTCCTTTTCGCGAGACGGTCCAAAAAAGTTTTTCGCTTGCATTTTTATAGACCTGTTCTAGCGTCTTGGGTAGTTCGGTTCCTACAGCCGAATGTGGAAGGTTTGTCAAAGGAACGACAGGTCATCTGCCTCCCTTTCTAACCTGTGGTCCAGCAAGGGAAAGCGATGAACGGGCCTCCCCGATGCATTGCGCCCGCTCATCGCATCGGAGTCCGCCGACATGGCAGAAAGTACTCAGCACAAGCTCGACCGGGTGCGTCCGCCCCGGGTGCAAATCACCTATGACGTCGAAATCGGCAACGCCATCGAGAAAAAGGAATTGCCGCTGGTGGTCGGGATTCTTGCCGACCTCTCGGGCAAGCCGCTCGAACCACTGGCAAAACTGACCGAACGCCGTTTCACCGAAATCGACCGCGACAACTTCAACGACGTCCTCGCCTCCATCGCTCCCCGCGCCACGCTGCAAGTCAACAACACCCTCAGCGGCGACGACAGCAAGCTGAACATCGAACTCAACTTCAAACACATCGACGATTTCGACCCGGTCAAGGTGGTGGAGCAAGTCACTCCGCTGCGTCGCCTGTTCGAAGCCCGTCAGCGTCTGCGCGACCTGCTGACCAAACTCGACGGCAACGACGATCTCGACAAGCTGTTGCGCGATGTCATCGCCAACACCGAAGGCCTGCAAGAGATCAAATCGGCCCGCCCGGACACCGCTGTCCCGGCAGCTGATGCCGAGGCCCCGGCCGAACCGCAAGCCTGATCGTCCACCTGACCGAGGAAGAATTCGCCATGCCCGCCGCCGCCCAGAATCAAGCCAGCGAAAATGCTGCCGCCGAAACTTTATCCCTGCTTGACCGGATCATCGCCGAGGGCCGCATGGCCCATGACGACAGCCAGCAGGACTATGCCCGCGACATGCTCGCGGAATTCGCCACCCAGGTACTCGACGAAGGCATGGCCATCGACAAGGACACCGTGGCGATGATCAACGACCGCATCAGCAAGATCGATGAACTGATCAGTGCCCAGCTCAACGAAGTGCTGCACCACCCGGACCTGCAAAAACTCGAAGCGTCCTGGCGCGGCCTGCACATGCTGGTGCAGAACACCGAAACCAGCACCCGGCTGAAACTGCGCCTGCTCAACGTGACCCAGAAGGAGCTGCAGAACGATCTGGAAAAAGCCGTCGAGTTCGACCAGAGCGCGCTGTTCAAAAAGATCTACGAAGAGGAATACGGCACTTTCGGTGGCCACCCGTTCAGCCTTTTGGTCGGTGACTACACCTTCGGCCGTCACCCACAGGACATCGGCCTGCTGGAAAAACTCTCGAACGTTGCCGCCGCTGCGCACGCACCATTCATCGCTGCCGCCAGCCCGCGTCTGTTCGACATGAACAGCTTCACCGAACTGGCTGTGCCCCGTGATCTGTCGAAAGTGTTCGAGAGTCAGGAACTGATCAAGTGGCGCTCGTTCCGTGAAAGCGAAG
The DNA here is from genome assembly GCF_023242405.1 of Pseudomonas sp. MWU12-3088. Classification (NCBI taxonomy): domain Bacteria; kingdom Pseudomonadati; phylum Pseudomonadota; class Gammaproteobacteria; order Pseudomonadales; family Pseudomonadaceae; genus Pseudomonas; species Pseudomonas sp. MWU12-3088. The sequence goes on from NZ_JALJEA010000001.1 coordinate 1,119,333, forward strand.
ACTCGCGCTACGTCTCGCTGGTGCTGCCGCACTTCCTGCTGCGTCTGCCATACGGCCCGGACACTTCGCCGGTGGAAGGCATCAATTACGTCGAAGACACCAACGGCACCGACCACAGCAAATACCTGTGGGGCAATGCCGCATGGGCGCTGTCGCAACGCATCACCGAAGCCTTTGCCAAGTACGGCTGGTGCGCGGCGATCCGTGGCGCTGAAGGCGGCGGCGCGGTCGAAGGCCTGCCGGCGCACACCTTCCGTACCAGCTCCGGCGACCTGTCGCTGAAATGCCCGACCGAAGTGGCGATCACCGACCGCCGCGAGAAGGAACTCAACGACCTCGGTTTCATCGCCCTGTGCCACAAGAAGAACAGCGACATCGCGGTGTTCTTCGGCGGCCAGACCACCAACAAGTCCAAGGTCTACAACACCAACGAGGCCAACGCCAACGCACGAATCTCGGCGATGCTGCCGTACGTGCTCGCGGCTTCGCGTTTCGCCCATTACCTGAAGGTGATCATGCGCGACAAGGTCGGCAGCTTCATGACCCGCGACAACGTGCAGACCTACCTCAACAACTGGATCGCCGACTACGTGCTGATCAACGACAACGCGCCGCAGGAAATCAAGGCGCAGTACCCGTTGCGTGAAGCCCGGGTGGACGTCACCGAAGTCGCCGGCAAGCCCGGCGCCTACCGCGCGACCGTGTTCCTGCGGCCGCACTTCCAGCTGGAGGAGCTGACCGCATCGATCCGCCTGGTCGCCACCCTGCCGCCTCCGGTAGCAGCCTGACCTGCCTGCGCCCGTAGGATTTCCCTGCGGGCGCTCCCCCGTTTGTCTAGCGCGACAACCTTCAGGAGTTTCAAGCGATGGATGCAATCATTCTCGACCTCGGCGGCGACATCAAAGGCGACAGCCTGCTCGAGGGCTACAAGGACAAGATCGAAGTCATGTCCTACAGCCACAACGTGGCGATGCAGGTGACCAACGACGTCAGCAACTCGGAACGTACCTCCGGCCGGCCGCACATCGGTGAATTTACCCTGACCAAATTCATCGACAGCTCGACCCCTTCGCTCAACGAATATTGCTGCGCCGGCAAGCCGATCCCGGAAGCCAAGATCACCATCGGTCGCAACGCCGCAGAAGGCAGCGGGCAGATCATGCCGTTCATCATCTACACCCTGACCAACGTGGTGATCTCCAACGTCAGCGTCAGCGGCGGCACGGGGGGCAAACCGGTGGAAACCCTGTCCCTGAACTTCACCAAGATCAAATGGGAACTCACCGCGCAGAAAGACGACGGCACCAAGGAAGGCACCGCCGGCACGGTCTGGGACCTGGCGGCCAACAAGGCCAGCAAGTAACCGGACGCCTTCGCCATGGCAGGCACCGGCATACGTGCACCGCTGTTCGAACGCCTCGCTTGCAGCGAGGCCGACGAGCCGCCGGTGTTCAATCGGCAGGATCTGCTCGACTCGGTGCACGCCGAGCTCGGGCGCCTGTTCAACACCCGCCGTGGCCCGCGCGCACTGACGACACCCCCGAGCGTTATCGACTACGGCATCGCCGACTGGAGCGCCCTGCAACAACAGCGCAGCGATGACCGTCGTCGCCTGGCGCGGGACATTCGCGAGGCCATCACCCATTTCGAACCGCGCTTGCTGCTGGGCGAGGTTCAGGTCAATCCCCTCCCCGAACAGCCACAGCGATTGAGCATCCGCCTGCTCGGCGAGTTGCGCAGCGGCTCGCTGCACTGGCCGGTGGCCTTTGTCATCGAGCCCGGCAACGAAGGGTTGGAGGTGCGCCATGAGCGACTCGATTGACCCGCAACTGCTCGACTATTACCAACGAGAACTGACCTGGCTGCGCCACGCCGGCAGCCAGTTTGCCGAACGCTACCCGAAAGTCGCGCGGCGGCTGGAGCTGTCTCCCGGGGAATGTCCGGATCCGCACGTCGAGCGTTTGCTTGAAGGCTTCGCCCTGCTCGCGGCGCGTCTGCAACGGCGGCTGGATGACGACTACGCCGAGTTCAGCGATGCCTTGCTGGAGCAGCTCTATCCCTTGGCCGTGCGCCCGCTGCCGTCCTGCGCCATCGTCCAGTTCGAGCCGGACCCGAGCAAAGGCAAACTCGACGGCGGCTATCCCCTGCCCCGTGACACGCCACTGTTCATCACCACCAGCAAGGGCGAAAGCATTCACTTTCGCACCAGTGCCGCCGTGCGGCTGTGGCCCATCGAAGTGACCGAAGCGCTGTTGCTCGGCAGTGACGAAGCCCAGGCGCTGACCGGTGTGGCGCAGTCCCGTTCAGCGTTGCGCCTGAGCCTGCGTTGCCTGGGCGAAAGCCAATGGTCCGAGCTGGAGATCGACAGTTTACGCATTCATCTGGCCGCCTCACCGGTGATCAATGCCGGGCTCTATGACCTGCTCGGCGCCCATTCCGTGCAGGTGCTCGCAGGCTCGCCGGGGAGCATTCCGGAGAAATTGAAGGGGCTGCCGCAGATCGTCGGATTCGCCGACGGCGAAGTGCTGCTGCCGGACGAAGACGGCGTGCACCCGGGCATGCGCCTGTTGGCGGAATACTTTGCCTTCCCGGAGAAATTCCATTTCTTCGACCTGCCGCTCGGCGGCGTTTCCAGCGACAGCCAGACGCTCTACCTGTACATCGTTTTCGACCGTGCGCCGGCCGGCCGCCTGCACCTGCAGGCCAGCGACATCGCCCTCGGCTGTGCGCCGGTGATCAATCTGTTCCCGCGCACCTCCGAGCCGCTGCGCCCCGACGGCACCCGCAGCGAATACCGACTCATCGCCGACAGCCACCGGGAAAACAGCGTCGAGATTCACAGTATTCGCGCGATGCGCTCCAGCTCCAGTGTCGGCGTGCAACGCCTGCCCGCCTATTACGGCAGCCAGCACATCGGCGGCGATCAACAGCGTTACTGGCATGCGCGGCGAGTCAGTGGCCAGTCGCCAAACCGGCTCGGCAGTGATCTTTTGGTCAGCGTGGTCGACACCCGCTTTGAACCGCAAACCGACCTGCCCGACTACAGCCTCACGGCCGAACTGCTGTGCACCAACCGGCACCTGGCCCAGAGCCTGCCGGCCGGCACGCCGCTGGGATTCGAGCGGCCGGGGCCGGTGGCGTGGGCACGCCTGCGCAATCCGCCGAGCCCGCAGAGTCTACCGCGACTGGACGGCGATTCACGCTGGCGGCTGGTGTCGCAACTGACCCTCAATCACTTGTCGCTGGTCGAAGGACCGCTGGCCATGGATGCGCTGAAAGAGATTCTGCATCTGCATAACCTGCGCGATGAAGCCAGCGCCCTGCGCCAGATCGATGGCTTGCTGAGCCTTGCCTGCGAACGGGTGATCGGCCACGTCGGTGCCGATGCCTGGCGTGGCTGGCGCAACGGGCTTGAAGTGCAGTTGCAGCTCGATCCGCAGCATTTCGTCGGCAGCAGCGCAGTGCTGTTCTCGGCGGTGCTCGCGCAGTTCTTTTCGGTGTACGCCACGGCCAATCGCTTTGTGCGCACGGTGCTTATGCAGGCTGACAAGGAGGTCAAGGCATGGCAACCCCAAGCCGGCATGCCCCTGTCGCTCTGACCCTGGGCCAGCGTCTGCGCCGCGATCCGCAGGCGTTCGAATGGTTGCAGGCGTTGCTGCTGCTGGAGCGCGAACAGCCGCAGGCCGACTCCCTCGGTTCAGGCACATCGCCGCAGGGCGAAGCGCTGAAATTGCGCGGGCCGTTGACGCCCGTGTTCGCCGCCAGCCAGATCGAAAGCCTGGAGGAAAAACCCGGTGAACCGCTGACGCTCAACTCGCCGATGTTCGGCCTCGGCGGCCCCGACGGCCCTCTGCCCTACGCCTATCAGGAATGGCTGCAACAACGGGCCCGGGCCAAGGATCACGCACCTGCCGAATTCCTCGATCTGTTCCAGCATCGGCTGCTGAGCCTGCTGTACAAGGTGATGCGCAAACACCGGATCGCCCTTGGCTTCACCACGCCCGGCGCCTCTCCGGTGCAGGCGCAATTGCGGGCCCTGACCGGGTTGTTGCCCAAGTCCCTGCAGGAGCGCCAGGCGATTCCCGACTGCGCCGTTCTGGCTTGCACCGCGTTGTACGCCGATGGCCGCCGGTCGTTGGCGGGGTTCGCAGCGATTGTCCGCGAGCAATTTTCCATACCGGTGGAGCTGAGCGCCTATGAAGGTGCATGGCGTGAGATTCCGGCCGCCAGTCGAAGCGTCATGAAGGCCGGCGGGCGCAATCTGCAACTGGGTCGCAGCGCCGTGGCCGGCACCCGGGTCTGGGATGAGCATGCCGGGATTCGTTTGACGCTCGGTCCATTGTCCTCGGCGCAAGCCGGAAGCTTTCTGCCGGACGGCGAAGCGCACCCGGCACTGGCGAGCCTGGCGGCGTTGTATTTCGGCCCGGATCTGGACGTGAAACTGGTGATGTTGGTGCGCGGTGCCGGGCCGCTGAAGCTCGGTCGTCAGGCCCCGGCGTTGTTGAGCTGGAACGGCGGACTGCAGCGTCAGGCCAGCCTTGCAGTGCAACGGATCGAGACCCGTCTTCGTCAGCTGGAGATCACCTGAAATGGAACTGGCCAGCCTGATCGGACGCCTCAACCCGGACAACCGCCGCGCCCTCGAACGCGCCGCCCAGCGCTGTTTGCAGCGCGGGCATCACTTTGTCGAGATCGAGCATCTGTTGCTGGAATTGCTTGACATCGACGGTGGCGACTTTGCCTTTCTGCTGCCGCGTTTCGGGCTGGAACGGGATGCACTGACGGCGGAAATCAACAAGGCGCTGGACCTGTTCAAGGCTGGCAGCACACGCACCCCGGCGTTGTCATCGCACACGCTGGGACTGCTGGAGGATGCGGTGGTGCAGGCCAGTGTGCTGGGGATCGACAGCATTCGTTCCGGGTTGTTGTTGCTGGCACTGATTGATCGCGACGAGCGCCGCAGTCTGCTGCTCAACAGTGCGTCTTCATTGCTGCGAATTCCGAAAGAAGCCCTGCGCGCGAATCTGCTGGAGTGGACGGAGAACTCTCGCGAGCATGCAGGCCCGCGTTCTGTGTCTTCTGGAAATCCGGCGCCACGTCAGGACTCGGTACTCGATCAATACACCCAGGACCTGACCGCTGACGCCCACGCCGGGCGCATCGACCCGATCGTAGGTCGCGACGGCGAGATTCGTCAGTGCATCGACATTCTTCTGAGACGCCGGCAAAACAACCCGATTCTGGTCGGGGCTCCGGGCGTCGGTAAAACCGCAGTGGTCGAAGGCCTGGCGCTGCGTATTGCTGCCGGAGATGTGCCGCCGTCGCTGCAGGAAGTCAGCCTGCGGGTGCTCGACCTGGGCCTGCTGCAGGCCGGTGCCGGGGTAAAAGGTGAGTTCGAACAACGGCTCAAAGGCGTAATCGACGCCGTTCGCAGCGCCGACAAACCGATCATCCTGTTCATCGACGAAGCCCACACACTGATCGGTGCCGGCGGTGCAGAGGGCGGCAGCGATGCGGCCAACCTGCTCAAACCTGCGCTGGCCCGAGGTGAATTGCGCACCCTCGCCGCCACGACCTGGATGGAATACAAGAAATACTTCGAGAAAGACCCGGCCCTCGCCCGCCGCTTCCAACTGGTGCAGGTCGAGGAACCCGACGAAATCACCGCTGTGGAAATGCTTCGCGGCGTGGCCGCCAAACTCGAACAGCACCACGGAGTGCAAGTGCTGGACGCGGCGATCCACGAAGCGGTGAAACTCTCCCATCGCTACATCTCCGGACGCCAGCTACCGGACAAGGCCATCAGCGTGCTCGACACCGCATGCGCCCGGGTTGCCCTTGGTCAGCATGACGTGCCTCCACCGCTGGAAAGCCTGCGCCACCGGCAGAACAGTTTAAAGGATGAAGTCGAGCGCCTGCGCCGGGAACAGGCCACGGGGCTGGATCATCGTGAGCGAATCACGCTGTTGGAAAATGAATCGAAAACCAATGTGCAAGCCATCCGCGAACTGGAAACCCGCTGGAGCGAAGAGCGCGTGGCCGTGCGTGAACTACTCGAAACACGCCGCGAATTGCTGGCGTTGAGCGAAAGCGCCGATAGCGACAAGCCCGACGAAGCCACCGACAGTCGCATCGATCATCTGGCCGCCGAACTGCTGCGCCTGGAGGCAGGGCTCGATGCGATTCGCCAGGACGACCCGCTGGTACCGGAACAGGTCGACAGCAAGACCGTCGCTGCCGTGATCGCAGGTTGGACCGGCATCCCCGTCGGCAAAATGCTCGCTGATGAAGCCCATGCCGTGCGCACCCTTGGCCAACGCATGGGCTTGCGTGTGATGGGCCAGAAAACGGCACTCGCAACCATCGCCCAGCGCCTCCAGGCCTACCGCGCCGGGCTGACCGATCCGCAAAAACCGGTCGGCGTGTTCCTGCTGGTCGGCCCCACAGGCGTTGGCAAAACGGAAACCGCGTATGCATTGGCCGATGCCTTGTATGGCGGCGAACGCAACTTGATCAGCATCAACTTATCCGAGTACCAGGAAGCCCATACCGTCAGCCAGCTCAAGGGAGCCCCGCCGGGTTACGTCGGTTATGGCAGTGGCGGCGTGCTGACCGAAGCCGTCCGCCGCAAACCCTATTCGGTGGTGTTGCTGGATGAAATCGAGAAGGCGCATCCAGATGTATTGGAAGCGTTTTACAACGTCTTCGACAAAGGCTTGATGGAGGACGGCACCGGGTTGGTGGTGGACTTCAAGAACACCGTGATGCTCGCCACCAGCAATGTCGGGGCTGAATTGCTGCTCGATACGCCGGTGTCGCAAATCGGCAGCGAAGCCTTCAACGAGGCGCTGCACAAAGTCCTGCTGCAAGCCTTCCGCCCGGCGTTTCTGGCGCGCATGACGGTGGTCGCGTATCGGCCGCTGGATGAGCAGACGCTGGAAGGGATTGTGCTGGCGAAGCTTGAGAAATTGCGCGGGCGCTACAAGGCGGCGACCGGCAAACAGTTCGAGTTTGATTCGGGAATTGTGAAAGCGGTGCTCGCCAAATGCAGCGCGGCAGGCGCGCGGGATGTCGAGAACGTGTTGATGACGCAGGTGACGGGGAAGTTGGCGGAGTGGGTGTTGGAGTAGCTGGATAAGGAAATCGTCATGTCGAGATTATGTTCAACGTTAGCGGCACGGGAATACAAAGCGATCGCGCTCCTATCAGCATCTTTTTCTGACATAACCCGGGTCACCGCAGAGCACTGCACTTATATTGAAAACTGCTAATTTCAGGACTTTTAATTCGACGTCGAATTGGAGAAAACCACCATGTCAATCACCATAAGTTTCTCAACAACCTCCAATTTGCAAGATTGGGCTTTTGATGCGGTCATCCATGCAGAAAGAGCGATTGAAGACTTGAGCAGCATTCAAAAAAACCTTGACACCTCAAGAGCCATATTCACCAAAAGTGCATCTTCCCAAGGATTGAAGTGCGAAATAATTCCAATCGAAGCATATAAAACCCACAACACGTGGCAGGTATATTTTAAAAACAGCCTTGGCGTGAGTACACTCGTAGCAGTTATCACCGAGACGGGTATTGCCAAGCAAAATATTCCTCTGTTATGCCCTATGTGCGGAAAGCCCAGTATGGACGAATCAAATCCGGGAACCAATGCGCACAACGTTGTATCTGCCTCAATCTGGAGAGAGGTACTGGATGAAGTTTTTACCTTGGCTTTCAGAGCCTATTTAGTTGCACCGACGCCGCAAAAAACGATCGACGGGACAAATGACTTGCTCGACTCTCTTAAAAAAGTTGCCTCAGGTACCGGAAGATCTTCGACGATCGGCGCAGCAACCCAAGGAGATCGGAGAACCTGCAAGGCCTGCGAACAAATTCATGGCTCACTGTCTTTATTGCAACGCGACAACGCTATGCGTTCATTGGTCTCCGAACCACTGATCCCCTATTATGAAAAAAACAGCAAAGGTAAAAAGGAACTAATAGGTGCACTGCATATTATTCCAAAACCTCTAGCACTGGGTCTTGAGTTCGGGGGCACCGAAGGTGGCGGCGTCTTCAGCAGAGACATATTGGAAGAAATAACAAGACAACGAATAGAAGATGTCATTCGCGGAATTGCAAATGAAATCTACAGTCAGAAATACCGTCCAGCGAATAGCCACGGAGCATTAAAAGAAGGTTATGAATGCATGACCATCTTCAATGACACGACAAAATATTACGCTTTCCTGGACCTGATCAGAGACAAAGCTTTTAAAAAATCCGGGAGCCGACCAACAGACGCAGGACAAGAGTCCAACTTCCTTCAAAAGATACAAACAAAAGAATACATCAGCTACGCAAAATGAATGGCACGAGATACCGAAACAAGAGCCGACAGTACGCCCCCCTAAAAATCTCAGGAAAAAACAATCATGTTAGGACTAGTCCCTTCAATCAATCAGTTCCAGACTCACTACAACACGGCAATTTCGTATCTGAATCACTCCCCTTTCGCCCAAGAGGTCATCTCCAGCCTTGATAACTCCCCTCTGCACATCGGAATCATGGTGATCAATCAAGGCGGCTCGGAATATATCCCTCCCTACAGCCGAAAATGCCCCCATTACCTTGACGGCGGGATGATCTGCTGGAACCACACTCAGTCGGTCGACACTACGGATTTCGCTTCAAACGACCCACGATTGGGACCGGGTGAAAGTCATCGTATCGATGCGCCTTGGAATAGAGAGCAGAGTTGGGGCGCATGGATTCTGGAAGGCGTATTTGGTCCACGTACACGTACAGGTTTCCTGACCCCGGCAGTGTGCCTGTTACACGAAATGGGCCATGCACTGCAGTACATTTCCGATCCGGCACAATTTCAGTTGCTGGCTCAAGGAAACATAGGCGAGCTGGAGAACCTGAATGTCAGGGCTATTGAAGCTACGGTGGTTCAGGAGTTGCGAGGCGCGGGCTTAACGGAGACCGCACGCTGGGACTACATGCACCAAGGGCACTCACCCGGTGGAAATGCCTGGCCAAACTGGCTGCGCTGGTTCTCAGGCTGATATTGAAAAGCGTGCGAGCCAGAGGACATGAACCTGTACCAATCCTGCAAGCAGGAAATCAATATGGGCATCACCTACGAAAAGACGACAGACACTTTCGCCTCCGATCATTCTCGGCCCGGCTCACACTTGAATCTGAGCGTTCTGCAAGTACTGGTCGAAGAGATCATCAACACCACCCCACTCAATGAGGCGGAGCAACTGCTTCTGGATACCCACGACCCCCATTCAAAAAAGAACCCCTACAAAATTGCCAAGCAGATGAAAAGCAAGAAATTCCTGTCGACCTATAACTGTGCCGTCTGCCACAAGATCCCGTATTCGGCGGTAGAAAAAAGCTTTCTGAAGCTAGTTCAAACCAACCCCGCTCCTCACAATTTCGCGTGGTCGCATCTGGAGTCTTTGCTGCAAGGTCTCTACGGTCACGGTTATGCCAGTGTTGCTGCACAAGAAGTGGCCATGTTGCAGAAAAACCTCGCATCCACGGCCACCAAGCCGCAGGTCGCCATTGAGATAACACGAATGCTGCGCGAATTCGATGCATCTACAGACAACCTGTATGTGGGTTTCGCCCAGACCAATTCAAGCATCGGTGACCGGATCGACAAACACTATGACGTGGTGTCACCTGGCACCACGCCTGTGGCGGCAACCCCGCGCGGAGCCAATCTCGAACAGTTGCTCAATTATCTGGAAGCCAGCCTGGGCCTGGGCAAGACCAGCCCCATTCAACAGGTGGTCAAGGGACTCAAATGGGAAGAGTCCAGCAACGTCAGTGACATTGGCTGGCTGGTTGTGGTGTAACGCGGGACGAGCGGAGTCTCACTGCTGAAGGACACTGGATCATGCTCAAGGCACTCCTCGAACAACAAGACAAGCACCTGTATTTGAATCTGCCTCAAACACACGCAGGAACCGTGACGTTTCAGATTTCAACCATGAGTTCAGCCCCAGAACTACTTTGCCTGAATCATGGAGGTCCCTTCGAGGCTTATTACCTACCCTGGGCGGAAGACGCGGGCTTGTATCTCGACTTGCCGGCGACACCAACGGGTACTGATCCGGTTATTTTTCTGACTGACAATCTGACGGGCTGCTGTGTGGGCGTTCAGAGTTTTGGCGGGTTCGTCAGGGTTCGTCATTACAACCTTGCAACCACCCAGACTCACAGGCCCATATTCACCAATGACGACCTGTTCAGATACGGAACCAACGTCTCCTGGTTGTTGCCCTCGGATAAATACAACGTGAACACCGTCCCCAGGGCAGCGCCCTACACTCATATGGGACACGGTGGAGGCGATGCGATTCTCTGGGGCGAGTATGTCCCTCGATATTGGCCTTTCACTTCGAAATGGCACTTCTATTATCAGAACGGCAATGTCGATACCACCATTCATGAATTGGACTATCAGTAGCAGGCCAAACCATGCCCCGCTCGACCGACAGCAACACCACCCTCTCCCTCACCGCCGCCTCGCTGTCGGCACTTTTCCCTGAGTCGTTTTCCGGCGACGAAGCGCTAAACCTGTTGGGTTCACAAATCCTTAACGGTCTCAACGACGGCACTTCCCTCACCCTGACCACAGCCATCGCCACCCACGTCACCACCACCCTGCACAACGACGCCCAACTCCGTCCCTTCGACGCACTGGTCGCCGAGATTCGCCAGCTCCCCGCCGACGCGACCGCCGAACGCTATCAGCTGGTATTAAGGCCCTGGCTCTGGTGGCTGACCCTGGCCAGCAACAACCGCGTGTTCCAGAACCTCGCCACTTCGGACATCGTGACCACAATCTTCAAGGCCCACGGTTTCACCGATTTCAAACTCTCGCTGAGCGGCAGCTACACGCCCCGCGAATACTGCGTGCAATATGGCGAAACCGATTTCGCCTTCGTTTCTCGCCTGCTGGAAGAGGAAGGCATCTTCTGGTTCTTCATCCACGAGGACGGCAAGCACACGCTGGTGCTGGGTGACAGCAACGATGCTTTCGTACAGATCCCCAACGGGCCGAAGGTCAAATACCTGGGCCAGCAAATGGGCGAGCGAGAATTGCATGGCATCCGCTCAGGCCAGGTGTGTCTGCAAGCAGTGGCAGGGGTGTACAAGGCAACGGATTACGAGTTCACCACGCCGACCACTTCACTCTATGGCCAGGCGGAGGCCGTGGCCGGACCACGCTCCATCTATGAGCATCCCGGCGGTTACAACGCCAAAGCTCGGGGTGACGCATTGACCAAACAACGGGTCGATGGCCTGCGCAGTGAAGAGAAACGTTTCGTCGGCGAAAGCGATTGCCGCTGGTTGATTCCGGGCCATTGGTTCACCCTCGACGGCCATGACGATGCAAGCCTGAATATCGATTGGGTGGTCACGCATGTCACCCACGACGCCAGCCACGAAAGCTATCGCAACCGCTTTGAAGCCATCCCTAAAGCCACGCCCTTTCGCCCGCAACGCACCACACCCAAACCACGCATGCATCCGCAGACCGCGATCGTCGTGGGCAAGTCCGGCGAGGAAATCTGGACCGATGAATACGGCCGGATCAAGTTGCAGTTCCCGTGGGATCGCGACGGCAAGAACGATGAAACCAGTTCCTGCTGGGTGCGTGTGGTGTTGCCGTGGAGCGGCAAGGGCTTCGGCATGCAGTTCGTGCCACGCATCGGCCAGGAAGTCATCGTGACCTTCATCGACGGCGACCCGGACCGGCCACTGGTCACCGGTTGCGTGTACAACGGCGACAACGCCCTGCCCTACGCCTTGCCGGCGAACCAGACCCAATCGGGGATCAAGACCCAATCGTCCAAGGGTGGCGGCGGTTTCAACGAGCTGCGTTTCGAGGACAAGAAGGATGCCGAAGAGGTGTTCCTGCAAGCGCAGAAAGACCTGAAGATCAACGTGCTCAACGACACCAGCGCCACCGTCGGCCACGACGAAACCCTCACGGTGCAAAACGCCCGCACCCGCACGGTCAAGGACGGCGACGAAACCGTCACGCTGGAAAAAGGCAAACGCAGCGTGACGATCCAGACCGGCAGCGACAGCCTCGATGTGAAGGACAGTCGCACCGTCAAGGTCGGCGCCGACCAGAACCACAGCACCGGCGGCAATTACACCGACAAGGTCACCGGCGACTACAGCCTGACGGTGGACGGCAACCTGACGATCAAGGTCAGCGGCACCCTCACCCTGCAAAGCGGCGGCAGTTTCACAATCAAGAGCGGCGCAGATCTGGCAACTTCGGCCAGCACCTCGATTACCCAGAAGGCCGGCACCGCCATGACCAATCAGGCCGGTACTTCGCTGGACAACAAGGCCGGAACGACGCTGACCAACGATGCCGGCGTCAGCCTGACCAACAAGGGCGCGGCCTCGCAGACCGTGGACGGCGGTGGCATGCTGACCATCAAGGGCGGGCTGGTACAGGTCAACTGACAAGGAGTCGCCATGGCGATCACACCGCTGGATTTGCAGCAGGATGACAAACACCTCAAGGGGCGCCTGCAGGACGGGCAACTCGACGGACCGTTGAACATCAAGGATGACGGTCGCCCGCAGGCAGACCTGAATTACAGCCAGGGCCAATTGCAGGGCACGTCCCTGCTCTATCACCCCAACGGCAAGGTCTCGGCGCATATGCCGTTCGTGCGCGACAAGCTGCAAGGGATCGCCAGTTTTTATGCGCCCGAAGGCTGGTTGCAGCGCAAGGCCACTTATCGGCGTGGGTTATTGCATGGTGAGGCCTTCAATTACTTTCCCGACGGGCAAGTCGCGGAAGCCGAGTTCTATCGCGATGGCGTGCGTGAGGGGCGTTATCAGCGCTTTCATCCCAACGGCAAACCGGCGGTGGATGCGCGTTATCTGAATGGGCAGTTGATGGAGCCGGAGCAAGGATTTGCCGAGGACGGGCGACCACTGGATGCCGATGGCAAGCCGATTTCCCGGGTGCGTTGGTGGTTTCGCAAGTGGACGGATCCGCAGCAGGCCTGACTCAGGGAATCAACATCTGCATCTGCCCCGGCATCACGATCTTGATCACCCCCGCCCAGTTGCACATCAACGTGCTGTTGGCATCGATCGCCGGCATCCCGCCCAGCAGCAAGGTCGGCGCTCCGCCGGGGATCCACGGCGAGGCGGTGGCAGGAATGCACGGCATCGGCGTCAGTACGCCCAATGCCGCAGCCGTGGCAGCGGCGACCATCGGATTGGCCATGCTCATGCACATGCCGAACGTGGTGACGTTGACCAGCGGAATATGATCCATGATGTTCGCCGCCGGCATCCCGCCGGTCAGCGTACGATTGACCGGCAGCACGTTGAGCACCGCCGGTGCGGCGCCGAAACTGCATTGCAGGGTGGCGCTGGCACAGACTTGCGGGCAGCCCATTTCAAAGCTCCTTTGTGAACAAGGCATACGCGCTAAACCTTAGTCGCCAGCGGCCCGCCGCGCACATTCCCAAGGGTGATTATCGTCCAACACGCTAACCTATAAGACCGAACCGCGCTTGTGACGACCCGAGCGCGCCATTAGATTAGCCAATGATGTCTGGCCTCCAAAATAAGCAGAAGGGATAAGCATGGCGCTTACTGACCAGTCCACCCGTATCCGCTCTGGCGAAGAACTCGATGCCAGCCTGATCGATCCGTACCTCAAGGCGCACATTCCGGGCCTGAGCGGCACGCCGCAGATCAGCCAGTTTCCCGGCGGCGCGTCGAACCTGACCTACCTGCTGGAATACCCGGACCAGGAATTCGTCCTGCGCCGTCCGCCGTTCGGCCACAAGGCCAAGTCCGCCCACGACATGGGCCGCGAATTCCGCATCCTCAACCAGTTGCGCGACGGCTTCCCGTATTGCCCGAAAGCCTACGTGCATTGCACCGACGATTCGGTGATCGGTGCAGAGTTCTATGTGATGGAACGGGTCAAGGGGATCATCCTGCGCTCGGACCTGCCGCCGGAACTGGGCCTGGACTCGGCGAAAACCGAAGCCCTGTGCAAGAGCTTCATCGACCGTTTCGTCGAACTGCACCGGGTCGATTACAACGCCTGCGGCCTCGGCGATCTGGGCAAACCTGAAGGCTACGTCGCCCGGCAGATCAAAGGCTGGAGCGAACGCTACGAAAAAGCCCTGACCCCGGACGCACCGCACTGGGAAAAGGTCAAAGCCTGGCTCAACGACAAGATGCCGGCCGACCACCCGACCTCCAGCATCGTGCACAACGACTACCGCTTCGACAACGTCATCCTCGACCCGAACAACCCGATGCAGATCATCGGCGTGCTCGACTGGGAACTGACCACCCTCGGCGATCCATTGATGGACCTGGGCAACACCCTCGCCTACTGGATCCAGGCCGACGACCCGGCCCCGGTGCAACTGATGCGCCGCCAGCCGAGCCACGCGCCGGGCATGCTGACCCGCCGCGAATTCGTCGACTACTACGCCGAGCGCTCGGGCATCCGGATCGACAATTTCGACTTCTACTACACCTACGGCCTGTTCCGTCTGGCCGGCATCGTGCAGCAGATCTACTACCGCTTCTTCCATGGCCAGACCCAGGACAAACGCTTCGCGCAGTTCATTCACATGAACAAACTGCTGGAGCAGATGAGCCTGCAGGTCATTGCCAAATCCAGCCTCTGATGACGGCGTTATAACAAGGCTCACTACAAGGGAATCCCATGTCCAAGACTCAGTTGTTCGACCTCGACGGCAAGATCGCTTTCGTCTCCGGCGCCAGCCGTGGCATCGGTGAAGCCATCGCCAAACTGCTGGCCCAGCAAGGCGCCCATGTGATTGTTTCGAGCCGCAAACTCGAAGGCTGCCAGCACGTGGCCGACGCCATCATCGCCGCCGGCGGCAAGGCCACAGCGGTCGCCTGCCACATCGGCGAAATGGAACAGATCAGCCAGGTCTTCGCCGGGATCAAGGAACAGTTCGGCCGTCTGGACATCCTGGTCAACAACGCCGCGACCAACCCGCAGTTCTGCAACGTGCTGGACACCGACCTCGGCGCCTTCCAGAAAACCGTCGCCGTGAACATCCGTGGCTACTTCTTCATGTCGGTGGAAGCCGGCAAGCTGATGCGCGAAAACGGCGGCGGCAGCATCATCAACGTGGCGTCGATCAACGGTATTTCGCCGGGGATCTTCCAGGGCATCTACTCGGTGACCAAAGCTGCGGTGATCAACATGACCAAAGTCTTCGCCAAGGAATGCGCGCAGTTCGGCATCCGCTGCAACGCCCTGCTGCCGGGCCTGACCGACACCAAGTTCGCCTCGGCCCTGGTGAAGAACGACGCGATCCTGAAGCAAGCCCTGACCCAGATCCCGCTCAAGCGCGTGGCCGACCCAAGCGAAATGGCCGGCGCCGTGCTGTACCTGGCGAGCGATGCGTCGAGCTACACCACCGGCGTATCGCTGAACGTGGACGGCGGTTTCCTGTCCTGATCCGCTTCTGATGCAAACGAAAAGGCAGCCCAAGGGCTGCCTTTTTCATGCTTCCAGAACCTTCGGCAATTGCCAGCCGAAATGCACCGATAACAACCGCAACAACAGACACGCCGCCCCCGCCAGCAACGCAGCCGCCACCGGCGAAACGCCCAGCCTGCGCCCGACGATCAACACCGCCGCGCCGACAAACGCCGAACTGGCATACAGATCCGCCTGCAACACCACTGGCACCCGCGCCAGCACAATGTCCCGAAGCACCCCGCCACCGACGCCGGTAATCGTCCCCATCAGCATGGACACAAACGGCGAGATCCCGAAATTCAACGCCTTCTGCGCCCCGGCCACGGCAAACAGCGCCAACCCCGCCGCGTCCAGCACGATCAGCGTCGAACCGGACCAGCCCAGCACCTGCTCATGAAAAACAAACGCCACCCCGCCCATGGCAAACGCCAGCGCCGGATAACGCCAGTCGGCCACCGCCTTGGGCGGCGTAGCGCCGATCAACAGATCACGCGTCACCCCGCCGCCGAGCGCGACGATAAAGGCAATCACCATCACGCCCAACAGATCGAGTTGAGCGTGCATCGCCGCAATGGCGCCTTCAACGGCGAACACGGCAGTGCCGACCAGATCGGCCACCAGCACAATCCACTCGACCCGCGCCTTCGACGGCGCGTGCGTTATTGAGTGACGCAACGAGTCTTGGTGATGTGTCGGGTTACCTGCCCGTCGGCATACATGTCACCGGCGACCTCGGTATTTTCCATCACCTGACAGGTACGCTCAGGTGGCGGAGGCGGCGCTGCCGGCGGAGGGGGTGGAGGACTGGCACAGCCACTGAGCAGCACCAGACCGAAAGCCGACAACAACGAAAAACACACGCGTTTCCCAGGATTGTTCATAGGATGACCCGCGATAAATGGAAGACAAACTCCCGTCGCCGAGCGTGCAAATACCCGGTTATGGAAACCGAACCACTCATTCCTTATAGACCAGTGGGGGGTGAGTGCCAGTGGAATGGTGGGATTGGGGGGAAATGGCTGTCGATTTTGGGCGGAGTTGTTGATTCGTGGATTCTGACAAATCGAGGACAGCCTTGAGAACAAGCCCTCACCCCAGCCCTCCCGAAACGTCGGACCGCCCGTAGGGAGAGGGAGCCGACGGAGTTGTTCATTCGAGTTGCATCGACCTGATACATCGAGCCGAACTCCGGCGTGGAAGAGCATACAAGTCGGCTTTACGCTCTTCACCACTCAACACGATGAGCGTTAGCTCAAGTACCGCTTTTGATCGCAGGGCCCGTCGGCAGGCTGAGTGGAGGGATTGATCCGGGGTGGGAGCGCAGCGACCGTTTGGCGAAGCCAAACACATCGAGAGGAGGTGCAGCGAAGCAAACCGTAGGCGATGCCCCGGATCGATCCCGGAGCGAAGGAACCCGAGCCACAGCGAGGGCCGAACGTCAGGGTAAAGACTTTTTGGTTACTTTTGAGGCGTTTGTCAAAAGTGACTCGCCGTAAGGGCGAAACCGCCAGCGGCAGCACCCGAAGCAACGGATATTCACCCAAAAGAACCCATGAACCTGGTCGGCCCAGAGGCCGCCAAGTTCACCCCGGCGACCGCAAAGAATTACTCTCAAGCTCATACCGCAACTCATCAATCAAGGCATCCACCGCTTCCGGCGTACGCAAGGCACCAAGACTCAACCCACTGATCACCAGATCCACGCGCCCCGAAACCGGCTCATACAACTTCACAGTAAGCGAGTGATCCCCATCCACCACACACTCACAAGCCAACGGCGAAAAACTGCGCTCAAGCTGCGCCCGCAACTGCGCCAGATAAATCATCGCGCAAGCTCCGCACTACGAGACTCGACAACAAACAACACATTCATAGGGGCTGATCCATTAGCAGGTTCAAAAGGGACACGATCACGGGAGAAAACCGCACCGCACCTCACCAGACTAAGAACAGCCCGCCCGATCAAACACCCGAATTTGCACCCCATGAACTAGTGCATTTGCACCTTACCGCTGCCCCCGGCTGCTGCCCGAGAACAACCCACGCTCGCGAGCCCAGACAATCGCCTCACTGCGACTGTGCACATCGAGCTTGGAATACACCGTCGCTACATGATTGCGCACGGTGTTCGGCGCCAGTTTCAATCGCGCCGCAATCTCCTTGTCCGCCAGCCCCTCACAGATCAGCCCCAGCACATCACGCTCGCGAGCCGTGAGATCGGTAAACGAAACGCTGGGCAGTTGCGGCGAGTTGACCTTCTTCACATTGGCCAGTTTTTCGATCAGCGTACGGCTGAACCACGAAGCATCCTTCATCACCTCTTCAATCGCCGCCACCAGCTCAAGCTCGGTGCGCTTGCGTTCGGTGATGTCCATCAGCACCAGCAGATAGCAAACAGTGTCCTGGATGTTGACGGTGTCGGCGGACACCGCGCACTCCAGCAGCTCGGCGTCTTTCTTGCGGATCCGCATATCGACGCGGTCAACGCGACCAGTCTTTTCCAGCGCCGCCAGCAACCGGGCGCGTTCCGCCGGTTCATCGATGAAGTCCAGTTGCGCGAGGGTCTTGCCGAGCACGTCGTCGCTCTCGTAAGCCAGGGTATCGAGAAAGGCCTGATTGACGTCGATCAGCCGTTGCTCGTCGGCGCTGCAGATCAGGATCGGCACCGGCGTCAGGCGAAAGGCCTTGGCAAATCGTTCCTCACTCTGGCGCAGCGCAACTTCGGCCTTGTGTCGCAGCTCCATGTCGACAAACGAAAACAACATGCAGTCCTCGTCGTTGAGCACCAGCGGCTGGCCGGCGACGATCACCTGCTTGCTGCCGCCGTCCGGCAGACGCAACTCGGCCTGCATCTGCGGAATGGTCGCGACATCCCGCAGGCGCTGGATCGCCAGTTCCTTGCGTTCGGCCTGTTCGAGAATGTCCAGCTCATAGGTCGAGGCGCCGATTACTTGATCGCGGGTGTAGCCAGTCATTTCAAGGAAGCCCGGATTGACCTTGATGTAACGCAAATCACTGAGGCGGCAGATCACCGCCGGTGCCGGGTTGGCGTTGAAGGTCTTTTCGAAGCGCTGCTCGGCGTTGGCCCAATCGGTGACGTCGCTCATGATCAGCACCAGCGATTCGGTTTCGCCGTCACGATCGGTCAACACCATGCTGCGCACACTGTGCACCCAGGTGCGTTCTTCATCGCTGTGCGGGGTGACTTCCACCAGCACGTCACTGAAGGTTTCCCCCGCCGCCACGCGACTGATCGGGTACTGCTCCGGCGTCAGCGTGTGGTTGTTGCGATAGCGCAGGTTGAAACGCTCGGCATACTCCCCGGCATTGTTGCCCAACTCGCCGATGCGACTGACGCCATGCATCGCCAGCGCGGCTTCGTTGGCCCAGAGGATGGTCTGGTCGAGTTCCAGCAGAATCACCCCGTCGGACAGACCGGCGATGATCTGCTGCAACTGACGGCGATTGGTTTCGGTGGTCAGGACGTCCCGGCTCATTGGCTCTCCACAAGTACGCGCATGTGAAGATTACGACCGCTGGCCGTCGCGATCGTGCCGGGCAATTTTGCCCTTGGTCAGCGCGATGAGTGATCCACCAGTTCCCGCAGCGTATCGAGAAACAGCTTGAGCACTGGCGAGGCATCGTCCGCCCGATACGTCGCGTACAGCGGCACTTGCGGCAACGCCGGGGTCAGGCGCCGGAACACCAGTCCAGCCGGGGCCAGTTGCTCGATGGAGGCCGGCAACAGCGCCACGCCGAACCCGGCACGCACCAGACTGAGCAAGGTCTGCACCTCGATCACCTGCTGGCGGATCTGCGGGGTGAACCCGGCCTGAATGCAGCACTGATAGAGAAAATTGGCGAAGCGCGACTGCTTCAATTCCAGCGCCACAAACGGTTCCTGCGCCAGATCTGCCGGCGCCAGCACTTCACGCCGGGCCAGCGGATGATCCGCTGGCATCACCACATGAATCGGCTCATGGATCAGCAATTCATTGCGCAACTGCGGGTCGTCATAACCGACGCGGAACACGCAGGCGTCGATGCGCTTCTCCTTCAGCGCCTTGACCTGGGCCGCCGGGGTCATCTCATGCAAGCGCCAGGTCACCTGCGGGTAGCGCTCGCGAAACAGGTGCAGCGCCTTGGGCAGCACG
This sequence comes from Pseudomonas sp. MWU12-3088, assembly GCF_023242405.1. NCBI lineage: Bacteria > Pseudomonadati > Pseudomonadota > Gammaproteobacteria > Pseudomonadales > Pseudomonadaceae > Pseudomonas > Pseudomonas sp. MWU12-3088. The sequence goes on from NZ_JALJEA010000001.1 coordinate 1,139,031, forward strand.
CCGACCATCACCGAACTGATCATGCCGATTTCCAGCTCGCCGAGCTGCCCGCGCCCGGTCTGGCGGGTCAGGTCCAGCGCCCGCTCGAGTTGTTCGAACACCAGCGGCGCCTGCTCCTTGAGCATCTGCCCCGCCGCCGTCAGCTCGACACGGTGATGGCTGCGCTCGAACAGCGGCGTGCCGAGCTCTTCCTCCAGCAAGCGAATCTGTTGGCTTAACGGCGGCTGGCAGATGTGCAGCCGTTCAGCGGCACGGCCGAAGTGCAGCTCATCGGCCAAGGCCATGAAGTACCGCAGCAAACGCAGGTCCATGGCGGCTTATCCCAGGTTCAGTGGTGTGGAACGCTGACGCACCCCGGTCAGGCTGAACAACGCATTGGCGATCGCCGGAACCACCGACGGACTGCCCAGCTCTCCGACGCCACCCGGTTTGTCCGGCTGGCCATCGAGCACGAGGATGTCCACGGGCGGCATGTCGGACATGCGCGTGACGCGATAGTCGTGGAAGTTGCTCTGCACCACCCTGCCCTGCTGAATGTCGAGACGGTCGAACAGCGCATGGCCGAGGCCCCACATCAGCCCGCCGTAAATCTGCTCTTCGACCCCGCCCGGTGAAACCGCCAAGCCGCAGTCGACCACACAGGTCAGCTTCTCGACCCGCGCCTTGCCGTCGACTTTCGCAACCCGCGCCACCACGGCGATAAAACTGGTGTAGCCCTGATTGGTGGCGATCCCCAGCGCTGTATCCGGCGGCAGTTTCTGGCCCCAGCCGGCGCGTTCGGCGGCCTGCTTCAACACCTCCACATGCCGTGGCCGCTCCCGCATGTTGGCCAGGCGGAACGCCAACGGGTCTTCACCGGCCGCATGGGCCAGTTCATCCATGAAGCTTTCCACGGCAAACACGTTGGGAATGAAACTTACGGAGCGATACCAGCCGCTGGGCACATGGCTTTCGTGCTTGACCCAGTTCAGCTCCAGGTGCGGCGGACGATAGGCGAAGTCCCACGCGGTGATCGCTTCGGTGGTGCTGTAATCCATGTGATCGGGGCGCTCGAAATAGCCCGGTTCCCACTGCTCCGGCGAGGCTGGCGACACTGCATGCAGTTGCAGCGCCGTGAGTTTGCCCTGGGCATCCAGCGCACCTTTTACCCGGTGCAAGGTCGCCGGGTGATTGAACAGCGCGTGCATTTCGTCTTCGCGGCTGTTGAGCAATTTCACCGGAACGCTGGTCTGCTGCGCCAGATACGCCACTTCGAACAGCCAGTATTTGGCTTCCCGCGCACCGAAGCTGCCGCCGGAGACCAGCTCATGGATGGTGACCTTGTCCTTGCCGATGCCGCACACGGTCTGCGCCGCTTCCAGCGCCGACGATGGCACCTGCACGCCGCCCCAATAAGTGATCGCCTTGTCCTTGACCTGGGCGGTGATGCAGATCGGCTCCAGCGGGTTTTGCACCTTGTAGGGCATCGTGTAATCGGCTTCGAGCAGCTTCGCCGCACCCGGCCACTGTCCGGCGACATCGCCTTGGGCCATGGCTTTGACGGTCTGCGTTGCCGGGTCGCTGATCGCTGCGAGCTGTGCCTTGGCCAGATCGGCGCTGTCGAAGCCGGCCAGCGGCGAGTCGCTCCATTTGATCTCCAGCAGCTTGCGTCCCTGCTGCGCGGCCCAGAACGTTTCGGCCAGGACCGCGACGCCTTCGAGGTTGCCGCCGAGTACGTCCGGTCGGCCCGGAACCGCGATCACCTTGCGCACACCCGGCACCTGCAACGCGGCTACCGAATCCACCGCGACAACCTTGGCGCCCACCACCGGCGCACGCTGAATCACCGCCACCAGCATCCCCGGCAACTGCACGTCGATGCTGTACTTGAAACGCCCGCACACCTTGGCCGCCGCATCGCGTTTGTGGCGCAACTTGCCGATGTATTTGAACTGCGACGGATCTTTCAACGCGACATTGGCCGGCGCCGGCAGTTGCGCCGCCGCGCCGGCCAGTTCGCCATAGCCGAGGCTGCGTTTGCTCGACGCATGCACGACCCGGCCTTCCTCGGTGGAGCAGCTCTCGGGAGTGACTTTCCACTGCTGCGCCGCCGCACCGATCAGCAGCGCCCGCGCCGTGGCGCCGGCCATGCGCAGGCGATCGTATTCCAGCGATACACTGGTGCTGCCGCCGGTGGAGAAGACTTTCCAGACCGGATGAATATAGGTTTCGAAGAACGGATCTTCCGGGGTAATGACCTGCACGGTCATCGGGTTCACATCCAGTTCCTCGGCCACGCACGCGGCCAGTGCGGTCTGGGTTCCGGTGCCGGAATCATGCTTGTGCACCACCAGTTTCACCGTGCCGTCGGGCAGCACCCGTACCCAGGCGTTGGGTTCAAATTCAGTGGCCGAGGTTTTCGCTTCAGTCGCTGCACCGGACGGCAGGTACAGCGCAATCGCCAGACCGGACGCCACCGTCACCGTCTGCTTTAGAAACACCCGCCGCGACAGTTCGAAACCGGCATTTTCGACGAGGCTCATCACGCCTCCTTCGGCGCATTCGCCGCACGTTTGATCGCCTTGTTGATGCGCCCGTAAGTGCCGCAGCGGCAGATATTCCCGGACATGGCGTTGCGGATCGAGTCGTCGTTGACCGGTGCGCCAGTGCTGAGCAGCGCGGCGGCGGACATGATCTGCCCGGATTGACAGTAGCCGCATTGCGGCACATCTTCGGCGACCCAGGCCAGTTGCAGCGGATGGCTTTCGTTAGGCGACAGGCCCTCGATGGTGGTGATGCTATGGCCCGCGACGGCGGCCAGCGGCAACTGGCAGGAACGCACCGCAACGCCGTTCAAGTGCACGGTGCATGCACCGCACAGGCCCATGCCGCAGCCGAACTTGGTGCCGGTGAGTTTCAACTGATCACGCAACACCCATAACAAGGGCATGGAGGGGGACGCTTCATCCAGCTCGCGTCGTTCGCCGTTAACCGTGAATGCAATCATTGTCAGGCTCCAAAAGAGCGGCCCGTCTTTGTGCGGGCCTGGTCATCGATTATTGGAAGCCCGGGCAACACGCGGCCAGCGACGATTTCTGCCAACCGGTGTAAGCAGGACTAACAACATGTACAAGCGATACCCGTCGGTGCAGTCCATGAGCGCGTTCATCCACGCGGCACGCAGCGGCAGTTTTTCCAGCGCCGCGCGCAAGCTCGACCTGACCCACAGCGCGATCAGCCAGCAGATCCGCGCCCTGGAAGAATTCATCGGCCAGCCGCTGTTCGTGCGCGAAGGCGGCGGCAGCAACCTGACCGATGCCGGGCAGTTGTTTGCCAGCGTGCTGTCGGACGGGCTGGCGCAGATTGACCGGGCGTTGTCTTCGGTGAAAAACCGCAGCGTGGCCCAGCGTCTGACTCTCGACGTCGACAGCGAACTGGCCCAGAGCTGGCTCAATCCGCGCCTGCCGCAGTTGCTCGACGGTTTGCCGGATTACGAAGTGACGATCCTGTCGATGCCGCGCAGTGATCGCAGCACGTTCGAACGGGTGGACCTGTCGTTGCGCTATGGCTACGGCGATTGGGACGATTGCGAGATGACGCAGATCTGCGGGGACCGGGTGCTGGCGGTGGCGTCTCCGGCGTTGCTGGAGCGGCATGGTTTGCAGCTGCCGTTGAGCCCGGCGCAGATTCTTGAGTTGCCGTTGTTGGGGTACACGCGACGGTCGTGGATTCCATGGCTGGACGCGGCCGGGATGACACCGACGGAACCGCCGGCGCGGGTGGTTTTTGATAATGCGGCGAATCTGATTGCGGCTGCGGAGGCTGGCGTTGGCGCCGGGCTGGTGCGTGGATTGCTGGCCGCCGATGCGTTGCGCAGCGGGCGGCTGGTGGCGTTGAACGAGGCGCGGATTGCGGCGCATTACAATCTTTATGCGGTGTGGCCCCATGGGCAAGCCGAGCGGGTGGCGCCTGTTGTTGAAGTGATCAAGCAGTTGGCCCGGCAAACACAGCCCTGACGCCATCGCTGACAAGCCCATATCGAACACATATCACCACCCCACCCAATTAATATTGTACGAACCCTCCCCCGCCTTCCAATACTCGCCTCAAGCAACCACCCTCCCGGGCCGGATGCGAACAGGCGAGGGAATGCGCGAGTGCTGCGCATAGAAACGGCCGATTGCCCGGGACGTGGATGCTGTGAGCCGCAAGGCTCCCTTCCCCGCTATCAGGAGATCGACTTCAATGATCATCGATATCAGCTGCTATCCCACCGATCTGGTGGACCTCGCCTGGAGGCATGACGGTGACCCGTTCACCGGCGAGCGTCTGCTGGAGATGATGGATGGCCCGTACATGGTCAACGGCAAGCCTCGCCGCATCGACAAAGCCTTCATCCAGCCACCCCAGGGCAACACCATTTACACCTGGACCGACGGCGAACTGTCGGGCCGCGAATCCATCGACGCCTACATGGCCTACACCCTGAAAATGGTCCAGACCTACCCGGACCGTTTCATCGGCTGCTTCGTCTACAACCCGCGCTGCGGCGTGGAAAACGGCGTCGAGGCGATCGAGCGCTACGTCAAGGAACACGGTTTCAAGATGGTGCAGATGCAGGCCAACATGCACGCCTACCGTCCCGACCGTGCGCTGGACTGGGTGCGCCCGGCCTTCGAGAAATGCGCCGAGCTGGGCATTCCGGTCAAGCTGCACACCGGCGACGGGCCCTACAGCATCCCGTCGGAATGGGTGCCGATGATCAAGGAATTCCCCAACGTCGATTTCATCATGGCCCACTTCGGCGTGCAGACCGGCGGCGTCTACGTGTTTGAACCGATGCAGTGGGCGATGGAGCTGCCCAACGTCTATTGCGAGTCTGGCTGGTGCCTGCAATCGCGGATCGTCGAGTTCGCCAAGGTCCTGCCGACCCACAAGATTCTGTTCGGCACCGACACCCCGCCGAACGAACCGGGCATGTGGCTGCGCCTGCTCGAAGTGCTGTGCCACGAGCCGCCGCAGGGCCTGAACCTCGACGAGGACACCCTCGAGGATTACCTGGGCAACAACACCGCACGGATGATCGGCCTACAGCCATCCCCGCCGCCGCGTTCCGTTTCCGAAGCAGAGGCGCAACTCAAGCGCCCCGTCACCACTCAACTGGCCAGGAGCTGAACCGATGATCATCGACACCCATCTGCACCCCACCAACCTGGTCGACGAGGCCTGGCGCCACACCGGCGAACCGTTCACCGGCGAGCGCATGCTCAAGCTGATGGACGGCCCGTACATGATCAACGGCAAACCGCGCCGGATCGACATGGGCTTCATCCAGCCGCCACCGGGCAACACCGGTTATCGCGACGGCAACCGCCGTGGCCGCGAGGGCGTGCGCGACTACATGTCCTACGTCGCCGAACTGTGCGTGAAGTACCCGGACCGCTTCATCGGCAACTTCAACTTCAACCCGCGCTGGGGGCCGGAAAACGGCGCGGCGGAGCTGGAATTCCACATCAAGGAATACGGCTTCAAGATGCTCAAACTGCACGCCAACATGCATGGCTATCGCCCGGATCGCGCACTGGACTGGCTGCGTCCGGCGATGAAGGTCTGCGCCAAGTACAACATCGTGGTGCTGATCCACACCGGTGACGGCCCGTACACCATTCCGACGATGTTCTACCCGATCATCCGCGAGTTCCCGATGGTCAATTTCATCATCGGTCACTTCGGCATCCAGACCGGCGGCAACTACTCGTTCGAGGCGTTCTGGATGGCGATGGACACGCCGAACGTGTACTGCGAGTCCGGCTGGTGCTTCCAGTCGCGGATCGTCGAGTTCGCCAAAGAGCTGCCGCGCAACAAGATCGTGTTCGGCACCGACTCGCCGCCGAACGAACCGGGCATGTGGCTGCGCGAGCTGGAAGTGCTGTGCTCGCCGGCGCCGCAAGGCCTGGGGATCGACGAGGATCACCTTGAGGACTACTTGGGCAACAACATCGCCCGGTTGTGCGGAATAGAACCGACCCCGCCACCGAAGGACCTGGCCGAGGCGGACATTCGTCTGACCACGACCTACCTCTAAACCCGTACACAGCGACTTTACAGGCGCGAAGATGACCCGGCGTTCGCTCGACCGGCAGGCCAACGGCTTGTCGATCGAACGCCTGCCTCACCCCTGCGCGCCTGCTTTTTACGAGGTGAAACCATGACCCGTTCGACGCTCGGCGACTCTCAGGATTTTCACGTATTCATCGACGCCTATCGCCGCCAGTACCCGGACGATGTGCTGACCATCACCCAACCCCTTTCTGCCGATCAGGACGTCACCGCCCTGGTCGATGCCCTCGCCGCCCAGGGCCGCGACCCGCTGTTGATCTGCGAACACGTCGGCAACCTCGGCGTGCCGGTGGCGACCAATCTGTTCGCCTCCCGCCGACGTATCGCCCGACTGTTCGGCGTCAGCGCCGCGCAGTTGCATGAAACCTTCCAGACCCGCGCCAACCAGCCGATTCCGCCGCGCTACATCGAAACCGGCCCGGTGCTCGACGAAGTCTTCGAAGGTGAAGCGCTGGATCTGGCGCTGCTGCCGATGCTCAAGCATTTCGACAGTGATCGCGGCCCGTACATCACCAACGCGATCATCATCGCCGAGGACCCGCAGACCGGCATCGCCAACATGAGCTACCACCGCTCGATGCGCCACGCCCGCCAGGCCCTGGCCACCAGCCTGCACTCACGCGGGCACCTGTGGCGGATGTTGCAGACCGCCCGCGAACGCGGTGAAGAATTGCGCGTGACCATGGTGGTCGGCGCGCACCCGCTGTTCATGCTCGCCGCTGCTGCTCGCTTGCCTTATGGCAGCGATGAGCGCGCGGTGGCCGGCGGGTTGTTCGGTGCGCCGCTGGAACTGGTGAAGACCCCGCGCTATGGCATCGGCGTTCCGGCTTACGCCGAGTTCGTACTCGAAGGTGCGATAGACCCGGCGGCCTATGCCGAAGAGGGTCCGTTCGGCGAATTCAGCGGCTACTCCTCGGATCGCTCGACCAACAATGTGCTGCGCGTCGACACCCTGTTGCGGCGCAAGGACGCCTGGCTGGTGGACGTGATGGGCGGACGTTACGCCGAACACCTGACCCTGGCGCGGCTGCCCCGCGAAGCGGAAATGAGCGAGAAGCTCAAGGCGCGCTTCCCCGCCGTCACTGCCGTGCATTACCCCAACTCCGGCACGCATTTTCATTGTTACGTGGCGCTGGACCAGAGCCGCGACGGCGAAGCCCGGCAGATCATGCTGGCCCTGCTCGGCTGGGACCCGTACCTGAAAACCGTGATCGCGGTGGACAGCGACATCGACCTCACCGACGACAGCCAGGTGCTGTGGGCACTGGCCACGCACTTCCAGCCGCATCTCGACATCTTCACCATCGACGGTTTGCCCGGCAGCCCGCTTGACCCGTCGTCCTCGGTCAATGGCACCACCTCGCGCATGGGCCTCGATGCCACGCGCGGCTCGGGGTTCGACGGAATCAAGGCGCAGCTCGATCAGGATGTGCTCGAGCGCGCGCGGCAACTGCTTGAAGGTCTGTCATCGTGAACCGCCAGCGGATGGTGGTCGGCATCAGCGGTGCGTCCGGGTTCATCTACGGCGTGCGCCTGCTGGAGTTGCTGGCCGAGCTGAACATCGAAAGCCACCTGATCATCAGCCGCGCCGCGCTGCTGACCATGGCCCACGAAACCGACTACAAACTGGCCGACGTCACCGCCCTCGCGAGCCACTACCACCGCGCCGATGACGTCGCCGCCGGGATCGCCAGCGGTTCGTTCCGTTGCCTGGGCATGGTGGTTGCGCCGTGCTCGATGCGCACCCTGGCGGAGATCGCCACCGGCACGTCATCGGGACTGATCGGCCGCGCCGCCGACGTCACCCTCAAGGAGCGCCGCACCCTGGTGCTGATGGCCCGCGAAACGCCGCTGACCCTCGCCCACTTGCGCAACATGACCGCCGTCACCGAGATGGGCGGGATCATCGCCCCGCCGGTGCCGGCCTTCTACGCCCGCCCGGACAGCCTGGCGCAAATGGTCGACCACAGCCTCGGTCGTGTCCTCGACCTGTTCGGCCTCGATGCCGGCGTCGCCCGCCGATGGCGAGAACACACAGAACCCTGTGGGAGCGAGCTTGCTCGCGATGGCGGTCGATCAGTCGCCATCACCGCTAAATGACACACCGCTATCGCTAGCAAGCTAGCTCCCACAGTAAAGCGTCATCACTCAATTCATCGTGCACCGGTAATCATCAAGGAGCCTCACATGAACACCCCCTTCAACGCCCCGACCCCGAACACCAAAATCCCGGTCACCATCCTCACCGGGTTCCTCGGTGCCGGCAAAACCACCCTGCTCAACTACATCCTCAAGGAGAACCATGGCCGCAAGATCGCGGTGATCGAAAACGAGTTCGGCGAAGTCGGCATCGACGGCGATCTGGTGCTCAGCTCCGAGACCGAAGAGATCTACGAAATGGTCAACGGCTGCGTCTGCTGCACCGCCGAAGTCCGCGAGGATCTGGTGCGCATCGTCCGCGAGCTGGTGGCGCGCCCGGTGCGGCTCGACCATATCCTGATCGAGACCAGCGGCCTGGCCGACCCGTACCCGGTGGCCCAGAGTTTTTTCATCAACGACCCGATTGCCGAGGAAGTCGAACTCGACGCCATCGTGACCATGGTCGATGCCAAGCACATCGCCCAGCACCTGGAAGACCTGCAACTGGACGGCGTCGACAATCAGGCGGTGGATCAGATCGTCTGCGCCGACCGCATCGTCATCAACAAGGTCGACCTGGTCAGTGCTGAGGAGGTGGAAACCCTGCGCGGCAAGATTCGTGGCCTGAACGCCACGGCGGATCTGGTGACCTCGACCCATGCGCAAATCGACCTGTCGAAAATCCTCGGCATCGGCGCCTTCGAATGCACGCAGAAGCTGATGGAAATCGGCGCGGATCAGCACGACCACGATCACCACGACCATGACCATCACGCTGAAGAGCCCGATCACGAACACGACCCGAGCGTGTCCTCGGTGGGCATTGCCGTGGACGGCGCCGTCAACCTGATGGCGTTCCACCGCTGGATCAGCGAGTTGCGCAGTGCTCAGGCCGACAACCTGTACCGCATGAAAGGCGTGCTGGCGGTGGCCAACGAAGACCAACGCTACGTGCTGCAAGGCGTGCACAGTCTGGTGGAGTTCCGCGCCTCGACCGCGTGGGGCAGTGAGCCGCGCTCGAGCAAGATCGTGTTCATCGGCCGCGACCTGGATCGGGCGGCGCTGAACCAGGGCTTCGCCGCCTGCCTGGCCGGCTGAAACCCGGCATCGGAGCCGGTGGATGGCGGTTCCGGGCACACAGAACGAATACCCCTCTGTACCGAATAACAACAGCTAGAGGTGATTCCCCATGTCGTCAGCCAGTTCCTCCTCCACCGTCCACCCCGTCGACCGCGTCTTGCCAGTGCGACAGATGCTCACCCTCGGCCTGCAGCACATGGCCGTCTCGTACATCGGCGCCATCGCCGTGCCGTTGATTGTCGCCAGTGCCCTGAAAATGTCCCACGCCGACACGGTGGTGCTGATCAGCACCACGCTGTTCTGCTCCGGCATCGCCACCCTGTTGCAGACCGTCGGTTTCTGGAAGTTCGGCGTGCGCCTGCCGATCCTGCAGGGCGTGGCGTTCAGCAGCGTCGGGCCGGTGATCGCCATCGGCAGCAACCCGGAGGTGGGCTTCGCCGGGGTCTGCGGGGCGGTGATCGGCGCGGGGATTTTCACCCTGCTGATGGCGCCGTTCGTGGGCCGCTTGCGACGATTCTTTCCGCCGGTGGTGACCGGTTGCATCGTCACGGTGATCGGTCTGCAACTGTTCCCGATTGCCTATGAATGGGTCGGTGGCGGGCGCAACGCGAGCAACTTCGGCGCCCCGGCGTTTCTCGCCGTGGCGGTGCTGGTGCTGCTGACGATTCTGCTGGTCAACCGTTATGGCAGCCCGTTACTGCGCAACATGGCGGTGCTGGTGGGAATGCTGGTGGGTGCCGGTCTGGCTTACGGTCTGGGCATGGGCAACTTTCACAGCGTCGAGGACGCGCCGTGGCTGACCGTGCCCTACCCGTTCTATTTCGGTTTGCCGACCTTCAGCCTGATCCCCATCGCGACCATGGTCGTCGTGATGATCGTGCAGATGGTCGAGTCCATGGGGCTGTTTGTGGCCATTGGCGACATCGTCGACAAACCGGTGGACGACAAACAGGTGATCAACGGCCTGCGCGCCAATGGCCTGGCCAGCACCATCGCCGGGATGTTCGCCGCGTTCCCGTTCATTGCCTTCATGGAAAACGTCGGGCTGGTGATCCTGACCGGCGTGCGTAGCCGTTGGGTGGTGGCGATCAGCGGCCTGCTGATGTGCTCGATTGCCTTGGTGCCGAAGGCCGGGGCGATCATCGCCTCGATGCCGACCGCCGCACTGGGCGGTGCCGGCATCGCCATGTTCGGCGTGGTCGCGGCGGCCGGGATCCAGACCCTGGCCAAGGTCGACTACGAGCGCAACCGCTACAACGTGCTGATCGTCGGTTTCACCATCGCCGCCGCCCTGGTGCCGGTGCTCGCCCCGACCCTGTTCAAACAGTTGCCCGAGTGGTCACAGCCGTTCCTGCACAGCAGCGTGGTCATCGCCTGCCTGGTGTCGGTGCTGCTCAACGCGGCGCTCAACGGCGTCAGCGTGCCAGAAACCACACCCGGCAAATCCGCCTCGCACATCCTCTGACTGGAGCGGCCCATGACTCGACTTCAAAACATCCTGATCAAAAATCCCGTGGCGGTGATGACCGGCCTGCGCGGCCCCCGTGCCCGGGCAGGCGCCGTGGACATCCGCGTGGTCAACGGCCGCATCGCCGAAATGGCCGCCAACCTTGAGCCACAACCCGGCGAGCGAGTGATCGACGCGCGCAACTCGGTGGTCTATCCGGGCTGGATCAACACCCACCACCACCTGTTCCAGAACCTGCTCAAAGCCGTGCCCGAAGGTTTGAATCAGGACCTGCAAGGCTGGCTGGCCAGCGTGCCCTACCCGCGCCTGAACCGCTTCACCCCGCAACTGGCGCGGATCGCCGCCCGGCTGGGGATGGTCGAACTGCTGCTGTCCGGCGTCACCACCTGCGCCGATCACCACTACCTCTACCACGCTCACGGCAGCACCGAGACCGGCGACTTGCTGTTCGACCTTGCCGAGGAATTCGGCCTGCGTTTCGTGCTGTGCCGTGGCGGCGCGCTGGAGTCTGCCAGCGCACATCCGGGCTTCTCGAAAACCGCGTTGCAACCGGAATCCCTGGAACAAATGGTCGGCGATCTCGAACGGCTGAAAACGCGCTATCACCAGGACACCCCGGATGCCCTGCGCCGTGTGGTCGTGGCGCCGACCACGCCAACCTTCTCGCTGCCGCCGACGCTGCTGCGTGAACTGGCGCACACCGCCCGAGGCATGGGGTTGCGCTTGCACACGCACCTGTCGGAAACCCAGAACTACGTGAACTTCTGCCGCGACAAGTACAACTGCCTGCCGGTGGAGTTCGTCGCCGAACACGAATGGCTCGGCCCGGACGTGTGGTTCGCCCACGCCGTGCACCTGCAACCGGGGGAAATCCGCATGCTCGCCCAGACCGGCACCGGCGTCTCCCACTGCCCGGTGAGCAACGCCCGGCTGGGCAGCGGCGTTGCGCCGATCCCGCAAATGTACGAGGCCGGCGTGCCCATTTCCCTCGGCGTCGACGGCGTGGCCTCCAACGAATCCGGGAGCATGGTCGGCGAAGCCAATACCGCATGGCTGATCCACCGCGCCGAACAGGGCGCCTCGGCCACCACCGCCGAAGACGTCATCCACTGGGGCACCGCCGGCGGCGCACAAGTGCTCGGCCTCGGCGCGGTCGGCACACTGGAAGTCGGCCAGGCAGCGGACCTGGTGATCTACAGCCTCGACCATCCCCGCTTCTACGGCTTCCACGACAGCGCCGTCGCACCGGTCGTCGCGGGTGAGCCGATTGCGGTGAAGTACAGCCTGGTGGGCGGGCGGATTGTGGTCGATGACGGGGTGATTCCGGGGCTGGATATCGAGCGGATGCGGGCCGAAGCGTGGGAAGGCGTGCAGGCGATGATGAAGGTCGACGACTGATGCATTTCCGGTGGGAGCGACGGTGCGACGATTCGTCTCGTCGGCTTCCACCGGCGGCATTAGCGCCTTCCCGTTTTGTCGACTAACGTTAGTACCTCATCGGATTGAGCCCCTGCCAGCTACACCGGGCTCTTGATCAAGGAGAGACTGATGACATCCAACCGCCTCATCGAACAGACCTATCGCACCTGGTCCAGCCCCATCCTGCTGGAGCTGAAAAAGCGCGAGCACCAGATGGCGCCGGCCGAGCGTCAGGCGCTTGAAAATGTAATGGTGGAAAGACGATTGCTGGACGTTGGAAACCCGACTGGCGTTGAACGGCGTAAAGGCGCGGCGAGTAAAACCGACAATCCCGGGTAATCAGTTCACTCGCCTGAGTTTGCGTTCAGCCCCAGGCTCAGCAGCTCCTTGCGCAAGATCGAGGGCTTTTGAACCGCCAATCCAGCCTGCCATTCCATCGGCAGCAAACGACTCAACTTCTGCTGGCTGACCACGGGTTCGGCCAGCAAACAACTTTTGCGTTGGCTGATGCTGATGACGTTCAGCAACCAGTCATCGCCCTGCCCGTCCATCCAGCGGCAAATCTCGCTGCGATGCTTCTCGATCAACGCATCGGCGTCCCACACGGTCATCTGCGCAAAAACCTCGGGCAACCGGCTCTCGGGTTTCATGCGTTTGAGATCGGCGGCCAATGCGGCAGACATGTCTGATTCGATGGCCGCCTGACATTCGAGGAAGTACTGCCCGGGCCAGTCCGCCGTAAGTTTCCCGTGTGGCGCGAGTTCGGCATAGGCCTCGATATCCGCCGCCGTGGTCATCTGCCCAGTGAAATTCAGCGTGTTATCCAGAATCGCCGTGGCCAGCAGCGCGGCACTCTGCTCGCTGATCCTCGGCAGCAAACCGGCAGTTTTCCAGCGCTGGAAAACCTGAGTCGCCGCCGCGCCGATCGGGCGGATATCGGCGGCAGATCCGAGCTTTTGCGCCCAGTGGTTTTCGAACCCCGGATGATGGTCGATGACTTCCACTACCCGGTCGAGTGCGACCATCGGGTCGAAGTGGTGGTAATCGGAGACGTCAACCAGCACGAACTCATCGTCGGAGGTCGGACGGTAATCGTCCAGAACGGCGCCCTAGCCGAGCACGGTGTTCGAAACGCTGGCATTGGGTTTTGCGCTGCTGACAGCGCGGGCGGGAATGCCTTGCAGGTTGAGCAGCTCTGCGTAGGCGATGCAGCAGGCACAGGCGTCGATGTCCAGATACGCCGAGCCTGAGGTGATGACTTTGATGGGCGACATTGCGCGTCCCTGACTTCCTTTTCCGGGGCGGCAACGTCGCACGAACAGATGACAGTTTGAAGTCAGGCGGCCCGTTGTCCTCCCGCCACCGCTGCCGAAGCCGCCAGCATCGCCCGCAACAACACCGCACAGCCCGCCGCCAGATCGTCCGGCGCGGCGTTTTCGATTTCGTTGTGGCTGATGCCGCCTTCACATGGCACAAAGATCATCCCGGCCGGGCCGAGTTCGGCGAGGAAGATCGCGTCATGGCCGGCGCCGCTGACGATGTCCATGTGCGACAGGCCCAGACCTTTGGCGGCACCGCGCACCGCTTCGACACAGCCTTTTTCGAAGTACAGCGGCGGGAAGTCGGCGGTCGGAGTCAACTCGTAGGTCAGGCCGTGTTCTTCGCAGGTGGTTTCGATAACCTGTTTGACCTCGGCAATCATCGAGTCCAGACGTGCCGGTTCCAGATGCCGAAAGTCGAGGGTCATGCGCACCTCACCGGGAATGACGTTGCGCGAACCCGGATAGGCCTGCAGGCAACCGACCGTACCGCAGGCGTGGGGTTGATGGCCGAGGGCGGCTCGGTTGACTGCGCCGACGATCACCGAGGCGCCGACCAATGCATCCTTGCGCAGGTGCATCGGGGTCGGGCCGGCGTGGGCTTCGACGCCGCGCAGTTTCAGGTCGAACCACTTCTGCCCCAGTGCGCCGAGTACCACGCCGATAGTTTTCTGTTCGTCTTCCAGGATCGGGCCTTGCTCGATGTGCGCCTCGAAATAGGCGCCAACCTTGTGCCCGCTGACCTTGCGCGGCCCGGCGTAGCCGATGGCGTTCAGCGCTTCGCCGACCGTTACGCCGTCGGCATCGACCTTGGCCAGGGTTTCTTCGAGGGTGAACTTTTCCGCGAACACGCCGGAGCCCATCATGCACGGGGCGAAGCGCGAGCCTTCTTCGTTGGTCCAGACCACCACTTCCAGCGGCGCCTCGGTTTCCACCCCCAGGTCGTTGAGGGTGCGCAGCACTTCGACCCCGGCCAGCACGCCGAAACAGCCGTCGAATTTGCCGCCGGTCGGCTGGGTGTCGATGTGGCTGCCGGTCATCACTGGCGGAAGGTTCGGATTGCGCCCGGGGCGGCGGGCGAAGATGTTGCCGACTTCATCGACCGAGACGCTGCAACCGGCGTCCTTGCACCACTGCGCGAAAATATCGCGGGCCTGACGGTCGAGATCGGTCAGGGCCAGGCGACAGACCCCGCCCTTGACCGTGGCGCCGAGTTTGGCCAGTTCCATGAGCGACGCCCACAAGCGGTCGCGGTTGATGTGCTGATGGGTCGATTGCAGAACGTCTACGGCTGCGTTCATGGGGATCTCCTCAGGCAGTTCTTATGGGAATTACAACGGCGATTTGACGATGACCGGGCTGGTCCGCATCGCGCACAACCCGTAATAGATCAACCCGCCCAGCGCCGAGCCAGTGAACCAGCCGTAGCTGTAGAACCAGCTGAACGCGCTGCTGCCCAGCGACAGCAGGGTCAGCACCACCGGCACGCCGAACGCGATGAACCCGGACCAGTTCCACGCCGGGTACACGTCATCGCGATACAGGCCGGCCAGGTCCAGTTGTTGTTTCTTGATCAGGAAATAGTCCACCACCATGATCCCGGCAATCGGCCCGAGCAGGCTGGAATAACCCAGCAGCCAGTTCGAATACACGGTTTCCAGGCTGACATCGGAGACGATCCAGCCGAGCTTTTTCAGCAACTCATGGCCCATCAGCGCGAGGCCGACGAACCCGGTAAGAATCACTGCCTTGGTGCGGTTGATGACCTTGGGCGCGATGTTCTGGAAGTCGTTGGTTGGCGAGACGATGTTGGCAGCGGTGTTGGTCGACAGCGTGGCGATGATGATCAGTGCCATGGCCACCGCGACCCACACCGGGCTCTGGATATGGCCGATCAAAGTCACCGGATCGGAGACGCTGACACCCACCAGTTTCACCGACGCGGCGGTCATCACCACACCCAGCGCGGCGAACAGGAAC
This sequence comes from Pseudomonas sp. MWU12-3088, assembly GCF_023242405.1. Lineage (NCBI taxonomy): Bacteria > Pseudomonadati > Pseudomonadota > Gammaproteobacteria > Pseudomonadales > Pseudomonadaceae > Pseudomonas > Pseudomonas sp. MWU12-3088. The sequence continues at coordinate 1,154,535 of NZ_JALJEA010000001.1, forward strand.
ATGGTCAGCGGCAGGCCGAAAATTTGCCCGAGGATCTGATCCTTCTGGCTGCGGGCATAACGGCTGAAGTCGGGAATATTCAGCGACAGGGTGGCCCAGAAGCCGACCATCGCCGTCAGCCCGGCGGCGAAGTAACTGACCACGCTTGCGCCTTCGGGACGCTTCGGCGGAATCGCCAGCAGTTCGGTCATCGACACATTGGGCATGGCCCACACCAGCAGCCCGATACCGACCGCCACCAACAGCGGCGCCGACAGGGTTTCCAGCCATTTGATCGACTCGGCGCCACGGATCACCACCCACAGGTTCAGCGTCCAGAAGATCATGAAACCGATCACCTCCCCCGTGCCGCCGAGGGATTTCCAGCCCTCGAAAATCGAGCCGAGAAACAGGTGGATCGCCAGCCCGCCGAACATGGTCTGGATGCCGAACCAGCCGCAGGCCACCAGCGCGCGGATCAGACACGGCACGTTGGAGCCGAGAATCCCGAACGACGAACGCAGCAGTACCGGAAACGGGATGCCGTATTTGGTGCCGGGAAACGCATTCAGCGTCAGCGGGATGAGCACGATGATGTTGGCGAACAGAATCGCCAGCAGCGCCTCACCGACGGTCAAACCGAAATACGCAGTGAGCACGCCGCCCAGGGTGTAGGTCGGCACGCAGATCGACATGCCGACCCACAGGGCGGTGATGTGCCATTTGTTCCAGGTTCGTTCGCGCACCTTGGTCGGTGCCATGTCGTGGTTGTAACGGGGACTGTCGAGGACGTCGCTGCCGGCTTCGAGTTCGAACAAGCCGTCGCGCTCGGTCACTTGCGATCTGTTCTGTTGCATGGCCGCTCCACTGTTTCTTCTGATTATTTTTTGCTCATCAGACGGCTGCACACGCGGGTGCGAGCCGGACGATGGCCGGAGGAACTGACAACTTTCATGCACCGGCCATGGTGTCAGCGGCGGCATCAATAAACGTGCCGGGTGCCCCGCTTTCGCATCGGGCCGTGCTTTCTATTTCCTGCAACTTACTGATGTTTATCAGTTTTAATTATTCACCTTGTGAGACCGCGAAAACTTGACTGAACACTCAGGCTAATTGCCAGGCAAGTTGTCCGAACTGTCAGGACTCAATCTGGTGCACTGCACTTTTTTTCATCGTGGGCGATCAGCCGCAGCTCAACTTCAAGCGGCTGATTTCACATAGGAAATCTTGCTCATATTTCCAACCTGTCAAGTGCGTCAAAATGGTGAAGTGCCTCACCATTTTGGTGATTTATGATTTTTATCGTTATTTATCAGTCAGTTAAAACAGTCATAAGCTTATAAAAAATAATCTTGATCAATTGCAGAACTGCGACTAGCGTCTATTCCTGACAGTGCTGACAAGATTACGCATTTGGCGCTGCAAACAATAAAACACTAGAACCGGCACAAGTCGGTCATGCCTGCGAGGAACTCGGAATGTCTCTGTTGATCCGTGGCGCCACCGTTGTTACCCATGATGAAAGTTACCGCGCCGATGTCTATTGCGCTGACGGCGTGATCAAAGCCATTGGTGAAAACCTGGATATTCCCGCCGGCGCTGAAGTGCTTGACGGTAGCGGCCAATACCTGATGCCCGGAGGCATCGATCCGCACACCCACATGCAACTCCCGTTCATGGGCACCGTGGCCAGCGAAGACTTCTACAGCGGCACCGCCGCAGGCCTGGCCGGCGGCACCACCTCGATCATCGATTTCGTGATTCCCAATCCGCAGCAGTCGCTGCTCGAAGCCTTTCACCAGTGGCGCGGCTGGGCGGAAAAGTCGGCGTCGGACTATGGCTTCCACGTCGCGATCACCTGGTGGAGCGAGCAGGTCCGCGAGGAAATGGCCGAGCTGGTCAGCCATCACGGGATCAACAGCTTCAAGCATTTCATGGCCTACAAAAACGCGATCATGGCCGCCGACGACACGCTGGTCGCGAGCTTCGAACGCTGCCTGGAACTCGGCGCGGTACCGACCGTGCACGCGGAAAACGGCGAGCTGGTCTATCACCTGCAGCGCAAGTTGATGGCCCAGGGCATCACCGGGCCGGAAGCCCATCCGCTGTCGCGGCCCTCGCAGGTCGAAGGCGAAGCGGCGAGCCGGGCGATCCGTATCGCTGAAACCATCGGCACGCCGCTGTACCTGGTGCACGTCTCGACCAAGGAAGCCCTCGACGAAATCACCTACGCCCGCAGCAAGGGCCAACCGGTCTACGGCGAAGTGCTGGCCGGGCATCTGCTGCTGGACGACAGCGTCTACCAGCACCCGGACTGGCAGACCGCCGCCGGCTACGTGATGAGCCCGCCGTTCCGTCCGCGCGGGCATCAGGATGCGCTGTGGCATGGCTTGCAGAGCGGCAATCTGCACACCACAGCTACCGACCATTGCTGTTTCTGCGCCGAGCAGAAAGCCGCCGGGCGCGACGACTTCAGCAAGATCCCCAACGGCACCGCCGGCATCGAAGACCGCATGGCGGTGTTGTGGGATGAAGGGGTGAACACCGGACGGTTGTCGATGCAGGACTTCGTCGCCCTCACCTCCACCCACACCGCGAAAATCTTCAATCTCTACCCACGCAAAGGCGCAATCCGCGTCGGCGCCGATGCCGATCTGGTGCTGTGGGACCCGCAAGGCACCCGCACCATCTCCGCCAAGACCCACCACCAGCAGGTGGACTTCAACATCTTCGAAGGCAAGACCGTGCGCGGTGTGCCAAGCCATACCGTCAGCCAGGGGAAAGTGGTCTGGGCCGACGGCGACCTGCGCGCCGAGCGCGGGGCGGGCCGGTATATCGAACGGCCGGCGTATCCGGCGGTGTTTGACTTGTTGAGCAAACGGGCTGAGTTGCACAGACCTGTGGCCGTCAAGCGCTGACTCCTGATCGTTCCCAAGCCGAACGATCAAACCACTGCCCGACAGAGGCAGAAAACCTGAAATAACCGTGAGGCAAAAAACCGTGATCGAGACCCTGAACCATCTCCCGCACCCGCACGAAAGTGCGGCCGCCCTCGCCGGCCATTTCACCGATCTGGCGCCGCCGCTCAACGACCGTCAGGCGCATCTGGAAGCCTCGCGCTGCCTGTATTGCTACGACGCGCCTTGCGTGAACGCGTGCCCGAGCGAGATCGACATTCCGTCGTTCATCCGCAATATCCATCAGGACAACGTGCCCGGTGCGGCGCAGAAAATCCTCTCGGCGAACATCCTCGGCGGCAGTTGCGCCCGGGTCTGCCCGACCGAGATCCTTTGCCAGCAAGCCTGCGTGCGCAACAACGCCCACGAATGCGCGCCCGTGCTGATCGGCCTGCTGCAACGCTATGCCGTGGACAACGCGCACTTCACCGAGCACCCGTTCCAGCGCGCCGCCGCCACCGGCAAACGCATTGCCGTGGTCGGTGCCGGCCCGGCGGGTCTGTCCTGCGCCCACCGCAGCGCCATGCACGGGCATGACGTGGTGATTTTCGAGGCGCGGGAAAAGGCTGGCGGGCTCAACGAATACGGGATCGCCAAGTACAAACTGGTGGACGACTACGCACAGAAGGAGCTGGATTTCCTCCTGCAAATCGGCGGCATCGAAATCCGCCACGGGCAGAAACTCGGTGAAAATCTGACCTTGAGCGAACTGCATCAGCAGTTCGACGCGGTGTTCCTCGGCCTCGGTCTCAACGCCAGCAAACAACTCGGCCTGGCCCACGAAGACGCCCCCGGCCTGCTCGCCGCCACCGATTACATCCGCGAACTGCGCCAGGCCGATGACCTGTCGCAACTGCCGCTGGCCGAGCACTGCATCGTCCTCGGCGCCGGCAACACCGCCATCGACATGGCCGTGCAAATGGCTCGCCTCGGCGCCCGCGACGTCAATCTGGTCTATCGCCGTGGCGCGGCGGACATGGGCGCAACCGGCCACGAACAGGACATCGCCAAGGCCAATCAGGTGCGGCTGCTGACCTGGGCACAACCGGACGAAGTGCTGCTCGACGCTCAGGGCAAGGTGCGCGGCATGCGCTTCGCCCGCACGCATCTGGTGGAAGGTCGCCTGCAAACCACGGGCGAGACCTTCGAGCTGGCGGCCGATGCGATCTTCAAAGCCATCGGCCAGGCCTTCGATGGCAGCGCCCTCGCCGACCCACTGGCCCGCGAACTCAAGCGTCAGGGCGAACGGATTCAGGTCGATGAAAACCTGCGTACCAGCATCCCCGGCGTGTTTGCCGGCGGCGACTGCACCAGCCTCGATCAGGACCTGACCGTGCAAGCGGTGCAACACGGCAAGCGCGCCGCCGAGGCGATCAACGCTCAACTGATGCTCAACGTGGAGGCTGCGTAAATGGCCGATCTCTCGATTGTCTTCGCCGGTATCAAAGCCCCCAACCCGTTCTGGCTGGCCTCCGCGCCGCCGACCGACAAGGCCTACAACGTGGTGCGCGCCTTCGAGGCCGGCTGGGGCGGTGTGGTCTGGAAAACCCTGGGTGAAGACCCGGCGGCGGTCAACGTGTCCTCACGCTACTCGGCGCATTACGGCAACAACCGCGAAGTGCTGGGCATCAACAACATCGAACTGATCACCGACCGCTCGCTGGAAATCAACCTGCGGGAAATCACTCAGGTGAAGAAGGACTGGCCGGATCGCGCGCTGATCGTGTCGCTGATGGTGCCGTGCGTCGAGGAGTCGTGGAAACACATCCTGCCGCTGGTGGAAGCCACCGGCGCCGACGGCATCGAGCTGAATTTCGGCTGCCCCCACGGCATGCCCGAACGCGGCATGGGCGCGGCGGTCGGTCAGGTGCCGGAGTATGTCGAGCAGGTCACGCGCTGGTGCAAGACTTATTGCTCGCTACCGGTGATCGTCAAGCTGACGCCGAACATCACCGACATCCGCGTCGCCGCCCGCGCCGCGCATCGAGGTGGCGCCGATGCGGTGTCGCTGATCAACACCATCAATTCGATCACCAGCGTCGACCTCGAACACATGGTCGCCCTGCCCACCGTCGGCAGCAAAAGTACCCACGGCGGCTATTGCGGCTCGGCGGTCAAACCGATTGCACTGAACATGGTCGCGGAGATCGCCCGTGATCCGCAGACCCAGGGCCTGCCGATTTGCGGCATTGGCGGCATCGGAAGCTGGCGCGACGCGGCGGAGTTCATGGCTCTAGGCAGCGGCGCGGTGCAGGTGTGCACGGCGGCGATGCTGCATGGCTTCCGGATTGTCGATGAGATGAAGGACGGTTTGTCGCGGTGGATGGACAGTCAGGGTTACGCCAGCATCGCCGAGTTTTCCGGGCGTGCGGTGGGCAATACCACCGACTGGAAGTACCTGGACATCAACTATCAGGTGATTGCGAAGATCGATCAGGAGGCGTGCATCGGTTGCGGGCGTTGCCACATTGCCTGCGAAGACACGTCACACCAGGCGATCAGCAGCCTGAAACAGCCCGATGGCACGCATAAATATGAAGTGATCGATGATGAGTGTGTGGGGTGCAATCTGTGTCAGATCACCTGCCCGGTGGCGGACTGTATCGAGATGGTGCCGATGGAAACGGGCAAGCCGTTTCTGGACTGGAATCATGATCCGAGGAATCCCTACCATGTAGTTGCCTGAACCACCGCCATCGCTAGCAGGCTAGCTCCCACTGTTGGAATGCAATTCCCTGTGGGAGCTAGCCTGCTAGCGATGAGGCCGGCAGCCACACCCTTGCCTCATGGCTCCAACCCTATCCCCCGCAGAATCACGCTAGTCACCGTCTGCACCGCCCGCTCGAACTGCATGTCCGACAACGGCTGATGCTCATTCAAAATATTCACCTGATGATCGAAGTCAGCGTAATGCTGGGTCGACGCCCAGATCATGTACAGCAGGCTCGACGGTTCCACCGGCAGAATCCGCTTGTCCTCCACCCACTGACGAATCTTCGCCTCTTTCATCTTGGCCCAGTCGTACAGGCTGACATCCAGCGCCTCGCCCAGGGTCGGGGCACCGTGGATGATTTCGTTGGCCCAGACTTTCGAGCCGTAGGGCCGGCTGCGCGAGTGGTTCATCTTGGCGCGGATGTAGCTGCTGAGCACCACCCGCGGATCGTCGAACATCTCGAAGCACAGCGCGTCCTGCTTCCACACTTCCAGCAGGTCGAACAGCACGGCGCTGTACAGCTCGCTCTTGGTTGAAAAGTAGTAATGCAGGTTGGAGCGAGGCAGCTGCACTTCGGCGGCGATGTCGGCCATGGCGGTGCCGCCGAAGCCTTTTTCGGCGAAGACTTTTTCCGCCGCCAGCAGGATCTTGTCGACGTTGGTGCGGCGGATTTCGATCTTGTGATTGCCCATGAGGGCTCCCTGAAGACAACGTTGTTGAAGACTAGCATCCGCTCTGGGCAAGGGGCGACAGGCGAGAACGATTCTTCACACACTTGGGCTTTTTTCTGGTTTAGGATCGCCCCCCTTCTCCCTGTCAGACACTGAAGGATCTTGTCCATGACCATTCGCAAACGTATTGCCGCGGACGATCAGCAACTTGCCGACCTGTGGGAACGTTCCGTCCGCGCCACCCACGATTTTCTTCCGGAAGACGACATTCACCGACTGTTCCCGCTGGTGCGTGACGCCTACCTGCCCGCGCTGGATGTCTGGGTCTTCGAGAACCCCGATAACTCTCCGGCGGGCTTCATCGCCACCGACGACGACACCGTACAGATGCTGTTCATCGACCCGGCCCGGCGTGGCCAAGGCATCGGCCGACGCTTGCTCGACCATGTCCGCCGCCCGTTGCTGAAGGTCGACGTCAACGAACAGAATCCCCAGGCCCACGGCTTCTATCTGCACTACGGCTTCGAGGACATTGGCCGCTCGGAACTCGACGGTGAAGGCCGGCCCTTTCCGGTCGTGCACATGCGCCTGAAAGCCTTGTGATCCACGCTCTATACTCAGCCCGCCATTTCACTGAAAGGACACTGCCCATGTCGATGAAAAAACTGCTCACCACCGGCGCCCTGCTGGCTTCGCTGGTCGTCAATTCCCAGGCGTTCGCCCATGCTCACCTGAAAAGCGAAACCCCGGCCGCCGACAGCACCGTCGCCGCCCCTGCGGATTTGCGCCTGGTGTTTTCCGAAGGCGTCGAAGCCAGCTTCACCAAAGTCACCGTGACCCACGGCGGCGCGCCGGTGAAGATCAAGCCGCTGACCACCGAAGGCGACAAGAAAACCCTGATCGTCACCCCCGAAGCACCGTTGACCGCTGGCGAATACAAGGTCGAATGGCACGCGGTGTCGGTCGACACGCACAAGAGCGAAGGCGCCTATCAGTTCAAGGTTGGCCAGTAATTCATGAGCGACGCGCTGGTGCTGTGCCGGTTCCTGCATTTCATCGTGGTGTTGATGCTGTTCGGGGCCTGGCTGTTCCGGCCGCTGCTGCTCAAGGGTGAAGCGCCGGCGCTGGATCGGCAGCTGGCGCGGCTGGCTCGTTGGTTGACGGCGATTGCGCTGGCCAGCGGCGTTGCCTGGGCGTTGCTGATCACCGCGAGCATGGCCGGTTCGGCGGCTGCGGCGTTCGACCCGGACACCGTCGAGCTGGTGCTGGGCCATACGTTTTTCGGTCAGGTATGGCGCTGGCATCTGCTGATCAATGCGCTGTTGCTGGCGTTGCTGTTTACGCCCTGGCGTTCGAGCCAGCCATTGCGGCTGGGCCTGAGCGCGTTGCTGCTGATGACCCTCGCGCCGGTCGGCCACGGGGCGATGCTCGACGGATTCAGCGGCCAGATGCTGATCCTCAATCAGGTCGTTCACCTGACCTGCGTCGGCGCCTGGCTCGGCGGGTTGCTGATGCTGGTGATGATCCTGCGCCAATCCGGCGAAACGGTGCGTTACGTCTTGCAGCGCTTCAGCGGGATCGGCTATGTGCTGGTTGCCGGTCTGCTGATCACCGGATTGATCAACGTGCGTGTCCTCACCGGCCAGTGGTGGCCGACGCCGTTGTTCTCGGGATTCGCCCTGATCCTGCTGATCAAGGCTTTGCTGGTGCTCGGGATGCTGGGGCTGGCGCTGTTCAATCGCTTGCGCATCCGTGATTGCGAACAGCGCGTCGATACCCTCAAGCGCAGTGTGATGCTGGAGTGGCTGCTTGGGATCGGCGCGGTGGCGGCGGTTTCCGTGCTCGGCACCCTGCCGCCGATGATTGCGGCCTGACCTCAGTGTTTCTGAGTATCACCCTTTGCCGTATCGATGCTGACCACCACCGACATGCCCGGCCGCAAGCGCTCGATTTCCTGTTGGTCCGGATCGATGGTCACCCGCACCGGCACCCGCTGGGCGATCTTCACGAAGTTGCCGGTGGCGTTGTCGGCCTGCAATAACGCGAACTCCGAACCGGTGCCGGGCGAGATGTGCTGAACGTGGCCGGTGAATTTGCGGTGGTTCAGCGCATCGACGGTGAAGCTCACCGGTTGCCCGACCCGCACGTTGTCCATCTGGGTCTCTTTCATGTTGGCGATCACCCACTTCTGGTCCGGGACCAGCGCCATCAGTTGCGCCCCGGAATTGACGTAGGCGCCGAGGCGCACGCCGATCTGCCCGAGCTGGCCGTCACGCGGGGCGATGATGCGGGTGTTGGAAAGATCGATTCGCGCCAGTTGCACCGCCGCCTCGGCACTGGCCACTGCGGCTTCCAGCGAACCGCGATTGACGATCACCGTTTGCAGATCCTGCCGGGCGATTTCCAGATTGGCCTTGGCCTGCGCTACGGACGCAATGCTTTGCGCGTTGGCGGCCAGCGCCACGTCCATCTCGCGTTTGGATACCGAGCCGTCATTGACCAGCGCGGTGTTGCGGCGCAGGTCAGCCTCGCTTTTACGCAACTGCGCCTCGCTGTCGGCCACCACCGCCTGCCGCAACTTGATGGTCGCCTCGGCGCTGTTACGTTGCTGCACCACGTTGGCCAGTGAGGCTTTCTGCACCGCCAGTTGCGCCAGCGACTGATCGAGACGCTGCTGATAAATCCGGTCATCGAGACGCACCAGCAGATCCCCGGCCTTCACGAACTGAAAATCCTGCACCGGCACTTCATAGACATAACCGCTGAGCTGCGGACCGATGATCGTCACCTGCCCGCGCACCAGAGCGTTTTCGGTGGTTTCGACCGCACTGCTGAACGGCGGCAACTGCCACGCATACAGCACGATCAGCACGCCGACGATGGCAATCGCGGCAAAGCCCAGCGACGAGATGATCCGCACCCGCAACGAGCGCGGCTCGGTGTTCGGTGATGACGGCGGTGCCTCGCCCTCGGGCGTGGCGGCAATGGCATTGGTGGTCGTGGTGGTCGGTTCAGTCATGAAGAAGTGGCACCGCTGGAAGGTACGGAAGGTGTCGGAGCGACGGCTTTGGTGGTGCTGATCAGCCAGAGCGCACGGATGGAAATCCAGATCATGGTGAGGATCGCGATCACCGCGATCAGCATGAACACATCGTTGTAAGCCAGTACGTTGGCCTCACGGGTGGCCGCGTTGGCCAGGCTGCGAATGCCTTGCAGGTTGCGCAGGCTCGGGTCGGCGATCAGGGAGCCGACCGCCGAACCGCCACTCTGCACCCGGGCGGCCACCAACGGGTCGGACAGCACCAGTTGCTCGACGATATGGCTGGAATGAAACTTCTCGCGCACGATCTGAAACGTCCCCAGCAACGCCGCGCCGATCAGGCCACCGAGGTTGTTGCAGATCCCGAACAACACCGAAAAGCTCACCAGATTGCGTGGATTGGTCAGCACGTTGCGGGTGCCAAGGACCATGGTCGGGCCGAGGAAGAATGTGCTGCCGAACGCCAGCAGGAACTGGCTGAAATACAGGTTCTCGGGGCGGGTCAGGTTGTTCGAGGAGCTGTCGATGATCGAACCGGTGGCCATCAACGCCAGCGAGACGATCAGCGGCATCAAAAGGTGTTTCGGGTCGATGGTCAGCGCACTGGTCAGCAGGCCGGCGACGCTGCCGATCAGCATCACCACGTACAGGCTGTGCAACTGCTGGCTGCTCATGTTCAGGTTCTGCATGAAACCCACGGCGCCGGTGGATTGCTCCGAGGTCACCATGCGAATCAGGATCACCGCCAGCGCTAGACGGATCATCACTCCGCTGCCGAGCCAGCGGGTCATCAGCATCGGGTTGCTGCGGTTGTGTTCGATGGCCAGTCCCGCGAGGATCAGGGCGATCGATGCCGCGAGGGCAATGCCGATCCATTGTGCTTCGAGCCACCAGTCGATCCGGCCCAGGGACAGCACCGCGCACAGCAAGGCCACACCGCTGGCAAGAATCGCGAAGGTCAGAAAATCGAGGGGTTCAAAGGTCTTGAAGCGGTCACCCGGCGGCAGCTTGAGCATCAATACGCAACCCAGCGACAGCAGCGCCATGCCCAATTCGAACAGGTACAGCCCGCGCCATTCGGCGATCTGCAGCAGATCTTCGGAAAATAGCCGCGCCAGCGGCAAGGCCAGCTGTGAAGTACCAAGCCCCAGCACCAGCGCCTTCATGCGCCACTTGGCCGGGAACGCCTGCACCATGTAATACAGGCCCAGAGAGCTCAATGCCGCGCCGACCATACCGTGGGCCGCCCGCACGGCGACCGCCGAATTCAGGTCATTGACGAACAAATGGCCGAAGGTCACCAGCGCATATAGCACCAGAAACACCTCGGTGAACGCCCGCAATCCGAACTGCTGGCGAAACTTCACCAGCAGCAGGTTCATCGACACGTTGGTCATCACATACGCCGCCGGCAGCCAGGCCATCTCCGCCGTGGTCGCCCCGAGCGCCCCTTGCAGATAAGGCAGGTTGGCGACTACCAGCGAGTTACCCAAGCCACCGGTCAACGCCACCAGCAACCCGACCAGCGCATAGGCCAGGCGCTTGGGGTTGGAGTGCAGCGGCGTCGAGGGGGATCCGGGCAGGCTGGGCTTCTCGTGAGGCTGCCAGTTGCGCGGGGCGTATCGATCCATGGAAAGGCCTTGTACGGTGATGGCTTGAGTGTGCCGCAAAACGGCAGCCAAACACATATCCCTGTGGGAGCTTGCTCCCACAAGTCAGTGGTGGATTCGTAAATTTTGTTTAAAGGTCATCTCGCCCGCAGCGGATTTTTCCCAAGCGTAGCGGATGCCAACCTTGCCGCACTTCTCAACCTGCAAGGTGCCCGTTATGACCACGCCCCGCTGGCAACGCTCCCCGCGTCTGCTGAAAAACCTGATGGCAGCCACCCTGTTGCTGCCCGCCCTCGCCTTCGCCCAGGAACGCCCGTGGCCGGATGGCTCGCAACTGGTGATTTCGGTGTCGATGCAATTCGAAACCGGTGGCCAGCCCGAGGGCGCGGAAAGTCCGTTCTCCGGCACGCAGCTACCCAAAGGCTATCCGGACTTGCCGGCGCAGACCTGGTTCGATTACGGCTACAAGGAAGGTCTGTGGCGCATGCTCGATCTGTGGGATCGCACCGGCATCAAAGTCACCTCCCACGTGGTCGGCGAAGCGGCGCTCAAGCACCCGGAGCTGGCCAGGGCGATTGCCGAGCGCGGCCATGAACTGGCGGCCCACGGCATGCGCTGGGCCGATTCGTACAACATGAACTACGCCCAGGAAAAACAGTTCATCGGTGATGGCGTCGCGGCGGTGGAGAAAATCACCGGCCAGCGCTCGGTGGGCTACAACGCCAACTGGCTGCGGCGCAGCCCCAACACGCTGAAGGTGCTGCAGGATCTGAATTTCACTTACCACATCGACGATGTCAGCCGCGATGAACCCTTCGTGACCATGGCTCGCGGGCGCAAATTCGCCGTGGTGCCCTACACCCTGCGCAACAACGACATTGTGCTGATCGAAGGCAGGCATTTCTCCGCCGAGCAGTTTTATCAGCAGCTGGTGCTGGAATTCGATCGCCTCTACGCCGAAGGTGCGAGCAAGCGGCGGATGATGTCGGTGAGTCTGCACGACCGTATCGGCGGCACGCCGGCGATGGTCGAGGCGATGGAGCGCTTTATCCGCTATGCGCAATCCCATCCGAAGGTGACATTCATGCGCAAGGATCAGATTGCCCAAGTGGTGCTGACCGAGAAAAACCCGCTGATCGACAACACCGAGGCGGCGTACAACCAGTGACAAAAAAAATCGCAGCCAAGGCTGCGATTTTCTCTTTAACGACTCAAGCCCGCAGCAGCATATAAACCGCGACCACCAGGCACACACTGGCGAATCCCACCTGCAATGTCCTCGCCGGTACTCGCGCGCAAAGTTTACGCCCGATGATCATGCCGACAATGCTGGCCACGATAAACGCCGCGCCCAAATGATCGATCCGCACCCCGGCATGAAACGCACCGATCACGCCGATGGCGGAAATCAGGCTGATCACCATCAGCGACGTGGCGACGATGCCGCGCATCTGCACATCGGTCAGTTGCTTGAAGGCCGGCACGATCAGGAACCCGCCGCCAACCCCCAACAACCCGGACACTACGCCGGTGACCGCACCCAGCGCCGCGAGGGTTGCGGTGCATTTGGCAGTCCAGTCGAAGCGGCCGGTCTGTTCATTGAGCATGCAGTTTTTCTGGCCCCAACTGGCGTGGCCATGATCGCTCGGTCCCTCTTGCTGGCGTTCGCGACGCAGCATGCGCCAGGCCACCATGACCATCAGCAGGCTGAAGAGGATCATCAGGACCTTCTCCGGCAACTGGTGCGCGAAGTAGATGCCCAGCGGCGAAAACACCGCCCCGAGCGCCGCGATCAACAGCGCCGCGCGGTAGCGCACCAGTCCATGACGCAAACCATCGATGGCCCCGACTGCCGCCGCACTGCCCACGGCAAACAATGCCACCGGCGCCGCTTGCGTCATCGTCCAGCCCAGACCGAGTACCAACGCCGGCACCGCGAGAATCCCGCCGCCGGCCCCGGTCAGCCCGAGGATCAATCCCATCACCACGCCAAACAGACTTGCCAGCAACATAGGGAGTTCTCAGTCGACTTTGGACACACCAGTCAGCCACTCGCGGCCCTTGAGCATGCCGTTCCAGTAGAACCACGGCAGCAGGGACGCCTTCAGCCACCACGCGGAACGCCGTGGCACGGTCGGATCGAGGGGAAAGGTCGGCAGCAACTTGCCGCCATAGCCGAACTCGGCGAGGATCACCTTGCCCTTCTCCACCGTCAGCGGGCAGGAGCCGTAGCCGTCGTACTTCAACGGCAACGCCAGAGACTTGCGCTGGGCCAGCAGGTTCTCGGCGACCACCACGACCTGCTTGCGCACGGCAGCAGCGGTTTTCGCGTTGGTGGTGTTGCAGATATCGCCGAGCGCAAACACCTCCGGGTAACGCGGATGTTGCAGGCTGTGCGGGTTGACCTCGCACCAGCCGGCGGCGTCGGCCAGCGGACTTTGAGCGATGAAGTCCGGGGAAACCTGTGGCGGCACGACGTGCAGCAGATCGAAGGTCTTGGCTACCTGAGTGACGTTGCCGTCGGCATCCTTGACCTCGAACCAGGCGGTTTTCGCCGGGCCGTCGACCTTCACCAGATTGGCGTTGAACGCCAGACGGGCATTGTACTTTTCGATGTATTTCATTAGCGGCGGCACGAACGTCGCCACGCCGAACAGCGCCGCGCCGGCCAGGTTGAATTCAACCTCGACCTTGTTCAATACGCCGTTCTTGAGCCAGTGATCGCAGGACAGGTACAGCGCCTTTTGCGGGGCGCCTGCGCATTTGATCGGCATTGCCGGCTGGGTGAACAGCGCCTTGCCGCCGCGCAGTTTCTGCACCTGATCCCAGGTGTATTGCGCGTGCTGATAGCTGTAGTTGGACGTCACGCCGTGCTGGCCGAGGTTTTCCTGCAAGCCTTCGATCTTCTCCCAGGCCAGACGCAGGCCGGGGCAGACAATCAGGTTCTGGTAGCTGACGGTGCGTTGATCGTTGAGGGTGAGCTGGCGTTTGCCGGGATCGACGGCCGTCACCGCCGCTTGAATCCAGGTCGCCTGACGCGGCATCACCTTGTTCATCGGTCGGGCGGTGTCTTTGGCGTCGTAGGCACCACCGCCGACCAGCGTCCACGCCGGTTGGTAGTAATGCTGGGCACTCGGCTCGATCACCGTCACTTTCAGGTGCGGATCACGCTTGAGCAGACTGGCGACAAAACCGATGCCGGCGGTGCCGCCGCCGATGACCACGATGTCTGCACTGATGGATGGGCCCCAGTGTTGATCGTTCATTGCTTGTTCCTTATTGCTGCACGCAAGGATAGCCGGGTCTATTGCGCCCAGCTTTTGAGCACGGCTCCGCAGTAGAGTCCGGACAGGGTTTTCATCACCTGGATGACTTCATGACTGGCGAGGCCGTAAAAAATGTACTTGCCTTCACGTCGGGTCGCGACCAGCCCTTCATCGCGCAGGATGCCCAATTGCTGGGACAGGGTCGGCTGACGCACGCCGGTCATTTTCTCCAGCTCGCCGACGTTGCGTTCACCCTGGGTCAGCTGGCACAGGATCAGCAGCCGGTCCTCATTGGCCAGGGCCTTGAGCAGCGAACAGGCCTTGGAGGCCGAGGCCCGCAGTTGGGCGACTTCACATTCGGTCAGACTGGATTGCATTTGCAGGATGCCTTCAACGTCACTTAAGCTGCGGACATTATGTGTTTACATAAAGTGTTGCAACCCTGACTTTCCACCTTCCTGCACAGGACCCTGTCCATGCCCGCGCTGATTGAAGCTTTCCTCGACCCTGCCTCCTCGACCTACAGCTACGTGGTCTACGAGGCCGATGGCGGACAGTGCGCGATCGTCGATCCGGTGCTCGACTACGACGGCGCCGCCGGCCGCACCTGCACGGCCCAGGCAGACAAAATCATTGCCTTCGTTCGCACCCACCGTCTGCAAGTGCAGTGGCTGCTGGAAACCCACGCCCACGCCGATCACCTGTCCGCCGCCCCTTATCTGCGTCGTGAATTGGGCGGCAAGATCGCCATCGGCGAATCGATCAGCAAAGTGCAGAACGTGTTCAAGGCGCTGTTCAATCTGGAGCCGGAATTTCGTGTCGACGGCTCGCAGTTCGATCATCTGTTTGCGCCGAACGAGTCGTTCAGGATCGGCAACCTCAAGGCAACCGCCCTGCACGTCCCCGGTCACACCCCGGCGGACATGGCCTACCTGATCGATGGCGAACAGATCCTGGTCGGCGACACGCTGTTCATGCCCGACGTCGGCACCGCCCGCTGCGATTTCCCTGGCGGCAACGCGCATCAACTGTTCCATTCGATCCATAAACTGCTGGCCTTCCCCGCCAGCGTGAAGCTTTACGTCTGTCACGACTACCCGCCGCAAGGTCGCGCCTCGCAGTGCCAGACCACTGTCGGCGAACAACGCAAAAGCAATATCCATGTGCATGACGGTATCGACGAAAACGCTTTTGTCGAGATGCGCACCAAACGTGATGCCGGGTTGGGAATGCCGACGCTGTTGCTGCCGGCGATCCAGGTCAATGTGCGGGCCGGAAATCTGCCGCCGGCGGAAGGCAATGGCGTGACGTACCTGAAGATTCCGATCAATGCGTTATAAGAAAAAACTGCACAGGGCGTGATGGAGGAAGTTTTTCCCACATCACGCGTCGATAACCATGAACTGGTTTAATTCCGGCCAGCAGGCAGACTTCATTGGGCAATCAACCAATGGAGTTTTGGCAATATGGATATTCGCCGCAACCACCGGGATCTGTCCCGGGATGAGAAATCCGCTTTCATCGACGCGGTTCTGAGGCTGAAAAACAATGTCGACAGCGTGCTGCGGCCCGGCCAGCAGAACCGCTACGACGACTTTGTCCAGATCCACAAGAATTCGATGGGACGGGGCAACCCGCTGGTCCCCAATCCGCACGGCAGTCCCTTGTTCTTTCCCTGGCACCGGATTCTGATTCGCCAGTTCGAGCTGGCCCTGCAGGCCGCTGCCAACAATCCGGGCATCACCTTGCCCTACTGGAACTGGCAACTCAGTGGTGCCGACAACCCCTTCACCTCCGACTTCATGGGGGGAAACGGCGACAATACGCTGGAGCAGCGCGTCACCACCGGCCCGTTTTCCCGGGAGCAGTCCCGGTTCGAGATCACTGTATGGGACGAGGCGCCGGGAAACACCGGCCTGCTTCGAAACCTGGGTGCAGAAGGCGCCTTGCCGTCGGAAGACGCCGTCATCTCTGCCCTCAACAGGACGCCCTACTGGCTGGAGCCGGCGGGTTGGGAAAACGTGGCGGAAAGAGAGCTGCACAACCCGGTTCACGCCTGGGTGGGCGGCAACATGCTGCACGCGGCCTCCCCGAACGATCCGGTCTTCTTCCTGCATCACTGCTACATGGATCTGCTGTGGGAACGCTGGAAGCATCAACATCCGCGCCTCCCGGCATTCACGTCCAGTGAAGGCGATCCCGATGCAATGAATGAAACTGCGCTGGTCTTCCACCCGGAGAATGAACCCGCCCCCTGGGAACAAACATTCACGGTCGGGCAGGCAATCCACACGACGGAGCTGAATTATCGCTATGACTACCTGTAACCCGGTCAGCGGTCAGTTGCCGAGGGTCAGACCGTTTGCTGGCAACGGCAGAGCTGTCTTGTAGCGCACCTGCTTGAGCGCGAAGCTTGAGCGGATGTTGGCCACGCCCGGCACCTTGGTCAGAAAATCCATCATGAAGCGCTCAAGGGACTGAATGGTCGGCACCAGCACCCGGATCAGATAGTCCGGGTCGCCGGCCATCAGGTAGCACTCCATGACTTCCGGGCGGTCGGAAATCGCTTCTTCGAAATGCTGCAGCGCTTCCTCCACCTGTTTCTCCAGGCTCACGTGAATGAACACGTTCACGTGCAGCCCCAGCAGATCGGCATCGAGCAGGGTCACCTGCTCACGGATCAGCCCCAGTTCTTCCATCGCCTTGACCCGGTTGAAGCACGGTGTCGGCGACAGATTGACCGAACGGGCCAGGTCGGCATTGGTGATGCGCGCATTCTCCTGAAGGCTGTTGAGAATGCCGATGTCGGTACGGTCCAGTTTGCGCATGAGACAAAACCACCTGTTTTTTATGTTTATGCAGATTTTCTATCTGCAAATGATCTCCAGCGCAACGAAACAGAGAGAAATATTCTTCTTGCCCGGGCCTATGATTGTTGTAGGACAAGATTTCTTTTATCGAAGAATGACTGCCAGCTCACTACAAGAAATTCACAAGATCGAGCGTAGAAGCCATGACCCAAGCGTATGAACCGCTGCGTCTGCACGTCCCTGAACCTTCGGGCCGCCCAGGCTGCAAAACCGACTTCTCCTACCTGCATCTGACCGATGCCGGCACGGTGCGCAAACCTTCCATCGACGTTGAACCCGCCGACACTGCCGACCTGGCCCGTGGTCTGATCCGTGTGCTCGACGACCAGGGCAATGCCCTTGGCCCTTGGGCCGAGAACGTGCCGGTCGAGATCCTGCGCAAAGGCATGCGCGCCATGCTCAAGACCCGGATCTACGACAACCGTATGGTGGTCGCCCAGCGTCAGAAAAAAATGTCGTTCTACATGCAGAGCCTCGGCGAAGAAGCCATCGGCAGTGCCCAGGCCCTGGCCTTGAACACCGACGACATGTGCTTCCCGACCTACCGCCAGCAAAGCATCCTGATGGCCCGCGACGTACCGCTGGTCGACCTGATCTGCCAACTGCTGTCCAACGAGCGCGACCCGCTCAAGGGGCGTCAACTGCCGATCATGTACTCGGTCAAGGACGCGGGTTTCTTCACCATTTCCGGCAACCTCGCCACCCAGTTCATCCAGGGCGTGGGCTGGGGCATGGCTTCGGCAATCAAGGGCGACACCAAAATCGCCTCGGCCTGGATCGGTGACGGCGCCACCGCCGAATCGGACTTCCACACCGCCCTCACCTTCGCCCACGTTTACCGCGCGCCAGTGATCCTCAACGTCGTTAACAACCAGTGGGCGATTTCGACCTTCCAGGCCATCGCCGGTGGTGAAGCCACCACCTTCGCCGGACGCGGCGTCGGTTGCGGCATCGCTTCCCTGCGCGTCGACGGCAACGACTTCTACGCGGTCTACGCCGCCTCCGCCTGGGCTGCCGAACGCGCCCGCCGCGGCCTCGGCCCGACCATGATCGAATGGGTCACCTACCGTGCCGGTCCGCACTCGACCTCCGACGATCCGTCCAAATACCGTCCTGCCGACGACTGGAGCCACTTCCCGCTGGGCGACCCGATCGCCCGCCTGAAACAGCACCTGATCAAGGTCGGCCACTGGTCGGAAGAAGAGCACGCTGCCGTCAGCGCCGAGCTCGAAGCCGAAGTGATCACCGCACAGAAACAGGCCGAACAGTACGGCACCCTCGCCGGCGGCCAGATTCCAAGCGCCGCGACCATGTTCGAAGACGTCTACAAAGAGATGCCGGAGCACTTGAAGCGCCAGCGTCAGCAGTTGGGGATCTGACATGAACGACCACAACAACAATATTCAGTTGGAAACCGCCATGACCACGACCACCATGACCATGATCCAGGCCCTGCGCTCGGCCATGGATGTGATGCTTGAGCGTGACGACAATGTGGTGGTGTTCGGCCAGGACGTCGGCTATTTCGGCGGCGTGTTCCGTTGCACCGAAGGCCTGCAGGCCAAGTACGGCACCTCGCGGGTTTTCGACGCACCGATCTCCGAGAGCGGCATCGTCGGGACCGCCGTGGGCATGGGTGCCTACGGCCTGCGCCCGGTGGTGGAAATCCAGTTCGCCGACTACGTCTACCCGGCCTACGACCAGATCATTTCCGAGGCGGCTCGCCTGCGTTATCGCTCCGCCGGCGAATTCACCGCGCCGATGACCCTGCGCATGCCTTGCGGTGGCGGCATCTACGGTGGCCAGACCCACAGCCAGAGTATCGAAGCCCTGTTTACCCAGGTCTGCGGCCTGCGTACCGTCATGCCGTCCAACCCGTATGACGCCAAGGGCCTGCTGATCGCCTCCATCGAAAACGATGACCCGGTAATCTTCCTGGAGCCGAAACGCCTGTACAACGGCCCGTTCGACGGCCACCACGAACGCCCGGTAACGCCTTGGTCGAAACACCCGGCCGCACAAGTCCCGGACGGCTACTACACCGTGCCGCTGGACGTTGCCGCCATCGCCCGTCCGGGCAAGGACGTCACCGTGCTGACCTACGGCACCACCGTGTACGTGTCGCAGGTCGCCGCCGAAGAAAGCGGCGTGGACGCTGAAGTCATCGACCTGCGCAGCCTGTGGCCGCTGGACCTGGAAACCATCGTCAAATCCGTGAAGAAAACCGGCCGCTGCGTCGTGGTTCACGAAGCCACCCGTACCTGCGGTTTCGGCGCCGAACTGGTGTCGCTGGTGCAAGAGCATTGCTTCCATCACCTGGAAGCGCCGATCGAACGCGTCACCGGTTGGGACACCCCCTATCCGCACGCGCAAGAGTGGGCGTATTTCCCTGGGCCGTCCCGAGTGGGCGCGGCGCTGAAACGGGTCATGGAGGTCTGAATGGGCACGCACGTTATCAAGATGCCGGACATCGGCGAAGGCATCGCAGAAGTAGAACTGTCGCAGTGGCACGTCAAGGTCGGCGATCTGGTCGTTGAAGACCAGGTGCTGGCGGATGTGATGACCGACAAGGCGATGGTGGATATTCCGTCGCCGGTACACGGCAAGGTGATTGCGCTCGGCGGTCAGCCGGGCGAAGTGATGGCGGTCGGCAGTGTGCTGATCAGCATCGAGGTTGAAGGTGCGGGTAATCTGAAAGAGTCCGACAAACCGGCGCCTGTTGCAGCGAAGGAAGCACCTGTCGCACCCAAAGTTGAAGCGGTCGTTGAAAGCAAACCCGCCGCGCCGCGTACCGCTCCGGTTTGCCAGGGCCCGATGGTTGCCCGAGAAGCCGATGAGCGTCCGCTGGCCTCGCCGGCCGTGCGCAAACACGCGCTGGATCTGGGCATTCAATTGCGTCTGGTACGAGGCTCCGGCCCGGCCGGTCGCGTACTGCATGAAGACCTCGAAGCTTATCTGGCCCAAGGTCAATCGAACGCTTCGGCGCCGGTCGCCGCCGCGTACGCTCAGCGTCACGATGAAGAACAGATTCAGGTTATCGGCATGCGCCGCAAGATTGCCCAGCGCATGCAGGACGCCACTCAGCGCGCCGCGCACTTCAGTTATGTCGAGGAAATCGACGTCACCGCGATTGAAGAACTGCGCGCCCACCTGAACGAAAAACACGGCGCCAGCCGTGGCAAGCTGACCTTGCTGCCGTTCCTGGTGCGTGCACTGGTCGTCGCCCTGCGCGACTTCCCGCAGATGAACGCCCGTTACGACGACGAAGCCCAGGTCATCACCCGCCTCGGCGCGGTGCATGTCGGCGTCGCCACCCAAAGCGATGTCGGCCTGATGGTGCCGGTGGTACGTCACGCCGAAGCGCGCAGCCTGTGGGACAGCGCGGCGGAAATCTCCCGCCTGGCCACTGCCGCCCGCAATGGCAAGGCCAGCCGCGATGAACTGTCCGGCTCGACCATCACCCTGACCAGCCTCGGCGCCCTGGGCGGCATCGTCAGCACCCCGGTGCTGAACCTGCCGGAAGTGGCCATCGTCGGCGTGAACAAAATCGTCGAACGCCCGATGGTCGTCAAAGGCCAGGTGGTGATCCGCAAGATGATGAACCTCTCCAGCTCCTTCGATCACCGCGTGGTCGACGGCATGGACGCGGCGCTCTTCATCCAGGCCATTCGTGGTCTGCTCGAACAACCCGCGACCCTGTTTGTGGAGTGATGGCATGCAATCTCTGAACACCACGCTGCTGATCATCGGCGGCGGCCCCGGCGGTTACGTGACCGCCATTCGCGCCGGGCAACTGGGCATTTCGACCATTCTGGTCGAGGGCGAATCGCTGGGCGGCACCTGCCTGAACATCGGCTGCATTCCGTCTAAAGCGCTGATCCATGTGGCCGAGCAGTTTCACCAGACTCAGCATCACAATCAGCATTCGGCACTGGGCATCAGCGTTTCCGCGCCGACCCTCGACATCAGCAAAAGCGTCGAGTGGAAGGACGGCATTGTCGATCGCCTGACCACTGGCGTCGCCGCGCTGCTGAAGAAAAACAAGGTTCAGGTCATCAACGGCTGGGCCAAGGTCATCGACGGCAAGACCGTAGAAGTCGGCGACACCCGCATCCAGTGCGAACACCTGGTGCTCGCCACCGGTTCGAAAAGCGTCAACCTGCCGATCCTGCCGATTGGCGGGCCGATCATTTCGTCGACCGAAGCACTGGCGCCGAAGTCGGTTCCGAAACGTCTGATCGTGGTCGGCGGTGGTTACATCGGCCTGGAGCTGGGCATTGCCTATCGCAAGCTAGGCGCCGAGGTCAGTGTGGTCGAGGCGCAGGATCGCATCCTGCCGGCCTACGACGCCGAACTGACCCAACCGGTGCACGAAGCGCTGAAGCAACTGGGCGTGAAGCTGTACCTGAAGCACAGCGTGCTGGGCTTCGACGGTACGTTGCAGGTGCGCGATCCGAACGGCGACACCTTGAACCTGGAAACCGATCAGGTGCTGGTGGCCGTCGGTCGCAAACCCAATACCCAGGGCTGGAACCTCGAAGCGCTGAATCTGGACATGAACGGCTCGGCGATCAAGATCGACAGCCGCTGCCAGACCAGCATGCGCAACGTCTACGCCATCGGCGACCTGAGCGGCGAGCCGATGCTGGCCCACCGCGCCATGGCCCAGGGCGAGATGGTTGCCGAACTGATCAGCGGCAAGACCCGCGAATTCAACCCGACCGCCATCGCCGCCGTGTGCTTCACCGACCCGGAACTGGTCGTCGTCGGCAAGACCCCGGATGAAGCCAAGGCGGCGGGACTGGACTGTATCGTGTCGAACTTCCCGTTCGCGGCCAATGGCCGGGCGATGACCCTGGAATCGAAAACCGGTTTCGTGCGGGTGGTCGCCCGTCGGGACAATCATGTGATTGTCGGTTGGCAGGCGGTGGGGGTCGGGGTGTCGGAGCTGTCCACCGCGTTTGCGCAAAGCCTGGAGATGGGTGCGCGACTGGAAGACATCGGCGGCACCATTCATGCGCACCCGACCCTGGGTGAAGCGGTGCAGGAAGCGGCGTTGCGTGCCCTCGGGCATGCGTTGCACTTGTAAAAACCCGACGCGGGGGAGTTTTTTCATAAGCAGGCTAATAAATCTGCTGCTCCCCCCATCGCCCGGGCTGCGAAACCGCTCAAGAATGAAGTATTGTTGTGCCCATCCAAAAAAACGTCAGAAGCCTTGAACCGTTTCGACGGTTGTTAAGTGATAGAGGGTGTCATGGGTAACGAAAGCATCAATTGGGACAAGCTGGGTTTTGACTACATCAAGACCGATAAACGCTATCTGTCGTACTTTCGCAACGGCGAGTGGGACAAAGGCACCCTGACCGAAGACAACGTGCTGCACATCAGCGAAGGCTCCACTGCCCTTCACTATGGCCAGCAATGCTTCGAAGGCCTGAAGGCCTATCGTTGCAAGGACGGCTCGATCAACCTGTTCCGTCCGGACCAGAACGCCGCGCGGATGCAGCGCAGCTGCGCCCGCCTGCTGATGCCGCATGTGTCCACCGAGCAATTCATCGAAGCGTGCAAGGAAGTGGTTCGCGCCAACGAGCGCTTCATCCCGCCTTACGGCACCGGCGGCGCGCTGTACCTGCGTCCGTTCGTGATCGGCGTGGGTGACAACATCGGCGTGCGTACCGCCCCTGAGTTCATCTTCTCGGTGTTCGCGATCCCGGTCGGCGCCTACTTCAAGGGCGGCCTGACCCCGCACAACTTCCAGATCTCCAGCTTCGACCGCGCCGCGCCACAAGGCACCGGTGCCGCCAAGGTCGGTGGCAACTATGCTGCCAGCCTGATGCCGGGCTCCCAGGCCAAGAAAGCGCACTTCGCTGACGCCATCTACCTGGATCCTCTGACCCACAAGAAGATCGAAGAAGTCGGTTCGGCCAACTTCTTCGGGATCACCCACGACAACAAGTTCGTGACCCCGAACTCGCCGTCGGTCCTGCCGGGCATCACCCGTCTGTCCCTGATCGAACTGGCCAAGTCCCGTCTGGGCCTGGAAGTCGTCGAAGGCGACGTGTTCATCGACAAACTGTCGGACTTCAAGGAAGCCGGCGCCTGCGGTACCGCTGCGGTGATCACCCCGATCGGCGGCATCAGCTACAACGACCACCTGCACGTGTTCCACAGCGAAACCGAAGTCGGCCCTGTGACCCAGAAGCTCTACAAAGAGCTGACCGGCGTACAGACCGGTGACGTCGAAGCGCCAGCGGTCTGGATCGTCAAGGTTTGATCTGACGGCCAGATGCACAAAAGCCCCCATCGAGAAATCGATGGGGGCTTTTTCATGGGGTCTGTTTTTGCAACCACGTCAGAAATACCTGGGCCGAGGCCGATGCCTGCGGCGCCACGCCATAGTAATAACGGGGCAGCGGCATCCGCAGATCGGGCAACGGGCAGACCAGGCGACCGCTCGACAGGTGCGTGCCCAGCAACGTGGTCGGGCACAACGCGACGCCCTCACCCGCCACAGCGGCCTCCATGACTCGATGCATGTAATCGAACTGGCGAATCTCCTGGGTCGCACTCTGACTCTGGCCAAAACGCAGCGCCCAGTGGTGCCAGTCTTCGCGTCGGGCTCTCACCGTCAATAAGGTGTGCCGGCCCAGATCGGCAAGGTCCGCCAAGGGGATTCGCTCGATCAGCTCGGGCGCCGCCACCATCAGCAACTCATCTTCAAACAACGCGTGCGATTCGATGGTCGGCGCCCAGTCGTCGCGGCCACGGCGGATGACGATGTCGAAGCTGTCTCGCGCAGGATCCGGAGAGCGGGTCTGGGTGACCACCTGCGGTTCGATGTCCGGATGTTCCGCCGTGAAGTCTTCCAGCCGAGGCATCAGCCACAACTGGGCAAAGGACGGCCGGGTGTTGATGGTCACTGTCGGCCGTGCGGCCCGCTGCCGCAACTCGGCAGCCGCGTCGGCGATCTGCGCCAGACCGGCGCTGACCTGCTGATAAAAACGCTGGCCGGCAGGCGTCAGCAACGATTGCCGGATGCGCCGCTCGAACAGCAACACACCCAGGTGTTCTTCCAGCAACTTGATGTGCCGGCTGACGGCGCTGTGGCTCACGTGCAGCTCTTCGGCCGCCAGCGTGAAACTCTGATGACGGGCAGCTACTGCAAAGGCACGAACCGCATTGAGCGGCGGGAGTGATTTGTTCATGGGTCTAATTTAGTCACGTATGCGCTGCATTTAAAGCGTTTGTCACAGGTTCGTCGCCACGCCAATCTGCCCGCACGCCCAACCCCGCGCCCCGACGGAGCCAGACATGCACAGCTACGGACTCTTTGTACTCTTCGCCACCCTGACCATTTTGAGCCCCGGCCCTGGCGTGGTGCTGACCCTGTCCAACGCCGTGCGCCTGGGCTGGATCGGCGCAGTGCCCGGGATTCTGGGGATTGCCTCGGGAGCCTTTGTGGTTGCAGCCGTCAGTGCAACCAGTGTCGGCCTGATCCTCAGCGCCTCGGCGACAGCCTTCACTGTGCTGAAATACGCCGGCGCCGCTTACCTGTTGTACCTGGGTTTCAAGAGCTGGCGCTCGGATCGTTTCCGAACCTTGCAAGACGTCCGCCCTTCCCGCCCGAGTTACCGCTTTCTGGAAGCCGCGTCCCTGCAGTTTCTCAATCCCAAAGCCATTTTCTTCTTTCTGGCGGTGTTCCCGCAGTTCATCGACACCACACAGGCTTTCCTTCCGCAGTTCTTCAAACTGGTGGCCTCTTACGCCGTGCTGGTGATTCTGGTGCACGGCAGTTATGCGCTGCTCGCCAATGCCGCCAAAGGCTGGCTGTCGAGCCCGAAAGGGTCTTGGCTGACGGCGAAAGTCTCGGGGGTGACCTTTGCCGGTTTTGGTTTGTTGATGGCTTCGGCGACGCGTTGAACGGACGATTCACGCTCCACCTGTTTCAAGGCAATGCGCTTTCCGCCACGCCCGGCGATGCCGCCGGCCTGCCCGTTCTGCTGTTTGCCCGTTCGCGCCTGGGTAATCAATCCGGGGATCAATTCCCCCTCCGGCAGATTCTTCCAGAAGCGCATGGGCAAGTGCCCCTGCATGACCTTCTCGTTCAACCGCGCCGGGTTGAAGATGTGACTGTAGTACGCCAGCCACAACTCGCCCTGCGGATCGTCAACGTTCTGCGCCAATTGCTGCCATTCCAGCGGGCACTGGCGCTGATGGATCAACTGTTCGCCATCGTAATAAACCCCATCACGCGGCGTAGCGATCAGCCAGCGATGCCGCCCCATGCGCCCGATGAAGTGTTCACTGGCACTGTGCAGAATGTCGTGGGCCGGTTCGTGCCACGCCACATATTGTGGGCCCGGTAGGTCTGACGGAGGCTCGATGAAACGCACGAACGCGTGTAGATGATGGGCCTCACGTTGTACCTGCTTGATCCGCCGCTGCAACTCGCTGCCGAGCTTGTCGCCGGCCATCATTGCCGTGCGATCGCCGTGGCTGACGCGCCAGAGCACTTCGTAAAGCAGACTCCAGCGCTGATCGCCACGGTAGCGTGACGCTTGTTCCAGGGTGTCGAGCAACGCACGCGGAATCCGCGCCTGAAACGGCCCCTGCCCTTCAGGCACCGACACATCACTGGCAAACAGATCACTCACCCCTTCCGACGTCCAGCTCACCAGGCTGGGATCGATTTCATGACTGAGCAGCCAGCGTGCCTGCGGCCGCCAGGTGTCGAACAGGTCGTCGCAATCGAGATTGATCATCCCCACAACCCCATCTGCTGCGGCATCGGCCGGTCGCGCAGTTGCTGATAAAGCATCTGGCTGGTGACTTCCGCCTGCTGCGGGTGGTAGTCGCTGGTGATGATGAATGGCTTGGCTTTGGCCAGTACGCAGCGCATGCGGGCCACGTCCTCGTAACGGATGCGCCGCTGCCGACGCAGCTCCACCAGACGCTCGGTGGTACGCAGGCCAATGCCAGGAATGCGAGAGATCAACGCTGGCTCGGCGCGATTGAGGTCCAGCGGAAACACCTCGCGATTCTGCAGTGCCCAGGCCAGTTTCGGGTCGATATCCAGCGCCAGATTGCCCGGCCCTTGAAGCAACTCGCCGGCGCTGTAGCCGTAACTGCGCAGCAGAAAGTCGGCTTGATATAAGCGGTGCTCACGCATTAGCGGCGGTGCGGCCAGCGGTACGCTTTTCGGGCTGTCGGGAATCGGGCTGAATGCCGAGTAATAGACCCGGCGCAAACGGAAGTTGCCGTACAAGGCCTGGGCACTGTGGAGGATGGTGCTGTCGTCGGTGTCATCGGCACCGACGATCATCTGCGTGCTCTGCCCGGCCGGGGCGAACTTTGGAGCGCGGGGTTCGTTGAGCACGGTCTGCACGCCGGTGTAGATGGTGTTCATCGCCTGCTTGATCGAGCCGATCTGCTTCTCCGGCGCCAGCGTCTGCAAACTGGCATCGGTCGGTAATTCGATGTTGACGCTCAAGCGGTCGGCATAACGCCCGGCCTCTTCGATCAGCGCAGGATCGGCTTCGGGAATGGTCTTGAGGTGGATATAGCCCCGGAATTCATGTTCCTCACGCAACAGCTTCGCAACACGCACCAGTTGCTCCATGGTGTAGTCCGCCGAACGGATGATCCCCGAACTGAGGAACAACCCGCTGACGCAATTGCGCCGGTAGAAATCCAGGGTCAGCGTCACCACTTCCTCTGGTGTGAAACGCGCCCGCGGCACATCACTCGAGCGGCGGTTGACGCAGTACTGGCAGTCATAGAGGCAGAAATTGGTCAGCAGAACCTTGAGCAGCGACACACAGCGCCCGTCCGGCGTATAGCTGTGACAGATACCCATGCCATCGGTGGAACCCAGCCCGCTCTTGCCCTCGGAGCTGCGCTTGGGCGCGCCACTGCTGGCGCAAGAGGCGTCGTACTTGGCGGCGTCGGCGAGGATGCTGAGCTTGTCGATGAGTTGCATGGCATGGACCTTATACTGTTCGCATATACAGTATAGAGTCCGTCCGCGGGCCACAAGCCGTAAAACGACCCTTTGTCGGTCGCGCTCACTGCACGCGGCTGGCGGCTGGCGGCTGGCAGGCATGATGGTCGAGGGTTTACTCGCCGGAACAGGCTGCGTCGACTCGGGCCATTACCCCCCGAATCGCGCAGTCATTTCCTTGCGTCCCAAGTTATCAGTTCTAATCCCTAAGCTCAGACGCAATCACCAACCGAAACCTTCAACAGGCCTTAACACAAATACAATTTAACAAACCAACTTTAAGCTTCAGCACTGACTACAATCTCCTTTACCTTAATCCTAGCCAAATACACGCTAACAGCAACATACAGCTGACCGACAACTCCAACCAAAAACAAAAGAATCCCTCCCCCTGTGGCAATACCAGACTTACTAACCCAAGGCACTAGAGAAACACATACAAATACCACCGCATAACACAAGCTTACCCATGCATGACATTTTAACTTCCAATAATCCTCCCACCTAAGCAGCAACCGGAGAGTATCTTTATCCTCTTGCAGCAAGCATCGCACTTCATTGAATATCCAAACTGTAAGACCAGCAGGAAGCAGCATTAGATATTTATTAATTTCATCATTAAGATGAATCACCGATGCAATATCATTAAATTGCGGCAACCACAACCACCAAGCAGCCCCACCCAAAAGCAATATGATCATTTCGAAGCTTATAAATAGCACCCGAAAAATATACAAAAGACCTTTCAATTTAATGTCTCATATCTCTTTCATCACTAATATTCTCGAACTGACTTCTCGCAACTGCAGCAAGATAATCCGGGTCCGGTGCTTTATCGAACAAAAAGCTTTTTTGTGATTCAGAGGTTCTGATAACAACCTCCTGACCGTTTTCTGTTCCTATAGCTTTTCCAGAGCCATAACCATCGGCAGCCATCAAAATTGCAGCATCAGTAATGTCAGGCTCCTCCTCAGGTTCAAATTTCGGATTTGATAAAATCTTCTCCATGAGCTCTAGCAACTTCGTTTCTAAACCCTCCGGCTTTGAGGTACTTTCCTTAACTACTACTTCTTCTGCCTGACGTCTCCGAACGTATTTATCTAGACTCCCCCACAACCGACCAAACAACGGATTTGGCGGATGAACCTTAGCTGACAACTCATTAATTACGTCTAAGGACTGCAACTTCTCAAGAAACGCCCGATAATCAGTCACAGGATCAACAGTGCACTCTACAAAAAAATTATCATAGGCTGCTTCAATAATTGACTTGAACCTTCTAGGAAATACCGTTTCCTGTATACCATTCCAAACCTGTAAAAAAGCAAGCCCCGAAAAATCTGGAAGATAGACAAATGGGGCACTAGCCTCTAGAAGATATGGAGCCTCTGCACGCAACTGCTGTTTTGCAGGTTCATCGACTACCGTCACCTCCCCAACTCTTGAGTACTTCGTTAAATTCCCAAACAAATACGGCTGCGAGGAGTTTCGCATATCAATAACGTCAGTTATTGTCCACTCAAATTGCCCTAACTCAACAACAGGTGCATTTGCAATCGCATCCATTAAGCGCGCCTGATTCAACTGCCCAAGCTTTATAACGCGCGCCAAAAAATATCTGCCACGTCGCATTACTACCCCCCGAATTTAAATAGAACTGAACTTCACTCTTACTTCCATATCCGGACAAAAATCAATTCTGTACGGGGTATACCAAGAGCTGCCATCTGATTGCCCCAGAGGCTAGGCTATGTTGCCTGTGGTTCTGTGGAGGTAGTGTGTGGCCTCCCGCGATTGCTATTTCATCACCACAGTTAGTGCATCTGTAAATGCCAGGATGGGGAGCTGTGGTTCCGGGGGCATATAAAGAGTCGAACGCAGAATCAAGCGAATGGGTGAGGTGATTACCCTGTTTGTATAAAGCCACATGCCTCTCCTTGCGTGGTATTTGTCATCATAGAGTTACGTTCAGATAGGTCCCGCCGTCATCATTCATCTTGGATCCAACGAAGAGATCACAGGCCAAAAGCTACTATTTAGCCATCAGCTTGTCCACCCCTCCTGAGTTTGAGGGTTATTGAACTACTGCATTTACTGACGTGGGGCATGTGTAAATTCACAGCAAAATCGCGAAGATTTATTTAACGATGTATCAACTGGCGGTAACGACGCTTTAGATATCGCAAACTTTTCTATCATTTCCTTGCGCCCCACCGCCGTCAACGTCAACGCTCGACTGTCCAGATCCTGCGTCACCCACTTGCGCTTCAACGCGGTCTGCAACAGCGCCGCTCCAAGCGATCCACCCAGATGCGGCCGACGCATGCTCCAGTCCAGGCATGGGCAGGCGAAGCGCCGGCGCATCGTCGACAGATCCCTGACCTCGACTCCCAACCCTTCGAACAGCGCCTCTCCGCTCTCGCTCAAGCGGTACGCCTGCTCATCGGTTTCGACCAGCCAACCGCCCTCCAGCAACCGGTCATGCAGCAACACCGCCAGCGTCCCGGCCATATGGTCGTAGCAGGTACGGGCAAATTGCAGACGGTCCGGCGTGTGCGGTTTGAAGGTCGGTGCGGGGTTCCGGCCGATCACCATCAGCGCCTCAAGCGCTTGGGCCACGCGCTTGTCGGCGAGGCTGTAATAACGGTGGCGGCCCTGCACGTGCAGGCGCACCAGCGCCAGGTCCTTGAGTTTGGCCAGGTGTGCGCTGGCAGTGGAGGCGCTGACGTCGGCGAGGGTCGCCAGCTCCGTGGCGGTGCGGGCATGGCCGTCCATCAGCGAGCACAGCATTTTGGTTCGCGCCGGTTCCGCGATGGCGGCGGCCACTTGCGAGACGCCGATGTCTTGATTTTCTGCGTGCATATTTCGCTCCCGGACGAATCATCGCCCCCAAGGACTGGAGATAGTAGCAACACTTTCCCCACCGACAAGGTTGCGATCCATGGACCCGATCATCGCTGCGACTCACGCCGATCCCTACCCTTATTACGCCGAACTGCGCGCGGCGGGCGGGCTGACCTTTCATCACGGACTGAAACTGTGGGTGGCCAGCAGTGCCCGGGCGGTTTGCGCAGTGTTGGCGCATGCAGATTGCCGGGTGCGTCCGGTGCAGGAGCCGGTGCCCAAAACCATCGCCGACGGCATGGCGGGCAAGGTGTTTGGCCAGTTGATGCGGATGAATGATGGTGAAGGTCAGCGTTGCCCGCGTTCGGCCGTTGAGCCGCCGCTGGGGCTTATCAATGACAAAGATGTCAAAGCGCTGGTCGCCGCTCGGTTGATCACAAACGATGCCGACGGCTTATATAAGGCAATGTTTCGCGGCCCGGTGAGCGTGGTTGCAGCTTTGCTCGGATTCACTCCGGCACAAGCGCGGACGATCAGTGAGCTGACCGCCGATTTTGCAGCGTGCCTGTCGCCGCTGAGCAATGACCTGCAACTGGCGGCAGCCCATCGAGCGGCGGAGCAATTGCACGGTTACTTCATTGAATTACTGGCAGATCCGAACCCGTTTCTCGCCGACATTCAGCAGCGCATTTCAGGCGAAGAGGACGTGCTGATCGCCAACCTCATCGGCCTTTGCTCGCAGACCTTTGAAGCCACCGCCGGCCTGATTGGCAATGCGCTGGTGGCGTTGCAGCGTCAGCCTGGATTACACGACGTGTCAGTCGATTCGCTGCTGGCAGAAGTGCAGCGCTTCGATCCTTCGGTACAGAACACTCGACGTTTTGTCGCGAACACCTGCGAAATCGACGGCGTACGCTTTGAAGCGGGCGACGTGATACTGGTGTTGCTCGCCTCGGCCAACCGCGACCCGGCCCTGAATGAAAATCCGGACCAGTTTCTGCCGGATCGCCCCAACCGCCGCAGCTTCACGTTCGGCAGCGGTCGGCACCAATGCCCGGGGCAAAGGTTGGCACTGACCATTGCCAGCGCCACCGTAGGTGAAATCCTCGCCCATGACATCGACCTGAGCCGGTTCACCTGGCACTACCGCCCCTCGCTGAACGGACGCATTCCGCTGTTCAGCGAAGTACGGGCTTAGGCGCTGCGCAATTCGATGGTCAGGTGCGACAGCTCATGCACCGGCGCCAGTCGCTCGCGAATCGCTTCTGCCGTAACGCCAGCAGCCGCCACCACACTGACAATTGCCGCCCGCGCCTGCGGGCCGACCTGCCAGACGTGCAGGTCGCTGATGCGCACGTCGTCGGAGGTTTCCAGCAGTTCGCGGATCTCTTCGGCCACCGGCTCATCGGTGGTGTCGAGCAGCACGGCGGCGCTGTCGCGCATCAGGTTCCAGGCCCATTTGGCGATGACGATGGAACCGACGATGCCCATCACCGGGTCCATCCAGACCCAGCCCAGATAGCGCCCGGCCAGCAGCGCGGCAATCGCCAGCACCGAGGTCAACGCATCGGCGAGTACGTGCACGTAGGCTGAACGCAGGTTGTTGTCGTGATGGTGATGATGACCATGATCGTGGCTATGGCCGTGGTCATGATGACCGTGATGGCCGGCCAGCAGAAAAGCGCTGAGCAGGTTGACGCCCAGGCCGACCACGGCAATTAAGGTTGCTTCGCCGAACGCCACGCTGGTGGGCTCAAACAGACGGAAAACCGATTCCCCGGCAATGCCCAGCGATACCAGCCCCAGCACCATGGCCGAGGCGAAACCCGCCAGATCGCCGACCTTGCCGGTGCCGAAACTGTAACGGCGGTTGTTGGCGTTGCGCCGGGCAAAACCATAGGCTGCCGCCGCGATGCCGAGGGCGCCGGCGTGGGTCGCCATGTGAAAACCGTCGGCCAGCAGCGCCATGGAACCGGTGAGGTAACCGGCGGCAATTTCGCCGATCATCATCACGAACGTCAGAGCCACCACCCACAAGGTGCGGCGGGCATTGTCGTCGTGGGACGCGCCAAGGAACTGGTGATCGTGGGAAAAGTCGTCAGAGCGAGTCGTCAGATTCATGGTGTCGGTGCTCACTTGGAATAACGGCGGATGGCTTGCAGCAACTCTTCCACGCCTTGGGCGCGGGCTTCATCGCTGAGGTCGGGATGGGCGACATGCTCGCGGGCGTGGGCCTCGATGAACTGCTCCATCAAGCCATTGACCGCGCCGCGAATCGCCGCCATCAGGTGCAACGTCTTGGCACAATCGGCCTCGGATTCCAGCGACCGTTCAACTGCCTGAACCTGCCCGGCAATGCGCCGGACCCGATTGAGCAACTCACCTTTGTGTTCGTGTGTGTGCGACATACCTATACCCCCTACCCCTATATGGCGAGCATAGTCGCTGTTTCGATCGGAAGGGGCAAGGCCTGCTTGCGACCGTCCGTCGCGGCTTGAAAATTTGATTTGGGAGAATGAGGCGGTGCGTCAGACGGCGCCACCTCTGGAAGGCTTTTCAGAGGCAGGATCGTTGGGAACCCTCGTCTGTCCGGCCCATTGCAGTGGCGGAGACGACGAGAAGCAGAGGTCTACGTCCAGTTGCGCTGCAGCCGACAGGTTGACCAGCGCATCCAGAGAGAACTTGTCGATTTTGCCGTTGAGTACGTCGTTGAGGCGCGGCTGGGTGATGCCAAGACGCTTGGCCGCCTCCTTCTGCGGAAGCTCCCAGGCACGAATCGTTTCGCACAGCGTGCGCATCAGTTTGGCCCGCAGGCGCATGTTGGCTGCTTCCTGCGGCGTGTCTTCCAGTGCATCCCAGACGCTTGCGAAACGCTGGGGTGGGTTTTGATGAACCTTCATGGTTTAGCCTGTTTCCTTGTGCTGGATGTGCCATGCAGGCTATATCGAAACCGATATAAATCAAGCTTGAAGCGGCTTATTAAATATCCAGTATCACAAAGCAGAAATGCGTGAGCCGGCATACCTGATAAGCCGACACAGAACCCTGTGGGAGCGAGCCTGCTCGCGATGGCGGACTGAAAAATGACGCATCATTTTGCCCCCATCCGGGAGGCTACATTGCCTTGCGCCTTTGCCTACAACTACGCCAGAATCCGCCGGCTTGTGCGGTTTTGAGGGCGTCGGTAACTTGATTCGCGTCACTGAATGGTCAGTGATCGGGTTTAGTCGCTCGGTATTACCTTCAAACTGCATAACGCTCCAAACAGACAGGTTTTCAATACCTGCACTTAATGGTAGCTGTGCGCAGGGCACCTTCGGGTGCACCGGTTTGGAAGGTTGCCGGTCGACTAACCTGCGTATAGCTGCCACCTTTTCGTTTAGTCGCGAGGTGGTGTCGGCATCACTTTGGAAACCTTCGAAATGTTCAAAATCACACCGAATCCTCCCGAAACAGATGTCGAAACTGATTCAGACCCAACTTCGCCCTACTCCTCCACCGACTCAAAAAAACTCCACGAAGCCGCCGAGCGCGCCCTCGACCACTACCTGAAACCCACCGCCCCGAAACAACACTGCCCCGGCCGCATGTTCCTCATCGCCCCCCACATCGATCAACATGCCTTGCTGGCCCACGCCTGCGAATCGATGGCCTCGGCCAGCGTGATGCTCAGCGACTTCGCTGCGTTGCTGGACCCGCCCTACCGCAGTACCGTCCTGGGCATCGCCCAAGTGGTGATGTGTGGCGAACTCGCCGTGAACCGGGCGCTGGACACTCTCGATGCCACGACCTGAGGAACACTCCATGGAAAGCAAATCCGATGCACACGTCGTCGCCGCCCTGATCTCCATCGGCCTCAACGAAAAAGACAGCCAGTGGGCCGAAAAGGCCTGCCTGCTCCTGCTCGAAAGCGAAAGAAAATCCATCGTCACCGCCGCCCTCGAGGCCCTCGTCCAGCTCGCCCGCGATCACGGCAAACTGGACCGCAACCGAGTAATGCCGGTACTTAACAGCGTAAAACGCAGATTTCCGAGCTTGACCAGCACGGTTGCCGCAACGCTGGATGAGATGGCGATGGCTGCGTAACGCCTCAGGTAAAAAAACAAGAAAAAACCCGCTGCTCCGTGATCGGAGGCAGCGGGTTTTATGACGTCAGCTGTAACGCGGAGCAATCAATCCTCCCGCGTCAAAACCTCCAGCAACTCAATCTCGAACACCAGATTCGAATTCGGCGGAATCTTGCCCATCGTCCGCTCGCCATACCCCAGATGCGCCGGCACCAGCAGTTTGCGTTTGCCGCCGACCTGCATGCCCATGATCCCTTGATCCCAGCCCTTGATCACCCGGCCCGTACCGATCACGCACTGGAACGGTTTGCCCCGGCTCCAGGACGAATCGAACTCGGTGCCGTCTTCCAGCCAACCGGTGTATTGGGTGGTGATCAATGCGCCTTTGACGGCGGCTTTTCCGTCGCCGGGCTGAAGATCGATTATCTGCAGTTCATCATTCATAACATTCACTCTATTGTTCCGCTGGCCGCCGTTTTCCCAGAAATGCCGGACATTGGCAACCGTTTGACC
Organism: Pseudomonas sp. MWU12-3088; assembly: GCF_023242405.1. NCBI lineage: Bacteria > Pseudomonadati > Pseudomonadota > Gammaproteobacteria > Pseudomonadales > Pseudomonadaceae > Pseudomonas > Pseudomonas sp. MWU12-3088. Next base: position 1,189,065 of record NZ_JALJEA010000001.1, read on the forward strand.
CAGCGTTGGCAGTGATGAATGATAGCCACCCGCCACCAACCCCGAATCGATACGCCATGTCAGCGATGCTTGAATGACTCAACTCTGGATCGGCTTTGCCCTTGTCGTTGTGCTGATGGTCGTGATCGCCGTGTTGATTCGTCGCGAGCGTGTCCTGCGTCGGCAGCTTATTGAGTATCGCGAATTGCTCACCCGAGCGGCCGAAGGTCGGAACATCCACCAGGATGGCGATGCCGAGCGCTTCAAGCGCAGCCAGTATTTTGCGCGGATCGGCACCTGGGATTGGGAAGTCGACACGGATCGACTCTATTGGTCCGACGCGATCTTCGGCATGTTCGGCTTCAAGATCGGTGAAGTGACACCGTCCTACGCCTTGTTCTGCTCCTGCGTCCACCCGGACGACCGCGCCAAGGTGCGCGCCGGGGAATTGCGTTGCCTGGAAACCGGTGAAAACCACGACGAGGAGTACCGCGTGGTCTGGCCCGACGGCACGATTCGCTGGCTGCGGGAAACCGGCAACGTGGTAAAGAACGATCATGACGCGATGATCAAGATGATGGGCGTGGTGCGCGATATCACCGAAGAGAAGGCCTCGGCCAGTTACCTTCAGCACCTGGCCCACTTCGATCCGCTGACCGGTTTACCCAATCGACTGGTGCTGGAAGAACGCCTGTCGGAAGCACTGGAACATGCTCGCGCTACCGAGACCCGGGTGGCGCTGGTGTTCATCGATCTCAACGGTTTCAAAAGCATCAACGACCGTTACGGCCACGCCGCCGGCGACCGCGTCCTGATCACCACCGCCACCCGGCTGAAACGCATCCTGCGGGTCAGCGACACCGTCGCCCGGATCGGTGGCGACGAATTCGTGGTCATCCTGCAAGGCCTCGCCCCCGGCCTGAACCTGCAGGACGAAGCCCGTAGCATCTGCCAGAAAATCTTCATCGAACTGTCCCCGCCCATCACCATCGGCAACGACCAACGCCACATCGGCACCAGCCTCGGCGTAGCGGTATTCCCCGACCATGCGCCGACCATGGACCGGCTGCTGCACATTGCGGATCTGGCAATGTATGAGGCCAAGCGCAGCGGGAACAATCAGTATCGGTTGGGTGGCGAAAGCCCGGTGCGGGCAAGTGCACCGGGATTTGGAATGTGAGCGTTAACGCTCCACCGGCTTGATATCCACAATCGTCCCGTTGGTGATCATCACCATCACGTACTTGTCGTTCATCTGCACCCACTGCGCCTGCGGATCGGGTTGCTTGAGGCCTTTCTGTTTCCAGTTCTTGATGGCTTTTTCGCTGCGCTGGTAGACGTCCGGGGCGCGGTCGTTGACCTTCAGTTCGCGGCCGTCGGTGGGCGAGCGTTCGACGGTGTCGGTTGAGGGTTGCGCCGCTTGAACGAGTGGGGTGATCCCGGCGATGCCGGCGACGAGGGCCAGGCTGGCGATCAGGGTCTTGTTGTTCATCGGTGAACCTCCTTCAGATGTGTGATACCTGAACTCCGACTGCGGGGTTCTGGAATCATTCCTTGTTTTTTGATGATGCAGGACTTGAGATTGTAGTCGCGCCCCGGAGCACCATCCGGGGTTCCCCCGCTGCATGGCAATTACAGCCAATGGCCACCAATTACGATAAGATCCCGCGCGCCCCCGCCGAGTGAACAAGGACATCACCGTGAAAATCTACCTCATCGTCAATCTGGTGCTGCTTGCGGTTCTGGGCCTCTACGCTGTCAGTCTTTTCAACAAGCTCGTTGCACGGCGCAACGAGATCAAGAACGCGTTTGCCCAGGTCGAAGTGCAGCTCAAGCGCCGCTACGACCTGATCCCCAATCTGGTCAGCATCGCCAAGGGTTATCTGGCCCATGAGCGCGAAACCCTGGAAGCGGTGATCGCTGCGCGCAATGAAGCCGTGGCGGGACTTGAAGCTGCACAGGCCAAACCGGGCAATGCCCAGCACATCGCGCAACTGGGGCTGGCGGACAGCGCACTCAGCAGCGCCGTGGGTCGATTGAACCTGACCCTGGAAGCCTACCCGGAACTCAAGGCATCGCAGAACATGCAGCAACTGAGCGAAGAGCTGAGCAGCACCGAAAACAAAGTGAGTTTCGCGCGCCAGGCCTTCAACGACGCAGTCATGGCCTACAACACCCTCAAACAGAGCTTTCCTGCGGTGCTGCTGGCAGCCAGTTTTGGCCATCGCGATGACGCCGTGCCGCTGAAGTTTGCGGATACGCTGGCAATCAAAACCGCACCCAAGGTTTCTTTCTGATTTCTGCTTTCCATGGATGGCCCGATGAATTTCTTTGAACGACAAACCCAGGCTCGCAACCAGACCCGACGGCTGGTTTACATGATGATTCTGTCGATTGTCTCGCTGGTCTTCCTGACCGCCCTGCCCTTCGTGTTCAGCGGTTTTGAAGACTACTTGAGCGGCACCGGCACGCTGGCAGATGCCTTTCTGGCGATGGCCGTCATCGCGTCGTTCATCAGCAGCATTGTGGTGATCGGCGGCCTGCTGAAATACCAGCAACTGCGGGCGGGCGGCAAAGTCGTTGCGGAGAAACTGGGTGGCCGCCTGCTCAACGGCAATGCGCGCACGCTGGACGAGCAGCGCTTGATGAACGTCGTCGAAGAAATGGCGATTGCCTCCGGCACCCGCGTGCCGGCGGTGTATTTGTTGCCGGACGAGAGCATCAACGCCTTCGCAGCCGGACTTACACCGGAGGATGCGGCCATCGGCGTGACCCGTGGCGCGGTGAAGCTGCTGACCCGAGAAGAGCTGCAAGGGGTGATTGCCCACGAATTCAGCCACATCTTCAACGGTGACATGCGCCTCAATACGCAACTGGTGGCGGTGGTGCACGGCCTGTTGGTGCTGGGGCTGGCGGGTACTTACATAATGGCCAGTCTGCTCAAGCGCGACAAACGCGACGTGCGGTTGATGCTGGTAGTTTTTGCGCTCGGATTCGCACTGTGCGTGGCCGGATTTATCGGGCATCTGTATGGGAATTTGATCAAGGCGGCTGTCAGTCGCCAGCGTGAGTTCCTCGCCGATGCGAGCGCGGTGCAATACACGCGCAATCCGCAAAGCATTGTCGGCGCGCTGAAAAAAATCGGCGCCCATAAACAAGGCTCCGTCATCAACTCCCCCCGCGCCGCCGAGTTCAGCCATTTGTTTTTCAGCACGGGAGGATCAGGCTTGCTGAGTCGGATGTTTGCGTCACACCCTGATCTGAGCGTGCGCATTCGTCGGATCGATCCGCAGTGGGATGGCAGTTTTACAACCGCCACTGCGCCGGGTGTGCCGGCGAAGAAACAGGAAACGGCCACACCGCTTCAATAATGCGGCTGCCGCTCGATATGGATTGATCCGTCCTGCGCATCAATCCATACCAACTATGCAATTAACAGATCGATCCCCCTGCGCCACTATCCGCCCCAATAAAAACCGTGCGCCGCCTCCCCGTCGCGCACGTCATAAAAGCGGTGGAGTATTTTTCGATGACAGCCTCAATCCCACACGGCGGCTCGCGGGCCGGTGCCATTTTCCGGGTGACCTCGGGTAACTTCCTCGAACAGTTCGACTTCTTTCTGTTCGGCTTCTACGCCACGCAGATCGCGGCGGTGTTCTTTCCGGCGAGCAGTGAGTTCGCTTCCCTGATGATGACGTTCGCGGTGTTCGGCGCAGGCTTTTTGATGCGTCCGCTGGGGGCCATTGTGCTCGGCGCGTATATCGATGACGTCGGTCGTCGCAAGGGCTTGATCGTCACCCTGTCGATCATGGCCAGCGGCACGATATTGATTGTGCTGGTGCCCGGATACGAAACCATTGGTCTGTTCGCACCGGCGCTGGTACTGATCGGGCGCTTGCTGCAGGGCTTCTCCGCCGGTGCGGAACTGGGCGGTGTGTCGGTATATCTCTCGGAGATCGCCACACCGGGCCGCAAGGGTTTCTTCACGGCCTGGCAGTCGGCTAGTCAACAGGTCGCGATCATCGTTGCCGCCGCGCTGGGCTTTGCCTTGAACCAGTGGATGGCGCCGGATGTGATTGCCGATTGGGGCTGGCGCATTCCGTTTTTCGTTGGCTGCATGATCGTGCCGTTCATCTTCCTGTTGCGTCGCAACCTGGCGGAAACCGAAGAGTTCGCCACCCGCAAACATCGCCCGAGCATGAAAGAAGTGTTCCGCACCCTCGGCCAGAACTGGGTCGTGGTCATCGGCGGGATGTTGATGGTTGCGCTGACCACCACCGCGTTCTACCTGATCACCGTGTACGCGCCGACCTTCGGTAAAACCGTGCTTCACCTGAGCACCTCGGATGCGTTGCTGGTGACGCTGCTGGTGGGCGTTTCGAACTTCTTCTGGCTGCCGATTGGCGGCGCGTTGTCGGACCGTTTCGGCCGTCGTCCGCTGTTGATCACCATGTCGCTGCTGGCCCTGGCGACCACCTATCCGGCGCTGTCGTATCTGGTGCAGGCGCCGAGCTTCAGCCATATGTTGCTGTCGCTGCTGTGGCTGTCGTTCATCTACGGCATGTACAACGGCGCGATGATTCCGGCGCTGACCGAGATCATGCCGGTTGAGGTGCGTGTGGCCGGTTTCTCGTTGGCCTACAGCCTTGCCACCGCCATTTTCGGCGGCTTCACCCCGGCGATGTCGACTTTCCTGATCCAGTACACCGGCGACAAGGCTGCGCCGGGTTACTGGATGAGTGTCGGCGCGCTGTGTGCGTTGTGCGCGACGCTGTATCTGTATCGCCGTGCGGGCGGTCGTCTGCAACCTGTCGCTGCCTGAGGAGAGCACCATGAAAAAACTCATGACCGTTACTGCCCTGCTCGCCGGCCTTGCGTTCAACGTTGCGGCCCAGGCTGAAGAACTGCGGGTAATGACCTCCGGCGGCTTCACCGCCGCCTACAAAATTCTCGGGCCGAAATTCGCCGCAAACACCGGCAACACTCTTGACACCATCCTCGGCCCGTCGATGGGCAAGGCCCCGGAGGCGATCCCCAATCGCCTCGCCCGGGGCGAACAGGCCGACGTGGTGATCATGGTCGGCTACGCCCTCGACGACTTGATCAAACAAGGCAAGGTCGACCCGGCCTCGCGGGTGGAACTGGCGGATTCGCGGATCGGCCTGGTGGTGCGCGAAGGCGCGCCGAAACCGGACATCAGCAACGTCGACGCCTTGAAGAAAACCCTGCTCGATTCGCAATCGGTGGCCTACTCCGACAGCGCCAGCGGCGTGTACATCGAGCAGCAGTTGTTCAAGAAACTCGGCGTCGAAGATCAGCTGAAACCCAAGGCGAAGATGATCCCGAAAATCCCGGTGGGTTCGGTGGTCGCCACTGGCGACTATCAACTGGGCTTTCAGCAGGTCAGCGAATTGCTGCCGGTGCCGGGTGTAACGTATGTCGGGAAAATCCCGGAATCGGTGCAATCGGTGACACGCTTCGCCGCCGGGATTCCGGTAGGTGCGCAGCATCCGCAGGAGGCCAAGGCGTTGCTCGCCTATCTGGCCGCGCCTGCCGCCCAGGCCGACGTACAGGCCACGGGTCTGGATTCGGTCAAGCGCTGACCTTCGGCGGCTGGACTTTCATTTCCACCACCAGCCGCTCCAGTTCCAGTGCCGCCGGGGTCAGGGTACGACCCCGGCGCTTGATGATGCCGACACTGCGCATCACTTGCGGCTCGGTCAGCGGCACGCGTGTCAGGATCGGGTGATCCGCCGCCGGCATCGCCATCAACGGCACCGCCGCCACACCCAGCCCCGCCTCCACCAGACCGATCATCGTTGTCACGTGCAGGGTCTCGCAGATGCTCGGCCGTTGCGGCACCACTTTCGCCAGCGCCTGATCGAGCAAAAAGCGATTACCGGAAGTCTTGTCCAGCGAGATGTAATCCTGCTGGTAAAACTCGTCCCAACTGACGCTGCTGCGCCCGGCCAAGGGGTGATCGCGACGACAGGCCACCACGTAGCTCTCCTGCACCAGCGGCTCGAAATCCACCCCCGCCTCCTGAGTGCCCATGAAACTCAGGCCGAAATCCGCCTCGCCATTGACCACCGCCGTCAGCACGTCGTGGGCGCTGGAATCGAGGACTTTGACTTTGATGCGCGGGAACTGCTGGTGATAGCGAGCGACCACGCGCGGCATGAAGTAATACGCCGCCGACGGCACGCAGGCGACGGTGACGTGGCCCTGGCGATTTGAGGCGACTTCGCTGATGCCGAGCAAAGCCACATCAAGATCATCCAGCAAACGCTCGACACTTGGCATGAAGCCACGCCCGGCCTGGGTCAGGCTGACCTTGCGGGTGGTGCGTTCGAACAGCTTCACGCCGAGGGCGTCTTCGAGCTTTTCGATACGTCGGCTCAGGGCCGGTTGCGAAATGCGCACGGTGTCCGCGGCCTTGCGGAAACTGCCCTGCTCGACCACCGCGCGAAAGGCTTGCAGGTCGTTGAGGTCGAAGTTGATGGCCATGGGAGACTCGGGAGGAATTGATTCGCAGAGGCTATAAATGTAACCAATTGATGCAAATTATTACAGAACCTCGACTCCCCTCATAGGGCGGCCAGCCCCGACCTATTGGATGGGTGCCGGAAATTGCCGCTGGATCGATGCCAGGGTTCGACGCCGAATCCAGCCGCTGGCCAGGCGGATCGCCAGCCAATACGGTGTGAACAACCATCTGGTTCGAGTGTTGGGGCAAAACACGAACGTTTCGGTGCGTAACGTACGTACGCCTTCTGCCTGCTCGATGACTTGAAAACGCAACACCAGCCTGGCGACGCGGGGATCGTCCAGCGCCATGAACGCCGGAGCATCCGCCACAAGGCAAGCGTCCAGATCCGGGCGCCAGAAACGCCCCGCCAATCCCAGGGACACTTCGTGGTCAGTGCGCCGCAGCAAGGTGAAGGTGTCAAAACCGAACGGCGCGGGCGCGGGTTGCGGTCGGTTGCCGATGGTTCTGATCAGCTTTGCCGGCAGCTCGCGCAGGGTCAGCAAGGCATCGGCCACCCGGTCCGCGCGCATGTCCAGGGCACACACGGCGGCGATGATGGCGTCGGGCTGAGCATCAATCGCGCCCGATTGGTGGACTTCGTAAAAGTTGAATCGTGGAAGAAACGGCGAAGGTGAAATCCCGTGGGCATCGGTTCCGTCGCCAAAGATCCCTAGCGTTTTCCAAAATGTCCCGAACATGCAGTGGCGTCCCTTTTCATCCGGTGGAGAGATCCGGAGTCCTTTCGGGAATGCCCGCAGACATCCCCGAAAGCTCCGAGAGCATTGGCCCGTCAGGCTTCCAGACGTTCGCCGGTGCCGGCGCCCTGCGTGGCTTTTTCAGGCACGTAACACGGCGGCACGGCGAGCGTGCGCCGAAGGTCGAGTTTCAATGCGCCCCAGGACAGACCGGCACCGAATCCGCACAACACGACGTTCTGTGCCTGCGCTGTGCCGACCGCACCGTGGCGAGACAGGACAATCGGAATCGATGTGGAGCTGGTGTTGCCGACATCGTCGATGTCGATCGGCATCTTCTCCGGCGCGACGCCGATCATTCGCCGCAGGTAGTTGAGCATGAACCCGTTTGCCTGGTGCAGCACCAGCAAATCGAGCGACGCCGGCGTCAACCCCGTCGCTTCAAGCAGCGACTTGACGGTCTGCGGTACCCGGTTCAGTGCAAAGTTCATCACCGCCGTGCCGTCCATCTGCAGACGCTGGATCGACGCGCGAGTCTGGCTGTCACCCTCAGGCGTGTAAGCGATGTCGGATTCCAGAGCCTCACGACCACTGCCATCGGCTCCACACAGGAACTCGAACGTCCCCTCGCCCGCCTCCAGCAGAGTGGCTGACGCCGCATCGCCAAACAGCATCTTCACATGCCGGTCGCGACCGTCCAGCAGCTTGGTGGTCACATCCCCGGTGCACAGCAATACCTTTTTGCAGGCGCCGGCGGCGATCAGCGCGCCGGCCTGAACCAGCGCAGTGACGTACCCCGAGCAACCGGCGGACACGTTCAGCACCAGACAGTGCTGAGGCAGTCCGAGCGCCTGCTGAACCAGAAAACCGACACCCGGCACCCACGAGTCCGGGGTCTGGGTCACGACGATCAGTCCGTCGATCTCCTGCGCTGCGCACACCCCCTGATCCAGCAGGTGACGGCACGCGGCGATCACCAGGTCGGACGTGTCCAGCGATCCGGCTTCCCTGATCGATTCGATGCCGGTGCTTTTGGCGATGCGGGCCACTTCCTTGGCGCCGAACAGTTCGGCGAAGTCGTCCAGCCCCACACGCCGCTCGGGCAACGCGGACGTGACCGCACGCACGGTCACTCCGCAAAGGGTGCGCAGGGTCATGCGGTTTCCTTCATTTTCAGGGTTACCAGGTCGAAGATGTCCTGCACCGTCACGATACGGTCCATCTCTTCGCCAGACACCGTCACGCCGGTCGATTCGAACACCAGGGCGACAATGCCGATCCTGGCCATCGAGTCCCAGTTGTCGCTGTTCTCCAACCGGACATCGCCCTTCAGTTCATCCAGCGGCAGGGTCAGGATTTCCGCGATGCTTGCGCGCATTGCTTCGAGTACGGCCATGTTGTCATTTCCTTATAACGTGGTAATCAGGTCTTACGACCCGCTGAGGACGCCAGGGTGGCGCATTTTCTTGAAGCGGCTGGTAAACAGTGGCGTGTCGCTGACGGAGATCAGCCGGGGCAACTGCTCCGGTGCCAGCACGTCGCGGATCGCTGCATACAGCCGGGGCTTGAACGCTTCCAGCGTTTCCGGTTCGAGCAAGGTGAACCGCGCGGCCACGATCTGACCGAGCAACGGGTTGGGCTGACCGTAGACCACGACGTCAGAAACGTTGTCGATGCCCATCAACACGCTCTCCACGTGAGACGGGAACACCTTCTTGCCGCCGACGTTGATCACATCGACCGCCCGCCCGCTGACCCTGAAGTAGCCGTCGCGCTCTTCTGCCAGGTCCTGGGTAATCAGATAACCATCATCGGACAGCTCGCCCGGGCCGCTCAGGTAACCGAGCATATTGGTCGCTCCGCGCACCTGCAGAATGCCGTCGACTACCCGCAGGCTGTAGGCCGGATCCTCGACGGTCATCCAGGCGCTGTCGCCGTCCAGACCCCGACAGGGCAACACACCGATTTCCGACATGCCGTACAACTGGTTCAGCCGCACCTGCGGCAATGTGCGGGCGATGCGTTGAATGGCTTCGGGCGAACTCGGCTCGGAGCCGAAATAGATACGTTGCAGGCTGCGGATGTCCCAGGTCTGGAACACGCCGGTGATCGTCGCCAGGTTCAACAGCGTCGGCGACACGTGCAGCGTTTGCACCTTGAACGTTTCGATACAGCGGCCGACTTCCTGAGGCGAACGCTCGTTGGGCAGGACCAGCGTCCCGTGGGTGGCCAGTGCCTGCAGGACGGTGACCAGTCCGCCGATGTGGTCGAACAGCAGGAACGCCAGAATCGCGCCACACTGCTCGGCCTTCAGATACCGCTCGAAAAACGGTGCGATGTCGTGCACGACGCCCTTGGCCGGCCCGGTCGAGCCGGACGAGAACACAATGAAACCGGCCTGTCGACGCGACAGGAGACCGCCGACAGTCGGCGGCACCGCAGCGCCATCGTTCGCCAGCAGCGAGTAACCCTGCGGCCCGTTCCCCGTCACGGTAAACCGTGCGCCGGCAGCGTTCGCCAGATTCACCAACTGCTCGCCGCTTTTGGGCACCGACAACGCCACGACATTGTTGCGCCGCCACAGAGCGAACAACAGGCAGACGCTGTTGAAGCTGTAGTTGTCGACCAGCAGCACACAGCAATCGCTGACCGATTGCGCCGCCAGCGACTCGGCATAGGCGTCGATCTGTCGGCATAGCTCGGCGTAAGTGAAGCGACCTTCGTCGCTGATGATCGCCGGCCTGTCCGCGCCGGCCTTCAGATGTTCCAGAAACGTTTCGACTTGCATGTCCACCTCTCGATAAAGGCGCCGTCCTGCGACGGCGACCGTTGAGTCAATTGGCCAGCGCCTCTGCACCGGCCGCCGTCAGGGCTGACTCCAATCGGTTCATCACGTACGCGCACAGCGTGCCGAGTGTCGCGAATGGCGTGGCGGTCGCAGGCAGGTGAGAGGTATCGGCCAGGTGCACTTCGGCACCGAATCGGTGGCGGATCTTTTCTTCGGTGTCGACGATGATCGAGACCAGAGTCATGGAGTCGATGGTGCCTTCGACGCCGTACAAGGGGCTGTCTTCACCACGGGACAGGTCGATGGGTTCGCTCAGTAACAGATCCTGTTGCCGCACAGCGGTTTCGACCAGGGTTTTGACTTCGTTCAGCATTCCAACATTCCTTTATTGGGGGTGCGTCCACGGGTTCGCTAGGTTTGGGGTAGCGGCTCGCTCGCCTTCGGTTGACGGGTCAGCACGGTTCTCATGTCGACGAACACGCCGCTTTTCAAGCCATAGTCGGCGGGTGCGCCGATCACATCGCGGATGTCCTCGGCACGCTGGGCGGCGGAAATCATGTAACCGGGGGCAAGGGCTCGCTGTTGCAGGGAACGCAGATCAGGGAAATCGGCGGTCCTCTGGCTGAAGCTCACTTGACGCGACAGCCCGGTGTCGACGTTGCACAGGCCCAGCACGGCAAAGAAGATGTCCGGGTTCTCTTCGGCGTAGACACCGCCCAGTGCCGCCAGCGCCGCTTTCGACAGGCTGTAGGTCAGCGTGCCCGCGCGAAAGCGCACACCGGCCATCGAAGCCGACAACACGCAGGTGGCCGGGCGATGAGCCGAGGCGAGGATCAGATCGAGAATGGCCTTGTTCGCCAGCACATTGACGTTGAGCACATGCTGTACCTCCGCCACCGAAAATTCCTCGCCCCGGGCCGGTACGTTGCCGCTGATCCCGGCGTTGAGAAAGAGCACATCGACACCCCGGCTCAGGATCTCGGCGAACGGCCCTTTGAACAAATCGCCCATGTCGCCGGTTTTCGAAAGATCGAATGACCGGAACCGGAAGTTCGGGTGCGACATGAAGCGGTAAGGTTCGCGCCTGGAAGTGCCGAACACGGTATAGCCGTGTTTCAGGTGCAACTCGGTCAGCGCCTCGCCGATGCCGCTGCTCACGCCGGTGATAAACACCCGTTTGCCTGTTGGATGAGACAGCTCGCGCTCTGCCGTGCTCATCAGAATTTACCGGCCGAGAAACCGCCGTCCACCGGCATCACGGTGCCGGTGACGAACGACGAAGCATCGCTGAGCAGCCACAGGATCGCCGCAGAAATTTCGCCCGGATCGGCGAAACGTTTCATTACCGTGACCTGAAGTTTGTGTTTCGTGGACTCAGGGTTGGCCTTCAGGCGTTCTTCCGAGTTCATGCCGCCCATCGTCGGGCCGGGGCACACCGCGTTGACGCGAACCGGATGGCGCTCCGGCAATGCCGCTTCCGCAGACTCGATGGCGCAGACCTGGGTCAGCATGTTCAGGGCGGCTTTGCTGGTGGAATAGGCACTCTGTCTGGCAACGCCCAGCAGGCCGGCACAGGACGACACGTTGACGATCGAGCCACCCGCATGCTTCGAGATCAGGTTCGTCTGGTGCTTGAGCAGCAACAGCGGGCCCAGCAGGTTGATCTCCAGCACGCGTTTCCAGTCGGCGAAATCCATGTCACGGATCGGTGCGTGTTTCGAGGTGACGCCGGCGTTGTTCACCGCCAGGTCGAGTCGCCCGTGGCGGTCGTTGATGATCCTGAACAGCTCGGTCACCGATGCCTCGTCCGTAACATCGCTCTTGATGAACGTGCAGCGTTCGCCGAGCCGGCTTTGCGCAGTCAGGCCGTCATCCTCGTTGCGACCGGTGATGTAGCAGATGCACCCGGCTTCGACGAGCTTCTGGCTGACGTTGAAACCGATGCCGCGCGTACCCCCGACAACCAGGGCAATTTTTCCGGTGAAATTCATTTCAGACTTTCCTCATAGTGCAATTGCAGTTTTTCCGGCCGGCGGTAGTCAGGATTGACGCAGCAATAAACCCGCTCGGCCATGGGATCCTTCTTGTCACGGAAACAGAACGCATCGCCCCGGCAACGGTTGACCCGTCCGGCCTGACCGGCGAGTTCCTTGGCGATGAAATGGTTGTCGGCCAGCATGGCGCGGCCGAATCCGACGAAATCGGCATCGCCGCTCTCGATGATTTCGTTGGCTTGCGACACATCGCTGACCGAACCGGTGAAACCCACCGGAATCCGCACGAAACCTTTGAGGTAGCGACAGCCCGCACGCGACAGGGCCAGCGCCTGCGCCTTGTTTTTGAAAAAGAACGGAAAGGTTTCGCTGACCCCTGTGGAACAGGTGATGGCCGCCACTCCGGCGGCCTCGAGCGCGACCATCACATCGCCCAGCAGACTCGCGCGCTGGCCTTCCTCACCCAGCCCGTCGTCGATGCCCAGACGCACGGTGACCGGTACCTGATCGCCGGTGGCCGCACGGATACCTTCGACAATGGCAAGCAGCAACCGGGCCCGTTTGAGCGGGCTGCCGCCCCATTCATCGTCGCGGCGGTTGGTTCGTGGTGACAGGAAACTGCTGACCAGATAGCCGTTCGATGCCTGGACCTGGATCAGGGAGGCACCGGTCGCTTGTGCAAGCCGGGCGGCAGCCGAGAATTGATCGACGCAGCGCAGAATCTGTATGTGCGACATCGCCACGGCCCGCGACTGGGGATAGGCCTTGAGAATCGCAGCGGACGCGATACCGCTCGGGCTGAGAATGATGCCCTGCTCCGACGGCATCGACTGCGGGCCGTAGTGCTGCAGTTGCACGCCCAGCGGAAAGTTTCGCTGTCGAGCGGCCTCGAACAACGGGCGCAAGGCGTCGGCGTGCGCCGGCGACGTCAGCTTCAGGCCACGACTGTTGTAGCGTGCGTCGGCGTCCACGCTGGCGTTGCCGAGAAAGCCGAAACCGGCCCCGCCCTCCATCAGCGACCGGTAGACCGCAAAGAACGCCGGCCGGGGAAAGCCGTGTTCGTCACACAGATCCATGCCCAGGGACGAAAAGTACATCCGGTTTTTCGCAACCACCTGCGCGCCCAGATGCAGCGCACCGGTGACCGGCATCGGCTCGTCGATGTCCTTGCTCATGCGCGCAGCGCCCCGAGGGCCGCCTCGTCCAGATGGACGAATCCACGCTTGATCATGTCGCTCAGGGTCTGCAGGTCGTCGAACCCCAGTGCCGGGAATTCCCACGACGCGTGCCGACCTTGGCCGACACTGAGGATGGCGGATGAAAATTCCAGCTTGCCTTCATAACGGATGTGCAGCCTGGCCGAGTCGATGAAGTCGATCTCCGGCATCGTCGTCACGCAGCCGCTCTTGCCCAGGCCGAGCAACTCGACCTCCGCCTCGCGGCCCTGGCCATCGCTGACGCTGCACACCAGTTTCGCGGGGTGGATGGGCGCGAACCAGTCGCTGGACTGAATGAAGATGTTCCGCGTTTTCTCGAACAGGCGGATGTCGATCACCGTAGCCTTGGTGTCGATGGTGGCGAACAGGGTCTGCCGCTGATAGAACGCCACCCGGAAGAAGATTTTCTTCGGCGATGTGCTGTCGGTCGGGGTCATGTTGTCGACCACCAGTTCGATGGGGTACATCAACTCCGCATAGGCGAAGAAGCTCGCGTTCAGTTCATTGACGCTGACGGTCACGTCGCCCCGCGCATAACCGGTGTGGTGATACAGATGGTGATACACCGCCTGGCGCGCCGCTTCGATGAACATGGTGCCGGGCACATGTTCGTGGGACTTTCTGTAGAAAAAGTAGTTGTCGGCGTTGTTGATGAAGCGGAACGAACTGGCACGGCGGATGGCTGGAACCGACTCGCACAGGCTCGCCACTGCCTGCTCCGGGTTGACGTTGGCAGCCGCGCCCTCCAGCAGGGCCGGAGTGACAATCTGGTACGGCAGCGCCCTCACCCGGCCCCATTCGTCGTCCGCCTCGGTACCGCCCATGCGGCTCCTTTTCTGTACATCGGGTGTCAGCTCAAAGGTTCGCTGCGAGCCGCTGCCGGCCGAAAACCGGCGCGCCAGCAGGTCATTGTCACCAGCCTGCACAAACGCTTCGTCGATGTGTAGCGGCAGCGCGACCCTCGGGGCGCAGATCAGTACGTCATCAGCCGAGCCTTTGTGCAAAAGCTCCGGTGAAATGCATTCGTTGTTCATGTCGGGTCCACTCATTCTGGTCGTTGTTGTCTTGAAGGCAGGTGAAACCCCGCCGGCTACGAGGCCTGCTTGACGTCCCGCGCTTCGCCTTTGCGGGCCTGCGGGGCGAGGGTCGATTGCGGCAGCCAGGTCTCGACGACCGGGGCCGCCGACAGGCTGTGGGTGCCCGTCACGATCTGCACGATCAGCTCTTTTTCCCGCTGTCGTGCGGCGACGATCGACCGCTCCTTGACGTGGCCATAGCCACGAATCGAGTCCGGCAGATTCGCCCACTCCACAAACAACAGCAGGTTCTCCACGCTCAGGTTTGGCAGCAAGCGTTGCAGTGTCTGCTCGTAGTCGAGCAACAGGCGCCGCTCCTCACGGCGCTCGGCGGACCATCCCAGCGGATCGAAGCGGGTGTGACGCAACACGCGGCCCTTGGCCAACACTTTCAGCAGCGGCAACACCCAACCGGAGACGGCGATCTTCTTCGGCTCGCCGTTGCTGTCCTTGCGGTTGCGCATCAGGGGCAATGCGAAGTGGAACTTGAGCCTGACACCACTCTCGAAACGGGTTTTGAGTGGTGCGATGAAGCGACTGTCGGTGAGCAGCCGCGCGACTTCGTACTCGTCCTTGTAGGCCATCAACTTGAACAGGTTGCGTGCCACGGCCTCGGTGAGCGGGCTGTCATCGCCGATCGCAGGCATTGACCGAAGCCGGTCGATCACCTGACGGTAGCGTGCTGCATAGGCCGCGTCCTGATAGTGGGTCAGGAACACACTGCGGGTCTCGACCAGTCGTTCGATGCCTTCGCGCCGAGCTGCGAGGTCGATGATCGACACCGGCGACACGTCGTTACTCGCCGGGTCGAGATATGGCATGACGAACGCCGGTTCCTGAGCCCACAGCCGCCCCCAGGCGAACGCCAGGTGGTTGGCGGCGGCGCTGCCGGCCTGATCGATGGCGTCTTTCAGCGCTTGCAGCGACACCGGCACCGTCCCTCGCTGCCAGGCATAACCCAGCAACAGCATGTTGGCCTGCATCGGATCGACGAGGCTGTTGGCCAGTTGTGCCGCATCCAGCGCGTGGTAGTGCTCGGCGCCCACCCGTTGTTTGAGGAAGGCTTGAATCGCGGCGGTTTCGATGAGCAATTCGGTATTGCGCAGCATCGCTCCCGTCTGGGTCTGGGCGGTGTTGGCGATGACCACCGTTTTACCTGCCCGCAGTGTCGTCAATGCATCGTCTTCGCTGGCGACCACCAGATCGGCCGCAAGCAACAGGTCGGCGCCCCCCAGGTCGATGCGGTGCTGGTGCAACACGTCGGCCGCGTTGGCCAGTCGCACATGGCTGAGCACCGACCCGCCCTTCTGGGCGAACCCGGTGAAATCGAGCACGCTGACCGCCCGGCCGTCCAGATGGGCAGCCAGGGCAACCGTGCGCGCCACCGTCACGATTCCGGTGCCCCCGATGCCTGCCAGCAGCATTTCGTACGGGGTTTCGAGTGAGCACGAAGACGGCAGCACCAATGCCTCGGCGCGGGCCAGAACCTCGCGGCTGTCGGCCTGCCGACGGTATTGCGCCCGTGGTTTGCCGGTCACCGTGACGAAGCTCGGGCAGAAGCCCTTGATGCAAGACAGATCGGTGTTGCATCCGTGGGGATCAATCCGGCGCTTGGTGCCGAACGGGGTCGCGACCGGCGTCACGGACAGGCAATTGGACTTGACCTGACAGTCGCCACAGCCTTCGCACACTGCTTCGTTGATCACTACTTCGGTTTTCATGACAGGCGCCGGCAACTGTTTCTTGCGCCGACGTCCCTCGATGGCGCAGACCTGATCGAACACCAGCACGCTGACACCCCGTGTCTCGCGCAACTGTCGCTGAACCTCTTCCAGCCGCTCACGGTGGAACAGCTCGACACCCTGCGGAAGGCTGCCGGGTGCTTCGAAACGTTGCGGATCGTCCGCCACCACCACGACCCGATGGGCGCCTTCGGCCTGCATCAGTTCGACGGCTTTCTTGACCGTCAGCTTGCCGTCGATCGGCTGGCCGCCAGTCATGGCCACCGCATCGTTGTGCAGCAGCTTGTAGGTGATGGTCGCGCCGGCCGCGATGGCCTGACGGATTGCCAGATAGCCAGAGTGGAAAAACGTACCGTCGCCGATGTTCTGGAATATGTGAGGGGTTTCGACAAAAGGCGCCTGCCCCAGCCAGTCGACCCCTTCGCCCCCCATCTGCACGCTGCCGCTGGTTGCACGTTCGGGCATGCGCGCCGCCATCGCGTGGCAGCCGATGCCGAGCCGCGCCTCGCTGCCTTCCGGCACACGGGTGGAGGTGTTGTGCGGGCACCCCGAACACAGATACGGCGTACGGCGGATCCAGTCATGAGTCCGGCTAACCGCAGGCAGATACCAGTACTCGGGCACTCGCAGCGTGATGCCCAGGCCTTGCAGTCGTTGTTGAAGCATCGCCGCGAGGCGCGACGGCCTCAGTTCTTCGTGATCCGAAATCAACGGAGCACCGCTTTCGTCACGCTTGCCCAGAATGACAGCACGCTGTCCGGACTCAGCGTTGTAGAGCGCTTGCTTGAGCTGCTCTTCGACGATGGCCTGCTTCTCTTCGACGATCAGCACCTGGTCGGCCCGCTTCGCCCAGGCCTCCAGCACCGGTGACAGCGGGTAGACCAGATTGATCTTCAACAGTGCCACACCGGCACTCTCCAGCTGCTCCAGCGAAACCCCGCCCTGTTGCAAGGCCTGGCGCACATCGCCATAGGCCTTGCCGATTGCGCCGATCACCAGCTTCGGCTGCTGCGGTGCCGTCACGGCGACGTCGATCGGGTTGGCCAGCGCAAATGCACGGGCAGCGTCGAACTTATAGGGAAGCCGTCGCTCGATCTGCATGCCCGGCAGGTCGGGCCAGCGCCAGTGCAGGCCGTCCGGCCCCGGGTCGATTTCGGGCGTGACGAATCTTGGCAACGGGGACGATGCGACGGAGGTGGTGGCCTCAACCGTCTCGGTGATGGCCTTGAAGCCGACCCATAGCCCGGACACCCGCGACAACGCCCAGCCCCACAGGCCGCAGCGTTCATAGTCGGCCAGCCCAGCCGGGTGAATTACCGGCAGCCCCCAGGCCATCAGGGTGCGGTCGGACTGATGGGACATCGACGACGATACGCAGCCATGGTCATCGCCGGTGACCACCAGGACGCCCCCGTTGGGCGATGATCCGTAGAAGTTGCCGTGCTTGATCGCGTCCCCGGAGCGGTCGACGCCAGGGCCCTTGCCGTACCAAAGCCCGAAGACACCGTCGTAACGCTTCTTCGGATCGGTCTCGACGCGTTGAGTGCCGATCAGTGCCGTAGCCGCCAGATCTTCGTTGATGGCAGGCAGAAAGCGGATATCTGCGCTTTCCAGCACGTCTTTGCTTTTCATCAACTCCCGATCGACGCCACCCAGAGGCGAACCGCGATAGCCGCTGACGAACCCGGCGGTTCGCAGGCCGTTGGCCCGATCCAGCGCCGACTGGGACAGAAGCAACCTCACGAGCGCCTGCTGACCACTCAGGAAAATGCGCCCGTTCGGCGTTGCGGATTCACGGGAATAGATAGAGTGAGCCTCAGGCTGGCGGCCCGACGGCGATGCTGAATCGGCCCCTTTTCCGGCGGCTGCTGTGGGTATCCCCTGTGCGTGCTTGTCGGACTGAAGCCGCAGGTGTTCCGGATCAATGGCGTCTGAGTACACAGTTTCAAATCCTTATGAAAACTTCACGTTAAATGTGCTTGCTTACCCATTACAGCGAATGCGAATTCAGTACTTACAGCGATCTTCCTTCAGATCCCGAGAGTTACACCTTCGCCATCAGGCCCCTCTTGCAAGACCTGAAACAAGCGGTTCGCAACCGCTCGAATATTCATTCATCGCAAAATCATTGACGCCACTATTCCGTCAAGCCAAGAACCCCAGGGCACAACTTTCCCTGGTGCGTTCGCGCAAACCATCGGCAAACTTGAAGACAAATAATTCCCGACCAATACCGTAGGTTTAAATAAATAAAAAAGCCCGGACGCAAGTCGAAAGTTCGCGTATGCACTTCAAATCAAGTACAGCATCCGGCCGCCACGAAGAGTGTGGTTTAGAGACGTTTGACTGAAATTCTGGAAATCAGAAGTGCCCGGCCCGCAGCCTGAAACGCGAGCTGAAAGTGAACGAATGCTCGGTAGCCCGCCGGACAAAGGGCAAAGGGCGTACGTTCGACGTCGAGAGATGTCGAGTGCACATTACGTTGTTGGATGTTTTGAAGATGGGTGCCGAGTCAGCGGGCAAACGCTTGCCAACTGCCACGCGGGGCGTGTTGCAAGCGAGCCGGACAGGCATAGATAACGGGCGTGCCGCCCTCTTGGAATTCGAGTACAAGGTTTCAAATCCTTATGAAAACTTAACTTCAAGCGGGCTTTCCTGCCCACCCTGTCGAATGAGACCTGATACTTGCAGCGGCGCCTTGCCAGGCGGCCAGCACAACACAGGTGTGTGGTCGCAACCGCCTCGCCGCAGACTTCTTGTTTGCGGTGAAACGGGATAAACAATCGTTATTTGCAAATTCCCTGCAACGATCATTTAACGACCTGCTTTGCGGGGAAAATAGTAAGTTCGGAGGAATTGCATTGTCAATCATTGTTACGAAAGTTTCACAAACAAAATAAACCCATGAACTATCTAGTCCACACAACCATCCTGCACCGCTTTTAAGAACCATCAAAAAGACTTTGATTTATCGAACCAGCCGCTGCTTTTATTGAGCAACATCGGCGATTCAAGCCCCCCTCTTCGCGACATTACACCCGTCATACAAGTTGCATGACCGGATAAAACTCTCCCCACAAAACCGAACTTTGGAGGCGTTGTTCCAGAGAAATACTCTCCAACTCTCTAAGACCAAAGTAGAACTTTACATGACCGGATATCGCCTGACGGTTCAAAGATGAACAGCCTCATCAGAAATCGCCACCCACCACATCAGTTTCCCCCGCAGGTGGTGTGGCATGGGACGAGCCTTTATCCTTGCCCTCCCGTCGTACCGTGTTATGGAGTTGTGTCATGCCCCATGAAGGCAACCTGTTGCAAGCCGCTGTCGTGTTTCTGTTCGCGGCCGTGCTCACCGTTCCCCTGGCCAAGCGCCTGCAACTGGGCGCGGTGCTCGGTTACCTGTTTGCCGGGGTGATCATCGGCCCGTCGGTGCTGGGCCTGATCGGCAATCCGCAAAGCGTCAGCCATATCTCGGAACTGGGCGTGGTGTTGCTGCTGTTCATCATCGGTCTTGAGCTGTCGCCGCGACGTTTGTGGGTGATGCGCAAATCGGTGTTCGGCGTGGGTCTGGCGCAGGTGCTTTTGACCGGTTCGGTGATCGGCGTTCTGGCGTTGTCGGTATTCGGCCAGCCGCTGAACAGCGCGATTGTTCTCGGCCTGGGTCTGGCGCTGTCGTCCACTGCATTCGGCTTGCAAAGCCTCGCGGAACGCAAAGAACTGACCAGCCCTCACGGGCGGCTGGCGTTTGCGATTCTGCTGTTCCAGGACATCGCCGCAATCCCGCTGATCGCTCTGGTGCCGATGCTCGCGGGCGTCGATCACCACACCAGCACCGCCGACGACGTGCGCCACAGTTTGCAGGTATTGGGCAGCATCGCCGTAGTCGTGATCGGCGGGCGTTATCTGTTGCGCCCGGTGTTCCGCATCGTGGCGAAAACTGGTCTGCCGGAAGTCTCCACCGCCACCGCGTTGCTGGTGGTGATCGGCACGGCGTGGATGATGGATATGGTCGGTGTGTCGATGGCGCTGGGCGCATTCCTCGCCGGTCTGCTGCTGGCGGATTCTGAATATCGCCATGAACTGGAAGCGCAGATCGAACCGTTCAAAGGCCTGCTGCTGGGGCTGTTCTTCATCAGCGTCGGCATGGGCGCCAACCTCAGCCTGCTGTTCAGCGCGCCGATTACCGTGCTGGGGCTGACGCTGTTGCTGATCGCCCTGAAGTTGCCATTGCTGTTTGTGGTCGGACGTCTGGCCGGCGGGTTGAGCAAAGTCAGCGCGATTCGCCTCGGTATCGTGCTGGCGGCGGGCGGTGAATTTGCCTTTGTGGTGTTCAAGATCGGTCGCGATCAGGGTCTGTTCGAACCGCGTCTGTACGACTTGCTGGTGCTGACCATCACCCTGTCGATGGCCGTCACGCCGTTGCTGCTGTTGATCTGCGCACGGCTGGTCAGCCCGAAGGTGCAGCCTGTGGAAGTGCCGGAGAAATTCCGCCAGATCGACACCGAAACTCCACGGGTGGTGATTGCCGGCATGGGCCGGATGGGCCAGATCGTGGCGCGGATCCTGCGGGCGCAGAACATCAAGTTTGTGGCGCTGGATACCTCGGTGGAAACCATCGAACTGTCGCGCAGTTTCGGCGGCGTGCCGGTGTTCTACGGTGACCCGATGCGCCCGGAAATCCTCAGTGCGGCCAAGGTCGGGGAAGCGGAGTATTTCGTGATTGCCACGGACGATCCGGAGACCAACATCAAGACTGCCGAAATCGTGCGCAAGCTTTACCCGCACATGAAAATCATCGCCCGGGCGCGTAACCGGCAGCATGTGCATCGCTTGGTGGATGTGGGGGCCGATCCGATCCGGGAGACCTATTACTCCAGCTTGGAAATGAGCCGTCGCACGCTGGTCGGTCTCGGCTTGACCCAGGCCCAGGCCGATGCGCGGATCAAGCGCTTCAAGCACCATGACGAACAGGTGCTCGAGGCTCAACACGCGGTCTACGACGACGCGGCCAAAGTCCTGCAGACCGCTCAGGAAGCGCGGGCGGAACTGGCCAGACTGTTCGAATCGGATCAACTGGAAGAACAATCCGGCAAGTCCTGAGCCCCGCCATCAAGCCTTCCCGCGCAGTGCGCGGGAAGGCTTTGATCAGGCCATCTCCAGCGCCCGCTCCTCCTTCACGGGCGCCACTGCAAACCGGTCCGCCAGAAACGGCGTGATATCCAGCGGCAGCGGTTCATCGTTGACCAGTTTGTCCAGCAATACCCCAGTGATCGCCGACGTCAGCACCCCGGTGCGGAAGTGCCCGCAGGCGTTCAAGTAGCCCTCCACCCCGGCCATCGGCCCGAGAATCGGCAACTCATCCGGCGAGCCCGGCCGCAGTCCGGCCCAGGTGCGCTTGAGGTTGATGTCCGCCAGTTCCGGCAGGCAACGCACCGCGCCCTGTACCAGCCCGGCGATTTCCGGCCAGGTGGTGGTGACGTCGAAGCCTTTGTCCTCGGTGGTGCTGCCGATCAGGATTTCGCCGTTGTCCTTCTGCGCCATGTAGCAATCGCTGGTGGTCAGGCAACCGTTGAGGATTTTCGGCAGGCGTTCGGTGAGCAGGATCTGGCCTTTCACCGGTTTCACCGGAATCCGGATTCCCGTGGCCCATTCACTCAAATCTGCCGCCCACGCACCGGCGGCGTTGATCAGGGTCTTGCAGTGAAACACCCCGGCTTCGGCCGTTTGCACGCCGGTCACCCGCGAGCCGTGATGCAGCACGCCGGTGATGTTGGTGTTGACGTACATGTCCACGCCATTTTGCCGGGCGCCTTCGGCGTAGGCGTCGGCCAAGCGGAACGGGCTGACCTGATGGTCGCAGAGAAACTCCAGCGCACCGCGCGCCTCATGGCTGACGCTCGGTTCGGACTCGCGCAACGCCGCCTGATCGAGCCAGCGCACCTGATCGGCCAGATGAGGAATACAGCCGACGATATGCTCGGCGTACAACCGGTCTTCATCGTCATAAATGACGAATTTGAGCCCGGTCTTTTCGAACTTGAAATCCATCCCGTGGTTGTCTTTCAGCTCACGGTGCAGCGCCGGGTACAGCGCGTTGGACTGCAAGGCAAAGTCGAAGAACGACGGCGGCAGAATGTGCGGGGTGCTGGAGTCCACCGCTACCGCCGCACCCTGGGTTTCGCGCTTGCGGTTGGCCGACATCATGCGGAAGAAAATCACCCCGCAGCCCAAGCCAACGGATTCGCCGATGGCCCACAAGCCACCGGCCGAGGCACGAGTCGCGTTGCCCGGTCGCTTGGCGTCGATCATCGCGACCTTGAGGTTTTTGCGCTTGGACAACTGATAGGCGATGGACGCGCCGATCACACCGCCGCCGGCGATGACCACGTCATAGAACTTACTCATGGGAAACGGCCTCCGTGCCGAGGGACTGGAACGCGGAAAAAGGAATCGGATCGACCGGGAATCGCGGCCGCAGCCAGCCGACATCCTTGCGCCCGGTGGCCTGACGCAGGCGGTCGCTGCAATAGCCGACGCACATCCGCCCCTGACAGTCGCCCATGCTCACGCGGGTGCGCATTTTCAGGCTGGCGATGTCTTGCACGCCCTGCTCCAGCGCGCGGTCGATGTCGGCGCGGGTCGCGTGTTCGCAACGGCAGATCACCGTGTCGGCGGCCGGCAATGCGATCTGCCCGACGCCGCGTTCGGTGTAGCGATCCACCGCCGCACGAAAACGCACGATGGCTTTGAGTTTGCCCAGGTAACGGTCGCGACGGACTCGCGCCAGTTCTTCTTCCAGCACACCGCGTTGCAGCAGGATCGAAGTGGCGGCGATCTTGCCGGCCAGCATCGCCGCTTCACCGCCGCGAATCCCGCCCATGTCGCCGGCCAGATGCACGTGAGGTTCGCTGCTCTGCTGCCAGATGTTGGAATTGGCGCGCAGGTAGCCGTCGTCGCTGAAACCGTGATCCAGGCCCATCTGCTGGCTCAACTGAGTGCGCGGAATGAAGCCGTAGCCGACCGCCAGCGTCTTCGCTTCGAAGCGCTCGACGCGGCTCATGTCCGGCTCCCACGTCGCCGAGTACGGCGCCACGCTGACGCTTTTCAGTTCGCCTTCGCCGTGCGCCTCGACCACGCCCCAGCCGTAGTTCATCGGGATGCCGTGCAGTTTCAGGTAGGCCAGCATGCTCAAGCCGTCGAGGAACAGTTGCGGCTTGTTCAGCAGCGCCAGGCTCTCCTTGGCAATCTTGCCGAACGCGCAGGCCTCGTAGACACCGACCACGCTCACGCCGGAGGCGTGCAGCTGGGTCGCGACCAGCGGCAACAGCGGCCCGGTGCCGGCGATGACCACCGGCCCCTGCGGCTTGACCACGCCACTTTTGATCTGCAATTGCAGGCCGCCGAGCATGATGACGCCGGGCAGCGTCCAGCCAGGAAACGGCACGCTGCGTTCATGACAACCGGCGGCCATCACCAGTTGCGGATAGCTGATTTCGTGCAGGCGCTCATCACCATCGAGCACCACCAGCGAGCGGGTGCCTTCGGCGCCGACCACCCGGTGATGCAGACGCACATCGATCAGCCCGGCCTGCTCCTGAAAGTCGCCGTGCAGTTTGCTCAATGCTTCCGAGTAACGCGGCCCCAGATAATCCAGCTGCACGCCGTCACGCAGCGGCCCGCGATAGACCACACCGCCAAGGCGCGACGCCTCTTCCAGCAATGTGCTGCGCACGCCATGGCGCGCCAGTTCGATGGCCGCCGCCATCCCCGCCGGCCCACCGCCGACAATGACCGGATGCTGGCTCATGGCGCCTCCTGTCCGTGAATGCGGTTGACCTGGGTTTCGACCTGCATGCCGTCACGCACCACGGTCTGGCAGGCGCGGCGTTTGTGCCGGCCGTTGATTTTCACCAGACAGCACTGGCACACGCCCATGCCGCAATAGGCACCGCTGACCTGGTTGTGATCGTTGCGTGCGACCTGGCGCACGCCGAGGGACTGAATGACGCTGAGCACGGTTTCGCCGATGGCGGCAGTGACCGGCTGGCCGTTGATGTGGACAGTCATATCCGCCTGCGTCAAAGGCTGGATATCGAAGGTTCTTTCTAGGCAGTGCATTGCGATGATCATCCGTGAAAAGGTTCAGGTGAGGTTGAAACAGCTCCTTGCTGCACTACACCTCGCCGGCACGTGGAAGTTATCTCTCTATCGGGCCGGCAGGTCTGCTCTGATCGCGCAGCAAAGTGCGCGCAAGCAATGTAGTCGATCCAGCGGCAAGGGCCGGGAAATTTCACGGTAGGGGATATTGCGCCGACGAATATTGATCCAGGCCATGGAAATGACTGTACGGTTCTGTACCGCTCCATCGACCGGACAGCAAAAAGCCGCTTCCACCCAAAGGTGGAAGCGGCCGAGGCATAAGCCCCAGAGGGATCAGTGCACGAACAGGGCGATCAGGATAATGATCGGGATTGGCACGCCGAGGAAAAACAGCAGTAATGAGCGCATGGTGATGCTCCTTGATTAACGGACTGGGGGCACAGTGGTCGTGGTGTAGGTGTCGACTTCGACGTACTCGACGGCATCCCGGCGGCGACCGCCGAAGGTGGCCGACAGGCTGGCGAAGAACGCGCCGGCCAGCAGCGCGATGAACATCCACAGCGAAGTCCAGGCAGCAACTTTGGCGGCGGTGTCAGCCGCCTGTTGCGCTTTCACTTTGGCGTCAGCGATGGCTTTTTGCGTGCGAGCGTAGATTTCATCGACGCGACGTTCGGCATCGGCCTGGCTCAGGTTGGTGCGTTGCGCCACAAGTTGCGCGAGGTAGGTACGATCCTCAGGGCTGAGCTGACCGTTGGCCAGGCTCTGGGCGAAGATCCGGGTCACAGTGCCGCGAGCTGCGTCGTCGCTGACAGCAGCGGGACGGTCATCGCGGAACAGGCTGTCGACGAAGTAACCGTACTGATCGCTGCTGGTGTTGGCCGCAGCCGTGCCGGCGGCCTGCGTCATGGCACTGGCGGCGCCACCGGCAACACTCGCACCGGCCTGCACGCCACCGCTGACGATGCTGCTGACCGAGCCGACCACCAGCGTCGCGGTTACCAGCGTGGCCACGCACCAGGCGAGGAAGCCATGGGCGGTGTCGCGGAAGTACACCTCGTCACCGTGCATGTTTGCCCACTTCACCCGCAGGCGACCGGCAATGTAGCCACCCAGGCCGGAAGCGATGATTTGCGTCGCTGCCAGCCACACGATTGTCGAAATGCCCAGGCCCTTGGCGCTGACGCCCTCCCCGGCCCACGGTGAAACAGCGGAGAAGCCCAGA
This sequence comes from Pseudomonas sp. MWU12-3088, assembly GCF_023242405.1. Lineage (NCBI taxonomy): Bacteria > Pseudomonadati > Pseudomonadota > Gammaproteobacteria > Pseudomonadales > Pseudomonadaceae > Pseudomonas > Pseudomonas sp. MWU12-3088. The sequence continues at coordinate 1,214,410 of NZ_JALJEA010000001.1, forward strand.
CCGAAACCGAGCAGCACCAGAATCATCGACAGTGCCGCAGCGGCTGCGGCCCCGGCGAAGATCGCGCCCCAGGAGACTCCCGAGACGTTGCTCGACTCGCCATCAAAGGCAGGATAAAACCCATCAGAGGATCTATTCATTGTTGTTCTGCTCCCGGCATGAAAAATGGTGTTACAACTCGTCAGCAGATGAATTGCAGTGACCGTGCCAGTCGCCAACTTTAAATAAATCGTTTGGATTCAATCAGTTAAAAAGTCTGAACTTCCTAGGACCATGCAATTTGCAACAACGGCTCGATAGCAGCGGGTTTTATGCATTGGCACAAACCGTTTACTTGCGTTTGTAGCTCTTCTTTCCGCTGGGCGTCAGGCAATACACGCCGCCGCGTGGCCCGGTGCAGAAGGAACCGGTGCCACAATCGCACCCGTCATTGCTTTGCAGAAACTGCTGGGGCCGTGCCTGTTCACGGATGCCGAACATGGCGGCGCAGCTCTTTTTCGAGCCGCTGATGGAGCCGTCATTGCACAGAAACAGATCGCCATCGCAGCGATCGATGCCCCCCTTCTTCCCGGAACACGGGGTATTGGCGGCCAATGCCGAAGCACTGAAGAGCGCCAGAAGTAACCCGGCCATCGGCATCCAGCCACCGCGAATCAACTTGCCCACGGAATCTCTCCCTCGAAAATGTGGCCAGATGATATCAATGTTTCAGGAAATAAATCGGTAACCACGACGGGTCTTTTGCGTTTGTATCAACTACAACATGAAAGTTAATTTAAAGCGTTATTGCAAAATCTTGGCAAAATGCTGCCATTCCGTTTGAACCGATCAGCAGGCCCACCATGACTCGCATCCTGACCATCGAAGACGACGCCGTGACCGCCCGGGAAATCGTCGCCGAACTGAGCAGCCACGGCCTCGACGTGGACTGGGTCGACAACGGCCGCGAAGGCCTCGACCGCGCCGTCAGCGGCAATTACGACCTGATTACCCTCGACCGCATGCTGCCCGAACTCGATGGCCTGGCCATCGTCACCACCCTGCGCACCATGGGTGTGTCCACGCCGATCCTGATGATCAGCGCCCTGTCCGATGTCGACGAACGCGTACGCGGCCTGCGCGCCGGCGGTGACGATTACCTGACCAAACCCTTCGCCACCGACGAGATGGCCGCCCGGGTCGAAGTGTTGCTGCGCCGCCAGAACAACGGCGGCACCCAGCCCACCACCCTGCGTGTGGCGGACCTGGAACTGGACCTGATCAGCCACGAAGCCAGTCGCGCCGAGCAGGTGCTGACGCTGCTGCCGACCGAATACAAGTTGCTGGAATTCCTGATGCGCAACAGCGGCCAGATCCTGTCGCGCATGATGATTTTCGAGGAAGTCTGGGGTTATCACTTCGACCCGGGCACCAACCTGATCGACGTGCACATCGGTCGCCTGCGCAAGAAGATCGACCCGCCGGGCAACGTCCCGCTGATCCGCACGGTGCGAGGCTCGGGTTATGTCATTGCCGAACCCGTCTGACGGTTGGCGTTCTTCCAGCAGCCGGCTGCTGGCGCTTTACAGTTCGTTGTTCGTGGCCTGGAGCGGGATCCTCATGGGGGTCATGTATTTCGAGGTGTCCGGTTACCTCGACAACCTGGCCAAGCATTCGCTGATGCAGCGTCAGCATCTGTTCTCGCATTTTCGCGGTGAGCAACTGGAGGACGCGCTCGCCGCCAGCATGACCTTCGACATTCGCGGCATCGACGCCTACGGCCTGTTCGCCGCCGACCACACCTACCTCGGCGGGGCCTTGCAGCAGATGCCTGCGGGCCTGCCGCTGGACGGCAAGATCCACGAACTGCGCGACTGTTCCGAATCCGACGACCCGACCCTGCCCGCTGACAGTTGCGATGCGGTCGCCACGCCGACCCGCGACGGTCGCTGGCTGGTGCTGGTGCGCGACAACGGTTCGCTGTTCGCCGTGACCCGAATCATCCTGCGTGCCCTGCTCTGGGGTGTTTCGCTGACGATCGTGCCGGGGATCATCGGCTGGCATTTGCTGCGGCGCCGGCCGTTGCGACGCATACGAGCGATTCAGGCCAGTGCCCAGTCAATCGTTGCCGGTGACCTGACTCACCGCTTGCCCGTGTCCAATCGCCGCGACGAACTGGACATGCTCGCCGCCATCGTCAACGCCATGCTCGATCGTATCGAGCGCCTGATGAACGAAGTCAAAGGCGTGTGCGACAACATCGCCCACGACCTGCGCACCCCGCTGACCCGCCTGCGGGCGCAGTTGTACCGCATGCAGCAGCAGGCCGGCGAAGGCTCGCCGGAGGCGGCGCAACTGGATCTGGTGCTGGCCGAGGCGGATACGCTGATGGCGCGTTTTCGGGGTTTGCTGAGGATTTCCGAACTGGAAGATCGCCAGCGCCGTTCCGGATTCGTGGAGCTCGATCCGGTGCGATTGCTGCAGGAACTGCATGAGTTCTACTTGCCGCTGGCCGAGGAAGACGAACTGCGCTTCGAGCTGAACATGCCGGAAACCCTGCCGATGCTCAATGGTGACCGGGCACTGTTGTTTGAAGCCTTGGCCAACCTGTTGAGCAACTCGATCAAGTTCACTCCGCCGGGAGGCACCGTGATTTTGCGTGGGGTGAATGATGCGGGGCATACGCGGATCGAAGTGCACGATTCCGGCCCCGGCATTCCCGAGTCGGAACGCGAAGCAGTGTTCCAACGCTTCTATCGCGCCGAGGGCGGACAACCGCAAAGCGGTTTCGGGTTGGGACTGTCGATCGTTGCAGCGATTGTCAGCCTGCACGGGTTCAGTCTTGAGGTGGGTCGCAGTGATCTGGGCGGTGCGAAACTGGTGCTGGATTGTCGGCAGAGCCTGATTTCACAGTCCTGACTTTTGGGCAGTGATCGTTCCCACGTTGCGTGGGAACGATCATGAAACTCAGGCCGGGTAATTGGCGCGCAGCGCCTCCAGTCCACCCTGATAGATGCCGCTGAACAGCGCCACCACTTCCTCATCGCTCACGCCCTTGGCCGTGAAGCGCCCCGACCACGTCACCTTCGCGCCCTGGCCCTGGGCTTCGACGCGAATCGTCGCCAGATAATCCGTGGCCGGAAACGGCGCCTGCAGGATCGAATAGCTGTAGGTCTTGCCGGCGTTATCGAAGCTTTCCAGGCGCTCGACCACCACCCCGCCGTCGGCGGTTTGCAGGCTGCGCACGCGCCCGCCTTCGCTCAGTTCACTCTTGGGAATGAACGGCAGCCAGTCCGGCAGCGTGTTGAAACCGCCGATCAATTGCCAGACCTGATCGGCCGAAGCCGGGATGTCGATGGATGCTGTTGCTGTTGCCATAAATAAATGTCTCTCTCAAAAATTCAGATTGCCAGGCTGTCGACCACGCCGCCGTCGACGCGCAGTGCGGCGCCGGTGGTGGCCGAAGACAGCGGTGAAGCGATGTAGGTCACCAGGTGCGCGACTTCTTCGACATCGGCCACGCGCTGGATGATCGAGGTCGGACGGGCCCGGCGCACAAACGCGTCGGCTTCGTCCCGTAGGCTGCGGCCGGATTCGGCGGCTGCATCCTTGAGCATCTCTTCGACGCCATCGGTGAAGGTCGGACCCGGCAGGATCGCATTGACCGTGACGCCAGTGCCCGCCAGCCGTTTGGCCAGACCATGGGACACCGCCAGATTGGCGCTTTTGGTCACGCCGTAGTTGATCATGTCGGCCGGAGTCGCCACGCCGGATTCCGAAGACAGGAAGATCACCCGGCCCCAGCCCTGCTCGACCATCGCCGGCACGTAATGCCGCGACAGGCGCACGCCGGAGATCACGTTGATTTCATAGAAGCGCGTCCACTCATCGTCGGGCGCATCAAAGAAGTCCACGGCGTTGTAGATCCCGAGGTTGTTCACCAGGATGTCGGCTTTCGGTTCGGCGGCGAACAGTTTCTGCGCGCCTTCGGCCGTGCCCAGATCCGCCGTCAGACCGCGCAGTTTCGCGCCCGGCACTTTGTCACGGATGCTCGCCAGTGCCTGCTCGACCTTGGCCGAGTCGCGACCGATCACTACCACCGTGGCGCCTGCCTCGGCCAGTGACTGGCTGATGCCCAAACCGATACCCGCCGTGCTGCCGCTGACAATCGCCAGTTTTCCGCTCAGATCGATCTTCATGCTTTCACCTCGTCGATAGGTAATGGTGCACGTTCGGACACCAGTTTCGCTTCACGCATGGCCTGCCAGAAACCTGCAGGAATCACCGCCGACAGCGCCGCCACGTCCTCGGCGATCCGCCCGGGTTTGCTTGCGCCGGGAATCACTGCCGCCACGGCCGGGTTGGCCAGGGAGAATTGCAGCGCCGCTGCTTTTACATCCACACCATGGGCCGCCGCGATGCGTTTGATCTGCTCGACCTTGGCAACGATCTCAGGGCTGGCCTTCTGGTATTCGAAGTGCGCGCCACCGGCCAGGATCCCCGAGCTATAAGGGCCACCGACGACGATTTCAACGTTCTGCGCCCGCGCTGAATCCATCAGACGCTGCAGGGCCCGCTCGTGGTCGAGAAGAGTGTAGCGGCCGGCCAGCAGAAAGCCGTCGGGCTGCGCCTCGGCCAGATCAAGGGTCAATTCGCAGGGTTCGACCTTGTTCACACCCAGACCCCAGCCCTTGATCACGCCTTCTTCGCGCAGGCGGGTCAGGACTTTGAAGGCGCCGGTGCGGGCCTGGTTGAAGTACTCCAGCCATTGGTCGCCGTAGAAATCCTGAGCGATGTCGTGGACCCAGACGATATCCAGGCGATCGGTTTTCAGACGATTGAGGCTGTCTTCAATTGAACGCAAGGTGGCGTCGGCACTGTAGTCGTTGACGATCTTGTTCGGGCGGCCGTGTTCGAACACCCCGCTCTTCTCGCCCAGATCCCGGGCGGCGGCGTCTTCGACTTCATCGAGAATCACCCGGCCGACCTTGGTGCTGAGCACATAGTCGTCGCGCTTGTAGCGGGACAGTGCTTCGCCGAGGCGGATTTCCGACAGGCCCGAGCCGTAGAACGGCGCGGTGTCGAAATAACGCACGCCGGCATCCCACGCCGCATGCACGGTGGCCTGGGCTTCTTCTTCAGGAATGGCGCGGAACATGTTGCCCAGTGGCGCGGTGCCGAAGCCCAGTTGGCCGGGCAGTTTGTCTTTCAAACTCATGGGGATTTCCTCGTAGTGTCTGGGTCGTGGTTGACCGTTGAGCAGATCGTAGATTGCGACACTCAGACCGTCCAAGACATAATGCGCAGCACTTGAGTCCCTAAAGGTCTGACATGATCGATTTCCGCCAATTGCGCTACTTCGTGGTCGTCGCCGAGGAAGAGCACGTCGGCCGCGCGGCCGAGCGCCTGCATATTTCCCAGTCGCCCCTGAGCCGGCAGATTGCCCAGCTCGAAGAGCGCCTGGGCCTGACCCTGTTCGAACGCAGCCAGCAACGCATCCGCCTGACCCGGGACGGCCAGACGTTCCTCGCCGAAACCCGTGCCTTGCTGACCCACGCCAATCGCCTGGAATCCCTCGGCAAACGCCTGGGCCGTGGCGAGGAAGGTGGCTTGTGCATCGGCTATATCGAGAACGCCATGCACGCGGGCGTCCTGCCCAACGCCTTGCGCGTGCTGCGGGTGGATCGACCGAACGTGCATGTCGCGCTGTACAACCTCAACTCCGCCGAACAGTTGGAAGGCCTGCGTCAGCGCAGCCTCGACATTGCGCTGGTCAGTGAACCGCCGGCGGCGGACGATCCGGATCTGCTGGGTTTTCAGGTATTGGACGACCCGATGCTGCTGGCGCTGCCTGAGCAGCATCCGCTGGCTGGACAGGCTTCGCTGAGCCCGGAGGATCTGGCCACTCAGGAATGGATCGGCGTGCAACCGCGTCAGGATGCCTGCGACGACTTCCTCAGCGCCTGCCTGCGCGCCGGCTTCACCCCGGATGTGCGGATGCAGGCGACCGAGCCGTTTACCGCGCTCGGATTGGTCGCTTCGGGGCTGGGGATTGCGATGATCCAGAAAGGCCTGAGCCACAGCGCCCCGCCGGGCGTAGTGTTGCGGGAGGTGCCGTGGCTGGCGTTTACCACGCCGTTGTGGGCGGCGTGGCATCGGGTCAATTTGCGGCCGTTGGTGGAGACATTCAGGACGATGCTGACGGGGCCGGACATCTCGGGCGCCAGATAATCTGCTGGCCCCTCATCGGAACGCCGCCCGCCTAACCCTCTCCCCGAGGGAGAGGGGACTGATCGGGGGATATTGACGTGATACAGCGACCTGAAAAATCTAGTGTCAATCCATGATCAGGTTGATCCGGCACTGACGGTTTGTCCGGTCTACAGTGAATTTTCCATCCCACTTCACAAGGACGTGAAGCATGCAAAATCGCCCTACCCTCGACCAACGCCGATTCGCCCGCCGCTTGCGCGCCAGCCAGACCGATTGCGAGCAGATGCTCTGGCAAAGGCTGCGTGCGCGGCAGGTGGCGGGGATGAAGTTTCGGCGGCAGGTGCCGATCCCGCCGTTTGTGCTGGATTTTTATTGTGTGGAGTTGAGGTTGGCGGTGGAGCTGGATGGGGGACAGCATTATGAGAAGGCGGGAGAGGTTCATGATCGGCGGCGGACGCTCTATCTTCAGCGGCTTGGGATTGAGGTGGTGCGGTTCAGTAATCTTGAGGTGATTCAGCAGATGGAGGATGTGTTGGAGCAGATTGTCAGGATCGCGGGGGAACTTCGATTGCGACGTTGATCCGAAAGAGCCCTCACCCCAGCCCTCTCCCGGAGGGAGAGGGAGCCGATTGGGGGATATTGTCGTAATACATCGACCTGAAAAGTCTGCTGTGAATCCAAAATCGACTCTGTATTTCCGGCCAATGCTTTGAATCCATAATCGACTCGGTGTCGCATGCTTGGAATCCATAATCGACTCGGTTTTTCAGGTCGATGCATGACCTGAGACACTGCGGTCGGCTCCCTCTCCCTCCGGGAGAGGGCTGGGGTGAGGGTTTTTTGAAGTTCACCGCCAGCACTGAATCAAGCCCCCATCCGCGCCCACCCCGCCACCAACTGCGCACTGATACTCACCCCGCCACACACCACAATCACCACATCCCGAGCCTCCGTCAGCGCCGGATGATCCAGATAAGCCACTGCCAGCGACACCCCGCACGCCGGCTCTACCAATTGCCGCAAATCACTGGCATAGCGCACCACACCCATGATCGCGTCGTCATCGGACAGCACCAGGCATTCGTGATCGAACTCGCCGATGTGCTGCACCGGCCACTTCGCTACCTGCGCGGCGCCCAGGGAGGTGGCGACGGTGTCGATCTTGCTCAGGCGCACCGGGTGACCGGCCTCGACGGCGGCGGCAAACGAGGCGGCGCCCAGGGTTTCGCAGGCGATGATCCGGCAGTCACGCCGGTCATGGCGGAGCAGTCCGGTGAGAATTCCTGCGAGCAATCCCCCGCCGCCGACCGAGGTGACCACGATGTCGACCTGCGGGCAGTCTTCGAGGATTTCATCGATCATGGTGCTGTGCCCCTCCCACAACACCGGGTGGTCGAAGGCCGGGACGTATTCGGTGTCTGCCGCGCTGGCCAGCTCCCGCGCCCGCTGGTTGGCTTCGTCCCAGACTTTGCCGTGGACGATGACTTCGGCGCCGGTGCGACGAATGCGCGCGCGAGTGGCTTCGGGGGTGGTGTGCGGTACCACGATGCAGGCTTGCAAACCCAGACTGGCCGCCGCCACAGCCGTGGCGAGGCCGGCATTGCCGCCGGACGGGCAGACGACTTTGCGCTTGCCCTGCGCCGCCGCCTGACTGCACAACAACCCCATGCCCCGCAGCTTGAAGGAACCGCTGGGTTGCAGGTTTTCCAGTTTCAACCAGATACGCCGGGAGGTGGTCGACAGGGTCGGATGGAGGATCAACGGCGTGCGGATGTGCAGCATGGCGGGCTCCTGTTGAGGCCACGTCCGGGCGACCGCTGCGTCGGAGCGTGGACGGATGAAAGTGAAACGTCCCTGTCTGAAGCTTAGTTCACCTCGTCCACCCAACGCTGAACGCCGGGGATCGTGCCCGGATCTACACTGAACGGAACAGCCGTGAGGTGCCTATGAAAATGTCAGCGCAAATGACCGTCGTCGCGGTCCTCGCCACCCTCGCCTATCTGGGCCTGGCGATGTGGGGCATCGGTGGCGTGGCGGTGTTCTTCTCCCACGGATCACTGGTGGTCGTGGCCCTGGCAACGCTGGTGATGGTGGTGGTGTCGTTGTTCAGCGAAGTGAACCTCAGCTCCGGCGAGCGCGAGGACCGGGCCAATCGCTGGGTGCTTCCGGCGTTCGGCGTGATCGGACTGGTCAGTGGTTTTCTCCCGGCCTGGTGCGACCGTATCGGTTTCTGGACCGTGGGCGGCGAAGGCACCCGCTGGCTGGGGGCATTGCTGTTCATCGCCGGTGGGGCGTTGCGGTTGTGGCCGGTGTTTGTGCTGGGGCATCGGTTCAGCGGACTGGTGGCGATTCAGCCGGGGCACCGTCTGGTAACCGATGGCATCTACACACGCCTGCGCAATCCCAGCTATCTGGGGCTGGTCGTCAACGCACTGGGCTGGGCCCTGGCATTTCGTTCGGTGGTCGGGATCCTGCTGGCGGTGCTGACGCTGATCCCGCTGATTGCCCGTATCCACTCGGAAGAAGCGCTGCTGCGCGCCCAGTTCGGCGCCGAATACGACGCCTATTGCGCGCGCAGCTGGCGGTTGTTGCCGGGCGTTTACTGAGGTTGCAAACGCAACTGGCCGTCGCTGTCGATACTCAGCGCAACCTCGCGGTAGCTGGCGATGGTCGCGTGCGGTGTCTCGATCGGATGCTGGTGGGTCGACGTGATGATCATCAGCGGCGCACCGGCTGCCTCAGCAGCCTGAATACCGACAGCCGCGTCTTCGAAAATCAGGCAATCGGCCGGTTCCAGGCCCAGACGTTTCGCAGCCAGTCTATAGCCGGCCGGGTCAGGTTTACCTGCCGTCACGTCTTCGGCCGTAATCATCACCGCCGGCTCCGGAATTCCCGCCGCCGCCATCCGCCGCAACGCCAGGTCCCGTGGCGCCGAAGTCACCATGGCCCACTGATTTGCCGGCAACGACTTGAGAAACGCCGCCGCACCCGGAATCTCGACAATGCCTTCAACGTCTTCGATTTCCGCCTCGGTGATGAACGCCGCTTGCGCCTCGGCGTCCACCTCCGGCAGGTTCAGACGCGTGATGGTATCGATGGCACGCACGCCGTGGATGGTCGGCAGGAACGACCCGACATCCACGCCATGACGCTCGGCCCAGGCCGCCCAGATCCGCTCGGCGGCGGCGATGGAGTTGAGGACGGTACCGTCCATGTCGAACAGGAACGCGCCGAACGCGCGATTGAAAACAGCATCGTGAGCAGACAAGGGATCGCATCCTTAGGCAAAGCCGGGCAAATGTGCCCGGCAATGTAGCATCTGCCGCAGGCTTCAGTGCAGACGCGGCGCCTTGGATTTGAACGCGTCGTCCACACAATCGAGCAACTGGCCGATGGCCCAGGGCTTCTTGATGAACGCCACCGGATGGCGGACGCCAGAGGTTTCCGGCGTTTCATAGCCGGACATGACCATCACCGGTTTTTCCGGCCAGCGCTCGCCCACCAGATTGGCCAGGTCCGCGCCATTGAGGGTGCCGGGCATGGTGATGTCGGTGAGCAGCAGCGCGACTTCCGGCGCGTGCTCTTCCAGGTATTGCGACGCCGCATCGGCACTGGTCTGCGGCTCGACCTTGAAACCTTCCTCCTGAAGAATTTCGCACAGAAACTCCAGAATCAACGGATCGTCTTCCACTACCAGAATCAACCCGCCAGGAAGGTGCGCGCTCGACGTCGGAATTGGACACATGAACTGGCACTCCCTGAATTGCATGAACGATTTAGCGGCATGATCCCGCTGCTTATCTGGTATGAGCAGCGCCTTGTACATAAATTCATTTTTGATACAGGTCTTTTCGATAACGTCGCTCGGCGGGCCATCGCCACGGCGCTTTTGTGGTTAAAATGCCCGCCCTTTTGCTGGCCGATCCCGATTGATGAACCCTCAAGCCCTCGCCGTTCTCCACGCCCACCTGCTCACCGCGCTGACCTCGGCCCCGGCCGAAACCCGGCGCCTGTTCCATGGTCGTGGACGCTGCTGGCCGGGGCTGGAGCAAGTCACCGTGGACTGGCTGCAAGGCGTGGTGCTGGTGTCGCTGTTCAAGGAACCCGAGGCTTCGCAACTGGAAGACCTCAAGCGTCTGTTGCTGGAAATCACCGGTTCGGAGCAATGGCAGCAGTCCGGCGCACATACCCTGCTGATCCAGCACCGTTACCTGCCGCAAAGCACCGCCGAATGGCTGCTGGGGGAAGAAATCGAGGAGATGACCATCGTCGAGGGCGGCCTGAAATACCGCGTGGATCTGGGCCGCAAACAGAACGCCGGGCTGTTCCTCGACATGCGCTACGGCCGCAACTGGGTGCGCGAGCAAGCAGCCGGCAAACGGGTGTTGAACCTGTTCGCCTACACCTGCGGTTTTTCGGTGGCGGCCATCGAGGGCGGTGCCAGCCATGTGGTCAACCTCGACATGTCCCGTGCCGCACTGAGCCGGGGCCGCGACAATCACCGTCTCAACGGGCATGACCTGAGCAAGGTGAGTTTCCTCGGCCACGACCTGTTCAAGTCCTGGGGCAAAGTGATCAACAGCGGCCCCTATGATCTGGTGATCATCGACCCGCCGTCATTCCAGAAAGGCAGCTTCCTGCTGACCAAGGATTACCAGCGTGTCCTGCGCCGCCTGCCGGAACTGCTGACGGCACAGGGCACGGTGCTGGCGTGCATGAACGATCCGTCGTTCGGTCCGGATTTCCTGATCGACGGCGTCACCCAGGAAGCGCCGAGCCTGCGTTTCGATCAGCGACTGGAGAACCCGCCGGAGTTTCCGGATATCGAACCTGAGAGCGGTCTTAAGGCGCTACTGTTCAAGCAGATCGGCTGATCCTGCTCAGCGCGGGCGCAGGACCAGCGCAAACAACTCGCCATGCCCGGTGACGTTGAGCTTGTGATAAAGGTTGCGCCGATGGACCTTCACCGTCTCCGGCGAAATGTTCATGTGCTGAGCCATGGCCTTGCTGGAAAAACCCTGGAGAATCAGGCGCGCCGTGTCGATTTCGCGTGCGGTCAGCCGCGCGTCGAAACGGTCCAGCAATGCCGCAATATCGCCGACCGGCGCCTCGACCGTCGCCCCTTGCGGTGGCATCAACTGCACGTGCCGGCGCATCGCTGACAACACCCAGTCCCGCACGCAAAGCAGACGTCCCTGCTCTTGCAAACTGAACGCCGTCGAGCGGCCCATCGATAAACCCAGCACGCCTGCGTCGATGTTGACCATGAACTGCAGCTCATCCGCGCCGACCACCGAACGGAAGTAGCTCAGGTAGTACTCGCTGTGCAGAAACTGGTCCGGCGCCACGGCCGCGAGGCTGTGCAAACCGTCGGCGATCCCGGCGACGACGGCCTGGTAGAACGGATCGAGCAGGTACATGCCGGTACAGTAACCGGCCAGTTCTTCCTGCTCGTCGGCGCGCCCCTTGCTGTCGAAGTCGATCAGCAATTGCGGCGGGCGCCCCGCCTGCATCACCGCCACCAGCGCATTGTCCAGAGGCACCAGCAGCCGCACCGTATCGACCAGCGCCCGCCAGAAGCCGTCCTGACCCACCGTGGCGAACACTCGCGACAGGCTCTGATGCACCGGCAATTCCTGCAGCAACGCGTCCACGCTCTACCCCTTTGGAGTAACCCATGATGGGAATGGGTCTGACATGGCCTGCCCGATAGGCTGACCACTCCTGTTCATCACCGGCCTGCCAACAGGCCAGGAGTGCCGCATCATGCGTTGTCATCGTGGGTATATCAACCTGGGCCTGGCGGGCGTCGTGTCCGTCGCACTGACCGCGCAAGCGGCCGAAGCGCCGAGCGTGCATGTTTACAACTGGTACGACTACATCGGCCCGAACACCCTGCATGATTTCAAGCGCGACAGCGGCATCGAACCGGTCTACGACACCTTCGACAGCGCCGAAGTGCTGGAAGGCAAACTGATGACCAGCCACAGCGGCTACGACGTGGTGGTGGCGAGCAACTTCAGTCTGCCGACCCTGATCAAGGCCGGCGCCCTCGCCCCACTACCCCGCAATCAACTGCCGGGCTGGAAGAATCTCGACAACGATCTGCTGAGCAAACTGGCCAATAACGATCCCGGCAATCAGTACGCCGTACCGTATCTGTGGGGCACCAACGGCATTGGCTACAACGTCGACAAGGTGCGCGCCGTACTGGGCGACAAGGCGCCGGTGGATTCCTGGGATCTGGTGTTCAAGGAAGAGAACCTGGCCAAGCTCGGCGAGTGCGGCGTGGCGATGCTCGATTCACCGTCGGAAATGCTCCCGGTCGCGCTGCACTATCTCGGCCTGCCGCCCAACAGCACCAACGCCGAGGACTATCAGAAAGCCGAAGCGCTGCTGCTGAAACTGCGCCCGCACATCGCCTACTTCAATTCATCCAAATTCATCAGCGACCTGTCCAACGGCAACATCTGCGTGGCGGTCGGCTGGTCCGGCGCGATGCTCGAAGCCAAGACCAACGCCGAGCAGGCCGGCAACGGTGTGAAGATCCAGTACAGCCTGCCGAAAGAAGGCGCGCCGGTGTGGTTCGACACGCTGGTGCTGCTCAAGGACGCGCCGCATCCGACCCAGGGCCTGGCGTTCATCGACTACCTGCTGCGACCCGAGGTGATTGCGCCGGTCAGCGATCACCTCTCCTACCCCAACGGCAACCGCGCCGCCACTGCGCTGGTCGCCGAAGCCACCCGCGACAACCCGGCGGTGTATCCGTCTGCCACGGCGATGGCCACGCTGTTCACCCTCGAGCCTCTGCCCAAAGCCACCGAACGGGTGCGCACGCGGGTCTGGAGCAAGGTCAAGAACGGTCAATAATCAAAAATGAACAGAGAAGAGAACGCCATGAAACCACGTGCCCGCGACCTCGACATCCGCATCGGACAGCTGCAACCCGGCCCGCTCAACGCCATCACCGACGTACCCGGCGTGCGGGTCGGCCACAGCAATGTGCGGGGGCAAAGCGCCGTCGGACGCGACATCTGCACCGGCGTCACCCTGATCGAACCTCGCGTCGGATCGACCAATGCACAACCGTGTTTTGCCGGCGTTCACGTACTCAACGGCAACGGTGATGCGACGGGGCTGGAATGGATTCGCGAGGCCGGCCTGCTGACCAGTCCGATCGCCTTCACCAACACCCACAGCCTTGGCGTGGTGCGCGATGCCTTGATCGAACTGGATCGCGCGCAGCAACCGGACGACGGTCGTCTCTACTGGAACATGCCGGTGGTGCTGGAAACCTTCGATGGTTTGCTCAACGACATCAACGGCTTTCACGTGAAGCCCGAACACGTGGCCGAAGCCATGAACACTGCGCAGGACGGCCCGGTGCAGGAAGGCGCAGTGGGCGGTGGCAGCGGCATGATCTGCCATGAATTCAAAGGCGGAATCGGCACCGCATCACGCCGATTGAGCAAGGCCGAGGGCGGCTGGACGGTGGGGGCCATCGTCCAGGCCAACCATGGAATTCGCAGCGAACTGCGGGTCGACGGCTACCCGGTCGGGCGTTACATGGAACAAGTGGATTCGCCGTTCCTGCGCGCTTCGCTGCCGCATCCGGGTATGGGTTCGATTGTGGTGTGCCTGGCCACCGATGCGCCGTTGTTGCCGCATCAATGCACGCGGCTGGCGCAACGGGCGAGCCTTGGTCTGGCGCGTACCGGTGGTGGCAACGAAGACCACAGCGGTGACATTTTCATTGCCTTCGCCACCGGCAACGGCCACATCCCGCCCGCCGCCTATGAAGGCAAAGGCGCGTCGACCTGTGACGGCTTGCGGATGGTCAACAACGACCACATCAGCGAGCTGTTTCTGGCGGCGACCGAGGCGGTTGAAGAAGCGATCATCAACGCCCTGCTTGCCAGCGACAGCACCCAAGGCAACGGACATTCGGTGCCGGGGCTGGATGCCGCGACCCTGCTCGCCGCCCTCGAAAAAGCCGGTTGGCCGGGTGCTCGCTGAAACTGTTTCCAAAGAGCTTCAGCGAAACAGCCCTTGTCCGAGTTCGCGTGCTGCCTGCAGCTGGATCGCAGGATCGCTCGACTCGGACTCCAGCAACAACGCCGAGCCCGCCACCGTCGCCCCGCAGTAATCGAAAATCCCGTGATCGATCTGCGCCTTCATCGCCGTGCCGTAGCCGTGGCGTTCGTAGGTGCGTGCATCCGCCCCGCCGAGTGCAATCAGTTGCACACGCAGTCGTCCGAGTTTCTTGCGCGTCGAATCGCCGTCGAAATCAAACGCCCAGCCATTGCTGAACACCCGATCGATCCAGCCTTTGAGCAGCGCCGGCATCGACCACCAGAACACCGGATACACCAGCACCAGCACATCGGCGCGGTCGATGCGTGCCTGTTCGGCCAGGACGTCTGCCGGCGGTGCTGACTCACGGTGATGCACCGCCCAGTCGGCCACGCCGAAACGCGGGTCGAATTTCTCGGCGTGCAAGTCAGCAATTTCGAAGGTGTTGGACGGATCGTTCTCCGACAGGCCTTTGGCGATTTTCTGCGCCAGTGCATGAGTCAGCGAACGGGGATCGTCATGAGCCACAACAATCAATGCGTGCATGGGAAGTCTCCGGGTGGTGAATGTTCATCAGGGGCTATATGCTGTTCGCAAGCTACTCTTGGTAAGTTACCTTCAGTAAGTTACGTTTGGTATATAAGCAATGTCAACCACTGAAATCCCCGAATCCGTTCAACCCCGCCGACGCCTGTCCCGGGAAGACCGTCAGCGCCAGTTGCTCGACATGGCCTGGCAATTGATTCGCGAAGAAGGCACCGATGCCCTGACCCTGGGTTATCTGGCGGAAAAGGCCGGCGTGACCAAACCGGTGGTGTATGACCACTTCACCACCCGCGCCGGTTTGCTTGCGGCGCTGTATCAGGATTTCGACAGGCGCCAGACCGCACTGATGGATGCCGCGCTGGACAATTGCGAGGCGACGTTGAGCGGCACTGCCTCGGTGATTGCTACGTCGTATATCGATTGTGTGCTGACTCAGGGCAACGAGATTCCCGGGGTGATTGCCGCCCTGGCCAGCACGCCGGAACTGGAGAAGATCAAGCGCGAGTACGAGGCGATTTTCCTGGAAAAGTGCCGTCGTGTACTGTCGCCGTTCGCTGACGGAGGCGACATTACCCAGGCGGGACTGCGCGCCATGCTCGGTGCCGCCGAGGCGTTGTCTCAAGCTGCGGCCACCGACGAAATCAGCGCGGCGCAAGCCCGCGACGAGTTGTTTGCAACCATCACCGCGATGGTCGAAAGGGCCGCCGCCAGCGCCGCAAAGCAAGTGACTGACGGTACTTGAGACCGCCCGGGCACCTTCCTAGGATGGAGATACGCAGCCGCTTGGTTCACCAAACCGCTGCGTAGGTGCGGGTGCCCTGAACCCCAATCAAGCCCGCACCTTGTTTCACGCGCATCTTGAGCCTCACGGGCTCTACTTCCTCCCCATCAAAGAGTCTTGAGGCTCTTTTTTTGTCCCTGAAAATCAGCGTTCCGGTTCGCGGCGGATCGAGCGCCACGTGGCCTGCGCCAGCAATTCGCGATAAGCCTTCGGACTGCCCTGCACTCTTCCCGACAACCACGCGCGGCAATAGCTGTCGGCCTGACCGACGATCAGCGACGGCAGCAATTCGGCCGGGCAATCATTGAGCTCGGCGGCGCGTCCGGATTCGCTCAGCCAGGTGCGCAGACCCTGGTTGCGCGTTCTGTTACGGTCGGCGAGTTCGTCCTTGTGCGGCCCCCGGGTCACGGCATAACGCGCGTGATACTGGAACCGCGCCCATTCCGGCTGGTTTTCCACCCAGTCCACATAGCTGTAGACCAGCGCCTGCACGCCCTCCTCGGTCGTTGTCGCCTCGGCCAGATAGGCGTCACGCAAGCGCGCCTGATCTTCCAGCGCAGTGAAAAACAACGCGGCCACCAGCCCTTCCTTGTTGCCGAAGTGGTGGTAGATCGCGCCGACGCTGGTGTCGCACTCGGCGCGGATCATTTCGATGGTGGTGGCCTCGATCCCCTGTTCGTTGAACAGGCGCAGGGCCTTGCGAAAGATGTCGCGCTTGAGTTCGGCCCGGCGTCCGGGGTAGCTGCGCTCGAGTAGATCTGCGGTGTCCATGGGGTTGAAGGCCTGGTAAATCCGGTTGTAAGGCACGCCCGTGCCGGTAATCGAAACGCGCCTAGGTTGACAGATTTCCCACGGACAGAATACCGTTCCGTTACAGAACAATATTCTGTAACGGAACATCATTCTGTAAATTCTCCTAATCGCGAGGCTTCACCATGAGTCAGTTTCTCAGCATGTTCACCAGCGCCGGCCCCGAAGCGTTCAGCCAGATGGCCTGTCAGGTCGCGCCGTATTTCAGCAGCATCAATCCGTTGGTCAGCGAGCTGCGCGCAGGCTCGGCGACGGTGCAGGTGCCGTTCCGCCGCGAGATCACCAACCACCTCGGCACCGTACACGCCATCGCCATGTGCAATGCCGCTGAGCTCGCGGCCGGGATGATGACGGACGTGTCGATTCCCGCCGGCGCCCGCTGGATTCCCAAAGGCATGACCGTCGAATACCTGGCCAAGGCCAAATCCGATGTCACAGCCGTGGCCAATGGCGAAGGGCTGGACTGGCAGACCGAAGGCGACAAGATCGTGCCGGTGGACATCCACGACACCGAGGGCAAGAAGGTGTTCACGGCGCGAATCACCATGAACGTGAAGCTGTCCTGAAATCACGGGCACAAAAAAAGCCCTTGTTGCGGTCATTCGCAACAAGGGCTTTTTTGCCGTTGGCCGGATCAGTGCACGGTCAGGCGCTGGCGGACAAATTCTTCGGTGTGACGGGTGATTTGATCCAGATGCCGGTCGCGCTGTTTTTCGGCATCGACCATTGCCCGTTTGCCGTGCTTCTGCAGCAGATAGGTGTGGATCTGCTGCACTTCCAGCGAGCGGTAGATCGGCGTGGTGTCGATAAAACCGCGCAAACCGTTGCTGCGGTAATGCCGGGTGCTCATCAGCACCTGAGTCTCCAGCTGGCCCAGCACCTCAAAGCCCAGCGCTTCGAAATACGGGACTTTACCCACGCTGCACGTCAGCTCGGCATGGGGGTAACGCGTCACCATGTCGGCGATCAACGCCCGGGCCACGCCCTGACGGCGGTACGGCTGCTGTACCGCCAGGTACGCCACATTGCACGCTTCCCAGTCGCCCTGCACCGGCAAGTACAACAGGAAGCCGATCACCTGCTCCGGATCATCGTCGTCGGTGGCCACCAGCAACTCCACTTCGGTGCCCTTCTCGCCGTTCAGCGCCTCCAGATACAAATGCACCTCGTAGCCGACCGCGTACTGATAGACGTTGTACAGCAGGTTGCTCGGGCCGAGACCGATCGCGCTGATGTCGGTCAGGTAGTCGACCACCATTTGCAGGATCTGGCTGTTGACGCCTTCGGGGCACGGGGATTTGTAGTGGGTGATGCGGGGCATGGCGGGTGAACTCCGGCGGTAAAACACAGGTTGCCACCGGGCTGACCGTGGCAAACGCCGACATCATACCGCGCCCGGGCGCGGACACCGGCTAAAGTTGCCCGCACCGCCGCCGATGCAGGCTTTCTCTATTCCGAAATCACGAAGGATCGTCCGATGTACTACCCGCGCGAAGCCCAAAGGGATCATCTCTACAACCGTATCGTGATGTTGACTGTCGCATGCTGTGTAGTGTTGCTGCTGGCCGGCATGGCCCGCCATCAGGGCATTCGTTATGGTCTGTTGCAGTTCAACGCCATGGAAGTCAGCGGCACCGTCACGCAACTGGAAGAGATCCGGATGAACCGGAACGGCAAGATCCTTCACTACCGCTACACCGACGATCAGGGGCAGAGCCACGAAGATCAGTTCGTCGACGAGCGCTACGCCGAGCACACGCAATATGAAGTGGGCGGGCCGATCCCTCTGCTGGTTTCACGATGGCTGCCGGAGAAGAACGCCATTGCCGCCGAACTGCACAGCTACCGTCCGGGCTTCTACATCATGACCGGCGGCCTGTTGCTCGGGGTATTGTTCCTGCTGATCTCGGGCAGGACGTTCTGGCAGATCCAGGCCATGAAAGAAGAAGATCGTTTCTACTGATTCATCCTCTTTTTCCGGCGCCGTTCCTGACAAAAATTTCATCCGGCCGGCGTCGGATCTTTCGCCGATTTGGCGTCCAATTCTTCAACTGCGTTCATTTTCCCGACGCAGGTCCTGAGGAGTTGTCATGAACGTTCTGCGTTCCCTGTTGAAATGGCGAAAAGCCCTGCTGCTGGTGCCGCTGACGCTGGCCGCGCTGGCCAGTTCCCCCGTGTTTGCCCAACCCGAAATGATCATCCGCGAAGCACCGCCACCGATGCGCATGGAACCGATGCCCGGTCCACGGGCAGGTTACGCCTGGGATCGCGGCCACTGGCGCTGGGAAGGCCGGGGTTATGTCTGGATGCCCGGTCACTGGCAACCGGTGCGTCACCGCGGCGCACGCTGGGAACCGGGCCACTGGCAGGCGCGCGGACCGAACTGGTACTGGATTGAAGGCCATTGGGTGCGTTGATCGCGCAACCGTCCGCCAACGTTACCCACCAGGAACATCACCATGTCGAAAATCATAAAAACCTTGCTGACCGCCACGCTGGTGGCAATCACCCTGTCGGGCTGTGTCGTCGAACCGGCCCGCCCGCACCGACCACCGCCTATCGTAGAGGTCGTTCCGGCGATGCCTGCACCGGGTTATCACTGGGTCGCCGGGCATTACCGCTGGGCCGGCAACCAATGGCGCTGGGTGCCGGGGCACTGGCGGGCGTATTGAGTCCGGTCACTGGGCCGGTGCAACGACCTTGAACTTGATCGCGATGTCGTTCGAAACCACGGTGTCGGCCCACTCGCCGGCACCGAGGCCGAAGGCATCGCGCTTGAGTACCAGTTCACCGTCGAAGATGCCGATGCTGTTATCCGGTTTCAGATGCACCGGCACCTGTACTTCATGGGTGATGCCTTTGAGGGTTAGACGGCCGGCCACCAGGTAATGGTTTTCATCGACCCGGCTGAAACCGGTCGATTCGAACACTGCCGTCGGAAACTTTTGTGTGTCGAACCACGCCGGTTTCACCAGTTCGGTATTGGCGTCTTCGCTGCCGGCGTCGATGCTCGTGAGGTCAATGTGCAATGTGGTGCGGGCGTTGCTCAGATTGGCAGTGTCGAAATCCAGCGTCGCGTCGAACTTGCCGAATGTGCCGTACATCCGCGAGCCCATCTGGTTGTAGGTGAAGCTGATCTGGCTGGCGGCGGTATTGACCCGGGTGTACTCCACCGCCTGCGCCGTCGGCATGACGATCAGGCAACACACGGCAGCCAACAACAATCGAATCGACATGGGATGCTCCGGCGCCTCGGTGGGCCTCGATTGACTTAAGCAAACAACCGCCGCTTACGCCACTCCGTCCGGCATGTGCGCTTTCAGGTAACCGATCAACGCCGTCACCTTGGGCGATGGCAGATGCTCGCGAGCCGTGACCGCATTGAGATCCTGCGGCGGGCCGATCCACTCCGGCAACACCCGGATCAGGCGTCCGGCCTGCACATCCGCTTGCATGCTCTGGTCCATCGCCAGGCTCAGTCCCTCGCCTGCCAGTAACGCGTCGTGCAACAGCGCCGGGTCGTTGGCCAGGATGGAGGGTTCGACACGATAATCTCTCAGTCGCCCCCCTTCCCGACGCAAAGGCCAGACATAACCGACATCGCGCCGGGCCTGATGCAGCGTCAACGTCTGATGGTGAAGCAATTCTTCCGGAGTTTGCGGCGTACCGTGGCGGGCGAGGTATTCCGGGGCCGCGTAAATGCCCGTGGCAAAACTGGCCAGCCGCCGGGCGATCAGGCTCGAATCCGGCATTGCTCCCAGCCGCAGTGCGACGTCGATCTCCTCGCCCACCAGATCCATCGGCACATGAGACGCCAGAATCTCCAGACGAATCTCCGGATACGCCTGACGAAACCCGGCCAGCAACGGTGCAAACCAGCTCACCCCGAATGAAAACGGCACCGTCACCCGCAACCAGCCACGGGGTCCGTCACGCAATTGATGCACCGCCCGTTCGGCGTGCTCGAGCGTCTCGGCGATGGATTTGCACTGCTCGTAATACACCGCGCCGGCCTCGGTCAGGCTCAACTGCCGGGTGGTGCGACGCAGCAGTTGCACCCCGATAGCCTGCTCCAGCTCGCGCACCCGGCGGCTGACCGTGGTCTTCGGTATCTGCAAGGCATGGGCGGCGGCGGTGAAACTGCCGAGGCGCACCACGCAGACAAACACCAGCGTGTCGTTCAAGTCACGGATCATTTCGGGCCTGCCTGAGAACAATCAACTGTGCCACCCATGGCACATTTCATGCCGCGATTATGGGCTAATCAGCTGAGACCCTGCGACCTAATATCGGTGCTCCCTCTCGGAGAACTATCCATGAACCTCAACGAATACGCCGAACATGACGGCATCGGCCTCGCGCAACTGGTTGCGTCGGGCGAAGTCCACGCCAAAGAGCTGACCGCTCTGGCCATCGAAGCGATACAGCAGGTCAACCCGGCGATCAACGCCGTCATCGAGCACTGGACACCGACCGCGACCACGGGCAGCGGCCCCCTGGCCGGGGTGCCGTTTCTGATCAAGGACCTGGCGATCACCGCAGCCGGGCGACGCAATGAACTGGGCAGCCGCCTCGCCCAAGGCCTGGTCGCGCAAAGCGACTCCAGTCTGATGCAGCGCTTCAACGCCGCCGGGCTCATCACCCTGGGCCGAACTACCACGCCGGAAATGGCGTTCAGCACCGAAACCGACTCCGTCCTGCAAGGCTCGACCCGCAACCCGTGGAACCCGCAACTTTCCGCCGGGGGCTCAAGCGGTGGTGCCGGTGCGGCGGTCGCAGCGGGCATCGTGCCGATCGCCCATGCCACCGACGCGGCAGGATCGATCCGCGTTCCGGCCGCCTTCAACGGGCTGGTGGGCCTCAAGCCGACGCGCGGCCGCAGCTCTCACGGGCCATTGATGGACGAGGTGTTTGCCGGGTTCGGCGTGCAATTGGGCGTGTCGCGGACGGTGCGCGACAGCGCGGCGCTGATGGATGTGGTGCAGGGCTGTGCGCCGGGAGATCCTTATTACACGGCGGCACCGGCCGAAGGCTTTCTGGCTCAGGTCGGCCGCGATCCCGGACGCTTGCGTATCGGTTTGCTCGATGCTCCGTGGAACGGGGCCAGCGTCGATCTCGAGATCAGTGATGCCACCGCCCGTGTTGCCCGAGAGCTTGAATCCCTCGGCCATCAGGTTGAAAGCGTCCGGGCGCCGCTCGGCCTGTCGTGGGAGGCGCTCGTCGAGGCCAACGCGCACATCTGGTGTGCGAGCCTGGTGCGCTGGATTGACCATCTCGCCGCTGCGACCCGGCGTCCTGTCGATCGCAGCACCCTGGAACCGGCCACCCTCGCCTGTTACGCATTTGGTCAGCAATCGCGCGGTATGGACTTTGCCGCCGCGCTGGAAGTGCGCAACAGCGTCGCCCGTCAGGTGGCCGCGTGGTTCGGGTCCATCGACATCCTGCTGACCCCGACCCTGCCGCAACTGCCGCAAGCCATCGGTCTCTACAATCGCGGCGCCGACACGCTGGATGGCCTGCAATGGACGGCGCGAGTGTTCGAGCATTCGCCCTTCACCCCGGTGTTCAACGTTGCGGGAACACCGGCCATCTCCCTCCCATTGGGGATGTCGCACAGCGGCCTGCCGATCGGTGTGCAACTGGCGGCACGCTTCGGGGCTGACGATGTTCTGTTGCGTCTGGCCGCACAACTGGAGCGGGCGTTGCCGTGGCATCACCAGCGGCCGCTGATTCACGCTGGCCGCTGAAAGCAAAAAGGGCCGTTCCTCCGGGAACGGCCCTGCGTTTTCTGACGGTCAGTCTTACACCAGCCGCTCGATTTTCTGATGCTGCCAGACCAGTTTGTAATACAGCGTCTGCAGTACCAGCATCCCCAGATACGCCACCGGAAACGCCATCCACACGCCCTGCAAACCAAACTGCCCGTCCAGCCAGTACGCCGCCGGCAACTGCACGCCGACCACGCAAATGATCGCGATGGCCACCGGCACCAGCACCGTGCCGCTGGCACGCATGATGCCGCCGATGATCGCCTGGAAGCCGAAGATCAGCAGGCTCCACAGCATGATGTGCAGCAGATGTTCGGCCATGGCCCGGGTCGAGTCTTCGGTCAGGAACAGCCCCAGCAGCCAGTGCGACAACAGGTAACCGAGCACGATCAGGCCACCGGTCAGGCACACATTGATCCACAACCCGGTGCGCAGGATCGGCCCCATCCGTTCCAGCCGTCCGGCACCGATCGCCTGCGCGCCGAGGATCGACGCGGTGATCGCAATCGACAGCGCCGGAAACTGCACGTAGTTGACGATCTGCGTCACCGCACCGTAGGCCGCCGTCGCCTGGGAGCCGTGCTGGTTGACCAGCGCCAGAATCACCATCTCCGACAGCGACAACACAATCATCTGCACCCCGGTCGGCAGGCCGATGCGCAACACCTTGCCGAGAATCTCGCCATCCAGGCGCAACGACGCAAAGAACTCCCGGTCCGGTGCCAGCGGATGGCCTTTGCGGATCAGGCTCCACGCCAGCCACGCCATCGCCGCCAGCGTACCGGCCAGACCGGCGAACGCCGCGCTCTGAATGCCCAGTTGCGGCAAGCCGAACCAGCCGCGAATGAACGCCGGGGTCAGCGCCAGACCGACAACGGTCGACAGCAGCAGAGCGAGCATCGGCGACAGCGTGTCGCTCACCCCGCGCAACAGCTGAGTGAACAGCACGTACACCAGCACAAACGGCAAGGTCCACATCATCACCCGGGCGTAGGAAACCGCATCATCCAGTACGTCCGCCGGCGTGCCCAACCCCTGCAATGCCTGACGCGCAAACACACTGCCAAACACCGCCGCGACCAGCCCGATCAACACCCCCAGCAACAGCGTCGCCCCGGCAATCGCCTTCACCATATGCGACTCACGCGCGCCCCAAGCCTGACCGATCAACACCCCTGCCCCGGCCCCCAGGCCGATGACCAGCGCGATGAAGAAAAAGATGATCGGAAACATCCCCGACACCGCCGCCAGCGCTTGAGTGCCGAGCATCTGGCCGATGTAGATGCTGTTGACCGTGCCCGACATGGATTGCAGGAAGTTCGACAGCACCATGGGGGCGAGGAACAGCAGGTAGGTTTTCCAGAGGGGGGGGGACAATGCCTTCACTCCATAAAATTTCACACTTCACAACCGCAAACATAGCACACACTAATGCGCCACCTGCCTATTGACCTTTTTACCTCAATGATGGCTACATGCAGGAAAAGTCGCGACGCTCTCCAAAAAAACAGGCAATGGTACGTAAACCATTTTTTGTCATCCTCGAAAAAACAACCTTACCAAGTTGCATACACCAACAGCTATTTTACAAGGACTTTAAATGTGGACTGTTAACATTCACAACGAATCACCTGACGAAATCGAGCCCGACATCGCAGCCATATTCCCCACTAATAAAGGCTGGAACGACTTCGGCTACAACTTCAGAGCACACCTAAAAATAAACTCAAATGGAATCTATTTAGAATTCCCCATCATGCTTCTTCCTTTTGTGGAGGACAAAGCACAGAACCATGTAAGCACTTGGATCAGTAACAAAATAAAAATCTCCCAAAAAAAGGAGCCACCAACACCTGAAAATAAAAAATTCCCAAACTACATCACTGTATTTACCTCCGTGGAAAGCTACCAAATTCTAGCCAAAAAGCTTACTCGCGAACACTACGAGGCACTACTTCTCTCAATCGGAGAAATCAACTCCTTTCGAGTTAACAACAAAATCGATCAACAAACTTACAAATCAATCATTGAGGCCCCTGAGTTTGTTGCCGGTATTACCCGAAACGCGGGAGCCTATAGAGCCCTAAGATTTGGCTACTTTTCAGCACGTAGATTAGCGCCACCAGACGAGGCCAGAATCCCATTTTCCTACTCCACCAAGCTAGACGGATATGCATCACCCCACCACATTAATTTCAGCTTTTCTGAAAACAATCTTATGCCTGACAGAATCCATTGCCTAATTGGAGTCAATGGAGTAGGAAAGACCAGATACCTTAATAGTCTAATCCATGGAATTCTGAAAAAAGTAAATTCCCTATCCGACGTTCGATACAGATCAGATCTATTTGATAGTTATGGAAAACCCACAGACCAACTGTCAAATGATTTATCACTGGCGCAATGGGAAACACTTCCCCCGTTCAGCACTCTGAATATGTACTCTACCGACCCACACAATAACTTACCGCGCACATCAAGCATTACCGGGGTCTTTAATTATAACTATTTCGACATGGGCTTAGAAGGCAGCAGCAGCCTGACAACAATGTTAGCAGACATGCTTAGAAGCGATGTCCCCATTGGCAACGAAGATAGATTCATCCTCTTAAAAAAAATAATGCAAAAAATTATACCAGCCGGAATTTTGATGATTCCAGTTTTGGAAAAGCTGGAGAATACCGCTAAATTTAAAGACATTGATGGAAATCATTGGATACCTATTGGCGCGATTAGAGGTGGAGAGCTAAGAAAACTTGAAATCATCGGGAATATTGACACAAATAGAGATATCACCTTTCAAATAGGGGCTTCTCTGACGACGCCGCTCAGCAGTGGCCAGAAAATGTACTTCCGGTTTGCTACTCACTTTTTGACATCCGCAACTAAAGGAATGATAGTTCTACTAGACGAACCAGAAACACATCTACACCCAAATCTCATTACCGAATTCATGAATCTTTTGCACACCGTGCTATCTGCAACTTCGTCCATTGCGGTCATCGCAACTCATTCCGCCTATGTAGTAAGAGAAGTTCCGACGCACTGCGTACACGTCATAAAAAGCGACAATGAAAAAATTGTATCCACTCAAAGTGTCTACCTCAACACCCTCGGGGCGAACATCAGTTCATTATCAGACATCGTATTCGGCGACAGCTTAGCGCAGTCTTTTTCCGACAAAATCGCAGAAGAGCTTGCTACGTCCGGAGCGTCATTTGAGAAAATAATCGAAAATTATAAATCCATACTAAGCATGGACATGCTTATGAAAATTCGCGAACTCATGAAGCGTGAGAATCACGAATGAGATCCTTATCCTACAAACTTGTTCCAGATAGAACAATTCTAAACTCCGTACTCGCACACTATACCGACTTAAAAAGTATAGAAAGCTCAATCAGGCTTGCATATCGAAACTATGTAATTAAAAGAGCCTGCCCTTCTATGCAACCCATAGCAACGACGGCGGTAGAAAAGGATGCTTTTGATCGTGCCTACCAATCAAAAGCTGCCGCGGCCAAATTATCTTGGATCAGTAGCATTCCGCTAAACGGCCTTGCAAGCTGCCCGTTTTGTGGTGGCGATGGTGCTAGGACAATAGAACACTATCTCCCTCAAGCCTCCTATCCTGAATTTTCGATTTATAGTTTGAACCTGATGCCGTCATGTGGTGACTGCAATAGAAAGCGTAACGACTCAAATGCTTACGGCGCCGATGTTAAACTTCTACACCCTTACTTCGATCGCGCCCTTCTAAACAACATTGACGTTTTTATAAAAATCAACCTTACCAGCAACATCCCAGATTTCGAAATAACCTACAACGATTCGGATTTCGAAGATAACATTCAAGAACGAATTGACCATCACATTGCCACATCAATCGACGAAACTGCCTTTTACAACAAAATGATATCAACCTTGCAAGCATTGAAAGTGCATGCTAGAAAACACTCAAACGCACAATCCTTCAGAGATGTTATACAGGGATATATAGATGTCAGCGTGGAAACAAATGAACCAAATTCCTGGACGCACGCTTTATGCAAAGGACTCATGAAGCTCAGTGATAACAATATTGATTTAATTTTCGGAGAGCACTTTATTTAATCGCCAACCAAAGAATGGCTCTCCCAAGCCACACAAGTACCAAAAAATTTTATCCATACATTGCAGGATAAGAGGATGTAGGCATTGAACATCATTGACGTAATTAGTAAATGGGCCATTTCAGACATAAGACTACGTCTACCGCTCATTCCACCAAAACAGAATGCACTCTGTTACTGGAGCCTTCTGGCTTACGCTCTTTGCGCGCCATTATCCACCGCAACTCAAGCGGCGGCTCAGTTGCCGCCTCCAGACTCGTTACGGTCACTGGTGTTAACCCTGAACGAACGCCTGAACATCGGCGACCTCGTCGCCCTGACCAAATGGGACAGCGGCAAGCCGATCCAGGACAGTCCCCGCGAAGCCCAGGTCATCGCCAATGCCCGGACGCTGGCCACCGAACGCAAGCTCGACCCGGAAGACGTGGCGCAATTGATCGCCGCGCAAATGGAAGCCAACAAACTGGTGCAATACGGTTTGCTCGCGAAGTGGCAGGCGGCCGGTGCAGCGCCGGACACGCCACGTCCGGATCTGGGCAAACAGATCCGGCCGCGCCTGGATGAGCTGCAAACCCGACTGTTGCAGCAATACGCCGACTTCACGCCCTATCGCCATGACCCGGACTGCACGACGTGGCTGGCCAAGGCGCGCAGCGGTCTGACTCACGATACGTTGCATGAACTGGCCCTGATCCGTGCCACCGGCGAACTATGTATTCGGGCAACAGCCCCGTGAATCGGGGCTCAGGCATCCATCGCTGGCGTCGATAGTCACCATCACGCCAATGAAGTTCTCATAAAAAATCCCGGGCGTAACATCTGCTCCATACCAACCAAACAACACCCCGGAGCACACGATCATGAAACGCCAAATCCTTCTCGGCATCGCTTTCTCGGTACTTGCAGTCAACGCTTTTGCAGCAAAACCCGCTCACACCATGATCGCCGAAGGCGGTTCGGATCGATTGATCGAACAGCGTGTAGCTGAAGGTGGTTCAGATCGTCTGCTGGAACGCCGCGTAGCTGAAGGCGGCTCGGATCGTCTGCAAGAACGCCGCGTAGCTGAAGGTGGCTCGGATCGTCTGCTGGAACGCCGCGTAGCTGAAGGTGGTTCGGATCGTCTGCAAGAACGTCGCGTAGCTGAAGGTGGCTCGGATCGTCTGCAAGAACGCCGAGTAGCTGAAGGCGGCTCGGATCGTCTGCTGGAACGCCGTGTTGCCGAAGGTGGCTCGGATCGTCTGCAAGAACGCCGTGTTGCCGAAGGTGGTTCGGATCGTCTGCAAGAACGCCGTGTTGCTGAAGGTGGTTCGGATCGCCTGATCGAACGCCGCGTCGCATGACCTGAAAACGCTTTCCCAAGACAAAGAAAAGCCCGGCCTGATCAGCCGGGCTTTTTCACATCCAGTCGTCGCTTACTGAACGGTTTTCAGCTTGACCACGTCACCGGAGACCTTGGTGGTGTAGCCGCTCAGAACCCATGCCCAGAACCAGTTTTCCTGAACCTGGGTGTTGATCATGGCATCGCCGCCCTTGGCCTGGATGGCGGCCTCTTGCGCGCGGACGAAACGGCTGTTCTGCCGGATCGGGATCACGCCGAACAGCATCAGGCCGGTGGCGGTCGCTTCGCTGTGGCCAATCACGGTGTACTGATTGCTGTCGTAGTGTTTGGTATTCATCGGGGTGCCGGTGCAACCTGCCAGAACCACACCGAACAGTGCGGCGGCGACTACTTTGCTGAGGTATTTCACTGCAAGACTCCATGGGTAAACGCCCGGGATCCATCTCTCGGGCGGCGCACACTTTACTGGAGGCAGTGGCACATTAGTATCAATCAGGGAATATTTCATGAAGCGCTGCCAGCAGCGCTTCACGAGTCTCTTCAGGTATTGGTCTTCAATTTGGTCCACAACCGCGTCGTCAACCGCGCAATCGCCGCCGGCAACTCTTCCACGGTGAACAGCTTGTCCATCACCTCTTTTGGCGGGTAGATCGCCAGATCCTGTTTCACCGCCGGCGTCAGGAACTCATTCGCTGCCGCGTTGGGGTTGGCGTAGTGAATGCTGTTGCTGATGTTGGCGATCACCTTCGGTTCCAGCAGGTAGTTCATGTAGCTGTAGCCATTCTTCTGGTGGGGTGCGTTCCTGGGCATGACCACCATGTCGAACCACAGCGTTGTGCCTTCGTTGGGAATCGAATAAGCGATGTCGATACCGTTTTTCGCTTCCCTGGCGCTGGCGGCAGCCTGGACCACATCGCCGTTGAAGCCGATCACCGCACAGACGTTGCCGTTGGCCAGATCGCTGATGTACTTCGACGCATGGAAGTACTGCACGTAAGGGCGAATCTTGAACAAGGCCGCTTCGGCTTTTTGGTAATCCGCCGGTTCATGACTGTGTGGCGGCAGGCCCAGGTAGTTGAGGGTGATCGGCAACACCTGGGTCGGGTTGTCGATGATCGCCACGCCGCACTGACTCAACTTCTTGATGTTGTCCTCTTCGAAAAACAGCTTCCACGAACGGGTAACGTCGGTGTTGCCGAAAATCGCCTTGATCTTCTCGACGTTGTAACCGATGCCGGCGGTACCCCACATGTACGGATAGCCGTATTGATTGCCCGGGTCGTTGACTTCGAGTTTCTTCATCAACTGCGGGTCGAGGTTCTTCCAGTTCGGCAGTTGCGACTTGTCGAGTTTCTGGATCGCGCCGGCCTTGATCAGCCGCGACAGAAAGTGGTTCGACGGACTGACCACGTCGTAACCGGTATTGCCGGTCATCAACTTCGATTCCAGCACTTCGTTGCTGTCATGAATGTCGTAAGTGGCCTTGATGCCGGTGGCTTGGGTGAAGTTGGCCAGGGTGTCGTCGGCGATGTAGCCGTTCCAGTTGGAAATGTTGACCGCTTCGTCGGCCAGGGCGCCGGTCGATGCCGTTGCGAGCAGGACCGCCAGGAAAAGTGTGTGGACGCGCATGTTCTGTCACCTGAATTGAGTGGCTTTTGTTCTTGTGGGATCTGCGGAATTTCAGATTTCTGTTCTGGCCCTGACCGCCTCCACGCGCATGCGAAGCATGGCACCGATATCGAAGAAAGGTCGCGGCGGCAGCCAGCCGGGTTCGGCCCGTTGCATCACCGATTGCAGCAAGGGCGAGTCGACGCCCGATGCCAACTCCGCCAACAGCCGTCCCCACAGGGTTCCACGCGCCACGCCTGAACCGTTGCAACCGGCCACGGCGAAAACGCCCTCCTCAACCCGATCGAAATACGCCTGGCCGCTGCGGCTTGCACTCAGATGACCGGTCCAGGTATAGCGAATGTCTTGCTCGCCGAGGAACGGAAAGCGTCGTTGCAGACCGCACACATGATGTTGCCGACGCAAAACCAGTTCGCTGTCGGACAGGTCTCGCGTGCGGTATTCGGCGGTGTTGCGGATCATTACCCGGCGATCCGGGGTCAGTCGCACCGTGGCGCCCAGTGGCCGGGTCGACAGCACGCCCCACGGCTCGACCGAACCGATGGCCGCGAATTCCTGATCCGTGAGCGGGCGCGTGAGACTGGCACTCAACTCCATCGGGAACGTGGCGCTGTCGCGGATGCCGACGCGGGGTATGAAGGCGTTGAGGCACACCAGCACCTGTTTCGCTTCGATACTGCCTTCGGCGCCTTGGGCACGCAGACGTCCCTGGCCGACACGCCCAAGACCCACAATGTCGGTGTTCTCGAATACCGTGACGTTGTCCGGAAGTGCATCGAGCAAGCCCTTCACATACTTGGCCGGTTGCAGCAGCGCGTTGCCGTTGCCGCACCAGATCGCCGCCTGATAGTGGCGAGTGCCGAGCTTCTGGCTCAACGCCTCGCCTTGCAGAAATTCAGCGCAGGCACCAAGGGCGCGCAGCGTGGCAAGTTTTGCGTCGACCTGATTGAGCTTGGCCGGGTCGTTCACGGCGAAGAAATAACCGCTGTCGCGGAAGTCGCAGTCGATGGCGTGTCGGGCAATGCGTTGGCGGACTTCTACGCTGGCGGCGCGGGAAATCGCCGTGTCGACTTCAAACCCGGCAAAGCCTGCGGCGCCGATCAGTTCGCTGTCGGCCGGGTGTTCATGGGCGACCACGAATCCCGAGTTGCGCGCCGAAGCGCCCTGCGCTGCCGATTGCCGATCCACCACCACAATCCGCGCCTCGGGATGCAGTTGCGCGAGGTTATGCGCGGCGCTGAGCCCGGTGATGCCGGCCCCGATCACCAGCCAGTCGGCTTTTTGCGCTCCGCTCAGGCGACCGCGTGCCGGGGCGTTTCCGGCTTGCGCGATCCAGCCACAGATATTGTCCATGCATCACCTCGTAAGACTGTCGTTCCGCGGCTTGCCTTCTTCGGATACCCATGCGTGAATCGCATGTCCGTGTTGTGAAGATTGCCGCCAGAACTAGAATCTATAGGGTCTTCAAACGCCTCACCAACGCTAAGAAATCATCGAGCCATTCTGAAAACGCATGGATAAAATTCGCCACGCTCCCTCACTGCAAGCCATGCAGGCACTGGTCGAAGTCGCCCGATGCGGCAGCTTCACTCAGGCTGCGCAGACGTTGTGCCTGACCCAAAGCGCCGTCAGCCGGCAGATCCAGCAACTGGAAAGCCACTTCAATGTGGCGCTGTTCGTGCGCACCAGTCGCAACCTGCACCTGACCCCGGAAGGCGAACAGGTGCTGGCCAGTGCCCGGAGCATTTTCGAGCAACTCAAAAACCTCGAAGAGCGCCTCATGCCGCAGAAGCGACCGTTCCGCATTCGCCTGCATGTGTCGCTGGCAGTGCGTTGGTTGCTGCCCAGACTCAGCGACTTTTATCTGCACCATCCCGAGGTCTCGCTGGCTATCGAAACCGTCGCCACCGAAGTCGTCGAGCCCACCAGTGACAGCGACGCGTACATCCTTTATTTGCCGACGGAATCAAGCGACCCGGATTGCCTGACGCTGTTCAAGGAGACACTGGTGCCGGTGTGCGCTCCCAATTTGGTAGACGCCCCCCGGTCAGTCGAAGAACTGCAACGTTTTGCCTTGCTGCATCGTTCTGCGGATCGCCAGGCCTGGATCGAATGGCTGGCCGCGAACGACGGCAAACCGCTGGAAGCTTACCGGCACATCCCGTTCAACCTCGATGAACTGGCACTGGACGCAGCGGCGCGGGGACTGGGTGTGGCGGTGACGGACATGACGCTCGCGGCAGAATCCATAGAGCGTGGAGTGCTGGTGGTGCCGTTCGGGGAACCGCTGAAAACCGGGGGGATTTACTCGTTGTGCTTGCAGCCGTCGGCGGCAGCGCATCCGGCGTGTGGGGTGGTGATGGGGTGGTTTGCCGGTCAGGCCGAGCAGGAAAATTGAACGCGGGAACGGCATTGCGCGGTCCCCGCCATTAAGCTCATTGATTGGAAAATGACTGAAGATACGCCAACAAATTATCGATTTTCTCCTCGTCACTCAGCCCCCAGAAGATCATCCGCGTCCCCGGCACCACGCCTTTCGGATCTTTCAGATACGCCGTCAGCGTTTCACGGTTCCAGGTGATGCCGGAGTTCTTCATCGCATCGGAGTACACGTAGTTTGCCGACGTCCCCGCCGGGCGGCCGATGATGCCGTTGAGTTGCGGGCCGAATCCGGGACGGGCGGACTCGCCGACCTGGTGGCAGCCGCCGCACAGGCGCGGGAAGATTTTGCCGCCGGCCTCGGCGTCGCCAGCCGCCAGGGCGGGCGTGCTGAACAGACCTGCGTTGAGGATCAGGGCGAGGGTCAATAATGCGGTGTTTTTCATCGGGAGCATCCAGATCTTCGGCGGCGCCAAGGGTAATCCTGCGGGGAGCGTTGCGCTACAGATAAGCCGCGATCACTTGCCGGACTTTGAGCAAGGCTTGACGCAGGACAAGCATGTCCACCGAGCCCAGCGCCAGCCGGATCGCGTGAGGCACATGGGCCGATACGGTGAACGGTTCGGCGTTGGTGACCGAGATCTGCGCCTTCATCAGCTCGATCACCACCTGATCGGACCTTGCGTCTTCCGGCAGCGGCAGCCAGAGGAAATACGAGGAAGGATGGCCAACCATCGGCAAGCCTTGCAGGATTTCCGCGGCCAGCGCCTGACGGGCCCGGGCGTCATCGCGCTTTTGCGCCTCCAGCAAGGTGACTGTGCCGTCGTCGAGCCAGCCGCAGGCCATCGCGGTCATCACCCCCGGCGTGTTCCAGGTGGTGGCGCGGATGATGCGTTCCAGTGCCGGGACGATTTTCAGCGGCGCCGCGATGAAGCCGAAGCGCAGGCCCGTGGCGATGTTTTTCGAAAGTCCCGAGACGTACACCGTGCGCTCCGGCGCCAGATCCGCCAGCGGTGGCGGCGGGTTATCGACCAGAAAGGCGTAGGCAGCGTCTTCGATGATCGTCAGATCATGCTGTCGGGCAATCGCCACCAGTTGTTCACGCTGCGCCAGCGGCATCACCCAGCCCAGCGGATTGTGCAGGGTCGGCATGCTGTACACGGCGCGCACCGGGCGGTTGCGGCAGAGTCTGTCGAGAGCCGCCAGATCCGGGCCGTTTGCGGTCACAGGAATCGCCACCACTTCAAGGTGCAACGCTTCGGCGAGCACCTTGAAGCCTGAATAGGTCAGAGCATCGGCCGCAATTACGTCACCGGGATTGAGCTGCGCCATTAACGTCACCGCCAGCCCTTGCTGGGCGCCATTGACGATCAACACCTGCTCGGCGTCGACACTCAGGCCTCGGGCCTGCAAGTGCCGGGCAACCAAAGCCCGTTCATGCTGGCGCCCGGCGTGGGGTTGATAACGAAGCAGTGCTTCGAGATCGCCGGACAGCGCCAATTGCCGCAAAGCGGTGCGCAGCAGATCAGCCTGCCCCGGCAGCGACGGGTAGTTGAAGTTGAGGTCGATCATGCCGACGGCGATGTCTTTCTGATCGATCCCCTGCCCCGGCAACAACGAGGTTTCCCGGACAAACGTGCCCCGCCCGGTTTCGCCGCTGACCAGGCCCATGGCCTCCAACTCCGCATACACCCGCGAAGCCGTGACCAGCGCCAGCCCTTCGCTGGCCGCCAGTTGCCGATGGGTCGGCAAACGCGTGCCGGGCAACAGGCGACCGCTGCGAATGTCGGCGGCATAGGAATCAACGAGGGTCTTGTAACGGGAGCGAGGCATGCCGGGATGTATCCATGACAATTCTTTGATTGTGCTGATTCTCAACCCTAGGATGAGCCACAAGCAACCCCACTTTTGAGCAGGACCGACATGGAACGAACCACAAATCTGCCCGCTCCGGCCCTGGAAAAAACCAGCGGCTGGATCAACGGTTTCATCGGCGTCGTGATTTTCAGCGGTTCGCTGCCGGCCACGCGGCTGGCGGTGCTGGAATTCGACCCGGTGTTCCTCACCGTCATCCGCGCGACCATCGCCGGGGTCTTGGCGTTGTGCCTGTTGTGGCTGTTTCGCGAACGACGCCCGGCGCGGGATCAGTGGTTCTCGTTGTTGATCGTGGCACTGGGTGTCGTCGTGGGATTCCCGCTATTGACCGCCCTCGCGCTGCAATACGTGACGTCGGCGCACTCCATTGTGTTTGTAGGATTGCTGCCGCTGGCGACGGCGATTTTCGGTGTGCTGCGCGGCGGTGAACGGCCGCGTCCGGTGTTCTGGATCTTTTCGGTGCTGGGCAGTTTGCTGGTGGTTGGCTTTGCGGTATCCCAGGGCCTGACCGCCTCGCCCACCGGGGATCTGTTGATGCTGGCGGCGATTCTCGCCTGCGGTCTCGGTTATGCCGAAGGCGCCAAACTGTCGCGCACCCTCGGTGGCTGGCAGGTGATCTGCTGGGCGCTGGTGTTGTCGCTGCCGGCGATGGCCGTGTTCAGCGTATGGCGGGCGCCCGCCTCGTTCAGCGGCATCAGCTTATCGGCTTGGGTCTGCCTGGCTTACGTTTCGCTGTTCAGCATGCTGATCGGTTTTGTGTTCTGGTATCGCGGCCTGGCGCAGGGCGGGATTGCGGCGGTCGGGCAGTTGCAATTGCTGCAGCCGTTTTTCGGTCTGGCGCTGGCGGCGACGTTGCTGCATGAACACGTCAGCGTCGGCATGCTGGTGGTCACGTTGGGTGTGATTTTGTGCGTGGCCGGGGCGAAGAAATTCGCCAGATGATCAGCTCGTTCCCGCTTTCCACTCCCGAGGACTGAGCCCGGTCTTGCGCCGAAACGCCCGGGCCAGCGCCGAAGGACTTTCATAGCCGACTTCTTCGGCGATCAGGGCTATCGGCCGTCCCTCGCGCAGACGTTTCTGCGCGAGGCTGATTCGCCAGCTCACCAGATAATCCACCGGCGTCTGCCCCACCACTCGCCGGAAATGCTCGGCAAACCCGGCACGGGACACATGCACGGTCGCGGCCAGTTCGGCGACGCTCCAGGCCTTGGCCGGTTGGTCATGCATCAGACTCAACGCACGGGAAATCTTCGGATCAGCCAGCCCCGCCATCATCCCCGGTTGCTGGTCGCGACTGCTGATGAGATGGCGCAGCAGCAGAATCACCAACAGTTCGAACAGCCGATCCATCACCGCTTCGCGCCCGCAATGACCATCGAATGCCTCCTTGAACAGCCATTCCAGAGTGCTGGCCATTTCCGGAAGGTCGGCGAGTTTCAGCACCAGATAATCCGGCAGCGCCGCCGCCAGCGCATTGCCCGCGCCGCCATCGAAGGTCAGCGAGGCGCACACCAATTGCGCGCCCATGCTCTCGTCGGCGAACAGTCGGTGAGCAAACGGTCGGGGGAAGAAAATCAGCGTCGGTTCGCTGAGCGAGAGTTCGGGGTCATTCCCCGGTTTGAGCAGCACTTGCCCGGCCTGCAACAGATGCACATGGCCGCAGACCTGATCGCCACCATAGGCGCTGATGCCGCAGAAAGTACCGCTGTGGAAGGTGCCGGCATTCACGCCGAAGTGGCTGAGCAACGTGGACAAGCGATCCATGGACGAATCCTCGACGACAGGTTTGGACGATCTGTCGCATATCCTCGACGATTTGCACCCAAAGCACCAGTCTCGCTCAATAACATGACCTCCATCCCCGGCGCACTTCGCACCGGACTTTCGGAGAATCACCATGAGCCGCATCGCCCCGATCACCCTTGAAAACGCCACCGAAACCACCCGCCCGACCCTGGAAGGCGTGCAGAAAAAAATCGGTTTCCTGCCCAACCTGTTCAAGACCCTGGCGGTTGCCCCCGCTGCACTGGATGCCTACGTGCAAGTCTCCGCCACGCTGGGCAAAACGTCCCTGAGCGCCAAGGAAAAAGAGGCGGTGTACCTTGCCACGTCGCAGGTCAACGGCTGTGATTACTGCCTCTCGGCGCACACCTTGTTTGCCAGCAAGGCCGGGCTGGCAGCAGAAGAAATCATCGAAGCGCGTCATGGTCGGCTGAATGCCTTCGCCGCCCTCGCCCATCAACTGACGGAAACCCGTGGCCATCTGAGCGATGAACAGATCGCCGCCGCCCGCGCTGCCGGCATCGACGAAAAGAAGATCATCGAAGTGATCGCCATCGTCGCCGTGCAGACCCTGACCAACTACCTCAACAACACTGCACTGACCGACATCGATTTCCCGGCGATCGATGCCTGACAGTGACCGGGGTCGATCTCAGTCGTGATCGACCCCGGCGCGTTTCAGCAATTTCTTGCAGCGCTCGGACAGGTGAAACACCTGCAACTGCTTGCCGGCCTTGGCGTAGCGTTCGCGCAGGGTTTTCAGCGCGGCGATGGCCGAGTAGTCGACAAAGCTCAGATGCCGGCAGTCCAGCGTCACGCGCTGTGGATCGTTGGCCGGGTCGAACTGATTGAGGAACGGCGTGGTCGAGGCGAAAAACAGCGTGCCGTGCAGGCGATAGAGTTTGCTGCCATCGGCTTCCAGATGTTCATCGGCGTACAGTTCGCGTGCCTGCTGCCAGGCAAAATTCAGTGCCGCGATGATGATCCCGCACAGCACCGCCGTGGCCAGATCGGTAAACACTGTGATGGTGGTGACCGCGATGATCACCAGCACATCGTTGAGCGGCACTTTGTTCAGCACCCGCAACGAGGCCCAGGCAAAGGTCTGCTGCGACACCACGAACATCACCCCCACCAGCGCCGCCAGCGGAATCCGCTCGATCAGCGGCGACAGGAACAGAATGAACAGCAGAATCAACACCCCCGCTACCACCCCGGACATCCGCCCGCGCCCGCCGGAACTGAGGTTGATCACAGTCTGGCCGATCATCGCGCAACCGCCCATGCCGCCGAACGCGCCGGAGACCATGTTCGCCGCGCCCAGCGCTACGCATTCGCGATCCGGGTAACCGCGAGTTTCGGTGATTTCGTCGGTGAGATTGAGGGTCAGCAGGGTCTCCAGCAGGCCGACCAGCGCCATCAGGATCGCGTAAGGCGCGATGATGCGCAGGGTTTCGAGGTTGTACGGGATGTCCGGCAGCGCGAATGTCGGCAGACCGCCAGCGATGTGCGCCATGTCGCCGAGGGTGCGGGTCGGCAGGCCCAGCAGATAGACCAGCGCCCCGACGCCGAGGATCGCCACCAGTGCCGGCGGCACGGCACGGGTCAGGCGCGGCAGGATGTAGACGATGGCCATGGTCAGCAGCACCAGCCCGGTCATCAGGTACAACGGCGTGCCGCTGAGCCACTGCTCGCCGCTCTTGAAATGCTCCAGTTGCGCCAGCGCAATGATGATCGCAAGACCGTTGACGAACCCGAGCATCACCGGGTGTGGCACCATGCGCACCAGTTTGCCCAGGCGCAACAGCCCGAACGCCATCATGATCAGGCCACCGAGCAACACCGTCGCCAGCAGGTACTGCACGCCGTGCTGCACCACCAGCGCGACGATCACCACCGCCATCGAACCGGCCGCCCCGGACACCATGCCCGGCCGGCCGCCGAACAACGCGGTCAGCGTGCAAATGATGAAGGCGCCATAAAGGCCCATCAACGGATTGAGATGAGCCACCAGCGCGAACGCAATGCATTCGGGCAACAGGGCGAACGAGGTGGTGAGTCCGGCCAGGACATCGGCGCGCAGACGAATCGGTTTCATGGCTTACCTGACAGCGCGGCCGATACTGACGGCCGCTGTATTCGCGGGAAAAAGAGGGTTGCGGATGTTACGCAATTGCCCGGGCACGGGCCAGCGATCGCTGACAGGGACGGCCCGGCGCTTTATGCTTGCGCGCTTCGTTGATCGACGGGTTTGAACATGTCACCGCTATCCACCCGCGAAGTCTGCCAGCGCTTGCGTGAGGCTGCATTGGGCGTTTGCGCATTACGGCGTATTGCACAGGAATCCGGGACCGGCCAGATATCGGTCGAGCTCGACGGCTGGCACCTGTCGCTCGACTTTGACAGCCAACACCTGCACCACTGCCTGCAATGCCGGTGCCCGGAAGGTCGCGTGTGGACGCTCGACACCACTCAACGTTTCGGCACCGACCCGGTCAGCCTGCTCAGCACCTGGGAACTGGCGCAGATCGAACGACTGTTGGCCCGGGCCGACTGACCGAATCAGCCCTGTCGCAGGTCCAGGTTGTAGGTGTAATAGCCAGTGTCACGCACCCAACCGAGGGATTCGTACAAACCCTGGGCCGTGAAATTGTCGGTGGCGGTTTCCAGTATCAGGCCCTTGGCGCCGGTTTCCACGGCAAAGTCCCGTGCAGTGTTCATCAGCAATCGCCCGACGCCACGGCCTCGAGCGGCCGGCGTGGTGAACAGGTCGCTGAGCAACCAGGTGCGGTGGGCGTCTATCGATGAAAACGTCGGATACAGCTGTACGAATCCCTGCGCTTCGCCGTTTTCATCTTCAACCAGAAAAATCGCCGATTCATTGCCCGCCATACGCTCGGCGATGAAGGCCCGCGATTGCGCCAGGTTCGATGGCTGGCCATAAAAGCCGCGATAGCCGTCGAACAGTAAGGCCACCGCATCCAGATGTTCCGCACTGGCGCGTATTGCCTGAAGACTCATATCCCCTCCCCGATCCCGTCAAATGATTGCAGCAGCATAGCGCTGTCCGTCGAGTTCGCTGGCTTAATCGCTATATAGTTTTGTATATTGCGAACCCGAAATCGCCAGACTTTCAATGTCTTCCATGAGCAGCATCCGCGAACGCAACCAGCAACTGATCCTCAAGGCCGCCAGCGAAGAGTTCGCCGCCAATGGCTTCGACGCAACCCAGACCCGCGACATCGCCGCCCGCGCCGGTGTGCCCAAGGCCAATCTCTATTACTACTTCCAGAGCAAGGAAAACCTCTACGGCAAAGTGCTGCTCGGCTTCGTCGAACCGCTGCTGGAAGCCTCGGCGGTGCTGCGCGAAAGTGATGACCCGTTGATCGGCCTGCGCGCCTACGTCGCGGCCCGCATCCGCATCGCCCGCGAGCATCCGGCGATTGCCAAGGTGTTCAGTGGTGAACTGCTGCTGGGCGGTCGCCAGCTACCCGATGAATGCCGCGACCTGTTGCATGCCGAAGCCCGGCGCAATGTCGAGTGCCTGCGCAGCTGGATCGAGCGCGGCTTGCTGGCGCCGGTGGATCCCGAGCATCTGATGTTGTTCATCTGGTCGGCGACGCGCACCTACACCAATATCGGCTGGCAGATGGGGCGCATCACCGGGCGGGAAATACCGCAGGATGAGGACTACGAAAGGGCAGCGGATACCATTACGCGGCTGGTGCTGGGCGGTGTGGTGTCCGAGCCGGTGAGTGATGTTCGCAGGTTGATGTTTGCGACTTGAGCGGCGGAGTCAGGGCATGATGTCCAGAGGTAGTGCGCGGTCACCTTCCATCCGCTCGTACCATGCCTGGAACTGGGCAGGCAGACGCTTTTTCCATTCCGGTACGTTGGTGTAATAACGGGCTCGCGTGTGTCCCCCTTTCTCAGGCACCAGCATCAGCACCCAGAAACGGTTATTGGCCGCACGCATCAGAATGGCCGCGTTCATATTGCCCAGTCCGCGCACCCACATCTCGATGACCTCGGCATCAGGCACATCAACCGCCGGGTCGCCGACGGTCATGGTACTCGTACGGTCCACCAGCTTCTGATAATCACCCTTGAGCAATTTATGCAACGCCTGATCCTCTTGCTGCGTACGAGCAAGTCCAACGCTGAGCAAGTTGTAATTCATCGAAAGTGGTTTATCAGACGCCACATAACGACCTGAGTAAAAGACACCCATACCGCCGCCGCAATCAACGTCATCGCCATTCTGCGTGACGTCCAGAACACCATTGATAGCTCGAAAAACAAGCGTGCAACTACCCTCTTCGAAACGAGCCTCAACACCGCTCAACACAGCAATGCCTTCCAGATCACCAGAGTTGGCGCCCTCCTGTGCCGAAACCTCAAAGCGGATGTGTGTGGCGTCCTGACGCTTGATGATCACTTCAGATCCCGAGTTCACCCCGTGAGGAATCAAATGCCATGTGGAATCCCAGTTGAACGCTCTGGCCGCATATTGCAGCTCAGTCAGGCGCATCAGATATTCACGACGCAAGCACGCCGGTTCAGCGCCACAAAGGCTGCGGTTCTTCAACCATGCTCTTTGATCGGCCTTGAGCGCTTTCGGATCAGCAACCTTCGTCAGTGTTGTCGTCCAGAGCTTCCCGAGTTTCTCATCAAGACTCGAGGTATACGGATCCGCACAAATGGCTTTTTCAACCGGGCTGGAAGCGCCAGCGCAGTCGAAACTGGCAGCGTGTGTATTGGCAGCAAAAACGAGAGGCGTCAGCAACAAGGCGTGACGGAGATTGAAAGCGAGCATCGACAGATTCCATTCCTGAGGCGGCGGCAGTATGCCGCGCCCGGGTTATCGATGCTCTGGAAATTTCACCGGTTACTACAAGAGAGTCAGAACGCGATCTCAGCCGCCGGCTTCACATCAATCCGCGCCACAGAGCCGGTCAGGTGCGCCCAGTCCTTGTTGTGTTCGGTGATGATGTCTTCGGCGCTCATGTTGCCGTTGTCGACGGTGGAATGCGCGTCGGCTGCCAGTTCCACGTCGTAGCCCAGTTGATGGGCCTGACGCACGGTAGCGTTGACGCAGTAATCGGTCTGCAGACCGCAGATCACCAGGCGATCGAAGTCTTCCCGGGGGATCAGCTTTTGCAGGTTGGTCTGGTAGAACGAGTCGTTGGCGGTCTTGTCGACGTGCAGGTCACTCGGTGCGGTATTCAGGCCATCGGCCAGTTGCCAGCCCTCGGCGCCGTGGGCTAACGGGCTGTCCTTTTCGTTATGCTGGATCAGCACGACAGTAACGCCAGCCTTGCGCGCCCGGGCGCTGAGGCCGTTGATGGTATCGATCACCCGTTTGATGTCGTGGCACTCGTATTCGCCTGTGCACAGGGCGCGCTGGACATCGATGATCAGCAATGCGGTGGTCATGGTGAGCCTTCCTTGATCGGTCCTTGAGACAGGGGCGGACGTGTGCCCGCCCCCTTTTTACCCTTCTCAGTAACCCAAAGACAACCCGGTGTTGCGCCGTGGATCATTGGCGCCGTAGAAGCGGTTCTTGCCGACTGGTTTACCGCCCAGCGACGGCGCTCCGACCAGAATCGCAGCGATATGGTTGGCGTCCTGCGGGCCCGCAAACTTGTGGCCCCAGCTCTCGAGAATCTTCTTCGTGTCGGGGCTGGCGGCGTAGTCTTCGAGGTTGGTCTGCTCCGGCATCCACTGCTGGTGGAAGCGCGGCGCATCAACCGCTTCCTGCAGGCCCATGCCGTAGTCGATGACGTTGAGCATGGTCAACAGAGTCGCCGTGATGATGCGGCTGCCGCCCGGCGTGCCCACCACCATCACCACTTTGCCGTCCTTGGTGACAATGGTCGGGCTCATCGACGACAAGGGCGCCTTGCCGGGCGCGATGGCGTTGGCTTCACCCTGCACCAGGCCGTACATGTTCGGCACGCCGACTTTCGAGGTGAAGTCGTCCATTTCATCGTTGAGGATCACCCCGGTCTTGCTCGCCATCACGCCCGCACCGAACCAGTCGTTGAGGGTGTAGGTGACCGATACCGCGTTGCCCCATTTGTCGACGATCGAGTAGTGCGTGGTGTTGCTGCCTTCATGAGGCGCAACGCCAGGTTTCAGCTCGGCGGAGACACCGGCCTTCTGCGGCTGGATCGCATTGCGCAGCTTGGTCGCGTAGTTCTTGTCCAGCAGGTGCTCGATCGGGTTTTTCACGAAATCCGGGTCGCCCAGATAGCTGTTGCGATCCACATAGGCGTGGCGCATCGCCTCGATCTGGTAGTGCATGCCTTGGGCCGAATGGAAGCCCAGATCCTTCATCGGATAGCCTTCGAGGATGTTCATGATCTGGCAGATCACCACCCCGCCGGAGCTTGGCGGCGGCGCCGACACCACGTGGTAACCGCGATAGTCGCATTCCACCGGGGCCAGTTCGCGGGTCTTGTATTTGTCGAGGTCAGCCTGGGTGATGATGCCCTTGTTGGCCTGGCTGGAGGTGACGATGGCGTCGGCCACCCAGCCTTTATAGAAACCATCGGCGCCTTTCTCGGAAATGGTGCGCAGGGTCTTGCCCAGATCTTTCTGCACCAGTTTCTGCCCGACCTGCATCGGCTCGCCGTTGTGAAGGAAGATCGAGCCGGAGTCTTTCATGTCCTTCTTGAACACGTCGGTGGCGTAGTCCAGCAGATCGACGTCACCCTGCTCCAGCTCGAAACCTTCTTCCGCCAGTTTGATCGCCGGGGCGATCATGTCCTTGCGCGGCTTGGTGCCGTATTTGGTCAGTGCCAGCTCCATGCCGGAGACAGTGCCCGGAACGCCCACCGCGAGGTGGCCACGGGTACTCAGATCAGGAATGACGTTGCCGTCCTTGTCGAGGTACATATTGGCTGTCGCGGCCAGTGGGGCTTTTTCCCGGAAATCGAGGAAGGTCTTGCGTCCGTCCGCCAGTTGAATGGTCATGAAACCACCACCACCGAGGTTGCCCGCTGCCGGGTAAACCACCGCCAGTGCGTAGCCCACGGCGACCGCCGCATCCACCGCGTTGCCGCCACTTTTCAAGACATCGACACCCACGTGGGTGGCCAGGTGCTGGGCGGTGACCACCATGCCGTTTTCGGCGGCGACGGGCGCAACCGAGGCGGCGTGGGCCATGAGGCAGCTGAGCGCCAATGAGGTCGCAATCAGCGATTTGGCAAAAGGTTCGTACTTCATGAGTCTGTCTCTTCTTTTTATAAGGTAGGAAAGCGCTTCAAGAGCATCAGCCAGTATGGTCGCGATTGCGGTTTGCGCCTCCCCGATCCGGCAGTATGCTGGGCGCTGTTGCCGACCCGACCCGGAGTTTTCCCCCATGGCCTACACGTTCATCACCCTGCCCTCGCCCGTCGGCGAGTTGAAGCTGGTCGCGAACGGTTCACGACTGGCCGCCATCCTCTGGGAAAACGACAAACCGAGCCGGGTGCGCCTCGGACCAATGACCGAAGTACCCGACAACCCGGTGTTGCTGAAAACCGCGCGACAGCTGGAAGAATATTTTGCAGGAACGCGAAGTGCGTTCGATCTGGAGCTGGACTTTGCCGGCACCGAGTTCCAGAAAAAGGTCTGGGCCGCGTTGCTGACCATTCCGTTCGGTGAGACTCGCACCTACAGCCAGATTGCCGAACAGATCGGCCATCCCAGCGCGGTACGTGCCGTCGGCGCGGCGAACGGCAGAAACCCGATTTCGATCATCGCGCCCTGTCACCGGGTGATTGGTGCTTCGGGAAAACTGACCGGGTTTGCCGGCGGCCTTGAA
Organism: Pseudomonas sp. MWU12-3088; assembly: GCF_023242405.1. Classification (NCBI taxonomy): domain Bacteria; kingdom Pseudomonadati; phylum Pseudomonadota; class Gammaproteobacteria; order Pseudomonadales; family Pseudomonadaceae; genus Pseudomonas; species Pseudomonas sp. MWU12-3088. The sequence goes on from NZ_JALJEA010000001.1 coordinate 1,257,506, forward strand.
GCCAAAGAGCGCTTGCTGACACTGGAAGGTGGCCAGTGGTCAGACATCGGCAAAACCGGTGAGCTGTTTTAAGCGTCGAAAAAGTTATTCATGGCGGCGTATTGCAGCAACATGATGGTCTTGGCATCGCAGATCTCGCCACGATGAAACGCTGCCAGTGCATCGTCGAAGCGCCACTCCAGAACCTCCAGTTCCTCGGTTTCCTCCTCCAGGCCACCACCGTCGCTGACCTTTGACGCCGCGTCGTATTCGGCAACGAAGAAGTGCAGCTTCTCGGTTACCGAACCCGGACTCATGTACGCCTCGAAGACTTTCTTCACATCGTGCACGCGATAACCGGTTTCTTCCTCGGCTTCGTCACGGATGCGCTGCTCCGGCGCCGCGCCTTCCAGCAGTCCGGCAGCCACCTCGATCAGCAGACCGTCATGACCGTTGACGAACACCGGCAAGCGGAACTGGCGAGTCAGCACCACCGTGCGTTTTTCGCGATTGAACAACAAAATCGCTGCGCCATTGCCGCGGTCGTAGACTTCGCGGGTCTGGCGTTGCCATTCACCGTTGTTGCGCAGGTAGTCGAAGGTGATTTTCTTCAGCAGATACCAGTCGTGGGACAACACCTGAGTGTCGACGATGTTGATCCGCTCGGCGGTGTTGGGCATGACGCTCGATCCTTTTTTGTCATCGATTTCGTTAATGGCATGGTAGGCGAAAGCCCTGCTCAACGAACAGCCTCTCGCTAATACCCGGCAAAGCCGAATGCACTTAGAGAAAC